>CAYWID010000004.1:126275-248134 GCA_964458285.1 uncultured Subdoligranulum sp. | reverse complement strand
CTGCGCCGTCCGGGCGGGCTGCGCGCCCGGCATCGGCACAGGCACCTGCCCCGCCAGGATCTCGGTCATCGGGATGCCCGCGTTCCAGGCCGCGGAGGCAACGTCAAAGCTGCCGCCCAGCGTTGGGATGGCGGCGGGCGCCGCGGCGGCGGCCTGCGGCTCGGGCAAAACTTCGGGCGCGGCAGCCGGGGTCAGCGGCGTGGCGAAATCAGGTTCCTCCTCAGGCAGCTCCAGAACCGTCTCGCCGGGTACGGCGTCCGGTTCCCCGCCCGCTGTCCCCATCGCCTTGCGGATCAGCGCCGTGAGGTCAGGGTCGGCGCTCGTCAGTTCGTCCGCGGCCGGGCCCGGCGCGGCGGGCGCGGCGGTTTCCGCTGCGGGCTGCACGGGCGCGGGCGTCAGCTGCAATTCAAAATTTTCCTCCGGCTGCACAGGCGCTTCGGACACGGGATCCGGCGCGGGCGCGGGACGGCGGCGGTTGACCTGCTCAAGCGGGTCCAGTCCAAACGTGCCGCCGGGGCCGATCACGACCGGCGCCAGCGGGTCATGCTCCAGCGCCTTTTTCAGCGCAAGATCGGCGGTGTTGGGGCCAAGATCGACATCAAAATCCGCGCGCGGCGGCACAGACGGCGTCCTGGGCGCGGCGCTGCCCGCCGCGGCAGGCGGAACCGCCCCCGCGGCCGCGTTCTTGTCCTTTTCCAGATAAGGCTCCACATCGAAGGCCCGGCGGCCCGGCTTGGCCGGCAGCGTATCGGTCAGGTTTTCGATCGGCTCCTCCTCGGGCTGCTGGTTGAAAAGCCGGGTATCGTAGGCAGTGGCCTCCTCTGCACGGGCGGCCTGGGCCTGCCGGTGTTTTTGCAGCTGGTAGGCGGAAAACTGCACCACATCGAGGGGCGTGACGGCAAAAAAGACCATGACCCCCACCAGGAACAGCAAGATCATTAAAATATTGGCCGCGGGGCGTCCGCACAGCGCCAGCAGACCCGCCCCCACGGCGCCGCCGAACACGCCGCCCGCCCAAAAGTGGGTTTGCCCCCAGGTGAACAGCATCTTGACAACCTGCACAAAAGTGGAATCGCCGATGCGGAATTCCGAGAACACCACCGGCACGCTGGCCGTCATCAGGGCCAGAAGCAGCGTTTTTGCCGCAAATTTGCGGATATAATAGCCCGAGGCCAGCAGGTAGGCCATGTACAGCAGCAGCGGCCCCACAAAGTAGGTCACAACGCCGAACACGCCGAACAGGCAGCCCCGCACGATGCTCCAGGCGCTTTGCCCGGGCACCAGTACCATGGCCACCATTAAAAGCCCAAGGCCCGCCAGCGGGATGCTGCCCATCACGCTGCTGCGCTCCTGCCTGCGCTGGGCGCGGCGGGATACGGGTTTTTGCGGCTGCTTTTTGGAATTGCCGCGGCTTGCGCTTTTGCCCTTTGCGGGCGCGCGCGCCGCCGATTTTTTTGCCGGATTCGATTTGCCGGACCGAGAATTTGCCATTGCGCATGTACTCCTTAGTTTGCCAGTCTGCCTTTTCCGTCCCATTCGCCGGGGGCCACCAAAATTATGTAAGGGGGCTGTAGACCCCCGCCGCCGGCCTCAAGGCCGGCGGTAAAGTTCCCATAGATTATTATTTTAGCACGAAACGCCCGCGTTGTAAAACCAAAACGCGCCGGAATTTTGGGTCTTCGCCATAGATTTTTGCCATAACCTGCCATCGGTTCTTCCGCAGCCGCGGCGCGCGCGGCAGGGTTCAGCGTTCCTTCCCGATCTCGGCGTACAGGTAGCGCAGCGCGTCCGACAGGCCGCCCAGCTGGTCGATCAGCCCCTCCTCCACAGCCTGCGGCCCGGCCAGCACGGTGCCCATATCCATCACCAGCTCCCCGGTGTTGTGCATCAGGCTGGTGAACCGCCCTGCCGAAATATGAGAGTGCCCCGCCACAAACCCCACGATCCGCTCCTGCATCTGCTCAAAGTAGCGAAGGGTCTGGGGCACCCCCAGCACCATGCCCGAATGCCGCACCGGGTGAACCGTCATGGTGGCCGTGGGCACGATAAAGCTGCGCCGCGCCGACACCGCCAGCGGGATGCCGATCGAGTGGCCGCCGCCCAGCACCAGCGTGGCGCTGGGCTTGCTTACCCCGGCGATCAGCTCGGCCAGGGCCAGCCCCGCCTCCACGTCGCCGCCAACCGTGTTCAGAACGACCAGCAGCCCCTCGATGGCGGGGTCCTCCTCGATGTCCACCAACTGTGGGATCACATGCTCGTACTTGGTGGTCTTTTGGGTTTCGGAGGCCAGGGTGTGGCCTTCAATGGTTCCGATGACCGTCAGGCAGTGGATGGCGCAGCGCCCCCCGGTCGCCTCCACGATCCCCCCGTCCACGATCAGGTCGTGTTTAAGGCGCCGATTTTCCGCACTTTCGTCACGATCCTCCCGGATTTTTGCGTTTTTCGGTCTTGGTTTTTTATTTTGCATGGGATATCCCTCCGTTCTCTGGCAGTATACCCAATTTTGCGGGATCTTTTTGCCATATGCAATAAAAAGTTAGACAAAAAATTGACAAGGCTTGGGCATTTGTATTATACTGCATCATACAAGGATATTCTTGGTGTGGTATCCTTCGGGGTGTGCAGTTCCGGCCTTGGGCCGGGTTCATTCTTCAAATGAATAAAGATTGTGGGGATTCTGCCATGTCGGTACACGGTAAAGTATCACTGCCGGTGATCAAGCGGCTGCCAAAATACTATCGGTATCTCAAAAATCTGCAAAAAGACGGGCAAAACAAGGTTTCTTCCAGCGAGCTGGCCCGGCTGATGGGCACGACCGCCAGCCAGGTGCGGCAGGATTTCAACTGCTTCGGCGGGTTTGGCCAGCAGGGCATCGGCTACAAGGTGGATGTGCTGCTCAGCGAGATCGGCAATCTGCTGTTCGGCGACGGCGAGCTGCTGCCTACGGTGCTGATCGGCGCGGGGCGGCTGGGCAGCGCGGTGTCCAGCTTCATCACCCGCGACACAAACGGCTACCGGCTGATCGGCGCGTTTGACGTCAACCCCGCGCTGGTGGGCAGAGAAATTTCGGACGGCGTGACGATCCGGCCCCTGAGCGAGCTGGAGAGCTTTTGCCAGAAATACAAGCCCGCCGTGGCGGTGCTTTGCATCCCCCGCCAGGCCGCGTGCGAGCTTTCCGACGAGCTGGTGGCGCTGGGCATTCACGGCTTTTGGAATTTCAGCCACTTTGACCTGTCGGTGGAACACCCGGACGTGACGGTGGAAAACGTCCACCTTGGCGACAGCCTGATGAGCCTGGGATACCGGATGCGAAACGAATGAGTTTCCTTATTTAAACTGTCACGGACGCCAAAACAGAAAAAGCCCGCGCCGTTCGGTTCTGTGTGCAAAACGAACGGCACGGGCTTGCTTTTTGCGCGGCGGCGGGATAAGATAGCGTTGGCGGATTACGCCGGAGCCAAACGATACGGAGGGCAATATGGCAAAATTGTATTTTCGGTACGGCGCCATGAACAGCGGCAAGACGACCGCGCTGATCCAGGTGGCCTTCAACTACAAGGAGCGCGGGATGCGGGTGCTGATCTTAAAGCCCGCCATCGATACCAAGGGCCGGGATGCCATCATCTCCCGCCTGGGCGTACGCTGCACGGTGGACGCCCTTGTCTTTCCCGCCATGGACGTTTTTGCGCTGGTGGACGCCGATGCCGCGGCCCGGGGCGCGCCTGCCTGCGTGCTGTGCGATGAAAGCCAGTTTTTTACCCCCGCGCAGGCCGAGCAGCTTTTCCGGGTGACGGTGGATCTGGGCATTCCCGTCATCTGTTACGGGCTGCGGGCGGATTTTATGCTGCGCGGCTTTCCGGGTTCCACCCGCCTGCTGGAGCTTGCCCACACGATCGAGGAAATGAAAACCATCTGTGCCTGCGGCCGCAAGGCCATCTGCAACGGGCGCAAGGTCAACGGGCAATTTGTGTTTGAGGGCGCGCAGGTGGCCATCGACACCGTGGACAACGTGGAATACCAAAGCCTTTGCCCCCAGTGCTGGTACCGGGAGTACCGCGCTTTTCTGGCCCGCGCCGGGGCGGACGGCGGGCAGGCGGCCCAGCCGTAAAAAACCGGCGGCAGCCCCGCGTCCGGCCCCTGCGGGGTGGGGACGCGGGGCTGCCGCCGGTTCGCTTTAATGAAATGCCCTGCCGCTGCGCTCCGCCGGGGCGGGACGCGGCGTTTTTTCGCTTTTTGCGGAGTCTTTTTTATTTTTCTTTTTCTTTTTCTTCGGTCTGGCTTTGGTGGTATCGCTGGCGGTACTGCTGGGGCGAAAGCCCTGTCGCCTCCTTGAACACACGGCGGAAATGCGCGGTCGTCAAAAAGCCGGTTTCCCGCGCCACGGCAGACACCGACTGGGCGGAAGCCTCCATCCGTCTTTGGGCTTCCCGTATCCGCACGCCGTTGATGTATTCGATCAGGCTAAGATGAATCGTGCGCTTGAACAGGCGGCTCAGATAGTAGGGGCTGATGTAAAAGCGCGCGGCGATATCCGTCAGGGTCAGTTTTTCGGCATAGTGGGCCACCACATAGCTTTGGATCTGCTCCACGGTCCGGTTGGGCGGGCGGGCGCCGCCGGGGCTTTCGCGGCCCTGGCGGCGGCAAAGCTCGCCGAGATAGAGCAGCAAGGCGCCCAGCAGCAGCTTTTGCATCGCAGACTTTTGGGGCCCGGCGTCGTCCCGGCTGTCCAGCAGCCAGCCGAACAGCTCCTGCACGCGCTGCAGCTGCGCATCGTCCAGGCAGGTGAGCAGACGCGGATTTTGCGCTTCAAACAGCGCGGTGAGCGGCACGCCCGGCACGGCCTGCTGCACCTGGCTCAAGAATGCGGCGCTGAAGGTGACCAGCACCTGGCTGGCGGCTTCCTCGGCCGCGCCGATCTTGTAAAACTGTTCCTCCCCGATCAGCGCAACATCCCCGGCGCCGACCTCATACGCGGCGTCCCGGATCAGGCAGCGGCGGGTGCCCTCCACCGCGTAGGCCAGCGCGTACTGCCGCCGGCAGTGAAAGCAGTGCCACTCGCAGCCGGAAGCGCAATGCCGCAGTTCAACGGAAAACTCCGCCGGAAGGGATTCAGCAGGCTCCTGTACCATAGCAAAAGTACCCTCGCACTTTCACGGCCCGCGCAATTTTGCAGCGGATCAGCGGGCCGTTTTGTTTAGTATAGCACATATTTTGCGCAGTTTCAAATTTTGCCGGAAATCCGGCGGAAAGGCGGCGGCCCCATGCCCCAGGCAAAAGCCTCCCCCAAAGATTTGACCGGCGGCCCCGTGGCGGGGACGCTGGCGCGGTTTGCCATTCCCTTTTTGCTGGCCAACGTTCTGCAATCCCTGTACGGGGCGGTGGATCTGTTTGTGGTGGGGCGCTACTGCGGCGCCGCCGAGGTGGCCGCCGTTTCCACCGGCACCCAGGTCACCCAGATCGTGACCAGCCTGATGACCGGGCTGACGCTGGGCAGCACGATTCTGGTAGGCACCTACACGGGGCGCCGGGACTACGATGCCCTGCGCCGGGTGATCGGCACCAGCCTGACCGCGTTTGCGGCGGCGGCCGTTCTGCTGACCGGGCTGATGCTCCGGTGGGAGGCCCCCCTGCTACGGCTGCTGAACACCCCCGCCGAGAGCTTTGCCCCCGCCATGCGGTATGTGGCCGTGTGCTGCTGGGGCAACCTTTTCATCTGCGGGTACAACGCTCTCAGCGCCGTTTTGCGCGGCTGCGGGGATTCCACCCGGCCGCTGCTGTTTGTGGGCGTGGCCTGCGCGGCCAACGTGGCGCTGGATTTTGCCCTGGTGGGCGGCCTTGGCCTGGGGGTGGGCGGCGCCGCGCTGGCGACGGTGCTTTCCCAGGCGCTGAGCATGGCGTGCGGCATCGTCTACCTGAAGCGGCGCGATTTTCTGTTTGACTTTCGCCCGGCCAGCTTCCGGGTCAGCTGGCCGCTGGCCGCAGAACTGGCGCGGGTGGGCGTGCCGATCTCCTTTCAGGAGCTGATGGTGCGCGTCTCCTTTTTGTACCTGACCGCCGTGATGAACCGGGGCGGCGTGGCGGCGGCCTCGGTGGTGGGCATCGGCAGCAGGTACGATGTGTTCGCCATGCTCTCGGCCACCTCGCTGGCCAACGCGCTGGCCGCCATCACGGCCCAGAACACGGGCGCCGGGCAGCACCGGCGGGCCAGGCAATCGCTCTGGTGCGCCACGGGGTTTGCGCTGGGCGCGGCGCTCTGCTTTTGGGCGTGGGCGCAGGTAAACCCCGCCGGGATGATCGGGCTGTTTACCGCGGATGCCGCCGTCATCGCGGCGGGCATCCCCTACTTCCGGGCCTGCAGCTACGATTATCTGTTTGTTGCGCTGGTGTTCTGCCTCAACGGCTATCTGAACGGGCGGGGCAAAACCGTGTGGACGATGGCAAGCTGCAGCTTTGGCGCGCTCTGCCTGCGCATCCCGCTGGTGGCCTGGTTCGGCGGCCGGTATGCGGCCGACCTTGGCATGCTGGGCCGCATCGCCCCGGCCGTGTCCGGCATCATGGCCGCGTACACCCTCGCCTATGTACTGTGGGAGGGCCGCCGTCTCCCCGCGCGGCAGGATGCTTAGTGCGCCCCCTTCCGGCGGGAAGCGCGCAGGGCAGGCAAAACGCCCCCGGGCGGAAAGCGTTTCGCTTTCCGCCCGGGGGCGTTTTTGACGGTCCGTTTGCCGTTCGCGTTTTGGGGCGGCGGCTTTAAACGCAGGCCGCCATGGCCGCCCGCAGCGTCACCGCGCCTTTGCGGTCCACATCCACCGTGAAGGCATCGCCGGGGCACGCGCCCGCCGCAATCCGGTCGGCCAGGGCCTGTTCCACGGCCCGCCGCACGGTTCGCCGCAGATCGCGCGCGCCGTAGGCGGGCGTTTCCCGCCCGGCCAATGCGGCGGGCACCGCCGCCGTGTGGGTCAGCGCATAGCCCTGCCCGGCGGCCCGCTCCTCCAGCTCGCAGAGCATTTTATCCGCGATCCCGGCCAGGGCGTCGGGGCCGAGCGGGTCAAACAGAACCACCTCGTCCAGGCGGCCCATCAGTTCGGGCCGGAAAAAGGCCCGGGCTTCCTCCAGCGCCTTTTTTCCCCGGCGGCCCGTCTCTTCGGCGGCAGCGCCAAAGCCCACCGGCGCGGTTTGCCCGGCCAGGCAGCGCGCCCCAAGGTTTGAGGTGAGCAGCAAAATCGTGTTGGAAAAATCCGCCCGGCGGCCCTGCGCATCGGTCAGGCAACCGTCCTCCAGCACCTGCAGCAGGATGTTCTGGATATCGGGATGGGCTTTTTCGATCTCGTCAAACAGCACCACGCTGTAGGGGCGGCGGCGGACGGCCTCGGTCAGCTGGCCGCCCTCGTCGTGGCCGATGTAGCCCGGCGGGGCGCCCAGCAGCCTGGCCGCCGTGTGCTGCTCCATATATTCGCTCATATCGAACCGAAGCAGGGATTTTTCGCTGCCGAACCAGCTTTTGGCCAGCGCCCGGGCCAACTGGGTTTTGCCCACGCCGGTAGGCCCCAAAAACAGCAGCGCGCCCATCGGCCGCCCCGATTCCCGCAGGCCGGCGCGGCTGCGGCGGATGGCGGCGGCCACGGCGGCCACCGCGCGGGGCTGCCCCACAACCTCCTCTGCCAGGCGGGCCTCCAGCTGCTCCAGCCGGGCGCGCTCGGCCTCCCCCACCCGCTCGGCGGGAACGCCGCTGGCCTTGCTGACCACCCGCGCGATGGCGGCGGGCGTCAGCCCGGGGCGGGGCGCGGCGTCCTGCTGTCCCTCGCGGGCGATGCGGGCCGCCGCCGCGGCCTCGTCCAGCAGATCGATGGCCTTGTCGGGCAGGTACCGCCCCGGCAGATACCGCACGCTGAGTTCCACCGCCGCGCGGATGGCCTGCGGCGGGATCGTCACCCCGTGGTACCGCTCGTACCTGGGCATCAGGCCCAGAAGGATCTTTTCGGCGTCGGCGGGGGTGGGTTCCTCCACGCTCACCTTGCCGAAGCGGCGGTCGAGCGCGGCGTCCTTCTGGATGGTTTTGCGGTATTCCTCCCGCGTGGTGGCTCCGATCAGCTGGATTTCGCCCCGCGCCAGCATCGGCTTGAGAATGCTGGCCGCGTCGATGGCGCCCTCCGCTGCGCCCGCACCGGCGATCATGTGGATCTCGTCGATAAACAAAATCGTCGAGCGGTCGCGGTAAAGCTCCTCCAGCAGGTTTTTAAAGCGCTCCTCAAAATCGCCGCGGTATTTGGTGCCCGCCACCATGGCCGCCATATCCAGCGCCAGCACCCGCCGCCCCTTCAGCAGTTGGGTGATGCTGCCGGAGGCGATCCGCTGGGCCAGCGCCTCGGCCAGCGCGCTTTTGCCCACGCCCGGCTCCCCCAGCAGGCAGGGGTTGTTTTTTTGGCGCCGGCACAAAATTTCGATCATCCGTTCCAGCTCGCCGTCCCGGCACAGCACCGGGTCCAGCTGGCCCTCCTGCGCCAGGCGGGTCAGGTCGCGGCCGTATTTTTCGCTGGGGCGGCTGCCGCGCGGCGCGCTCATGTGGGGGGCCAGCGGCAGCACAAGCTGGCCGGAAAGCTGGCGGCATTCCCGCGCGGCCTGCGTAACCTCCACCCCCAGCCCCGCCAGCCACACGCTGGCCGTACAGGCGCAGTCCTCCAGCATGGCGCAGAGAAGATGCTCGTTTTCCGCCTTGCTCTGCCGGGCCGCGTGGGCGCCCAGCACCGCAAACTCAATGGCCTTGCGGCTTTCGGGCGCAAGGTCGTCGCCGCGCAGGCGGGTGGGATGGCCCAGCGTGGCGCGGCTGGCCGCGCAGCCGCAGAGCGCGGCCGCCGTGATCTGCTTGCGGCGCAAAAAATCCACGGCCGGCCCCTGCCCCGTTTGCAGCATGGCCAGCAGCAGATGGCCGGTATCGGCGCTGGTGCAGCCCTGCCGCCCGGCTATTTTTAACGCGGAAGCGACCGTGGCCCCCGCCGCGTGGGACAAGCCTTTATAATGATGCAGCATGGTATCCTCCCCCTCTACAGGTCTACAAGGGCAGTATAGGCGATGCGGCGGCAAATAATCATCGAAAGAGGGCAAATTGCGCGCAAATGGCGGAAAGTTTCGGGCTGACGGCATGTATTTTTCTTTAGGCCGTGGTATAATAGGCAACGTCTACGATCATGGAAATTGAGGTTGGTTATCATGCACAAATTTCGGCCTTTTCTGCGCGGCTATGAGCGGGAGACCGTGCTGGCCCCCCTGTTCAAGATGCTGGAAGCCTGTTTTGAGCTGCTGGTGCCGCTGGTGGTGGCCCGCATCATTGACACCGGCATCCAAAACGCCGATGTTCCCTATATCTGGCGGATGTGCGGCTGGCTGGTGTTTTTCTCGGTGGTGGGGCTGGTTTGCAGCGTGACGGCGCAGTATTTTTCGGCCCGCGCGGCGCTGGGCTTCGGCACCGCGCTGCGGCGGGCGCTGTTCCGCCATATCGACGGATTTTCCTATGCCGAGCTTGACCGCATCGGCACCCCCACGCTGGTGACCCGGATGACAAGCGACAGCAACCAGGTGCAGAACGGCCTCAACCTGACCCTGCGGCTGGTGCTGCGCTGCCCCTTTATCGTGCTGGGCGCCATCCTGATGGCCGCCACCATCAGCCTGAGGATCACCCTGATCTTTCTGGCGGCCACGGCGCTGATCTCGCTGGCCATCTGGCTGATCATGCGGGCCACCATCCCCGTCTACAAAAAGGCGCAGAGCAGCCTTGACCGGGTCACCCTGCTGACGCGGGAAAACTATGTGGGCGCGCGGGTGGTGCGGGCTTTTTCCCGCCAGGCCGATGAGCTGGCCGCCTTTACCGCCACCAACGATACCCTGCGCGACATCCAGCTGGCGGGCGGGCGGATCTCGGCCATGATGAACCCGCTGACCTATCTGCTGGTCAACCTGGCCATTGTGGCGATCCTGCTGGCAGGCGGCCGCGCCGTGAACGCCGGCGCGCTGCGCCAGGGCGCCGTGATTGCGCTGATCAGCTATATGTCCCAGATTTTGATCAATCTGCTGCGGGCGGCCGACCTCGTCCTCTCGGTGACGAGGGCGCTGGCCAGCGGCGCGCGGCTGGCGGAAATTCTGGATACCCCCGCCACGATGGCGCAGGGAAGCCAAAGCGCCCCCGCCCAAACGGACGCCGATGCCGACGCCGTGCGGTTTGAACGCGTGGATTTTACCTACCGCGGCGCGGGCGCCCCCAGCTTGAGCGGCATCACCTTTGCGGCCCGCCCCGGCGAGACGGTCGGGGTGATCGGGGGCACGGGCAGCGGCAAATCCACCCTGATCGATCTGATCCCCCGCTTTTACGACGCGACCGCCGGCACCGTGCGGCTGTTTGGCCGCGACGTGCGGGACTACACCTTTGCGGCGCTGCGCGGAATGATCGGCATTGTGCCGCAGCGGGCGGTGCTGTTCACCGGCACCGTCCGGGACAACCTGCGCTGGGGCAAGGCCGACGCCGACGACGCGGAAATCTGGGCCGCGCTGGAAACCGCCCAGGCCGCCGCCTTTGTGCGCGAAAAGCCGGGCGGGCTGGACGCCCCCGTGGAGACGGGCGGAAGCAATTTTTCCGGCGGGCAGCGCCAGCGGCTGACGATTGCGCGGGCGCTGGTGCAAAAGCCCCGCCTGCTGATTCTGGACGACAGCTCCTCCGCGCTGGATTTTGCCACCGACGCGGCGCTGCGCGGCGCCATCCGCCGCACGACGGGGGACGCCACGGTGTTCATCGTATCCCAGCGGGCGTCCGCCGTGCGGCAGGCCGACCGCATTCTGGTGCTGGACGACGGACGGCTGGCCGGGCAGGGCCGCCACGCCGAGCTGCTGCAAACCTGCCCCGTCTACCGGGAAATCTGCCTGAGCCAGCTCAGCCGCGAGGAGGTGACGCGCGAAGGATGAAACCCGTACAATCCGCATCCGCCCAAAAAGGCCGGCCGCAGACCGGCGGCGTTTCTGCCGCGCGCCTGCTGCGCGACCCCCAAAAGCGCGGCACGGCACGCCGTGTGCTGGCCCTGATCGCGCCCTACCGCGGCTTGGTGCTGCTGACGCTGGCGCTGGCCGCCGCGGCCGTATTTTCCACCCTTTACGCCCCCGTTTTGACCGGGCAGGGCGTCGATCTGATCGTTGGCCCGGGGCGGGTGGATTTTGCCGCGCTGGGCAAGCTGGCCGTCCGGCTGGGCATCACGGTCCTGATCACGGCAGCGGCCCAATGGCTGATGAACGTCGTCAACAACCGCATCACCTTCCAGATCGTGCGCGATCTGCGGGTGAACGCCTTTGCGCAGCTGGAAAAGCTGCCGCTGCGCACGATCGACGCCCACCGCCCCGGCGAGACGATCAGCCGCATCACCACCGATGTGGAGCAGTTCTCGGACGGGCTGCTGATGGGCTTTACCCAGCTGTTTACCGGCGTGCTGACGATTTTCGGCACCCTTTGCTTTATGCTGGCCATCGACTGGCGGATTGCGCTGGTCGTCGTCTGCGTGACGCCGCTCTCGATTTTTGCGGCCCGGTTTATTGCCCGGCACACCTACGCGATGTTCAAGGTGCAGAGCGAGACGCGCGCCGAGATGACCGGCCTGGTGGAGGAACTGGTGGGCAACGCGCACACGGTCCGGGCGTTCGGCTACGAGCGCCGCGCCGAGGCCCGGTTCGACGCCGTCAACGAGGAACTGCAGCGCTGCGGCGTGCGGGCCACCTTCTTTTCCTCTCTCACCAACCCCTGCACCCGTTTCGTCAACTCGGTGGTGTACGCGGGCGTGGGGGTGGCGGGCGCCTTCATTGCCATCGGCGGCGGCATCACGGTGGGGCAGCTCTCGGCGTTTTTGAACTACGCCAACCAGTACACCAAGCCCTTCAACGATATTTCGGGCGTGATGACCGAGCTGCAAAACGCGCTGGCCTGCGCCCAGCGGGTGTTTGACCTGATCGACGAGGAACCCGTCCGCCCCGATGCGCCGGACGCTCTGACGCTGCAAAACGGGCGCGGGGAGGTGGCGTTTTGTGATGTTTCCTTCCGCTACCGGCCCGATGTGCCGCTGATCGAGCATATGAACCTGCGGGTGGACGCGGGGCAGCGGATTGCGCTGGTGGGCCCCACCGGATGCGGCAAAACCACCCTGGTCAACCTGCTGATGCGCTTTTACGAGATCGACGGGGGCAGCCTGCTGGTGGACGGCCGCCCCATCGACGCAATCACCCGGGCGTCGCTGCGGGCAAACTGCGGAATGGTTTTGCAGGAAACCTGGCTCAAGGCGGGCACCGTGGCCGAAAACATCGCCTACGGACGGCCCGGCGCCACCCGGCAGGAGATCGTGGAGGCCGCCAAAAAGGCCCGCGCGCACAGCTTTATCCTGCGGCTGCCCAAGGGATACGACAGCGAGATCGAAGAAAACGGCGGCAACATCAGCCAGGGGCAAAAGCAGCTTTTGTGCATTGCCCGCGTTCTGCTGCTGACCCCGCCCATCCTGATCCTGGACGAGGCCACCTCCTCCATCGATACCCGCACCGAGCTGCTGGTGCAGGCCGCCTTTGAGGAGCTGATGCAGGGGCGCACCAGCTTTGTGGTGGCGCACCGGCTTTCCACCGTCAAAAGCGCCGACCGCATCCTGGTGATGAAGGCCGGGCGGATTGTGGAAAGCGGCACCCACGAGGAGCTGCTTGCCCAAAACGGATTTTACGCCGCGCTGTACGAGAGCCAGTTTGCCAAAAGCTGATTTTGTCCGGGGCCGACCGCTGAAGCCGGTTCCCGGCTTTTTTTGACGGTTTCGGCCAACTTTTGTTGACGCCGCGCGCCGCGCAGGCTTATAATAAGCGCGGTAACCCGGGTGGAAAAGCAACACCGCGGACAATTTTGTGGGAAAGAGGAAACCGTTATGTCAAATGTAACACTGCCCAAAAACTACAGGCCCCTGCTGGGCCTGTACGATACCCAAAAGGCCATCGGGCTGATCAAAACCATCTTTCAGGACAAGCTGTGCTGCGCGCTGGGCCTCAAGCGGGTCACGGCGCCCCTGTTTGTGGACAGCGCCAGCGGCCTGAACGACAACCTGAACGGCGTGGAACGCCCGGTTCGGTTTGACGTGCCCTGCCTGGCCGGGGACGCCGAGGTTGTACACAGCCTTGCCAAGTGGAAGCGCTACGCGCTGGGCAAGTACGGGTTCCGGGTGGGCCAGGGCCTGGTGGCCGATATGAACGCCATCCGCCGCGACGAGGAGCCGGACAACCTGCACAGCATCTATGTGGACCAGTGGGACTGGGAGAAGGTCATCACCGACAGGCAGCGCACCCTTCCCTTTTTGGAGGAGACCGTGCGGGACATTGTGGACGCCGTGTGCGGCACCGCCGACGAACTGCGCTGGAAGTTCCCGGTGCTGAAGCGGGTGGAGCTGAGCCGCGAGGTCAGCTTTATCACCACCCAGGCGCTGGAGGATCTCTACCCCGGCCTGACCCCCAAGGAGCGGGAAAATGCCTACGTCAAAGAACACAGGACCGCCTGCATCCTGCAGATCGGCGGGGCGCTGAAAAGCGGCAAGCCGCATGACGGCCGCGCGCCTGACTACGACGACTGGGCGCTGAACTGCGATATTCTGTTCTGGCACAAGACGCTGGGCTGCGCGCTGGAGCTTTCCAGCATGGGCATCCGGGTGGACGCCAAGAGCCTGGCCCGCCAGCTCAAGCTGGCCGGGTGCGAGGACCGCGCCGCGCTGCCCTTCCACCAGAAGCTGCTGAACGGCGAGCTGCCCCTGACGATGGGCGGCGGCATCGGCCAGAGCCGCCTGTGTATGCTTCTGCTGGGCAAGGCCCATGTGGGCGAGGTGCAGGCCAGCCTGTGGGACGCCGACACCCAGTACGCCTGCGAGGAAGCGGGCATTCCCCTGCTGTAAAACGTATTGCAAAAGCCCCGGCGGGCGCCGCGGTAGTTCCGCGGCGGCCCGCCGGGGCTTTTTGACCAAAAAACGCGGCCGGAAGCCGCAGGGGGCAGCCCCGCGCTTACGCCGCCGGGCACGCACAGAACCCGCGGCAGGGCGCAGACCGGGAAACAGTCAGAACCGGGCATACAGAAAGCCGCTGCCGCCGGACAGAAACACGCCCATCAGCAAAAAAGCCCAGAGCGAAAATTCGCAGACGGCCCAGCGCACCGGCAGCGCGCGGGACGCCAGCTCGGCGCGCAGGGCGTGGCCGCGCTCATGCAGAAGATCGACCGCGAAGAGCAGCGCCACCCCCGCAAACAACAGCAGCAGCTCGGTGCGGCTGGTCAGGCCCATCTCCCAGTACCGGGCAAACACCCCGCCGCCGGGATTGGCGGCCATCGCCCGCAGGTAGGCCGCCGCCGCGCCCAAGGTGCCCGCCCGGAACAGCAGCCAGCCGAAGCAGGCCAGGGCGCTGGTGCGCAGCGCCCGCAGCGCCCGCAGCCAGCCGGGCGCAGGTTCGTTTTTGCCCTTTCCGCCGAACGCCAGTCGGGACGCCGCCAGCAGCACAAAATAGTACAGCCCCCAGGCCAGAAAGCCGGTGCCCGCGCCGTGCCAGATGCCGGTAAGCACCCAGACGGCCAGCAGGTTGCGCAGCTGGCAGGCCAGCCCGCGGCGGTTGCCGCCCAGGCCGATATACACATAATCCCGGAACCAGAAGGACAGCGAGCGATGCCAGCGCCGCCAAAAATCCGATACGCTCTGGGCAAAATAGGGCTGAACAAAGTTTTCGGGCAGCCGCAGGCCCAGCAGTTCCCCCGCGCCCAGCGCAAGGTTTGTGTAGCCCGCAAAATCCGCGTAGAGCTGGATGCTGTAGGCCAGCACCCCAAACACCAGCTGGGAGGCGTCCATCCCGGCGTAGCCCGAAAAAATCGCGTCGGCGCAGATTGCCAGGCGGTCGGCCACCGCAAACTTTTGAAAGTAGCCCCACGCCATCCGCTGCAGGCCAAAGCTCAACCGCCGCGGTTCCCACGCGCAGGGGGCGTCCAGCTGGGGCATCAAATCATCGTAGCGGTTGAAGGGCCCCTGGGTGATGGAAAGAAAAAACAGCGCGTAGGTCAGCAGGCGGCCAAAGCGCGGCTCGGCAGGCAATCTGCCGTTTTGTACGTCCAGCAGATAGCCGAGCAGCTGCAGCGAATAGTAGGACAGCCCCAGCGGCACCAGCCAGCGCAGGCTGCCGCCGCCCGGCAGAACCAGGCTGCCCAGCCCCAGATACTTGAAGGCCGCCAGCGGCGCCAGGCAGGCCGCACCGCCCGACAGCAGCCAGCCCCGGCCCGCGCGGGCCGTCCCCGGGGCCGCCTGCCGGGCGCGCTCCAACCGGCGCGCGCACTGCCAGACCGCCGCCGTGGACCCGACCGCCGCCACAAGCCCCCCCGGCGTGACCGCCGCAAAGCCGACCAGGCTGACCGCCAGCACGATCTTCCAGTACGGCACGCCGGGCAGCCGGAAACGGGCCAGCGCCGCCCCGCCCAGCAGGGCAAAAAACCACAGTGAGGTAAACAAAACGTCATCTTCTCCTTGCCGCGCGTGGTTTATCCCGTGTAGGTGCCGTCCGGCGCCCGGGACAGTTTTTCGGCCAGCGTGGGATAAAACGCGGCCGATACATCCTCCCCGGCCTGCGCCCGGCGGGCGATTTGGCAGAACACCGGGGTGAATTTTTCGGCGCCCTGCCCGTTCAGATGGTGGGCGTCCTGAAAGTCCGCCGTGGAAAGCCCCAGCGCCGCCGCGTCCCTGTAAAGGGTAAAATCCCAGTACGAAAGACCGTTTTGGGCCGCGTAGGCCGTCATGGCGTCCACATACTTCTGGTAGTTGGGGGTGTTGGCCGCAAAGGCGCTGGGCAGCGGCGCCGTGACCAGCACCAGCCGGATCCCGTTTGCCTTGCAGTAGGCCGTGATCTTGTCAAGATACCGCCGCCCAAAAGCGGACAGGGGCTGCTGCGCGTCGATGCTGCCCGCCGTGATAAAGCCGTAGGGCGGCGTTCCCCAGGTGTACACAAACCCCTTGCCGCGGTACTCCTCGCTGCCCGGATAGGTCACATATGCGTAGTTGCCGGGCGCGTAGCCGCCGGTCAGCTTGCCGCGCCAGAGGGACGGCATCTCGGACGGGGCGGCCATCGCGTGGCGGGCGGGCAACAGATCATCGGCGAAGGCGGCAAGACCGCCCATCTCCCACAGGTATTCGTACTTATTGAGGGACGGGCGCATATAATCGGTGAGCAGGTAGCAGGCCAGCGGCACGCTGCGCGAGGAATCCGCCGTGTAGGCGATGTAAAAGCACTCCAGATAAACGGTTTTCAGATTGTTTTGCGCGCCGGCCTCCCGCAAAAGGTGGTAGGAGCCGTCCGCCATCTGCTGGCTGGACCCCGCGTTGAAGGTGTTTTGCCCCAGCGCCGCATCGGCCGCGGCGGGGTCAAAGCTGCGGTAGCAGTGGGAGGTGCCCAAAAACAGCACGTCGATTTTGCCCGCCTGGGCATACAGCTCCTGCAGCATCACGCGGGTGTAGGCGTGCAGATCGTCGGTGAGCGCAAAGCGAAGCAGCGCCCCCGTCAGCACCGTAAGCAGCAAAAAGAAGGCCGCGCGCAAAATGCGGCGCGGCCACGACAGCGCTTTTGGGGGGATCACAGGGCGGCCAGCGCGCCCTTGAGCGCCTGGGCGATCTGATCCGGGCAGGAGGTGGCCTTGCGGCCGCAGCGGGTGCCCTCCATCCGGGCGATGGCGTCCTCGGCCTTCATCCCCTGCAAAAGCTGGGCGATCCCCTTGAGGTTGCCGTCGCAGCCGTTCAGCACCTGCACGCTGGCGATCGTGTGGTCGGGGTTAAGCTCCACCTCGGTCGCAGTGGAGCAGGTGCCGTGGTTTTTGTAGGTGTATTTCATATCGGTTCTCCTTTTTGTTTTGGCTCGGCCGCGGAACGCGGCGCAAAAAAGCCTTCTTCCCGGGCGGAAAAAGGCGGGGCTTGCGGTTCAGCCGCGCGCGGACTTTTTGCGGCGCGCAAGCTCGGCCAGCCGCGCAAGGTTTTCGGCATCGGTGCGGCAGGTGCCCACAGGGCGGGGATTGTTGGTATGCAGGCCGTGGTAATCGGTTCCGCCCGTCACCAGCAGGCCGTTTGCGGCGGCCAGCCGGCGGAGTTCCTCCTGATCCTCGGCGCTGTTGCGGGGATGCTCGATCTCCACCCCGTCCAGGCGCCCGGCCGCGATCAGCTCCCGGGCCAGCTCCATGCTGCGGTAGACGGTGGGATGGGCCAGCACAGCCACGCCGCGGCAGGCCCGGATGACGTCCAGCACCGTTTCCACCGTCTCGTACCGGGGCTTGTGCAGAATTTTGCCGCGCGGCTGCCTGCCGAACAGCCGGCGGTACACATCGTTGTACATTCCGTCCGAAAGACCGTACTGCCACAGCACCCGCATGATGTCCGCCTTGTAGAGCGAACCGCTGTCCGCCGCATACGCAAGGGCTTCCTCCGTGCGGAAGGAAGGGCAAAGCTCCTCCAGCTCCCGGCAGCTTTGCAGCAGCGCGGTTCTGCGGCGCTCGGCCATCATGGCGGCAAACTCCTCCAGCGCCCGGCAGTCGTCCGGCCAGTAGCACAGCAGATGCACCCGGCGGGCGCGCGCGTAATCGTAGGCGGAAAGCTCGGTGGCCGGGATCAGATGCACGCCCTCCCGCACGGGGCCGGCATAGGCGCAGCGGACGCTTTGGATCGAATCGTGATCCGAGAGGGCAAGGTGGGTAAGCCCCGCCGCCGCCGCCAGAAACGGCAGCCTGTCCGCCTTGGTGGAACCGTCCGAAAAGGTTGTGTGGGTATGCAGATCCCCGGTCATGCGCCGCTTCCTCTCCCCTGCCGCGCGGCAGGCTGCTTTTGCTGGGATACGTTTTAGTATAGCACATCCGGGAGGGTCTGAAAAGCCCCCCGCCCCCGCCGCGCCGCGCAAAAAGCGACGCCTTACAGCGCCGCCGTGAACGCCCGGATCGTCTGCCAGAACTGCCGGGCCGCCGGGGAAAGCCCGCCCTTGTCCAGGCACGCCATGCCGATGGTGCGGCAGGCGGCGGGTTCCAGGCGCAGGATCGAAAAATCCTTGGTTCGGTTCTCCTTTTTCTTCAAAATCAGCTCGGGCATGATGGCCAGCCCCTGCCCGCAGGCCACCATGGCGATCGTGGATTCGTCGTCGATCACATAGCAGCGGGTGTTGACCCGCAGATCGTTCAGCTTGAAAAAGCTTTGGATATCCGCGTCGGTGTCCGAGCGCTGGCTGACAAAATCCTGCCCGCGCAGCTCCTCGGCCCGCACATGGCCGGGGTTGGCCGGCACAAAGCCGCGCGGCACCAGGCAGACCAGCGGGTCGTTGTAGAGCGGCTCAAAGGTCAAATCCTGCGCGCAGGAGTTGGAGAGCAAACCAAGCTCCACGGTGCCGTTTTTCAGCCAGCCCGCAATGTCGGCGTAGCTGCCCTGGTACACCTGCACATCGATGCCCGGGTAGGCCTTTTCAAACGGAGGCAGCAGCCCCGGAAGCCAGGTGACGCAGGCGCTGTTGAAAACGCCCAGCCGCAGCACGCCCTTCTGCATCCCGTTGATCTGCGCGATGGATTGATCCAGCGTTTCGTTGCTGGCCAGCAGGCGCTGGATATCGGGGAGCAGATTTTCGGCGGCGGCGGTCATGGTGACGCCCGCCTTGGTGCGGGTGAACAGCGGAAAGCCGCATTCCTCCTCCATCGAGGCCACCGCATGGCTGATGGCCGAGGGGGTCAGGTGAAGCTGCTCCGCCGTGCGGGCAAAGCTGCCCTCGTGGGCGATGGTGGAAAAAATCTGGCAGGCAAGAAGCGTCAAGCCGGGGTTCCCTCCTTTTTTGCCGTGAGCAAAATTCACTTCTTCTATGAAAAAAAACCATTTTACTTATTAGTCATACTGTACTATGATGATACCAGAAAGTCAAGGCGAAAGCCGTGATATTCAATCTCTTTCCCTCTTATTTGCCCGACGGTCCGCACAGCCGCCGGGCAACTTTTTTTGCCCTTCGGCGCCAAAAAAAGCGCGGGCCTCCCGCCTGCCCCGGCGTTGGGGCAGGGCGGGCGGCCCGCGCTTTGCGGCCGGGTTTGAGGCGGCGGGGCAAAATCAGCAATCAGGCTCGCAGTCCAGGATGGAAGGCACGGCGGCCCAGCGCGCCGGGTCGCCCGCATAGGCGGCGTTCAGCCAGGCCACAGCCTCCTCCAGCCCGGCCTGGCTGCCCGCAAACTCGCCGTGCAGCTGCTTTTCGGGCGCCGTATGCTCCAGGCTCCACGGCTCCGGCCAGATGGTGACCGTGAGGTACTCAAGCTTTTTTTTGCCGGTCGGGTCGGCGGGGTCGGGCCGCCTGGCGGGCTGGATCAGGTAGCGCATCCCCTGCTCGGAACCCGAAAACGGGTTGCCGCAGTGAAAATAATGGTACAGCGGAAAGCCGGAAAGCATGGCGTTTTCCCCCCTGCGATGCAAAAATCAAAATCCCCGCAAACGGCCTGCAAGCCATCTGTGGGGACTTTTGTCTGGAGCGGGTTACGAGGCTCGAACTCGCCACCTTCTGCTTGGGAAGCAGACACTCTACCGGATGAGCTAAACCCGCATCGACGAGTAATATTTTACCTTGACGCGGGCCAATTGTCAATCCCCGGCGGCAAAAAGTTTTGCGCCGGGCCTGCGCGCGGCGGCAGGGCGGGCGCAAAGGGCTATTCCAGCGCGGTTTTGGCGGCGGAAATTTTCGCCTGCGCGGCGGCCAGCGCGGCGGTGCAGCTTTCGGCGCCGGGGTCGCCCGCAGCGCCGCTTTCCAGCCGGTTGCGGTCGTTGAGAAGGGCCGTCCAGTATTCTCCGCCCTGGCAGCGGAGCAGCACCCAGTCGTACCCCAGGTAAGGGCCAGCGCTCATTTTCAGCACCGGGTAGCTGCCCACGGGCAGGTAGCCCACCACATCGTTGAAGTTGGCCGAGTAGAAATACTCGTTGTTGGCGCCGAACACGCTCAGGGTGTAGCCGCTTACCGCCTGCATGGACGGGCCTGCGGCGCCGTAGCCGCTGAAATTGCCCGCCTGGATCAGGGGCAGAAAATCCGTGTAGCTGTAGTCAAGATCGACTGCGCCCGACACGCCGCCGCAGCTGCCCGAGCCGGAGTACTGCCACAGCGCGTACTTGCCCGTGTAGCCCAGCGCGGTGCGGTAATCGGCCACCCAGAGCGGATAGGCCTCCAGCGCGCCCGCGTTGAGGTAGCTGTTGATGAAATTTGTGTAGCTGTACCAGCCCGCATACCAACCCCGCTGGGTCAGAATGTCCATCGCGTACCGGGTCAGCGCGGTGAGCTGGCTGCGCCCCAGCGAGGTAAGGCTGACATCCTCCACATCCACAAAAACCGGGTATTCCAGCTGCAGGCCCTGCAGCGCGTTCAAAAACAGGGTCAGCTCGTTGGCGACCTCGGCCTGGGTGGTGGCGTAGGTGTAATAGTAGGCGCCCACCCGCAGCCCCGCCGCGTGGGCGCCGTTGACGTTCTGCAAAAACCAGGGATCGACATACAGCCCCGATGCGTTGGACGAGCCGAGCCGTACGATCACAAACTGTTTGCCGGCCGCCGCCACACCGGCCCAGTCGACGCTGCCCTGGTAGCGCGATACATCGATGCCCGATTGAAAAATCGCCATAAAAATCCCCCTCTCCCGCCCATTCTATGCGGGGAGGGGGCGTTTTGCCACCGGTTTTGCCGGGATACGCGGTATTTCAGCCGATAACCAGCCCGCCGTTCTGGCCGATGACCTGCCCGGTGAGATAACCCGCGCCGGGCCGGGCCAAAAACAGCAGGGTCTGGGCGATTTCCTCGGCGCTGCCCAGGCGCCCCACCGGGGTTTCCCCGGCCAGCGCGGCCTTGTCCTGCGCCGAAAAGCCCGCCATCATGTCGGTCTCGATCACGCCGGGCGCCACGCAGTTGACCGTAACGCCGGAGGGGCCTTCCTCCTTGGCCAGCGCGCGGCACAGCCCGATCACGCCCGCTTTGGCGGCGCTGTAGTGTACCTCGCAGCTGCCGCCGGTTTGCCCCCACATGCTGGACACCAGCAGAATGCGGCCGTACTTCTGCCGGATCATGCCGGGCAGCACGGCGCGGCAGCAGTAGAACGCGCCGTCCAGATCCACCCCCATCATCCGCCGCCAGTCCTCGTCGGTCAGGTCGGTAAACAGCTTTTGTTGGGCAATGCCCGCGTTGCAGACCAGCACGTCCACCCCGCCCAGCGCCTGCCGGGCCAGCGCCGCCGCGCGGTCAACCTGCGCGGAATCGGCCACATCGGCCTGCAGGGCAAGCGGCGCGGCGCCGGTGTCCCGGCGCACCTGCTCGGCCAGCGCGGCGGCGGCCTCCGGATGGGCGTTCCAGGTAAAGGCGACGCTGTCGCCCGCGCGCGCAAAGGCCCGCACGGCCGCCGCGCCTATGCCCCGGCTGCCGCCCGTGATCAGCACTCTTTGTCCCATGGTTTTTTCTCCTCCCGCAATGCCGGCGGCAAGGCCTGCCGCCGCTGTTTTTCCGCCAGACGCTGCCGGCGCAGCCGCGCAAAAAACAGCCGCAGCCGGGCCGCGGCCTCCTCCTCCAAAAGCCCCTGCTCCACGGCGGGGCGGTGGTTGAAGGGCAGCGCAAACAGATCCGTCAGGCTGCCGCAGCAGCCCGCGCGGGGATCCCGGGCCGCGTACACCACCCGCTTTAACCGGCTGTTGACGATGGCCCCGGCGCACATCGGGCAGGGTTCCAGCGTGACGAACAGCTCGCACTGCCACAGCCGCCACCCGCCCAACGCCCTGCAGGCCGCATCGATGGCCAGCAGCTCGGCATGGTAGGTGGCGTTTTTGCCGGTCTCCCGCAGGTTGTGCGCCCGCGACACGATCTCGCCCCCGCGCGCAACCACGGCGCCCACAGGCACCTCGCCCAGCGCGGCGGCCGCATCGGCCTCGGCCAGCGCCGCGCGCATCAGTTCTTCATCGGTCAAGGTCGGACCTCCCTATCGTTTTCCGGCGGCGCGGCGCCGGGCTACCCCCGAAAAGTCAAAAAGACCGTGTAGCCCGCCAGCAGCGCCGCCGCCGCCGTGTAGACGGGGCTGGCGAACACCGCGCCCAGCCGTGCGCCGGGGCGCATCCCGTCCGCGAAGGAAAACCCCTGCCGAAAGCCGCACCACAGCATCCAGGCGCCCGCCAGCGGAAAGCCCAGCAGGATGCAGAGCTCCAGGCCCAAGGCAAGATTTTGCGGCGCGTAGGCCTGCAAATACAGATTTCCCACGGCCAGCGCATTGTTGAGCAGATGCAGCAGCATACCAGGCAGAATGCTGCCCGTGCGCTCGGCCAGCCAGCCCAAAAACAGCCCCGAGAGCAGGGCCGGGATAAACTGCGGCAGATTGAGATGAAGCAGCGCGAACAGCAGCGCCGGAGCCGCGATGGCCGCCAGGCTGCCGCAGGGGCGCATCAACCCCTGCAGCGCGCCGCGAAACAGCAGTTCCTCGCCCACGGCGGGCAAAATGCAGAGGGCAAGCACCGCCGCCGCCAGCGCCGGCCCCGAGGCGGGCAGTTCCGTCTGGCGGGCGGGCATCCGAAGCAGCCGCGCCAGCAGGCCGCTGAGAACGTTGCCCAGATTGGCCAGCCCCAAAAATACCACGGTGCTGAACACCGGCGACCAGGGCGTGGGCCGGGCCAGCCGCAGCTCCGTTCCCTGCAGCCAGGAGCTGTGCAGCAGCCAGAAAACCGGCAGCGCGATGGACGCCGCGCCGATCAGAACCAGCAGCAGTTCCACCGCCGTTTCCGGGTAGCCCATCGGGTTTTGCAGGGAAGCGCCCGGCATCTGGGCGTTCATCAGGGCGGACACCCCGGTTTGCAGCGCGGTGCGGCACAAAAGATACAGCACCGCCGCCATCGCGCACCAGGTCGCCGCGCCCTTTGCGCCCCTGGCTCTGGCCATCCTTGGCATTTTGACTTCCCCCTCCGTTTTGCCGTTTGCAGTCCGGAACCCCCAAAAGCAGCGCAGCCGTTCCGCCGGGGCAGCACGCGCCCTGCGGCGCTGCCGCCCTTGGCAGGCGCCGGCCCGGGTGCGTGCCTTCGCCTTGCGGGGCGCGCCGCCGCGGCTTCCTTGGCCGCGTTCCTTCTGCGTCATGCTCTAGTGTACCACATTGCGGGCGCAAGTCAATCGGCGGCAAAAAGGCGGTGCCACGCCTGCCATTTTGCCCCTTGCATCCGGGCGCACGGCACAATATTTGCGTTTGCGCTTGATTTTGCGGCCCCGTGCCGATATAATAAGGTTTGCCGCGCGGATTGTTTTGCGCGGCTCTGCCCCGGCCGGGCAGGTTTTTATCGCCTGTTGGTTTTATCCCTTGTTTTGTCTCCGTAGCTCAGCCGGATAGAGCGTCCGCCTCCTAAGCGGAAGGCCGGCAGTTCGAATCTGCCCGGGGACGCCAGAAAGCGACGCCGGAAGCCCTGATGCATCAAGGCTTCCGGCGTTTGCCTGTTTGATGGGCGCAAAACGCCGCTTCCCCGGGCCGGTTTTTGGGCAGCCCCTTGCAAAATGCGCGCATTCTGTTATGATAGAATGCAGGGATATTGGATGGACGCCGCTGCCAAGCCCACACAGACCTTTGCCGCGGGCAGCCGCCCCGCAGAAAGCTTGTGTGGGCCATTTTTTGCCGAACGGCCGGCTGTTTGGGGAGGGATTGCACATGACGG
Source organism: uncultured Subdoligranulum sp. (assembly GCA_964458285.1). Lineage (GTDB taxonomy): Bacteria > Bacillota > Clostridia > Oscillospirales > Ruminococcaceae > Gemmiger. Next base: position 224,426 of record CAYWID010000004.1, on the reverse strand, counting down.
TGGAGGAATACACGCTGCGGCGGATCGATCAGCTTTGCGAGAAGCGCGGGCTGACCCACTACCGGCTGGCGCAGCTTTCCGGGCTGCCGCAGTCCTCGGTGGCCAACCTGTTCAGCCGCAAAAGCTGCCCCGGCATTCCGCTGCTGCTCAAGCTATGCAAAACGTTCGGCATCTCGCTGGCGCAGTTTTTTGCGGGTGACGCCGCCCCGCCCGATCTGACGCCCGAGCAGAAAACCCTTCTGGAAATCTGGGAAACCCTGGATCACGAGGAAAAGCGGCTGGTGACCGTGTATCTGCAGGGCCTTAAGCACCGCTGAGGGCGCGTTTGCACCGGCTTGGCCGGACGGCTCCGGCAGCATTCCACGATAAAAATTTTGGTTGAGGTGTATCATGGCAAACGGTTCCCTGCGCGCGCCCCATAAAAACGGAAATTTCAGTTCCTCCTTCGGCTTTATCATCGCCTGCGTCGGCTCGGCGGTGGGGCTGGGCAATATCTGGATGTTCCCCTACCGGCTGGGCCAGTACGGCGGCGCCGCCTTTTTGATCCCCTACCTGCTGTTCGTCTTTTTGTTTGGCTGGGTGGGCCTTTCGGCCGAGTTTGCCATCGGGCGGCTGGCCCGCACCGGCACCGTCGGTTCCTATGCGTACTGCTTCGGCGCACGCGGCAGGGGGCGGCTGGGCGCCGTGCTGGGCTGGATTCCTCTGCTTGGCTCTCTGGGCATCGCCATCGGGTACTCCGTCATCATGGGCTGGGTGCTGCGCAGCTGCGCGGGCGCCGCGACGGGCGCTTTGCTGGAACAGGACGCCACCGCCTTTTTTGAGGCCGGGGCGGGCAGCTTCGGCAGCGTGCCCTGGCATTTTTTGACCCTTGCGCTGGTCTGCGCCCTGCTGCTGGGCGGAATGACCGGCGGGATCGAAAAGGCCAGCAAGGTGCTGATGCCGCTGTTTTTTCTGCTGTTTGCGGCACTGGCCGTGCGGGTGGCCTTTTTGCCGGGCGCGGCAGCCGGGTATCGCTTTTTGTTTTTCCCGCGGTGGAACGCGCTTTTACGGCCGGACACCTGGGTGATGGCCATGGGGCAGGCGTTTTTTTCCCTTTCCATCACAGGCTCCGGCATGATCGTGTACGGCGCGTACCTGGGCCGCGATGTCGATATTCCCCGCGCTTCCTGCCTGACCGCGCTGTTTGATACGCTGGCCGCGCTGCTTTCGGGGCTGGCCATCATGCCCGCCGTGTTCGCGTTCGGCATCGATGTCACCCGCGGCCCCGCGCTGATTTTCATCACCCTTCCCTCGATTTTCCGGCAGATGCCCGCCGGGCGGGTGTTCGCGGTCTTTTTCTTTGTCTCGGTGGCGTTTGCCGGGCTAACCTCCCTCATCAATATGCTGGAGGCCGTGGCCGAAAGCTGGCAGACCCGCTTTGGCATGGGCCGCAGGGCGGCCGTGCTGCTGTGCGGCGGCATCGCTTTCGGCGTCGGGCTGTTTTTGGAGGCCGAAACGGTCGTCGGCCATTGGCTGGATTTTGTTTCGGTCGTCCTTGTGCCGCTGGGCGCCGTGCTGGGCGCCGTATCCATCTACTTCATTCTTGGCTGGGACAAGATCCGCCCCGAGCTGGAGGCCGGGCACGGCCCCCTTTCCCGCGGGTTTGCCCTTGCGGCCAAATGGATCTATGTGCCGCTTACCGTGCTGATTTTGGTTCTGGGCTTTTTGTACGGCGGCATCGGCTGAAACGGCCGTTTTTACCGCCGCGCCGCGGTTTTGACGGATTTGTTCAGATTCTTTTTGGACATCGTTCATTTTTTACCCACAAATTTGTGAAATAATCATTCCTGTACGCACGGCAGAAGGTCTGCCGCCGCAGGCAAACAAAAAACGAGGTGGCGTTTACATGAAAGCATGGTTCCAGCGTTTTATGTCCGGCAGGTACGGCAACGATTCCTTCAGCCGGTTTCTTTGCATCGTGTCCCTGGCCCTGCTGCTGCTGGGGCTGTTTTTGCCGGGCGTTTTTTACCTTTTGGGCCTGGCCCTGCTGGTCTACTGCTACTACCGGATGCTGAGCCGCAATATCCAGCGCCGGTATGCCGAAAATTTGTGGTACCAACGCAGGCGGGACGCCGTGGTGGGGTGGTTTGAAAAGCGCAGGCTTCGCTTTAAGCAGCGCAGCACCTACCGCTATTTCCGCTGCCCCCACTGCCGGCAGGAGATACGGGTGCCCAAGGGCCGGGGCAAAATTTCCATCACCTGCCCCAAGTGCGGCACCCAGTTCATCAAGCGTTCGTGATCCTTTGCGGAAAGGTTGAAGCACCATGTTTGGCTATGTTACCATCTACCAAAAAGATTTGGCGCCCCCCCTGCTGGATCGCTACCAGGCGTATTACTGCGGGCTGTGCCGGGTGCTGGGGCAAAAGTACGGCGCGGCCGGGCAGATGACCCTGTCCTACGACATGACCTTTGCGGCGCTGCTTCTCTCGGCTTTGTACGACCCCGAGACGGCCCTTTTCGACGGGCACTGCCGCCTGCATCCGATCAAGGCACGCCCCCGCGCGGCCAATGAATTTTTGACGTATGCCGCGGACATGAGCATCGCCCTGGCCTACTACAATTATCTTGACAACTGGCAGGACGACGCCCACCGCGCCAGTTTGCGGCGGGCCAAGCAGCTGGAGCCCTTTCTGGACGCCATCGCGGTCCGCTACCCGGCCCAGTGCAGCGCCATGAAGGACCGGCTTGCCGCGCTGACCGCCCTGGAAAACGCGCGCTGCACTGATCTGGATGCCCTGTGCGGCTGCTTTGGCGCCTTGCTGGGCGAGGTGTTCTGCTGCCGGGACGATGTTTGGGCGCCGCTTTTGCGCCGGATGGGCTGCGGGCTGGGCGGCTTTATCTACCTGATGGACGCCTACGACGACCTGCCGCGCGACCGTCGCAGGGGCAGCTTCAACCCGCTGCTGCCGCTGGCGGATTCGCTTTCCTATGAAGCGTACGAGGCGCGGGTTCATGCGCTGCTGACCCAACAGCTGGGCATTTGCGCCGAGGCGTTTACGCTGCTGCCCATCCTGAAGGATTCGCCGGAAGGGGCGCTGCTGTACAGCACGCTTTACGCGGGCGTATGGTGCCAATACACGATCATCAAGGCCATGCACGACAAGCGCAGGAAGGGGAAACTTCAACATGGGTGATCCATACAGCATACTGGGCATCTCCTCCGGCGCCGACGAGGAGACCTTAAAAAAAGCCTACCGCCAAAAGTGCAAGCAGTATCACCCCGATCTGCACCCCAACGACCCCGCGTGCGAGGAAAAGTTTAAGGAAGTGCAGGCCGCCTACAGCGAAATTACCCGCATCCGCAACGGCGGAAGCCCCGCGGGCGCGGGCGGATACGGCGCCCGCGCCCAAAGCGCCGACGGCTACAGCCGCCAGGCCCAGGACGATCCGTTTGGGTTTGGCGGGTTTGGGTACGGGCCCTTTGGCTTCGGCTTTGATTTTGGCGGCGACGCCGGCGGCTCGGCCCGCAGCGGCGGGCAGGAATCGCCCGAGATGCAGGCCGCCAACAATTATATCCGCAACGGCTACTACCAGGAAGCCATGAACGTGCTGGCCGGCATCCCCGAAAACGAGCGCACGGCCCGCTGGCACTACTACGCGGCGCTGGCCAGCGCCGGGCTGGGCAACAACATCCGCGCCCAGACCGAGGCCCGCGCCGCCGTGGCCATGGAGCCCGGCAATTACGAGTACCAGAACCTTTTGGACCGGCTGCAGCACCCCGGCAGCAGCTACACCGCCTACCAGCGGCAGTACACCCAGCCCGGCAGCCGGATGAACAGCGGCATCTGCCGCTTTTGCGTGACCCTGTGGATGGCCCAGATGGTCTGCCAGTTTTTGAGCTGCTGCTGCGGCGGCCGGAGCGGCGGGTATTTCTTTATTTGAAAAACAAACGGCAAGGAGAGCGGTTTTGATGGCGTATCAACCCCATGTCATTCCCCTGGAAGGGCCGGTCAACGCGCGGGATCTGGGCGGCATCCCAACGGCGGACGGGCGGCGCCTTTGCCCCGGCCGCCTGCTGCGCAGCGGGCGGCTGGCCCGGCTGACCACCCAGGACGACCGGCTTCTGCGGGAGGAGTATCATCTGGCCGCGGTGCTGGATCTGCGCACCGCCACCGAGATCGAACGCTCGCCCGATCCCCCCATGGCGGGCGTGACCCACCAGGTGATCCACCTGGTGCCCGAGCGCACCTTGGGCATCACGCGGGAGGAAAAGCCCGCGCTGCACCTGAAAACGCTGGCCGAGCTGCCGGGGCTGGCCAGCATCTATCCCCTGCTGGTCTCGCCGGACAGCTACCAGGCCTGGCGGCGGATCTTCGGCCTTTTTTTGCAGCCGCGGGCGGGCGCCGTGCTGTGGCACTGCACGGCAGGCAAGGACCGCGCCGGGCTGACGGCGGCCATGCTGCTGTTTGCGCTGGATGTTCCCTACGACGCCGTGCTGGCCGACTACCTGAAAACGAACGACGTCTGCCATGTGGAGGCCGACCGGGTGTACCGGGAATACCTGAACGCCTACGGGGACGAGGCTGCCGCCCGCAAGGTGCGGATGATGGAGATGGCCGACAAAAGCTATCTGGACGCCGCGCTGGATGCCGTGACCCGGCAGTTTGGCGGCGTGAACGGCTTTTTGCGGGAGGTTTGCGGCGTAGGCCCCGCCGAGCGCGAAGCGCTCAGGGCGCTGTACTGCGCCCCCTGCCCCGCTTGAAAACCGCCCCGGGCAGCCCCGGCGCAGACGGCCGCGGTCGTGCTGCGCCGCATTTTTTTCCAGAAAAACGCCCGCCGCGCGGCTTCCCTTTTCAAAGGGGGCCGCGCGGCGGGCTGTTTTTGCGGCTGTTGGGGCGCGCCTTTGCGGCGCGGCGCCAGGGAGACCGTCACCGCGCCAGAATCCGCTCCAGCAGCGGCCAAAGCGCGTCCAGATTTTCGCGGAACTGAGGGTAAAAATCGTCCCGCAGGCTGTAGTCATAGTACAAAGCCCGCACGGCGCGGTGGTATGCCATGCCGAACCGGGGATGGCTTTGCCCGCCCGCAGCCAGCAGTTTTTCCGAGAGCGCGGTGCAGGCCTTTGCCCACTGAACGTCGATGCCATAGCGTTCCTCCACCCCGGCATCGGCAAGGTACTGCCGCAGGGTGCGCCCCGGCGCCCTCTGCCCGCACAGGGGCGGCTGGGCGTAGTAGACGGCGCGGCCCGTTGCGGTATCGATCGACTGGCCCAGCGGGTAAAGCGCGCAGGCCAGGGGCCGCGCCGGGTGGATGGCGCAGGCGCCGCCGTCCAGAAACGGACAATCGGCGTTTTTGCCGCGCGGGGCCAGACGCAGCGCGGGCAGACAGGTTGCCGGCCCGACGCCGCCCCGGCAGAAGGCCGAGGCCGCCAGCCGGGGCGGCAGCCGCAGCCACCGCGCGATGCGGTAGAGATCATACCCCGAAAGCAACAGATCCCGCCGGGCGCGGCAGCAGTCCCCGCAGCCAAGGCAGGCAAAAGCAAACGGCGCGTCGGGCGCCAGCGCCGCCGTATCGGCCAGCGCGGCCAGCGCGGGTTCCGCCGCCCGGCCCGGCTCGGGGGCGGCTTGTCCGGACTGTTTGAGCCGGTGCGGTTCCATAGGCTTTGTCCCCCTTTCCGTGCAGGCGTCCGGTTCGGTTTTTGCGGCTTGCGGGCGCCCTGGCCGCCTTATTCCGCCGTTGTGGGCAGCGGATGGGCGGCGATGTATGCTTCCATCTCCCCGGCGGCCAGCGCCACCAGATCGGCGCAGGGACGCTTTTGGTAGTAGGCGGCCGTGCGGGCGGAGGCCTCGGGGCTGCCTTCGGCACGGGGCAGGCCCAGCAGCTCCCGGCAGAGCAGACTGCCGCCGCCGTTCCCGGCCTTATAGCGGGCAGCCAGCGCCTGCACCGCTTTGTAAAGCTCGGTTTTTTGGGCGGGGTCGGTGCTGCCGTACAATGCGCCCAGCACCAGCACCATCCCGGAAAAAGCGCCGCAAACCTCCCGCATACGGCCAAAACCGCCGCCAAAGCCCGCGGCCAGCCGCAGGGCCGCCTGGACGGTCAGGCCCATCTCGGGCGCAAAGGCCGCCGCCACGCTCTGGCTGCAATTGTACCCCTGCATAAAGTACGCGCGCGCCTGCTCGCTGTGATCCGGGTGATTTTCCATCCTGCTTTTCCTCCGCTTTCTTTTTTGTTCCTGTACCAGCATACCGCAAACGGGCGCGAAAAGAAAGCGTTTTTGCCGTTTTGCGGCGCCGCCGCCCTTCTGCTCCGGCTTTTTTCTGAATTTTTTGTGAATTGCGCGCAGATGTCTTGCACTCCCGCAAAGAAAGTGCTAAGATAGCTCTAGCACTTAAAGCACGAGAGTGCTAAAACAATATTCTTGTACGAAAGAGGTAAGTTCTGTATGGCAGTTCATCAATTTAAGGCCGAAAGCAAAAAACTTCTCGATCTGATGATCAATTCCATCTACACCAACCGCGAAATCTTTTTGCGGGAGCTGATCTCCAACGCCTCGGATGCCTGCGACAAGCTCTATTTCAAGAGCCTGACCGACACCTCCCTCGGCGTCAAGAAGGAGGATCTGCACATCCACATTGCCGCCGACAAGGACAGCCGCACCCTGACCGTGACCGACAACGGCATCGGCATGACCAAGGAAGAGCTGGAAAAGAACCTGGGCACGATCGCACGGTCGGGCAGCATGGATTTCAAGGCCGAAAACCAGAGCGAAAACATCGATATCATCGGCCAGTTCGGCGTAGGGTTCTACTCTGCCTTTATGGTGGCCGGCAAGGTCACGGTAATCTCCCGCGCGCAAGGCAGCGACGAGGCCTGGCAGTGGGAATCCAAGGGCGTGGAGGGCTACACCCTTTCCCCCGCCGAAAAGCCCGAGTGCGGCACCGAGATCCTGATGGTGCTGAAGGAGGATACCGAGAACGACAAGTACAGCGAGTACCTGGACGAATACAACCTGGTGCAGCTTGTCAAAAAATACAGCGACTACATCCGCTACCCCATCACGATGTACCGCGAAAAGAGCCGCCAGAAACCCAAGCCGGACGACGCGCCCGAGGATTACAAGCCCGAGTATGAGAGCTATACCGAGCTGGAAACCCTCAACAGCATGGTGCCCATCTGGAAGCGCAACAAAAACGACGTAAAGCCGGAAGATTACAACGAGTTCTACAAGAGCAAGTTCAGCGATTACTCCGACCCGCTGCGGGTCATCACCTCCCGCACCGAGGGCACCGCCACCTACACGGCCCTGCTGTTTGTGCCGGGCCGCACCCCCTACGACTACTACACCAAGGAGTACGAGAAGGGGCTGGCCCTTTATGCCTCCGGCGTGATGATTATGGAGAAATGCGCCGATCTTCTGCCCGATTACTTCAGCTTTATCAAGGGCGTGGTGGACAGCGAGGATCTGAGCCTGAACATCAGCCGCGAGACCCTGCAGAAGGACAGCCAGCTCAAGCTGATCCGCAATTCGCTGGAAAAGAAGATCAAAAACGAGCTGCACGCCATGCTGACCAATGAGCGCGACAAGTACGAGACCTTCTGGAAGGCTTTCGGCCGCCAGATCAAGTTTGGCATTTACGGCGATTACGGGATGCACAAGGAGCTTTTGTCCGACCTGCTGATGTTCTACTCCGCCAAGGAGAAGAAGCTTGTCACGCTGGACGAGTACCTGGAAAAAATGCCCGAGGGCCAGAAGGCGGTCTATTACGCCGCCGGCGAGGACACCGACCGCCTGGCCAAGCTGCCCAACGCCCAGCTGGTGCTGAGCAAGGGCTACGACCTGCTGCTTTGCACCGAGGATGTGGACGAATTCTGCCTGCAGATTCTGCACGACTATAAGGAGAAGGAATTCAAGAACATCAACGCGGGCGAGCTGGGCCTGGAGACCGAGGAGGAAAAGAAAGCCGCCGAGGCTGCCGCCGAGGAGAACAAGGATCTGTTTGACGCCCTGCGCAAGGCTCTTTCCGGCAAGGTGAAGGACGTCAAGGCCAACCCCACCCTGCAGGATCACCCGGTTTCGCTTTCAAGCGAGGGCGGGCTGTCCATGGAGATGGAGAAGGTGCTGCGCAAGATGCCCAACAATGCCGAGGGGATGGAAAGCACCAAAATTTTGGAGCTGAACCCCAACCACGCGGTGTTTGCAGCCCTCAAGGAAGCCCAGGCGGCAGGCGATGCCGCCAAGATCGGGCAGTATGCCGAGCTGCTGTATGACCAGGCGCTGCTGATCGAGGGTCTGCCCATCGAGGACCCCGTGGCCTACGCGCAAAAAGTCTGCCAGCTGATGAAATAATACAGGTTCAGGCCGGGGCGGCGATGCCGCCCCGGCCTGTTTGGCGTTTGCCAAGGAGGGTTTCTTATGCCGATTTCCGCCAGCGCCGCCCAATTTGCCGGCCCAGACTGCGGATGCCGCTACGAAAAAGAGCTGGAGACGCATTTTCGGGACTGTTTGCTGTTTTACCTGGACGGGCGGATCAAATTTGAACGCTACTGCTACGGCGAGGCCGCCTGCCTGGTGTTCAGCGCCTGGGCGGCCGGGCTGGACGCCGGGGGCCGCATTCTGTACGAGAAGGAACCGGAATTTGAGGCAGACCAAAAGGCCCTGCCCCGCGTGCTGACCGCCGTGCAGGAGAACGGCAGCGCCCTGCAGTTTGACGGCCAGTTCAAACGGTTTGTCAAAACCGAGCAGTTTGCGCTGGACAAGCCCAACGGCTACGGCCGGCTGCGGCTGTTTTGGCTGCGCCGGGCCAGGCGCCAACCGACGCCCGGCGCCGAATAACAGGGACGCGGCGCGGGCAGGCCCGTTTTTCAGGCGCGAAAACACCGGCGGCGAAGGGATAAGCCCTTCGCCGCCGGTGTTTTTGTGCGTTTGCGCCGGTGTCCGTCAGGGTTCCTGCCGCCCGGGCTGCGCAGCCGTTTCGCCGGCGCCCGGCAGCTGTTGGAACATGGCGTAGTAAACCGTGTGGCCCGCGCGGCGTTCCACCGCGTTCGCCTGAAACAGCACGCTGGCCAGGCCGCCGTCCCTTTTGCGCACCGGCAGCACAACGGACAGGTGCGGCGCGCCGCTGTGCAGCAGCGCAATGTTCCGCCGTACGGCCGCCTCGCTGCCGGGCACAATGCAGGCAGAGACCTTGAGCTGATCGTCCAGCACCGTGGCGGCCCCGGTAAAATGCTGCAGCCAGCTGTTGCCCGAGAGAATGCGGATCTCCGCGGCGTCGGCGTCCAGCACCGCCACCCCGCCCGGCAGATTGCCCAGCAGCATCCCAAACGACCGCCGGCTGCCGGAGCCCGGCAGCGCGCCGGAGGTTTTTCGGCTGTCGCGCAGAACATCCTGCAGGGAAAGCTGTTCCCCGCCCGCGTCCAGCACGGCGGCGCGCTCCTGGCAGGTATCCGCGTTGACCAGATGAAAGCAGTTTTTGCCTTCCCGCTTGGCAGCGTACAGAGCGCGGTCGGCCAGACGGTACAGCTTGTCAAACGAGACGTCCTCCCGCCCGAAGGCAATGCCGATGCTGACCGAAAAGGGGATTTTTTCCCCTTCCTGCGTTTCCAGATACATGCTGCGCAGCAGTTCGCGCGCCTTGCGCTCCAAAAATTCCGGCGTCAGCCGCCCCGCAATCAGCACCACGAACTCGTCGCCGCCAAAGCGGCCCACGATATCGTCGCTGCGGAAGGTCTGGCGCAGCACCGCGCCCGCCTGGCGCAGCACAAGGTCGCCGCTTTGGTGGCCCATGCGGTCGTTGATCTGCTTGAAATCGTCCAGATCCAGGCTGAACATCGCGTAAAGCTTATCCGGGGCATCGTCAAACACCCGGGCGGCCCTGTCGGACACGCCCGCGCGGTTGAGCGCCCCGGTCAGCGGATCATGGAAGGCGCAGTGCGTCAGCTGTTCCAGCACCTTGTGCTGGTCGCTCGCCTCCGAAAAAACCACCGCCAGCATGACGTCCCCGCTGTGGGGGTAGCGCACCATCCCGATGCTGGCGCGCCGCCAGCTTTTTTCGCCGCTCGGCAGTTCCATCCCGTAATCAAGCGTATCGCTGGTTTTGCCATCCTCAAACGCGCGCAGCAGCCGCGCCGGGTCAAAAAAGCGGCGGTAAAGGCGGCGGGTCTCGGCGTCCAGGCGGCCGGGCGCGCCCAGCGCGACCGTTTGCCGCAGCGTGGCCACAAGCGGGATTTCCCGCAGGTTTTTCGCGCGGATCTGCTCGACCGTATCGGCGGTCAGGTTGATCTCGGCGTACAGAAGGCTGCCCTCCAGCAGGCTGCTCATGCGGGCGTGCCATTTTTCGGCGGCCTGCACCTGTTCCTGCTGCTCGGTATTGTCCTGCGCGGTCAGCAGCGCCCAGGGGCCGTTTTGGCCGTCCATGCGGGTATATTCCAGCCGGTTCCAGCGCGGGCTGCCGTACGCCTGCAGCTGCACGTTGCAGCCGCCCTCCGGCTTGCCGCTGCGTATTTCCGCAAAAAGGCGCAGAAAACAGGCCCGGCTTTCGGGCAGGACCCGCTGTGCCGCCAGCTGCGCGGGCGCGGCAGGCGCCGCGGGAAAAAGCGCCAACCCCGCCCCGCCGCCGTACATCCGCGAAATCCGGTCCGCGGCGGGGTCATACCGCCCGATCAAAAGGCCGCACTGCCGCGCGATGCTTTGCAGCTCCCGCTGCGTGCGCTCTGCCGTTTGCTCTTCCTGCATCTTCCGCCTCCCCGCGTCCTGTTCCGCCTGCCCAACCTGTGTTCCGTTCTAAAAGATTGTACCACACGGCAGGCGTCCGTGCCAGTATTTGTGTGCATTTCACCTTGAAAACACCGCTGTTTTTCCCTTTTTGCCGCGCGTTTGCGCACAACGCGCGTTTTGCGCGGCGCCGCGTCGCTTTTGCTATTTGGGCCGCCCTGTGGTATAGTAAAAGTACTGCCATGTACAAGGGAGGCCTGCCCATGTCCCGTTCCCTGCTGCGCCGCCGGTTGTTCCGGGGCTTTGCCGCGCTGGTGTTTCTGGTGCTGCTGTTGTTCAACTGCCTGACGCCCTATATTGCCGACGATTTTCAGTTCGCCTACGCTTTTGACACCGGCGAGCGGCTGCGCACCCTGCCCCAGCTGGTGCAAAGCCTTGCCTTCCACTACCAGGCGTGGACGGGCCGGGTGCTGGTCAAGTTTTTTGCCCAGGGCTTTACGATGTTCCCCAAGTGGGTGTTCAACGTGTTCAACGCGGCGGCGTACCTGGGGCTGGGGCTGGTGATCTACCGCCTGGCCGCCGGGCGGCGCACCGGCCGGTACGACCTGCTGACCTTTGTGCTGATCGAGGCCGCTTTGTGGGAGATAAGCCCGGCCTTTGGCCAGACCAACCTCTGGATGTGCGGCGCCTGCAACTATCTGTGGGCCACGCTGGGCTGCCTGTGCTGCCTGCTGCCCTGGCGCTATTACCTGCAGGCGCCGTTTGCCTGCCGCCCGCTTAAAACCGCCGGGCTGGCCGCGGCAGGTTTTGCGGCGGGCGCGCTGAGCGAGAACACCAGCGCCGGGCTGCTGGCCTGCCTGGTGCTGTGCCTTGGCGGCGTGCTGGCGCGCCGCCGCCGCGCCCCGCTTTGGATGTGGGCCAACCTGGCGGGCGCGCTGGGCGGGTTTGCGTTTTTGATTGCGGCGCCCGGCAACTACAACCGCGCCTCCGTCTATGTGCAAAACTACCCCACCGCCCTGACCAAGTATGCCGACCGCTTTTTTCGATGCACCAACATGCTGTGGGACAACGGCTGGCCCCTGCTGGTTGCCTTTACGGCCCTGTTTGTGCTGCTGGCATACCAAAAAAAGGAAAGCGCCGCCGCTTTGCGCTGGCCGCTGATTTTGCTGGCGGGCGGCCTTTGCGCCAACTACGCCATGCTGCTAAGCCCGGACTACTACGCGCGGTCCTCCCACGGCGTTTTCACCCTGCTGACCGCCGCCTGCGCGGCCTGCCTGTTCCAGCTCAAAAGCCCCCTGCAGCGCAAGCTGCTCACCGTGGCGGCAAGCTGCCTTTGCCTTTTGTGCGGCCTGCATCTGGCCGAGGCCGGGTACGACATTGCCAGCTTTTGGATGATGGATCACATCCGTGCCGGGGAAATCCGCGCCGCCGTGGCGGCCGCCGATGCCGAATGGCCCGAGATCGAAAGCTACGGCATCGAACCGTACACCCGCTGGTGCGCGGCCTACGGCCTGCCCGACATCCGCGAAAACGGCGAGGACGGCCTGGCGCTTTACCGCGCCAAGTGGTACCATGCCGCCCGCCTGACCGCAGCCGAAACCCGCACCTACCTTTTTGCCGGGCACACGAACGCCGCCTACGAGGCGCACCTGCCCGCGGCAAACGCCGCCGACCCCGCCGCGCCCACGGCCTGACGGCCCCGCGTTTTGACCGGATACGAGGAAGCAGCCGACCCTGTTTGACCGAAAGCGACAGGGCCGGTTTTGCTTTTTGCCCGGTGCGCGGCAAGGGCGGGGCGCGCCCGCGTTTCTGGGGCGGCGGCGGAAAAAGCGGCGCGCGCGTTTGAACCGTTTCCATGTTTCTTTACTTTTTTGTAACCCTTTTGAGGCAGCTTTGTCATCAGCGTTTGACGTATTGCATAAAATCCGTTTCAATATTTAATGATATATGACGTTTTTAAGTTTTTTCGATGAAAAACACTTGCATTTTCTTTGGGCCTGGCCTATAATGCAAGCATACCGGATGTGGAAACGGTTTCACGTTCAGCAAATCACAACCAAGCATTTTAGGAGAAGAATAGCAATGAAAGCTAAGAAAGTTCTTGCCATCAGTATGGCGTCCGCCATGGCAGCGGGTATGCTGGCCGGGTGCGGTTCCAGCGCTTCGTCCGCCGCTTCCAGTGAGTCTACCGCCGCTTCCAGCGAAGCCGCCGCATCGTCCACCGCGGACACCGCGGCCAGCACCGCCGCTACCAGCGCAGGCGGCAAGGTATACTACCTGAACTTCAAGCCCGAGCAGGATAAGGATTGGCAGGCTTTGGCCACCACCTACACCCAGCAGACCGGCGTTCCCGTGACGGTCGTCACCGCCGCCTCCGGCGAGTACGAGACTACCCTGATGAGCGAGATTGCCAAGACCGACGCGCCCACCCTGTTCCAGGTCAACGGCCCCGTGGGTCTTGCCAACTGGAAGGATTACTGCTACGACCTGTCCGGCTCCGAGCTGTACAAGCACCTCAAGAGCGACGACTTCGCTTTGAAGGACGGCAGCGCGGTGGACGGCATCGCCTACGTCATTGAGACCTACGGCATCATCTACAACAAGGCGCTGCTGACCAAGGCAGGCTACAAGGCCGAGGACATCAACAGCTTTGACAAGCTGAAGGCCGCCGCAGACGATATCCAGGCACGCAAGGCCGAGCTTGGCGTGGACGGCGCCTTCACCTCCGCCGGCATGGATTCCTCCTCCGACTGGCGCTTCAAGACCCACCTGGCCAACCTGCCCATCTACTATGAGTACAAGGCCGACAACGAGACTTCCACCGCCGCCATCAAGGGCACCTACCTCGACAACTACAAGAAGATCTGGGATCTGTACATCACCGATTCCACCTGCGACCCCACCCTGCTGGCCAGCAAGACCGGCGATGACGCCACCGCAGAGTTTGCGGGCAGCAAGGCCGTGTTCTACCAGAACGGCACCTGGGCCTACAACGACATCAAGAGCCTGGGCGACGACAACCTGGGCATGCTGCCCATCTACATCGGCGCCGAGGGCGAGGAGAACCAGGGCCTTTGCACCGGCTCCGAGAACTACTGGTGCGTGAACAAGGAATCCAAGCCTGAGGACATCCAGGCCACCCTCGACTTCCTGAACTGGGTGATTACCAGCGACGAGGGCCGCAAATCCATGAGCCAGGATATGGGCTTCGTCACTCCGTTTGACACCTTTACCGGCGAATACGAGGCAACCAACCCGCTGATCCAGGCTTCCAACCAGTATATTGCCGACGGCAAGACCCCGGTTGCGTGGTGCTTCTCCACCATGCCTTCCGAGAACTGGAAGAATGGCGTCGGTTCCGCTCTGACCGCTTACGCTGCCGGCACCGGCGACTGGAATGCCGTCAAGACCGCGTTTGTGGACGGCTGGGCGACCGAGTATAAGCTTGCCAATGGCTGATCGCGCTGAAAGGATTGTTTTGACCGCGGCGCTTTGAGAAATTGCAGGAAAGGGGTGGGCGATGCCAAACGATCGCCCGCCCCTTTTTATGGTGCGCCAGGCGCCGCTGGCCGTCCGTTTGAGATTGCTTTGAAATTTCAGGGGGAAATGAAATGCAAAAAGCTATGAAAAAATACTGGCCGGTCTTTGTGCTTCCCACATTGATCGCCTTTGTCATCGGGTTTGTATGGCCGTTTATCTGGGGCATCGCGCTTTCGTTCTGCAAGTTCACCACCGTGAACAACGTCAAATGGGTGGGCATCAGCAACTATGTGAACATCTGGATCGACGATACCTTCAACCATGCGTTTTTCTTTACGGTGCTGTTCACCATCGTGTCCACCCTGCTTATCAACATCCTGGGCTTTGCCATCGCCCTGCTGCTGACCCGCAAGCTGATCGGCACCAACGTGTTCCGCACCATCTTTTTCATGCCCAACCTGATCGGCGGCATCGTTCTGGGCTATATCTGGCAGATCCTGCTCAACGGCCTGCTGACCTATCTGGGCAAGCCGCTGCTGGCGCTGGACGCCGTATCCGGCTTTTGGGGCTTGATCATCCTGATGTGCTGGCAGCAGATCGGCTACATGATGATCATCTACATTGCCGGTTTGCAGAACGTGCCCGGCGATCTGATCGAGGCCGCCAAGATCGACGGCGCCACCAACAGCCAGATCCTGTTCCGCATCAAGCTGCCCATGGTCATGCCCAGCATCACCATCTGCACCTTCCTTACCCTGACCAACTCCTTCAAGCTCTTTGACCAGAACCTCTCCCTGACCGGCGGCGAGCCTGCCAAAAACTCTCAGATGCTGGCCCTCAACATTTACGATACCTTCTATGCCCGCAGCGGACCCCAGTGGAAGGGCATCGGCCAGGCCAAGGCCGTGGTATTCTTCCTGTTCGTCGTCATCATCTCGATGGTACAGCTTCGGATCACCCGTTCCAAGGAGGTGCAGCAATAATGGTTTCTTCCAAAAGTCAGTCCCGCGTAAACGCGGTCATCTCGGTCATTTTGGGGCTGCTGTGCGTGGTATACATCTACCCCATCTTCATGATTCTTTCCAACTCGCTCAAGGATGAACTTGCCATCTCCACCACCCGCGCGTTCGAGCTGCCCACCGCCGACACCTTTGTCGGCCTGGCCAACTACATCTACGGCATCCAGTCGATGGATTTTCTTAAATCGTTCGGCTACAGCCTGGTCATCACGGTATCCTCGGTGTTTTTGATTTTGCTGTGCTGCTCGATGTGCGCGTGGTACATCACCCGCGTGACCGGCGTTCTTTCCAAGGGAATGTACGCCCTGTGCGTTTTCTCGATGGTCGTCCCCTTCCAGATGGTCATGTTCACTTTGGCCAAAACCGCCGATACCCTGCGCCTGAACAACCCGTTCAACATCTGCATCATCTACCTGGGCTTTGGCGCCGGCCTGGCCGTGTTCATGTTCACCGGCTTTGTAAAATCCATGCCCCTTGAGATCGAGGAGGCCGCCATGATCGACGGCTGCAACCCTTTGCAGATCTTTTTCAAGGTGGTCATTCCCATCCTTAAGCCCACCATGATCTCCACCGCCATCCTGGAAACCATGTGGGTGTGGAACGACTACCTGCTGCCCACCCTGGTGCTGGACATCAAGCAGTTCCGCACCATCCCCATGGCCATCCAGTATTTCCGCGGCAGCTACGGCAGCGTGCAGATGGCGCCCATGATGGCCTGCATCATCATCACAATCCTGCCCGTGATCGTCCTGTACCTTGTCTGCCAGAAATATATTATCGACGGCGTTATTGCAGGCGCCGTAAAAGGCTGATATACTGGCAAATGCAGAAAGTTTTTTCGCAAAGGAGTGTCGAGCCATGACGATCAAGGACATCGCTCGGGAATCTGGGTACGCGGTGGGCACGGTATCCCGCGTGCTGAACAACGATCCCAACGTCAGCGAGGTTGCCCGCGCCCGCATCCTGGATGTGGTGCAAAAGCACAATTTTCAGCCCAACGCCAACGCCAAGCATCTGAAGATGCAGGCCAGCTCGGGCATTGCTCTGATCGTCAAAGGCACCCAGAACATGCTGTTTGCCGCCATCATCGAAAAAATGCAGGCATTGATCGAGGAGCGCGGCTATGTAAGCATCCTTTACTACATCGACGAGGAAGCCAACGAGGTGGAGCAGGCCACCGTGGTCTGCCAGGAGCGCAAGCCCTACGGCATCGTGTTTCTGGGCTCCAACCTGGACTACTTTACCCCCGCGCTGGCGGATCTGGGCGTGCCCTGCGTGCTGGTGACCAACAGCGCCGCCGCGCTGGATATCCGGAATCTGTCCAGCGTGAGCGTGGACGACGCGGCCGCCTCCGCCCGGATGATCGACTACCTGTACGAACGCGGCCACCGCAAGTTCGGCCTGATCGGCAGCCGGCCCGAGCTTTCGCGCCCCTCGTTCTCCCGCCTGGCGGGCTGCCAGCAGGCGTTTTTGCGCCGCGGGCTTGCCTTTGACCGCGACACCCAGTACGGGTACGCCAGGTTTTCGATGGACGGCGGCTACCAGGCCATGTGCTGGCTGCTGGCCCACTGCCCCGCCATGACGGCGGTTTTTACCATGAGCGATCTGATGGCCATGGGCGCGCTGCGCGCTTTGCAGGACCACGGGCGGCAGGTGCCGCAGGACATCTCCGTCACCGGCTTTGACGGCGTGGCCCTGGCCGGCTACTGTGTTCCCCGCCTTACGACCATCCGGCAAAACGTGAGCAGGCTGGCGACGCGCGGCGTGGAAATTTTGCTGCACTGCGTGGAGGAAAACAGCTCCGCCGTGCATGAGATCGTTCCCTTTGAGCTGGTGGAGGGCGAAAGCGTCCGCCAGCTGATCGTACCCCAGCCCCTGATTTCGTGATCTTTGAGAAAGGCGGAATTTACTTCCATGAGAGCAAGCGGTATCCTGCTGCACCTATCCAGTCTGCCCTCCCCCTGCGGGATCGGCACCATGGGCGCGGCAGCACGCGAATTCGTCGATTTTCTGGCCGCCGCCGGGCAGACCTACTGGCAGATCCTGCCGGTTTGCCCCACCAGCTACGGCGATTCGCCCTATCAATCCTTTTCCACCTTTGCAGGAAATCCCTACCTGATCGATTTGGACGAGCTGGCCCGCGAGGGACTGCTGCTGCCCGAGGAGTACAAGGGGATCGACTGGGAGGCGGCGCCGGACAGCGTGAACTACGGCGCGCTGTACCAAAAGCGGTATCCCGTTCTGCGCAAGGCGGCCGCACGGCTGCTGGCCCATCCCCCGGCCGGGTATGCGGCGTTTTGCGCGCAAAACGATTTCTGGCTGCCGGACTACGCCCTGTTCATGGCCCTGAAGGACCAGCACGGCGGCGCGGCCTGGAACACCTGGGAGCCTTCCCTCTGCCGCCGCGACCCCGCGGTGCTGGAAAAAGCCCGCGCGGCCTGCGCCGGGGACATCGCGTTCTGGCAGGCCGTGCAGTATCTTTTCACCCGCCAGTGGACGGCCCTCAAGGCCTATGCCAACAGCCGCCGCGTCTCGATCATCGGCGATTTGCCGATCTATGTGGCGGCGGACAGCGTGGACGTTTGGGCCAACCCGCAGGAATTTCAACTGGACGAGGCGCTGCGCCCCATTGAGGTGGCGGGCTGCCCGCCGGACGGATTTTCGGCTACCGGCCAGCTGTGGGGCAACCCGCTGTTTGACTGGGACGCCATGGAGGCCGACGGCTTCCGCTGGTGGATACGCCGCATCCGGCATCTGTGCGGCATCTACGATGTGCTGCGCATCGACCATTTCCGCGGTTTTGCCGGGTATTACGCCATCCCCTACGGCGCCACCGACGCCTGCCAGGGCCGCTGGCGCACCGGCCCCGGCATGAAGCTGTTCCGCGCTGTCAACGAGGCGCTTGGCCCGCGGGACATCATTGCGGAGGATCTGGGTTTTCTTTCGGACGATGTGCGCCGGCTGCTGGCCGACGCGGGCTACCCCGGCATGAAGGTGATGGAATTTGCCTTTGACAGCCGGGACGGCGGCGACTACCTGCCCCACAGCTACCCGCGCAAGTGCATTGTGTACACCGGCACCCACGACAACGAGCCGACGGCGGGCTGGTTCGACACCGCCCCGCGCGACGATGTCGCCCACGCGATCGATTACCTCAAGCTGACCGCCGAGGAAGGGTACGTTTGGGGGATGATGCGGGGCGCCTGGTCCAGCGTGGCCGATCTTGCCATCGTGCAGGCGCAGGACGTGCTGGAGCTGGGCCACGCGGCCCGGATGAACACCCCCTCCACCCTGGGCGGAAACTGGTGCTGGCGCGCGCTGCCGGGAGCCTTTACCCCCACGCTGGCGCGCAGGCTTCGCCACCAGATGACCCTGTACGGGCGGCTGGGCACCCAGGCCGGCCGGGAGCCTGCGCCTGCCGAAAAGGCCTGACCCCCCGCCCCGCCGTTTCACCTTGTCATTTCACTTCCCCTATGCCCCCCGGCGAACAATCGCCGGGGGGTCTTTTTGGGGTATTCCGGGGGCGGGGCCGCGCCGCGGGCTTTTCAGCCCGTAAGCGAGCGAACCATCTTGCACCGCAGCGCCAGCCCGCCGTAGACCCCCAGCACCAGCGCCAGCGCCAGCGCCAGCCGCAGCGGCGCGGGGGCGGCGGTTTCGGCCGTAAGCCAGCACAGCAGCGCCCAGCCGCCCCCGCCGCCCAGGCAGGCAAACCCCAGCGGCGCCAGCACCCAGCGGCCCCAGTGCGCCGGGGCGCCCGTGCAGCGCAGCATCCGCGCCGTGTTGAGGGCGCAGGTCATCGCATTGGACGCCAGCATGATGCCGAGAAACGCCCCCATCCCCCAGCGGGGCAGCAGCAGCAGGATCCCCGCAATCCGCAGCACAGAATCCTCCACCGAGAAGCGGAAGGTCGCCCACTGCTCCCCAAGGCCCCGCAGCACCCCGTCCACCAAGCTTTCGGTGTACAGGAAAGGGGCCGCCGCGCCCAAAATCTGAACGTAGGCCCCCACCGTCTCGTCCCGGTACAGCAGCAGGGCGGCCGGGCGGCCAAACAGCAGAAAAAGCACCGCCGCCAGCGCCGAAAACAACCCGCTGGCCGTCATCATCCGGTCGATCAGCCGCGCCGCGGCGGCCGCGTCCTTCCGGGTGCGGGCGCGGGTGATCTCGGGCATCAGCAGCCCCGAGAGGGCCGCCAGCACCGAGAAGGGAAAAAACAGCAGCGGCTCGGCCATCCCCTTCAGCGCGCCGTACTGGGCCACCGCCAGCGCCCGCGCGCCCAGGTATTGCCCCAGGCACAGCGGAATCAGGGCGCTTTCGGCAGCCTGCAGCCCGCTGGCCAGCATCCGGCCGCCCTCCACGGGCAGCAGAATGCCCAGCAGCTCCCGTTTGGCGTAGCCGCTGCCCCGCCGGGCCGCCGGGGTGCGCAGCGCTTTGTCCCGCCGGGCATAGCCCACCATGATCAGGCAGGAGACGGCCTCGCTGACCGTGTTGCCGGCCAGCGCCGCCGCGCAGCCGTACCCGGCCCCCCAGCCGACAAACCGGCGCAGGGTTACAAACACAACGCCCATACGCAGCAGCTGCTCCACCATCTGGGCCGTCACGTTGGGCTGCACCTTGCGCCCGGCTAAAAAGCAGCCGCGCAGGCTGCCCGCCACCGCCATAAAAGGCAGGCTGGGCGCCAGAATCCGCAGCGCCAGCTCGGCGCGGGCATCGTGCAGAACGGCGCGGGACAGAACCCCCGCCAGCGCCGTCTGCCCCATCATGGCCGCCGTGCCCAGCACCGCCGCCGTGACCGAGAGCCGCCGCACCGTGCGGCCGATCCCCCACCCGCGGGCAAGATTTTCGGCGGCCAGCCGGGTGGAGGCCACGTTGATGCCCGCCGTGGCCAGCGAGACAAACACCATGTACAGCGACAGGATCAGCTGGTACAGCCCCATCCCCTCGCCGCCCAGCTGCCCGGCCAGATACACCCGGAACACCATCCCGAGCGCCCGCAGCGCCAGCCCGGACGCCGTGAGCAGCGCTGCGTTTTTTAAATAGGTTTTCGTCCGCATTTTGTCGGTTCCTCCCGCTTGTATCGCGCCATGTCCTATGGTACACTGGTAAAAACGCAACTTTGGTATTTTGGAGGGATTTGCCATGTCACACATTTCCGCCGATGGGGCCGCCGTGCGGGCCGCCGCCGGCTATCTGCAAGGCCGCCTGCCCTTTGCGCCCCGGTACGCGCTGGTGCTGGGTTCCGGGCTGGGCGGTTTGGCCGACCGCATCGCCGACCCCGTTTTCATCCCCTACGCGGAGGTGCCGGGCTTTCCCGCCGCCACCGCGCCCGGCCACGCGGGCCGCTTTGTGGCCGGTACGCTGGGCGGCGCCCCCGTGCTGTGCATGCAGGGGCGGTACCACTACTACGAGGGACACGAGATGTCCGCCATCGCGCTGCCGGTGCGGGTGCTGAAGGCGCTGGGCTGCCGCGCCCTGCTTTTGACCAACGCGGCGGGCGGCGTCAACCGGGATTTTTCGGTGGGCGATTTTATGCTGATCACCGACCACATCAACTTTATGGGCGCCAACCCGCTGCGCGGCGCCAACGATGACGCCATCGGCCCCCGCTTTTGCGATATGACCCATGTGTATGCGCCGGAGCTGCAAAAAATCGCTCTGGATGTCGCCATGGCCCAAAACGTGACGCTGCGCTCCGGCGTTTACCTGGGCTACATGGGCCCCAGCTTTGAGACGCCCGCCGAGATCCGGGCTTTTCGCACCCTGGGCGCGGACGCCGTGGGGATGAGTACCGTGCCCGAGGCCATTGCGGCGGCCCACTGCGGCCTGCCGGTGCTGGGCCTCAGCCTGCTGACCAACATGGCCGCCGGCATGGCGGACAAGCGGCTGGACGGCGACGAGGTGCTGGCCACGGCCAACCGCCGCGGCCCGGTGTTTGAAGCGCTGGTGGCGGGCATTGTGGCCGCGCTGCCCTGACGCACGGCGCGGAAAGCGCGCGGCAAAGGCCGACCGCGCCTCTTGCAAAACGTCCGAAAGGGGCGTAAACTGGAACTGTACCCATTACAATAAGGAGAACTTTCAATATGAGTGAATCTTGCAACCACGATTGCGACCATTGCAGCGCCAGCTGCGACAGCCGCCCCCCGCAGCACGAGCCGCCGCACGCCAAAAGCCATATTAAAAAGGTGATCGGCGTGGTATCCGGCAAGGGCGGCGTGGGCAAAAGCATGACCAGCGCCATGCTGGCCGTTTCCATGCGCCGTCTGGGCTATTCGGTAGGCATTCTGGACGCCGACATCACCGGCCCCTCCATCCCCAGGCTGTTCGGCGTCCACGGCCCCGCCGGGGGCGACGACGACGGCATCTACCCCGTCAAAAGCCATACCGATATCTCGATCATGAGCATCAACCTGCTGCTGGAGGACGAGGAAGCCCCCGTCGTCTGGCGCGGCCCGGTCATTGCCGGGGCCGTCAAGCAATTCTGGCAGGATGTGATCTGGCAGGATGTCGATTTTCTGTTCGTCGATATGCCCCCGGGCACCGGCGACGTTCCCCTCACGGTCTTTCAGACGCTGCCGGTGGACGGCATCGTCATCGTTTCCAGCCCGCAGGAGCTGGTGGGCATGATCGTGGGAAAGGCCGTTCAGATGGCCCAGATGATGAAGGTGCCGCTCCTGGGCATTGTGGAAAACATGAGCTACGCCGTCTGCCCCGATTGCGGCAAACATATCTCCGTCTTTGGCGACAGCCATGTGGAGGAAACCGCCGCCCGCTACGGCCTGCCGGTGCTGGCCAAAATGCCCATCGACCCCGAGCTGGCCAGGGAGGCCGACGCCGGCATGATCGAGACCTTTGCCGGCAGCTATCTGGACGAGGCCGCCAAGGCCGTGGCCGCCCTGCTGAAAGGCTGAGCGCGCCCCCCGTAAGCGGCCCGGAAATACGTCTACAGCCGGCCTCGGGACTTCCGGGGCCGGTTTGAATTGCAAGCAAGGAGGCATTCTCTATGAAAAAATTTTGGGAAGAATTCCGCGCGTTCGCCCTCAAGGGCAACGTGATGGACATGGCCATCGGCGTCATCATCGGCGGCGCGTTCAAGGGCATTGTGGATTCGCTGACGGCCAACATCATCAACCCCCTCATCGGCCTGATCTTTCAAACCGATTTCAGCGGCGTGGCGATCCAGCTGACCCCCACCGTAAGCCTTGGCATCGGCGCCTTTATCTCCACCGTCATCAACTTCTTCCTGATGGCGCTGGTGCTGTTCTGCATCCTGAAAGGCATGAACCGCCTGAGCGACCTGCGCAAATCTCTGGAAGGCAAGACCGAGGAGGCCGAGGACGAGCCCAAGAAGCCCACCCAGGAGGAGCTGCTGACCGACATCCTGGCCGAGCTGAAGGCCCAGAACGGCCACGATGCAAAAGAATCGTAAGCAGAATACCTTGCATTTTAATTTTGCATTGTTTTTTGCCTGAATTTTTAAAGAATCTTTTGTTTCTCCCTTGTAAATGCGCGCTTGCCATGGTATAGTGATGGCAAGAACAAAGACGTTCCCGGCAGGGGCCATTGCGCCCCGCCGCGGGGCGTCTTTTTTTTGCCGTCCGGCCCGGTTTTGCCCTATGGCACAGCCGGGCGGACCGCGCATCGGGTACACGGGAAGGAGAAACAGGATGGAAGACTTTACAGTGCGCAGCGAAAGCGCCGGGCTGTACAGCCCCCGCTTTGAACACGACAACTGCGGCATCGGCGCCGTGGTGGACATCCGGGGCCGCAAGACCCACAAAACCATTGACGACGCCTTGCAGATCGTGGAGCATCTGGAACACCGCGCGGGCAAGGACGCCGAGGGCAAAACCGGCGACGGCGTGGGCATTCTGCTGCAAATCGGCCATGAATTTTTTGCAAAGGCCGCGGCCGCCGAGGGCATCGCCCTGGGCCGGGAGCGGGAATACGGCGTGGGAATGTTCTTTTTTCCGCAGGACGAGTTGCAGCGCAACCAGGCCCGCAAGCTGTTTGAGATTATCTGCAAAAAGGAAGGTCTGACCTTTTTGGGCTGGCGCGCGGTTCCCACCTGCCCTGAGGTTTTGGGCAACAAGGCGCGGGACTGTATGCCCAGCATCTGGCAGGGCTTTGTGGAAAAGCCCGCCCGCGTGGCGGCGGGGATCGATTTTGACCGCAGACTGTATGTGGTGCGCCGCATCTTTGAACAGAGCTGCCTGAACACCTATGTGTGCAGCCTTTCCAGCCGCACGATCGTCTACAAGGGGATGTTTTTGGTCAAGGAGCTGCGCCTGTTCTACCCCGATCTGCAAAGCGCCGATTACCGCTCGGCCATCGGCATGGTACACAGCCGGTTTTCCACCAACACCGCGCCCAGCTGGAACCGCGCCCACCCCAACCGCTATATTCTGCACAACGGCGAGATCAACACGATCCGCGGCAACGTGGACACCATGCTGGCCCGCGAGGAAACCATCGGCAGCAGCGTGCTGAAGGACGACATGACCAAGATCCTGCCCATCGTCAACCAGGACGGCAGCGATTCCGCCATGCTGGACAACACGCTGGAATTTATGGTGATGAACGGCATGGATCTGCCGCTGGCCGTTATGGTCACAATCCCCGAGCCGTGGAGCAACAACAAGAGCATGGACCCCAAAAAACGGGATTTTTACCAGTATTACGCCACCATGCTGGAGCCGTGGGACGGCCCCGCGTCGATCCTGTTCTCGGACGGCGACGTGATGGGCGCCGTGCTGGACCGCAACGGCCTGCGCCCCAGCCGGTACTACATCACGGCGGACGGACGGCTGATCCTTTCCTCCGAGGTCGGCGTGCTGGACATCCCGGACGCCGAGGTGGTGCGCAAGGACCGCCTGCGCCCCGGCAAGATGCTGCTGGTGGACACCGTGAAGGGCGAGCTGGTGGACGACGACCGGCTGAAGGCCGACTATGCCTCCCGCCAGCCCTACGGCGAGTGGCTGGACCGCAACCTTGTCAACCTGGCCGGGCTGAAAATTCCCAACCAGAAGGTGCCCAGCCACGACCGCGAGGAGCTGGTGCGGCTGCAGAAGGCCTTCGGCTACCAGTACGAGGATGTTTCCACCCTGATTTTGCCGATGGCCAAGAACGGCGCCGAGCCCGCCGGGGCCATGGGCAGCGATACCCCGCTGGCCGTGCTGAGCAAAAACCATCCCCCGCTGTTTGATTACTTCAAGCAGATGTTTGCCCAGGTCACCAACCCGCCCATCGACGCGCTGCGGGAAAAAATCGTCACCTCCACCACCGTCTATGTGGGCGCGCAGGGCAATCTGCTGGAAGAAAACAGCGACAACTGCAAGGTTTTGAAAATCAACAACCCCATCCTGACCGAGACCGACGTTTTGAAGATCAAATCGATGCAGGTGCCGGGCTTTAAGGTCGAGACCGTTTCGATCTGCTACTATAAAAACACCAGCCTGGAGCAGGCCATCGACCGGCTGTTCGTCGATGTGGACCGCGCCTACCGCGACGGCGCCAACATCCTGATCCTGTCCGACCGCGATATCGACGAGTACCACGTCGCCATCCCCAGCCTGCTGGCCGTGGGCGCGGTATCCAAGTACCTGGTGCGCACCAAAAAGCGGACCGCCATGGCGCTGGTGCTGGAAAGCGGCGAGCCGCGCGCGGTGCATCACTTTGCCACCCTGCTGGGGTACGGCGCCTGCGCCATCAACCCCTATCTGGCGCAGGAGACGGTGGCCGAGCTGATCGAACAGGGGCTGCTGGACAAGGACTACTACGCCGCCGTGGACGATTACAACAAGGCCGTGCTGGCGGGCATTGTGAAAATCGCCTCCAAGATGGGCATTTCCACGATACAGTCCTACCAGGGCAGCCAGATTTTTGAGGCGCTGGGCATCAGCCGGGCCGTGGTGGACAAATACTTTACCAACACGGTCAGCCGGGTGGGCGGCATCACCCTGCGCGATATCCAGCAGGATCTGGAAACCCGCCATCAGCAGGCGTTTGACCCGCTGGGCCTGGACATCAACATGGAGCTGGCCAGCCTGGGCGAGCATAAATTCCGCAGCGGCGAACACGCCGAGCAGCACCTGTACAACCCCCTGACGATCCATCTGCTGCAGCAGGCCTGCTGGACCGGCGATTTTCAAAAGTTCCAGGCCTATGCCGACGCCATCAACCGGACCAACGACGACGAGGTGCATCTGCGCAGCCTGCTGGACTTCAACTATCCGGCGCAGGGCGTTCCCCTTGAGGAAGTGGAGAGCGTGGAATCGATCGTTCACCGGTTCAAGACCGCGGCCATGAGCTACGGCGCCCTCTCGCAGGAGGCCCACGAGTGCATGGCCATCGCCATGAACCGGCTGGGCGGCAAAAGCAACACCGGCGAGGGCGGCGAGGCCGAGGAACGGTACGGCACCGAGGCCAACTCCGCCATCAAGCAGGTGGCCTCCGCCCGGTTCGGCGTGACCAGCAACTATCTTGTCAGCGCCGAGGAAATCCAGATCAAGATGGCGCAGGGCGCCAAGCCCGGCGAGGGCGGCCAGCTGCCCGGCGGCAAGGTTTACCCGTGGGTGGCCAAAACCCGCCATTCCACCACCGGCGTGGGGCTGATCTCTCCCCCGCCCCACCACGATATCTACTCCATCGAGGATCTGGCCCAGCTGATCTACGACCTCAAATGCGCCAACCGCAGCGCCGCCATCAACGTCAAGCTGGTCAGCGAGGCGGGCGTTGGCACCATTGCGGCGGGCGTGGCCAAGGCAGGCGCCGAGGTCATTTTGATCTCCGGCTTTGACGGCGGCACCGGCGCCGCCCCCCGCAATTCGATCCACGGCGCGGGCCTGCCCTGGGAGCTGGGCGTGGCCGAGGCGCACCAATGCCTGATCATGAACGGCCTGCGCACCCGCGTGCGCATCGAGACGGACAGCAAGCTGATGAGCGGCCGCGATGTGGCCGTGGCCGCCATGCTGGGCGCCGAGGAATTCGGCTTTGGCACCGGCCCGCTGGTTGCGATGGGCTGCGTGATGATGCGGGTCTGCAATCTGGACACCTGCCCCATGGGCATCTGCACCCAAAACCCCGAGCTGCGCAAGCGGTTCAAGGGCAAGCCTGCGTATGTGATGAACTTTATGCGCTTTATGGCGCAGGATCTGCGCGCGTACATGGCCCGGCTGGGCGTGCGCAGCGTGGAGGAGCTGGTGGGCCGCACCGACCTGCTCCGCGTGCGGGAGGCCCCCGCCGGCAGCCGCGCAAGCGAACTGGATCTGAGCGCGCTGCTCAACAACCCCCTGATTGCGGATTCCAACGTTCACTTTGAGCGCAAGGCCGCCTACAACTTCGGCCTGGAAAAGACCGCCGACATGAAGGTTCTGATGAAGAAATTCAAGAAGAACTTCGACGCCGAGGAACCCCGCCCCATGACCGTGGAGCTGGCCGTGGGCAACACCGACCGCGCGTTCGGCACGATCTTTGGCAGCGAGATCACCCGCAGGTTCGGCAACCGCCTGCCGGAGGACACCTTCCATGTCAAGTGCCGCGGCTACGGCGGACAGAGCTTCGGCGCCTTTTTGCCCGCGGGGCTGACTTTGGAGCTGGTGGGCGATTCCAACGATTACCTGGGCAAAGGGCTTTCGGGCGGAAAGCTGATCGTCTACCCGTCCGACGCCGTCGCCTACGACCGCAGCCAGAACATCGTGATCGGCAACGTGGCGCTGTACGGGGCCACCTCCGGCAAGGCCTTTATCAACGGCGTTGCGGGCGAGCGGTTCTGCGTGCGCAACTCGGGCGCAACGGCCGTCGTGGAGGGCGTGGGCGACCACGGCTGCGAGTATATGACCGGCGGCACCGTGGCGGTGCTGGGCAAAACCGGCAAAAACTTTGCCGCGGGCATGAGCGGCGGCATCGCCTATGTGCTGGACGAGGACTGGGATTTTTACCAGCGCGTCAACAAGGACATGGTCAGCCTGGAACCGGTGGAACACAAATACGACGTTTCGCTGCTGAAGGAGCTGATCCGCGAGCATGTGGAGCTGACGGGCTCCCCGCGCGGCAGGCAGATTCTGGACAATTTCGGCGAGTATCTGCCCAAGTTCAAAAAGGTGCTTCCGCACGATTACGACAAAATGCTGCGGCTGATCGCCCAGATGGAAGAAAAGGGCGAGGACAGCGAGCAGGCGCAGATCGAAGCGTTCTACGCCATGAAAAACGCGAAATAAGGAGGGCGGCCAACATGGGAAAACCCACAGGCTTTATGGAATACACCCGGCAAACCAGCACCGAGCTGCCGCCGGAACAGCGCATTGAAAATTTTGACGAGTTTCACATTCCTCTTCACCGGGACGAGCAGCAGCGGCAGGGCGCCCGCTGCATGGACTGCGGCGTTCCCTTTTGCCAGAGCGGCATGATGATCGGCGGGATGGCCAGCGGCTGCCCGCTCAACAACCTGATCCCCGAGTGGAACGATCTTGTCTACCAGGGCAAGTGGGAGCTGGCCCTGCGCCGCCTGATGGTCACCGACCGCTTTCCCGAGTTTACCAGCCGGGTCTGCCCCGCTCTGTGCGAGGCGGCCTGCACCTGCGGCATGGCCACCGGCGACCCCGTCACCGTGCGGGAGAACGAGCGCGCCATCATCGAGTACGGCTACGCCAGCGGCGCCCTGCGCGCCTGCCCCCCGCCGACCCGCACCGGCAAAAAGGTGGCCGTGGTGGGCGCCGGGCCTGCCGGGCTTTCGGCGGCCGATCTTCTCAACAAGCGCGGCCACAGCGTGACCGTGCTGGAGCGGGAGGACCGGGTGGGCGGCCTGCTGATGTACGGCATCCCCAACATGAAGCTGGAAAAATCCGTCATTGCGCGGCGCGCCGCCCTGCTGGCCGAGGAGGGCATCGCCTTTCAGACCGGCGCCGACGTGGGCGGCGCGGTGGACGCGCAGACCGTGCTGGACGCCTACGACGCCGTGGTGCTTTGCTGCGGCGCCAAGCAGCCCCGCGACGTGGGCGCGCCGGGCCGCGAGGCCGGGGGCATCCATTTTGCGGTGGATTACCTTTCCAGCGTGACCCACAGCCTGCTGGACAGCGGCTTTGCGGACGGCAAGGCCATCAGCGCGGCAGGCAAAAAGGTGCTGGTCATCGGCGGCGGGGACACCGGCAACGACTGCGTGGGCACCGCCGTCCGGCAGGGCTGCACCGCGGTGGTGCAGCTGGAAATGATGCCCTGCCCGCCCGCCTGCCGCACCCCCGCCAACGCCTGGCCGGAGTGGCCCCGCGTGCTGAAAACCGATTACGGCCAGCAGGAGGCCATCGCCAAATTCGGCGGCGATCCCCGCATTTACCAGACCACCGTCAAGGAATTTTACCGCAACGACGCCGGGCAGGTGTGCGGCGCGCTGATCAGCAAGCTGGAAAGCCGGGTGGTGGACGAGGCCACCGGGCGGCGCGGGATGGTGCCCACCGGCGAGGAATTTGCCGTGGAGTGCGACCTTGTGCTGATTGCCGCCGGGTTTACCGGCTGCCAGCGCTATGTGGCCGATGCGTTCGGCGTATCGCTGACCGGGCGCGGCAACGTGGCCGAGCGCCGCTTTGCCACCGATGTGCCCAAGGTGTTTGCCTGCGGCGATATGCGCCGGGGCCAAAGCCTGGTGGTGTGGGCCCTGCGCGAGGGCCGGGACGCCGCCGCCGCCGTGGACGCCTGCCTGATGGGCTACAGCAACCTGTGAGCGCGGGCTGCCCGGCGCAGCCGGTGTAAAGAGAATAAAAGCAAAGCAAAGCGAACGGCGCGCGCCGTTTGCCGCGCAAAAAACCGCAGCGCGTTCCGGCCCCCTTTTGGGGGGACCCGAACGCGCTGCGGTTTTTTGTTGGGTGCGGCGGCCGACGCCTGGGCGGCCTGCATCGGCCGGCCTGCGGCCCTTTTACTCGGTTTTCCAGAAACGGCAGGCGTAGGCGGGCAGATCGCTGCCGCCGCCGAAATCATGGTACTGGCCGGTGATCAGATCGGTGGCGCAGCCCGCCTCGGCGTTGAAATCCAGGTGGCAGGGGGCGCTGTCCGCGTTGATGGCAACCAGCACCCGCTCCCCGGCGGCGCGGCGCTCAAAAAGCAGCTGCCTGGGCTGCACCAGCACGTTGCGGTAGCTGCCGATGCAAAGCGCCGCGCTGCCCTGCCGGGCCTTGGCCAGCGCCGCAATCCAGGCGGTCAGCTCGTTTTCCTCCGGCTTTTCGACGGCGGGGCGAAGGGCGGGATCGCCGTTTTTCTTATCGCCGGCCATCCCCCACTCGCTGCCGTAGTAGACCGCCGGAACGCCCGGCATCCCGAACAGCAGGCCGTAAAGCGGCGCCAGCTCCCTTGGATCGGTCATGATGGTGGCCGCGCGGGTGACGTCGTGGTTATCCACAAAGCTGAATAGCTGCTTGCCCGTGTACAGGCACCAGGGCTCGCTGCCGTACTGCCGGTTGAGGCTGTAGGCGATCTCGTGCATATTGCCGGTGTTAAAGCTGGAATACAGCCCCTTGTAGCACTCGTAGTTTGTGACCGAGTGGCAGGCCCTGTCGTTCATCCACTGGTTGTAATCGCCGTGCAGCGTCTCGCCCACCAGCACAAAATCCGGCTTGAGGCTGTCGGTCAGGCCGCGAAGCTCGGCCAGAAACCCCTTGTCAAGGCAGTAAGCAACATCCAGGCGCAGCCCGTCGATGTCAAAATCCCGCACCCAGCCGCGGACGGCGTCAAACAGGTATTGCCGCACCGCCGGGTTTTGCAGGTTCAGCTTGACAAGCTCCTCGCAGCCCTCCCAGCACTCGTACCAAAAGCCGTCGTTGTAGCGGTTGTTGCCCTCAAACGAGAGGTGGAACCAGTCCTTGTAGGGGCTGTCCCACTTTTTTTCCTGCACATCCCGGAAGGCCCAAAAGCCCCGGCCCGCGTGGTTGAACACGCCGTCCAGCATCACCCGGATGCCCGCCGCGTGCAGCGCGCGGCAGACCGCCGCAAAATCCTCGTTGGTGCCAAGGCGGGCGTCCAGCCGGGTGTAATCCCGGGTATCGTACCCGTGGGCATCGCTCTCAAACAGGGGGTTGAACAGCACGCAGGAGGCGCCCAGCGCCTGGATATGCGCCACCCAGTCAAGGATGCGCAGGATCCGATGCGCCGGCACGCCGTCGTTTTGCAGCGGGGCACCGCAAAGCCCCAGCGGGTAGACCTGATAGACGACCGCTTTGTTGAACCACATACTTTTTCCCGTCCTTCCCAAATTCATCATGCGTTATGCAGCATTCTGCGAAGTTTTGGGCCAAGTTTTTGCCGGTATGCTGCCGTCAGTACCAGCAAGGCCCTGTCGAACATCCAAAAAGCAAAATTGCCCGCCGCCAGCGTTACGGCCAGCAGCACCCGGCCAGCCTGCTGAAAATCCGCCAGCAGCGCCGGGGAGGCCATCACCGCCAGCAGCAGCGCGTAAACGGCCGCCAGGCCCCCGTTGAACACGGCCAGCTTGGTCGCCCACCGCAGCGGCGCGGAGCGGACCCGCCCCAGCGCCCCCCGCAGAACCGGGTAATAGCCCAGCACCAGCGCGTAGAGCAGCGCAGGCTCCTTATCGGGCAGAAACAGCACGCTGAGAAGCGCCACGCAGCCGTACAGCAGCAGCGCATAGCGGGCGCCGTACTCCTCCCGCACGGGGATCAGCAGAAACGCGGCGAACATCGGCGCGCAGTAGGTGGCAAAGGGGATCAGCCCCAGCAGCATCAGCACGAACGAAAGCGCCCCCAGCACCCCGCAGAGCGCCGTGGCGCGGCTTTGTGTACTGCGCATCGGCGCGCCCCCTCTCTGCAACTGCCTGTTTGTATTATACTATAACCTGCAAGCGAATGCAATACGGCTGTTTTTCGCTGTTTGGAAAACACCGCCCTGTTCAGCCGCCGTCCCGCGTCTCGTACATTTCCTCCACCGTGCAAAAATGGTATCCCTGCGCCTGATACCAATCCAGAATGCGGGGCAGCGCCTGCACCGTCTGGCCGGTGGCCCTGGTATCGTGCAGCAGCACCACGCAGATATCCCGGTTTTGGGACTGGGCCTGGATGTTGCGCACGATCTGGTCGGCGTTGGGGCGGCTGGCCGTTGCGTCCTCGGCGCAAACGTTCCAGTCGATCCACTCGTAGCCGCGCTCGCCGGCCTGCGCCTCCAGCGTTTGCATGATCCCCGCGCCGCCGTAGCGGTGGCTGACCGTGTTGGTGCTGCCCCCGGGGAACCGCAGCCAGTGGATGCCCCCCACCTCCACATAGGGCTGCAGCGCGCAGCGCAGCGCCTTGATGTCCAGCCAGAACGCCTGGGGATTTGCATACAGGCGGGCATAGTCATGGCAGGCGCTGTGCAGCGCGATCTGGTGGCCCTGGGCCTGCGCCTGGGCAAGAAGCGGGTAGTAGGGCAGGTTGGCCTCCTGCGCGGTGACAAAAAAGGTGGCGGGGACCTGCTTTTCGGCCAGGAGCTTCAAAATTTTTTCGGTGTTGACCGAGGGACCGTCGTCAAAGGTCAGGCAGACGATCTTCAGCAGCATGACCTCCTGCGCGTCGTCCCCGGGCCGGGCCTGGGCGGGCAGCGCAAAGCGGTCGTCGGGCGTGGCGGTCTCCCGGGCCTGCACCGGCGGGGGCAGCACCCAGCCCAGCAGCACCAGCCCCCCGCACAGCAGCAGCGCCAGCGCCAGCCCCGGCCATACGGCAGGCAGTCCGGGACGCTTTTTGGTTTTTGCAGTCGATTTCACCTCTGTGTTCCCCCTTTGCGCGTTTATCTGCGGCAAAGCGCCGCCCGGCGGTTTTTTTCGGCCCTTTGCGCGCGGCCTTTTCCGGCGGGCAGGTCGTTCCCGCGGGGCAAGCCTGCGAAAGAGCGCAGGCGTTTCGCCGCGTTCCTTCCGCGTCATGCTCTGGTAAGCTGTATGCGCCGCGCGGGCGGATCATGCGCGGGCCGCCCCCGCCTGCCGGTGCGGGGGTAAAAAAAACGCGGGCGGGTGCTTGACATTTTGGTTTTTCGCGGTATAATCATAGTAATCCGATATGAATTACAACATTGACACACAATCTTGAAACGAGGGTATTCAAATGAAAATTGCGGAAAAGATCGACGCCCTGATCGGCCACACGCCTCTGCTGGCGCTCAACAATTACTCGGCCAAGCGCGGGCTTGACAAGGCCATTGTGGTCAAGCTGGAATCCTTTAACCCGGCGGGCAGCGTTAAGGACCGCGTTGCCAAAAATATGCTGGACGAGGCCGAAAAAGCCGGCAAGCTGGCGCCCGGCTCGGTGATTATCGAGCCGACCAGCGGCAACACCGGCATCGGCCTTGCCTCCATCGCGGCGGCGCGCGGCTACCGCGCCATTTTGACGATGCCCGAGACGATGAGCGTGGAGCGCCGCAACCTGCTCAAGGCCTACGGCGCCGAGATCGTTTTGACCGAGGGCGCGCGCGGCATGAAGGGCGCCATTGAGAAGGCCAACGAGCTGGCCGCCGAAACCCCCAACAGCTATGTGCCGGGGCAGTTTGTCAACCCGGCCAACCCGGCGGCGCATCTGGCCACCACCGGCCCCGAAATCTGGGAGGACACCGACGGCAAGGTGGACATTTTTGTTTCGGGCGTGGGCACCGGCGGCACCCTGACCGGCGTGGGCAAGTACCTGAAGAGCAGGAACCCCAACGTCAAGGTCATTGCCGTGGAGCCCGCCGGTTCCCCGGTGCTGAGCCAGGGCAAGGCCGGCCCCCACAAGATTCAGGGCATCGGCGCGGGCTTTGTGCCGGACACCCTGGACACCGGCGTGTATGACGAGGTGATTACGGTGGAAAACGAGGACGCCTTTGCCGCGGGCCGCGCCATCGGGCGCGAGGAAGGCGTGCTGGTGGGCATCAGCTCCGGCGCCGCCGTGTGGGCCGCCGAGCAGCTGGCCAGGCGCCCCGAGAACAAGGGCAAGCTGATTGTGGCGCTGCTGCCGGATACCGGCGACCGCTACCTTTCCACCCCGATGTTTGCCGATTGAGCCGCTTTGTCCGGCGCTTTTGCCCAGGAACGGCACCCGGCGCGGAAAGCAAAAAACACTTGACTTTGCCCCCCGTTTTGTGCTATCATTCTTCTTGCAGCGCGGGGCTATCCCCGCCGCTGCAGCCTGCGGAAGTGCTGGAATCGGCAGACAGGCACGTTTGAGGTGCGTGTGTCCATGACGTGTGGGTTCAAGTCCCATCTTCCGCACCATTTACAAAAGGGCGCCCTGCCAGGGCAACTTGGCGGGGCGCCCTTTTTTGCCCCGGCGCGCCAGCGCTTGCGACAGAAAGGCCCGGCCGTTTTCCTGACGGAAAACGGCCGGGCCTTTTTTGCGGCGTGCTTTTGGCGGGTGTATTGCCGCAGCCTCAGTTGTTGGGGCTGTTTTTCAAGATAACGTCGTGGCTGCCGCCCTCGACGATGCTGGTGGAAGAAACGACGGTCAGACGCGCTTTCTCCTGCAGCTCCGGGATGGAGAGGGCGCCGCAGTTGCACATGGTGCTGCGCACCTTGTAGAGGGTGGTGTTCACGCCGTCGGCCAGCGCGCCCGCGTAGGGCACATAGCTGTCCACGCCCTCCTCAAAGCCAAGCTTCTGGGCGCCGCCCAAATCGTACCGCTGCCAGTTGCGGGCGCGGTTGGAGCCCTCGCCCCAATATTCCTTGACGTAGTTGCCGCCCACCCGCAGCTTGTTGGTGGGGCTTTCGTCAAAGCGGGCAAAATAGCGGCCCAGCATGACAAAATCGGCGCCCATGGCCAGCGCCAGCGTGATGTGGTAGTCCTGCACAATGCCGCCGTCCGAGCAGATGGGCACATAGACGCCCGTCTCGCGGTAGTACTCGTCGCGGGCCTTGGCCACCTCGATGACCGCCGTGGCCTGGCCGCGGCCGATGCCCTTGGTCTCCCGGGTGATGCAGATGGAGCCGCCGCCGATGCCGATTTTGACGAAATCAGCCCCCGCTTTGGCCAAAAACAGGAAACCGTCGCGATCCACGACGTTGCCCGCGCCCACCTTGACCTTGTCGCCGTACTTTTCCCGAACCCAGCCCAGCGTGCGGGCCTGCCACTCGGAAAAGCCCTCCGAGGAATCAATGCAGAGTACGTCCACCCCGGCCTCCACCAGCGCGGGGATGCGCTGGGCGTAATCGCGGGTGTTGATGCCGGCGCCCACCACATAGCTTTTGTTGGCGTCCAGCAGCTCGTTGAAGTTTTCCTTGTGGCTGTCGTAGTCCTTGCGGAACACGATGTATTGCAGGCGGCCCTGCGCATCCAGCAGCGGCAGCGAATTGATCTTGTTGTCCCAGATGATATCGTTGCACTCGTGCAGGCTGGTGGTGGCGGGGGCCGTGACAAGCTTGTCCAGCGGGGTCATGAACTCGGTGACGCGCAGCTCGTTGCTCATGCGGGAAAGCCGGTAATCCCGCGAGGCGACAATGCCCAGCAGCTTGCCGTGCGCGGTGCCGTCGTCCGTGACGGCTACCGTGGAGTGGCCGGTGCGCACCTTCAGATCCAGCACATCGCCCAGCGTGGCCTCCGGCGGAAGGTTGGAATCGCTGGTGACAAAGCCCTTTTTGTACGCCTTGACGCGGCGCACCATATCGGCCTCGCTCTGGATGCTCTGGGAGCCGTAGATAAAGGAGACGCCGCCCTGCCGGGCCAGCGCAATGGCCAGCTTTTCGCCGGAAACCGACTGCATGATGGCCGAAACCATCGGGATGTTCATCTGAACCGGGCAGTCCTCCTCGCCCTTGCGGTACCGCACCAGCGGGGTTTGCAGGCTGACACGGTCAGGGATGCAATCGGATGAGGAATAGCCGGGAACCAGCAGATATTCGCCGAAAGTGCGGGACGGCTCCTGAAAATAATGCGCCATGTATGACTCTCCTTTTACTGCGTAACCGCTGCGAAAAACCGGCTGTGCCGCCGGTTGAACCGTTTCTACTTGGATAGCATTGTACCATATCCGCGCACAAAATACAAAATTCCGCACAGACAATCTTTTGTTGCCCATGGGCAGGAATCTTAGGCAATATGCTGTGTCAGCGCGGTTTTAGTCATACTCCTTGCCCAAAAACGCGCGCGGAGGCACGCGGTCAGAAATACGACCCCACGGCCAGAAGCCTGGCGGGAAGGTCGGCCCGGTAGAGGGGGGCGTCCGCGTCCATGCTGTTGACGGTCACGCCGTCGTCCCCCGCCCGGCCCGTGGAATGGATGTACAGCCCGCCGCCCAGGTACAGGGCGATATGGCCGGGAAAATAGAGCAGATCGCCCTCCTGCATGGCGGCGGGCGGAATTGCATGGATCGGAAAGCCCGGTTTGATGGCGGCGTCCCGGTAGATGCGGATGCCGCACAAAAGATACGCCATGCTGCACAGGCCCGAGCAATCAATGCCCGCGGGCGTTTTGCCGCCCCAGCGGTACTGGGTGCCGGCATAGCGGCGGGCGGCATCGGTCAGCGCGCGGCGCAGCGCGGCGGGCGCGGCGCAGCAGGGCGCCTCCCACAGGGCATCGAGCGCGCTGGCGCAGACAAAACCCGCCCGGCCGTCCGGCAGAGCGACCGGCTGCCAGCCCCCGGCGGCGGGGCCGTTCAGGGCCAGGCGGCCCCCCAGCGGGAGCGCCTGCGCCACAAAGGCCCCCTGTACCTTGGGCAGGGCCAGCACATCGACGGCGTTTTTGTGCAGAATCACCCGCCGCTCCGCCTGCTGCCAGCGCGCGACCCGCGCGGGGTCGGCGACAAGATCGCCGGTTTTCATCCAGCCGGTGTAGCGGTACTCGGTGAGTACCGGCACCCATCCCGCCTGCGCCGGGCCGGTGATCTCCACCGGCATGCCAAGCAGCACCTCGTCCTCCAGGCCGGAGAGCGCGGGCGTGCCGGCCGTTGCGGCGGGCGCCGCGCAGAGCGGGCAGACGGCCTTGTTGGCGATTGCGGTCATGGCAGCGCCTCCTCTTGGCCAAGCTCGTCCCGGGCGGCCAGGTATAGGTTCCGCCCGATCTTGCCGATGTGCCGCAGCTGGCGGTGGTCGCCCTCCGGCGAGGGGCCGTCCCAGGTGAACACCCCCGCAAACAGCAGGCGGCGCCCCAAAAACACCCCGGCATCGTGTTCCAGAAAGTCAAGGCAGCCGGATTTGTGCGCAAAAACCGGGTGGCGGGGCAGGTAGCGCAGGATGCCGTCCGCAAACCGCTGCTCCGCCAGCATCCGCCAGCCGAGGGCGCGCAGCGCGGGCGGCAGGAAGCTTTTTGCGTTGAGCAGCGCGTACAGCCGGTACTGATCGGCCAGGCTGGTAAAATTGTTTTTGCCCGCCGCGACGGCGTCCCAATCGAGCATTTTGCGCCGCACGACCGTGCTCGCCAGGCCCCAGCGGCGGCAGAATTCGTTGACGGCGTCCATGCCCAGCAGGTCCAGCAGGCGGTTGGTGGCCGTGTTGTCGCTTTCCACGGTCATCCAGTAGAGCAGCTCCCACAGGGGGTAGGCGGGGCGGCGGTTTTCCGCCTCAAACACCTGGGTGTCGGGCAGGATGGCGGCCTCCGGCAGCGAAACCTGCTCCTCCGGGCGGAGCGCGCCCTGCGCGCAGAGGGAAAGCGCCGTCAGCAGCACCGCCACCTTGACGGTGGAGGCCGATACGACGGATTCCTCCGCCCGGCAGCCGTACAGGCAGCCCGCCACCGGCAGCCCCGGCACGGCGGGGGCGCCGGGCGCAGGCAGCCAGGCGGACAGCACCGCCGTTTTTGCGGGAAACGCGGCAATCTGCGCATCGATCTCCCTGTAAAGTTCATTCTGCAATGCGTTTTGTTCCTTTCTGCAAGGGCTGGCCCCGCCTGTTCAGCCCTTTGCCAGCTGCGCGCGGTAGGCCGCCAGTTCGGGGGCGTTGCCCAGCACAAAATGGCCCGGCTCCAGCTCCGCCCAGCGGGGCGGTTCGCTCTCGTAATGGTGGCAGGACGGGTCGTAGACCAGCAGTTTTTTGTTCCGCTCGGCGATGGGGTCCGGCTGCGGGATGGCCGAGAGCAGCGCCCGCGTGTAGGGGTGGAGCGGATGGGCGAACAGGAGTTCGCTTTCAGCCAATTCCACAAGGGCGCCGCGGCGGATGACGGCGATGCGGTCGCAGATAAAGCGCACCACCGAGAGATCGTGCGCGATGAACAGGTAGGTCAGCCCGCGCTCCTTTTGCAGGCGGGCAAGCAGGTTCAACACCTGCGCCCGGATCGATACATCCAGCGCAGAGATCGGCTCGTCGGCCACGATGAGCCGGGGGTTGAGGATCAGCGCCCGCGCAATGCCGATGCGCTGGCGCTGCCCGCCCGAAAATTCGTGCGGGAACCGGCTGGAAAACTCCGGCAGCAGCCCCACATCCAGCAAAGCCTTGTCCACCAGCGCGCGGCGCTCGGCCTCGGTGGTGCGGCGGCCCGGCGCGTACAGCCCCTCGGCCACGATGTAGCCCACCTTGGCCCGCTCGTTGAGGGAATCCATCGGGTCCTGAAAGATCATCTGGATATCGCGGGTCACCTGCTGGTCCTGCGCGGGGGTCAGCTTGCCGGAGATGCGCCGGCCCGCAAAGCGGATCTCGCCCGCGGCCAGCGGGTTGGCCCGGATGACGGCCCGGCCGATTGTGGTTTTGCCCGAGCCGGACTCCCCCACCAGGCCGAACGTCTCCCCCGGATAGACCGAGAACGAGACATCCCCCACCGCCACAAAGGGGCGGCGCGGTTTGCCAAACTGCACCCGGATATGGTCAACCTCCAGCAGAGGCAGGCGTTCTTGCGATTCAGACATGGGGCACCTCCCTGCCGCAGGCGGCCGCGCGGCCCTTCTCGCGCAGCGCGCGGATGTGGGCGGGCGGCTCCACCCTGGGCGCGCGCGGGTCCAGCAGCCAGGTGCGCGCGGCGTGGGTGGGCGTAACGGCAAACATCGGCGGGCGCCTGACAAAATCGATTTTGAGCGCCTGCGGGTTGCGGGGCGCAAAGGCGTCCCCCGCCACCTGCCGGAACAGGTTGGGGGGCGTGCCCTCAATGGCATACAGCGGTTCCCCCTTGACGCCAAGCTGGGGCAAGCTGGACAGCAGCGCCCAGGTGTAGGGGTGGCGCGGGTCGTAAAACACCTCCGCGCAGCGGCCCACCTCCACGATATCGCCCGCGTACATGACCGCAACGCGGTCGGCCACATTGGCCACCACGCCCAGGTCGTGGGTGATATAGATCGTAGTAAGGTTGTATTTTTTTTGCATCTGCTTGAGCAGGCTTACGATCTGCGCCTGGATCGTAACGTCCAGCGCCGTGGTCGGCTCGTCGCAGATCAGCACGCGGGGGCGGCAGGCCACCGCGATGGCGATGACCACCCGCTGGCGCATACCGCCGGAAAACTCATGCGGGTACTGGCCGTAGCGGCGGGCGGGGTCGCTGATGCCTACCTCCTCCAGCAGGGCGCACGCGGCCGACCGCGCGGCCTCGCCGTGCAGGTTGCGGTGCAGCTCCACGGCCTCCCGGATCTGCCAGCCGATGCTTTTGAGGGGGTTCAGGCTGGTCATGGGGTCCTGCAGCACCATGGCGATCTCCCGGCCGCGGATGGCGCGCCATTCCTCGTCGGTATGCAGGGCGGTCAGCTCCCGGCCGCCGAAGCGGATGCTGCCCCCGGCCACATAGCCGTTGGCATCGTTGAGGCCCATCAGGGTTTTGACCAGCACGCTTTTGCCCGAGCCGGATTCCCCCACGATGGCCAGGCTTTCGCCGGGGTAAACGTCCAGCGAAACGCCGCGCAGCGCATGGAGGGTCTGCCCGCGCAGGGTAAAGCGGAAATCGAGATCCCGGATGGCGATGAGCGGGGCGGCAGGCCCCGCCCGGTCCGGCCGGGCCTGCCCGGGATCTTGCGCTTGTTCCAACGCCATGACTGCCGCCCCCTTACACATGGTTTTTGGGGTCGGCGGCGTCCGCAAACGCATTGCCGACCACATAGAGTGAGATCGTGATGACGGCCAGCACCGCCGTGGGGAACAAAAGCTGGTAGCGAAGGTTGGGCTGGCTCATCAGCAGCCGCCCGGCCTGCACCAGATTGCCCAGCGAGGGGGTGTCCGTGGGCAGGCCGATGCCGATGTAGGTGACGAACACCTCGTTGCCGATGGCCGAGGGGATGGCCAGCGCCATCCGCAGCGTGATGACCGACACCAGGTAGGGCAGCAGGTTTTTCAGCACGATGCGGGGGGTGGTGGTGCCAAGACAGCGGGAAGCCAGGTTGTAATCCCGGTCCCGGATGATGACGACCTGGTTGCGGATGAACCGCGCCATGTCCAGCCAGCCGGTCAGGCAAAGAGCGAACACGATGGTGCCCACGCCGGGGCGCAGAATGTAGGAGATCAAAATCAGCACCAGCGTCTGGGGTACATTGTCGAAGATGTTGTACAGCTCGGTAAAAGCAAGATCCAGCTTGCGCACATACCCCCACAGCACGCCGACCGTGGTGCCGAACAGCGCCTCAAAGCAGGCCACCGCAAAGCCGATGCCCAGCGAGGTGCGGGTGCCGGCCCAGGTGCGCGCCCAAAGGTCCTGCCCGATTGAGTTGGTGCCGAACCAAAATTCCGCGCTGGGGGCCTGGTTGATGATCTGCACCCCGGTCGTGGGATCGTTGTAGATGGTTTTGGGGCTTTTCTGGTTGGGCAGCAGCGGCTGGATGTAGGTAAACAGCAAAACGGCCGCGATCAGGCAGAGAAAAAACACCGCCGCCCTGTTTTTGAAGAAGGTGCGCACCGTGGCGCCCCAGTAGGAGTAGTTGGAGTAGCCGCCGCGCTCGGCCTGGGTGTGGTCGAAATCCGCGGGGGCGAACAGCCCGGCCTCCGACGGAGCGGCGCCGGCCTGGCCGGTCTGGTTTTTCAGTTCGGTTTCCAGCGCGGCTTCCAGCCGGCGGGATCTCATGCCGCGGTATGTCATCAGCGCGCCCCCTCTTTTCTGGTAAAGCTGATGCGCGGATCGACCAGCGCCATCATCAGATCGCCGAACAGCAGCCCCAGCACCGACACCGCCGCGTACACCAGCACCAGCGCCTGCACCATCGTGTTGTCCTGCAATTTGATGACCTGCACCAGCAGCCCGCCCATGCCGGGGATCGAGTAGAGCGATTCCACATACAGCGAGCCCATCAGCGTGAACAGGATCGAGTTGGGCAGGTATTGCACCAGCGGCACGATTGCGTTGCGAAACACATGGACGCGGCTGATCCGCCCGGCGGGCACCCCCTTGGCGCGGGCCAGACGGATGTAATCCTTGTTGCTTTCGTCCACCATGTACCGCCGCAGCCACATGGCATAATAGGCGATGTTGCCGATGGAAAGCGAAAAAACGGGCAGCACCCAGGTGGCGGGCCGGGCGGCGTCGAACAGCATGGGCACGCCCAGCAGCTCGCTGCCGTAGAGCTGGATCAGCAGATGGTAGACCGCCGAGGGCACCGCCTGCACAATGACGATGAACACGGTGCCGAAGGTATCCCACAGCTTCCAGCGGGTGCGGGTGGAGCGGGCCATCAGGATGCCCAGCCCCAGCCCCAGCGCCAGCGAGACGGCCAGGCTGATCAGCCCCAGCTCGATCGAGACGGGGGCCTTTTTGGCGATGATCCTGGCGATGGGATACCCCTCCCGGTACTTGTTGGAGGTGCCCAGGTCGCCGTGCGCAAGCTGCCGGAAATAGTGCGCCACCTGCACGGGGACGGGATCGGTCAGGCCCAGCTTTTGCAGGCCCACCGTGATCTGCGCGGGGGTGTATTTATCGAAATTGTTGAAGTACCCCTCGATGGGCATCTGCCGGAGCAGCACGAACACGATCACGATGACGACGGCCAGCGTGACCAGAGCGTGCAGCACCCGCTTGAGAATGTAGCTTGCCACGGAAGGATTTCCCCTTTCCTGTCTGCCCGGATGCGGCCTTGCCCCGCCCCCGGTGCGCGCCGTACCGAAGGCCGGACAAAGCCGCATCCCCCCTGTTTTTTGCGGGGGAATGCGGACTTTGTCTGCGTTGGATTTTTGAAAAAAGCGCCGTCAGGACGCGGATTCCGTTGTGGCGGCGGCCACCGCCCGGGTGCGCTCGGCCACCCAGGCGTCGTAGGCCTTCCGGAATTCTTCCATGCTCATCGAGGTGGGGTAAAGATGCTCGTACTTGTACCGCTCCCGCGCCACGCCGTAGGGGGCGTACTCGCCCTCCAGCTGGTTGAGGTTGCTGGCGACGTACCCCTCGCCCGAGGAAATGCTGTAGGGGATTACGATGGCGTGGTCGATCAGGATGGCCTCGGCCTCGGCAAAAGCCTTGTAGCGGGCGCCGTCGTCGTTATAGATGGCGGAGGCCGCCTTGACCTTGGCCTCCCATTCGGCAAACAGGGCCGCAGTGGCGGGGTCGGTGCTGGTATCCCAGAAATTGTAGTTGCTGCCCTTGGTGAAGGGATCGGTGTAGGTCATGGGGTCGGCGTAATCGGCGCCGTAGTTGCACTTGAGCAGCGCGTAGTTGCCGCTGCGCCGCACCGAGGACAGGAAGCCCGTCTCGGGGCCGGCCTGCACGATGACATCGATGTAATCGGCGCCGAGGGCGCCCTCAAGCTGCTGCTCCACCACCTGGCATTCCTTGTCCCAGTTGGGGGAGGTGGGGTTGTAGGGCATCAGCACCTTGACGGGGAAGGTAACGCCCTCGGCGGCAAGCGCCGTGCGGGCCTTGTCCCGGCTGGCCGCGGCCGCGGCGGCGTCAAAGCTGTCGCCGTTTGTAAACGCCTGCAGCGCCGGGTACTGGGTGTAATCCACCCCGGCGCCCACGGCAAAGTTGGCCGGGGTGACCGTGTTGCAGAGCAGGCTCTTGGGGTCGTACGGCTCGCTGACCGTCTTGGCCTTGACGCGGTCGAGCGCGTGAAGGATCGAAAGGCGGAAATCCTCGTTGTTGACGGCCTTTTTCCAGTTTTCCGGCTCGTACTGGGCGTCGAACTCGGGGTCAAAGTTGAAGCAGTAGAAATAGCTGAACGCATTGTCCGGCCGGGAACCGTGGACAAGGTTTTTGGTGGCGTCGTCCTTCAGCCAGGAATCCAGCAGATCGGCGCTGATGTGGGCCAGATCGACCTCGCCGTTCTTGTACATGGTGGCCTCCACGCTGGTGGCCTCGGGGTTGTACTTTTCCTGGATTTTATCGATAAAGACGTTGTCCTTGTCCCAGTAGGCGGGGTTTTTGGTCAGGATATGACTGTCCTGCGGCTCAAACGTCGAGAGGATGTAGGCGCCGTTGTAGAGCAGGCTCTCGTTGTCCAGGCCGAACTGGCTGCCCTTCTCCTCCAAAAACGGGCCGTACACCGGCATATAGGAGGTGTAGGACAGCACTGTGAGAAAGAACGGGCAGGGCTGATCCAGCGTGTAGACCAGCGTGGAATCGTCGGCGGCCCGCACGCCGATGCTGGCGGGATCCACGGGGTCCACGACCGTGATGGGGTTGCCGTCCGAATCCGCCGCGTTCTCGCCGGTGGCAAGGTTGTTCGTTTCCAGCGTGAGCTGGTAGGCCGTGTAGTCATAGTAGGCCTGCGCGTTGTGGACGACCGCGCCCGTGTTGTACATATACTGGTTGGCGGAATCGTTGTGGGCGTCGTTGACGTAGCGCGCCGCGGAGACCCAGTCGTTGGCGGTGACATCGGCCACCTCCTTGCCGGTCTGATCCACCCACTTGGCGCCCTTGCGGATGTGGAAGGTCCACTCGGTCATATCGTCGTTGTGGCTCCAGCTCTCGGCCAGGGAGGGGATGATCCTGCCGTAGCTGTCGTACTCGACCAGGGAATCCACGACGTTGGCGCCGATGGCGTACTCGTTTGTGCTGCTGGTGGTGAGGTAATTCAGGGTGGTTACCTCGCTGGAATACAGGGTGCGGTAGACGCTGGGGGCCGCGGCGCCGCCGGAGGCCGCCTCCCCGGTTGCGCCGCTGCCGCCGGCGGAGCCGCAGCCCGCCAGGGAAAAGCAAAAAGCGCCAGCCAGCAGGCCGGCCAAAAGTTGACCGCTTTTCTTCATCACGTTTCCATCCTTTCTTCCGCCGCGCAGCGTTCTGCCCGGCGCTCCCCCGCTCTTTGGGCGGCGCCCAAAAAAGACAAAAAGCAAACAACGCCCACTTCCTTGTGAGTCATTTGTTTGCCCCTTTTT
Organism: uncultured Subdoligranulum sp.; assembly: GCA_964458285.1. Taxonomy (GTDB): domain Bacteria; phylum Bacillota; class Clostridia; order Oscillospirales; family Ruminococcaceae; genus Gemmiger. The sequence goes on along the minus strand of CAYWID010000004.1, from coordinate 181,120 downwards.
TCCAAATTCTATTGCGCGCCGTAAAGAGTGGTTTGATACAGTATAGCAAAAACCTGCCGCCCTGTCAATAAAAAGGCCCCCGCCGGAGGGATTGGCGGGGGCGCAGAGGAGAAGGAGAAAAAAACACATGAAAAAGAAGGAATTGGTTGAACTTGCAAGCTTATTGTAACAATTTTGTCATCAGTTGTCAAGGCCTTTTTGTAAACAAATTGTAACGTTTCAGCCGCCGCCCTGCGGCGCTTCGCCCGCCGCGGCGCCGTCCCGCCAGGGCAGCGCGCGGAGGGAAAGCTCGGCCTCAAAGCAGCATTTATCCTCCCGCACGCCGCAAAAATACCAGCGGCCGGGGGCCGTTTGGGCCCGGTACAGCATAAACGCTTCCCCGCGCGGCACCTCCTTGTGGTAAAAGATCAGCAGGGTTTCCACCGCCGCGCCGTCCAGCGCCTGCGGGGGCAGGGCGTCCAGCACCAGATCCACATAGCGGGTGTTGTTGAGGTGGCCGTTGGCATCGCAGAGGGAGTAAACGGCCCGGCGCTCCCCCACGGGGGCGGCGTCCCCGGGCCGGGAAGCCATCTTCATGGGCAGGCTGCGGCCCAGCTCCTCGGCCCAGGGGCCGCAGACCTCGGGCGGGTGGCGGCGCAGGATGACCCGCTTTTCGGTATCGATCAGCACCCAGCGGCTGTCCAGCAGGGCAATCTCCTCCCCCGCGGCGTCCCGCACCACGGTCAGGCGCTTGTTGACGGCCCGCTTGAGGGCCTCCGGCTGGGTGATCAGGGTCAGGCGCTCGCCTACGCGGGGCACGCGGACAAAGCGCATGGCCGTTTTGGCCAGCACATAGGCCGTGTGGGTGCGGGCGTACACCTCCCCGGTGATGCCGTAATGGGTACACTGCTGCCCGGCCACCTCCTGCGCGTAGCGCAGCAGCGCCCCCGGCCTGGCAAGGCCCCGGTAGTCCCCGTCGTACCCGTAAACGGTAAAATCCTCGGCAAATTCATAGGGTTGCAGCATGGCGCCGTTCCTTCTTTCTTTTCATCAATCCGCCAAAAAGTATAGCACAGTTTTTGGCAAAACGCCAGTTCCGGCGCGCCAAAAATGGCGGGACGCCGCACGGGCGTCCCGCCTGCCAAAGGCATTGGGCGGCAACCGTTCAGTAGTTGTCGCGCTCCTTTTTGCGCATCTTGCGCCAGATGTTGAAGCCGGACAGCCCCACGGCCACCAGCAAAAACACCACGACCATCCAGCCGCTGCCGCTGCCGTCGTAGCTTTTCATCTCGCTCCAGTCCTCCGAGAGGCGGTTGTTGATGTTGTCCGGCAGGGTGTTGAACACCTCGGCCTTTTTCATAACCTCGGCGTCCGGGTAGGCGATCGGGCTGTTTTTCACGCTGTCGTCCAGCTGCTCCCGCACCGCCGTGAGGGGGGTGGAATACCCGATGTAATCGCAGTTGGCCAGGCCGACCGAGGGCTCGCACAGATAGTTGATGAACAGCTCCGCGGCCGCCTTGTTTTTGCTGTTGGCCGGGATGCACATGCTGTCCACAAAGAAGTTGACGCCCTCCCTGGGGGAAACAAAGGCAAGGTCGGGGTTATCGGCGATCATGGTCAGGGCGTCGCCCGCGTAGTAGGGCGCCATGGCTGCCTCGCCGCCCTCCATCTTGTCAAAAATCTCGTCCATGACGTAGGCCTGCACGACGTTTTTTTGGGCTTTCAGCTCCTCCATGACCCGGTCCACCTCCTGCGTGGAGGTGGGGTTCAGGGACAAGCCAAGCTTTTTGGCCGCGATGGCGTAGGCATCGCGCGAGTTGTTGAACATTAAAATGTTGCCCGCGTACTGCACGTCCCACAGATCGGCCCAGGAGTCGGGCGGCGTTTCCACCATCGTGGTGTTGTACACGATGCCGGTGGTGCCCCACATATACGGCACGCTGTAGGTATTGTCCGGGTCAAAGGCCCAGCCCTTGTAGGCGTTGCCGATGTTGGCCATGTTGGGGATGTTTTGGAAATCCAGCGGGGCCAGCATCTTTTCCTGGATCATCCTGCCGATCATGTAGTCGGAGGGAAAGATCACGTCGTAGGTGGCGCCGCCGGATTTCATCTTGGCGTACAGGCTTTCGTTGGCGTCGAACGTGGTGTAGTTGAGCCTGATGCCGGTCAGCTTTTCAAAGTCCGAGAGGACGTCCTCGCTGTCGTCCGAGCCGTCCGAGATGTACAGGCCCCAGTTGTAGATGTTGAGGGTGATGTTGTCGTTGGCAAAGCGGGTCCAGTCGTAATCGCCCGATACGGCGACGCCGTCGCTGACGCGGACGGCATCGGCGGCCTGCACGGAAACCGCCGGCCCGGCGGCCAGCAGCGCCAGCGCGCCCGTCCCGGCGGCCAGCCGCCGGGCCAAAAGGCTGTGTTTCATCTGCCCGCCCCCTTACTGCTCCGCCGCGTTGCGGCGGATGGCGGCCTGGTTTTTGCGGTAGGTGCGGCTGTCCGCCGCGTTGGAAAGCAGGATGATGGACAGAATGACCAGGAACATGATGGCCGAGAGGGCGTTGATCTCGGGGCTGACCTTTTTGCGGGTCATGCTGTAGATGGCGATGGGCAGGGTCTGCATGGTGCCGCAGTTGAAGTAGGAGATGATGAAGTCGTCGATCGAGTAGGTCAGGCAGATCAAAAACGCCGAAAGGATGGCCGGGGTAAGCTGGGGCAGCAGCACCTTGACAAAGGCCTGCCGGGGCGTGCAGCCCAGATCCAGCGCCGCGTTGTACATGCTGGGGTCCAGCTGGCGGAGCTTGGGCGCCACGTTGAAGATGACGTAGGGCACATCGAAGGTGATGTGCGCCGCCAGCAGGGTGAACCAGCCGAACACGCTGCCGTCCCCCCCGTGGCCCAGCCGCTGGTAAAGAACGAACAGCAGCATCAGGGACACGCCGGTGATGATTTCCGGGTTGACGACCGGCACATAGCTGATGTTGGTGATCAGCAGCTGCGCTTTGCGGCCCATGGCGTTGATGCCGATGGTGGCCAGGGTGCCCAGCACCGTGGCGATGACCGAGGCGGCCAGCGCCAGCACCACGCTGAGCCCCAGCGCCGAAAGGATCATATCGTTGTGAAAAAGACTCTGGTACCAGTGAAAGGTGAAGCCGGTAAAAACCGTGCGGCTTTTGCTCTCGTTGAAGCTGTACGCGATCAGCACCGCGATGGGCAGGTACATAAACCCGAAGACCAGCACCAGATAGGTGCGGCGAAGCAGCCTTGCGTTGGCGGTATTCATCACATCACCCCTTCCATCTCTTCCTCGTCAAAGCTGGAGGTAAAGCTCATGCAGAGCAGCACGATCACCATCAGCACCAGGCTCATGGCCGAGCCGAGGTTGAGGTTGTAGGAGTTGCCGAGGAACTGCAGCTCGATCAGATCGCCGATCAGCAGGTTGCCGCCGCCGCCCAGCATCCGGCTGATGATGAAGGTGGACACCGCGGGTACAAACACCATCGTGATGCCGGTGGCGATGCCGGGCCGGGTAAGCGGGATCAGCACCTTGTTCAGCACATGGAGGGTATCGGCGCCAAGATCCTGCGCGGCCTCGATGACCGAATCGTCGATCTTGGTCATGGCCGTGTAGAGGGGCAGGATCATGTAGGGCAGATAGTTGTACACCATGCCCAGCACCACGGCGCCCGCCGTGGTGATCATATTGAAGGGGCCGAGGCCGAACAGCCCCAGAAAGCGGTTGAGAAGGCCGTTTTTTTCAAGCAGGGACATCCAGGCGTAGGTGCGCAGCAAAAAGTTCATCCACATGGGCAGCATGACCAGCATCAGCATGATGTGCTGCTTGTTGGCGCGCAGCCGGGAGAGCAGATACCCCACCGGAAAGGCCAGCACCAGGCAGAGGACGGTGGCCTCCAGCGCCAGCAGCAGGCTGCGCGCAAACACCGAGGAATACCGGCCGATCTGGGTCAGGTTTTGCAGGGTAAAGGCGCCGTCGCTGCCCGTGAGGGCGTAGTAGACCACAATGACCAGCGGAACCACGATGAAAAGGCTCATCCAGATCAGGTAGGGGGTGGCCAGCCAGCGGGAGTTTTTGGTTTTGAGCATGGCCGTCACACCTCCGCCCGGGACATGATGTGGATCTCGTCGGGGCCGATGTTCATGCCGATCAGCTCGCCCGGCAGGCTGGCCTGGGTGGAGTGGATCAGCCATTCCTTGCCGTCCACATCGACGTGCATCTCAAAATGGACGCCCTTGAAGATGACCTCCCGCACAAGGCCGGTCAACATGCCGGCGCTGGGCGGCACCACCGCTACATCCTCCGGCCGGACGACGACCTGCACCGGCTCGTTGCGGCGGAAGCCGCGGTCCACGCAGGTGAACTCGTGCCCGGCAAACTCCACAAGAAAGTCCCGGATCATAATGCCCTCCAAAATGTTGGAGGCGCCGATGAAATCCGCCACAAAGGCGTTCTGCGGCTCGTTGTAGATATCCTGCGGGCTGCCGATCTGCTGGATGTTCCCCTTCTGCATGACGACCACCGTGTCCGACATGGTCAGGGCTTCCTCCTGGTCGTGGGTGACGTAGACGAAGGTGATGTTCATCTCCCGCTGAAGCCGCTTGAGCTCCAGCTGCATCTCCTTGCGCAGCTTCATGTCCAGCGCGCCGAGCGGCTCGTCCAGCAGCAGAACGCGCGGCTGGTTGATCAGGCTGCGGGCGATGGCCACCCGCTGCTGCTGCCCGCCCGAAAGCTGGGTGATGCTGCGCCGTTCAAAGCCCTTGAGGCCCACGATTTCCAGCATTTCCAGCACCTTGGGGCGGATCTCGGTCTCGGTCATTTTTTTGAGCCGAAGCCCGAACGCGACGTTTTCAAACACGTTCAGATGGGGGAACAGCGCGTATTTCTGGAATACGGTGTTCACCTGGCGGCGGTAGGGCGGCAGGGCCGTGATGTCCTTGCCGTCAAAAAAGACCTGGCCGGACTGCGGGGTGATAAACCCGCCGATGACGCGGAGGGTCGTGGTTTTTCCGCAGCCGGACGGCCCCAGAAAGGTCACGAACTCCTTATCGTGGATTGCCAGGGACAGGCCGTTCAGCACTTTTTCCCCATCAAAATCCACCACGATGTTTTTGAGCGAGACGATCAGCGATTCATCCATGGTTCTGCATCCCCCTTTGCGGTGCTGCCGCGGCGATAGCCCGGCGTGCCGCCGGACGTTGGGCAAAGCGGCGCCCCCTGCGCGGCCCCCGCAAAGGTTTGTGCCGCCGCCGGGCCCCCAAAACAGGCCCGGCGGCGGCAGGCCGCGCGATCAGCGCCAGGGCTCCGGGGCGCGGCCCAGCCGTTTGCCCCAAGAGCATGACACAAATGCTATTATACAGAGCGGGTGCCGTATGTCAATAGAATTTGCGCAAATGCTGCGATATTTTTGAAAATTCCCGCGTATTTTTGCGATTTCTTGCTTTTTTGGGGGGATAAGCGGGGGTTTATTCCCGTATCCTTGCGTATCCTGTGCCGTTTATGCGTTTTTCTGCGCCGCGCCCTGCGCCCGCGCGCCGCCGGCGCGCGGGCGCAGAAAAGCCGCATGGCACAGCGGTCCATGCGGCTTTCGGCGTTGTTTTTGCGGGGGCGGGCGTTTACTCGCAGCCCAGGTAGGCCTTGCGCACCTCGATGTTGTTGGCAAGCTCGGCGGCTTCGCCCTCCATCTTGATGGCGCCGGTTTCCAGCACATAGGCGCGGTTGGCGATTTCCAGCGCCATCTTGGCGTTCTGCTCCACCAGCAGCACGGTCACGCCGTTGCGGTTGACGTCCCGGATGATCTTGAAGATCTCCTTGACCAGCAGCGGGGACAGGCCCATCGAGGGCTCGTCCAGCAGCAGCATTTTGGGGCGGCACATCAGCGCGCGGCCGATGGCCAGCATCTGCTGCTCGCCGCCCGACAGCGTGCCCGCGGGCTGGCTGCGGCGCTCCTTGAGGCGGGGCAGCAGCTCAAACACCATGTCGAAATCGTTCTGGATGGCCTCCTTGCCGTCGCGGCGGGTGTAGGCGCCCATCTGCAGGTTTTGCTGGACGCTAAGCCCGCTGAACACCCGGCGGCCCTCCGGCACCTGGGCCAGGCCCAGCCGGATGATCTTGTGGGCCTCCATCCTGCTGATCAGGTTGCCGCAGTAGGTGATCTCGCCGTGTTCCAGCTTGAGCAGCCCCGAGATGGCGTGCATCGTCGTGGTTTTGCCGGCGCCGTTGGCGCCGATCAGGGTGACGATCTCCCCCTCGTCCACATGGAACGAAACATTTTTGATGGCGTGGATCGAGCCGTAGTAGACGTCGATCCCCTTGACCGAAAGCATTTCCCCCATGGTCAGTCACCTCCCAGATAGGCCGCAATGACCTTGGGGTTATTGCGGATCGCCTTGCCGTCGCCCTGCGCGATGATGCGGCCGTAATCCAGCACCGAGATTTCCTCGCAGATGCCCATGACGAAGTTCATATCATGCTCGATCAGCAGAATCGCAATGCCGAACTGGTCGCGCACGCTGTGGACGGTCTGCATAAGCTCCTCGGTCTCGTTGGGGTTCATGCCGGCGGCGGGCTCGTCCAGCAGCAGCAGCTTGGGGTTGGTGGCAAGCGCGCGGGCGATTTCCAGCTTGCGCTGCTGGCCGTAGGGCAGCTGGGACGCCTTAAGCTCCGCCTGGCCGTCAAGATCAAAGATTTTGAGCAGCCTGAGGGCGCGGCGGTTCATCTCGTGTTCCTTCTCGCGGTAGGCGGGCAGGCGGAAAATGCCCGTCCACATCCCGTACTGCACCTGGTTGTGCAGGCCCACCTTGACGTTGTCCAGCACCGACATCTCGTTGAAAAGCCGGATGTTCTGGAAGGTGCGGGCCACGCCGGACTTGCTGATGAACTCGGGGCTTTTGCCCGTGATGTCCACGCCGTCCAGCACGATGTTGCCCTCGGTGGGGCGGTACACGCCGGTAAGCATGTTGAACACGGTCGTTTTGCCGGCGCCGTTGGGGCCGATCAGCCCGTACAGGTGGCCCTTTTCAATCGAAAGATCCAGCTGCGAGACGGCCTGCAGGCCGCCGAACGCAATGCCAAGATTGCTGACTTCCAGCAAGGCCATCTCACGCCACCCCCTTCGTTTTGGTTTTGCCGTCCGGTTTTTTAAACCGGGCAAACAGCTTTTTGCGCCAGGCCACCAGCTGCGGGCTCTGGTTGAAGATCATCACGACGATCAGCACGATGGCGTAGATCAGCATCCGGTAGTCGTTCATGCTGCGCAGCAGCTCGGGCAGAACCGTCAGAATGGCCGCCGCGATGATGGAGCCGCGGATGTTGCCGATGCCGCCCAGCACCACGAACACCAGGATCAGGATGGAGGTGTTGTAATCAAACTTTTTGGCGACCAGCGTGGAGAAGTTGAGGCTGTACAGCACGCCCGCCATCCCCGCAAAAACCGCCGAAACGATGAAGGCCATCAGCTTGTAGCGGGTGATGTTGATGCCCACGCTCTGGGCCGCGATCTGGTTGTCGCGGATAGCCGTGATGGCCCGGCCCGAGCGGGAGTGGATCAGGTTGAGGATGACGAACAGGGTGATCAGGATCAGCACGATGCCGACGGTGAAGGTGGAGGCCTTTTTGATGCCCGTTACGCCCATGGCGCCGTTGATCAGCATTTTGCCGTCCGCGGCCAGGTGGAGGGAGGCGCTGTCCTTCAGGGAAAAGTGAAGCCCCGCGGCATCCACGCCCAGGTAGCAGGCGTTCATAAAGTTTTTGATGATCTCGCCGAAGGCCAGGGTGACGATGGCCAGGTAATCGCCCGAAAGGCGCAGCACCGGGATGCCGATGATAAGCCCGAACAGCCCGGCCACCGCGCCGCCCACCGCAAACGAGAGCAGCAGCGCCGCCCAGCCCGGCATGGCGGCGCCGGCCGCCATCCAGACCAGCGTGCCCGAGAAGGCGCCCACGCTCATAAAGCCCGCGTGGCCAAGGCTAAGCTCGCCCAGAATGCCCACCGTCAGGTTGAGGGAGACCGCCAGCACGATGTAGGCGCAGATGGGCACCAGCTGCCCCGCAAAGGAGCTGGTGAGCGCCCCCGCCGCCGAGAGGATCTGGATCAGGATAAAAAAGCAGACGACGATGCCGTAGGTGATGCAATTGCTTTTGGCCGTCCTGGACAGATTTTTGATTTTTGTGATTGCCATCCCGCTCACCTTACACTTTCACGTTGACTTTTTTGCCAAGCAGACCCGTGGGCTTGACAAGAAGCACAACAATCAGCACCAGAAACACGATTGCGTCCGAGAGCTGGGTGGAAATGTACGCCTTGCTCAGATTTTCGATGATGCCGAGCAGGATGCCCCCGATGAAGGCGCCGGGGATGGAGCCGATGCCGCCGAACACCGCGGCCACAAAGGCCTTGATGCCGGGCATGGCGCCCGTGGTGGGCTGCAGGGTTGGGTACGAGGAGCAGAGCAGCGCGCCCGCCACCGCCGCCAGCGCGCTGCCGATGGCAAAGGTCAGGGAGATGGTGGCGTTGACGTTGACGCCCATCAGCTGGGCGGCGCCGCGGTCCTCGGACACGGCCAGCATCGCGTGGCCCGCCGAGGTGTGGTTGACAAACCAGCTGAGCGAAACCATGATGACGATGCAGGTCAGGATGGTGACGAGCGTCTCGCCCGAGATCATGAGCCGGCCGCCGAACAGGGACGCCGGCTTGACCCCCACCACCGAGGTGAAGGACTTGGGGTTGGAGGTCCACAGCAGCTGCGCGATCTGCTGCAGTAGATAGCTGACGCCGATGGCCGTGATCAGCACGGCCAGGGAGGGCGCCTCCCGCAGGGGCCGGTAGGCCACCCGCTCCATCGTGACGCCCAGGATCGTGCAGACCGCCATCGAGAGGACGATGGCCACGATGGGGTTGAGCCCGAACGAACCGAACGCAAAAAACACCACATAACTGCCGATCATGATGACATCGCCGTGGGCGAAGTTCAACATTTTGGCAATGCCGTAGACCATCGTATAACCCAGGGCGATCAGCGCGTACACGCTGCCAAGGCTGATGCCGTTGATCAGGTAGGATAAGAACTGCATTGCGACAAACACCTCACTTGTTCGATACCCCGCCGCACCAACTGCCGCACAAGCAGCAGATCAACGGGAATACTTCAAATAGTACCACAATTTGCGGCGTGAAACAACTTTTTTCACGCCGAACGGCCAAAAAAATCCGCCGGTGCGGCAAAACCGCAAAAAGGGAGCCGCCGATTGCTCTCAGCAGCCCCCTTTGGCAGATTTTTTCTGTTGGCGGCCAAGCGCCGGCCCGCGCGGCGGAAAGCTTACTTGGCGGATTCGGCGGTGGCGGCCATCGCCTTGTAGGAGCCGTTCTCGATCACGACGGCGCGGGGAGACTTGGACACGGCGCCGGTGGCGTCCCAGGTCATGCCGGTGCCGGTCAGACCGTCGAACTTCATGGTGGTGAACTGGGCCTTGAGGGCCTCGCAGATATCGGCGGCCTTCATGTCGGGCGTGACCTGGGCGGCGTCGCAGGCCTGCGCGATCGAGTACACGACGTCGTAGGCATCGGCGGCAAACTGGTTCGGGGTCTCGCCGTAGGCGGCCTTATACGCGGTGACAAAGGCCTGGGTCTTTGCATCGGTGGCATCGGCGGCGAACGGGGTCAGAAGCATGACGCCCTCGGCAAGGTTTTTGTCAAAGCCCTCGACGTCCAGCAGGCCGTCCAGGCCGTCGCAGCCGAAGAACTTGGGCGCGTAGCCGATGCTGCTGGCGTACTTGAGGATCTGGGAGGCCTCGGTGTAATAGATGGGCAGGAAGATCAGATCGGCGCCCGCATCCTTGCACTTGGTAACCTGGGTGGAAAGGTCGCTCTTGTTGTCGCCGGTGAAAGCCTCGGCGGCCACAACCTTGAGGCCCTTGCTCTGGGCCTCGGCGTTGAACTTTTCATAGATGCCGCTGGAGTAGGCGTCCGAGGAATCGTAGATGACGCCCACGGCGGTGGCCAGCTTGTTCTCGGCGATGTAATCGGCGGAGGCAATGCCCTGGTTGGGGTCTGTGAAGCAGACCTGGAAGACGTTGTCGCCGGTCTCGATGACGGCCTGCGCGGAGGCGGAGGGGGTCAGCTCAAAGATATTGTCCACGGCGGCCTCGGCCGCAACGGCCAGGGTCGGGGTGGTGGTGACGGGGCCCGCCAGAATCTGCATGCCCCAGTCCTTCAGGCTGTTGTAGGCATTGACGGACTTCTCGGCGTCATGCTCGTCGTCCTCAAACTTCAGCTCAAACTGGGTGCCGCCCTTGGCGTTGATCTCCTTGACGGCAAGCTCCTCGCCGTTTTTGACGGCGTTGCCGTACACGGCGGCCGCGCCGGTCAAGGGGCCGATGCCGCCGATTTTGATGGCGGCGCCGGAAGCGGAGGCGCTGCCCTCCGCGGCGGTGGAGGCGCTGCCCTCCGCGGTGGCGGAGGACGCCGTGGCATCCGCGGTGGCGCCGCAGGCTGCCAGGCTGGCCGCCATGGCGGCGGCCAGCACAACGCTGACGAACTTTTTCATAAATCTTTCCCTCCTGTACTTTTACAACGCCGGGCCCCGCCGGAAGGCGGCGCCTTTTACGCACAGTTGCGTTGTAATGATGAAATTTATTATAATGTTCTTTTGCTTTTTATTCAATGCGTTAAATCGACATAGTTTGTTTTTTTGTTTTTTGATTTTGTATGCACCCTGCACAAAATTCAATTACAGAATAGTGTCAATTTGACATTCCATCAAAATATTCCCCAAAACCGCAAAAGACCGATTGCAAAAAACGTCGTGATTTGCCATAATGGGTACAACTTTGGAAAGGGGTATGGTGTTATGAAACTTTTGGAAGAGCGCATTCTGCGGGAGGGGCAGGTTCGGCCCGGCAACGTGCTGAAGGTGGACTGCTTTTTGAACCACCAGGTGGACGTCGCCCTGCTGGACGCCATCGGGGAGGAATTTCACCGCCTGTTTCAGGGCGACGGCATCAACAAGATCCTGACGATCGAGGCTTCCGGCATTGCCATCGCCTGCATGACGGCGCGGCATTTCGGGGTGCCGGTGGTGTTTGCCAAGAAAGCCAAAAGCAAAAACCTGGACGGCGACGTGTACACCTCGGTCGTGCATTCCTACACCTACGGCAAGGATTACGACATCACGCTGGCGCAGAAATTTCTGGGCCCGGACGACAACGTGCTGATCGTGGACGACTTTTTGGCCAACGGCAAGGCCATGCAGGGCCTTCTGGACATCTGCCGGCAGGCGGGCGCCCGGGTGGGCGGCATCGGCGTGTGCATTGAAAAAGGCTTTCAGCCCGGCGGCGTGCTGCTGCGCGCGGAGGGCTACAAGGTGTGCAGCCTGGCCATTGTGGAGCGCATGAGCGACAGCGGCCTGACCTTCCGCGAGCAGGCGGAATAACCCGCCGCCCCCCGCGCGCCGGCGCGCGGGGCGGGAACGCGGCGGCGCGGGCGGCCTTTTTTACAAGCGCAGGAACGCTTGCAAAAGAGGCCGCCCGCCGTTTTTTTTGCGGGGGCGGCGGCCCGCTACAAAAGCACCGGCTTTTGGGTGTAGGCCAGGCCGCAGGGCTGCGGCGCGACCCGGCACAGGGCCGAAAAATCGCAGGCGCGGGCGTGGGCCGCGGCCACCGCGCGGGCCGCGGGGCCGGTATCGGCCAGCGTGCGCAGCGAGGTGGCCGCGGGCAGGCGGGCGGCCTTCAGGCGCGGCAGGGCCGCCCTGCGCGCGCCCAGCAGGTGCAGGTAGGGCGGCAGCGGCGGCAGGCTGCCCGCCTGCACCCCCAGCGCGGCGTCCAGCGCCAGGCGGCGCAGCCGCGCGTGGGAATACCGCCGCGTTTTGAGCAGATCGTACAGCGCGGCGGCGCTGCCCGCCTGCCGCACCGCGGCGGCCAGCCGGTTTTCCAGCCCCTCGGACAGGCCGCGCACCCGGGCGAACCCGGCCGGGTCGGCCAGGCGCAGCAGGGCCAGCAGCGCCGTGGAAAAGGCGGCGGGATCGCTCTGTTCCCCCCGCGCAAAGGCGGCGCAGTAAAGCTCGAACGCCTCGGGCGGAACAAAGGGGCGCAGCGGTTCCGGCCCGGCCCCGGCGTTTCCCGCCGCGGCCGCCAGGCGCCGCAGGTATCCCGCCGAGGCCACCGGGCGGCCGTCCGCCCCACGCCCGGGCAGCGGGGCGTCGTGCCCGGCGCCCAGCCGGGGCAGCGGCAGCGGCACAAGCGGGCTTTGCTGGGCCAGGATCGCCTTGCAGTACTCGATGCCCAAAATATCGTTGGGGCTGCGCAGCAGGGCCGCCGCGCCCGGCAGCAGGGTCTCGGCGGCGGCGGCGCGGGCCGCCGCGAACGGGGCGCCGCCCGCCAGCCCGGCGCGCAGCGCCGCCGAAAGCTCGCCGCTTTGCAGCGCCCCGGCCGCCGCCAGCAGCCGGGGCGCGCTCGGCGTTTCGGCCCCAAAGGCCAGGGTGTCGCAGCCAAGCGCCGTCAGCAGGGCCACCCCCGCCGCGGCAAACGCCTCGGCCCCCGCGCAGGCGTAGGGCGCGGGCAGCGCCACCACAAGATCGGCCCCGCACAGCAGCGCGGCCCTTGCGCGCACAGGCTCCGGCAAAAGCGGCACCCCGCCCCGCTGGGTAAGCCCCGCGCTCATGCACACGGCGATCGTTGTGGCGCCGCGCGCACGCAGCGCGGCCAGCTGGGCCGCGTGGCCGTTGTGGAAGGGGTCGTACTCGGTGATGACGCCTGCAAATTCCATCGTGTTCTCCCTGCAAGGGGCCGGCGCGCGCCGGCCCCGTTTTTTGTACGATATTGCCTGTTATTTGTCCATTTTTCCTACAAAATCCCATTTTCCTTGAAAAATCCCGGCAACCATTATATAATACTTTCATCGATTCGTAAACGGGGGCGGGTTTCCGCCTCAAGAAGGAGGATTCTGGACAAATGAAAGTTCTGGTTATCAACTGTGGCTCTTCCAGCTTAAAATATCAGCTGATCGATATGGAAAACGAGCATGTCCTGTGCAAGGGCCTGTGCGAGCGCATCGGCCTGGCGGGCAGCAGCATCACCCACAGCGCCAACGGCGGCAAGTGGAAAACCATGCTGCCCTTCCCCACCCACACCCAGGCGTTTGAGGCGCTGGTCAAAAAAATGACCGAGGGCGAGGGCAAGGTCATCGGCGACATCGGCGAGGTGGGCGCCATCGGCCACCGGATGGTTCACGGCGGCGAGGAATTCAAGGAAAGCTGCCTTGTCACCGACGCGGTCATCGATACGATGAACGAGCTGGCCCCGCTGGCCCCGCTGCACAACCCCGCCTGCGTGCTGGGCGTGGAGGCCGCCAAAAAGGTTTTTGGCGAAAACAAGCCGATGGTGGCCGTGTTTGACACCGCCTTCCATTCCACCATGCCCCCCAAGGCCTATATGTACGCGCTGCCCTACGAGTATTACGAGAAGTACCATGTGCGCCGCTACGGCTTCCACGGCACCTCCCACCGCTTTGTCAGCCTGGCGGCCGCGCAATACCTGGGCCGCGAGCCCGGCGAGCTGAAGATCGTGACCTGCCATTTGGGCAACGGCTCCTCGGTGGCCGCGGTGGACGGCGGCAAGGTGCTGGATACCTCGATGGGCATGACCCCGCTTTCCGGCCTGATCATGGGCACCCGCAGCGGCGACATGGACCCCTCCATCCCCGGCTACATTGAGGCCGCCGCCGGCATGACCCCCGCTGAATTTGACGACGTGATGAACAAAAAGTCCGGCCTGCTGGGCGTTTCCGGCGTTTCCAGCGACAACCGCGACGTGACGGCCGCCGCCGAGGCGGGCGACGAGCGCGCCCGCCTGGCGCTGGATATGCTGGCCTACCAGCTCAAAAAATACATCGGCGGCTACGCGGCGGCCATGGGCGGGCTGGACTGCCTGGTGTTCTGCGGCGGCATCGGCGAGAACAGCTGGGAGACCCGCGCGGCTGTCTGCAAGGACATGGACTTTTTGGGCATTTCCATCGACGAGGCGCAAAACCTGCGCCGCGGCCTGGATGTGAACGACATCACCGGCCCCGACGCCAGGGTCAAGGTGCTGGCCATCTGCACCAACGAGGAGCTGATGATTGCGCGGGACACCAGGAACATCGTGGATTCCCTGGGCGAGCGGCTGTAAGCGCGGCGCGCTTTTTCCCCGCATAAAACCGCGCCGGGGCGGGCAGACTGAACGCAGGCTGCCCGCCCCGGTTTTGTTTTTTGGCGGGCCGGGGCGGGCCGGAAAGGCGCGGCATTGCCCTAAATTTTTGTTTGCACTTGCAGAGCGCCCCGCCATCCGCTATACTAAAAGGCAATGGGATAAAAGGGAGTAAGGGGTGCGGCCCGGCCGCGCTGCGCGGCTTCGTCATCACGGCGAAAGCCCGGAACCGCGCTTTTGCACTGAGACTTTTACCGCAGCATGGTTTGCTGCGGTAAAAGTCTCTTTTTTGGTGGCCCGCCGGGGCCGCCCCCCGCCCGCTTTTGCCCCGCACGGTAGTTTGTTGAGGAGGATTGCGTATGGATTTTTTGGGAACCTTCGCCAGCCTGTTTGCCAACTTTGGCAACCTGACCTGGCAGATGGCGGTGATGTGGGCCATCGGCGGCCTGCTGATTTATCTGGGCATCGCCAAAAAAATGGAGCCGAGCCTGCTGCTGCCCATGGGCTTTGGCGCGATTTTGGTCAACCTGCCCCTCTCGGGCGCGATCACGCAGGGCGATGTGGTGGGCCCCATCACCGCGCTGTTTGACGCGGGCATGTCGAACGAGCTGTTTCCCCTGCTGCTGTTCATCGGCATCGGCGCCATGATCGATTTCGGCCCCCTGCTGGAAAAGCCCTGGCTGATGCTGTTTGGCGCGGCGGCCCAGTTCGGCATCTTTTTCACCTTTTTTGTGGCGGGCTTTTTCTTCCCGCTCAACGATGCGGCCTCCATCGCCATCATCGGCGCGGCGGACGGCCCCACCGCCATCTTTGTGGCAAACGTGCTGAAATCCCGCTATCTGGGCGCGATCATGGTGGCGGCCTACAGCTATATGGCGCTGGTGCCCATCGTGCAGCCGCCGGTGATCCGGCTGGTCACGACCCGGAAGGAGCGAAGCATCCGCATGCCCTACCAAAAGGGCCGGGTAAGCAAAACCACCCGCATCCTGTTCCCGATCGCAGTGACGGTCATTGCGGGGCTGGTGGCCCCGGCCAGCGTGGCGCTGGTGGGCTTTTTGATGTTCGGCAACCTGCTGCGGGAGTGCGGCGTGCTGAACGCTCTGTCCGAGACGGCCCAGAACGTGCTGGCCAACCTGATCACGATCGTGCTGGGGCTGACCGTGGCCGGGCAGATGACCGCCGAAAAGTTTGTGCGGCCCGATACCCTGCTGATCCTGGCGCTGGGCCTGGTCGCCTTTGTGTTTGACACCGTGGGCGGCGTGCTGTTTGCCAAGCTGATCAACCTGTTCCTGCCCGCGGGCAAAAAGCTCAACCCGATGATCGGCGCGGCGGGCATCTCGGCCTTTCCGATGAGCGGCCGCGTCATCAACCAGATGGGCCTCAAGGAGGACAACCAGAATTTTTTACTGATGTATTCGATCAGCGTCAACGTTTCGGGCCAGATTGCCTCGGTGATTGCGGGCGGCCTGATTTTGACCCTGATGGGCGTGTAAGGAGGCGTTTGGCATGTTGTATCCCGCTTCGGTGACAACCACCCTGCCCGCCATGCTGATCGGCATGGTCGGCATCTTTCTCGTGATCGGGGTGATCGTGGGCGCCGTGTACGCGCTCCAGTATTTTACCGGCAGAAAGTAAAGCCTGCGCGCCGCGGCGCGCAAAAAAACGGCGGGCGCCCTTTCCGGGGGGCGCCCGCCGCTGCTTTTTGCGCGGCGGAACCGGCGCCGCGGCTCACGCGGTGCCGGACACGGCCTGCTTCATCCGGCGGACGTAATCGGCCACGGGGGCCACGCAGTCCCGCCCGTAGCGGGCGCAGAGCTTGACGATGGCCGAGCCCACGATGGCCCCGTCCGACACGGCGGCCATGGCCGCCGCCTGCGCCGGGGAGGAAATGCCGAATCCGACCGCGCACGGGATGTCCCGCGCGGCCTTGACCAGCCTTACCATGGCGCCCACGTCGGTGGTGATTTCGGCGCGGGTGCCGGTGACCCCCAGCGAGGAAACGCAGTAGACGAAGCCGTGCGCCGCCGCGGCGATCCGCGTGATCCGCTCGTGGCTGGTGGGGGCGATCAGCGAGATCAGATCGACCCCGTACCGCTCGCAGAGATCCTCAAACTCGCCCTTTTCCTCAAACGGGATGTCGGGCAGAATCAGTCCGTCGATGCCGATCTCGGCGCAGGTGCGGATAAACCGCTCCGACCCGTAGGAGAACACGACGTTGGCGTAGGTCATAAAGACCATCGGCACCGCGACGGCGCCGCGAAGGCGGCGCACCATCGCAAAAATCTTGTCGGTGGTGGCGCCGGCGGCCAGGGCGCGGTTGTCGGCCTCCTGGATGACGGGCCCCTCGGCCGTGGGGTCGGAGAAAGGGATGCCCAGCTCGATCAGGTCGGCCCCGGCGTCGGCCATGGCGGGCACCAGCAGCTCGGTCGTGGCAAGGTCTGGGTCGCCGCAGGTCACAAACGGAATGAACGCCTTGCCATGGTCAAAGGCTTTGGCAATGTTACTCATAAAGCTCCTCCCCCCGGTAGCGGGCGATGGCGGCGCAGTCCTTGTCGCCCCGGCCCGAAATGTTGACGACCAGAATTTTGTCCCGGCCCATGGCGGGGGCCAGCTTTCTGGCGTAGGCCACCGCGTGGGCGCTCTCGATGGCCGGGATGATGCCCTCGATGCGGGAAAGATACTCAAAGGCATCCACGGCCTCGTCGTCGGTCACGGCCACATACTCGGCGCGGCGGGTATCGTGCAGCCAGGCATGCTCAGGCCCGACGCCCGGGTAATCCAGCCCGGCCGAGATGGAGTAGACGGGCGCGATCTGCCCCTGGCCGTCCTGGCAAAAGTAGGATTTCATCCCGTGGAAGATGCCCAGCCGCCCCGTGCTGATGGTGGCGGCCGTCTCGGCGGTATCGATGCCCCGCCCGGCGGCCTCGCAGCCGATCAGCCGCACCGAGGGCTCCCGGATAAAATCGTAGAACGCGCCGATGGCGTTGGAGCCGCCGCCCACGCAGGCCAGCACGGCGTCCGGCAGGCGGCCCTCCTTTTCCTGCAGCTGGGCGCGGATCTCCCGCCCGATGACGGCCTGAAAATCCCGCACCATCTCCGGGAAGGGGTACGGCCCCATCACGCTGCCCAGCACATAGTGGGTATCGTCGATGCGGGCCGTCCACTCCCGGAAGGTGGCCGAGACGGCGTCCTTGAGGGTGGCGGTGCCGGTATCCACGGGGTGAACCCTGGCCCCCAGCAGCCGCATCCGGTAAACGTTGAGGGCCTGGCGCTCGCAGTCCTTGCGGCCCATAAAAATTTCGCATTCCATCCCCATCATGGCGGCCACGGTGGCCGTGGCCACCCCGTGCTGCCCGGCGCCCGTTTCCGCAATCACGCGGGTCTTGCCCATCCGCCGGGCCAGCAGCATCTGGCCCAGCACGTTGTTGATCTTGTGGGCGCCCGTGTGGTTCAGATCCTCCCGCTTGAGGTAGATTTTGGCCCCGCCCAGATCGGCGGTCATCCGCGCGGCGTAATACAGGCGGCTGGGCCTGCCCGCGTACTCGTTGAGCAGCGCGGTCAGCTCGGCCTGAAACGCCGGGTCGTCCTTATAGGTTTTGTAGGCTGTTTCCAGTTCCAGCATGGCATTCATCAGCGTTTCGGGGATATACTGGCCCCCATGTACGCCAAAACGGCCTTTCGACATGGTTTTTCACACTCCTGTTCCTATGGATCGGCGGGGGCCGCGCCAAAGCCGCGCGGCGCCCGTTCAGCGATATTCCGCCGCGCGGGCCAGCGCCACCAGCGCGGCCATTTTGGCGGGGTCTTTTTTACCGTTTGTTTCGGCGCCGCTGCTTACGTCCACGCCGTAGGGCCGCACCACCGCGATGGCCGCCGCCAGGTTGCCGGCGTTCAGCCCGCCGGCCAGAAAGTACGGGCGGGGAAAGCCCCTGAGCAGCGTCCAGTCAAAGGCGCGGCCCTCCCCCGCGCCGCCGTCCAGCACCAGCAGGTCGGCGGGCAGGGCGCGGGCGGCCAGCAGGCTTTGGGCGTCCGTCACCCGGACGGCCTGCCACACCGGCAGCCCGGTGGCCTGCCGCAGCGCGCAAAGCCCGGCGGCATCGGGCGCGCCGTGCAGCTGGATGACGTTGATGGCGCCCGCGGCGGCCAGCGCGGCAATCTCTTCCGGCGGCTCGGCCACAAACACCCCCACGGCGGGGATGGCGGGGCTTAACTGCCGCCGCAGCGCCGCCGCCTGGGCGGGGCTTACCTGCCGCCTGCCGGGCGCGAACACAAAGCCGATGTAATCCGGCAGCAGGCGGTTGGCGGCCGCGATATCCGCCGGGCGCGAAAGCCCGCAGAGCTTGATTTTGGGGGCCGGCCCCCGCGGCGGGGTCATGGCGCGCCGCCCGCGGCGGGGGCGGCGGGGGCGGCGGCGGCGCGCAGGGCGGCCAGCGCGGCGGTTTTATCCGGCGCGCGCATCAGGTACTCGCCCACCAGCGCGGCATCGGCCCCGGCTTGGCGCAGAACCGCCGCGTCCGCGGGGCTTGCAACGCCGCTTTCGGCCACAAACAGCACGCCTGGCGGCACCAGCGCCCGCAGCCGCGCGGCCGCCGAGAAATCGACCGCAAAGGTGCGCAGGTCGCGGTTGTTGACCCCCAGAAGGTCGGCCCCGGCCCGCAGCGCCTTGGCGATCTCAGGCTCGGTGTGGGCCTCCACCAGCGCCGAAAGCCCCAGCCGCCGCGCCAGCGCAATGCGGCGCCCCAGCGTCGCCTCCTCGGTGATCTCGCTGATCAGCAGCACCGCCGAGGCCCCCAGCAGCCGCGCCTCGTAGAGCTGGTAATCGTCCACCACAAAATCCTTGCGGAGCAGCGGGGTGGAAATTTCGGCCGCGATATCGGCCAGGACCTGCGGCCCGCCCAGAAAGAAATGCGGCTCCGTCAGCACCGAGACGGCGTCGGCCCCGGCGTCCCGGTAGGCGCGGGCGATGGCCTTGTAATCAAACACCGGGTCGATGACCCCCTTGCTGGGGGAGGCCTTTTTGACCTCGCAGATAAAGCGAAGCCCCGGCCGGGCCAGCGCGGCGCGGAACGGAAAGCCCGCCGGCACGGGCAGGGCCAGCGCGCGGCGCGCCGCCTCGGCCGCGGGCAGGGCCTGCTTGGCCGCGGCCACCCGGCAAACGGTATCGGCCACGATTTTTTCCAGAATCATCGCGTTTTCTCCTGTCTTGGGCAAAAAAAGGGGGGTCACGGTTCGTTGGAAATGCGGATGAATTCTTCCAGCTTGGCAAGGGCCTTGCCGCTGTCCAGCGTTTCGCGCGCAAGGGCCAGCCCCTCTTCCATCGTCATGCCCCTGGCAATGTGGAGCGCCGCCGCCGAGTTGAGCAGCACCGCGTCCCGCCGGGGGCCTTTTTCGCCCTCCAAAATCGCGCGGGTGATGGCCGCGTTCTCGGCGGGGGTGCCGCCCACCAGCTCCTCGCGGGTGCAGCGGGTCAGGCCGAACTGCTCGGGCGTGATGGTGTAGGAGGCGGTTTTGCCGTCTTTGATCTCGCAGACGTCGGTGGGCGCGCTCATCGAGATTTCGTCCAGCCCGTCCTGCCCGTACACGACCATGCCGCTGTACACGCCCAGCCGCATCATCACCCCGGCCAGCGGCGCCAGCAGCGCGGGGTCGTACACGCCCATCAGCTGCAGGTTGGCGCCCGCGGGGTTGGAGAGGGGGCCAAGGATGTTGAAGATGGTGCGCACGGCCAGCTCCTTGCGCACGGGGGCCACATACTTCATGGCCAGGTGGTATTTTTGGGCGAACAGAAAGCAGATGTTGCTGTTGTTGAGCAGCTGGCGGCTTTTTTCCGGCGATACCGTGATATCCACGCCCAGCGCCTCCAGCACGTCGGCGGCGCCGCATTTGCTGGACGCCGCGCGGTTGCCGTGCTTGGCCACCGGCACCCCGGCGGCCGCCACCACCAGCGCCGAGGTGGTGGAAATGTTGAAGGAATTGGAATGGTCGCCCCCGGTGCCCACAATTTCCAGTACGTCCCTGTCGTGCAGCAGCTTGACCGCGTGGCTGCGCATCCCCTTGGCCGAGGCCGCGATCTCGTCGATCGTCTCCCCCTTCATGCTCAGCGCGATCAGGTAGGCGCCGATCTGCAGCTCGCTGGCCTGCCCGCTCATGATCTCGTCCATGACCTGCTCCGCCATCGCAAAGCTGAGGTCCTTTTTCTGGGTAAGCTGAATGATCGCTTCTCGAATCACTTTGTGTCCCTCCTCCAAAAAATTCCGTACAATCGTTTCGCCGTTGGGCGTCAGGATGGATTCCGGGTGAAACTGCACCCCGTACACGCGGGCCGCTTCATCGCAGACGGCCATCACGGTGCGGCTGCCGTCCCGCTCCGCGGCGCGGGCCGTGACGGCCAGCGCGGGGGGCAGGGTGGCTTCCACGGCGGCCAGCGAGTGATACCGCGCCGCCGGAAAACGCGCCGGCATCCCCTTGAACAGGGTGCAGCGGGGGTCGGCCGTCACCTCGGAGGTTTTGCCGTGCATCAGGCAGGGCGCGTGGTCCACCACGCCGCCGTAGGCCTCGCAGATGGCCTGAAACCCAAGGCAGACGCCGAAGATCGGGATCTTGCCCCGCAGCTTTTGCACCAGCGCCACGCAGATGCCCGCATCGGCGGGCCGGCCGGGGCCGGGCGAAAGAAAAATGTGGCTGGGGTGCAGCGCCTCCACCTGCTCCACGGTCAGCTCGTCGTTGCGCACAACCCGGATGTCCGGGCAGATCCCGCCGATCATCTGGTAAAGATTGTAGGAAAAACTGTCGTAGTTATCGATCAGCAGAATCATTCGTCCAGCCCTCCCTGCCCCAGCTCCAGCGCCTTGAGAACGGCGCCGGCCTTGTTCAGACATTCCTGATACTCGTTTTCCGGCACGCTGTCGGCCACGATGCCCGCGCCCGAGCGGACGAACACCCGCCCGTTTTTGGCAAAGGCCAGCCGGATGCCGATGCAGGTGTCCAGGTTGCCCGCAAAATCCAGATACCCCACCGCCCCGCCGTAGATGCCCCGCTTGTTGTCCTCCAGCTCGTTGATGATCTGGCAGGCCCGCAGCTTGGGCGCGCCCGAAAGGGTGCCCGCGGGCAGGATGGCGTCCACGGCGTCCACGGCGGTAAGCCCGGCCCGCAGGGTGCCCCGCACCGAGGAACCGATGTGCATGACATGGGAGAACCGCTCCACGCTCCGGTACCGGTCCACCGCCACGCTGCCAAACTCGCTGATGCGGCCGATGTCGTTGCGGCCCAGATCCACAAGCATCGCGTGTTCGGCGCCCTCCTTCTCGTCGGCCAGCAGCTCGGCCTCCAGCGCCCTGTCCTCCGCGTCGGTTTTGCCGCGCGGGCGGGTGCCTGCCAGCGGAAAGGTATGCACCACGCCGTTTTCCAGCTTGACCAGCGTCTCGGGCGAGGCGCCCGCCAGCTCGATGTCTTCCGAGCTGAAATAGAACATATAGGGCGAGGGGTTCAGCGTGCGCAGCACCCGGTAGGGGTCCAGCAGGCTGCCCGAAAAATCGGCTTCCAGCCGGTTGGAAAGCACGACCTGGAAGATATCGCCCTCGTAGATGTACTGCTTGGCCCGCGCCACCATCGCGCAGTACTGCTCCTTGGTGAACAGCGGCCGGAAGGCGCTTTCCAGCCTGGCGGGCGGGATGGGCCGGGGCTGGCCGCGGCGGACCAGCGCCTCCATCTCGTCCAGGGCGCGCACCCCGCGCCGGTACTCCGTTTCCAGGTCCTTTGTGTGGATGTTTGCCATCAGGATGATCTTTTGGCGAAAATGGTCGAACGCGATGATCTTGTCGAACAGCATCAGATCCACATCGTTGAACTGCTCCTCGTCCCGGGCCGTAAGCGCCAGGGTGGGCTCGCTGTAGCGGATGTAGTCGTAGCCGAAGTACCCCACCAGCCCGCCCGTAAAGCTGGGCAGCCCCGGCAGGCGGGGGCTTTTGTTCTCGGCCAGAACCTGGCGGACGGCCGCGCGCGGGTCGGCGTTGTCCAGGGTAATCCGGGTGGCGCCGCCCACCCGGAGCCTGCCCGCCCGGCAGCTCAACTCCAGCCCGGGGTCGTACCCCAAAAACGTGTAGCGGCCCCAGCGGGTGCGGTCCTCCACGCTTTCCAGCATAAACACATGGCTGCTGACGTTTTGCAGCGCCTGCAAAACCTGCAGCGGCGTGCGCAGGTCGGCCAGCAGCTCCCGGCTGAGCGGGATGGTCTGGAAGGCCCCGTCCTGCGCGTAGGCGCGGGCGGTTTCCAGCGTGGGGGTCTGGACGGATTGCTTCATGGCGGGCACCTCTTTTTTGTGGGCCGGGGACGAAATAAAAAGAAAACGCCCCCGGCAAAGTAACAGCGTACCTTGCCGGGGACGAATTTAAACAAATCCGCGGTGCCACCCCGTTTTGCGGGCGCCGACGCGCCCGCACCCTCTGCCGGATACCAACATATCCGCGGCAACTGACGTATGCCCCCACGTTGCGGGATACCGGGCCTTTTGGCCGTTCGCCGCACCCTCCGCGGTCCATTTAACGGGCTGCCGCCGCCCGGCTCTCAGCTGTGCCGGACTCTCTGTAGGGCGCTTTTCCCGTTTTTATCTCCGCTTCATCGGTTTAGTTTATTGAATTGTTTGCAGTATACCCGCATTGCGCGGGTTTGTCAACCCCCAAAAGCGCAAACCGGGGATTTTTGGGTGGATTTTCACGTTTTGTAGCCGGCTGGCGGTGCGTTTGCCGCGGGGGCGGACGCCTGCGCCGTGGCGGGCGTGCCGCCGGACGCGGCGCCGTCCGGCACGCCGTTCCGATCCACATGGTACCAGGAGCCGTCCCCGGCCTGCTCATACCAGCCCTCGTCCCCGGGCTTCTGCTCGGGCATGGGGGGGATCTGCGCGTAGTTCCAGCTGCCGTCGTCCTCCACCAAAAAGGTGCCGCCGTCGTCGGTTTGCTCGGGGCCGAACCAGACGGCCTTTTCAACGGCGGTGCCCATCTCCAGAACGTAGGGCGCCCCGTTTTGCGCAACGCGGTAGGTGGGGACGGCAAGCGCCCGGGCGGGGGCGCCCGGCCGGTCGGCGGCATACAGCCCTTCCAGGTATTCCTGCGCCGTGCCGGGCAGGGCGGGCGCCGCCCGCTGCCAGTCCGCGTCCGCCAGGCCCACTGCGCTTTTGACAAGGGCGGCGTAATCGTCCATCTGGGTGCTTTGCCAGTGGCGGGCCTGCTCGGCCATGGGCTGGTAGACGGCGTCCAGATTGGCGTATTCCGCCGCGGAGAGGGATTGCCCGTCGGCCAGCTGCCGGCTCTGGCCGTCGGTCAGCGCCAGGGCCTGCCAGATGTCGGCCAGCGGCCAGTTGGCGTAAAACTGCACGGGGCGGCCGGTGATGCCGTCCAGGATGCAGTCGAAATAGAGGGTGCTTTCGTCCATGCTTTTGCCGTCCGCGTACACGGCGGCCAGGTAGGCCGAGCGCCCGCCGTTCAGCCCCGGCGCCGTGCCGGCTGGCAGGTAGTTGAGCAGCCAGGGCTGGCTGCCGCTTTCCCCGCCCACATCCCGGTACAGCGCGGCCGCGCGGTTGGCGGCCGCCTGGGGGGCAAGGTCGGTGGCGGCGGGTTCCGCCGTAAAGCCCAGGCCCTTCCGGTAGGGCGCGTCCTGCGCGCTGCGGGCCGTCACCGCGCCCACGGCGCTCTCCTCGCTGGCCGGGATCGTATCCGCCTCCACGGTGGGCTTGGCGCCCAGGCCGTTCAGGCTGCCGCACGCGGCGGTACACACGGCCGCCGCCAGCAGCAGCGCGGGGATGCCCAGCGTTTTCAAAAAATGTTTCATGGCTTGCAAGCCTCCTTTGCACGCCCCAGCATACGGCCGCCGTATCATGGCGCTGTATCGGGGATGTTGCAGGCCGGTAAATCCTGCCCGGGCGTTTCCCGCCAGGGCGGGCAGCGCAGGGTGACGGACGTGCCCCTGCCGGGGCTGCTGGCGTACTGCAGCACGGCGCCGTGGGCCTCCGCGATGGCGCGGCAGAGCGCCACCCCCAGCCCGGCGCCCCCCTCGGCGCGGGAGCGGGCCTTGTCCGCCCGGTAAAAGGGCTGGCCGATGCGCGCCAGGGTGGCCGCATCCATCCCCTGCCCGGTGTCCCGCACGCAAAAAACGCAGCCGCCGTCTTTTTCCGCCGCGGCGGAAAGGGTGACGGAGCCGCCCGCGCCGCAGGCCTTGATGCCGTTATCGGCCAGGTTGACCAGCAGGCTTTCCAAAAGATCGGCGTCGCCCGCCAGGGCGGGGGCGTTGTGCGCGCCGGGCGCCAGCACCACGGCCACGCCGCGCCCCTCGGCCTTGGGCAGCACGGTCTGCACCGCCCGGCGCAGCAGCCCCTCCGGCAGCAGGCGGCAAAACTCCGGCGTTTCGTGCGTCAGCACCGACAGCTTGACCAGCTGGTTGGACAGCCCCAGCAGGCGGCGGCTTTCAAACAGGATGGTGTCGGCGGCCTCGGCCAGCTCGTCCCCGCGCAGATCGGCCCGCTGGATATACTCGGCATAGCCGCCGATGGCCGTAAGGGGGGTGCGCATCTCATGGGAAAGGTTGTCCACCAGCTGCTGCTTGCTCTCGGCCTCGGCGGCCAGCTCCCCCACCTGGCGCTCCACCCGGCCCGCCATCTCGTTGAGGGTGCGGGCCAGCTCGCCCAGCTCGTCGGACCGGGCGGCGGCGGCGCGGGCCGAAAAATCGCCCCCGGCCAGGGTGCGGGCCGTGGCGGTAAGGGCGCCCAGCGGGCGGTACATGCGGCGCAGCACCAGATACAGCCCCGCCGCAAACATCGCGCAGACGCCCGCGCCCAGCCCCAGCGCCAGGCTGCCCATCCGCCGCCACTGGGCGTAGAAATCCTCAATATCGGCGCAGCAGCTGACCGTGTAGCCGGTCAGCTCGCCCGTGAAGGCCGTGGTGGCGAACAGGATATGCCGCCCGTCCAGCCGCCGCACCTGCCAGCTGCGCTGGCCGGGGCGCAGGGCGTCCAGCTCGGGGCGGGCGGCAAGGCGGGGCTGGTCGTTGTAGCGCAGCAGGCCGTTTTGCCACACGGCCAGCCGCATCCCCTGCCCGCGCACCCGCTGGCCGTAAAAGGTGTACAGCTCGTTGAGCGCCGCGGGGCGGTCGGCGGCCACCGCCGCGATATCCTCGGCCATCTGTTGCAGCAGAATATGCTGGTGGGTCAAAAATTCCTCGCTGCGGGCGCCAAAGCTCATGTTGCGGCTCAACACCGTAACGCCCAGCACGCCCCCGCCCAGGCAGGCCAGAAACAGCGCCAGCGTGGCAAGGTAGGTGCGCATCCAGAAGGCCATCCGCCGCGCAGGGCGGGCTTGTTTTGTCATGGTTGTGCCTTTCTGCGCCGCTTACCGCGTGTTGAGCCGGTAGCCAACCTTGAAAACGGTTTGAATCTCCTGCTCAAGGCCAAGCTTTTTGCGAATGCGCTGGATGTGTACGTCCACGGTGCGGGTTTCGCCCTCGTAATCGTAGCCCCAGGCGATGGAAAGCAGCTTTTCTCGGCTTAACGCCAGGTTTCGGTTGATGACCAGCGCCTCCAGCAGGGCAAATTCCTGCGGGGTAAGCTCCAGCGTCTCGCCGCCGCGCACCACCCGCCGGGCCGTCAGATCGACCAAAAGATCTTTAAAAGCGAACGTCTCGGCATTGCGGCGGGTGCGGCGCAGCACGGTTTCCACCCGGGCAAGCAGCTCCAGTATTTCAAACGGCTTGACGATGTAATCGTCCGCGCCAAGGCCAAGGCCCTTGAGCTTGTCGCCAAGGCCGGTGCGGGCCGTCACAAAAATAACCGGCTGCTCGGCGGGAAGCAGGCTTTTCACCGCAAAGCCGTCCTGCCCGGGCAGCATCACATCCAGCAGCACCAGGTCAAAGGCGCCGCTTTGCGCCAGCTCCAGCGCCTGGGGGCCGGTAAAAGCCTGCGTGCAGGCGTGCCCCACCAGCCGCAGGTTGGCCGCCATCAGATTGTTGATTGCACGCTCGTCCTCCGCGATCAGGATATTTGCCATCTGCCATGCCTCCGCCTATGTTTTCCGTTTCCAAAATGCCGCCGCGCCGTTTCCAGGCGACCCCGGCCGCAATTCTCCTTATTCATTATAACGAGGCTTGTCACAGAATTGTTTCAACGGGCGCATTCTTTTTTTTCTTTTTGTCGGAATGCGCAAAATTCAAAGCGCAACGGCGGCTTTTTTTGCCAAAACCGCGCCCGGCCTGCGCCCCCTTCGGCACGGCGGCCGGGGCGCCCGCCTTTTTACAGGGAAGTTACAAAAACGTAACAATTTGCTCTTGACGAATCGTAACAAATCGGTTACAATAAGACCGTAGCAAACAAAACTACACTTTTTCATGTTTTCTCCTCCTCCTTTCTGTAAGCCCCGCCCTCCCTCGGCGGGGCTTTCCTGTCGCCTTTTTTGCCCCTTGACCGGGCAAAGCCGCCGGGGCGCGCCGCACAAAAAACGGCGCGCCCCGGCGGCTTTGCTTACGGCGGCGTAAATCAGGCGGTGCCGCCCGCGGGCGGCTGGCGCAGCGTGAAGCGGCTGCGGGTAAAATCCAGCACGCCCTCGTCCCGCAGGCGGCCCAGCTCGGCGGACATGGCGCTGCGCTCCACGGCCAGGTAATCGGCCAGCTGCTGGCGGTCGAACGGGATTGTAAAGGTGGGGCCGCCCTGCTTTTGCGCCTGCGCCGAAAGGTAGGAAAGCAGCTTTTCCCGCGTGGTGCGCTGGGCCATGTGGGTCAGCTTTTCGTTGAACAGCAGGTTTTTGCCCGCCAGGTCGGAGAGCAGGTTGCGGATCAGCCGGCTGTGGTGGGCGCAGGCCGCGGGGCAGGTGGTCAAAATACGGCGGACATCCAGCCACAGCACCGTGCAGGGGGCGTCCGCCAGCGCGCTTACGCTGAGCGTCGCGCCCGGCGCGCAGGCAAACGATTCGGCAAAAAGCTGCCCCGGCATCAGCCGGGCAATCAGGTTGCGGTTGCCCCAAAAATCCTCCTGCAGGACCAGCACGCTGCCCGCCAGCAGCAGGCCCACGGCCTCCACCCTGTCCCCGGCGCGCAGCACAAAGGCCCCCTTGGGGCAGGTTTCCCGCCGGGCATCCAGGCAGGTCAGCATCCCGGTCAGCTCGCGGTCGTCTATGCCCGCAAACAGCGGCGAGGTGCGCAGCACCGGCATGGCCTCGGCCCATTTCTCCATGGTCGTACGCTTCCTTTCCGCCGCGCGGCTTGCCCCGCCGCGGCCTTTCCGGTTGATTTGTTTCGTTTTATTTCGTTTTATTGCGTTATTCGGCATCCGGCCCTGCCGATTGCCCCCCGCCGGGGCGCCCCCCCTCCCTCAAAAAAAACCGAACGGTTTTTTTTTAACCCAACGGTTTTTTAAAAACCCAACATCAACATCAACGTAAACATCAACATCAACATCAACATCAACATTACAGTCATCGTCATCGTCAACGTCAACACCAACCAAGAAGGAAGGCGGCGTGCTTTGCGGCAAAGGGCGGGCGCGGCGGCGGTTGCGCAGGCTGAACGACGAGGACGACGACTGCATTCTTTTTTTGGGGAGTACGAAAAAAAACGGGGAATGGTACTTGACACGCCCGTAATTTTGTGGTATGATAGATTAGATTATCGCCATTGTCGTTTTGGATGTATCAGGGGGGGGAGGAACAAGCCATGAAGCTGGGAATTGCGGGGGCGGGCGCCATCGTGCCTGATTTTTTGGCGGCGGCGGCCAGGCTGCCCGCTTGGGAGGTGGCCGTGCTGTGCGGCACGCCCCGCCACAGGGAGCAGGCGCAGGCGCTGGGGGCGGCGCACGGCATCCCCGCCGTGGTGACCGACTATGCGCAGATGCTGCGCGACCCATCGCTGGACTTTGTGTACATTGCGGTGCCCAACCACCTGCACTACGCCTTTGCCCGGCAGGCGCTGGAGGCCGGGCGCCATGTGATCTGCGAGAAGCCGTTCTGCTCCAATCTGCGGCAGGCGCGGGAGCTGGCCGTCCTGGCCGAGGCCAGGGGCCTTTACCTGTTTGAGGCCATCAGCAACCAGTATCTTCCCAACTACGAAAAAACGCGGGCGCTGCTGCCCGCGCTGGGCAGGGTGCGGGTGGCCACGCTCAATTTTTCGCAGTATTCCCGCCGGTACGACGCTTTTTGCCAGGGCGCGCTGCCGCCCGTGTTCGACCCGCAAAAAAGCGGCGGCGCCCTGATGGACCTCAACCTGTACAACCTGTACTTCCTGGTGGGGCTGTTCGGCGCGCCGCAAAGCCTGCACTATTTTGCCAACCTGGAGCGGGGCATCGATACCTCCGGCGTGCTGCTGCTGCACTACCCGGGGATGCAGGCCAGCCTGACCGCGGCCAAAAACTGCGCGGCCCCCTGCCTGGTGCAGCTGCAGGGCGACCGCGGCTGCCTGCGCTGCGACGGCCCGGCCAACAGCTACGCGTCCTTCACGTTTCAGCCCAACGGCGGCGAGGCGACCGCCTACGCCCTGAACGATGCGCCCGAGCGGCTGTACTACGAGCTGGCCCGTTTTGCCGATATCTTTGTCCGGCGGGACCGGCAGGCCTGCCGCGACGCGATGGACAGGAGCCTGCTGGTGCAGGCGCTGCTGGACGGGGCGCGCCGCCAGGCCGGCATCCCGATTATGGACGGCTGACCCGCCCTTCCGCCCCGCCCGGCCCCCCGCCGGGCGGTTTTGCGCGCAAAGCCGTCCGCCACGGCAGGTGCGGGGCCCCCCCGCCGGGGCCGTCAGCGGAACAGATCGCCCAGCAGGCTGCCCACCAGCGTTCCGGCGGCGTTGGTGACGGTGCTGTGGCCGGTGCCCAGCACGCCGCGGGTGATCTGGCGGCCAAGGCTGCGGCCGATGCTGCCCGCCGTGCGGCTGGCCGCGTGCTGGACGCTGCGTTCCAGCTTGGTGCGGCCCTTGCTGTCCCGCCCTTCCTCCTTGTACCGGCGCTGGCGTTCGCGCTCCTCCTCGCGGGCAAGGCGGTCCTCCTCCTTTTGGGCCGCGGCGTCGGCCTTGGCGTCGGCGGCGGCTCTGGCCTTCTCGTCCTCGGCCTGCTGTTGCTCGGCCAAAATTTCGTAGGCGCTGCGGTTGTCCACGGCGTCCCTGTACCTGGCGTGCAGGGGGTTCATGGCGATCATCTGGGCGCGGGCCGCATCGGCCAGCGGCGCAAAGCTGCTTTGGGGCGGGCAGACCGTCGCCTGCTGCACCACGCCGGGCACCCCCTCGGCGTCCAGCAGGCTGACCAGCGCCACGCCGGTGCCCAGCGTGCCGATGACCGCCTCGGTTTTGAAGGCGGGGTTGGGCCGGAAGCTCTGGGCCGCCGCCCGCACGGCCTTCTGCTCCGCGGGGGTGTAGGCGCGCAGCGCGTGCTGGACGCGGTTGTTGAGCTGCGCCAGCACGTCGTCCGGGATATCGGCGGGGTTTTGGGTGCAGAAATACACCCCCACCCCCTTGCTGCGAATCAGCCGCACCACCTGGGCGACGCGGTCGGTCAGCACCTTGGGGGCGCCGTCGAACAGCAGGTGCGCCTCGTCAAAGAAAAACACCAGGCGGGGGCGGGGGACGTCGCCCACCTCGGGCAGGGCCTCGTACAGCTCGCCCAGCAGCCAGAGCAGGAAGGTCGCGTAGAGCAGCGGCTGCCGGCAAAGCTCCGCCGCGTGCAGGATGTTGACGATTCCCCGCCCGGCATCGTCGGTTTGCAGCCAGTCCGCGATGTCGAAGGCGGGCTCGCCGAAGAAGCGGTCGCCGCCCGCGGTCTCCAGGGCCATCAGGCTGCGCTGTATGGCCCCTATGCTTTGGGCCGACAGGTTCCCGTACTGAACCGTGAAGTCCTTGCTGTGGGCCCCCGCAAAGGCCAGCAGGCTGCGCAGATCCTTGAGGTCGATCAGCTGCCAGCCGCGGTCGTCCGCCAGGCGGAACACAAGGTTCAGCACCCCCTGCTGCACCTCGGTCAGATCCAGCAGGCGGGCCAGCAGCAGCGGCCCCATCTGGCTGACCGTGGTGCGCACCGGGGTGCCCATTTTGCCAAACACGTCCCAGAACCGGCAGGGGCAGCCCGCCGGCGGGAACTGCGCGGGGTCGATGCCCACGGCCCCCAGCCGGGCGCGCAGCTTGTCGCCGTCCTGCCCGGGCAGCGCCATGCCGCTCAGATCGCCCTTTACGTCGGCCAGAAACACCGGCACCCCCAGCGCCGAGAACCCCTCGGCCAGCACCCGCACGGTCACGGTTTTGCCGGTGCCTGTGGCCCCCGCAATCAGCCCGTGGCGGTTGGCCATGCCCGGCAGCATCCAGACGGGGGTCTGGCCCCGGCCCAACAGAATTTTACCCTGATCCAGCATTTGTGCATACCTCCTGACGGTGTGGTTCCCGGCGGCGCGCCGCCCGGGGCGGTTTGATCCGGGAACGGTTTTTTTGAGAACGGTTCTGCGCCCTGCGGCCCGGGCGCTTACAGAAAGCGGGCGAACACGCCGGCGCGGGAAAGTCCTTTGTATTCGGCCAAGGTGCCGGGCGCTTACAGAAAGCGGGCGAACACGCCGGCGCCCGCCACCGTCAGAATGCCCGCCACCGCGATGGAAAGGCTGCTCATGGCGCCCTGGACCTCGCCCAGCTCCATAGCCTTGGCCGTGCCGATGGCGTGGGCGGAGGTGCCCAGCGCCACCCCCACGGCCACCGGCTCCGTGATGCGGAACAGGCGGCAGATCAGCTCCGCAAACACATTGCCCAGCACGCCGGTGATCAGGATGACGGCCACCGTCAGCGTGACGTGGCCGCCCAGCTCCTGCGATATGCCCATCCCGATAGCCGTTGTGACGGATTTGGGCAGCAGGGTGGCGTAGGCCGCGTGGTCAAGCCCGAAGGCCGCCGCCAGCGCCAGAATGCTGCACAGGCCGGTAAGCACCCCCGCGCCGATGCCCGCCAGGATGGCCCGCCAGTTCTGCCGGAGCAGGGCCAGGCGGTCGTAGAGCGGGATGGCCAGGCAGACCGTGGCCGGGGTAAGCAGCTCGCTGAGATACCGGGCGCCCGCGTAGTAGGTTTTGTAGGGGATATGCCCCAGCGCCAGCACGGCCATGACCGCCGCCACCGCAAGCAGCAGCGGGTTGCACAGCGGCGTGCGCAGCTTTTTGCGCAAAGCCTCCCCGGCGGCGTAGGCCAGCAGGCTGACAAGCACCCCAAAGAAGGCCGAGCCCTGCAAAAAAGCGCTCATTGTTCCCTCCCCGCCCTTGTGCGGCGGCAAACCGCCTGGGTCACCCTGCCGGACACCGCCATCACGGCCGCCGTGGACACGGCCGTGATGACCAGGTAAGGCACCAGCAGCGGCCGGAGCAGCCCCCAGCTTTCCAGCAGGCCCACGGCCGCCGGTATAAACAGCAGCGGCATGATCTCGATCAAAAACGCGCCGGTTTCCCGCACGCGGGCGGCGGGCAGCAGCCCGGTGGCCAGCAGCGCAAACAGCAGGGCCATCCCGTAGATGCCGGCGGGCACCGGCAGCGGCAGCGCCGCGTGCAGCCCCTCCCCCGCAAACGAAACCGCCAGTATGACGGCGAATTGCCAAAGATATTTCAACGTTATCCAACCCCTTCCCCGTGATCCTCTTTTAGGATGCCACAAAAAAGGGGGATTTGTCAATTTGCCTGCGCACGGCGCACAAAAAGCGCGCGGGGGCTGCCGCGGCAAAAAATCCGGCGCGGCAGCGCCGTTTTACCGCCGCTTGCGGAAGCAAAGCCGAAGCCGGTGCCGCAGGCGCCGCCAACAATGTGCATAAAATAAGCGACATTATCTTGTGTAAAAAGTGCGGCGTACACCTGCTGGCCCAGGTAGAGCGCGGCCACCAGAACCAGCGTGAGGGGGATGCCGCCGCTGCGCATGCCGGCCAGGCTGGACAGCATGATCAGCATGAACACGATGCCGGAGGCCCCCAGCAGGGCGCTGCCGGGGAACAGCAGGCATTGCAGCACGCCCGAGATCAGCGCCGTGATTGCCATGCCGGCAAGCAGCGGCCTGCTGCCGTATTTTTCTTCCAGCGGGGGGCCCACCACCAGCAGCAGCAGCATGTTGTTGAGGAAATGGCTCCACCCGGCGTGGCCCAGCACATGGCCGAACAGCCGCACATAGGCAAGCGGGTCCAGCGGCGAGGCGCGGTAGACGCTGAAGAAGGCCGTTGTGGTGCGGCCGCCGGTGGCAAAGCCCAGCCCCAGCGCGGCCAGCGAAAGAAAGAAAAACGACAAAACGACCGGGGAATTGTATTGCAGCTTACGCATGATTTTTTTCCTGTCTTTCTTTTTTTCCTGTCTTATGGGTCGGGGCGCATCCGGCCCGGCGGGGCCGGACAAGGCAATCGGCCCGGCCTCAGCCCCGGTGCCGCCAGCCGCGGCGCGGCGGCAGCGGGGTGCGCAGGCGGCCGTACAGCCGCAGCATCAGCGCGGTAAACCACAGCAGCAGCACCGAGAACGCCACAAACACCGCCGCGCTTGCCGTGGCCAGCGCGGCGTCGGCCGGGTTGCGGGCCGAAAGCCACAGCAGCACGGTCTGCACGGCCAGCACCGCCGCCGCGCTTACGCCCATGGCCCGGCTGCTTTTGGCAAACGCCGCGCCGGGGTCGAACGAGGCGGCCAGGCCCAGCGCCAGCACCACCGTGACCAGCACCAGCCAGAGATCGGCGGCGCGCAGCACAACGCGCAGCCGGCGCCACGCGCCCTCCGTCTGGCTGCCGCACAAAATCAGTTCCAGCACGACCTGCCCCAGCGCGGAGGGCAGCGCCGGAAGGGAATGCCGGTCGGCCAGCAGCAGCAGGCCGATCACCCCCAGCATCGAGAGGGTCACCTCGGCCATGCTGCTTTGCCCGGGCACGCCCAGCAGGGCGCGGCCCGCCGCCGCCAGCCCCAGCAGCAGAAAGCCCAGCGCGGCATGGTTGGTTCCGTTTGCTTTTTCGGGTTCGATCATCGTATCCGGCTCCTTTTTTTCAACAGCACCATTGTACCATGCCGGGGCGGCGGGTTCAACCGCCGGCCGGCCGGAAAAGCCCCCGCACCCCCTCAAAACAGGCAAAAAAAGGCGGCGCGCGCCCCGCTGCGTCTTGAAGCGGGCGCTTCAGCGTGCTAAAATGGCGCTGAAATGGTTAAGAAAGCGCCCCCCGCCGGGCTCGCCGGCCGCCATGCGGCGCTTTTTGAGGATAGAGGAGGAACCTGGGATGGACTTTTCCAAACGGCTGGACCTTTTCGGCCCGGAAATTTTTGCGGCGCTCAACGACAAAAAGGTGGCGCTGGAGCAACAGGGCAAAACGCTTTACAATCTTTCGGTGGGCACGCCGGATTTTCCCACGCCGCCCCACATCAAGCAGGCGCTGCTGGACGCCGCCGCGCTGGATGAAAACTGGAAGTACAGCCTGCGCGATCTGCCCGAGATGCTGCAGGCCGTGTGCGGCTACTACCGCCGCCGCTTTGGCGTGGACGATCTTTCCCCCGCCGAGGTGATGAGCTTTTCCGGCAGCCAGGACGGCATCGGGCATCTGGGGCTGGCCCTTTTGAACGAGGGCGACACCGTGCTTTTGCCTGACCCCTGCTACCCCGTGTTCCAGACGGGGGCGCTGCTGGGCGGCGCCCGGCCGTGGTACTATAAGCTTACAAAAGCGAACGGCTTTTTGCCGGACGTCGCCGCCATCCCGCCGGAGGTCGCCCGCCGGGCCAGGGTGATGCTGGTCTCGCTGCCCGCCAACCCGGTGGGCAGCGTGGGCACCCCGGCGCTCTACCGGCAGATCGTGGATTTTTGCTGCGACAACGGCATTTTGCTGGTGCATGACAACGCCTACAGCGATATCGTTTTTGACGGCGCGCGCGGGGGCAGCATCTTCAACACGCCCCGCGCGCGGCAGGCGGCCGTGGAGTTTTTCAGCCTGAGCAAAAGCTTTAACGTCACGGGGGCGCGCATCAGCTTTCTGGTGGGCCGGGCCGATGTGATCGCGGCCTGCAAAAAGCTGCGCACCCAGATCGATTTCGGGATGTTTTTGCCCATCCAGAAGGCCGCCGTTGCGGCGCTTACCGGCCCGCTGGACAGCGTGCGCGCCCAGTGCGCGGCCTACCAGGCGCGGCGGGACGCCCTGTGCGGCGGCCTGCGGGCCATCGGCTGGCCCGTGCCTGATTGCCGCGGCAGCATGTTTGTGTGGGCGCCCCTGCCCGCCCCCTGGACCGACAGCATGGCGTTCTGCCTGGCGCTGATCGAAAAGGCGGGCGTCATCAGCACGCCGGGCGCCAGCTTTGGCCCCTCTGGCGAGGGGTATGTTCGCTTTGCGCTTACCCTGCCGGTGGAAAAGATCCGCCTTGCCGTTGCCGCCATCCGCGACAGCGGCCTGGTGGGCGGCGCGTAGCGGGCGCCGTCCCGCCGCCCGCCTTTTGCCGGCGGCGGGCCAAAAAAGCAGCCTTCGCGCCGCCCCGCCGCCGGCGTGCGAAGGCTGTTTTGCGCCCGGGGGCCGGGGCGCGGTTTTGGCGCCGCGTCCCCCGCCCCGGCTCAAAAAACCGCCGGGCGAAGCATCAGCACCATGCCCTGCCTGTCCCAGCCGAAATCGGAGGCGCCGTACCCCTGTTCCAGCAGGCGGGGCAGGCGGCGGTCGCGGAAGTGCAGCCGCCTGACGGGCTCCTCCCAGCGGGGCAGGGGCCGGGCCGCAAAGATCAGCAGGGGGTCGGGGCCGTCCAGCGGGCGCAGGCCCCGCAGCGAAAGCCCGCAGGCAAGGTACTGCGCGCACAGCTCCTCCTGCCCGGCATCCAGCACGGCCCACAGGTGGTAGCGGGTGTACCGCTGCTCCGCCCAGGCCAGCGTGACCGTTACAAACCGCCGCAGCTCGCCGTAGTCCGCCGCGGTGGCGGGCGGCGTAAGTACCGCGCCCTGGCCGTCCGCCGCACAGCCCGCGGCCCGCAGCGCCCCGGCCAGCGGCGCGTCCCCGTACAGGGGCAGCAGGGCCGCCGCGGCCCGCAGCGCGGGGCCGTTGCCGTAGTCCCCCAGCACCGCGCCGGTTTGCAGCAGCCCCTGCAGCCCCGGCGCGTGGGGCAGCCCGCCCGGGCACAGCGCGCGCAGGGCAGGGGCATCCCCGGTTGTCAAACGGTGCAGATCAAACGACCGCGCATCGGTTTCCGTAACTTGCAAAATCATGGCGCAGACCTCCGTAATGTTTGTGTTTTGCCTTGTTTTCGTCCTATTGTACGGCAGGCGCAGGCGCCAAAATGCGCGAAAAAAAGGACCCGCCGAAAAAAACAGGAGGTTTCGGCGGGTCCCGCGGCGGGTCGTTGTTTTTTTACGGCGGCATCAGCCGTGCAGGGTGCTGCGCAGCGCGGCCAGCAGCCTGGCCTGGTACTCCGGGCTGAAGGTGCCGTGCAGCAGCTTGGGCAGGGCCTCCTCCTGCAGGCGCAGCCAGCTGGCGGCCTCCTGCCCAGGCAAAATGGGCACAAACGCCACCCGGTTGGCCGCGGCGGCCTGGGCGTCGCCCAGCGCGTCGCCCACCATCATCACCTTGCGGCTCTGGTAGCCGCAGCCCAGCATATCGGCAATGCTGTTGGCCTTGCTGCCCACCTCCTGCCCAAAAATCACGTCGGCGTGGACGGCCAGGCCGTACCGCTGCCACTCGCTCTCGATGGCCGATTCGTTGGCCGCCGACACCACGGCCACATCGGCCACCGCGTGGAGCTGGCGCAGGCTTTGCTCCACCCCCGGAAAGGGCGCAAAGGAAGGCTCCAGCGCCTGGATGCGGCGGTTGCAGGCCGTGTTCCACTCCTGCAGGCGGCGCAGCACCAGGCTGCCCGTGCGCAGAACCTCCTGCTGCAGGCTGGCCGTGCTAAGCTCCCCCGCCGTGTTGACCCAGGCCGCGATCTCCTCGGTGCCGGGCATCTCCACGCCAAAATTTTTCAGCCGCTCAAACACCAGCACCACGCTCTCAAACCGGGAAATGCCGCGGGTGATGCTGTGCAGGTTGATTTCCTCCCACAGCTCGGTCACGCGGGCCGCCTGGCTTTCCAGCCCAAACACCCGGATCAGCTCGGGGCAAAAAACCGTCTGATGCTTCAGGCGCACCGTGTCCATCACGCAGCCGTCCGAATCCAGGCAGACAAGAAATTCCCGTCGTTTTACAAAATCACGCAATTGGTTGGCCATCTTCCACTCCCCCTGTTGCAGGCGCGGGCGGCGGCGTCCTTTTTTGCCGCTCCGCCGTAAACCGCGCGCAAAAGCAATTTGTTTGGCGGCGTCCCGCCGGCGCCATGCCGCCGGGGCGCGCGTATTGTTTCGTTTGGCCCGTCAGACCGGGCCGTCCTCCCGCAGGGCCTCGCCGATGGGCATGTTCAGCACCAGGGTGGCCATGGCGTCCGCGGGGGTGGGGTCCCGGTTGATGACCGCCAGTTCCCGCCCGCGGTAGTACCGCAGCAGCCCCGCCGCCGGATAAACCGCCAGGCTGGTGCCGCCCACAATCAGCAGATCCGCCTTGCGGATGGCGTTGGCCGCCCCCTCCATCACGGCCTCGTCCAGGCCCTCCTCGTACAGCACCACATCGGGCTTGACGATGCCGCCGCACGCGGTACAGCGGGGCACGCCGGTGCTTTGGGCAATAAAATCCACATCATAGAACTTGCCGCAGCGGGTGCAGTAGTTGCGCAGGGTGGAGCCGTGCAGCTCGTACACGCACCGGCTGCCCGCCGCCTGGTGCAGCCCGTCGATATTTTGGGTGACGACGGCCTTCAGCTTGCCCTGCCGCTCCAGCTTGGCCAGCCGCAGATGCGCCGCGTTGGGCCTGACCCCTTTTACGATGAGCTTGGCGCGGTAAAAATCATAAAATTCCGCCGTGTGGGCCACAAAAAAGCCATGGCTGAGCATCGTCTCGGGCGGGTAGGCGAATTTTTGATGGTACAGCCCGTCCACGCTGCGAAAATCCGGGATGCCGCTCTCGGTGGAGACGCCCGCCCCGCCGAAAAATACGATGTTGCTGCTTTTTTCGATCAACCGTTCCAGCTGTTCCACCATGATGGCTGCCCCCTGTTTCTTTTTGCCGCGCCGCCGCATACCTGGGAGCGCGCGGTTAGCCGCGCGCGATGATCCGGCCGCTTTTATTCAGTCCGCTTACAATCAGTATAGTACGCTTTTGCACAGAATGCAAAGGAAAGCCGATGGCAGGGAGGTACTTTTTATGGAAACGATCACGCAGACCATGGTATGGCATCTTTTGCCGGTTCGCCGGGCGGACGCCAACAAGGGCGACTGCGGCCGGGTGCTGGCGCTGGCGGGCAGCCTTGGCTACCGGGGCGCGGCGGCGCTTTGCACCGAGGGCGCCCTGCGGGCGGGGGCGGGGCTGGTGTTTCTGGCCGCGCCCGACCCGGTGCTGACCCCGGCGCTTACCCGCACGCCGGAGTGCTGCGCTTTGCCCTGCGCGGCGGGCAGGGACGGCTGCACCCTTCCCGCCGCGGCGGCCCGCGCGGCGGCCGCCCAGCCCGCCGAAAAAACCGTGCTGCTGGCCGGGCCGGGGCTGGGGGCGGGCGCGGGCGCGCTTTTGACCGCCGTGCTGGGGGCCGTACCCCGCTGGCGGGCCGTTGTGCTGGACGCCGACGCCCTCGGCGCGCTGGCGGCCGGGGCCTGCCCGCCCCCGCCGCCGCTTTCCGTGCTGACCCCCCACCCCGGCGAGGCAGCCCGGCTGCTGCACACAACGCCCGCCGCCGTCCAGGCAGACCGCCCGGCCGCGGCCGCCGCGCTGGCCCGGCAGTACGGCGCCGTGGCCGTGCTGAAGGGCAGCGGCACCCTGGTGGCCCTGCCGGACGGCAGGCTGTGGCAAAACACGACCGGCGGCCCCGGGCTGGCGCGGGGCGGCTCGGGCGATCTTTTGGCCGGGATGCTTGCGGGGCTGCTGGCGCAGGGGCTTTGCCCCGAGGCGGCGGCCTGCTGCGGGGTGTGGCTGCACGGCGCGGCGGCGGACCGCTGCGCGGCGCGCCGCGGCATCCAGACCATGCTGCCGCATGAGCTGGTGGACGACCTGTGCGCCCTTTTTGCCGAGCAGCAGCGCTGACGCCCCTCTCCCCCCGCCGGCCCGCCTGCCTGCCCGGCCTGCCTGCCCGCCCGGCCTGCCCTGCCTGCCTGCCTTCCCCGCCGGCCGGCCTGCCTGCCCGCCCTGCCTGCCTGCCTTCCCCGCCGGCCAGCCCCGCCCCACCTTGGCGCGGGTTTTTGCGCCGCCGGTTTTGCCGTAAACCCGGCCCGGCCCGCTTTTCCAAAAACGGCTGCGGCCCAAAAAGGCGTCCGCCCTTTCGCGCAATGCGAAAAGGCGGGCGCCTTTGCCCTGCCCTGCCCGGCAAACGTCAAAAAAGAAACTGCAGCAGGATGCCGGAAACCGCCCCCACTGCCCAAAGCACGCCCGTGATGAACAGGTTTTGCTTTTTGCTTTCGTTTACGCGCCACAGCACGGCCAGGCCGATGCCCGCGCCCGCGCTAAGCCCCGCAAACAGGCTGCCGAAGCTCAGAACGCCTTTCAGGTAAAGCTGGGTAAGCAGCACGCTGGCCGCGCAGTTGGGCACCAGGCCGATCAGCGCCGCCACCAGCGGCTGCAAAACGCCCAGACCCCGCAAAAGGCCCGCGGCCCGCTCCTCGCCCACAAGGCCGAACACCAGGCCGATCAGCAGGCTGAACAGCAGGATGAACACAAAAATTTCCAGCGTGTGGCGCAGCGCCGCCAGGAAGATGCCGCTCTCCGGCTCATGCTCCTCGTGGCAGTCGATCTCCTCGCAATGCCCGGCGTACCCGCCGTACAGCGAGCGCGGCAGCACCCGGCGAAGCGGCACGTCCAGCACAAACCCGGCCAGCACGCCCAAAACCACTTTCAGCGCCAGCAGCAAAAGCAGCTTGGGCCAAAAGGCAGGCTCGGCGGCAAGCAGGGGCACGGCCTCGTCGGAGGTGGCCAAAAACACGGCCAGCAGGGTGCCGGGCGTGATGACCCGGCTTGCGTAAAAGTTGGACGCCACCGCCGAAAACCCGCATTGGGGCACGCAGCCCAGCAGCGCGCCGGGCACAAAGCCCCAGCGCCCGCCGCCGGCCAGCGCGTTTTCAATGCGCTGGCCGTGGTTGCGCTCCAGCCATTCGATCAGCAGGTAGGCAAGGTAAAGAAACGGCAGCATCTTGCCGCTGTCGATCAGGGCTTCCAGCAGGGCGTCGAGAATGAATTCCATAAAAACCTCAAATTCTGAAAAATGGCGCAGGCCGCCCGGCACAGCCGGGGACCCCGTCAGTCCGGGGGTCGATCCTGCGCCTCAAATTTGCGCAGGGTATGCACCGCCTCGCTCACCACCCGGCGCGGAATCCGGGCGCGGAACTTTTCCATGCTGCGGGCGCTGAACATGGCGGCGTCGTCGAAGGTCGTTTTGCCCAAAAAAAATTGCAGATACGGGCTTTCGCGCACCAGCAGCACGGTTTCCCTGTCGGAGGCGTGGCAGGCCGCCCGGATCACCAGGCTGCCCAGCGCCACCCGCGCCGGGATGGCCACCTTGCCCCCGCGGGAGAACAGGCCGCTGTAGTCCTGCTCAAAGCCGTCCCAGTCGATGGCCGCGGCCAGCCGCACCCAGCGGTTTTTGGGCGAAAGCTCGCCGTGGAACGGCGGCATATAGTCATACACGGTCATCTGGTGATCGTTGATCCGGTACATCCGCAAGACCTCCTGCAAAACAACGTCAATATTTTTGGATCAGCGGGAAAATCAGCGCCAGCACCGCCCAGCAGACCTGGTACACCACCAGCACCGGCAGCGGAAGCGATGCGATGCCGCCCGTGATGGACATGACGACGGTGAGCAGGCAGCTGATCAGCACGGAGGCCGTCAGCACGATGCTGGCCTTGCGCTCGCCCTCCGCGGCCCCGGCGGCGGCCTCCAGGCCGCCCACAAAGCTGGCAAAGTTGCCCAGATGCAGCATGCAGCCGTCGCTCTCGGGCAGCCAGGAGATGGCGGGGGCCAGCAGGTCGCCCTCGGCCTCGTTCAGCACCTTGACGCTGCCGGTGGGCAGGGTGTACACGGTTTCCAGCAGCGCCGCGTCGCAGTTGAAGTCGTCGCCGGTAACCACCAGCGAAATGCCGCTGCGGCGCAGGTTTTCCAGCACCGCGGCCGTGTCGCCGTCCCGCTCGTAGCCGATCAGGAACATGGCAAACAGGTTGCCGGATACCGCCAGGTAAATCACCTTGCGCTGGTTGACGGTCAGGCGGCGCTCGTACTCGTCGGTGGGAAGGCGGATGCCGTATTTGGCCATCAGCAGGCGGTTGCCCACCAGCACGCGGTTGCTGTCGATCCAGCCCACATAGCCCTTGCCGGGCACGCTGCGCAGCTCCTCCACCTTATGCAGCAGCTTGCGGTTGCCCCCAAGCATCCCCAAAA
Source organism: uncultured Subdoligranulum sp. (assembly GCA_964458285.1). Classification (GTDB taxonomy): domain Bacteria; phylum Bacillota; class Clostridia; order Oscillospirales; family Ruminococcaceae; genus Gemmiger. The sequence continues at coordinate 140,564 of CAYWID010000004.1, read as the reverse complement.
ACACATCGCGCAAGGTGGGGCAGCTGTCCACCAGCATGGAGGCCGCGTAGACGATGGCCACATCGATGCGCTGGTTGCGGATGGGGCGGATGCCGTGCTGCTGCACGCAGCCCGGCGGAAAAAGATCCCGCGCGCTGATCTGGATGACGTTGGTGCGGCCCAGCTGGCGGATATCCTTCCAGCCGGGGATCACGGCGCCCACCCGGGCCGCGCTGCGCTGCATCAGCTGGGCGGGCAGCGCCGAGAGCAGGGTGCCCGCCAGCGGGCTGCCCAGGCACAAAACGGCCGCCATGGCCGTAAAGGCCCGGCCGGGGTCCTTGCTCCACACCAGGTTGAACACAAGGCTCAACAGCGCGCAGCCGCCCAGCAGCCAGGCAAACTGCTGCTGGTTTTTATCGGAGCTGCGGCGGGAGCCGCTGTCCGCCATAAAGGATTTCAGCAGTTGGGTGGGGCGGCTTACCAGCACGTTGGGCTTGGGCTCGCTCAAGCCGCGGGTCACGGCGCGCACCACCTTGGCGTCCCGCAGGCGGTAGGCCGCCGCGTGGTCCACCCCGGCGCTTACCAGGTCAAAATTATCCCGCACGGTGCGGGCCTCCAGCAGCCTGCCCACCCCGTTCAGGCAGAGCAGCAGCGCCGCGGGCCCCGCAAACAGGCAAAGCTTTTCCGGCGCATACCAGCCCGGCCGGAGCAGCAGCACCAGCAGCTGCACGGCCGAGGCCGCCGCCGCCAGCGCGGGCAGGGAATCCGCCGTGGGGGCGCGCAGCAGGCCGCGCAGGCCCGCCGCCACCGTCCGCCAGCAAACGCCCATGGCCGCGGCCAGCAAAAGCAGGCAGCTGCCCAGCAGCGCGCCGGGCGCCACCAGCGGGTCCAGCGGGTCGGGCAGGGGCAGCACCTTGCCGGCGGCCGCCGTGCCCAGGTAAAGCAGCACCAGCGCCGCCGCGCCGGACACCAGCACGGCCGCCGTGCGGCGCAGCACCTGTTTGTCCAGCTCCAGCCGGACCTTATCCTTGTTTTCGCCGTTCTCGTAGTCCTCGCGGGCGGCGGCGTCCCCAAAGGGATGGGCAGCCTCGGCGTCCTCGTCCTCCTCCTCGGGGCGGCCGTTCAGGCGCAGCCGCGGGGGCCGGGGCGCGGGCCTGCCGTCGTCCTCCCGCTCGGTAAGGCGGGCGGCGGCCTCGGCAAATTTGGTGGTGGCGGGCTCGTCCCGGTTGATGGAATCGGCAATCTCGCTGACGAACTCGGACGTATCGGGCGGGGCGGAAGGCTGCGCCCCGATGGGCGGCGCAAAATCCACCGTCGATACCGGCACGTCGGCCGGGGCGTCGGGCGCAAGGCGGATCTGGCCCGTGATGGTGCGGGTGATCTCCTCGGCGGCGGCGTCCAGCTGCTCCCGCGTAATCTCCCCGGTGCTGATCTTTTCCCGCAGCTGCTCGGGGGTGATGGCGTCCATATGGATCGAAAAGCCCGTCGTGGTCGCATCCCCGCCCGGCAGCCCGGCGGCCGTGTCCGGAAAGAGGGTTTCCGCCGGGCCGGGGGCGCCGGCCCCCGCGCCGAAGACCGGCGGCGCGCCCTGCGCGGGCAGGCAAGCCTCCCGCGCGGGGGCGTCCGACGGCGCGACGGGGCGGGAGGGCAGCATGACAGGCTCGGCGGCGGGCTCGCTGGGCGGGGTGCGGGGCCGGGGCGCGGCGCGCGGCGGCTGGGGCTTTTGGCCGGGCACAAACTCGACGGTATCGGGCTTTTTGGCCTGCGGCTCCGTCCGGGCGTATGCGTCCTGCGTTTCCCGCGCCGCCTGCGCGGCGTTTTTGGCGCGGATGCTCAACCGCAGCGCGGCCAGCGTATCGTCGGACAAGGTGGCCCCCTCCCCCAGCGCGGGGGCCTGCGCCGCGGGGGCGGTGCGGGCCGGGGGCTCGGGCTGCGGCGCCGTGTATTTGGAGCGGTAGGCGGGGCTTTCGGGCGCGGGCAACGCGTCCCCGTCCTCCGGCGGCAGGGCGGGCGTCCGGGTTTCCTCCTGCGGCTCGGGGATGACAAGCTCCTCCTCCTGGCGGCGGCCGCCGAACAGGCCGCGGCGCTTCTTTTTGGGCTTGTCGCGCGGGGGGGCCTCCGCGGGGGCGGGGGCCTCGGCGGCGGGCGGCTCGGGCGCGGGGCGCTCGGCCTGCTGGGCGCTGATGGCCACGTTGATGGGCACAAACTCGCCGGTGGTATCGTCCACGCTGCCGCGCCCGAACAGGCCGCGGTGCTTGCCGCCGCCCTTGGGCACGCGCAGGCGGCCGTTTTCATCGGGCACCACCGCGACGCTGTCCTTAAAAAAGTTTTTGAACTGCTCCTTGCGCACCGTGATGTCCGCGCTGCCCGCGCGGGCGTCCTCCGGCACGGCCTGGCGCAGAAAGTTTTTGATGAGGCCGGTCTGGGTCGTATCGGCCGTATCGGCCGTATCGGGGGCCGCCGCCGCGGCGCGCGGGGCCTGCCGGGGCGCCGGGGCCTGCGCGGGGGCGGCGGCGCGCGGGGCCTGCCGGGGTGCCGGGGCCTGCGCGGGGGCGGGCGGCGCGAGATCCTCGGCGGAAAACGCAAAGCCGCTCAGCGTGCCGTCGCCGCCCAGGGTCACATCGGGCATCCCGCCCTGGTCGATCGGGCCGAACTGCACCGTGGCGGAGCTGCTGCCGTCGTCGCCCAGGCCGATGCTGCGCAGGATTTCATCCACCTGCTGATCGTTCATTCCGGCACGCACGCCTTCCTCGGCCTGGCGGCGGCTCAGCTCCTCCATAATGCGATTGACGGAATCGTTCGTGCGTTTGCTTGGCATACGGTACTTCTCTCCCCTTTAACGACCATTTTTTGGCTCAGCCGCGGGCCTTGCGGCGGCGCAGCACATCGTAGAGCAAAATGCCCGCCGCCACCGATACATTGAAGCTGTCCACCCCGGTATCGCGGGCGGCCATGTCCAGGCTTACAACGCCGTCGCACAGCTTGCGCACCAGCGTGCCCACGCCGGCGCCCTCGCTGCCCAGCACCAGCGCCACCGCGCCCGAAAGATCGGTTTTTTCCAGCGGCGCGCCGCCCATATCGGCGCAGTAGACAAAAATATTCTGTTCCTTCAGCCAGCGGATGCTCTCGGCCAGATTGCCCACGCGGGCCACCGGGATGCGGGCCGCGGCCCCGGCGCTGCTTTTCAGCACGGCCGCCGTGACGCCCACGCCGCCCCGCCGGGGAATCACCACCCCGTGCGCGCCGCACAGCAGCGCCGAGCGCAGAATCGCCCCCAGGTTGTGGGGGTCCTCCACGCCGTCGCACAGCACCAGAAACGGCGCCTCGCCCCTGGCGCGGGCCCCGGCCACGATCGTTTCCAGCTCGGCATAGGCAATGCGGGACGCCCAGGCCGCAACGCCCTGATGCTCGGCGCCGGCGCAAAGCTGGCGCAGCCTGGCGGCCGGCACCCGCTTGATGACGGCCCCGGCCTGCTTGGCCAGCGCCACATAGTAGTTGACCGCCTGCGGGGCCATCCCCTCGGCCAGCAGCACGGTATCCACCCCGGCGCCGCTTTTCAGCAGCTCGGTCACGGGGTTTTTGCCGTACACAAGGGTATCGTCCTGCGCGTTTTGGGAAAAACGGGGCGTTTCGTTCTCCCCGGCCCGGCCGTCCGGGCGGTTATCGGTTTTCATTTCCATCCTGTCATCCTCATTGTGCGCCCGCGCCGTGGGCGGGCGGCGGCGGCAGCGCCCGGGCCGGGCCTGCCTCTTTGTCAAGCCGTACCGGAGCAATCCGCAAACCCGGCCCGTCCGTTCCGCCGGGGCCGCGGCGGCTTTCCGCGCCGTGTTATTTCTGTGTCATGCTCCAAGTCAGTATAGCATACTTTGGATAGTATTGCCAGAACCGCCGCAGGTTTTTCTGACATTTTGATTTGTCAAGGGGGGCGCGGGGGCGTTTTTTGTTCCGGCGGTTTTTTTCACTATACAATCCGTAAATCCGGTTTTTGTGTTTCCACCTGTTGAAAACCCGGTTGAAAGTGTTGACAAGTCGCATGGAAATCCAATTTTTTCCCTTTTGCGGTACGGTTTTCGACACGGTTATCAACAAGCTGTTGAAAACTATCAACATAACAGGCCGGATAATTTTGGCTGTCAAGTGGGCATTGCGCTGATTTTTTTCCGCCGGATCCCCCGCATCTCCGCAAAATGCCACAATTTTTTTCCAACGCGCTTTTTGGCTTGCCGTCCCCTCCGCCGCCGTGTTATAGTGAAAAAACAACGATATTTTGTTTTGCGGGGGGTTGTGTATGCTGGATCTGGGGCCGGAGAACGGCTATTCCCTGGCCGATACCCTGTGCGGGGGGCAAAGCTTCCGCTGGCGGGAGGCCGCGCCGGGCGTGTGGCGGGGCGCGGCGGGCGCGTACGCCGCCGAGCTTTGGGCGGCCGGGGGGCATTTGTGGCTGCGGCCGCTGGGCCCCGCCGCGCCGGAAGGCTGGTGGCAGCGGTATCTGGCGCTGGATCTGGATTATCCGGCCATGCAGCGCCGTTTTTGCGCCAACCGCCGCCTGGCGGACTGCGTGGCGGCGGCCCCCGGCATCCGGGTGCTGCGCCAGCCCTTTTTTGAGGCGCTGTGCGCCTTTATCCTGAGCCAGAACAACAACATCGGGCGGATCACGGGGATTGTGGCGCGGCTGTGCGCTTTGTGCGGCGCGCCGCTGGCCGAGGGGCTGTACGCCTTTCCCACCCCGGCGGCGCTGGCCGCCCAGACGGAGGCTTCGCTGGCCGTGCTGCGGGCGGGCTGGCGCGCCGCCTACCTGCTGGACGCGGCCCGCCGGGTGGCCGACGGCCGGATCACCCAGGAGCTTCTGCTTTCCCTGCCCCAGGCCGAGGCCCGCGCGCTGCTGATGACGGTTCGCGGCGTGGGGCCCAAGGTGGCCGATTGCGTGCTGCTGTACGGGCTGGGCCGGTGGCGCGCCTGCCCGATGGACGTATGGATGAAGCGCGCCATGAAAACCCTGTTCCCGCGGGGGATGCCCTGCGCCGCGCGCGGGCGGGAGGGCATTGCCCAGCAATATATTTTTGCGTATGCCCGCAAAAACTTGCCGCGCGGGGACAAATCTTGTTGATTTATTGTCAATGTCGGGCTATAATACTGGTAAGGCGCTTTATGCGCGGAAGGTAAGCGGAAACGCTAAAAATGGGAGGTTTTTCTTATGCTGGTAAATGCAACCAATATGCTCCTGAAAGCCCGCGACGGCCACTACGGCGTCGGCCAGTTCAACATCAACAACCTGGAATGGACGCGCAGCGTGCTGCTGCAGGCGCAGGCCATGAACAGCCCGGTCATCCTGGGCGTGTCCGAGGGCGCCGGCAAGTACATGACCGGCTTTAAGACGGTCGCCGCCATGGTGCGCGCCATGGACGAAAGCCTGGGCATCACGGTTCCCGTTGTGCTGCATCTGGATCACGGCACCTACGAGGGCGCCAAGGCCTGCATTGAGGCGGGCTTCACCTCCATCATGTTCGACGGTTCGCATTATCCCATTGAGGAGAACATCGCCAAAACCAAGGAGCTGGTTGCGCTGGCGCACGACAAGGGCCTGTCCATCGAGGCCGAGGTCGGCTCCATCGGCGGCGTGGAGGACGGCGTCGTCGGCAACGGCGAGATCGCCGACCCCGAGGAGTGCGCCAAGATCACCTCCCTGGGCATCGATTTCCTGGCCGCCGGCATCGGCAACATCCACGGCATCTACCCCGACAACTGGAAGGGCCTGGATTTCAACGCGCTGGACCGCATCCACAAGGCCACCAACAACATTCCGCTGGTGCTGCACGGCGGCACCGGCATCCCCGATGAGATGGTCAAAAAGGCCATCAGCCTGGGCGTTTCCAAGATCAACGTCAACACCGACTGCCAGCTTGTTTTTGCCGAGGCCACCCGCGCCTACATCCTGGCGGGCAAGGACCAGCAGGGCAAGGGCTACGACCCGCGCAAGCTGCTCAAGCCGGGCGCAGACGCCATCGCCGCCAAGGTCAGGGAGAAGATCGAGCTGTTCGGCAGCGAAGACAAAGCCTGATTTTCCTTTTCCTTTTCGGAACAAAACAGCCGGGGGCTGCCGCATCGCGCGGCAGCCCCCGGCTTTTCTGCTTGTTTCGCTTCTTACGCTGTTTGCGCCCTCACCGCAGCCCCTGCGCCAGAATGACCAGGATCAGCACCGGCAGCACGAACCGAAAGTACGGCTTGAGCCAGCCCGGCAGCTTTGCGCCCTTGCCGGTGTTGGCCTCGGCCAGGTAACTGTCGAAGTTCCAGCCCCAGCGGGTCACGCAGAACAGCAGGTAGACAAGGCTGCCCAGCGGCAGCAGCAGGTTGGACACCAAAAAATCCTCGCCGTCCAGCACGGTGCTGCCCGCGCCCAGCGGCGCAAAGCCCCGCCACAGGTTAAAGCCCAGCACGCAGGGCACGCTGGCCGCCAGCACCAGCGCGGCGCCCACCGCGCAGGCGCGGCGGCGGCTCCAGCCAAACTGCTCCATGGCGCAGGCCAAAATGTTTTCAAACACGGCCAGCACCGTAGAAAAGCTGGCGAAGATCATAAACAGAAAAAACAGGCTGCCCCACAGCCGCCCGCCCGCCATGCCGGAAAACACGTTGGGCAGGGTGATGAACAGCAGGCTTGGCCCCGCGTCCGGCGAAATGCCGAACGAGTAGCAGGCCGGAAAGATGATCAGCCCCGCCGAGATGGCCACCAGGGTATCCAGCGCGCAGATGCGGGCGGCCTCCCCTGCCAGCGTATGGTCGCGGTTCATGTAGCTGCCGAAGATCTCCATCGCGCCGATGCCAAGGCTCAGGGTAAAAAACGCCTGGTTCATCGCCCCGCCGATCACGCTGCCAAGCCCCGCCGCCCGGGCGCGCTGCCAGTCCGGCAGCAGAAAAAACCGCAGGCCGTCGCCGGCGCCCGGCATCAGAATGCTGTGTACCGCCAAAATCACGATCAGCACCAGCAGCGCCGCCATCATCCATTTGGAGATGCGCTCCAGCCCGTTTTGCAGCCCAAAGCTGCAGATGGCAAAGCCGGCCAGCACCGTAACGGCCATCCAAAAGCCCATCTCCGCGGGGTTGGCCAGCAGGGCGGCAAACACGGCGGCGGTATCCTGCGCGGACGCGTGCGCAAACCGGCCGGCCGCAAACTTGACAAAATAGCTGACCATCCAGCCGCTGACCGTCGTGTAGTACATCATCAGCAGCAGGCTGCCCAGCAGGCAGGCCCAGCCGTGCAGATGCCAGCGGCTGCCCTTGGGCTCCAGCGCCCTGTAGGCCGCGCCCGCGCTGCCCCGCCCGGCCCGGCCCACGGCCAGCTCCATCGTCAGAACGGGGATGCCCATCGCCGCCAGAAACAGCAGGTAGAACAGCACAAACACCCCGCCGCCGTACTTGCCCGCCACGGTGGGAAACCGCCACACATTGCCGATGCCGATGGCGCACCCCGCGCTGACCAGCAAAAAGCCCAGCCTGGAGCTGAAATTTTCTCTCTTCAAACCAAATTCTCCTGTTCGCGGGCTGCGCCGCGTTTACTTGTTTTGGGGCGGGTCGGGGCGCGCGTCGGCCTCGGTCTCCCGCGTGATGTACAGGGGGCGATGCTTGACTTCCAGGTAGGTCTTGGCCAGATACTCGCCCACGATCCCCACGCAGAACAGCTGCATCCCGCTGCACAGCAGCAAAATGCAGACCATGCTGGGCCAGCCCGAGGTCGGGTCGCCGAAAAGCAGCGCCCGGACGATCACGAACAGAATGCCCACAAAGGCCGCCAGGCAAAAAACGACCCCCATCAGCGCCGAGAATACCAGCGGCGCCGTGGAAAAGCCCACGATCCCCTCGATCGAATACTTGAACAGCCCCCAGAAGTTCCACTTGGTGGCGCCCGCCACCCGCTCCACGTTCTCGTAGTCAAACCATCGGGTGCGGAACCCCACCCAGCTGAAAATCCCCTTGGAAAACCGGTTGTACTCGGCCATGGACAGCACGGCGTCCACCATGCGGCGGCTCATCAGCCGGTAATCGCGGGCGCCGTCCATAATCTCGGTATCGCTCATCCGGTTGATGATCCGGTAAAAGCGGCGGGCGAACCAGCTGCGCACGGGCGGCTCCCCCTTGCGGGTGGTGCGGCGGGTGGCCGCGCAGTCGTACTCGCCCGTTTGCAGGGCGTCCAGCATGGCGGGCAGCAGCGCGGGGGGGTCCTGCAGATCGGCGTCCAGCATGGCCACATAGTCGCCGGCGGCCGCCTGCAGCCCCGCGTAGATGCCGGCCTCCTTGCCGAAATTGCGGCTGAACGATACATAGCGCACCCGCGCGTCCTGCGCATGCAGGCGCCGCATCACGGCCAGGGTGCCGTCGCGGGAGCCGTCGTCCACAAAAACAAATTCAAACTCGGCGCCGTGGCTCTGCCGCATCCCGTCCGCCACGCGGCTGGCCTCCGCGTAAAAAAGCGGCAGCGCCTCCTCCTCGTTATAGCATGGTACCACCAGACTGATCCGCATTGCCGCGCCGCCTTTCCGTTTTGATTGTTCCATTATACCCGTTCCTCCGCCCGATTACAAGGCGGGCAGCAGCCGGTTTGCCAGCCACAGCGCCCCGTACAGCACCGGCTGGTGCAGCATGTAAAGCAGCAGCGTACGGCTTCCCAGCGCGCACAGCGGCCGGAGCGCGGCGGGCGCCGGCCGGCACGGGCGCGCCGCCAGCCGCGGCGCCGCCAGCCGGTACAGAAAATACCCGCACCAGAACAGAAACAGCCACGGAACCAGCGGAAAGTAATCCGCCGAGTAAAAATGCCCGATGTCCTGGAACCCCAGCCAGAACCAGTTGGCCCGGTAAAGGGCGGGGGGCAAAGCGGCCAGCCGCAGCCCCTCAAACCCAAGGTAGCCCAGCGGCAGCTGGTCGGTCAGCAAAAAAAGCCCCGCAAAGACGGCCAGCCCGGCGGCGGGCGGTATTTTTTCCAGCGCGGGGCGCAGCAGGCAGCTCAGCAGCAGCGCGCAGGCCATCAGGTGCAGAATGCCGAACCAGATCCGCTCGGACGGCATCACCGCAACCGTGACAAGGGTCAGCAGCGCCGCGCACCCGGCGGTGGCCAGCCCGTTTTTCAGGGGCCTGCGGGAGAGCGAAAAGCTGAACCCCGCAATCAGCAAAAAGCTCCAGCAGATGTACTGCTGCCAAAGGTGGCACCCCGGCGCCGTGATGCTGTACCAGGCGGCGGGGCGGCCAAACACATACACCCAGTCGTACATGGCGTGGTAGCCCAGCATATTCAGCAGCGCGGCGCCGCGCAGGGCATCCAGCCACCACAGGCGCGCGGATTTTGGCTGCGGCATGGCAGCGCCTCCCTCCGGCCCGCCCCCGCACGCGGCGGACGGACGGGGCAAAAATGATTGTCTTTTATTGTATCACCCCGGCCCGTTGTTGGCAAGAAGGGCAAAATTGTGCGCTTTCCCCGGATTTTATTGCAATGCGCCCAAAAATCGGGTACAATCTTGGTAGAGTTTACCGACGGTTTACGGCTAGGGAGGAAACGCTATGCAGGATATCCGGCTGGTCGGCCTTGATTTGGACGGCACCGTGTTCGACGATCAAAAAAACATTTCGCCCCGCACCCTGGCGGCCATTGCGGCGGCCATCCGGCAGGGCGTAACCGTGGTGCCGGCCACGGGCCGCCCGGTGGCCGGCGTGCCGGAGGCGTTTTTGCATATGCCGGGGGTGCGCTACGCGCTGACCTCCAACGGCGCCACCGTCACCGAGCTGGCCACCGGCAACCGCCTGGTGGAGCTTACCTTTGACGCCGCCACGGCCCGGGCCGTCTTTGCCTACCTCAAGGAATTTGACAGCATCCTGGATCTGTTCATCGACGGCAAAAGCTACACCACGGCGGCCAGCGCCGCCCGGCTGGCGGATTTTGCCCCGCCGGAAATCCTGCCCTACCTGCGCAAAAGCCGCAACATCGTGGAGGATATGGACGCGCTGATCCGCCGGCACCCGCACGGGGTGGAAAAATTCAGCATCCTGTACGGGGATCAGGCCACGCGCGCGGCGGTCTGGCAGGGCGTGACCGCGCGCTTTGCCGTGGAGGCCACCTCCAGCTTTCCCAACAACATCGAGCTGAACGCGCCGGGCGTGGACAAGGGCCGGGGCCTGCTGGCGCTGGCCGGGGTGCTGGGGCTGGACCGCAGCCAGGTCATGGCCTGCGGGGATTCCGGCAACGACGTGCGGATGCTGGCGGCCGCGGGGCTGGGCGTGGCCATGGCCAACGCCACCCCGGACGCGATGGCGGCCGCCGATGTCGTCACGCTGGACAACAACCACGACGGCGTGGCGGCGGCCCTTGAGCGCTATGTGCTGGGCCACACAGAACCGTAAATTTTACACTGGTACAAACAAGAAAGCAGGAAACTTGCTATGGCATGGGGAAACAATGTTCTGGTAGGGCAATCCGGCGGGCCTACCGCCGTCATCAACGCCAGCCTGGCGGGCGTGTTTGAATCGGCCAAAAGCCTGGGCGCGCGCCATGTGTACGGGATGCAGTACGGCATCGAGGGGCTGCTGCAGAACAAGCTTGTCGAGCTGGACGGCCTGTTGGGCGACAAGATGGAGATCGAGCTGCTCAAGCGCACCCCCTCCAGCTATTTGGGCAGCTGCCGCTTCAAGCTGCCGGACGCGGCCGTGGACGAGCGCCCCTATCAAAAGCTGTTCGCGCTGTTTGCGGCGCACGGGATCGGCGCGGTGTTTTACATCGGCGGCAACGACAGCATGGATACCATCGCGCGGCTTTCCGCCTACGGCGCGGGCATCGGCAGCGACGTTTGCTTTATCGGCGTGCCCAAAACAATCGACAACGACCTGCTCTGCACCGACCATACGCCCGGCTACGGCAGCGCGGCCAAGTACATCGCCACGATTTTAAAGGAAGTCATCTGTGATTCCAGCGTGTACAACATCCGCAGCGTGACCGTGGCCGAGATTATGGGGCGGCACACGGGCTGGCTGGCGGGCGCCGCCTGCCTGGCCGCCGGGGAGGACTGCGCCGGCCCCGACATGATCCTTCTGCCCGAGCGCCCCTTTGACGAGGCCGCCTTCCTGGCCCGGGTGGCCGCGCTGGAAAAGGAGCGCCACAACGTGATCATTGCGGTAAGCGAGGGCGTCAAAAACAAGGAAGGCACCTTTTTGTGCGACCTTGTCTCCACGGCCGGGCGGCTGGACGCCTTCGGCCACAAGGCGATCCTGTCCGGCACCAGCCGCTATCTTTCGGAGCTGATCCGGGTGCGGCTGGGCTGCAAGACCCGCGCCATCGAGCTTTCCACCCTGCAGCGGTGCGCCAGCCACCTGGCCAGCCGCACCGACATCACCGAGGCTTACCAGGTGGGCGGGGCCGCCGTGGAGGCCGCCGCCGACGGCCAGACCGCCAAAATGTGCGCGATCCGCCGCGTTTCCAGCCAGCCCTACTGCTCCGCCATCGAGCTTGTGGATGTAAACCGGGTCGCCAACTGCGAAAAACAGGTTCCGGCGGCGTGGATCGCCCCGGACGGGATGCAGGTCAACGCGCAGTTTGAAGCCTACGCCCGCCCCCTGATCCAGGCCGAGCTGACCCCCATCTACATCAACGGCGTGCCGCGGCATCTGCATCTTGCGGACTAAGGCCGGGCCTGCAAAAGCCCGCCCCGGCGCCGCGCCGCGCGGCAAACGCGGCCCGCACGGCTGCGCCCGGCGCCTTGCCCCCGCGCCTTGCCCCCGCGCCTTGGCCCGGCGCCTTGGCCCGGCGCCGCAGCCATCCCCAAACAGACGGCGGGCGCCGCCATGCGTGGATTTTTTCCACCATGGCGGCGCCCGCCTTGTTTTGCTTTGTTTTGCTTTTTCGCTTTGCGTCAAGCCGCCTACAGGATATAAAAGCCCCAGCTGGGCAGCCGCAGCAGCGACTTTGCCCACGCATAAGGCACCGGCAGCCCCGAAAGCGCCGGGTAAAACCACACCATCAGCACCAGCGACGCCGCGCAGAGCGCCGCCGCCGCCTTTTTCGCCCGCTTCTCCTGCCGGGCGTCCCCCAGCAGCAGCGCAAGGGCCGCCAGCCCAAACATCGAGCTGGGAAAATAGTGGTAGGCAAAGGTATCCCGCGTCACCAGCATCCAGGGCAGCAGCTGGGAGGCGTACAGGATCAGTACGCAGGCCCCCGCCCGGGTGCCGCGGCCTGTCAGCCGGCGCCAGAACAGGGTCAGGACGGCCGCAAAGCCGCCCAGCCAAAGAACCGGCCCGCCCATCCCCGCAATGCTGCCGTAGCTGCCCGCCGGAAGATTCGTGTTCATGTAATACCACACCGGGCGCAGCAGCAGCGGCCAGGTGTACCAATAGCTTTCAAACGGGTGGGTCGCTTTAAGCTGGGAATGATACCAGTACATATAGGTCTGGCAGTTCCACCAGTCCTTAAGGCTGAAGGCGGGGTCCCGCCACCAGTAGGGCAGGTAGGCGCCCAGATAAAGCAGGAACGGGATGCAAAGAAAAAACAGTACGCCGCCCCACGCCGCCGTGAAGAACTCCCTGCCGAACCGGGCGGGCTTCTGGCGCCGGCGCAGGCCCAGAACCAAAAAATACAGGACGGCCAGCCCCACGCCCGCGTAAATGCCCGTCCACTTGGAGGCCGCCCCCAGCCCAAACGCTGCGCCGCCCAGCGCCATCGGCAGCAGGGATCTGCACACCCCGCGCGTCAGTACGCTTTGGGCGTACCACAGCATACAATACGCGCCCAGCAGGATAAAGAAGGTGGAGCAGGTGTCGATGGTGGCGATGCGGCTCTGGCTGAACCGCATAAAATCCAGCGCGATCAGACAGGCCGCCGTCAGCCCCACCCAGGGCTTGCGGGTCAGGCGGCGGGCAAAGCAGCCGCACAGCGGCACCAGCAGCACCCCGAACAGGACGCCCGCAAACCGCCAGCCGAAGCCGGTCATCCCGAACAGGGCGATGCCCAGCAGGATAAAATCCTTGCCCAGCGGCGGATGGGTCGTCTCGTAGACGGTCATTTTGTGGAGCATCTCGTAGCCGGTGCGGCCATGGTAGATCTCGTCAAAATACATGCTGTTGAGCTGGCTGAAAACCCCGGGCACCGCGGCCTGCTCGTCCAGCAGGGCGCCGCCGCCCGCCGCCGCCACCGGGCTGCCCGCCGCGTCCCGCAGCGCGATCTCGATGACGCGCCCGTTTTCCAGGGTGGCCGTGTAGCTTTTGCCCGTTCCCGCAAAGGGGGTGGAAATCCAGGTAAAGCAGGTGCCGCCGTCCAGGGTCAGGGAGGCCGCAACGTTGCCGGTGTCGTCGTCCACCACGGTCAGGGTTCCGTTTTCGTTGATGCCCGGATAGACCCACAGGGTGGCGGGCACCGTCTCCCCCGCCAGCAAAAACGCCTCCGAGGCTGCCGCCCCCACCGTGTCCAGCGCGGTCTGGGGCGCCGTGGTATCGCCAAGGTAGGCATAGCTGAACAGGGCCGTCAGCGCGGTCAGCGCCGCCAGCGCCCACGCCTCCCGCCGCGTCCAGGCGGGCTGGGGGGCCGGAACCGCCAAAAGGGCCGGGGCGGCGGGCGGCGTCCCGGTTCCGGCCGCCTTGCCGCGCGCGGCATCCGTTTGCGCCCCGCGCGCGGCGCGGCGCACGGCCTTCACCGGCTGCGGCAGGCAGGGCGCGGCGGGGGCCGCCGCGTCCAGGGGCAGGCGGGCGCCGCCCCGCACAAGGTCAAGCGCCGCGTACAGCAGCAGCAGAAAGCAGGCCGTCTCGGCAAAGCCCAAAATGCGGGTCAGTCCCACGCTTGTGGCGCTGTTCAGCCACTCGTCGCTTCCGCCCACCTGGGTGTAGACCGCGGCCAGGTTGTTGAGCCCGATCAGCGAAAACCCCACCCCCGCGCCAAAAAGGCGGCGGTCGTTCCAGCGGGCGGCGGCCAGCAGCACCAGCAGCACCCCCGCCACCATGTACCGCTCGTGCATACAGTGGGCAAAGGTGTACACGCCCATCCCATAGACGGCGGCCAGCAGCAGCGGCGAAAACTGCTTTTTGCGGGCGCTGTACGCCGCCAGCGCTGCCAGCCCCGCCGTCAGCGCCGCCAGGTTGGCCGCCCCCAGCATCTGCCAGGTAAGCGGGCCGATCGCCGGCGCGTCCATCGCCTGCCAGTTGCCGCCCAGCGCCGCAAACCAGTTGAAGGCGTTGATGGTGGCGTACAGGTAGCCGGTGGCCGTGCTGCGGTATTTGTCCAGCAGGCTGGGCGCCAGCCGGGCAAAGCCGTAAAACGGCAGCCCGGCCAGCAGCGGCGGCGCCAGGGCCAGC
>CAYWID010000004.1:0-126175 GCA_964458285.1 uncultured Subdoligranulum sp. | reverse complement strand
GGCCAGCACCGGCCCAAACAGCAGCGCCTGCGGCTTTACGGCCAGCGCCGCGCCGTAGGCCAGGCAGGCGGGCGCCCAGCGCTTTTGCTCCATCCACCAAAAGCACAGCACCAGCGGCAGCGCAAACGCGCCGTCGATCTGCTTCCAGATCGCGGTGTCGTAGAGCAGCACCGGGCAAAACGCCGCAAACAGGGTCAGGCGGCGGGCGGCGGCCTCCCCCACGGCCCAGCGGCGGGCCGTGCAAAAAACCAGCGCCGCCGTGGCCGCGTCGCACAGGGACGGCACCAGCACCAGCAGCAGATGGGCCGCGGCCGATTCGTAGGAAAGCCCCAAGCCGTTGCGCAAAAGCGCAACCGCCCCCAGCACCGGCAGGTAGCCGGGCGGGTAATCGGCAAAATAGCCGTCCGCATAAAAGGCCGCGGGGCCCTGCTGCGCCAGCTTATCGCCCCAGGCGGCAAAGCAGCTCATGTCGTAGGTGTAGCCGCCGGTGGCGACCGTCAGCGCCAGGCGGACGGCAAAGGCGGCCAGCAGCGCACACCGCAGCCAGCGTTTTTCGCGTTGGGTCCACAGGCGGGTGTTCAATCGGCAGCACTCCTTCCGCGGCAAAATTTTACAGGCGGGTAAGCTGGGGGCCCTTGGCGGTGTCCATCACGCTCCAGCCAAGCCCGGCCAGCTGCGCGCGCAAAGCATCGGCCCTGGGCCAGTCCTTCGCCTTTTTGGCGGCGGCCCGCTCGGCCACCAGGGCGCTCACCTCGGGCGGAACATCGTCCTTTTTGCGGTTGTACAGCAGCCCCAGCACGCCGGTCAGCTCGTCGAACGCGGCGGCGGCCTGCTCCAGCGAGGCCCTGTCGGCCCCGGCGGAGCGGGTGTTGATCTCCTTGACAAGGTCAAACAGGGCGGCCAGCGCGTCGGGCGTGTTGAGGTCGTCGTCCATTGCGGCCACAAACCTGCGGCGGGCCTCGGCGGCCTTTTCGGTCAGGGAGGCGTCGTCGCCGTGGGCGTGTTCCAGCGCAAAATCCAGATTTTCGCGGCAGGTGTACAGCCGTTCCAGCGCGTTTTTGCAGCTTTCGATCAGCTCGATCGTATAGTTCAGGGGCATCCGGTAACCCGCCGTCAGCATAAAGTAGCGGATCGGCTCGTAGCCGTACTTGTCCGCGATCTCCCGCACCGTAAAAAAGTTGTTGAGGCTTTTGCTCATCTTCTGGTTGTCGATGTTCAAAAAGCCGTTGTGCATCCAGTAGCGGCTGAAGGTGCAGCCGTTGGCGCATTCGCTTTGGGCGATCTCGTTCTCGTGGTGGGGAAACACCAGGTCCTGCCCGCCCGCGTGCAGGTCGATCGTATCGCCCAGGTGGCGGCGGGCCATGGCGCTGCACTCAATGTGCCAGCCGGGGCGGCCGGGGCCGTAGGGGCTTTCCCAGGCGGGTTCGCCGGGCTTGGCGGCCTTCCAGATCGCAAAATCGGCGGGGTCCTCCTTAAGGTCGTCGGAAAGCCGGCTGCGCAGCTCCCGGTTGCCGCTTTCCAGATCCTCCAGGTTCAGATGGCTCAGCTTGCCGTAGCCGGGGTCGGATTTTACCCGGAAGTAAACGTCGCCGTTTTTGGCCGCGTAGGCATGGCCGCCGGCCACCAGATCGGCCACGATGCCCAGTATTTCCGCGATATGCTCGGTGGCGCGGGGCTGGACGGTCGGCCTTTTGACGTTAAGGCCCTCGGCGTCGCGCAGGTACTCGTCCTCAAATTTGCGGGCCACCTGCTGCATGGAGGTGCCCTCCTCCTGCGCCTTTTTGATCAGCTTATCGTCAATATCCGTGATGTTGGAAACATACAGCACCTTGTTGCCGCGGTATTCCAGGTAGCGGCGCAGGGTATCAAACACCACCATCGGGCGGGCGTTGCCGATGTGGATGTAGTTGTATACGGTGGGGCCGCAGACGTAAATGCGGTACTCGCCTGCCTTCTGGGGCACAAAGTCCTCCTTCTGGCGGGTCATGGTGTTAAAAATCTGCATGGCAAAAACTCCCTCATTTTTTTTACATGGAACGGCCGGGGCGCCGCAGTTTTTCCGCGCCGGGCTCCGGCGCGGCGTTTATTTGGCGGTATGGATGCAGCCGCGGTTGTCCCACAGGTAGCGCACGCCCGAGATCAGGGTCACGATGGCCACCAGCCAGCACAAAATGCCCACCAGCGCGTCAAACAGCGCGGTATCCGGAAACGCCGGGCTCATGGCGGCGCCGAAATAGTAGACCAGCACCGTCACCATCTGCAGCACCGTCTTGGCCTTGCCCCACATGTTGGCCGCGATCACGGTGCCGGAGGCCGCCGCAATCATCCGCACGCCGGCCACGGCAAATTCCCGGAACATGACCACGGCCAGCACGACCGGGTTGCACATTCCGTCCACCACCATGTAGATCAGGGCCGCCGTCGTCAGCATTTTATCGGCCAGCGGGTCGGCAAACTTGCCGAAATCCGTCACCAGATGCTCCTTGCGGGCAAGGTAGCCGTCCAAAAAATCCGTAAAGCTGGCAATGCCGAAAACAATGCCGCTCAACAGCATCAGCGCCGGGCGGAAATGGTCGGTGCCGTACCCGGCCAGCGCCGCGAACACCATAAACACAGGAACCAAAAAAACGCGCGCCAACGTCAGTTTGTTAGGCAAATTCATATCGTTTCCTCCACTTCTCCGTATAGATCGTAGGTATCGCTGCCGGTGATATGCACGCGGTAGAAAGCGCCGGGCGCCAGGGCGGGCTGCGCGGGGGTCAGCACGCTGCCGTCGATCTCCGGCGTGTCGGCCTTGCTGCGCAGCAGCCACCGGTCGTTTTCCCCGTCAAAGGCATCGCAGATGCATTCCAGCGTCCGGCCCACCTTCTCGGCCTGCTTTTCCGCCATGATATCGGCCTGTATTTCCATGATATGTTCGGCGCGGCGCTGTTTTGTCTCCTCGTCCAGCTGGCCGTCCATCCCGGCGGCCACGGTGTTTTCCTCCGCCGAGTAGGCAAAGCAGCCCAGCCGGTCAAAGCGGGCGGCCCGCACAAAATCGCACAGCTCCCCGTACTGGGCCTCGGTCTCGCCGGGGAACCCGGCGATCAGGGTGGTGCGCAGGGTGATGCCGGGGATGGCGGCGCGCAGCCGCGCAAGGGCGTCCTCGATCTCGCGGCGGCCGCCGCGGCGGTTCATGGCCTTCAGCACGGCGTCGTCGCAGTGCTGGATCGGCAGATCCAGATAGGGCACGACCTTCCGGTTGCGCACCAGCGCGTCGATAAAGGCGTCCGAGATCCGCTCGGGGTAGGCGTACAGCACCCGGATCCAGCGGATGCCCTCAATGGCGTTCAGGCCGTCCAGCAGCTCGCCCACGGCGCCGGGCCTGCCCCAGTCCTCGCCGTAGGCCGTGGGGTCCTGCGCCACAAGAATCAGCTCCCGCACGCCTTCCCCGGCCAGCCAGCGGGCCTCGGCCAGGCAATCGGCCACCGGGCGGCTGCGCAGCGGGCCGCGGATCAGCGGGATGGCGCAGTAATGGCAGCGGTTGTTGCAGCCCTCGGCAATTTTCAGATAGGCGTAGTGCCGCGGCGTGGAGATGACGCGCGCGCCGCCCAGCGGCATATCCTTTTTGGGGCCGTAGCTTTCCAGATGGGCTTCGCCCTGCCCGCACAGCCGCCGGACGATGGCGGGCAGCGCGCTGTTGCTGCCGATGCCCACCACGGCGTCCACCTCGGGCATTTCGGTCAGGATCTCGTCCTTGTACCGCTCGGCCAGGCAGCCGGTCACCATCACCTTGAGGGCGGGGTTCTGCTCTTTGAAGGCGCAGGCCGCCAGAATGTTTTCGATGGCCTCAGTCTTGGCGGCTTCAATAAACCCGCAGGTGTTGACGATGATCAGGTCGGCCTGCGCGGGGTCGGCCACCGTCTCGTGGCCGTCCTTGAGCAGCGCGTGGCAGAACACATCCGCGTCCACCTGGTTTTTGGGGCATCCCAAGGAAACAATCGCAATCTTCATACGTTCCATCCCATCTGTCGTGTTGTGTTACGGTGCATCGCCGGGGTCGTCCGGGCAAGCGTCCCGGGCCTCGTCCAGCACGGCGCGGATGACGGCGTGCGCAAACCCGCGCCGGGCCAGCGCGGCCGCCACGGCGTCCCGCCTGCCGGCGGCCAGGCGGGACGCATAGGCGCCCTGCACCAGCCTGCGGGCGTTTTCCAGCTCGGGGTCCGGCCCCTCGCCGCCGTCCCCTTCGTACAGCTCCGCCAGCACGGCGGCGGCGGTGTCCCGGTCTATGCCCTTGGCGCGCAGGTCTGCCTCGATCTCTCGGCGGCTCTTTTTTTTGCGCAGCAGCTCGGCGGCGCGGCGGCGGGCAACGCTCCCGTCGTCCAAAAGGCCCAGCGCCTGCATTTTGGCCACGGCGGCGGCGGCGCTGGGGGCGTCGAACCGGCGGCACAGCTTTTGGTAAAGCTCCCCCGCCGCGTGGTCGCGCAGCGCCAGCAGCTCCATGGCCTTGTCGGCGGCCTTGCGGGTGTCGCTTTGGCGGCGCAGCGCCTCCACCTCGGCCTCGTCCAGCCAATCGGCCGTATGGAGGCCGGCGGCGGCAAACGTTTCCTCGTCCAGCGAAAAGGCGAACGCGCCGTCCAGCAGCAGGGCGTAGCGGCCGCGGGCGGTCTGCCGTATCTCGGTCAGTTCCGGCATCAGTCGTCCACCATGATGTCCAGATCGACCTCGCTGCCCGTCGTGTTGGGCGCGGGGGCGGCCTCGGCGGCGTCCGCGCCGTCCGCCTTGGAGAGCAGCGGCTTGGCGGGCGCGTTTTTCTTGCCGGACAGCTTATCGGCGTTCTCCCGGATCAGCTTTTCGATCTCCTTGGCGATCTCGGGGTGTTCCTTCAGGTAGATTTTGGCGTTGTCGCGCCCCTGGCCCAGCCGCACGTCGCCGTAGTTGAACCAGGCGCCGCTCTTTTGCACCGCGCCGATCTTGACGCCGAGATCGACCAGCTCGCCGATCTTGGAGATGCCCTCGCCGAACATGATGTCGAACTCGGCCTCCTTGAAGGGGGGCGCCACCTTGTTCTTGACGATCTTGGCGCGGGTGCGGTTGCCTATGAACTGGCCCGAGGAATCCTTGAGCCCCTCGATCCGGCGCACGTCCACCCGCACCGAGGAATAGTACTTGAGCGCGCGGCCGCCCGTGGTAACCTCGGGGTTGCCGTAGACAATACCCACTTTTTCGCGCAGCTGGTTGATAAAAATGCAGACCGTGTTGGTCTTGCCGATGATGCCGGTCAGCTTGCGCAGGGCCTGGCTCATCAGGCGGGCCTGCAGGCCGACGTGGGAATCGCCCATCTCGCCCTCGATCTCGGCCTTCGGGACCATGGCGGCCACCGAGTCCACGACCACGGCGTCGATGGCGCCCGAGCGTACCAGCGCCTCGCAGATTTCCATGGCCTGCTCGCCGGTGTCCGGCTGGCTGACCAGCAGGCTGTCGATATCCACGCCCAGCGCGCGGGCGTAGGCGGGGTCCAGCGCGTGTTCCACATCGATAAAGGCCACCTCGCCGCCGGCCTTCTGGGCCTCGGCCAGCACATGAAGGGCCAGCGTGGTTTTGCCCGAGGATTCCGGCCCGTAGACCTCCACCACGCGGCCGCGCGGCATGCCGCCCACGCCCAGCGCCATATCCAGCCCGATGCTGCCCGTGGAGATGGCGTCCACCTGCATGGCCACGTTGGCGCCCAGCTTCATGACGGCGCCCTTGCCAAACTGCTTTTCGATCTGGGCCAGCGCGGTTTCCAGCGCAGCCTTCTTGTCCCCGGTCGGTATGATCTGTTTGGCCGGGGTCGCGGTTTTTTTATCTTTGTCTGCCATGTCGTTCTCCTTTTGTTCCGCCGGCGGCGGTTTGCTTGCAATAGCCCTATTATACACGGCTGCGGCGCAAATTACAACCATTCGTTGTGCATTTTGCCCGCAAGGTTTTTGCGCGCGCCTTTCGCGTTATCCTTCCCCGGAAAGCGCCGGATTTTGCAGGGCCACGGCGCGGTCCCTTCCGCCAAGATCCCTGCGGCAAAAAACCGGGCGCCAGCCCGCCTGGCGCCCCAGCGCGGTCACGGCCTCCGCCTGCGTGGCGCCGATCTCCAGCACCAGCCAGCCGCCGGGGCGCACGGCCGCGCGGTAGCGCGCGGTCAGCAGCCGGTAAAAGGCCAGCCCGTCGTCCCCGCCGTCCAGGGCCATGGCGGGCTCGCGCGCCACCTCCGGCATTCTGTGGGCCATCTCGGCGGCGGTCAGGTAGGGCGGGTTGGAAACAATCAGATCCAGCCCGCCCCCGGGCAGCGTTTGCCAAAGCGCAAAAACATCGGCCTCCGCCACGGTCACGGCGGGGTGCGCGGCGTCAAAGCCGGGCAGCGCGCGGGCCGCGTTCCGGCGCAGATAAAACAGCGCCTCAGGGCTTTTTTCCACGCAGGTCACGGCGGCGCCGGGGCAAAACCGGCGGATGCCCAGCCCCAGGCAGCCGCTGCCCGCGCAGAGATCGAACACCCGGGGCGCCGTCTGCCCGGACTGCCGCAGGCAGTCGAGCGCGGCCTCGCAAACCGTCTCGGAATCGGGGCGGGGGCAAAGGACGCCGGGGCCCACGGCCAGCGTAAAGTCCAAAAAATCCCAGCAGCCCGCCAGGTATTGCAGCGGCTCCCGCGCGGCGCGGCGCACGGCCAGCGTTTGCAGGCGGTCGGCCAGCGCGTCGGGCAGGGGGCCGCGGTCCAGGCGGCTGTCGTGCCCGGCGGCAATGCGGTACAGCTCCCGCGCGTCGTACGCGGCGTCCGGGCAGCCCGCGGCGGCCAGCGCCGCCGCCACCGCCCGCACCGCCGCGCCGGGCGCCGCCCCCCGCAGGCTTACCATGCGCCCCCGGCGGGGGTTGCGGGCAGAACCGGGGTCACCGCCGCAATGGCCACCTCAATCATCGAATCGTCCGGCTCAAAGGTGGTCAGCCGCTGCAGCCAAAGCCCCGGCCGGGCGATTGCCCGGGCCAGCGGGCTGTTGGAGCGCCCGGACCATTTGAGCAGCTCGTAGGAGATGCCCACCAGCACCGGCAGCAGGGCCAGCTTGTACAAAACGCGCAGGGCCGTGCTGGTCCAGGGCAAAACGGCGTACAGCAAAATGCTGATGAGCAGCACCAGCACCAGAAAGCTGGTGCCGCAGCGGGGATGAAACCGGCTGTGCCGGCGGATGTTTTCCACGGTCAGGGGTTCGCCGGCCTCGTAGCAGGCGATGGTCTTATGCTCGGCGCCGTGGTACTCAAACACGCGGTGGATTTCCTTCATCCGGGTGCAGAGGAACAGGTACCCCAAAAACAGCGCCAGCTTGATGCCCGCCTCCAGCAGCACCTTGGGCCAGCGGCCCATCGCCACCAGGCGGCTGAGGGCGCCGGTAAGAAAGGTGGGCAAAAACGTGAACAGCGCCACGGCCAGCAGCACCCCCGCAAAGGCCGAAAGCCCCATCAGCGCGTTTTGAAACGCGGGGCCGGTGTGTTCGTCCAGCCACTTGTCCAGCCGGGAGGGCGTTTCCTCGGCCTCGTCTGCGGCGGAAAGCGCCACATCGGCCGAGTGCATCAGGTATTGGTAGCCGCTGTACAGGTTTTCCGCCATGTTGCAGACGCCCCGCACCAGCGGCACCTTGTTGTACCAGTGGGCATGTACCTCGCCGTAGGTCAAATCGATCCCGCCGTCCGGCTTGCGCACGGCGCAGCACACTTTTTGGGGGCCGCGCATCATAATGCCCTCCATCAGCGCCTGCCCGCCCACGCTGGTGCGGAATTTTTCGGTCGGTCTTGGTTCGTGTTGCATTCTGTTCTCCTTACAATGCGGCGGACGCCGGAAAAAGCGGGCGTGCCTCAGCCTGCGCCGCGGTCGGGCGGCAGCGCCGGGCCGGCGGCGTGCAGGTATTCCTGCCCGGCGTGGTAGATGGGCAGCGTGATGCTGACCGTGGTGCCCATGCCCAGCGTGCTGGCGATGTCCAGCGTGCCGCCCAGCGCGGCCACGATCTCATCCACGACGGCCAGGCCGATGCCCGACCCGCGCACCGCGTTTTTGCCCTTGAAAAATTTCTGTTTCACGTTGGCCAGATCCTCGGGCGAGATGCCCCGCCCCTGGTCCCGCACGGCCACGGTGACGGTGGGGCCCCGCCGTTCCAGCGTGATGACGACGGCGCCGCCCTTCTCGGAATACTTGATCGCGTTGTCCAGCAGGTTGACCAGCACCTGATGCAGCCGCCCGGGGTCGGCCCAGACCGGGTACAGCTCCTCCGGCTCGTTGTACACCAGCCGCAGCCCCTCGTTTTTGATGCGGGCCTCCACAAACAGGGCGGCGTCGGTGGTTTCGGCCACCAGGTCCAGCACCTCGCACTTGAGCCGGATGCCGTTTTGCAGGCGGGAAAAATCCAGCAGCTCCTCCACCATCGTGTACAAACGGTCGGTCTCGGCCCCGATGATCGCAATCCCCTTGCGGTAGTTCTCGTCGTTCGGATCCTTGAGGTTGCCGATCGTTTCCACCCAGCCCTTGATGCTGGTCAGGGGGGTGCGCAGCTCGTGGCTGACCGAGGAGATAAACTCGTTTTTCATCTTGTCGGTCTTGGCAAGGTCCTCTGCCATCTGGTTGATGGTGACGCAAAGGCGGCCCACCTCGTCGTTGTAGCGGGCGTCGGGCAGCCGCACCGAAAGGTCGCCCTTGGCGATTTTGGTGGCGGTCGCCTCGATCTGGCCC
Organism: uncultured Subdoligranulum sp.; assembly: GCA_964458285.1. Lineage (GTDB taxonomy): Bacteria > Bacillota > Clostridia > Oscillospirales > Ruminococcaceae > Gemmiger. The sequence goes on along the minus strand of CAYWID010000004.1, from coordinate 117,453 downwards.
AGCGGCCGCACGATGGAACGCACAAAGAACAGCCCGCTCCAGATTGTGAAGCAAAGCACGGTCAGCGCCACGCCCAGCGAGGCCGCAAACGCCTGAAAAATGCGCTTGTCCACCAGCGTCATGCTGGTGACCATCCGCAGCGCCGTGATTGAATCGGCCGCGTAGGGCACCAGCATGGTCACCGAGAGAACCCTCTCCCCCTCCGAGGTGTTGAACACCGCGCTGCCGATGCCGGAGGCGTTTTCCTGCGCGGCGGCAAAATCGGCGGCGTTGACAAGGCCGGCGGGGTCGGTTCCGCTGGACGAGGCGATGACCGCGCCGGAGGCGTCCAGCAGCATAAATTCAAATTTATCCTTCTCGGCAAACTGCTCCACGGACCGGCGCAGCGCCAGCGCGCGGCTGGCGGCGGTCTGGTCGGCGTCCCCGGCGGTGCCGGTGGCCTGCAATTGGCCCGTTAGGGTGGAAAACCGGTTGACGATGCTTTGCCGCGCGCTGCCGTAGTAGCTTTGGTAGGTGCTGTACATATACAGCGTCTCGGCCACAATAACCACCAGCACCGTGATCAGCAGGCTGCCGCGCAGCCAGCGGTGGGTGATGCTTCGCATGGCGCCTGCCCCCTTCCCCGTCCCGTTTGCCCGCGGGTTTGCGCCGCTCAGGCGTTCCAGCGGTACCCGTAGCCCCACACGGTCAGAATATGCTCGGGGCTGCTGGGTTCGTCCTCAATCTTCATCCGCAGGCGGCGGATGTTGACGTCCACGATCTTTACGTCCCCAAAATACCCCTTGCCCCACACGCCCTCCAGGATTTTTTCGCGCACCAGCGCGGTGCCCGGGTTGCGGAAAAACAGCTCCATGATCTGAAATTCCACCTGGGTCAGGTCGATGGCGCTGCCGGCCTTGTACAGCACGCGGCTTTTTTCGTCCAGCACAAAGGGGCCGCTCACCAGCTGGTCGGGCTCGGCGCCGGGGTCGTGGGGGTCGCCGGGGGCGGCGCGGCGCACCCGGCGCACCAGCGCCTCCACCCGGGCCACCAGCTCGCTGACCGAGAACGGCTTGGTGATATAATCGTCCGCGCCGATGGAAAGGCCGCGGATCTTATCGGCCTCCTGCCCCTTGGCCGATACCATGATGATGCCGATCTCGCTGTTGCCGCGGCGGATCGTCTCGCAGAGGGAAAGCCCGTCCATCCCCGGCAGCATAATGTCCAGCAGGGCGGCGTCGCAAGCGGGGGTTGCCTGCAGCTGTTCCAGCGCGCGCTCGGCGCTGGGCGCCTCCAGCACCTCCCACCCGGCCATTTTCAGGTTGAGGGCCACCATCTCGCGGATGCTGTCCTCGTCTTCCACAACCAGAACTCGTTTCATATTGGCTTTTCCTCCATATTTCATTTTGGAAAATCATCTGCGCCGTACCGCGGCGGCTCAGCCGTTCAGAAATACGACTTTTTTGGCGATATCCTCCGCCGAAAGCCCGTAGTAGCTTTTGGCGGTCAGCACCCGCACCTGCAGCTGCTGGCTGCCCATGTTGGCAATGCGCAGGTAATCGCCGTTCTGCGCCTCCTTTTGGTCTACCGCCCGCAGTTCGCAGTAAACGGTGCCGTCCTCGGCGTTGGCAAGGACCCAGCCGGTGGCCGCGGCGTTGCTGCGCAGCCGTATGTTGCCGTGCAGCGATTCCGGCAGGGGCAGAAAAAACTGATACTCGGTGTCGTACACGCCAAACTCGGTGTTGCCGCCGCCGTTGGTGGTGTAATCCTTCCAAAGCAAAAAGCGAAGCCGTTTGTCCACGGGCGCGTCCAGCACGCCGCCGTCGTCCACCTCCACCGGGATATCCACGGTGCCGTTGCCGTCGATGTCCTGGCTCAGCAGCGCGGGGTCGTACCGGGTGGTGGCGCGGTAAAAATCGCTTACGTTGACCGGCTGGTATACGGTCAAAAAATTGGTGCCGTCGTACACAAGGATTGTGGAGGCCAGGTAGGTTCCGGCGCCGCCCGCCCAGCCGTCCATAACCAGGTAGGAGCCGCCGTCCCGGCCGGTGCCCGCATGGAGCGAAGCGCAGCTGCTGTACACCCCTGCCCCGATGGACAAAAGCTGGCTGGATTTGAAGGTGCCGCTCACGCTGGTCAGCAGTTGCAGGTTTACGCCCTCGCCCGGGTCCTCGCTGGGCAGGGCCAGCACAAGATCCTGGGTGTCGGTGCGGCCGGTGATGTCGGCCAGCAGCATCTCGGTATAAGCCTGGCGAAGCACCGTCTGCAGGGTGCTGCCGGCGCTGTCGTTCGTGTAGGAGTATACGGTCAGGTAGGTGTCGCCCTGGCTGCCGTAGCCCACCAGAATCTGCTGGGAGTCATCCTCCCGCAGGCGGGCGTAGGTCACGCTTTCCACCTCGGAGGAAAGCCCCTCGGCGGTTTGGGTCACGCGCCAGGTGCCGTCCTGCCCGGGTTCCAGCACGGCCAGCCAGACGTTGGCGCCGCTGCCGTCGCCCGCGTAGAGGACGGCCGCCTCCTGGGTGCCGTCGCCGTCCCAGTCCCCAAACAGAAACGGGGACAGAAAATCGCCGCTGGCGGGGTATTTCAGGGTGGCCGTCGCCCCCAGATAGCTGTTGAGGGCGCGCAGCACGGCGCTGCTTTGGCCGGTAAGCTGGGGCGCGCGCAGCAGGGCGTCCACATCCGCGGAGCCTGCCGCCGCGCTGCATCCCGTGCAGAGCAACGCCAGCAGCGCCGACGCGACGGCCCGCGCCGCGCGGGTTTTTGGTTTGCCGCTGTTGTGGTGCCGCATCCGCTCACCTCCGCTTTTGCATTTGCCGATACGTTAGTCAGTATACCACAATCGCCGCCGTATCGCAATGCCGGGCCTTTTTTTGCGGCCTGCGCCGCCAAAAAAAGGCACCCCGCCCCGCTGCCCAAAGGCAGGGGGCGGGGTGCCGCAGGCCCGCATCCGCGGGGTTCCGGCGCAAAGCGAACCGGCGGGGTCAGTCCCCGGCCAGCAGCTTTACGGCGCGGGAGGTGCCCAAACGGTCGGCGCCCAGCTCCAAAAACTTTTCCATATCGTCCACGGTGGCAATGCCGCCGGCCGCCTTGATCCTGCAGCGGCCCCGCACGCAGCGCGCAAACAGCTCGATGTCGTGGAAGGTGGCCCCCGCGGTCGAGAAGCCGGTGCTGGTCTTGATATAATCGGCGCCCGCCTCGGGCACGATGTCGCACAGAATTTCCTTCTCCTCGTCGGTCAGCAGGCAAGTCTCGATGATGACCTTGAGAACCTTGTCCCCCACGGCCTTCTTTACGGCGGCGATGTCGGCGCGCACGGCGTCGTACTCCTTGTTTTTCATCCGGCCGATGTTGATGACCATGTCCACCTCCTCGGCGCCGTTCTCCACGGCGGTGCGGGCCTCAAAGCACTTGGAGGCGGTGTCCATGGCGCCCAGCGGAAAGCCGACCACGCAGCACACCGGGATCTTGCCGCCCATATAGGCGGCGGCCTGGCGCACATAGCAGGTGTTGATGCAGACCGAGGCCGTATGCCAGCGCATGGCTTCGTCGCAAAGAACCTGCACCTGGGGCCAGGTGGCCTCCGGCTTGAGCAGGGTGTGGTCTACCTTGGACAGGATTTCCTCATGGGTGTAACGGCTCATTGAAATTCAGCCCCCTTATGACAATTTTTGCACAGGCGCGCCTGGTGCATCCCAATGGCGGAAAACACGATGGAGGTGGTGGCCAGCGCAGCCGCCACAATCCCCAGAACCAGCCCGGCGAGGCGAAAGCCGCGCCCGTGAACTCTGTTTTTCATCCTACAAAAACCTCCTATTTTTTCTTGTTAAATATGAAGAGCTTGGAAAAAACATAGTTGGCCAAAATCACAATGACCTGCGATGCCAGCTTGACCCCCATGGCCCAAAGGGCAAGGCTGGCGGCCGGAACCAGCCGCGGCCCCAGCACCGTAACGCCCAGCCAGAGGTTGAACTGATCCAGCACCAAAGTGCCCAGCCGGCAGGCCACAAACTGGCCGAACTCCTTGAAAATATCGCTGCCGCGGTTCTGGCTTTTGAACACAAAGGTCCGGTTGGTCCAGTAGGCGAACAGGATGCACAGGCAGTTGTTGAGGATGTTGCCCGCGCCCGCCGCGAACCCGGTGCCAAACGCCGCCTGGAACACCGCAAACAGCACCAGGTTGAGCAGGGTGGCCAGCCCGCCGAAAAACAGATAGGCCAGCCCCTCGTAATATTTTGTGATGAACGCCTTGATTTTTTGCATTGGACATTCCGCCCTTATCTGTCAGATTTCAGGGTAAAGCAAACGGAGCCCGCCTGTTACCAGGCAGGCTCCGTTACAGCCCGCGCGCCTGCGCGCCGCCGGGCCGTATTGCCGTTGGGTTATTCCGCGTCGCCCTCGTCGGACGCCTCGCCCTCCTCGGGCAGGCAGGCCTTCATGGACAGGCTGATCCGCTTGCGGTCGAAATCGACGTCGATCAGTTTGACCTTGACCATATCGCCGACCTTCAGCACATCGCTGACCTTGTTGACCCGCTCGTTGGAAATCTCGCTGATGTGAACCAGACCGTCCACGCCCGGCAGGATGCGCACAAACGCACCGAACTTGGTGATGGACACGACCGGCGCGTCGAACTCGCTGCCGATGGGGTACTCGTTCTTCAGCTTCTCCCAGGGGTTGTCCTCTTCCTTCTTGTAGCCGAGGGAAACCTTCTGGTTCTCGGGGTCGTAGCTCTTGACGTACACTTCGATGGTGTCGCCCACGCTCACAACCTCGGAGGGATGCTTGATGTTGGACCAGCTCAGCTCGCTGATGTGGCACAGGCCGTCCACGCCGCCGATGTCCACAAAGGCGCCGTAGCTGGTCAGGCTCTTGACGACGCCGGTGTACTTTTTGTCCACCTCAACGTCCTTCCAGAACTCCTCGCGCTTGGCCTTGTTTTCCTCGGCGGTCACCTTGTTGATGCTGCCGACGATCTTGCGGCCCGCGCACTCGGTAATCACCAGCTTCACATGCTGGCCCACCAGCTTGGTGTAATCCTCGTCGCGGCGCATGGTGGCCTGGGAGCGGGGCACAAACACCCGCACGCCCTTCACCATCACAACAACGCCGCCCTTGTTGGCCTCCACGACATCGCCTTCCATTACGTTGCCGTTTTCAGCCGCCTCGGACACGTCCTTCATCCCCTTCTGGGACTCAAAGCGGACGCGGGACAGGGTATCGACGCCTTCCTGATCGTTGGTTTTCACCACAACCAGATCCAGCTCGTCGTCCACCTTAACCAGGTCCTCCATGCGGGCGCCGGGATCGTTGGTCATCTCGTTGAGCTTTACAATGCCGGTATGCTTGGAACCATCAATGCCGACCACACACTCGGTGGGGCTGACGCTGATGACTTTGGCTTTTACGATTTTACCAGCGAACAGGGGCTTTGCCTCCGACGCCTCCAGCATCTCGGCAAAACTCATGTCGTCACGGATTTCTTCACTCATGTTGTTACGTACCTCCTCAATTATAGACGAAGGCGTTGAAGCCCCGGCTGTTACCCCCACCGTTTCCACACCCCGGAACCAACTGCGGTCCAGCTCGCTGGCTGTCTCGACCGAAACGGCACGGGTATGCTTGGCGGCTACCTGCAGCAGCTTTTGGGTGTTGGAAGAATGATGACCGCCAATGACGACCATCAGGTCGCATTTTTGGCTGAGGTCTTCCGCTTCCTGTTGCCTCGCCCACGTTGCATTGCATATTGTATCAAATATTGCGGCATTTGTACACACTTTTTTTATGAAGGCTTTGCATTCCAGCCAGCTTTCCACCCGAAAAGTGGTCTGTGCCACCACAAAAACAGGGGTTTCGGGTGCAGTTTTTGCTGCCCAGGCCTCAAGTTCAGACAAATTCGCAAAAACCTGTACTTTTCCCTTTGTATGGCCAACAATTCCCTGTACTTCGGGGTGTTTTTCATCCCCCGCCACCAGCAAAATCGCACCTTTTTTGTCTGCTTCTTCGGCAATGCGGTGGATTTTTGCCACAAAGGGGCAGGTGGCGTCGTGATACGCCAGGCCGCGCGTGTTTATTTTTTCATATACCTCGCTGGGCACCCCGTGGCTGCGAATCATCACCTCGTAGCCGTCGGGGATGTCCTCCACGGCGCCGCAGGTGCGCGCGCCCTTGGCTTCCAGGTCGGCCACCACCTGCGGGTTGTGGATCAGCGGCCCCAGGGTGGCCACGCGGCGGCCCTCCCCCAGCAGTTCGTAGGTCATTTTTACGGCGCGATCCACGCCAAAGCAAAAGCCCGCCGTTTGGGCAACCAGAATTTTCATGGGCAGCCTCCGTCAAAATTTGTAGGCCCCTTGCAGGGCGCGGCAAAAGCGCCGCGGCGGCGCGCCATGCAAGGGAAAGTGCGCAGGGGGGGCGCGGCCGCGCTATTTCTGCGAATCGCTGCGGTACAAAGCATCCCACTCGTCCAGCAGCCGGTGCTTGATGCCGCGCAGCGCGGCCATCGCGTGTTTGGGGTCCTCCACCTTAAGCTCCGCCGCGGGGATGACCGGCCCAAAGCAGATGTGTACCCGGCAGAACAGGTGCATTTTGCCGTCCCTTGAGCCGTAAACGATCCGGCAGGGCACCATATCCACCCCGGCCTGCCCGGCAATGACGAAGGCGCCGCTTTTTAAGGGGCCGATCTCGCCGGTTTTGGTGCGGGTGCCCTCCGGGAAGATCAGCAGCCCGGCGCCCTGCCTGCAGCGGTCGATCACCTTGTCGATCGTGCGGGTATCGCCCTTGCCGCGGGCGATGGGGATGGCCCCAAAGCAGCCCAGAAACCCGCCGACCAGCGGATTTTTAAACAGCTCGGCCTTGGCCAGGATCTGCATCCGGGCGCCGAACCGCGCCAGCACGATGAACACGGGGTCCAGGTCGGAGATATGGTTGGCCGCGATCACATAGCCGCGCCCGCGCACAAGGTTTTCCCGCCCCGTGACCCGGATGCGCCACAAAAGATGCCACAAAACCCAGATGATGGGCAGCAAAATATAGTACAGAATCATCGTTGCACCGCTTTCCTGGCTGATTTTCAGCCCAAATGGGCCAAAATGGTGGCTTTCAACAGGGCAAAGCTTTCCTCAATGCCGATCTCGCTGGTGTCCACCGGGATCGCGTCCCCGGCCTGGCGCAGCGGGGCCGCCGCGCGGTGGGTGTCCTGGTCGTCCCGGCGGCGGATATCGGCCAGCACGTCGGCCAGCTCGGCGGGCAGGCCCTTGTCCCGCAGCTCCTTCAGGCGGCGGGCGGCGCGGGCCTCGGGCGTGGCGGTCAGGAAAATTTTGACCGTGGCGTGGGGCAGCACGACGGTGCCGATGTCCCGCCCGTCCATCAACACGTTTTGGCGCGCGGCCATGGCGCGCTGGGCGTCCAGCAAAAAGGCGCGCACGGCCGGGTGAACCGCCACCGCCGAGGCCGCCATCCCCACCTGCTCGGCCCGGATCTCCTCCGAGACGTTCTCGCCGTTCAGCCACACCTGCTGAACGCCGTTTTCAAGCCGGATGTCCAGCCGCACCGCGGGCAGCAGGGCCGCCACCGCGGCGCCGTCGGCGGGGTCCACGCCCCGCCGCAAAGCAAACAGGCCGATGGCGCGGTACATGGCGCCGGTATCCACATAGGTGTACCCCAGTTCGGCGGCCAGCCGCCGGGCCATGCTGGATTTTCCGGCCCCGGACGGGCCGTCGATGGCAACAGAGATCATGGTTATCCAACTCCTTTTTTTGGTGCCGCGCCGCGGCGCGGCAAGGTGCGCAAAAGCTTCAGTCGATGCGGGCGCGGCCCATCGCGGGGCAGCCGGTGGCTTTCTCGCCCCAGCGGTTGGCCCAGCGCTCGGTGTAGAAATCGTAGTAGGAGCGCCCTGTCTCGCGCCGCAGGCGGCGCAGCGGCGGCAGGGCCAGCCAGCACGCCGAGGGCAGAAAGATCACCGGCAGGTAGAGCGGCCCCAGCGCCAAAGACTGTACGCTGTGGCCGTACTCATGCACCAGCAGCCGGGCATCGGGCGCGGGGTCGCCGGGCACAAACAGAAACAGCCCCAGCGAGGCGCCCGCCTTCCGCCGCCACACCGTCACCACCCGGCCCCGCCAGCACGCGCCGGGGCAGCCGGCCGCGCGGCACACGGCATATGCCGCCAGCCCTGCCAGCGTTTGGGGCAGCCCCCAAAGGCACTGCGCCGCCCCGCCCAGCAGCGCCGCCCACCGCGGAAGCGGGCGCGCGCCCTGCCGCAGCCCCGGCGGCAGAACCTCCCCGGCCGGCGCGCCGCCCGCGCGGCGGTCAGCCACGGGCCGCCGCCGCGCGGGCGGCGGCCTGCGCGGTGGCCCAGGCAATCTGCAGGTTGTAGCCGCCCGTGCGGGCGTCCACGTCCAGGATTTCCCCGGCAAAGTACAGGCCGGGGCAGCGCCTGCTCTCCATCGTTTTGGGGTCCACCTCCCGGCAGTCCACGCCGCCCGCCGTGACGACCGCGTGCTCCAGGTCGCCCAGCCCCGAGACCGGCACCTGCCAGTGCTTGCACAGCGCCGCCAGCGCCAGCTTCTGCTCCCGGGTGATCTGGGCCGCCCGGGTGGCCGGGCCGCCCGGCAGCGCCCATTTTTCGACCGCGACGGGCCGCATCGAGGCGGGCAGCAGTTTTTCCAGCGCGCCCTGGGCGCTGTGGCCGCCCAGGGCCGCAAAATCGCGGGTCAGGCGGTCGTACAGTTTTTTTTCGTCAAGGGCGGGCTTGAGGTCGAACTCGGCCACATAGCGGTGGGCCTTCAGGTCGCCGATGTAGGTGGAGGCCGAAAGCACCAGCGGCCCCGAGAGGCCGAAATGGGTGAACAGCGCCTCCCCCAGCTCGCTGAAAACCGGCTTGCCGTCCTCCAGCAGGGTCAGGGTGACGTTTTTCAGGCTCAGGCCCATCATCCGGCGGCAGGCCGGATCGGGCGAAAGCAGGCTGCACAGGCTGGGCTGGGGCGCAACGATGCCGTGCCCGGCCTGCGCGGCCAGCGCGTAGCCGCTGCCGTCGCTGCCCGTCGCCGGGTAGCTTTTTCCGCCGGTGGCCAGCAGCACGGCGCGGGCCGGCAGGCTTTGGCCGTCCGCCGTGCGCACGCCGGCGCAGCGGCCCTCCTCCGGCAGCAGGGCCAGGGCGCTGCCCTGCACAAAGCGCGCCCGGTCGGCGGCCCCGCGCAGCGCGGCCAGCACGTCGGCGGCGCGGTCGCTTGCGGGAAAAACGCGGCGGCCCCGCTCCGTCTTGAGGGGGACGCCCCGGCTCTCAAACCACGCCATCGTTTTGGCGGGCGGGAACGCATAGAGGGCCGAGTACAAAAAGCGCGGGTTGTGCCGCACGTTCTCCAAAAAGGTCCGCACATCGCAGTCGTTGGTCAAATTGCAGCGGCCCTTGCCGGTTATCAGCAGCTTTTGGCCGGGGCCGTTGGGGTTATGCTCCAGCACGGTCACGGTCAGGCCCTGTTCCAGCGCCGCCGCGGCGGCCATCAGCCCGGCGGCGCCGCCGCCCACAATCAACAGATCGGTCATTGGGTCGTGTTCCCTTTCCTGCGGCTCCCGCCGTCAAATTCCGTCCGCGCGGCGGCAAGCCCTGCCGCCGCATACAGCAGCAGCAGCGGATGCACCGTGGCAAGGTACATGGTGGAGGTGCCGATGCCAAAGCTGGAAACCTCCATAAACGCAATCATCGCGCAGCGGTAGGCCGCCGTCAGCAGCAGGCCGAACAGCAGCAGCCAGGTGGTTTTTTGCAGCGCCCCGCCCCGCCAGGCCGCCCCCATCCGGGCAAACTGCAGCACCGCCGCGGCCGCAAAGGCCAGCGGCAGCGCCGCCGCGTAGGCCAGCCGCAAAGCGGCAAACACCGCGTAGGCCAGCTTTTGCAGCGGGCTGTAGTAGGGGGTGTCCCGGCCCGCCTCGGCGGCGCCGTTGAACGCGCAGTGCAGATACCCCTGCCAGGCCGCAAAATCCTCCGCCGTGCCGATCGAGCGCTGGCTCTCGTACGCCGCGCAGTCCTGAAAGGTCAGCGTCCAGTACAGGCTTTTGGCGCTCTCGGCCAGAACGGGGGCGATGTATCCGGCCCGGATGGGCGGCGTGGTGCCGCTTCGCCGCCCGCTCTGCGCGGGCAGCGCGCCCGCATCGCACAAAGCGTTGATCTGCCCGGCCACGCCGGCCCAGTAGGCGTCGGCGGCGGCCGCGTCGGCGTAAACGCCCGCAAACTGGGCGGCCCGCCGGATGGCCCAGTAAAAGCTGCCGGCGCGGTAATCGTGCAGGGCGGGGTCCCGAAAATCATTTTGCAGCTGGGCATCCTCCTCCAGCCAGCGGCGCAGCGGCTGCAGGGCGGGCACGGCCCGGTAAAGCCGCTCCCGCACGTCGGCGGGCACCGTCACCAGCGGGGTAAAGCCTTCCTCGCTCTTGACCCGGTTCATGGCGCCCATCGCATCGGCAAACGAGCCGCCGGAAAAGTCCGAAAGTGCAAACAGCCCGTAATATGTATAGTTGATTGTACAGACCGTAAAGATTCCCGCCGCCAAAATGCCAAACGGCAGGGCCAAAACCGGCAAGGCCCGCATCCGGCGCCGCCGGGCCAGCAGCACCGCCGTCACGGCGGCGGCCGTCAGGGCAAAGGGCAGCAGAAACAGCCCGGCGTCCTCGCGGGTAAGCCAGGCGGCGGCAAGGCCCAGCCCGGCGGCAAGCCCCCAGGGCCACAGCCGGGCCGGTTTGCCGGTGCGGCCTTGGGCGGCGCGCAGGGCCGCACCGGCAAACCCGGCCAGGCAAACCAGGCACAGCGCCGGAAAAATGTTGTCCCGGTAAACGCGCAGCGTGTACCGGGCGCTGGACGAGGGCAAAAACACCAGCAGCCCAAACACCAGCAGCCGGGCGCGGCGGGTCAGCACCGGCGCCAGCGCCTGCACGGCCAGCAGCGCGGCGCCGCACCACAGCAGCTGCCCGGCCGGCAGGTAGGGCAGGCGCAGCGCGTGGAGCAGCGCCAGCCAGACCGCAAAGCCCATGCTTTTGGAAAGGGTCAGGTAGTCGTACCCGCCCAGCCATTGCCCGGCCGAGATTGCGTTGGCGGCGCGGAACATCAGCTCGTCGTCCAGCGGCGCGCCGCCCACCCAGGTGTAGCCCATCTGGAAGGCGGTCAGCGCCAGCTTGACGGCCGCAAGCGCCGCCGCGCCCAGCCGGAACGTGCGGGCCGCAACATCGGGGCGGGGCGCGCAGAGCCGCCGCCAAACCGTCTTGATCGTATCGCGCATTGCGCGCCCCCTTCCCCGCCGAAGCGGCGCGCCGCCCCGGTTCCGTCATGCAGGAAAAACAGGAAAGCTCCCGTTATTTCTGTATTTTTTCAATGCTTTCCACAAGATATTTTTGCTTTTTAAAGGTCAGCTCAAGCAGCAGCGAAAGATACTTTACGATCACGGCCAGCACCGCAAAAATGCCCGAGAACCCCACCGTCAGCACAAACATCGTGGTGGTCCAGCCCGCCACCGGGTGGCCCACGGCCAGCACCACCAGCGTATAGATCAGTTCCGCCAGGGCCAGCGCCAGCATGCCGAACGCCACCCCCACGCTCACCTTAAAGCCCGCGTCGGTGTAAAGCGCCAGGCTGTCCACGGCAAGGTCAAAGCGGCCCGCGGCGTGGTCGGTGATCTGGCCGTCAAAGGTCAGCGCTGTCATTTTCAGCCCGGAGGCCGCGTAGGCCGCCTTGCGGTAGGGCAGATGCTCGCTGGAAGCGTGAACCCGGTTGATGGCCCGCCGGGTCACCAGCCGGAACGCATCGGTGCGCAGCTTGTAGCCGGACCGGCTGTTGGCGTTGAACAGCCGGTAAAACAGCCGGCTGCTGTGCTGGGCCTGGTTGGGGCAGACGGCCACGATGTCGCTGCCGGCCTGGGCGGTCTCGTAGGCGCCAAAGATCATCGCGGGCGGATAGGGCGTCTCGGTGGAGTCAAACTCGTACACATAATCCCCGATGGCAGCGTCCAGCCCGGCGTTCATGCAGGGCTCCCGGCGCTGGTACAGGCTCATGTGCAGCACGGTCAGCGGTTTGGTCAGCCCGGCGGCCCAGCCGCGCACCTGCGCCACCGTGTCGTCGGTGGAGGCGTCGTCCACGGCGATCAGCTCGTACTGCGCAAAGCGGGCGTCCAGCTGTTCGCACAGTATTTTAAAAAACTGCACGGCCCGGATGCCGTCGTTGTGCAGGTACACGACCGCCGAGATAAAATTATTTTCTTTCGTTTCCGTTGTCATCACACAATACCTCGTCCAAATCGTAGACCGTGTTGATTTTACCCGAAAGCACGCTGACCCAGACCGGGTCGTCGTGCAGCCTGCGCACCACCGTGGGGCGGGAATCGTCGATCTCGCTGGCCTTCAAAATCGGCTTCATGCTGAACAGGCTGCTCCGGTAGGCAAAGCCGTACTCCTCCCGCAGATATTTGCGGGCCAGCCTGCTCATGTACGGCCAGGCCGAGGCCGGTTTGGCCGGGCACTCGTTGCAGTTGAACAGGTCGCCGGGGCGGCAGCGCCCGCCGCTTCGCTCCTGGCAGGGAAAGCTCGCCACGCTCTCGTAGCTGGTCTCGTGCGGGGTGAAGGTCACGCTGGTCAGGCTGTGCAGCCCGGTCTGCCCAAACGGCATCAGGCTGAAAAACGGGCCGTCCATCACCGTGATGCCGGTGTTTTTCAGCCGCTCGTCCACCGTGCAGAGGATGATCTCGCACAGCTCGTACTTGATTTTAAAAAGCGGCAGCCCCAGCAGCCGGTGTACGTCGTTGACGCCCGCGTAGGTGGCGTTGAGCAAAAACGGCGCCTCGGCGCGCAGCTCGGCCGCCTGTACCTGCCATACGCCGCCCGCCTGGGCGATCCTGTCCGGCCGGCGGCCGTAGCGGATCGTCACGTTGTCCAGCGGGGCCAGCTGCGTCAAAAACCACCGCTTAAGCGCCTGTGCGTCGTAGGTGTACTCCTTCGTCAGGAACGCGCCGTCGCAAAGGCCGGGGTTAAAGTAGCGCTCTGGCGGCACATCGTCGCAGCGGATGCCGGCGGCGGCGCAAAAGCGGCGGAACTCGGCGGCGTTGGTCCAGCTGAAATGGGCGCTGGTGGCGTACACCTGGTCAAATTCCCGGTACAGGCAAAAATCGTAGTCCCGGCAGAACCGCGCAAAATAGCGGGCGCTTTTGACGGCGGTGGCGTAGCTGCGCGGATAGTGGTAGCCCATATGCACCCGCGCCTGGTTGATGTAGGTGGCCCGCATAAAGGGGCCGGGGTCCCGCTCCAGCACCAGCACCCGCTGGCCCTTTTTGCCGCATTGCAGGGCCGCGTACAGGCCGTACAGCCCCGCGCCCAGAATGATCTTGTCAAACGTCATTGCGCACTCCGTCCCTGTCTGTCCGCCGCCTGCGCGGCTTTGTTACTGCGGGTTGTATCTGCCCGCCAGCGTGGCCAGCAGAATTTTCATCAGATCGCCGTTGCCCCGCACGCCGCTGATCTTGGTGGGGGTGGCGCCCGTGGCCGGGTACGCGCGGGTCACGGGCACCTCGCAGGCCTTAAGGCCCAGCTGGGTGGCCCGCACGCTCAGATAGGCCAGCAGCTCGTACCCCGCAAAAACGTCCCGCAGCGGCTTTACGTCCGGGTGCGTCAGGTACTCCCGGCTGTAGGCGCGGTAGGCGTTGGTGGTATCGGTAAACCAGCTGCGTGCGGCCAGGCTGATCAGGGGCGCGTGGATCAGCCGCACGGCCAGATACCGGGCGGCCGGGGTGTTTACGGCATGGCCGCCCGCCACAAACCGGCTGCCCTGCACCAGGTCGTACCCCTGCTGCAGCTTGGCGATGAACCGTGGCACATCCTCCACGGAATCCTTGTTGTTGCCGTCCACGGTAAGCACGCCGCGGTAGCCCCGCGCCAGCGCAAAATGAATGCCCATCCGCAGCTGGGCGCCCTGTTTGCCGGGGCCGGTTTTGACCAGCAGGGCGTTGACATGGTAAAGCTGCAGGGTCGCGGGGGCCATGCTGCCGTCGGTGGAGCCGCCGTCGCACAGGATGATGTCGCACAGGCGGTCGATGCCCGCGTTCTGGGCGCGGCCCAGTTCGGTCAAAATGCGGGCGCCCTCGTTGATCACGGGGATCAGCAGGCAGTACTCGCTGCGGCGGGCCGCAAAGGCCGTGACGTGGTAATCGGGGACGCCGGGGATTCCGGTGCAGTCCCGCTCCCGGTATTCGTCATGCTCGCTCATTGAAACACCTCCGCCACATAGGCCATGGTTCGTTCGATCGTTGCAAGGTCCGTCCTGCGCATCTCAATGGATACAAAGCCGCGGTAGCCCACGGCCCCCAGCATCAAAGCCAGCTCCCGGTGCAGCGGGCGCCGTTCCAGCGGGGCCAGCGCGGGTTCGCTCAGATGCACATGGCTGACAAGGTCCAGATCGCGCGCAAAATCGCGCAGCTGCTCCCCGTTGTACAAAACCGTGGACAGATCCAGGTTGACGGCCAGCCCCGGCCCGCCCACCCGCCGCACCAGCGCAAAGGCTTCCGCGGTGCCGTTGATAAAATTCGTGTAGGCCCGGCTGTTTGCCTCGATGGCCAGCACAACGTTCCGGCGGGCGGCCTCCTGCCCGGCGCGGGCAAAAAACAGGTCGGCGGCGGCCGGGTCTGCGCCCGCGGGCAGCATCCGGTTTTTGGGGCAGCCGAACACCAGGCTGGGGCAGTCCAGCAGATGCGCAAACTCGCAGGCCTGCGCCGTGTAGGCAAGCAGCTCCCCGGCCTGCTCCGGCACAAAAATGTTGCCGGTTTTGCCGTACCAGATGCTTTGGATGCTGGGCACCGCAAACCCGTACGCCTTGCGCAGATACCCGCCGAACAGCAGCGCGGCGGCCGGGTTTGCGTAGGGGTCGGCGGGAAAAATGCGGGTGGGGGCCAGCTCCAGCCCCGTAAAGCCGTAGGTTTTCATGGCGGCGTACACGCCGGCGTCGTCCGCCTTGTCCCAGGCGATGTTGCTGATGCTTAAATGAAAACGCGGCATAAAACAGGGTTCTCCTTTCGGTTGTGCGGCGGCGCGGCCCGTGTTCGCCGCAAACGGCCGGTTTACGGGCGGTGCTTTGCAGACTGTTCATTGCAAGGTCGCAGCATCAGCCCGGGCGGTCTGCGCACGCTGCTTACGGGCGGCGCTTTGCAGGCTGTTTACAGACTATTTATTGTAAGGGCGGCGCCCGCCGGGCGGGTTCAGCCCTCGGTCTGCGCCATAAAGCGGCAGATATCGTCCAGCTCCTGCTGCCGGGTGCAAAGGTAATCGCCCTGCCCGCCCAGCAGCGCGGCGTGGCGGCTGTGCAGGTCGTAGTCAAACGGAGGGCGGGGCAGCTCGTTGCGCCAGTCCGTCCTGCCGGTGACGGCCGTGTAGACCTCGGCGGCGGCAACGGGCGGCGTGGTAAGGTTGAGCAGGCGCAGCCCCGCCGCCCGCGCCATGGCGATATCGCGCCAAAGCCGGGCCAGCGGGTAGAACTGGTAGCGGCTGCGGCTGTCCGTAAAGGACAGCGCGTTGAACGTCCCCGCCGCAAAAAACGCCTTGAGGGCGGCGGCGTCCACCCGGCCGTTCAGGCGGTAAAAACCGTTTTCCCCCGCCGTGTAGCCGTCCCGCACCAGCGTGCTTTGGGCGGCCAGCTCCTCGTATTTGGGCGCCTTCAGCATGGCCGGGGTGACGGTGC
This sequence comes from uncultured Subdoligranulum sp., assembly GCA_964458285.1. GTDB lineage: Bacteria > Bacillota > Clostridia > Oscillospirales > Ruminococcaceae > Gemmiger. The sequence continues at coordinate 101,783 of CAYWID010000004.1, read as the reverse complement.
GCAGATCGTACAGGAAATTTTTTTTCAGCCCCCTCCCGTACAGCGCAGGCAGCCGGACGATCAGCGCGTCGGGAAAATCCTGCCGCACCCAGGCTTCCAGCTGCAGCCGGTTTCTGCCGTAGGCGGGCAGGCCCCCGGTTTCCATCGGGGCGTCCTCGTCCCGGCCGCGGCTGTCCGCGTAGACCGCGACGGAGGAGATCAGCACCAGCGCGCGCGGGGCAATTTTTTGCAGGTTCTCCCGCGCGGCGCGCATCACGGCCAGATCGGCCTGCGGGTCGGCGTTGGCCAAAAACATGGCGGCGGGCACCCCCGCATAGACGCAAAGGTCGGGCGCGGCGCCAAAGGCCGCGGCCACATCGCTGCCGTGTACCGCCCGTGCAAAGGCGTGGCAGGCCAGCAGATTGCCCCCCACAAAGCCGGTGGACCCCACCAGCAGGTCGCCGTGCGGTTCCGCCGCCCCGGCCTGCCTTCCTCCGTCCGTCTCTCTTGCCCCGTCCGCCCTGTTTTCCATCGCGCCGCACTCCCTTACAGAATTGTTCAGTTTTCCATTATAGCGGAACGGCGGGCAAAAAGCAATGCGGGGCTTTGCTCCCGCCCGGAGCAAGCCCCCCAAACGGCGCGGCGTTCCGCCGCGGCCTCCTTTGCGGCGTTCTTTCTGCACCGTGTCCCGGGCTGCCCGCGCCCCCTTCCCCCGCCGCGCCCCCCTCTCCGCTTCGCGGGCATGCCGCCTCGGCGGAGGAAAACTCCCGCCGCCCCGCTTTCCGCTTTGCGGGGCCGCGTTTTTCGCGGGGCATTTCTTTCTTTTTGGCCGCGGCGCCCCCGCGCCGCGCGCCAAAATCCGGCGGGGCCAGGTCAAAACGGTGGGCAAATTTTCATTCTTTTCCTTTTTGAGCCCGCGCGCGTTCTTTTCTTTCTCCGCCTTCCCCGCGCGCCCCGGCTCTTTGCCCGGGAGGGCGCCTGCAAAATTTCATCGCTTCATCGTTCTATTCAAGGTCTTTTCTTCCGTGCCCTCCATGCCCCGCGCGGAAAAATCAAAAAATGAAATAAATTTTCGTTAAAAATGCCAGTATACAAAATGAAAAATATTTTCTAAAATGGGCACAGAAGGGTCGCAATGGCGGTAATCCGCCCTGAGTATAGAAATGAGGACAAGTACAATGAAAGATATTCACAAATACCGGGGAATCATCCCCGCCTTTTATGCCTGCTATGACGAGCAGGGCGCCGTCGATACCTCCCGCGTGCGTGCGCTGACCCGCTATATGATCCAAAAGGGCGTCAAGGGCGTATATGTCAACGGTTCCTCGGGCGAGTGCATTTATCTCTCGGTGGCCGAGCGCAAGGCCGTTCTGGAGGCCGTGATGGCGGAGGCCCGCGGCGAGCTGACGGTCATCTGCCACGTTGCCTGCAACAACACCGCCGATTCGATCGCGCTGGCCGCCCACGCGGAGGCCTGCGGCGTGGATGCCATCGCCTCCATCCCGCCCATCTACTTCCATCTGCCCGAACACGCCATCGCCGGGTACTGGAACGCCATGAGCGCGGCCGCGCCCAACACCGAGTTCGTCATCTACAACATTCCGCAGCTGGCGGGCACGGCGCTTACCATGAGCCTGCTGGGCGAGATGCTCAAAAATCCCAACGTGGTGGCGGTCAAAAATTCCTCAATGCCGGTGCAGGACATCCAGATGTTCAAGGACGCGGGCATCCGCGCGCGCGGCAAGGACGGCTTTGCCGTCTTTAACGGCCCCGACGAGCAGTTTGTCGCGGGGCGGATCATGGGCGCGGACGGCGGCATCGGCGGCACCTATGCGGCCATGCCCGAGCTGCTGCTCAAGGCGGACGCCCTGCTTGGCGCGGGCGAGATCGGGCAGGCCCGCGAGGTGCAGTACGCGATCGACCGCATCATCTATGCGCTGTGCGCCTGCAAGGGCAATATGTACGCCGTCATCAAGGAGGTGCTGCGCCGCCGCGAGGGTCTGGTTCTCGGCAGCGTCCGCGCGCCGCTGGCCGGGCTGTTCCCGGAGGACAGCGCCCAGGTGGACGTCTGCTGCCGCATGATCGACGAAGCCGTACGCACCTACTGCTGAGGCAGCCCCGCGCCGTTCCCGCCCGCCGGCCCGGAGCAATCCCCGGCCCCGGGCAAACCGTATAAAAAAGGAGCTTGCACCATGATGGACAAAAAAGCGCTGCTTGCGCAGATTCACAACGGGCTGATCGTCTCCTGCCAGGCGCTGGAGAACGAGCCGCTCTATCGGCCCGAGGGCGGCGTGATGCCCCTGATGGCCAAGGCTGCCGCCATGAGCGGCGCGGTGGGCATCCGTGCCAACACGGTGCGGGACATCGCCCAGATCAAGGCCGCCGTGTCGCTGCCTGTCATCGGCATCATCAAAAAGGACTACCCCGGCACCCCCCTGTACATCACGGTCACCATGGCCGAGGTGGACGCGCTGGTTGCCTGCGGCGTCGAGATCGTGGCCGTGCAGGGCACGGGCGCTCTGCGCCCGGACGGCAGCACCGCCGCCCAGTTCATTGCCCGCATCAAGGAAAAATATCCCGATCAGCTGGTGATGGCCGATATCGCCGCCTACGGCGAGGCCATGGCCTGCGCCGCCGCGGGCGCCGATTTTGTGGGCACCACCATGCGCGGCTACACCCCCGAGACCAGGGGCATCGACGAGACGGATTTTGATTTTATCGCCAGGCTGGCGCGGGAATGCCCGGCCCGCGTGATCGCGGAGGGCCACGTCCATGATCCCGGGCAGGCCGTTCGCTGCCTGGATGCGGGCGCGTGGGCCGTCGTTGTGGGCGGCGCCATCACCCGCCCCGCCGAGATCACGGCCCGCTTCACCGCCGCCATCCGCCGGCGCAATTAAGGAGGCCGCCGCCATGGAGCAACCGATTTTAGGCATCGACATCGGCGGCACCGCCGTCAAGATGGGTCTTGTCAGCACGGCGGGGCAGGTTTTGTGCCGCACCGAGGCCGGCGTCAGCTTTGACGGCTACCGCACCCCAATCCTTGACACCGTCCTCCAAACCGCGCAGCGGTTTTTGGCGGAGGTCAACGCCGCTCCCGCCGATCTTGCGGGCATCGGCGTGTCGGCCACCGGCCAGATCGATTCCCGGCGGGGCGTTGTGGCCGGTACCGGCGGCAATTTTCCCGGCTGGAAGGGTGCGCCCATCGCGGCGCGCCTTGCCGAGGCGTTCGGCCTGCCCGTCACGGTGGCCAACGATGCCAACTGCATGTGCCTGGGCGAAGCCTGGGTAGGCGCCGCCGCCGGGTACGCCGATGTGATCGGCGTGACGATCGGCACCGGCGTGGGCGGCGGCATCCTGACGGGCGGCCGCCTGCTGGAGGGCGCGCGCGGCCTGGGCGGCGAGCTGGGGCATTTTCAGATCCACGCGCGGGACGGCGTGCTTTGCGGCTGCGGCCAGCGCGGCTGCTGGGAAAAATACGCCAGCACCACGGCGCTGGTGGCCCTTGCCCGCGCGCAGGACCCCGCCCTGTGCGACGGACGGCATATTTTTGCCGCCGCCAAGGCGGGCGACCCCGCCGTGCTGGCGCTTCTGGACCGCTGGATCGGCGAGATTGCGGCCGGGCTGATCGGGCTTGTCCACATCTTCAACCCGCAGATCCTGCTGGTGGGCGGCGGCGTATCGGCCCAGCAGGCTTTGCTGATCGACCCGCTGGCCGCCCGCGTGCGCGCCGGCGTGATGCCCGCCTTTGCCGAGGGGCTGACCCTGCGCGCGGCGGCGCTCCAAAACGATTCCGGCATGGTGGGCGCGGCATCCTATTTTCTGTCCCACCGGCCGCGCGCCTGAGGCGCGCTTGCCCCTTTGCTTTGGGCATTGTGTTCTTTTCCGCCTCCGGCAGCACCCTGTGCCGCCGCCGGAAGCCCGGCCAAAAGCCGCCGGCCCCGCCAACAATTGGCGGGGCCGGCGGCTTTTGAATGTGGGCGGCTTTTCGGTGTGGGCGGCTTTTGCCCGGCGCGGCCGGCGTTTGGGCCGTACCGGAGCAAACCGGTCACTCGGCGCAGGGCATCTCGATCTTGAACACGGCCTTTCTGACCCGCTGCCCGGCATCCCCCACGGCCAGCGTGGGCATATGCGGCTCCCCGGCCGGGAACAGCACGCAGCGCGCGCCGCCCAGCACCCCGGAAGCCTCGGTCTCGCCGGTCGTCAGGCCAAAGTCGGATGGTTCGTCGTAGGCCTGGGTCACGGCGGCAGCCCCCAGGGTCACGCCAAAGCCCTCCCGCCCCTCCAGATCGATCTGAAGGTCGGCATAGCGGCGGTGGACCTCAAAGGCCGCGCCCGCCGCGGGGCGGGTGGCGGCCTCCATCACGTTGACAAAAACCGCCTCCCCGTCGATCACGGTTTTGCCCAGCGGCAATTGTTGCAGATCGTGCGTTTGCGCATACGCAATCGCCGTATCAAGGTTGGGGTGCATTCCCCGCAGCGCATCCAGCGCTCCAAGCGTTGTATAGATCATTGGCAGATCGCCTCCTTGCTTTCCAGTATAGCACGCGCCCGCCAAAAAAGAAATATCATTTCATTTGCATTGCGGCGTAAAAAACAGGCCCCCTTTTTTGTGGGTTCTGCCCAAGCCTGTATTTGAAAAAACTTTTCATTGTTTCCATTTTGATACAATTTACTTCACGATTTGCAAAACAATGCCCCGGTGTTTCCCGGTAAAACCAGAAAAAAGCGCCAAAAGTCCCGCCGTATTGGCAAAATATACTGAAAATTCTTTTCATATATGTGGAGGTTGCCATCTTGAATATTTTTTTCATTGTGGTAACATAGAGTCAAGCTAAGTGATCGGAACCGACCCTTCCACGATCACACGATCCCTGGCAAACCGGAGAGAACGCAGAAAAAGAAACCCACATTTTAAAGGAGGAACATTCACCATGAAAAAGGCACTTTCCCTGATGATGGCCGCCGGTATGGCGATCAGCACCTTCGCCGCCTGTTCTTCGGGCGCCGCTTCCAGCACCGCCGCTTCCAGCGAGGCGGCTTCCAGCTCCGAAAGCACCGCGGCCAGCTCGGCCGCCACCGCGGAAAGCACGGCCGCTTCCGCCGATATGAGCGCGGACATCACCATGTGGACCTACCCCATCGGCAAGTTCAAGGACGCCGAGACGGTCAACGGCATCATCACCGCGTTCAACCAGAAGTACCCCAACATCAAGGTTTCGGTCGAGTATCTTGACTACAAAACCGGCGACGACCAGGTCACCTCCGCCATTGAAGCCAAGACCACGCCCGACATCATCATGGAAGGCCCCGAGCGTCTTGTCAGCAACTGGGGCGCCAAGGGCAAGATGGTCGATATTTCCGACCTGTGGACCGAGGAGGCCAAGGCCGACATCAGCAAGACCAGCACCGCCATCGAGGCGGCCTGCAAAAGCACCAGCGGCGCCTACTACGAGTATCCCCTCTGCATGACCACCCATGTGATGGCCATCAACAAGGAGATGTTTGAGAAGGCCGACGCCATGAAGTACATCAACGAGGATCGCACCTGGACCACCGAGAACTTCGGCAAGGCCCTGCAGGCCCTCAAGGACAGCGGCGTGGACACCACCTGCGTCGTCTACTGCGGCGGCCAGGGCGGCGACCAGGGCACCCGCGCTCTCGTCAACAACCTGTACGGCGGCAAGTTCACCAACGCCGACCATACCGCCTACACGCTGGACACCGCCGAGAACAAAAAAGCCCTGCAGCAGCTTGTGGATTGGGCCAACGCCGGCCTGATCAGCTCCGACCTCGCCGCGCAGGCTTCCGATGAGCTTCAGCTGTTTGCCAACGGCACCATCGCCATGACCTTTGCCTGGAACGCTTCCAACCAGGCCAACTACGCCGATCAGGTCACCTTCACCCCGTACGCGGTCGCCTTCCCCTCCGACGACGGCAAACCCGAGCTGTGCGGCGGTATCTGGGGCTTCGGCGTGTTCGATAACGGCGACGCCAACAAGGCCGCTGCCGCCAAAGAATTCATCAAGTTTGCCTGCGACGATCCGACCCAGGGCCCCATGGACGTTCAGTACACCGGCTTCTTCCCGGTTCGTTCCTCCTACGGCGATGTCTATGCCGGCACCGCGGACGCCGAGCGCATGAACACCTTCAGCTCCTTCATGCAGTACCTTGGCGATTACTACAACGTCACCCCCGCATGGGCAGAGCAGCGCACCGCATGGTGGAACATGCTGCAGCAGATCTTCACCGGCACCTCTGTCGATGACGCTGTCGCCACCTACACCACCGCCTGCACAACGGCTGTTGCCGCCGCCACCGCAAAGTAATTTCTGCTCCGTAAAACCAAAATAGAACCGGCTGTCCCCGCTCCAATTCCACCATACAGTGGGGCGGGGACATCTTTTAAGCCCGATGTTACGCATTAAACGAATTTTTGGAAAGGGGGAGGCATTCGTGGTTTTCCAACCTGCCCAGCGCAAGCCCGGCGAAAAAGCCACTGTCCTCAATTCTGCCATTGCCCGCCAGCAGGCGGTCGCAGCGTATTTGTTTCTCTTGCCGGCCATGATCTTCTTTATCGGCTTTGTGGTCGTCCCCATGGTCATGTGCCTTGTCACCAGCTTTTTTGACTACACCATGGGCAAGCCGTTCGCTTTTGTCGGCTTCAGCAATTATGTGGAGATGTTCAAGGACGATGTGTTCCGCATCGCGCTCAAAAACACCTTTGTGCTGGTCGCCGTGGCGGTGCCCACCGTTACCGCGTTTTCGCTTTGGGTATCCTGCGCCATCTACCAGATGCGCGCGGTCAAGCGTTCGTTCTACCGCTGCGTGTTCTATCTGCCGGTCGTCACCGGCACGGTGGCGGTGGCCGTCGTCTGGAAGTGGATGTTCAACAAGTACAACGGTCTGCTCAACTACATCCTCAACGCCATCGGCGCCCTGCACGAGAACGTGAGCTGGCTGGGCAACGAAAAAACCGCGCTCTGGTGCATCATCCTGATCCTGTTCACCACCTCCATCGGCCAGCCCATCGTTTTGTACGTTGCGGCGCTGGGCAACGTGGATCCCTCCCTGATCGACGCGGCCGAGGTGGACGGCGCCTCCCCCATGCAGGTGTTCTGGCAGATCAAATGGCCCCAGATCATGCCCACCACCCTGTACATCCTGGTGATCACCACGATCAACAGCTTCCAGTGCTATGCGCTGATCCAGTTGTTGACCTCCGGCGGCCCCAACAACAGCACCAACACCATCATGTACTACATTTACTACGAGGCCTTCAAGCTGTATCGCTATGGTTACGGCAACGCCATGGGCGTCATCCTGGCCATCATCATCGCACTGCTCTCCGCCCTGCAGTTCCGGGCGACGGGCAGCGGCGCAACGGACTAAAGGAGGTGCCGTTCTATGGACGCGATCAAAAGTAAGCCGACTGTTGGCACCGTCATCTCCAACATCGTTCTGGTGCTGCTGGCCATCTTCTTCATTTTTCCCCTGTACTGGATCATCACAGGCTCCTTCAAGGACGCGCAGGCCGTAAACGCCAACCCGCCCATCTGGTTTCCCACCCACCCCACCGGCGAAAACTACGTCCGGCTGATGAGCAACCCGGCCATGCTCTGGCTGTGGAACAGCGTGCTGATCTCGGTGGTGGCAATGGTTCTCACCTGCCTGACCGCCGCCATGGCGGGGTATGTGCTGGCCAAAAAGCGGTTTCCGGGCCGCGCGCTCATCTTCTCGGTCATGATCTGCGCCATGGCGCTGCCCAAGCAGGTCATTCTGGTGCCGCTGCTCAAGGAAATGTCCGCCCTGGGCCTGCACAACACCCTGTGGGCCGTCATTCTGCCCACCGTGGGCTGGCCCTTCGGCATCTTTTTGATGAAGCAGTTCAGCGAGACCATCCCCACCGAAATGCTGGAGGCCGCCCGCATCGACGGCGCAGGCGAGACCCTCACCTTTGTCAGCATCGTGCTGCCCATGGTCAAGCCCGGTCTGGGCGCGCTGGCCATCTTCACCTTCATCAACAGCTGGAACGATTACTTCCTGCAGTTGATCATGCTGAACTCCAACGTCAACCTGACCATCTCCCTCGGCATTGCCAAGCTGCAGGCCGAAATGTCCAGCGACTTTGGCCTGATCATGGCGGGCGCGGCGCTGGCCGCCATCCCCATCATCGCCGTCTTTCTGATGTTCCAGCGTTATTTTACGCAGGGCATTGCGATGGGCGCCGTCAAGGGCTGATTCTTTACCCCCCTCTTCTTTTCCCCTTTCCAACCTACCGGCTGCCGCGGCTTGCGGCGGCCGGTATTTTCTTGCAAAACGGCAAAATTCCGACCTTTGCCTTCTTGCAACTTGCTAAATTTCCGGCAGAATCTGGAAGCTGTGAACCTTTCGTGTATAATGAAAAAAAAGCGGAGTTTGCTTGTGCGGCGATCCCGCGATCGAGAGGAATGCGCCATGAAAAAACTTTGTTCCCTGCTGTTGACCCTTGGGCTGGTGCTGGGCAGCTTGTCCCCCGTGTATGCGGCGGATGCCGCCGGGGCGGCCCCGCTGCCGGAAGCGCCGGCCGCCGCCACCGCCGAGCAGGCTGCGCCGGCTGAGCCGACCGCCGCGCCCGCGCAAACGCCTGCCCCCGCGCAAACCGCCGCCCCCGCGCAAACCGATGCGCCCGCGGCAACCTTGGAGAGCGCGGCGCCCGGAGAGCCCGTGCTGGTGCTGGACAATACCGCTTCCCCGGCGGAGCAGCAGGCCCTGTGGGAGAAGTTTTACGCCGCCCGCAGCAGCCTTGCCGCGCAAACGGCGGGCGAAAGCGCCGAAGGGCAGGAGGCCCTGTTCAACGCGGCGCAGTCCTACCGGGCTTTGCTGGCCGCCTCCATCGGCGCGCGGCAGCGCTACATCGACATCTCCGGCTATGGCGTAACAACGGCGCAGATCAACGCGCTCTGCAACGAGGCCTGCGCGCTGTCAAACGGCTATGCCGTCGCCTCGATGGTTTATTATACGGATCCCTATAACGTCAACCGGGTCGTCGCCCTCGGCGTCGCCTACTATCCGGAAGAAAAAATCAATGCCGTTGCCGCCGAAATCGATAAGATCACGGCAATCGCCAACGCGCAGGGCCGTACGCCGCAGGAAAAGGCGCTGATCGTACACGATCAGCTGGTGCTTCGCTGCGCGTATGATTACAGCGCGTATTACAACAGCGGCAGCCGCACAGCCGACGACAACACCGCCTACGGCGTTCTGGTCAACGGCACCGCCGTCTGCCAGGGGTATGCCTGCGCCTATGCCAACATCATGAACCAGCTGGGCATCCCCACCGGCCTTGTGACCAGTGAAACGCTCAACCACGCCTGGAACATGGTCGAGATCGACGGCAGCTGGTACCATGTGGACTGCACCTGGGACGATCCCGCCGGCAGGTACGACTACCAGGACCATGACGTGCAGGGCCTTTGCACCCACAAGAGTTTTCTTGTCAGCGCAAGCGCGTTCAGCGACCAGGGCAATTCCCTCCATGCGGCGCATGTGGCGGCGGATTACGCCTGCTACAATTTTGATCCCACCCGCAATTTGGCCTACGACGCCGCCTCCGGCACCTACGACGCCGCCTGGTGGTGTTATGCCAACAGCCCCTTGTACTATTTAAACGGCGCGTGGTATTACCGTGCGATCGATACCCCCTATTACAGCGCCAGCGTTTCCGGCACGCTGTATGCCCGGGGCAGCCTTGCGCCGGATTCCGACGCGGTGGCGCTTGGTGCAACCGGCACCTTTGCAATCTACAAAAATCTGTTCGTTTTTGACGTTTACGCCAACGACGCCGGCAAGCGCAGCAATACGGCCGGCGGTTTTGCCGCCTATACGTTCAACGCGGACACCAATACCTTTACCCCGCACGGCACCTCCTACAACTTTACCAACTACGGCCTTTCCTGCTACGACGGTCTGCTGCGCGCCGCTTCCGCCAACAACCGATACACGCAAACAATCAACTGCCTGTCCCCCGTTTTGACCTTCCGCGCGGACGGCGCGGACGCGGTGCCTGCCGCCCAAACCACCTACTGGGGCGACCCTTGGGGCGCGCTGCCCACCGTGACCCGCGCTTCTTACCTTTTCGACGGCTGGTTCACGGCAAAGACCGGCGGCGACAGAATCACCCGGGACGCGGTGCCGCAAAACAACACCATCGCCTACGCGCACTGGACGCAAACGGCGTATACCGTACTTTTTGACGCAAACGGCGGCAGCGTGGCAACGGCAAGCAAGCAGGTGGCGGTCGGCAGCCCCTACGGGGACCTGCCGACGCCTACGCGCAGCGGCTACACCTTTGACGGCTGGTTCACGGCAAAGACCGGCGGCAGCCAAGTCGCAGACCCTTCCGCCATGGTTCCCACCGCCGACCAAACGCTCTACGCACACTGGACGGCAATTCCTTCCCCCACGGCCACGCCGCTGCCGGACCCCGGCCCCGGCGTGGGCGGGTTCGTGACCCGGCTGTACCAGGTCTGCCTGGGCCGCACCCCGGACGCCCCCGGCAAGGCGGACTGGGTCAGGCAGCTGCAGGACGGCACCAGCACCGGCAGCAAGGCGGCCTACGGTTTTATCTTTTCCACCGAGTTCAAAAACAAAAACTACTGCAACGAAGATTACGTCAAGCAGCTTTACCTTGCCTTTATGGGCCGCGCGTATGACCAGCCCGGCCTCAACGACTGGGTAAACCGCCTGCAGACCGGCACCACCCGCGAGGCCGTGTTCAACGGCTTTGCGGGCAGCAACGAGTTCGGCGCCATCTGCCAAAGCTACGGCATCGCCCGCGGCGACGGCATCCCCGTGCCGCAGTACGGCACCGTGCCCACCGGCCCCTGCAGCGTGGACGGCAGGGAGGACGGCGTAACCGGCTTCGTCAGGCGGCTGTACCAGGTTTGCCTGGACCGCGCGCCGGACGCCGGCGGCCTGAACAACTGGACGGCCCAGCTTTGGAATCACTCGGCCAGCGGCCGCAAAGTGGCCTACGGCTTTATCTTCTCCTCCGAATTCAAGGGCAAAAACTACAGCAACACCGCGTACGTCAAGCAGCTCTACCGCGCCTTTATGGGCCGCGAGTACGACGCCGCCGGCCTTGCCGACTGGGTGGGCAGGCTGAACCGCGGCGCCTCCCGCGAGGATGTGTTCAACGGCTTTGCGGGCAGCCAGGAGTTTACCCGGATCTGCCAAAGCTACGGCATCGTGCGCGGATAACGCCTTGCAAAAGGCGCCGTCAAAACGCCGTGCGCTCCCCTCCCCTGCAGGGGACGGGAACGCACGGCGTTTTGGTCGTTATTTTGCCCCGGCCAGCAGCCGCACCCAGATGCTTTTCAGCAAGGGCGGGTGCGCGGGCGGAAAGCAGCACCAGCGGTACACGGCCGCATCGGCGGGAAACCGCCCGTGCCGGGCGTAGTACCGGTACAGCACCCGAAATTGCCGCGCCTTGGCGCTGCCCGGCAGATGCAGCACGCACACGGGGTCGCGGCAATAGTTGGTGGCCACAAAGTAGAAGCGCGCGCCCAGCCAATAGCGGAACAGGTAGGCGTTGGCCGCCCGCACAGGCTCCCCGGCCGCCAGGCTTTGGTAGGCGGCGGCACAGGTGATAAACTCGTCCCCCTCGTGCGGGTGCAGGTTTTTTTGCCGCATCGTGTCGTACACGGCGCGGCAGCGGGCCATAAAGGCCGTCAGGCGCGCCGCGCTGCCGCAGAGCAGTTCCCCGCCAAAGTGGGTCAGCACCGGCGCGCCGCCGTACAGCGCGGCATAGTTGGCGCTGATGGCCGCCGCCATCGGCTGGCTGGCCGCGTGGGGCACCTGGTACAGCAAAACCGCCTCGTCCGCCTCCCGCCACAAATCCCCCAAAGGGCGCTGGGTGTAGGTGTCGGCATCCAGCATCAGCAGGTGATCGCAGGTCTTGGTTTGCAGCACCCATTCCATGGCGCACAGCTTGTAGAACGCCAGCGACCATTCCAGCGCGGCCTCCACCCGGTAGCTGGCAAAGGGGCATTGCCAGATCCGCACGCCCGCGTTTTCCAGCTGCCCCGCAAACGGCGGCGGAACCGGCGCGTTCGTCACCAGGGCCACCTCGGCGTCGGGATTTTGCCCCTTGGCGCTGCACAGCGCCACCACCAGGCAGCGATCGTACAGCTCCCTGCCCCGGTTGGCGGCGTCCCCCTCCCGGTAACCGGGCAGGCTGGCAAACGCGCTGAAAATCAAGTTCATACTGCATCCTCCTGCGGCGCTTTTGGATTGATTATACCTCTGCGCGCCGCGTTTGTCCAACAAAGCGCGCCGCGTCCCCCGCCCTGCCGGACAAATTTCGCTCTTTTGTTGCATTTTTGCCCCGGCGACGCTATACTGAAGGGCAGCAGGCACGCCGCCTGCCGGGAGGTTGCCATGAAAGACAATAAAACGCTGCGAACCGTTCTTTCCATTGTTTTGGGCCTGGTCGCTCTGTATCTGCTCAGCCAGGTGCTTACGCTGGCGGTTGGGCTGCTGGTGGGCGTGCTGTCGCTCACCTCCACCGTGATCGGCGGGCTGCTCACGCTGGTGTTTCGGTTTTTGCTGCCGCTGGCCATCGTGGGCGGCATCGGGTACTATCTGTACAAAAAGCTCGGCTGAACATAAACCGGCAAAATCGGCGCGCCCTCCGCTGTTTTTTCACGCGGAGGGCGCGCCGGTTTTTCTGTTGTGCCGGGCCTTGCCGTCATTGCGGCTGGCCGGTTTTTCCGTACAGTTGTTCCGGCTTCAGCACATGGGCCCGGATCAGCCTGTCGCGCAGCAGCCCGCCGACCGCCACGGCCAGCGCGATTTTGAGGGCGTCGCCCAGCACGAACGGAAACACGCAAATCGTCAGCGCGTACCAGAACCCCGCCTTCATAACCACGGTAAACCACACGGTGCCCAGCGCGTAATCCACCAGCAGGCCCAGCGCCATCCCCAGCGCGGCCCAGGCTGCGCCGTATTTTTTGCTGTTCCAGCCTTTTTCCACAAACGCGCCCGCAATCAGCGCCATCGGCGCAAAGCCGATCAGGTACCCGCCCGTGGGCCCGGCCAGCTTGGCAACGCCGCCGGTAAACCCGGAAAACACCGGCAGCCCCACAAACCCCAGCGCCAGGTAGACAAGGTAGCTTGCCGTGCCCAGCCGCATCCCCAGCAGGCTGACCGCCAAAAAGACCGTAAGCACCGTCAGCGAGATGGGCACCGGTCCGATGGGAACCGTAAGGGGGCCCAGCAAACACATAACCGCCGCCATCAACCCGGTGGCCGCCAACTGATAGGTCGTCCATGTTTTTTTCATTGTACAGGATTCCGCCTTTCCGCTTATCTGTTCCGATTATAGGCGGCCAAAAGCAAATTGTCAACCTTTATTCCTATATTGGTTTACAATTCTGTCCCGGCGGCGGTTTCCGCCGCGCCCAGCCCCAGATCGCGCAGGATATCCTCCTTGGCTTCCAGCGCCAGCGCCGCCACACGGCGGATGCGCTCGGGCGTCATGTAGGGGGCCAGGCCGCTGATTGAAAACGCGCTCTCGGCTTTGCGCCCCGGCCCCGGTATGGCCACCGCCACGCAGCGTATGCCCAGCTCGTTTTCCTCGTCGTCCACCGCGTAGCCCTCCCGCCGCACGGTTTTCAGCTGGTCAAGCAGCCCCTCCAGCGTGGAAACCGTGTGTTCCGTCAGCCTTTGCGGGCGCACGGACCGCCAGATCTGCCGCACCTCCTCCTCGGGCAGGGTGGCCAAAATCGCCTTGCCCACGCCGGTGCAGTAAAGCGGGCTGCGCAGCCCTACCCGGCTGGACATGCGCAGCGGGCCGCTTTCCGCCTTATAGATGTACACAATGTCCTGCGCGTCCCGCACCACCAGATGCACGGCATCCCCCGTGCGCTGGGCCAGCCGTTCCAGATGGATGCGCGCCACCCCCATGATGTCCATGTTGTTCAAAATGCCGGAGGACAGCTCCAGCATTTTCAGCGTAAGCGCGTACCGCCCGGTGTCCTCGCCCTGCCGGGCGTACCCCAGCGCGATCAGGCTTGCCAAAAGCCGGTGCGCCGTGCTTTTGGCAAGGCCCGTCCCGGCGGCAAGCTGCTGCAGCGGCATACCCGCCGGGTGCGCGGCCAGCACCTCGATGATGGAAAAGATGCGCGCCACGCTCTGTACGCCGCTATCCTCCCGGCCTGCTTTTTCGTCCGCCATGGTCATCCTCCCTCTGCCGCCCGCGCGGACGCGGCGCCTGTTGGGCGGCTTTTGTTATCACAAACATTTCACATTTATGCTTTTTGCAGGCCCGCGTTCCAAAAACGCGCCCCGCGTTCCGCATTACGGAACCAGTATAGCAAATGTCCGCGGCATTTGCAATCCGCCATCCCGCAGAACGGAATTTTGCGGTCTTTTTTGTGCATTTTGGATTCCGGGGGCAGCGATTGACGGTTTTGCCTGAAGGATTTATAATAGATACAGAAATTTGGAACGCAGTTCCGCATTGCGGAACACTTTGTTGAAGGAGAATGTACTATGAGTTCCCTGTATGACAGAATCCAGGGCATCGGCATTGTGCCGGTCATCGCATTCAACCGTGTGGAGGAGGCCGTACCCCTTTGCCGGGCGCTGGCCGCGGGCGGGCTGCCCGCCGCGGAGGTCACCTTCCGCACGGCCTGCGCGGAGGACTGCATCCGCGCCATCAAAAAGGAAGTGCCGGAGATGCTGCTGGGCGCCGGCACCGTCCTGACCAGGGATCAAGTGGACCGCGCGCTGGACGCGGGCGTGGAATTTATCGTCAGCCCCGGCTTCAACCCTGAGATCACCCGGTACGCGCTGTCCAAGGGCGCCTGCATGATGCCCGGCACCGCCACCCCCGGCGAGATGGAGCAGGCCATGAGCCTGGGCCTGAACGTCGTCAAGTTTTTTCCTGCCGAGCAGAACGGCGGCGTCGCCAAGCTGAAAGCCCTGGCCGGGCCCTACACCGCCCTGCGCTGGATGCCCACCGGCGGCGTGAACGCCCAAAACATCAACGAGTATCTCTCGTTCGACAAGATCATCGCCTGCGGCGGCACCTGGATGTGCAAGAGCGATAAGATCAAGGCGGGCGCCTGGGACGAGATCACCGCCGCCACCAAGGAAGCCGTTCGCACCATGCTGGGCTTTCAGCTGGGCCACATCGGCATCAACTGCGAAAACGCGGACGCCGCGCTGGCCGCCGCCAACCTGATCGGCAATCTGTTCATGATGCCGGTGGCCGAGGGCAACAGCTCCGATTTTGTGGGCGCCAGGGAATTGGAACTGATGAAAAAGCCGGGCCGCGGCAAGTACGGCCACATTGCCATCAAAACAAACTCTCTGGTGCGGGCCATCGCCCATCTGGAACTGCAGGGCGCCGTGTTTGACCGCGCCTCCCTGGTGGAAAAGAACGGCAAGCCCACCGCCATCTACCTGGCCGACGAGATTGCCGGGTTCGCGGTTCATCTGGTGCAGAAATAAGCCGCCGGCACGCCATCCATCTACAAATTGCGACGGAAAAGGAGCAATCGTTTATGAAAGTTGTCACCTTTGGCGAGCTGATGGTTCGCCTGCAGCCCTACGATTATCTTCGCTTTGTCCAGGCCGACCGGCTGGAATTTACCTTTGGCGGCGGCGAGGCCAACGTGGCCGTTTCTCTGGCCAACTACGGCGCGGAGGTCGCCTATGTGACCAAGCTGCCCAGGCACGCCATCGGCCAGTGCGCGGTCAACAGCCTGCGCCGGTATGGGGTGGATACCTCCCGCATCACCCGCGGCGGCGACAGGGTGGGCATCTACTTCAACGAGAAGGGCGCGGCCCAGCGGCCTTCCGTCTGCATTTACGACCGCGCGCATTCGGCCATTGCCGAGGCTTCCCGGGCGGATTTTGACTGGGACGCCATTTTTGCCGGGGTGGATTGGTTCCACTTTACCGGCATCACCCCGGCGCTTGGCCCCAATGTGGTGGAGATCTGCCGCGATGCCTGCAAGGCCGCCAAAGCGCACGGCGTCAAGATCAGCTGCGATCTGAACTACCGCGGCAAGCTTTGGACGCGCGCCGAGGCCCGCGCCGCCATGACCGACCTGTGCCAGTATGTGGATGTGTGCATCTCCAACGAGGAGGACGCCAAGGATGTGTTCGGCATCGAGGCCGCCAACACCGATATCAACGCGGGCCGGCTCAACCGCGATGGCTACAGGAGCGTGGCCAAGCAGCTGGCAGACCGTTTTGGCTTTGAAAAAGTGGCCGTCACCCTGCGGGAAAGCCACTCCGCCTTTGACAACGACTGGAGCGCCATGCTGTACGATGCGGCCGGCGACGAGTACTGCTTCAGCAAAAAATACGCGCTGCACATTGTTGACCGCATCGGCGGCGGCGATTCCTTCGGCGGCGGGCTGATCTATGCCCTGCTGTGCGGAAAATCCACCCAGGAGGCCGTCGAGTTTGCGGTGGCCGCCAGCGCGCTCAAGCATTCCATCGAGGGCGATTACAACTTTGTCTCGGCAGAGGAAGTTGAAAAGCTGGCCGGCGGCAACGGTTCCGGCCGGGTGCAGCGGTAATTTTTTCGCCTTTCCTGTTTTCCTGTGTGTCCCCAACTTTTTCGATATTTTCTTCCGGGAAAAGAGATCGACCCGCGCGTTTGCGGGCCGTCTCTTTTTCTTTTGCGGCATTTTTGCGGGGATACTGGCATAGGCGGCGCGACTGTTTTATAATAGAGAAAACCACCCCGACGGGGCCGCCCTCTGCCAGGGGCGCCCCCGCCCCCTACAGGGAGAATACGCCATGACCGTTAAAGAACAGGTTTTGCAATTGCTGTGCGCCGCGCCCGCGCGTTATCTTTCGGGCGAAACCCTGGCCGCCCGGCTGGGCGTGACCCGCGCCGCCGTCTGGAAGGCCGTCAAGGCGCTGCAGGCGCAGGGCGTTGCCATTGAGGCCGTCACCAACCGCGGCTACCGCCTGGTTCCCGGCACCGACCTTTTGACGGCGGACGGCATTGCGGCGCTGCTGAAAGGCCCCGCGGCCGCGCTGCGGGTGGAGGTGGCCGAGGAGCTTTCCTCCACCAACGAGGCCCTGCGGGCGCGGGCCGTCGCGGGGGAAGCGGCCGGCCTTGTGCTGGTGGCGCGGCGGCAAACGGCCGGGCGGGGGCGGCGGGGGCAAGCCTTCTACTCCCCTGCGGACACGGGGCTGTATTTGAGCGTGCTGCTCCGGCCCGCTTTGCAGGGTGCGGACGCCGTTCTGCTTACGCTGGCCGCCGCCACCGCCGCCGCGGACGCCGTGGCCGAGGTGACCGGGCGGGAGGCCGCCATCAAATGGGTCAACGATCTGCTGCTGAACGGCAAAAAAATCTGCGGCATTTTGACGGACGCCGCCCTCTCCCTGGAGGACGGCGGGCTGGAATACGCCATCTGCGGCGTGGGCATCAACCTGGCGCCGCCGCCCTCGGGGTTTCCCCCGCCGCTGCAGGCGGTGGCCGGGGCGCTTTGGCCCACCGCGGGCGCCGTGCCCGTGGGCGCGCGCTGCCGGCTTGCCGCGGCCTTTTTGAACCGGCTGATGTTGTACTGCCAATCGCTGCCGGCCCCCGCCTTTCTGCCTGCCTACCGGCGCCGCCTGGCCTGGGTGGGGCAGCCTGTACAGCTTACGTCCGGCATCGGCCGGACAGAAGGCATCCTGCTGGATGTGGACGAGCGCGGCTGCCTGCTGCTGCGCGGCGCAAACGGTGCGCTGCTAACGCTGCCGGGCGGCGCAGCGCAGCTTCGCCCCCTTGCAGGCGATACGCCAGGGTAAAGCCGCGGGGCTTGGAATGCGGCCAATTATTTGACATTTCTGCTTAATATGTTAAAATATTGCTGTGCCGATTCACAATACAACAAGGGCAACATCCAATTTGCCCAAGGGAGAATTGCCTATGCTTCGCCTTTTGACCGATTCTGCCGCCGATCTTTCCCCCAGCCTGCAGGCCCAGCCCGGCGTGGGGGTGGTGCCCATCACCGTCCGGTTTGCGGACGGGGTCACCCTGCGCGACGGCGTGGATGCCACCCGCGAAGAGTTCTATACCCGGCTGCTTGCCGCCGAAAAGCTGCCCACCACCAGCCAGCCTTCCCCGGAAGCCTTTATGACGGCGTTTGCCGAGGCCAAGGCCGCCGGGGACGAAACGATCGTGGTCACGCTGGCCTCCAGCCTGTCCGGCACCTTCCAGTGCGCCCGGCTTGCCGCCGAGGAATGCGGCTACCGGGACGTATGGTTTGTGGATTCCCGCACCGGCTCCGCCGGGGAAGCCCTGCTGGTGCGGGAGGCGCTGCGCCTGCGGGCGGCCGGGCGCAGTACGCCCGAGATCGTGGCCGCGCTGGAGGTGCTGAAGCCCCGCGTCTGCGTGCTGGCCGTCGTGGACAGCCTGAAGCATCTGCACAAGGGCGGGCGGCTGCCGGGCGCGGTAGCCCTGATGGGCGGCGCGCTGGGCATCAAGCCCGTGCTTTCGGTGCTGGATGGGCAGATCAAGCTGGCCGATAAGGCGCGGGGCCGCCCCGGCGCCTACGTTGCGCTGTTCCGCCAGATCGAAAAACTGGGCGGCATCGATGCCGCCTACGGCTACACGCTGCTCTACTCCAACGATAAATCGGTGCTGGCCCCCATCCATCATTATCTGCACGCCAACCTGCATCTGACCGGCGGGCAGGTGGCGCAGCTGGGCGCTGCCATCGGCACCCATGTGGGCCCCGGCGTGGCGGGGCTCTGCTTTGTGCGGCGGGACTGAGCAGCCCGCGTCCCCCCCTTGCCCGTAAAAAAGCGCGCCGCCCGGTTTTCCTGTTGCGGAAAACCGGGCGGCGCGCTTTTTTGCGCGGCTCAAAACACCGCGTTTTTCAGGTTGCGCAGATCGGCGCTCTCCCGGAAATCCTCATAGTCAAGGGAGAGCGAGGGGTTGTAGTAGGGGTCGCGCAGCAGCTTTTCCCGCCCGTGCAGGGCGTACAGCCGCGCATGTTCGGCCGCAAAGCGGGCCTTTTTGGCGGGGTCGTCCTCGTCGGTGCCGCGGCTTTTGCTCTCGTGGTGGTACAGCTCGGCGTAGGGGGTGTAGACCACCCGCCAGCCCGCAGCCCGCACCCGCAGGCAAAAATCCACATCATTGAACGCCACCGTGAACGCCTCGTCCAGGCCGCCCACCGCATCGTAGACCTCGGCGCGCACCAGCAGGCAGGCCGCCGTCACCGCCGACCAGTCCTGCACGGTCGCAACCCGGAACATATAGCCGCTGCCGCCCCGCTTGTGGTACTTGTGGCTGTGGCCCGCGTAGCCGCCCAGCCCGGTCACAATGCCCGCGTGCTGGATCGTATCGTCCGGGTAGTAGAGCAGCGCCCCCGCAATGGCCACGCCGGGCTGGCTGGCCTCCCCCACCAGCTCGGTCAGCCAATCGGGCGAGAGAACCTCCACATCGTTGTTGAGCAGCAGCAAAAATTTGCCCTGCGCCTGCCGCCGCCCAAAATTGTTGATGCGGCTGAAGTTGAATCCGCCCGTATACCGCACCACCCGGCAGCGGTCGTACCGCAGGGGCAGCTTGCGGTAGTATTCCTCGGTTCCGGGGTCGGTCGAGTTGTTCTCAAGGACCAGCACCTCGTAGTTTTCGTAGGTGGTTTTGGCGTACAGGCTGTGCAGGCAGGTTTCCAAATCGTCGGTGTGGTCCTTGTTGGGGATCAGGATCGAGACAAGCGGTTTTTCGTCCAGCTGCCAGCGCACATGGCAAGTGCCGGGAAACCTGCCCTCCGTCACGGCGCCCCTGCGCCCGGTGGCCGCAAGATGATCGGCCACGGCCTTTTGGGCCGCCTGCACCACATAGGGCTTGGCCCCGGTGCCGCCGCTGGTGGAGGCCGCGTGGACCCGCCAGTAATACAATACCTGGGGCAGATGCACGGGCGCGGCGGCGGGGTCCTGCCGCTGCATTGCGTCGATCAGCCGCAAAAACAGATCATGATCCTGCGCGCCGTCGCAGGCGGGGCGCTCCCCGCCCACCTGCTCAAACAAATCCCGCCGGAACACGGCCAGATGGCAGATGTAGTTGCAGGCCATCAGGTACTCCGGCGCGTAATCGGGCTTAAAATGCCCCACCAGCGGTCTTTGGATGCTCCTGCGGAACAGCGCCTCGTCGCTGTACACAAAGCCCGGCATCGGCCGGCCCTCCGCCCGGGCGCGCGCCAGCAGGCTGCCCATGCAGTAGATTGCATGGGGGGCCAGCACGTCGTCGTGGTCGGCCAGGGCCAGATACGCGCCGGTGGCCAGCCGGGCCGCAGCGTTGGTGTTGGCCGCGATGCCCTGATTTTCGATCTTGCAATAGACGATCCGCCTGTCGGCCGCGGCGCGGGCCCGCGCCAGCGCGCCCACCTCGGGGTGGGCGGCATCGCTGGCATCGGCCAGGCAAAGCTGCCAGCTGCCCGCCGTCTGGCGCTGCACGCTGTCCAAAAACGCCCGCAAAAAGGCTTCCGGCGTGTTGTAAAGGGGGGTCAGAATGCTGATGACCGGAAAATTCCGGGCCGGCTGGGCGCGCTCGGCGTCCAGCACCTTTTTGGCGGGCAGATACCGCGCCCGCCTGCCCAAAAACCGGCGCTTGAAAAAGCCCGCGCCCCGCCGCAGCATAACGCCGGGGCCCTCGGTGCGCAAAAGGCTGCCCGCGTAGCCAAACAGCTCCCGCAGGCGCTTGTACGCCAGTTCCTGTTGGATCGCCATGGCGCGTAACCTCATTTCAGGCCGAAATTTTCAAACAGATTGTTGAAGTGCGGATTGTAGTAGGGATCGTAAGCATCGATAAAACGCCGGTATTTCTGGTAGAAGCAGGCTTTTTCCTGCTCATACCGCCGCGCGTTCCCGGAAAGCGTGTCAAGCCCGCGGCTCTTGCTCTCGTAATGGTAAGCCTCGGCGCGGGGGGTAAAAACATTGTGCAGCCCCTGTTGCCAGAGCTTGAGGCAGTAATCGACATCGTTGTAGGCCACGGCAAACGCCTGCTCGTCCAGGCCGCCCGCCGCGCGGTAAAGGCCGGCCTTGGTCATCAGGCAGGCGCCGGTCACGGCCATATAGTTCTGGGCGGTCACCAGCCGGTAAAGGTCGCCCACGGCCTTGCGCGGGTAGCCCTTGTGGCTGTGCCCGGCGCTGCCGTTGATGCCCATCAGCACCCCGGCATGCTGGATCGTATCGTCCGGGTAGTAAAGCTTGGCGCCCACGGCCCCCACATCCGCCCGCTGGCTGTAGGAGAGCAGCTCCCGCAGAAAATCCGGCGATAGGATTTCAATGTCGTTGTTGAGCAGAAGCAGCTGCTCCCCCCTTGCCTGCGCCGCGCCAAAATTGTTGACCGCCGAAAAGTTGAACGGCCCGGCGGCGTTGTACCGCACCACCCGGCAGTTGGGGTAGCGGGCGGGCAGCGCGGCATAGAAGGCTTCGGTTTCCGGCAGAACCGAGCGGTTTTCCACCACCAGCACCTCAAAGCGGTCGTACCCGGCGTTTTTGTACAGGCTGGCCAGGCACCGCTCCAGATCGTCGGCATGATCCTTGTTGGGGATCAAAACCGAGACAAGCGGGCGGCCCGTCAGCGCATACGCCACCTGGAAGGCCCCGGGCGCGCCTGGCACCGCGCGGGCCTTGCCGGGCATTTCCAGCCGCGCAAGCTGGGCATCGATGGCGCGCTCCCCGGCGGCCAGCGCGTAGGGCTTGGCCTCCATCCCGGCGGCCGTGGAACCCGCGTGGCCCCGCCAGATATACAGCACCTTTGGAATATGCACGATGCGGTGCGCTTTTTCCGTCAGCCGCAAAAACAGTTCATGATCCTGCGCGCCGTCGTAGGCAGGGTACTCCGCGGCGCCCGCCTTGTCCAGCAGCGCGCGGGAAAAAACCGCCAGATGGGTGATAAAGTTGCAGCCGCGCAAGAAATCGGGCGCAAAATCCGGCTTGAAATGGTAGCCGCCCAGCTTTTTTAGGTTCGCGGAAAGGATGATCTCGTCGCTGTAAACAAAATCCGCGCCGGCGTTAAGCGCCTGGCGGCACTCGTACAGCGCGTTGGGATACAGCAGGTCGTCGTGGTCAAGCAGGGTCAAAAATTCACCTGAGGCCGCCGCAAACCCCGCCGTGGTGTTGACCGCGATGCCGCCGTTCTCCACCTTTTGGTAGAGGATGCGGGCATCGGCGGCGGCGGCCCTCCGGGCCAGACGCCCCGGCACGGGGTGGGCGGCGTCGCTTGCGTCCACCAGCACCAGCTGCCAGCCGGGGTCGGTCTGGCGGCGCACGCTGTCCAGCATCTGCCGGAAAAACCGCTCGGGCGTATTGAACAGCGGCACCACGATCGAGATGACCGGCCCGCCGGGCGGGTTGGCCCTCTGCGCCCGAAGGGTGCGGCGCAGGGGCAGATCGGCCCGGTGGCGCCAGCCGTCCCGGTGGAAAGCCAGCCCTACCCGGAAGCAGACGTCCCGCCAAAGCTGCTCGGCGCCCTGCTCCCGCAGCGTGGCCGCCGAGCGGGCCGCCAGCTCGCGCAGGTGCGCGGGATTGAGCAGCCGCCTGGCCATGCCGCCCACGCTGTCCTGCACGGCCAGGTCGGCGGGTCGGTTTTGAGGGGAGATGGGTTGTTTTGCCATACTTTCACCTGCCAAAAGCGGCGGGCCGCGCCCGGTCGGGGGTGCCGCTGCCGCCGCTGTGTTGTATTATTCGGGCTTGTCGGCCGGGATGCTCTCCTCCCGGTGAAAATGGCGGTACTCGGCCGTGATGGCCGCCGTATCGCCGTTGCGGCGCAGGTGGCCGTGATCCAGCCAGGCCACCTTGTTGCACATCCGCTCGATCTGCTCGATCGAATGGCTGACCAAAATCACCGTGGTGCCGCCGCTCATCAGCTCGGCCATCCGCTTTTCGCATTTTTGCTGAAACAGAAAGTCCCCCACCGAGAGGATCTCGTCGGCAATCAAAATATCGGGCTTGGTCATGGTGGCCACCGAGAAGGCCAGCCGCGCCACCATGCCGCTGGAATAGTTTTTGAGGGGAACGTCCAAAAATTCCTGCAATTCGCTGAACTCTACGATCTCCTCAAATTTGGAGGCGATGTATTTGGGGGTGTAGCCCAGCACGGTGCCGTTGAGGTAGATGTTTTCGCGGGCGGTCAGGTCCATGTCGAACCCGGCGCCCAGCTCGATCAGCGGCGCGATGGTGCCCCGCACGGTCACCTTGCCCGCGCTGGGCTTGTACACGCCCGAGATGATCTTGAGCAGGGTGCTTTTGCCGCTTCCGTTCAGCCCGATCAGCCCGTAAAAATCGCCGGGCATAATGTCGAAGGTGACATCGCTGAGGGCGAAAAACTCATCGAACCGGATGCCGCCGTGCAGCAGGGCCACAAAATACTCCTTCAGGCTCTCGTGCTTTTCCTTGGCCAGATTGAACCGCATCGAAACGTGATCGACCGAGATGATCGGCTGCACGGCGGCGGGGGCCGGCGCGGCGGGCGCCGGGCCCGGCTGCCTGTTACGCTTTGCCATCTTTGCACCCCCCTCACATATACAGGACAAATTTGTCCTGCTGCTTTTTGAACACCACCAGCCCCAGCGTCATGCTGAGCGCGGCGCACAGAAAGCAGACCGCCAGCATACTGGCGGTAAGTCCCTTGCCCCACAGCACGCAGCTGCGGAAGGCCGTGATGTACCAGTAGAGCGGGTTGATGTGGATCAGCTGCTGCATCACGCCCGAAAGCATCTCGGGGTCGTAAAAGATGGCGCTGGCATAGCTGAGCAGGGTGCAGAACACCTCCCAGATGTGCATGATGTCCCGCACAAAAACATACAGCGCCGAGAGCAGAAGCCCGATGCCCAGGCTGAAAAAGAACAGCATGATCAGCGGGTACAGCCCCAGCAGCATGGTGCCAAAGGATACCGGCGTCCAGGTGATCAGCAGCACAATGACCAGCGCCACAAAGCTGAACAGGCAGTTGACCAGGGCAAAGCAGGCCTTTTCCAGCGGAAAAATATACTTGGGAATATAAATTTTGCGCAGCAGCGGCGCGTTTTTCAGTACGCTTTCCATCGCCATGGAGGTGCTTTCGCGGAAAAAGTTGAACAGAAGCTGGCCCATAATCAAAAAGGCCGCAAAGTTCGGGATGCCCTCGCCGCGCAGCCCCTTCATGATGGAATCAAACACCAGGTACATCACCAGACAGGTGAGCAGCGGGTTGAGAACGCTCCAGGCAACGCCCAGCACACTGCGGCGGTATTTGAGCTTAAAATCCCGCGAAATCAGGTTTTGCAGCAGATAGCGGTAATGCCAGGAGGCCTGAAGGTTGTTTTTCAATCTCTGCAAGCTTTTCTCCCCTTACTTGGCGTACTTGGTAAAATACTCGAACGTTTGCGCGGCAAACGGCGTATGCTCCTTGTCCTTGGCGCTGGTTTTGTGGGGGCAGCCGCAGTCGGGCCACTGCACGTTCACGGTCGGATCGTCGTAGGGGATGCCGCCCTCGGCGGTGGGGTCGTAGACATCGGTGCATTTGTAGGTAAATTCCGCCACGTCGGACAGCACCTCAAACCCGTGGGCAAAACCCTCGGGGATATACAGCATTTTTTTGTTTTCGGCGGAAAGCGTCACCCCCACCCACCGGCCAAAGGTTTTGCTGCCGGGGCGGCAATCCACCGCCACGTCAAACACCTCGCCCATCGTCACCCGCACCAGCTTGCCCTGGGTATGTTTGGTCTGAAAATGCAGCCCGCGCAGCACGCCCCGGGTGGAGCGGCTCTGGTTGTCCTGCACAAACGGCTTGTCGATGCCGGCGGCCGCAAACTCGTCCTGCTGGTAGGTTTCCATAAAATAGCCGCGGTCGTCCCCATAGACGGTCGGCTCGATCACGACAACATCGGGGATGGCGGTTTTGACAAATTGAAATTTACCCATGTTTGCTCTCTCCTTATTTCCTTGCTGCTGCACGCAGTTCTACTCTTCTATATTACTCTGTTTTGGCAGTCTGCGCAAGTTTCGCCGGTTCTTTTTCCTGATTTTGCCGCCCTGTACAAAACCTGCCCCGCTATGGTACAATGGCGTAGACATTCTGTGGAAAAGAAGGGGTTGCCTGTGCCGACCAAACCGATTTCATCCCCTGCGCTGCCGCTGGCCGAGGCCAAGCGGGCCGCCCGCGCCGCCGCCAAAGCGCGCTGGGCGTCGCTTTCCCCCGCCGCGCTGGACGCGATCTCCGCGGGGCTTTGCGCCCGGCTGTTTGCGCTGCCCGCCTGGCGGCAGGCGGCGGGCGTGTTCTGTTTTGCTTCGATGCCCGGCGAGCCGGACACTTTCCCGGTTTTGCGCCGGGCGCTGGCCGAGGGCAAACTGCTCTACCTGCCCCGCGTGGTCGGCGGCGGGGTGATGGAGCTGGTGGCCGTGCGGGATCTGGGCACGCTGGCCCCCGGCGCCCTGCACATCCCCGAGCCGACGGGCTCCGCCCCGGCTTCCCCCGCCGCGCTGGCCGCCGCGGGTACGCTGGCCCTGCTGCCGGGGCTTGCCGCCGCCGCAACCCCCGCGGGCATCACCCGCCTGGGCCGCGGCGGCGGCTACTACGACCGTTTTCTGGCCGCCTTTGCGGGGCCTTCCCTCCAGCTTTGCCCGGAGGCGCTTCTCTTCCCCGCCCTGCCGTCCGGCCCGCTGGACGCACGCCCGGGCGCCCTTTTGACGGAATGCCGCTTTTTTGCCCCGGCGCCTGCATAAGCGGCGCAAACGTGGGCAAGCTGACCGTAAAAACCGACCAGCAGCGTACGCCGCGCAGCAATTTCCGCACGCGGCGCTGCCCCCGCAGAAAGGACAAACACCTTGAAAAAATGGACGATCTTTGCGATTTTTGCCGCGCTCACCGCCGCCGCCCTCACCCTTACGGCCTGCGGCGGCAGGCAGGATCAGCCTGCCGCCACCACCTCGCCGCTGCCCTCCCCCTCGGCGCCGCCCGCCACGCCGGAGGACGGCGCAAACGGCCTTGACCCCACCGCCGCCCTGCCCGACGCCGCCCTGAGCGCCGCCGTGGACGCCCTGTACGCGGAAAACGCGCCCGGCATCATGGTGGCCACCATGCCGGTCGATCTGAACAGCGCGGCCTGGGTAAAATACTACACGGGTCTTACCCCGGAGGACGCCGCCCGGCTGGACGCCGCGGTCGCCTCGGAGGCGGCCATCGGTTCGCAGGCCTACTCGCTGGTGCTGGCCCGCGTCCGGGACGCCGCCGACGCCCCCGCGCTGGCCCAAAAGATGCTGGACGGCGTCGACCCGCAAAAATGGGTCTGCGTGGGGGCCGATACCCTGCGCGCGGCCAGCAGCGGGGACACGGTTCTGCTGGTGCTGGCCGATTCCAACCTGTCGGACGCCGTGACGGCGGACGGGATGCTGGCGGCCTTCCGCGCCTTGCACGGCGGCACGCTGGACGCCGAGCTGACCCGCACCGCGGCGGCGGACACGGCCGCGCCCGCGCCCCTGGACGCCCCCGCCGCCCCGCAGGGGGCCGGCGCGGACGGCGCGCAGCCCGGCGGCGGGGCCGCGGGCTGACCCCCCTGGCCCTTTGCCTGCATCCGCCTTGCGCGCTCCCCCGGCAAGAACGCGGCAGGCCCGCGCAAAACAAACCAAAAACGCGCCCCGCACGGAGCCCAAAACCGGGTTCCGCGCGGGGCGCGCCGTTTTGCGTCAGACAGGGCCGGTCAAACCGATCACTCGGCGGCCTTGGCAGCCTTGATCTGGGCGATCAGCTCGGGCACGACCTTGAACAGGTCGCCGCAGATGCCGTAATCGGCCACGCCGAAGATGGGGGCTGTCTCGTTCTTGTTCACGGCAATGATGCACTCGGAGTCCTGCATGCCGGCAACGTGCTGGATGGCGCCGGAGATGCCCAGGGCAACGTAGACCTTGGGGTGAACGGTCTTGCCGGTCTGGCCAACCTGGTGGTCGCAGGACATCCAGCCCGCGTCGGTCACGGCACGGGAGGCGCCCACAACGCCGCCCAGCACCTCGGCCAGTTCCTCGGCCAGGGCAATGCCCTTGTCCTTGTCCTTGCTGATGCCGCGGCCCACCGAGACCACGACATCGGCGCCGATCAGGTCAACCAGCTTGCCGGCGGCCTTCTCCACGCTCAAAACCTCGGTCTTGAGATCGGCGGCTTCCAGCGAGAAAGCAGGCTTGGTGATCTTGCAGGCATCGGCCTTGGCGGCGTCGAACGGGGCCTTCTTCATGACGCCGGGGCGGACGGTGGACATCTGCGGGCGGAAGCGCGGGCAGATGATGGTGGCCATCAGATGGCCGCCGAAAGCGGGACGGGTCATCTTGAGGTTGCGGTCTTCCATATCGAACTTCTGGTTGTCCACGTCGATCGTGGAGGAGGAACGCAGGAAGTCAATGTATTTGCCGGTGTCCACATCCAGGTGGGTGGCATCGGCGGTCAGGCCGGTGTGCAGGCGGGCCGCGCAGCGGGGGCCAAGGTCGCGGCCGATGTTGGTGGCCCCGATCAGCAGCACTTCGGGCTTATACTCGTTGACCATGTCGCACAGGACCTTGGCGTAGGCATCGGTGGTGTAGTGCTTGAGCAGCGGGCTTTCGCAGACCTTCACTTCGTCCGCGCCGTAGCCGCCCAGTTCCTTGGCAATGCCCTCCACCGCGTCGCCCAGCAGCAGGCCGGTCACGGTGGTGTGCAGCTCGTCGGCCAGCTTGCGGGCCTCGGAGATCAGCTCAAAATCGGTGGGCATCAGTTTGCCTTCGCGCTGTTCGCAAAAGACCCAAACGCCCTTGTAGTTTGAAAAATCAGCCATAAGTCGTTTCTCCTTTCGTTCAGATCAGATGCTTGGCGGCAAGGGTGCCAGCCAGCTGGGCAGCTACGTCGTCGCCCTTGAGCATGGTGCCAACGCCCTTCTGGGGAGGAGTGAACGACTTGAACACGTTCGTCGGAGAGCCCTTCAGACCGATGGTATCCACCTCGATCAGGGGATCGTTCTTGAGCGCTTCGTAGTCAAAGACCTCCATCGGCTTGGAATAGCAGGTGAAGATATCGGGGATGTTCATGTACCGGGGCTGGTTCAGCTCCTTGATGCAGGTCAGCAGGCAGGGGGTCTGCACCTTGATCATCATAAAGCCGTCCTCCAGGATGCGCTTGACGGTCAGGGTGTTGCCGTCCTTCCGGATATCGGCGGCATAGGTGACCTGCGGGATGCCCAGCTTCTCGGCGATCTGGGGGCCGACCTGCGCGGTGTCGCCGTCGATGGCCTGGCGGCCGCAGAAAACGACATCCTCAGGGCCTACGCCGATCTTGTTGACGGCGGCGGCCAGGATCTGGCTGGTGGCAAAGGTATCGGAACCGCCGAACTCACGGCCGGAAACCAGCACGGCGCGGTCCGCGCCGCGGGCCAGCAGCTCGCGCAGCATCCCCTCCGCCGGAGGCGGGCCCATGGTCACAACAACCACCTCGCAGCCGGTCTGCTCCTTGAGCTGGAGCGCGGCCTCCACGGCGTTCAGGTCGTCGGGGTTGGTGATGGTCGGCATGGAGGCACGATCCAGCGTGCCGTTCTCGTTCACCGCAACCTTGCCGGAGGTATCGGGAACCTGCTTAACACAAACGATTGCTTTCATACTCGTTACGCCCTCCTTACTTCAGCATACTGCCGGAAATCACCATCATCTGCACTTCGCTGGTGCCCTCGTAGATCTCGGTGATCTTGGCATCGCGCATCATGCGCTCGATGGGATAATCGCGGGTGTAGCCGTAACCGCCAAACAGCTGCAGGCAGCGGCGGGTGACATCGCTGGCGGTGCGGGCGGCGATCAGCTTGGCCTCGGCGGCCTCCACGCTGTAGCGAACCTTGGCGCCGTTCATGGCTTCCTGCTTTTTGAGCGCGGCGCGGTAAACCAGCAGCTTGGCGGCGCTCACGCGGGCCTGCATCTCGGCAAGCTCAAACTGGGTGTTCTGGAACATGGCGATGCTGCGGCCAAACTGCTTGCGCTCCTTGACGTAGGTAACGGTCTCCTCAATGGCGCCCTCGGCAATGCCCAGCGCCTGGCTGGCAATGCCGATGCGGCCGCCGTCCAGGGTCTGCATGGCCAGCTGGAAGCCTTTGCCCTTGGCGCCCAGCAGGTTCTCCTTGGGGATGATGCAGTCCTCCATGATCAGCTCGCAGGTGGAGGAACCGCGGATGCCCATCTTGTCCTCGGGCTTGCCCACGCTGAAGCCGGGCGCGGTGCGGTCCACGATGAACGCGGAGATTTCCTTCAGAGGACGGCCCTTTTTATCCTTCACGATGCCGGTGACGGCGATGATGATGAACACATCGGCGTAGCCCGCGTTGGTGATGAAGATTTTGGAGCCGTTCAGCACCCAGTGGTCGCCGTCCAGCACGGCGACGGTCTGCTGGCCCTGGGCGTCGGTGCCGGCGCCCGGCTCGGTCAGGCCGAAAGCGCCCAGCCACTCGCCGCTGCACAGCTTGGGCAGGTACTTGGCCTTCTGTTCCTCGGTGCCATGCTCATAGATGGGCGCGACGCAAAGGCTGGTGTGGCCGGACAGGATAACGCCGGTGGTGCCGCATACGCGGCTCATCTCCTCGACGGCCATGATGTAGGAAAGCACATCGCCGCCGGCGCCGCCGTACTCTTTGGGAATGTAGATGCCCATCATGCCCAGCTTGGCCATCTTCTGCACGGTCTCGATCGGAAAATACTCCTCGGCATCGACCTTTTTGGCAAGGGGCTTGACTTCGTTCTCAGCAAAATCGTGGTACATTTTCTGTGCCATTTGCTGTTCTTTGGACAGTGTAAAATCCATAAAACGTATCCTCCTATGCAGCAAAAGTTCTCCTGCCGCCGCGTGGCGGCAGGAGGAACCGTTGTTTGTATTTTACAGGGCGTCGACCGCGGTCTTGGTGTGGTCTGCGTTGTAAACGTAGAAGCCCTTGCCGGTCTTGCAGCCAAGGTTGCCGCCGCGCACCATCTTGCGGAGCAGCGGGCAGGCGCGGTACTTGCCGTCGCCCGTTTCACGGTAGAGGGTATCCATAACGGCCAGGCAGATGTCCAGGCCGATGAAATCGCCCAGCTCCAGGGGGCCCATCGGGTGGTTGGCGCCCAGCTTCATGGCGGTATCGATGCCGGCGATGTCGGAAACGCCCTCCATCTTGATGAAGGCGGCCTCGTTGATCATCGGGATCAGGATGCGGTTGACCACAAAGCCGGCGGCCTCGTTGACCTGCACCGGGGTCTTGCCGATCTCGGCGGAAATCTTTTTGACGGTCTCGACGGTCTCGGCGGGGGTGTTCACGCCCGCGATGACCTCGATCAGCTTCATGCGGTCGGCAGGGTTGAAGAAGTGCATGCCGACCAGCGGGCGGCCCAGGCCCTTGCCGATCTCGGTGATGGAAAGGCTGGAGGTGTTGGAGCTGAACACGCAGGACGGCTTGCAGAGCTTGTCCAGCTCGCCGAAGGTCTGCTGCTTGACCTTCATGTCCTCAAAGGCGGCCTCCACGATCAGATCGCAGTCCGCGCACAGGTCTTCCTTCAGGCCCGGGGTGATGACGTTCAGGATGGCGTCTACCTTCTCCTGGGTCATCTTGCCCTTGGCAACCAGCTTGGCATAGCCCTTGGCGATCTTGTCCTTGCCGCCCTCGGCCCACTCCTGCTTGATGTCGCAAAGGGCAACCGTGTAGCCCTCGCACTGTGCAAAAGCCTTGGCAATGCCCTGGCCCATGGTACCGGCACCGATAACGCCAACTTTCATAGTGTTTTTCCTCCCTGTATCTGTGTTGTGTGTGTTGTTTTTTTACAGCGGTCTGGCCCGGGCGCAAACCCGCGCCCGGGCCAAACCGAATCAACCGTCAGGAATTGGTGAAAACTGCCTTCGGCTTCGGCTTCTCGCGGGAGAGGAAGCAGCCCATGCCTTCCACCTGGTCATGCGTCTGGAAGCAATCGCCGAACAGGGTCTCCTCCACCGCAACGCCCTCGGCGATGGGCAGGCTGATGCCCTCGTTGATGGCCTTCTTGCAGTTGCGCACCGCGATGGGCGCGTTTTTGGCGATCTTCTCCGCCAGCTTGAGGGCGGCGGGCATCAGCTCGGCCGCCGGGTACACGGCGTTCACCAGCCCGATGCGCAGCGCCTCGTCTGCCTTGATGTTGAGGGCCGAGTAGACGATCTGCTTGGCCATCCCCAACCCGACCAGACGGGCCAGGCGCTGGGTGCCGCCAAAGCCGGGGGTAATGCCCAGGCCCACCTCGGGCTGGCCGAAGAGGGCGGTGTCCGCGCACAGGCGGATGTCGCAGCTCATGGCAAGCTCGTTGCCGCCGCCCAGCGCAAAGCCGTTGACGGCCGCGATGACGGGGATCGGGAAGCTCTCGATCATCAGGAAGATGTCGTTGCCCAGCTTGCCGAAGGCGGCGCCCTCGGCCTTGGTCATAACGCTCATGGCGCCGATGTCGGCGCCGGCCACAAAGCTCTTTTCGCCCGCGCCGGTCAGCACGATGCAGCGCACCGCGTTCTGATCGACCGCCTCAAAGGCGGCCTTCAGATCGGCCAGAACCTCGGGGTTGAGGGCGTTGAGCGCCTGCGGGCGGTCGATGGTGATGATTTCCACCGCGCCCTGCACTTCGGTTTTCACAAAAGCCATTGTTGTTCGCTCCTTCTGTAATGGGATGGATCAGTCCATCTCAACGATGGTGGCGCAGCCCATGCCGCCGCCGACGCACAGGGTGGCAAGGCCCTTCTTGGCGTTGCGCTTCTTCATCTCGTACAGCAGGGTGACCAGGATGCGGGCGCCGGAGCAGCCGACCGGGTGGCCCAGCGCGATGGCGCCGCCGTTGACGTTCAGCTTGTCGGGGTTGATCTCCAGGTCGTGCGCAACGGCCAGGCTCTGGGCGGCAAAGGCCTCGTTGGCTTCGATCAGGTCAAAATCGTCGATCTTAAGGCCGGTCTTGGCCATCACCTTGCGGGAAGCGTAGATGGGGCCTACGCCCATGATGGAGGGGTCTACGCCGGCCAGCGCGCCGGCGACCCAGGTGGCCAGCGGGGTGATGCCCAGCTCCTTGGCCTTTTCCTCGCTCATAACAACCATCGCGGCGGCGCCGTCGTTGATGCCGGAGGCGTTGCCGGCGGTCACCATGCCGTCCTTCTTGAAGGCGGGGCGCAGCTTGGCCAGGCTCTCGGCGGTGGTGCCGGCGCGGGGGCCCTCGTCGGTATCGAACACCCAGTCGCCCTTCTTCTTGTCGTGCATCGGCACGCCCACGATCTCATCCTTGAACTTGCCGGCGGCGATGGCGTCGCAGGCCTTCTGCTGGCTTTTGGCGGAGAACGCATCGAGCTGCTCGCGGGTCAGGTGCCACTGCTCGGCAACGTTCTCGGCGGTAATGCCCATGTGGTAGTTGTTGAACGCATCGGTCAGGCCGTCCTTGATCATGGTGTCGATCAGCTTGCCCTCGCCCATGCGGTACCCGTAGCGGGCGTTGGGGATGGCGTAGGGCGCAAGATCCATGTTCTCGGTGCCGCCGGCAACCACGATGTCGGCGTCGCCGCACATGATCATCCGGGCAGCCTCGTTGACGCTGTCCAGGCCGGAGCCGCAAAGCACGTTGATCGTGATGGCGGGAACCTCCACCGGCAGGCCGGCCTTCAGGGTAGCCTGGCGGGCGACGTTCTGGCCGCAGCCGGCCTGGATGACGCAGCCCATGTAGACCTGATCGACCATCTCCGGCTTGACGTTGGCGCGGCGAAGCGCCTCCTTGATGACGATAGCGCCCAAATCGGCCGCCGGCGTGTCCTTGAGGGCCCCGCCAAACTTACCGACGGCAGTACGGCAGGCACTTGCGATAACAACTTTCTTCATAATAAACAGCCTCCTTGATTTTTTGGATAAGATAGACCATCGAAACCGAAATTGTATGTTCAGCCGCCCGGCGGCAAAAACCTAAAAAAGCGGGATGCGGCGCAGCGCGCTCACAGTTTTCCCTGCGTCACCTTGGCGTGCAGGGCCTCCTCCACGTTGGGGGTGACGAACTTGGATACGTCCGAGCCGTAGTGCGCGGCCTCCTTGACGACCGTGCTGGAAAGGTAGCTCCACTTGATGCTGGTGGCCAGAAACACCGTCTCGATGCCCGGCATCAGCGCGTGGTTGGTCTGCGCAAGCTGGATCTCGTTTTCAAAATCCGTCACGGCGCGCAGGCCCCGCACCATCACCGTGGCGTGGTTGGCCTTGGCAAAATGGACGGTCAGCCCCTCAAAGGTACGCACCTCCACGTTGGCCAGGTCACGGCAGCACGCGCGCAAAAGATCGGCGCGCTCCTCGGTGGTAAAAAGCGGATCCTTGGCGCTGTTGACCAGCACCCCCACGATCACCTTGTCAAAGATGCGGCTGGACCGCTTGATGACGTCAAGGTGCCCGCGGGTTACGGGGTCAAAGCTGCCCGGGTAGATGGCAATGGACATAACGGCCTCACTTCATTGTGTAAGCCGACGGCATCAACCGCCCGCTTTTGCCCGCCCCTGCCTGCTTGTTGTTAAAAAATAAACAGGTTTGGCTTGAAAGAATGGCACCGCGACGCTGCAAAAGGAATTTCCCTGTTTTCAGGCTGGAAATGCTCCGTTTTTGTGGTGCTGGTGCCCAGCACGTTTTCTATGTGCTGCAATTATAGTTTTACCATCCTGTTAATGTTTTGTCAATGCCTCAAATGTTAATTTTTTTCGCATTTTCGGGCATTCTTTCGTCAAAGGCGCCAAAAGGGAGGCTGCCGTACTTTTTCCGGCAGGTTTCACAAAAGATTTCGGTCCGGTTTCCGCAAAAAACGGTTGACTTGTACGGCCAACTTGTTAAATTTATGGCAAAATGCCCCATGGAATGCTTTTTATGGGATTTTTTTGCATTTTTTGTCTGTATCTGCTATTATAACATAAAAACTTAAAAAATGGGAGGTTTTTTGTCATGGATTACAAGGCACTCTATCAGGAAAAAAAGATCACGGCAGCCGATGCTGCAGCCCTTGTCAAGAGCGGAGACTGGGTGGACTACGGCTGGTGCGTCGCCACCTCCTACGATGTGGATAAGGAGCTTGCCAAGCGGATGCCCGAGCTGGAAAACGTCAACTTCCGCGGCGGCGTGCTGGTGCGCAAGCCGGCCATTTTTGACGTGCCGGACGCCGCCAGCCACCTGAGCTGGAACAGCTGGCATCTTTCGGGCTTTGAGCGCAAGGCCCCCTACAACACCTTCTCCTTCTACTCGCCGCTGCGCTACAGCGAGCTGCCGCGGCTTTACCGCGACATGGAAACGCCGGTTGATCTGGCCGTGTTCCAGGTCGCGCCGATGGACGCGCACGGCTGGTTCAACTTTGGCCCCAGCGCCAGCCACATGACCGAGGTCTGCCGCCGCGCCAAAAAGGTCGTGGTGGAGGTCAACACCCATATGCCCCGCTGCCTGGGCGGCTACTACAACGGCATCCGGGTGGAGGATGTGGACTATATCGTGGAGGGCTCCAACCCCGCCCTGCCCGAGATCGGCGGCGGCGGCGCGATCAGCGATGTGGACCGCGCGGTGGCCCGGCTGGTGGTGGAGCAGGTGCCCAACGGCGCCTGCCTGCAGCTGGGCATCGGCGGGATGCCCAACGCCATAGGCGCCGCTTTGGCCGACAGCGACCTCAAGGATCTGGGCGTACACACCGAGATGTATGTGGACGCCTTTGTGGACATGACGATGGCCGGCCGGATCACCGGCCGCTGCAAGCGGATCGACACGGGCCGCCAGACCTTTGCGTTTGCGGCAGGCACCAAAAAGCTCTACGACTTTTTGGACGACAACCCCACCTGCATGAGCGTGCCGGTCAATTACGCCAACGATGCCCGCACGATCGCCCAGCTGGACAACTTCATCTCGATCAACAACGCCATCGACATTGATCTGTTCGGCCAGGTAAACGCCGAGAGCGCCGGCGTGCGGCCCATCTCGGGCGCGGGCGGCCAGCAGGACTTTGTGCTGGGCGCCTACCTGTCCAACGGCGGCAAAAGCTTTATCTGCCTGTCCTCCACCTTTGTCAACAAAAAGACCGGCAAGCTGGAAAGCCGCATCCGCCCCACGCTGGAGACCGGCAGCATCGTCACTGACACCCGCGCCAACACCGATTATATCGTGACAGAGTACGGCATGGCCCACCTGAAAGGGCTGAGCGCCTGGCAGCGCGCCGAGGCGCTGATTGCCATCGCGCATCCGGATTTCCGGCAGAGCCTGGCCGAGGAGGCCGCCAAAATGGGCATCTGGCGCAACAGCAACAAGCGCTGAGCCGCCGCCCCCTTTCCCGCCCGCGCACCGGGGCGCCCCGGTTTTGAGGCGCGTGCAGGCGTCCGTCAAAAATGCCGCGAATGCAAAAGCATTCGCGGCATTTTCTTTTTGTTTTTGGGCGCCCTTTGGGGCGGCGGTTTTGGCGCGGCGCTTACGGCTTCCCGGCCGCGTTCACCGGCTGGGGCCTGCCCTCGATCCACTGGATGGCTTTCTTGGGGCACTTGGCCACGCAGATGCCGCAGCCGTTGCACTTGGTATAATCAATCAGCGCAACGTTGTTTTTTACAAACACGGCCTGCTGCGGGCAGTTTTTCTCGCAGATGCCGCAGCCGATGCAGCCCACCTTGCAGATCTTGTTGACGGCGGCGCCGCGGTCGGTGTTGGAGCATTTGACGGCCGGCTGGCCCGCCACCGGCTTCATCCTGATGATGCCGCGGGGGCACGCGCGGGTGCAGGAGGTGCAGCCGGTGCAAAGGTCGCGGTCCACCGCCGCCACCCCCTTGACGATGTGAAGGGCATCGAACTTGCAGGCGCGGGTGCAGTCGCCCAGGCCCAGGCAGCCGTAGGCGCAGGCGCTGGGGCCGCCGGCCAGGCTGGCCGCCGCCGCGCAGGTCTGGATGCCCTGGTAATCAAACTTGACGCCGCAGTTCTCGCCGCCTGCGCAAACCACGCAGGCCTTCATGCTGGGGCGGTCGTCCCCCGCGCTGCCCATAATGCGGTTCACGGCGCTGGTGGTCTTGGCGCCGCCGGGCGCGCACTTGTGGGTAGGCGCGCCGTCCTGCACGATGGCCTTGGCATAGTCGGCGCAGCCGGCATAGCCGCAGCCGCCGCAGTTGGCGCCCGCCAGGCACTCGGTGACCTCCGCGATGCGGGGATCCTCGTACACGGCCATAAACCTGGAGGCCAGCACCAGGATGACGGCGCCCGCCAGGCCCAGAATCCCCAGCACCGCCACCGCAAAAAGAATCGGGTTGCTTGCAATCATTTCCATCGTTTTGCCCCCCTTACAGGATCGCGCCGATGATGTTTTCCACCAGCCCGCCAAAGCCCATAAAGCTCAGCGAGGCGACGGCGGCGGACACCAGCGTGATGGGCAGGCCCTTAAAGCTCTCGGGCGGGTCGGCGGCTTCCACCCGCTGGCGGACGCCGCAGAACAGCAGCATGGCCAGCAGAAAGCCGATGCCCGCGCCCACCGAGCAGACCAGTGCCTCGGTGTAGGCGTAGCCAAAGCCGAACTTGGCGATATCGGCCGAGTAATCCTCCACCGCCAGGATCGTAACGCCCAGCACGCAGCAGTTGGTGGTGATCAGCGGCAGATAAACGCCCAGCGAGCGGTACAGCGCCGGAACGTATTTTTTGAGGATGATCTCGATCAGCTGCACCAGCACCGCAATGACCAGGATAAAGATGACCGTCTGCATATAGCCAAGGTCGTACTGATCCAGCAGATAGATCTGCAGCGGAAAGGTCACCGCCGTGGCCAGCAGCATGACAAACACAACGGCCAGGCCCATGCCCACCGAGGAATCCAGCTTTTTGGAGACGCCCAAAAACGGGCAGATGCCCAAAAACTGCACAAGAACGTAGTTGTTTACCAGGATCATGCTGAAAAAGATGGTGGCGAAGGTAGCGATAGATGCGCTCATGCTTCCGCACCTCCCTTTTCTTCCTTGTCATCCGTATCGGCCGCAGGCCGGGCGGCGCCAAAATCCTCGCCGCACATCTTCCGCTCGATCGGATGGTTGGTTTTCTTTTCGATCCAGACGCACAGGGCCATCAGGCAGCCGAACACGAAAAAGCCGCCGGGCGCCTGGTTCATCAGGCTCATCCTGTCCACCGAATCCGGGATCAGCTGAATGCCCATCCAGCTGCCGTTGCCGATAATCTCGCGGACGGAGGACATCAGCACCATGGTCAGGATGTAGCCAAAGCCCATGCCGATGCCGTCCAGCGCCGAATCGATCACGGTGTTTTTGCAGGCGAACATTTCGGCGCGGCCCAGGATGATGCAGTTGACGACGATCAGCGCCAGGTAGACGCCCAGCGTCTTGTACAGCGAGGGATCGTAGGCCTGCAGCAGCATCTGCACCACGGTGACAAAGGCCGCGATGATGACGATGTAGCAGGGCAGATGCACCTTGGCCGGGATGACCTTGCGCAGCGCCGAGATGGCGATGTTGGAGCAGACCAGCACAAAGGTCATGGCCAGCCCCATGCCCAGCGCGCCCGCCACCGTGGTGGTGATGGCCAGCGCCGAGCAGCAGCCCAGCACCAGGCGAAGAACCGGGTTTTCGCGGATGATGCCGTTTGTCAGCACCCGCCATTTACTTTGTTTTTCAGCCATTGCGCACACCTCCCGCCAGTTCGTTGTTGTAACAGTCGATGGCGCTGTTGAGCGCGGCAAACACGGCCTTGGAGGAGATGGTTGCCCCCGCAATGGCATCGACGGGGCTGCCGTTCTCAATCTTCTGGCCGGCGTTCCAGTTGATAAAGCCCTGGGCGAAGGCGTCGGTGCCGGTCTTGGAGCCGATGCCGGTGGTTTGCAGCGAGGCGTCCACCTTGAGGTTGACGATGTTGCCCGCGGCGTCGAACGCCACAAAAACAGTCAGCGCCTTGCCGCTGTAGCCGGAGGCCGAGGCCTGCACGGCCACGTCGCCGTCGGCCGTGCGGACGGCGCCCTTGACGCCCTCGGTGGTCAGGTTTTCCAGGTTGGTCAGGCTGGCCTCGTCGGTGCCCTCGGGCAGCACGCTCAGGTAGGCCTTCAGCGTTTCGATGCGGGTGTTCTCGGCAATAATCGGCTTGGTGATGCCGTTCAGGTAGGCCAGCAGGGCGCTGCACACCACGCAGATGACGACCAGCACCAGCACCGGCTGGACAATGCTTTTCGCCGCGCTCTCGCGCGGCTGTTGTGCGCTGTTTTCAGCCATTATGCGGCACCTCCTTTGGCGGCTTTCGCCTTTTTGGCGGGCTTGGCGCGGCCCAGCGGCACCTGGTGGCTCCAGGCGTTGAACCACGGGGTAAGCAGGTTGCCCATCAGGATCGCGTAGCTCATCCCTTCGTTCATGCTGCCGAAGCGGCGGATGGCAAAGGTGATCAGCCCGATGACGATGCCGTAAAGGATCTTGCCGCGGGTGGTAAAGGGGCTGGTGACGTAATCGGTGGCCATAAACACCGCGCCGAACAGCAGCCCGCCGCTCATAATGGCGATCAGGGCCGTGCGCGGGTCGCGGGTGGAGGCCAGCGTCAGCAAAAACACCGTGCCCACGATGCTGCACGGGATGGCGAACTGAATGGTGCGCGTGGCCAGCAGGTAGGCCAGCCCCAGCAGGATGGCCAGCACGCAGGTTTCGCCCAGCATGCCGCCGTGGATGCCCAGGAGCATATCCATCAGGCTGATGCCCGCCTTGTCCACCTGCGGGGAAAGCGGCGTGGCCGAGGCCAGC
Source organism: uncultured Subdoligranulum sp. (assembly GCA_964458285.1). Classification (GTDB taxonomy): domain Bacteria; phylum Bacillota; class Clostridia; order Oscillospirales; family Ruminococcaceae; genus Gemmiger. The sequence continues at coordinate 63,103 of CAYWID010000004.1, read as the reverse complement.
GCGTCCACCGCAAGATCCGGGTAGACGTAGGCGGTCATCCGGGCCGTAAAGCCCAAAAACAGCACGATGCGGCCCACCAGCGCGGGGTTGGCGAAGTTGTACCCCAGCCCGCCGAACAGCTGCTTGATGACGACGACGGCGACGAACGCGCCCACCGCGCAGATCCACAGCGGCATCCCCGCCGGGACGTTGAGGGCCAGGATCACGCCGGTCACGCAGGCCGACAGATCGCCGACCGGGTTGGGCTTGTGCATCAGCTGGCTGTACAGATATTCAAACAGCACGCAGGACGCCGTGGTGACGGCCACCACCACCAGCGCGCGGTAGCCGAAGATCATGGCCGAGGCCACGACGCAGGGCACCAGCGCAACCAGCACGTTGCCCATCAGCCCCCGGGTGGTGGTATTGTCCCGGATGTGGGGGGAGGCAGTTACAATCAACCGTTCATCCATTTCATTTCCCTGCCTTTTCTTTGAGTTGTTTCAGGTACCAGGCCTTGGCCAGCGCCATCGTCTGGGCGACCGGCCGCTTGGCCGGGCAGACGTAGGTGCAGCTGCCGCAGGCCACGCAGAGGTCGATGCTGCGCTTGCCCAGCGCCCCGGCGTCGCGGGCGGCAAAGCTTTCCGCAATGACGACGGGCTCCAGCCCCATGGGGCAGGCGCTGATGCACCGCCCGCAGCGGATGCAGGGCTCCGGGTCGGGCAGGGCGGCCGCCTTGCGGCTGAGCAGCAGCAGGCCGTTGTTCTGTTTGAGAACCGGGTAATCGGTGCCGGGCGCGGCGCCGCCCATCATGGGGCCGCCAAAAATCACCTTGCCAAGCTCCACGCCGTTCTTGATGCCGCCGCAGGCCGCGATGACGTCGCTGTACAGCGTGCCGATGGGCACCTCCACGTTCTGGGGCGACGCGATGGCGTCCCCCTCCACCGTGACCCGCTTGGACACAAGCGGCAGCCCGGTTTTGAGGTATTTGCCCAGCGTGGATACGGTGGTCACGTTCATCACCACGCAGCCGCAATCGGCCGGGATGCCCGGCTTGCCGCCGGGCGCCGTCTGGGGCACCTCGCGGCCGGTGCAGCTTTCGATCAAAGTTTTCTCGGCGCCCTGCGGATAGCGCATGGGCAGCGGCTTTACGCTCACGCCGTCCATCTCCCGCACCAGCGAACACATCAGGTCGATGCACTCGGGCTTGTTGCGCTCTATGCCGATGATGCAGCGCGGGATTTTGCAATAGCGCATCACGGCCGCGATCCCCTCCAGGATGGAATCGCTGCATTCCAGCATTTCGCGCGCATCGGTGGTCAGGTAGGGCTCGCACTCGGCGGCGTTGATAATCAATGTATCGATCGTGTCGGCGGCCAGCTTGACATGGGTCGGGAAGCCCGCGCCGCCCACGCCCACCAGGCCGCAGCCCAGGATGGCGGCCAGCAGGGTCTTTTTATCGGTCACCTCGGGCGGCGTGCAGGCCGGGTCCACGGTCTGGTTTCCGTCAGCTTCAATGGCGACGGCCTTGCAGACCACGCCGTTCACCATCCGAATGGACGCCACCTCCAGCACGGTGCCGGATACGCTGGCGTGGATATTGGCGCTGACAAAGCTGGTTGCCCGCCCGATCAGCGTGCCCACCTGCACGGCGTCGCCTTTTTTGACGACCGGCTCGGCGGGCGCGCCGATATGCATCTGCATCGGTATGATCACATGCCTGGGCACAGGCATCTTGACGGTTTCCATGCCGGCCGTGGCTTTCTCATGCGGAACGCCGGCCCCCCTGGCGGAGCGTTTCAGAGATTTGAGCATTGCGCTTTCCCCCATTTCCAATCACGGCAGCCGGGCGGCACCCTCTCCATCGCTGGACAGGCCCCGCCTGGCTGCCGCATTTTTGGCATTTCTGCCTGCATACTTCTCATATTTTACGCACTTTTTGCGCGCAAGTCAACCGCATCCTTTGCAGTTTCACGGGATTCCGGGCCGCCGGATATGGGCAAAGTTGGGCAATTGTGCCATTTCGCCAATCCGCCGCGCCGCGCAGGCTGCGGCGGCAGAAGACCGGCGTCCCGCGTTGCACTTTCCGCCCCGGTGTGCTATACTGCTGTTGACAAGCCGAACACAAGGAGGGTATGCCGCATTATGAAAACGTTTTGCAAAACCGTCGCCGTGCTGGCCGTGCTGGCGGGTATCTGCCTGCTGCTGGTCAACTGGCTGAACCGGGAAAACGCGCCGCACTACATCACGATCTATGGCAATCCCCGCAAACGCGGCCGGTGAACGGCCTTTTCCTCTAACCGCACACGCTGCGCCGCTCCGGCTCCATCCTGCGCCGGAACGGCGCTTTTTTTGTCGGGCGCCGTTCCCGCCGGGCGGGCGGCCGTCCGCTGTTTTCGCGCAAAGCAAAAACATTTCCGGTCGTTTTTGGTCGCGCGCCCTCCGTTTTTCGCCTGATTTTTTCGCCTGCAAGGGCATTGCAAAGCAATATTTATCTGTTTTGTGTTGTTTTTCTCGTTTTCCCCCAACCAAGTTTGTACTGTTTGTTTCTTGCGCAGTTTCGCCGTTCAGCATATAATACGCTTATCGTCCGGCGTGCTTGCGGCCGCCCGGCGGAAAACAGGACGCACTTTGGTTTGTGAGTGAGGAGAACAATGGAAAATCCATACGGCCCATCGCAGGGGGATGCCCTGGAAACCTGCGAGCTTCATTTTTCATCGCTGCCCCGGCTTCAGGAGGCCTCCACGGTGCTGTACGCTCTGTGCGGCAGAGCGCCCGCGCTGCGGATCGAGATTGCGCGCTGCCAGTGCGCCGCGCCCCGCCGGGTAAACTGTCCCCTGCCGGGCGTACATGCCGCGCGCGGGCGGGCGCTGCTCCGCTTTTTGTGGGAGAATGCCGTCGGCCCCGACTGCGCGGCCGATCTTTTGGACGAGCTGCTGCTTCCGCCCGTCCTGCTGCCCCGCGGGCTGGACGCGGAATAAGCGCCCAAGGAAAAAGCACAGGCAGGCCGCCGTTCGTTTGGCTGCAAACGAACGGCGGCCTGCCTGTTTGAAAGCACGGCGCGGAAAAATGCGGCGCAAAAGACCGCGGCGGGCTCAGCCGCCGTTTTTCAGCAGCGCTGCCGGGTCCAGCCAGCCGGTTCCCTGGCGGCATTCCAGATGAAGGTGCGTTCCCGCCCCGGCCTCGCAGGGAACGGCGGCCACCGTGCCAACCCTGTCGCCCGCGTTCAGGGTATCCCCCACCCGCAGGGCGGGCTGCGCCAGGCCGCAGTACCGCCAGGCAATGCCCTCGGCGTCGGTCACCTCCACCACGCCGCCCCACAGGGAATCGGCCTCGGCGGCGCTGACCTTGCCGCCCCGGCAGGCGCGCACGGGTTCGCCCTCGGCGCAGGCATAATCCAGGCCGTTGTGGGTGCGCCAGTCGCCCAGCGTCCCGCTGTACACCAGTTCGTCGCCGGAAAAGCCCTGCGCGGCCTCACCCGCCACAGGCAGCCCGGAGAAGTCCGGTTGCCGCGCGGAGGATCCGGCACCAGCGCCAGAGCCTTCCTGCCCGGCGGCAGAGGGAGACGGCGCCGCCGATTGCGACGGCAAGGCAGAGGGCTGCGCCGAGGGCGCCGACGAGCTCTGCGGCAGATCGGTCACCGGCTTGCCGACCGCGGCATCGGGTGCGTTCCATGCGTTTTCCCCTCCGTTCTCCGGCTGTTGGGCCGCCTGGCTGTCCGTCAGGCGGCCTACGCCCCGCACCACGTTGCGGATGGCCCAGATGCTGGTGATGGTGGCGGCAAAGATCAGCGCCAGACAAACAAGATAAAGTCCTTTTTCGCGGATAAACGCTCGTAAGCTGTTCATGTTCCCCCGTCCTTTGTTCTGAATTCCAAAAGCGGCGCCGCCCGCTGTTCCCGCCGCGCGGGGGCCGCGGGCGGCGCCGTTTGGGTGTTGCCGGCGTTTGCCGGCGCGGTTGCTGGCTATCGCGCAATCTGCAGAAAAAACGCAGCCGTTCCGCCGCGGCGGCATGCCCCCCGCTGCGCCGTCGCGCCCGGCAGGCGGCCGGCCCGGGCGCGCGCCTTCGCCGTGCAGGGCGCGCCGCGGCTTTCCTTGCCTCGTTTTTTCTGCGTCATGCTCTAGTGTGGCGCGCGCGCCGCGGGTTTATGCAGCATTCTGCAAAAAAGGCAGCCCCCCGGCGCCGTTTGCAGCCTTGCACTTTGCCGAAAATCCGTCTATACTGAAAGCGGGATTTTTTCCCGTGCATTTTGGTTTTTCAACATTTTGACGGAGGTGGCAAGGATGGAACCTACGGTAATTACCATGGCGCGCGAATTTGCGTCCGGCGGCAGCGAGATCGCACAGCGCGTGGCGGAGCTTCTCGGCATTCCTTTGTATAATAAGGAGCTGATCACCATGGCGGCCAAAAAAAGCGGCCTGACCGAGGAGGCGATCGCCGCAAGCGAAACGCAGCGCAGCGGCAGCCTGCTGTACAGCCTGTACATGATGGGCAACACCATGCCGCTGGCGGATCAGGTGTACATTTTGCAGGGCAACGTCATCAAGGAGGTGGCGGCCAAGGGCTCCTGCGTGATTCTGGGCCGCTGCGGCGATTACGTTCTGCGCGACCGTCCCAACGTGCTGCGCACCTTTGTGTTTGCCCCGCTGGAAACGCGGATTGCCAACGCCAAGGCCCGCCCCGACGCCCGCGATCAGGCCGACCGCCTGTGGGAAACCGAGATTGCCAAACACGACCGCGCCCGCGCCAGCTACTACAACTACTATACGGAAAACCGCTGGGGCGAGGCAAAAAACTACGACCTGTGCCTGAATGCCGCGCTTGGCTGCGAAACCTGCGCCCAGTTGATCGTGCAGGCCGCCAAAGCGATGGAGGAATCTGGTTCCCATGCTTGAAAACCCGCAGACCGCCCCGGAAGCCCAAACCCAAACCACCGGCCGGATGGGCACGGCCCCGATCAATCCCCTGCTTCTCAAAAACGCCATCCCGATGATGATCTCGATGCTGGTGCAGGCCCTGTACAACGTGGTGGACAGCATCTTTGTCTCCCGCGTGGACGAGGCTGCCCTCTCGGCGGTATCGCTGGCGTTTCCGATCCAAAACCTGCTGATCGCCTTTGCGGTCGGCACCGCCATCGGCGTGAACGCCTGCGTCTCCCGCTCGCTGGGCGAGCAAAATTCCGCCGAGGCCAGCCGCGCCGCCATGAACGGCATCTTTCTGGCCCTGTGTTCCAGCGTGGCGTTCATCCTGTTCGGGCTGTTCGGCACCCGCGCCTTTATGCAGGCCCAAACCTCCGACCCGGAAATCCTTCGCTACGGTGTGGATTATCTTTCGATCTGCACGGTTTTCTGCGTCGGCTGCTTTGTACAGTGCATGCTGGAAAAACTGCTGGTGTCCACCGGGCGCAGCGCCCTTGCCATGACCTCCCAGCTGATCGGCGCCGTCACCAACATCCTTTTGGATCCCATCTTCATCTTCGGCCTGTTCGGTGTGCCGCGGATGGAGGCCGCCGGCGACGCCGTGGCCACCGTGGCCGGGCAGTTTCTCGGTGCGGGGGTGGCCCTTGTGATGAACCTGCGGCTCAACCGGGATCTGCACCTCAGGCTGCGCGGCTTCCGCCCCAGCGGGCGGGCCATCCGCCGCATCTACGCGGTGGGCCTGCCTTCCATCGCCATGAACGCCATCGGCAGCATCATGACGTTCGGCATGAACACGATCCTGATCTCCTTTTCCAGCACGGCGGTGGCCGTGTTCGGCGTCTACTTCAAGCTGCAAAGCTTTGTGTTCATGCCCATCTTTGGGCTGAACAACGGGATGGTTTCCATCGTAAGCTACAACTACGGCGCCCGCAAGCCCGACCGTGTGACCAAAACCATCCGCTGTGCGCTGGGCTATGCCGAGGGCATCATGTTTCTGGGCCTGCTGGCGGCGCAGCTTGCCCCCAACCTGCTGCTGGGCATCTTCAACGCCAGCCCGGACATGATCGGGCTGGGCGTTACGGCTTTGCGCATCATCTCGCTCCATTTCCTGCTGGCCGGGTTCAGCATCATATCCACCGCCGTCTTTCAGGCGCTGGGCCAGGGCGTGCTGGCGCTGTGGGTCTCGCTGATCCGGCAGCTCTGCGTACTGCTGCCCGCGGCCTGGCTGCTCAGCCTGACCGGCAGCGTCAGCAACATCTGGTGGGCCTTCCCCATTGCGGAAACCGTAGCCGTCGTTCTGTGCGCGCTGTTTTTGCGCCGGATCAACCGCACTGTTCTGGCGCCGATGCGCGCCGCCCCGGCAAAGGCCGCCGCCGCCGTCTGATTTTGTGCGGCAAAATCGTACATCTTCGCCCCTTTGTCCATGGGGGCGCCGCGCCGCGCGCGGTATACTGAAAACGAAAACAAAAAAATTGCGGAAGGGGTCTTTTTCTCTATGTTGCGCCAAATGAAAACCGGCACCATCATCATGAGCATCGGCTATCTGCTGATCGGCCTGCTGCTGCTCACCCAGCCCGCCTCCTTTTTGCAGTGGATCTGCCTTGCCTTCGGCGTGGTCATCCTGCTCACCGGCATCGTCAACGTGGTGCGGTATTTCCGCATCAGCGGCACCGGCTTCCGGGCGCCCTTTCTGCTGACGGGCGGCGTGGTGGCCATTGCGGTGGGGCTGTTTTTGCTGATCAGCCCCAAAACCGTCGTCAGCATTCTGCCCGTGGTGTTTGGGCTGTTCATTCTGCTGGACGGCTGCATCCGCATCGGCAACAGCGTGGAGCTGGCCAAGGCCCACGGCCAAAAATGGTGGCTGCTGCTGCTGCTGGGTCTGTTCTCGGTCCTGCTGGGCATCCTGCTGATCTTCCACCCGTTTGACGCGCTGGTGGGCGTGGTCATGCTCAGCGGCATTCTGCTGGTGGTGGAGGGCGCCCTCAATCTGGGCTGCATCATCTACGCCTCGATGGAAATGCGCACCCTGTCCCGCCTGGCGGACGCGGCTTTGCAGGCGGCCGGCGCGGCGGCCAGCGGCGACGCCGAGGGCGCGGCCCGTGTGCTGGCGGACGCCCAGGCGCAGGACAAGGTCGTGTACGATGCCGATGCCACCGAGGTGAACAGCGGCGACGCGCCCGTTTCCGGCGGCAGCGACCCCGCCGCCGGGGCTGCGCCGGATTCCACCGTCCCCGCCGCCGATACGCCCGACGAGCCCCGGGCTTGACGCGGGCGCCATTCTCTGGTATGCTTATCCATTGGCCCGCGGGCTGCTGCAAAACAGCACATCCGAACGTTCGTATTTGAAGGAGAACCCCATGGAGTATGATCTGATCATCGTGGGTGCCGGTCCTGCCGGCATCTTTACCGCGCTGGAACTTTTGCGCCGGGGCAGCAAGGCCAAAATGCTGCTGGTGGAAAAGGGCAAGCCCATCGGCAAGCGCCATTGCCCCAAGGCCGAGATTGGCCACTGCATCAACTGCAAGCCCACCTGCGCCATCACGACCGGTTTTTCGGGCGCGGGCGCGTTTTCGGACGGCAAGCTCTCCCTCTCCCACGAAGTGGGCGGCGAACTGCCCGAGCTGATCGGCGAGGATTTTGCCCAGGAACTGATCGATTACACCGATTCGATCTACCTGGAATTTGGCGCCGACCCCAAGGTGGAGGGCGTTGCGCAGGGCTCCGAGATCAAGGAGATCCGCAAGCGGGCCATTCAGGCCGGTTTGCAGCTGGTGGATTGCCCCATCCGCCACCTTGGCACCGAGAAGGCGCAGCAGCTCTACGGCGCCATCGAGGCTTATCTTGAAAAGCAGGGCGTCGAGATGCTGTTTTCCACCGAGTGCGAGAACATTCTGCTGGAGGGCAGCACCTGCCGCGGCATCGTGATCCGGCAGAACGGGGCGGAGCGGACCATCCTGGCCCGCCAGACCGTGATTGCCACCGGGCGGCGCGGCGCCGACTGGCTGGAGCGGCTTTGCGCCGAGCACAGCATTGCCCACAAGCCCGGCACCGTGGACATCGGCGTGCGGGTGGAGTGCCGCAACGAGGTCATGGAAACGATCAACAAGGTGCTGTACGAGGGCAAGCTGATCGGCTATCCGGCGCCCTGGCGCAACAAGGTGCGCACCTTCTGCCAAAACCCCGGCGGCTTTGTGGCGCAGGAAAACTACGACAACGACCTGGCCGTTGTAAACGGCCACAGCTACAAGGATCTGAAATCCGGCAACACCAACCTGGCCATCCTGGTCAGCCACAATTTTACCGAACCGTTCAACCAGCCCATCGCCTACGCGCAAAAGGTCGGGGAACTGACCAATATGCTGGGCGCCGGGCATATCCTGGTGCAGCGGTACGGCGATATCCTGGACGGCAAGCGCACCTGGGCGCGGGAGCTTACCCGGGCCAACGTCCGTCCCACCCTGAAGGACGCCGTGGCCGGGGATATCACGGCGGCCATGCCCTACCGCGCCATGGTCAACATCATCGAGTTCGTCAAGATGCTGGACCATGTGGTGCCGGGCTTCGCCTCCCCCGAAACGCTGCTCTACTCCCCCGAGCTTAAATTCTATTCCAACAAGGTCAGGATGGATACCGACCTGGAGACGAACATCGAGGGGCTGCATTGCCTGGGCGATTCCTCCGGCTGGACGCGCGGCCTGATGATGGCCTCGGTCATGGGCGTGCTGATGGGCCGCAAGCTGATCGAAAATCACACATTTTGAGTTTGCCAAACTGCGCCGATGATGGTATAATAGAAACATTCTGCAAAATTCCATCGGAAAGAAGGTTTTAGGATGGCATTCAATCCAAAATTGACCTACAAGGGTCGCCCGCTGGTTCGCTGTGGCCGGGACATCTACTACGGCAACCCCACCGACCCCTATATCATCTATCTGCAGGTGCTGAACACCAAGGAAGAACACAACGTGAAAGTGGCCGATAAGGTTCACATTGTTCTTCTTTCCACCGACACCTCCAAGACCCTGCCCGAGCGAATCGTTCGCCAGGCCAACAAGGCGGGCTTGTTTACCGCGCTCGCCTTCGGCGATATCATGCTGCGCAGCCAGCTCAACGAGAAGAAATAAGCGTCTTTTTTAGCCCGGCCGCGCAGTGCGGCCGGGCTTTTTCGTGCGCTTGCGCGCCCCGCATTTTCAGAAAGGATGTGACGCCCCATGCCCACCCCCGCGCAACCGGTACGCGCCAAAAAATCCGCCCATGCCGCGGCCTTGGGCGGGCTGCTGCTCTGCCTGGCGTTCGCCTATCTGCTCTTTCACTCGCTGGCCGGAGGAACGCTTCTTTCTCCCAACCCCTACGACAGCTACACCCTGCAGGCCGTCAACTGGCTGCAAGGGCGTCTTGACATTGCCCATGGCGAAACCTACGCCTGGCTGGAGCTTGCTTTGTACAAGGGGCGGTATTACCAGTCCTTCCCGCCGGTTCCGGCGGCGGTGCTGCTGCCCCTGGCAGCCGTGTTCGGCACAAACGCGCCCTCCAACCTGGTCATTGCCCTGTTTGGGCTGCTGTGTGCGGCCGGGGTGTACGTCTGTTTTGCACAGCGCGGCTTTTCAGCGTCCTGGTGTGCTTTTTTTGCCCTGTTTGTCACAATGGGCAGCAACTTCTTCTGGCTTTCCACTGCCGGGGACGTCTGGTTTCTGGCGCAGGTGTTCGGGCTTTGTTTTGCCGTGTGGGGCATCGCCCTCGCGGCGGATGGCCGCGCGCCGCAGACGGCGGGGGCCTCCCTCTGCTTTGGGCTGGCCGTCGGGTGCCGTCCCTTCTTCGCCCTGCTGGCAGTCTGCTGGCTGGCGTCCCTTCCGCAAACGCGCCGTGCGCCGCCGCGCCCCTGCCTTGTTCTGGCCGCGCTGGTGCCGCTGACCGCGGCAGGGCTGGCCATGGCCGCCTACAATGCCGTCCGGTTCGGCAATCCGCTCGAATTTGGCCACAGCTATCTGCCCGAGTTCACCCGCGCGGCAAACGGGCAGTTCAGCCTGCGCTACCTGCCCGCCAACCTGCTGGGGCTGCTTCGTCCCGTCACGCTCAACGGCGATGCCTCCCTCCGCTTCCCCCTTTTCAACGGCTTTTTGCCCTTTGCGGCCAACCCCCTGTTTGCCCTTTGGGCGGCGGACGCCGCGGCCGCCCGCCGCAGACCGCGCGCGTGCCCCGCCCCCCAAAGCGAGGCACCGGCCGCCGCCGTTTTCCCCTTTCCGCGCAGCGGCTGGCTGCTGCTGGGCGGCTGCCTCCTGGTGCTGCTGGCCACCTGCGCCCACAAGACGATGGGCGGCTGGCAGTTCGGCGCGCGGTACACGGTGGATCTGCTGGTCTGGCCGCTTTTGTGGTATCTGGGCCGCGGCCCCCAAAGCAAGCGGCCCGGCGCGGCGGCGCATACCCTGCTGGGGCTGGCCGTTCTGTTCAACCTGTACGGCGCCGTTTTTATGCTGAAGGCCTGAGCCTTTGCCTGCCGTACCGTCCCGTTTCTTCCAAAAAGCGCCCCGCGCGGCGGTTCCCGATACACAAACCGGGAACCGCCGCGCGGGGCGTGCTGTTTTGTTTGTTGGGTTTTGGGGCGACCCGCGCCCGCTTACATGGACGGGGTGACCGGCACGGCGCCGTAGTTGCGCACCGAAAGGACATGGCAGCTGCCCGCGCCAAACAGCGCGTCGATGGCGGCGCAGTAGCCGTCCAGCAGGTCCATCGGCACAAACGCCTGGATGGTGCCCGCAAAGCCGCCGCCCTGCAAGCGCCAGGCGCCGCGATCCTGCAGCACGCGCTGGCTGATGGCCAGCGCCAGCGGGATGCCCTGCTCCCGCGGAGCCTTGATGCTGTAGGCGTTCTGGTTGAATTCAAAACTCGAATGGCCGCCCTCCCGGATCAGCTTCAAAAAGCGGTCGAACGCATTGTTTTTGACGGCTTCGCAAAGCGCGGCGGCGCGGCGGCAATCGTTGTAGAAGTGGATGGCCCGCACCACGGCGCGGTCGCCGGTCACCTTGCGCACCTCCGGGATGGCCTTGATAAAGGCTTCCTCGTCCACCTCGCGCAGAACCTCCTTGCCAAAGAAAGCCGCTACGCTCTCCATCTCGCGGCGGATGGCCGTGTAATCCTCCGTCAGATCGGCATGGCTGCCCTTGGTATCGCTGATGCACAAAGCGTATCCCTGCCCCGCCAGGTCAAACGCCACCTTGTTGACGATGGGCGCCCTGGGGTTCTTGAAATCGATCGTGATGGCGCTGCCCACCGCGCAGGCGGTCTGGTCCATCAGGCCGGAGGGTTTGCCAAAAAAGACATTCTCGGCGTACTGGCTGATTTTGGCGATCTCGACCTGGTCGAACTTCTGCAGGTCGTTGTCGTTGTACTCTCCGCGCAGGATGGCGCCCATGCACACCTCAAAGGCGGCCGAGCTGGACAGCCCCGAGCCGCGCAGCACTTCGCTGGTGGTGTAGGCGTCAAAGCCGCCCACCTTGCCGCCGTTCTGCACAAGGCCCGCCGCCACGCCGCGGATCAGGGAGGCGGAATGCTCCTCCTCCCCCTTTTGCGGGGTGAGCAGGCTCAGATCCACCTTGTCCATCTTGTCAAAGCCGTGGGATTTTACCCGCACGGTCATCCCCTCGGTGGGCGAAACCACCGCAAGAATGTCCAGGTTGACGGCCGCCGCCATCACCACGCCATTGTTGTGGTCGGTATGGTTGCCGCCGATCTCGGTGCGGCCGGGGGCCGAGTAGAGCCGTACCGTGCGGTCAACGCCAAAATACTTTTCAAACTCGGTGATCGCCTCCAGGTAGCGCGCCCGCTGCGCGGCCACCGTCTTTGCATTTTTCGCGTACAGCTTTTCAAAGGCGGCGTCGTATTTTCCTTCGGAAATCTCCTGTTTCAGGATGGTAGTGGTTGCCATAGCGTATTTCTCCCTTCCCATTTTGGGGTTATGCACAAAATTTCCAACTGTTTTTTGTCAGCCAAACGAGCAATTTTGTTTGGCCTGTTCCTGTAACACCAGTATACCAAAATTTAAACAGAAGTAAATCCGTTTTTTCAACGAATTTATGGACTTTTGATGAATAACTTGGTATAATACCCGTAGACGACAAATTACGAAAGAGGATGGTCATCCCTTTCAGGCGGGAGCTGAGCATATGGAAAATCTCTCCAAGCAGTCCTTCAAGCAAAATTATACCGACAATGTGGAGTTGTCCATCTTCAACTGCGGGCACGAGTATTGTCAGCCGGGCCACACCTGGGGGCCGGGCGTGCGGGACCATTATCTGATCCATCTGGTGGTGGCCGGCCGGGGCGTGTACCAGGTGAACGGCGCGTCCTTTCCGCTGGAAAAAGGAGATCTGTTCCTGGCAAAGCCCAACCAGCTGATTACCTACACGGCGGACGAGAGCGAACCATGGGAGTATTACTGGGTGGGCTTCAACGGTGCCTGCGCCAACCGGCTGGTGCAGCAGGCGCCGTTTAAGGAGGATTGCCCCGTTCACCGCTGCCAGGACCCCGGCACCGTGCAGGACGCGCTGTACAACATCTACCTCTCCCGCGGGCCGGAGCCCCAGTGCGAGGCGCTGATGACAGGCTATCTGTACATCTTTATGGCCAACCTGATGAAGGAAGCGGCCGCCATGGCCCCCAGCGCGGGCAACACCAGCAGCCAGTATGTGCTGGCCGCCATCAAATATATCCAGTTCAACTACTCCCACGATATCTCGATCGACGATATCGCCAAGGCGGTGGGGGTCAGCCGCAGCCATCTGTACCGGGTGTTTATGAGCAACGTGGGGCAAAGCCCCATTGATTATCTGACCGGCTACCGCATCAGCGAAGCCTGCTATCTGCTCAAAAACTCCAACCTTTCCATCGCCGAGATTGCGGTGTCGGTCGGCTTTTTTGACCAGTTCTATTTTTCACGCGTATTCAAAAAAATCAAAAATGTGCCGCCCAGCAAGTATCTGACGGCACTGGAAAAAAATCCGCAGATGTAACAAGAAGGAGCCTCTATGCCGCTTACCAAAAATCAGAGCGTTTCGCTCTATATTGAAAGCCTTTCCAGCGACGGAAGCGGCGTTGGCCGGGTGGACGGGCAAGCCGTGTTTGTGCCCGGCGCCGCCCCCGGCGACACGCTCTCGGTGCGGATTGTAAAGCCGATGAAAAGCTACGCTTTTGGGAGGCTGGAGCGGGTGGTTTCTCCCGGCCCCGGCCGCATGGCAAGCGATTGCCCGGTTTTTGGCCCCTGCGGCGGCTGCAGCCTGCGCCATCTGACCTACGAGGCCGAGTGTGCGGCAAAAACCGGCTTTGTGCGGGACGCCTTTGCACGGCTGGGCGGGCTGACGGTGCCGGTTTTGCCGGTGCTGCCCGCGCCCCAGGCCGCGCGCTACCGCAACAAGGTACAACTGCCCGTCGGCCCGGACGCAGAGGGGCGGCCTGTGACCGGTTTTTATGCGGGGCGCAGCCACCGCATCGTCGCCTGCCCGGACTGCCGCCTTCAGCCGGTCTGGATGAACGAGCTGGCGGCCCGCGCGTGCGCGCTGCTGGCCCAGCACGGCATCGCCCCCTACTGTGAGGAAACGCACACCGGCCTGCTGCGGCATCTGTATATGCGGCAGGGCTGGCATAGCGGCCAGCGGCTGCTCTGCTTTGTGGTCAACGGCAGCGGCTTTCCGCAGCAGGCGGCCATTGCCGCGGCGCTGCAGGCGGAATTTGCGCTGACCACCGTGCTTTTAAATCGGAACACCGCCCGCACCAACGTCATTTTGGGGCCCGAGACCCAAACGCTTCTAGGCCCCGGCACCATTGAGGACACGCTGGCCGGGGTGCCGCTGGCCATGGGCGTACATGAATTTTACCAGGTCAACACCCCCGCCGCCGAGGTTCTGTATGCCCAGGCACGGGCTTTTGCGGGGCTTCGCCCGACCGATTTTCTGCTTGATTTGTACTGCGGCATGGGCACGATCGGCCTTTCGATGATGCTGGGCGGTGCAGGCGCCAATCCCCCCGCCTGCGCCCGCCTGGTCGGGGTGGAGGTTGTGCCGCAGGCTGTTGAGGAGGCCCGCCAGAACGCCGCACGGCTGGGCTTTACGCCGGCGCAGGCCGCTTTTTTTTGCATGGATGCGGGCGAGGCCGCCGCGCGTTTTGCCGCCGAGGGCCAGCGGCCCGATGTGATCGTGCTGGATCCGCCCCGCAAGGGCTGTGATGAGGCCGCCTTGCGCGCCGTGGTGGAGATGGCCCCCCGCACCGTCGTGATGATAAGCTGCAACGCAGCCACCGCCGCGCGGGACGTCCGTGCCCTGGCCGAGAGCGGCTACCGGCCCCAAACCGTGCAGCCGGTCGATTTGTTTCCCCGCACACGCCATGTCGAAGTGATCTGTTGCCTATCGCGCGGCAGCGACAAGTAACCTGTCGGTTCCATTCGCTTCTAGGTCAGCGTCCGGCCCGGCGCAGACTTGAAGCAATCCGCCGCCGTACCTTTACGGTTTTGCCGCAAAACGCGCACGCCTTTGCGTTGGCGCCCCTGTCTTGTGCAAAGTATATGAATACGTCCGTCCAATTTTGTGCCAAATATCCTAAATTTTGTTCTTTTCTTCCCCAAAATCCTACAGACAAGTAGTTGACTTCCTTTCTTTTTGCGTCTATCCTTGAAGGAACCAGTTCCGCTTTAAGGGCATGACCATCGCCGTGCGGCGCAAAGGCCGCCGCGCTGCCCTTTGCGCCGTTTTGCACAACGGCAGGGCGGGTCTTCTTGGAACCGGCCGTGCGGATGCCGCGTACTTGTATCGTTGGGGAGAAAAGCCATGGCTCTTGTGATGACCGAATATCTGGAAGTCAATTGTATCGGCGTCGTTCTGCTGGGCGTGGTGCTGTACTACAGCTGGAAGCAGCATGATAAGGAGAGCAACGAGGAGCAGCACTATTTTTGCTGGATGCTGGGGTTGAACGCGCTGATCTTGCTGGCGGACAATCTGATCTATCTGCTGCGGGGGCACGGCGCGCCCGCTCTGCTGCTGCTGAATCATCTGAACACGATGGTTTATTTTTTTATGCACCCCTGGTTTTGCTACTGCTGGCTGCGCTATGTGATCCTGCGGCTGTACCAGCGCTGCGACCCCGGCCCAAAACAGCACTGGGCCATGTTGCTGCCCGCGCTGTTGTGCAGCCTGCCTATTTTGTGCAATCCGTTTACCGGGTGGGTTTTTTCTCTGTCCGCGCAAAACGTGTACCACCGCGGCCCCTTTATCTGGGTCACGTTTGTCTCCGCCGTTTTATACTGGATCGCCGGCACGCTGTTCACTCTGCGGGAGATGGCCCATCCCGTCCGCAGCCGGGAGCGCAGCGAGTATCTTACCCTGCTGCTTTTCCCGCTGCCTCTGTTGCTGGGCAACATCCTTCAGATGTTGTTTTATGGCCTGTCCATCGTCTGGATCCTTTCGGCGATCGCCATGCTGCTGTTGTTTATCGACCGGCAAAACGGTCAGCTCTCCCGCGATGAGCTGACCGGGGTGTTTAATCGCCGCCAGACCAACTGAACCATCTGCGCCCCGGCGATCAATCGCTGCTGGTGGTGATGCTGGATGTCGATCATTTCAAAAAGATCAATGACCGGTACGGCCATCTGGCCGGCGACCGGGCGCTTGTTCTGGTTGCGGGGGTTTTGCGGGAAACCGCCCGCAAGCAGGACATTGTCGGCCGGTACGGCGGCGATGAGTTTTTGCTGATCGGCCGCGCGCGCGACGCCGCCGAGGCGGACGCCCTGCTTGTACGCCTTCAGCAGGCCTTGGCGGAGGCCTGCCGCGCGGGCCGCTTTGCCTGCCCGCTGACCTTGAGCGCCGGGTATACCCTGTGCGGCGCGGCGGATCATCCCACGCTGGACAGCGTGCTGAACACCGCGGACAAAAAAATGTACGCTGCCAAACGTCAGCGTTCCGGCGCTGCCTGCGCGCCCGCGGACAGCGTTTTGTAATGGAGGCATCGCAAACGGGCCCTGCCGACGGTTTTGCCGTCGGCAGGGCCCGTTTTTTTGTGTTTTGCGCGGCAACCTGCGGTTTACGCTTTGGTGTGCAGGTATTCCTCAATAAAATGGCAGGCTACCGCGCCGTCGGCCGCCGCGGTCACCACCTGGCGCAGCGCTTTGGTGCGCACATCGCCCGCGGCAAACACGCCCGGCAGGCTGGTGCGGGTGGATTCATCGGCCACAATGTAGCCGTGGTCATCCAGCGCGACCTGCCCTTCCAAAAACGCAGTGTTGGGCACCCGGCCCACGGCCACGAACAGTCCGTCGCAATCGATCCCGGTCTGCTGCCCGGTCACCTTGTCGGTCACGCGGATGCCGGTCAGCTTATCGCCGTACAGCAGCGCGTCAATGGTGGAATTCCACACAAAGGTCAGGTTTTCAGCCTGCTGCAGCGGCTCCAGATAGCTCCTGCCGGCGCGCAGGGAATCCCTGCGATGCACCAGATAAACCTTTTTGCAGAGCTTGGTCAGGTGAAGCGCATCCGCGGCCGCGGTATCGCCGCCGCCGGCCACCACAACCACCTTATCTTTGTAAAACATGCCGTCGCAGGTGGCGCAGTAGGATACGCCCCGCCCGGTCAGTTCCTCCTCGTGCGCAATGCCCAGCTTGCGGGGCGCCGCACCCGAGGCGATCACCACGGCCTTGGCCGTCACATCGCCGGCGCCGGTGTGCAGCACCTTGGGGTCGGCCTTCAGATCCAGCCCGCTCACCTCGGCGTACTCGGTCTCGGCGCCAAAGCGGGCCGCGCCGGCCTGCATTTTTTCGGCCAGCTCGTAGCCGCCCACCCCGTTTTCAAAGCCGGGGTAGTTGTCCACCTGGGTGGTGGTAGCCATCTGGCCGCCCGCGCCCAGCATCTCCAGCACCAGGGTGCTGAACCCTGCGCGGGTGCAGTACAGCGCCGCTGCGTAGCCCGCCGGGCCGCCGCCGACAATCACAACATCATACGATTTTTTCATAAACGCTCCTGTCTTTCGGGAACTGCGTTTCCGTTCCCTGGGTTCTTGGGTTGATTGCGTACTTTATCAAAACATCTCCACGCCGTCCTTCGTGACCCGCGCATAGATCAGCGGGGGCACTTTGGGCTTTTCGGCCTGGATGACCAGCCCGCTGCGGTACATTTCCTCGGCGGCGGCAAACAGCGCCGGATCATCGGCGTAAAAGGTGCAGATACTGTCATTTTCGGTCACGGCGTCCCCGAGCTTTTTGTGCATCACAATGCCGGCGGCGTAGTTGATGCCGTCCTCCTTGCGCAGGCGGCCCGCGCCCAGCAGCACGCTGGCGTTGCCGATTTTTTCCACATCGTTTTTTCCGATGTAGCCGCTTCGGCCGGCCAAAAGCTCGTACCGGTAGGTTGCCTTGCGGAAAAGCGAGGGATCGTCCAGCACGCGAACGTCCCCGCCCTGCGCGGCAAACATGGCGCGGCACTTTTGGAAGGCGCTGCCGTCCTCAATGGTCTTTTCCGCCATGGCACGGCACTCGGCCAAAGTCCCCTTGCCGCCCAGCACCAGCATGTTGGCCGCCAGCTGCATACAAACCTCGGTCAGGTCCGCCGGGCCGCGGCCCAACAGCACCTTCATGCTCTCGGCCACCTCCAGCGCGTTGCCGATGTTCTCGCCCAGCGGCTTGTCCATATCGGTAATCAAAGCCGCCACCTTGCGGCCGTGCGCGGTGCCGATGGACACCATCAGCCGCGCCAGTTCAACCGCGTCGTCCAGCTTTTTCATAAAGGCGCCGTCGCCCATGGTCACATCCAGCAAAATGGCGTCCGACCCTGCGGCCAGCTTCTTGCTCATGATGGAGGAGGCGATCAGCGGGATGCAGCCCACCGTGGCCGTGACGTCGCGCAGCGCGTAAAGCTTTTTATCGGCCACCGCAATCTCGCCGCTCTGGCCGATGACCGAGATGCCGATGTTGTTGACCTGGGCAAAAAACTGCTGCTGGGTCAGGGCGGTGCGGGTGCCGGGCACGGCCTCCATCTTATCAACGGTGCCGCCCGTGTGGCCCAGGCCGCGGCCGCTCATCTTGGCGATCTTGACGCCGCAGGCCGCCACGATCGGGGTGATGACCAGCGTGGTCTTATCCCCCACGCCGCCGGTGGAGTGCTTGTCCACCTTGACCCCCGCAATGGCCGAAAGATCGACCATATCGCCCGAGTGCGCCATCACCTCGGTCAGATCGGCCGTCTCGCGGTCGGTCATGCCGCGCAGGTAGATCGCCATCAGAAGGGCGCTCATCTGGTAGTCGGGCACGCTGCCGTCCACATAGCCGTTGACGGCAAACCGGATTTCCTCGCGGCTCAGCGTTCCGCCGTCCCTCTTTTTAGCAATTATATCATACATTCGCATGGTGTCAAATCTTTCCTTTCGTCAGAGAAAGCCCGGCCCGAAATGCGGACCGGGCTCCCGATTGCAATAAACGGGTCAGCGGGTGCCTTTGTCGTAGGGGATGCCCTCGGCCTTGGGCGCCATGCTGTTTTTGGAGGTAAACGCCAGAATCACCATCGAGGCGATAAAGGGCATCATGTTATAAATGTTGCTGGACCAGCCAAGCTGGGCCAGGATCGTGGAATCCGCAATGTTGGCAAGGCTTTTGAACACGGCAAAGAACATGGCCGCGCCCAGGATGTTGAACGGCTTCCACTGGCCGAAAATCATGACCGCCAGCGCCAGAAAGCCGGTGCCTGCCACGCCGACCTCAAAGTTCCAGGTCTGGACGCTGGGCACCACATAGGCCAGCCCTCCGATGCCGCCCAGCAGCCCGGAGATCAGCACGCCCGCGTACCGCATTTTGTAAACGTTGATGCCCACCGAGTCCGCCGCCTGGGGATGCTCGCCGCAGGCGCGCAGCCGCAGGCCAAAGCGGGTTTTGTACAGCACAATGTAGCTGACGACCAGCAGCACGATGCCCAGCGGGATAAAAATGCTGAGTTCCAGATCCCCGATCTTGAACAGAAACGCCTTGTTGGTGTAGTTGATTTTGGAGGAGGTGGAACCGTTGAATTTTTTTGCCAGGATGATGGCGATGGCGGCCGCCAGCATGTTGAGCGCCGTGCCGCCTATGGTTTGGTCCGCCTTGAGGTTGATGGAGGCGAACGCCAGCAGCAGCGAGTAAGCCATGCCGGCCAGCGCCGCCACCAGAATGGCCGCCAGCACGATCAAAACCGGCGACATGGTTTTGGGCATCATGGCAACGGCCAGAACGCCGCCCAGGCCGCCCACGACCATGATGCCTTCCAGCGCGATGTTGATGATGCCGGAATGCTCGCTGAACATGCCGCCCAGCGCCACCAGCATCAGAACAATGCCGTACAGCAACGTATATTTGATCAGAAGCAGCATATCATTTCGCCTCCTTCTTGGTCTTGTCCGCTGCCGCGGGGGCAGGTTCGGCGTTGACGTTGGTATCCGTCTTGCCGTGCCGCAGCAGTTTTTCGATCTTCAGGCGGAACAGCATCGAGAACGCGCAGAGGTAGATGATGATGCCGGAGATCAGATCGGCGATCTCGGTGGGGAAATACTTGGTGGGCAGATAGGCGCCGCCCACCGTGATGTGGGAGATGAACAGCGACGAAAACACCGTGCCGATGGGGTTGGAGGACGCCAGCAGCGCGGTGGCGATGCCGTTGAAGCCCATGGCGGGCAGGCTGGTGGAGTTGAGGGGGTTCCACTCGGCCCCGGCCGAAAGGTAGAACAGCCCGGCGCCAAACCCGGCCAGCGCGCCCGCGATGGTCATCGAGAGGATGATGTTTTTCTTCTCGTTGATGCCGGCGTAGCGGGCCGCGGATTTGTTGAGACCAACCGCCTTCAGCTCATAGCCGAAGGTGGTTTTTTCCAGCACCACCCAGACCAGCACGGCCACCAGCACGGCCAGGAAGATGGCGATCGTGGTGTTGCTGGTGTGCAGCAGCTCGGACATGCCGCCCGAGGGGATCAGGGAGCCGGGCGCCTTATCGGCCAGCTTCCAGGTGCGGGTGTTGTGGGCGTCGTACATCACGCCGGTGCCCCGCGCGTAGATGATCTCGTTGACAAGATACAGCCCGATCCAGTTGAACATGATCGAGGTGATGACCTCGTTGATGTTCAGGTAGGCCTTGAACAGGCCGGGGATGGCGCCCCAGAGCGCGCCGAACACGGCGGAGGCCAGCAGGCACACATACCAGGGCATGCCCAGCACCAGCGCAAAGTAGAGCGCGCCGAAAGCCCCCAGCGTGTACTGCCCGGCCGAGCCGATGTTGAACAGGCCGGTTTTGAAGGCAAACGCCACCGAAAGGCCGGTCATGATCAGCGGCGCGGTGCTGGTCAGCGTTTTGCCCACGCCGTAGGGGAAGTCATAAAAACCGCCCCGGAGGATCCGGATAAACCCGTCCGACCAGGCGTGCGCCGGGTTGATGATGAACAGCACCGCCAAACCGACGATCATGCCGATCAGGATGCAGAGCAGCGCGGCCAGCACGGTGCTGCTTCGCTGCTGAACCGACGCGCCCAGGCCCGCTTTTTTGTTTGCCATCTTCAACGCGCCTCCTTCGTCTGCTTTTTGCCGCCCGCCATGTACAGGCCCAGTTCCTGCACGGTGGTGGCCCTGGGGTCAAATTCGCCCACGATCTCGCCCTCGTACATAACCAGGATGCGGTCGGACAGATTCATGACCTCGTCCAGCTCCAGGCTGATCAGCAGCACCGCGCGGCCTGCGTCCCGCTCGGCCACGATCTGCTTGTGGATATACTCAATGGCGCCCACATCCAGGCCGCGGGTGGGCTGAACCGCCACCAGCAGCTTGGGCTCCTTATCGATCTCGCGCGCGATGATGGCCTTCTGCTGGTTGCCGCCCGACATACTGCGGGCGATCGTGATGCTGCCCTGCCCGCTGCGCACATCGTACTGCCGGATCAGCCGGTCGGAGTACCTGCGCACCTCGTCCTGGCGGATGAAGCCGTTTTTCTGGAACTGCGGCTCCCAATACCGCTGCAGCACCATGTTTTTTTCCAGGCTGTAATCCAGCACCAGGCCGAATTTGTGGCGATCCTCTGGGATATGGCTCATCCCGTCCTTGGAACGCTGGCGGATGCTGGCCGCCGTTATGTCCTTGCCGGCCAGCGTGATCTTGCCGCCGGTCACCTTTTCCAGGCCCGTCAGCCCGTAGACAAGCTCGGTCTGGCCGTTGCCCTCGATGCCCGCCAGACAGACGATCTCGCCCTGGCGAACCTGGAACGAAACCTCTTTGACCGCGTTGTTCTTGTGGGCGCGGCTGGGCACCGTCATGCCCTGCACATCCAAAATCACGTTGCCGGGCTTGCAGGGAGCTTTTTCCACCGCAAACTGAACGTCGCGCCCCACCATCATGCGGGAAAGCTCCTCCTTGCTGGTGGCGGCGATGTCCACGGTGCCGATGCCCTTGCCCTTGCGCAGCACGGTGCAGCGGTCGGCCACGGCCATGATCTCGTTGAGCTTGTGGGTGATGAACAGGATGCTTTTGCCCTCTTTTTTGAACCCGCGCATGATCTCCATCAGCTCGTCGATCTCCTGCGGGGTCAGCACCGCGGTGGGCTCGTCAAAAATCAGGATCTCATTGTCGCGGTAAAGCATCTTCAAAATTTCCACACGCTGCTGCATCCCGACCGAAATATCGCTGATCAGCGCGTCCGGGTCTACCTGAAGCCCGTATTTTTCCGAGAGCGCCATCACCTTTTTGCGGGCGATGTCTTTTTGCAGAAAGCCGGCCTTGCAGGGCTCCACGCCCAGCATGATGTTGTCCAGCACCGAGAAGCACTCCACCAGCTTGAAATGCTGATGCACCATGCCGATGCCCAGGTCGTTGGCATCGTTGGGGTTTTTGATGGAAACCTCCCTGCCGTTTTTCTTGATGACGCCCTGTTCCGGCTGATACAGGCCGAACAGAACGCTCATCAGTGTGGATTTGCCGGCGCCGTTTTCTCCCAGCAGGGCATGCACCTCGCCCTTTTTCAGTTGCAGGGTAATGTCGTCGTTGGCCTTGATGCCGGGGAATTCCTTGGTGATGTGCAGCATCTCGATCACGAAATCCTCTGCCAACTTGTTCACGCTCCTTTCGAGCTTTTGTAGTAGCATTATTATACCGTTTTTGGTGGGCAATCACAAGCAAAAAAGCAAATTTTTTCCCCCATTTGCTTACAAAAGCAGCAATTATTTACAGTTTTTGCTCGATTCCCGGAAAAAAAGGCGCGCCCGCCGAAGCGGGCGCACCCATGGTTTTTTCGTATCCCGCACCCTGGCGGGGCAGGCGCCGGAAAGGGCTTGCAACCCCTGCCGTTACACCTGGTAGTCCACCTTCAGCTTATCGCTGGTGGCGGGCTTGGTGGCGTCGTCGCTGGAGTTGTCCACCTTGATCTCGCCGCTGCGGATCTTGGCAACCACCGCGTTGTACTCGTCCACCGTAAACTTCTTGAAGTTCCAGCTTTCGGTGGCGGTGGGCAGGCCGACGTAATCGCCCTCCTCCAGGCCGTAGTTGCCGTTGGTGCCGGCAATGCCGCTCCACTTGCCGTTCTTTACGCTGTCCAGCGCATCGGTAACGGCGGTGCCCAGGCCCTTCATGGCGGAGGTCACGAACGGGTTGTAGGTGAAGGAACCGTCCTCCACGCCCTTGAGGCCGAGGTAGTTCTGGTCTACGTCCACGCCGACGATGTAGCCGTTGTGCTTTTCGGCCGCCTCTGCCGCGGAGGTCCAGATGCCGCCGCCGCAGGAGAACACCAGCTGGGTGCCGTTGGAATACCAGCCGTCCATCTTGGAGGTGATCTTCTCGTCACCGTAGAACTGGCCGCCGTAGTAGTAGTTCATCTGCACGTCTACGCCCATCTCTTTGGCAGCGGCGTCCGCGCCCTGCACATAGCCGTAGCCGTAGCGGATGACCGCGGGAACGGCCATGCCGCCCAGGAAGCCGAGCTTGGTGTAGCCTTCCTTGACAACGCCGTAGCCTGCCAGGTAGCCCGCCTGCTCCTCCTTAAAGGTGACGCAGTAGATGTTGGAGGGGATGGTGTCGCCGCCGGAGATATCGTAAGCGGTGATATCCACGCCGATGAAGTGGACGTCGGGGTACTCGGTGGCGGCCCAATTCAGGGCGGGGCCATACAGGAAGCCGACGCAGACGATGGTGTTGGCGCCATCGGTGACCGCCTGGCGGATCAGCGTCTCGCGGTCCTCATCGGAAGCCTCCTCGCCGGAGGGCAGATAGTAGTTGTACTCCAGGCTGTTGGCATCGCCGTAAGCCTTTACGGCCTCCCAGCAGCCCTGGTTGAAGCTCTCGTCGTCCAGCGTGCCGACATCGCAGCACTGGGCCAGGCCGGTAATGCCGCTTGCGGCGGCAAGCGCGTCGCCCGTGGCGGAGCCCGCCTCGCCGGTGGCATCGGTGGAGGAGGCGGCGCTGGACGCGGAATCCGCGGCGGAGGACGCCGTGCTGGAGGCACCCGAGCCGCAGGCGGCCAGAGAGAAGGCCATGCCCGCTGCCATTACCATAGCAAGAAACTTTTTCATGTTTGTATCTCCTTTTACGGTTTTGCCGTTGGGGAAATCACCCAACGGATATGCCATTTATTATAATGGATTTTGTTTATTTTTGCAATGGACAGGGAATTACAAATTCTTAACAAAGAGTATGACAAAAGGCCGGTGCCCGCAAATTGCGCATGGCACCGGCCTTTTTGTGGTTTGGATCAGGTTTGTAGATCCACGGCGACGTTCTGGGTTTCCGGCAGGGCGTTCATATCGGAATAGCGGCCCACCTTGATTTTTCCTTCCAGAAGCTGCCCGTACAGCGTCTCGTATTTCTGGCGGGTGAAGGTCACGAAATTCCAGTTTGCCGTGGTCAGGGCGACCGCCCCGGCCGACACCCCCAGCTGCTCGGTCTGGCCTGCGCCGTCGGTTCCCCAACTGCCGCCGTTTGCGTAAAAGGCGTACAGCGTGTTCTGCGCGGCGCGCGACACCGCCTTGACCGCCGAGCTGACCACCGCGCCGCCCAGCGCGGACTGGTCGTAGTCGGACGCGATAACCTTGCCGCCGCTCTGCTGTGCCGCGGCGGTGCAGCTTGCGGCCATCGTTCCGCCGCAGGCAAACACCAGCTGGGTTCCGTCCGCATACCAGCCGCTGAGCCGGTCGGTCACATCCTCGGCCGATTCGTAGGCGCCGCTGAACCAATAGCGGATCGTGACCTGGGCGCCGTTCAGTTCGGCGGCGGCCTGCGCGCCCTGCAAAAAGCCGGTGCCGTACCGCACAATGCCGGGCATCGTCTCGGACCCCGCAAAGCCCAGCAGGGTGCTGCCGTCCGCCACCGCCGCATATCCGGCCAGGTAACCGGCCTGTTCCTCCCTGAACAGCACGCAGTGGGTGGCGTTGCCGGTTTCGTAGGTTGCGTAGTCCTCTGTGTGGGGTTCGCCGTCCAGCATCAGAAAACTCACCGTGGGGTAGTTTCCCTGCAGGTCGTACAGCGGCGTTTCCAGCCCGGCCCCCATGCAGACCACCAGCCCGGCCCCGCTCTCGGCCGCCGCGCGCAGGGCGTCCTCGGCGCCCTGTACGGAAGCGTCCGCCGCCACAAAGCTCTGCGCCGTAAAGCCAAAATTCCGGCAGAATTTTTGCACGCCGTCCCAGGCCGCCGCGTTGTTGGCGCTGTCCGCCAGGCCCCCGCTGTCCACCACCAGCGCAATCTTCGCGCCGTTGCCCGTCACGGGGGTTTTTACGTCCCCGGGCAGAAGGGTATACGCCAGGCCCTCGGTGCCGGAGGCCAGGGCGGCGGACGACGCGGCGGCCGCCTGGCCGGACGCGCCGCACCCGGCCGCCGCAAGCGCCATGGATGCGCACAAAAGAAGGGAAACGAATTTTTTCATGCCTGCAAAAGCTCCTTACTCGATCTGGAAAAGCGAAGTCAACACCGCGGGGCGGTCAGATTTCAAGATTTTGGGGGCCGAACCCAAAGGGCAAAAGCTCCCCCAGCGTGCGGATGACGGCGTCGTTCTCGCCCTTGGCCATAATGACCCGCAGCGAGGGGCCGCAAAACTCATACAAAGCCTGACGGCAGACCCCGCACGGCCCCGTGACAAGGGTGTTTTTTTTACCCGCCATGCTGCCCACGATGGCGATCGTGTCAAAATCCGTCACGCCCTCGCTCACAGCCTTGAACAGAGCCGTGCGCTCGGCGCAGTTGGTGGGGGTGTATCCGGCGTTCTCGATGTTGCAGCCGGTAAACACCTGCCCGTTTTTGGCCAGCAGCGCCGCGCCCACCTGAAAGCGGGAGTAGGGCGCATAGGCCTTTTCCCGCGCGGCAAAGGCGGCGCGGATCAGTTCCCTGTCCGTCATTCCACCGCCCCCAGCGCCACCTTCATCATGGCGGTAAAGCTGTTCTGGCGCTGCTCGGCGGTGGTGATGCCGGGCGCCACAAAGCTGTCCGAAACGGTCAGCAGGCAGGCGGCCCGCCTGCCAAGCACCTGCGCGTTGTGGAACAGCGCAAAGCTTTCCATCTCAACGGCCAGGCAGCCTTTTTCATCCCGCAGCCGCTCCCAGTAGCTGGGCTTGGCGTCGCAGGGCTCGCGGTAGAACACGTCGCTGGAATGGATGACCCCCTCGATCAGGGGGATGCCCTGCCGCAGGGCCGAGGCCCGCAGCGCGCGGTTCAGTTCCTCGCTGGGGCGCTGGATCTCGGCGGTATCGCCCGACTGGGTCTGGGCGTAGTTGCTTTCCGAGTAAGCGCCCGCCGCAAGCAGCACATCAAACAGCTTGGCCTTCTCGGTGTAGGAGCCTGCCGAGCCGATGCGGATGATGTTTTCCACGCCGTACCGGCTGTACAGCTCGTAGGAGTAGATGCCGATGGAGGGCATCCCCATGCCGCTGCCCATCACGCTGACGGGGCGGCCCCGGTAGCTGCCGGTAAAGCCCAGCATCCCGCGCACGTCCGTCACCAGACGGGGGGCCTCCAGAAAGGTCTCGGCGATAAATTTTGCCCGCAGCGGGTCGCCGGGCATCAGGACGGTCTTGGCAAAGTCGCCTTTTTCGGCGCGATTGTGGGGGGTAGACATACAATGTACACTCCTTTTTTCTTCGGGCGGCGCCGCCGCGGGGGCGGCCGCCCGGATTTTTTTGCGTCCCGCAAGGCTTTTGGACGCGATGTGGGTTTCCGGCTGGCTCCGGTAACAGCGCGGCCGTTCCGCCGCGGCAGCGCGCCCTCTGCTGCGCCGCCGTTCCCGGCAGGCGTCGGCCGGCTGGCGCGCCGCCGCCTTGCAGGGCGCGTTCCGCCGCGGCTTTTCTTTCCGCGCCGCTTCCGTGTTGTGCTTTAGTATACCACATTTTCCCGGATTGTGGTACACTGTTTGCGGTATACACGATTTTATCCTTGGGGCGGGCGGCCCTGACGCCGCCGTCCCCGGTACGTCCGCGCCTGCATCCGCGCAAAGCAAAAAGGAGCCTGCCATGCAACTGCCTGAACACTGTTCTCTTTGCCCCCGCCGCTGCGGGGCCAACCGCGCCGCGGGCCAAACCGGCGCCTGCGGCGCCGGCGATACCCTGCTGGCGGCCCGGGCGGCGCTGCACCACTGGGAGGAGCCCTGTCTGAGCGGCCCGCCGGACGCGGCCACCGGCAGCGGCACGGTGTTTTTCAGCGGCTGCCCGCTCCACTGCTGCTACTGCCAGAATTATGCCATCAGCCAGCAGGGGCTGGGCAAGGCGATCACCGCCGAGCGGCTGTGCGGAATCTTTTTGGAATTGCAGGAAAAGGGCGCCAAAAACCTCAACCTGGTCACGGCCACCCAATGGCTGCCATGGGTGCTTCCGGCCCTGGCGGCGGCGCGGCGGCAGGGCTTTGCCCTGCCCGTCGTCTACAACACCGGCGGCTATGAGACGGTGGAGACGGTGCGGGCGCTGGACGGCGCCGTGGACATCTGGCTGGCGGATGTCAAGTACGCCTCCCCCGCCCTGGCGGCCCGGTTTTCGGCCGCGCCCGATTACAGCGAGGTCTGTTTGGCCGCCGTCCGGCAAATGCTGCGCCAGACCGGCGCGCCCGTTTACGGGGAGGCGGGCTACCTGCGCCGGGGGGTGATTTTGCGGCACCTGGTGCTGCCCGGCCACGCGGACGATTCGATCCGGGTGCTGGAGCAGATGGCCGCGCTGCGGGCCGAGACGGGCGTCGCTTTTCTTCCCAGCCTGATGAGCCAGTTCACCCCCTTCTACCATGCGGCGCAGGCGGGGCTGGGGCGGCGCATCACCAGCTACGAGTACCGCAAGGTGGTGGACGCCGCCCTGCGGCTGGGCCTGACGGACGGCTATATGCAGGAAAAGAGCAGCGCGCGGGAGGAATACACCCCGCCGTTTGATCTGGAGGGGGTGTAGCGATGCCGGCGCTCAGCCTGGGGTATCTGTTGTTGTTTTTGGCCGCGGGCGTTCTGGCCGCCCGCAGGACCCTGCCCGATGCGCCCGCCGCAGTGGTTCTGCCGCTGGGCGCGGCCTTCGGCGTCTCGCTGCTGGCGGCGCTGCCCGCCCTGGCCGCGTCGGCGCTGGGCTTTACCCTGCCCGCCGTGCTGCTGGCGGGGGCGGCGGGTGCGGCGCTGCTGGTCTGGCTTTGGCGGCGCCGCCCCGCCGCCCCGCCGCCCGCCGACCCCGACGCCGCGGCCTTCTGGGCCTGCCTGCTTCCGCTGCTGGCGCTGACCGGCATGTTGCTGTACACCCATGTGCTGCACACGGTGGACGGCAGCTACCACACCGGTCAAAGCTGCTACGGCGATATGGCCATGCACCTGGGCTTTATCAAAAACATCGCGGTAAGCGGAAAATTTCCGCCCAACTATCCCCTGCTGGCCGGTACGCACCGCTTTGGCTACCCGTTTCTGTGCGAGACGGTATCCAGCGTCTTTTTGCTGCTGGGGGCCGATCTGCGCACGGCCTATCTGCTGCCGATGCTCCCTGCCTTTTTTGCCGTCTACGGAATGCTGTGGCAGTTGGCCCGGCGGGTGCTGGGCAGCGCGGCCGGGGCCAGCCTGGGCTACTGGCTGTTTCTGATGGGCAGCGGGTTCGGCGTTTTCTATTTTTTGGGCAGCGCCGATGCGTTTGCGGGCATCTTTACGGGGTTTTATACCACCCCCACCAACTACACCGCCCATAATATCGTCTGGGTCAACCCCATCGTCGATCTGCTTGTGCCCCAGCGGGCCACCCTGTTCGGCTGGAGCGTGCTGTTTGCGGCGCTCTATCTTTTGTGGCGGTTCTGCATGGAGGCGCAGGCCCGGCTGTGGCTGCCGCTGGCGCTGCTGGCGGTTCCGCTGCCCCTGCTGCAAACCCACGCGGCGCTGGCGCTGGCGCTGCTCTGCCTTGCGTGCGGCGTCTGCACGCTGGCAACGAGGCCCCGCACCCGCGCCGTGCTGCTGCCCTGGCTGGGGCTGGCCGCCGTCTGCGGCGTGCTGTGGCTGGGCCAGATGTGGGGCACCGTCTTTGCGCAATCGGTCAGCGGGCAGCATATGCTGCGGCTTCACTTCAACTGGGTAAACGGCGGCGACAGCGGCCGCCTGACCGATCCGTACTTCTGGTTCTACCTTAAAAACATCGGCCTTGTGTATCTTTTGCTGATCCCCGCCTTTTTGCACGCCAACGCCAGGCAGCGCTGGTTTTACGGCGGCGGGCTGCTGATCCTGGCCCTGGCCGAGTTCGTGGTTTTTCAGCCCAACAATTACGATAACAACAAGCTGCTGTATATCTGGCATCTGCTGGGCTGCCTGCTGGCGGCGGGTCTGCTGACCGATTGGATCGGCAAGCTGCCGGCCCCCGCCTGGCGGGCGCTGGCCATGGCCTGCTGCTGTACCCTGGCCATGGCGGGCAGCGTGCTGACCGTGCAGCGCGAGCTGCTGAGCGATTACACCCAGTGGACCGCCGACGACCGCGCACTGGCCGCCTATGTGGACGAAAACGCTGCGCCAGACGCTTTGTTTTTGACGAGCGACAGCCATCTGACCCCGGTATTTTGCCTGGCCGGGCGGCAGATCGTGTGCGGGTCGGGCAGCTTTGTCTACTATCACGGGATGGATTACGCCGACGAGTACAACGCCATGCGCGCACTGTACGAGACGCCCGACCAGGCCGCCCTTGCGGCCTGGCAGGTCGATTACGTTCTGTTTGACAGTTATGTTGCCGGCGCATTTCAGGCGGACGAAGGCTGGTACGCGGCCCGCTGCCCGCTCTGGTATGAAAACGGCAGCTGCCGGGTGTACAAGGTGCGGTAAACAGCGGCGCGCAGGGTGGGCCTGCAGCGGTATTGTAAGCCCAAAAAGCCGACATTTGGGTAAAAGCCACCCATTTGACTGTGAAATTTCTTATACTTTTTGTGGAAGCAACCAAACGCCCGTTTCCCCGCCGGGCGCACAAAAAGAGAGGATGACCACTATGAAGCGTTCTGCCGCCATCGCCCTTGTTTCGCTATTTGCCCTGGGCTTCTGCCTGAGCGGCTGTCAAAGCGCCGCCTCCGTCGCCGCCTCTTCGGGTGCGGATGCCGCGCCCGCACAGGCGACCGCCGCCCCGCCCGCCCCGACGCAGACGCCCGCGCCGGCTGCCACTGCCACCGCGGAGGGAGCCGCCGCGCCGCTGTGGGCGGCGGGCGCCGCGCGCACCAAGACCGTGGTGCTGAGCGATCTTCATCTCGGCATCGACGATTCCTTCTCGGAGAATGTTGCCAACAAGCCGCTGCTGATCGCGTTTTTGGGCCGCCTGGCCGCGATGCCCGACCTGAAGGAGGTCGTGATTGCGGGCGATTTTCTGGACGAGTGGTATCTGCCCATGCAATACCCCTCCTACAGCGATTCGGACGAATTCTACCGGCAGGTGGCGGCCAACAACCAGCCCGTGATGGACGCCTTTGCGGCGCTGATGGCCAGCGGCGTCCGCCTTGTCTATGTGCCCGGCAACCATGACATGCTGCTGCATTCGGGGGTGCTGGACGAGCTTTTGCCCGGCATCGTCCAGGCGCGGGACGCCGAGGGGCTGGGCGTCTACTATACGGGCGCAGGCGGCAATGTCGCCATCGAGCATGGCCACCGCTACGATGTGTTCTCGGCGCCGGACAGCATTTCCAACGCGGCGCTTCTGGGCAGCGATCAATCTCTGCTGCCGCCGGGTTATTTCTATGCCCGCTACGCGGCCAGCTGGGTGACCGAGGGCCGTCCCGCCGTGGCCAAAAAGTACCCCGCCATCGCCAAGGCGCCCGACAAATCGGATCTTGACCAGTACGGCGCCTACATCTATTATTCGGTGCTGAACGCCGAGTTTTCGCGGATGACCCCCACCGAGGCGTTTGAGGACAAAACCTTCCAGGTGGGCATTGCGGGATTTTCGGGTTCCTACTCGGTCGCCGATATGTTCCCCGTTTTGCAGAGCGACGGCACCATCTCGGCGCCGGTGCTGTACCGCAACTTCCAGCGCACCTGGCAGGATCGCCAGACCCAAAACCGGGTCACGGTGCCGGTCAGCTTTCTTGCATCCGCGGCGGGCGCCACCGGCGGCGATTTTCTGACCGCGCAGGCCGGCGCGCAGTATCTGGACAATGCAGCCAAAACCATTGATCTGGTGGTTTTCGGGCACACCCATATCCCTGCGTACAGCAGGGAGGACAGCGGCAAGCTCTACCTGAACAGCGGCACCTGGGTCGATCACAACACCAGCACCGCAGACAATCTTTCCCGCACCTTCGTGCTGTTTGACGGGGATGCCGTCCGGGACGCGGCCGTATATGTGTACAACGCCGACGGAACCATCCGGGATATCTCGGCCGATCTTGCCCGGTAAGACAAGCCGTGCGGGGGGAAAGGGGGCGATGCCGATGAGCCGCCCGCCTGCAGCTGTGCCGAACGGCCGGTTTTCCGCCCCCAACGCGGAGGGGAACGTATGGCCGCGTCAGGGCTGCCCCGCGTTTTGCCCAAGGCAAAACGCGCCGCGCGGTCTGGCCGAATGCTGGTACTGCCGCTGCGCAGATTTCCACCTGAACCGCCCGCGCGCGCTGGAGGTGGGCATCTGCTGCTGGCCGCGGCGGGTGCTGCCCTGAACCCCCCCAAGAAAGGAGCCGCCCATGCAGATTGCGCTGTGCGACGATCAGCCGGAGGAACTGGCCCTGCTGGCCGGCCTGGTGGATCAATATCTGGCCAAACGGGCGCTGTGCGCCCGGGTCGAGAGGTTTTCCCACCCGGACAGCCTGCTGACCGCCCTTCAGCGAACGCAGTTTTCCCTCTACCTGCTGGATATCGTCATGCCGATGATGGACGGCGTTGCGCTGGGGCGGGAGATACGGCGGCTTGACCGGGAGGCTCAGATCGTATTTATCACCACCGAGCCGCAGTTTGCCTTGCAGGCCTACGCGGCGCAGCCCGCCAACTACCTGCTCAAGCCCGTCTCCCAGGCGGCGCTGGACGGCGCGCTGGATGCAGTCCTGCCCCGGCTGGCGCAGAGCGACGGCCAGACCTTTGCCGTAAAAACCGCCGAGGGTCTGCGGGTGCTGGCGCTGTCCGAGATCGTCTGCTGCGAATACCGCAGCCACAGCGTCCTGTTCACCCTGTTCACCGGGGAAGTGCTTGCAAGCCGCACGGTGCCCGGCCGGTTTGGACAATATCTGGCGCCGCTGCTGGCCGATGCCCGCTTTTTGCAGTCCCATCCGGCCTTTGTGCTGAACATGGCCCAGGTGACGGCGTTCCAGCGGGACGGCTTTGTGATGCGCGGCGGCGCGCAGGTGCCCATCTCGGCGCGGCTGTACCCCGCCGTGCGGGATGCCTATATGGACTACCTGATGGCCCCGCACGGCTGAGCCGGGTTTCCTGCACGGTTCCCGCACGCCGAAATACAAAACGCCGGAGCCCGGCGGCCTTCCTGCCATGGCAGGGGCCGCCGGTCTCCGGCGTTTTTGTGGGGCAGGCCCGGCTTGCGCCCGGCCTTATTTGGCGCGCGGCTTGCTTTTGCGGGACGCGCGTTTTTTGTTGCCGGGGCGGCGGGGT
Source organism: uncultured Subdoligranulum sp. (assembly GCA_964458285.1). Taxonomy (GTDB): domain Bacteria; phylum Bacillota; class Clostridia; order Oscillospirales; family Ruminococcaceae; genus Gemmiger. The sequence continues at coordinate 31,206 of CAYWID010000004.1, read as the reverse complement.
TCGCTCTGCGGCGCGGGCGCCTGAGGCGCCGGGCGGGAGCGGACAAACTGGATGGGATTTCCGTTTGCCAGAATCCGCTCCTCCACCTCCAGCTCGGGCAGGGTGGCCAAAAACTTGTTCAGGCTTTTGCTGCCGAAGTTGCGGACGTCAAAGTCCGGGTAGCGCTTGATCAGCTGGTCGCCCACACGGCTGGTGCGCACCCAGCCGGTGCCGTCGTCCATCTCGTCGATCAGCCCCCGCACCAGCCTGCCCAGCGTGGCCGGGTTGGTGGCGGTGTCGTCCTCGGCGGCGGCGGCCGCGTCGGCGGCGCCCGTGCCGGGCAGCGCGCCGGCGTCGGGCGCACCGCTCTGGCCCAGGATCAGGTCAAGATACTTGAACTGGTCGCACGCCTTGACAAAGGGGCCGAGCGCCTTGCTCTCCCCCATGCCGATCACCAGCTTGCCGGCCTCCCGCAGGCGGGCTGCCAGCCGGGTGAAATCGCTGTCCGACGAAACGATGCAGAACCCATCCAGATTGCCCGAATAGAGCAGATCCATCGCGTCGATGATCATGGCGGAATCGGTCGCGTTTTTGCCGGTGGTGTAGCTGTACTGCTGCACCGGTATGATCGAGTTGTTGAGCAGCGCGTCCTTCCAGCTTTTCAGCCGAACGTCGCTCCAATCCCCGTAAATGCGTTTGCAGGCTGCAATGCCGAAGGATGCGGCCTCGTCCAGAATCACCTTGACGTACTTGGGCGAGATATTGTCCGCATCGATCAGCACAGCCAGCTTTAAATCTTCCATAGCGGCTCCTTTGCCGCGATTTTTTCAAATCGCCTGTCTGTTATTTCTTGTTTTTGGTATACTCCGGCTGCCGAAAGTACATATAGACCTGGCAGGGAATCATCCCGTTGTAAATTTTTCGGCGTTTGGTGGCTTTTTTGCCAAAATGCGTCTCAAACCCGGCATCCGCCGTGATGGCGTACAGCCCCTCGCCGGGGTGGGCGGCCCAGCGGGCGCCCAGCGTTTTTGCCAGCGCGGCAGCCTCGGCGGCATCGCCCAGCCGCTCGCCGTAGGGCGGGTTGGTCAGCACGGTCGCGCCGTCCCCCGGCACAAAGTTTTTCACATCGGCCACCTCAAAGCGGCAGCGTTCCCCCACCCCGGCCAGCTTGGCGTTGGCGCGGGCCAGCTCGACGGCGGCAGGGTCGATATCGTACCCCACGCCGGCAAAGGCCGCGTCCAGCCGGGTATCGGCCAGGGCCTTCTGGCGCTGCTCCGTCCAGAGGGCGCGGGGGACAAAAGCGAACTGCTCGGCGGCAAAGCGGCGCCGAAGCCCCGGCGCCATGTTGAGGGCCTTCTGCGCGGCCTCGATCACCAGGGTGCCCGAGCCGCAGAAGGGATCCTCCACCCGGCTGTCCCGCCGCACATGGCCCAGATCGGCGATGGCGGCGGCCAGCGTCTCCTTGATGGGGGCCAGCGTGGCGTTGCGGCGGTAGCCGCGCTTGTGCAGCCCGTCGCCCGAGGTATCCAGCATGATTTCCACAACGTTTTTGCGCAGCGCAAACCGGATCTTGTACAGCCCGCCCGTCTCGGGCAGGGCGGAAACCTTGTGCCCTGTCAACAGCCGCTTGACGATCGCTTTTTTGACGATGCTCTGGCAGGCGGGCACGCTGGTCAGCTGGCTGGAAAGACTGGAGCCCTTGACCGGGAACTGGCCGTCCGCGGGGATCAGCTCCTCCCAGGGAATGCTGTACACCCCGTCAAACAGCTCGTCAAAGGTGGTGGCCGTGTAGGTTTTGAGCAGCAGCAGCACACGCTCCGCCGTGCGGAGCTGCAGGTTGGCCGCGGCAATCAGCGACGCATCGCCCGAGAAGGCGACGCGGCCGTCGGTCACCTGCACCTCCTGGGCGCCAAGGCGCTTGACCTCAAAACTGAGCGTGGATTCGGTGCCGAAAAAGCAGGGGGCTACCAGATGATAAAGGGTAGGCATGGGGAAATTCCTTTCCGCAGGGGGCCTGCGCGGAGGCGGCAAAGCCGCCGGGGCGGGACTCTGCCCGCCGCAAAACATACGGTCAAACATCGAAAAAAGGCCCTGCGCCATCGTGTTCGCAGAGCCTGTGTGCCATGCACCACAGGGGTCAAGCGCCGCTCAGCCCTTGCGGCGGGAGTAACCGCCGCCGCGGCGGTTCTCGGTCACGCGCTTCAAATCCGCAATTTTTTCCTCGCTCTGGGTCTTGTAGCGCGCCATCATATCCTCAAAGCTCAGGTCGCCCTGCGGCTGGCTGGGCTTTGGCTGCCACACGCGGGGCGGAGCCTCGCGCCGGGGCGGGCGGGAGCCGCCCGCGGGTCTGCCGCCGCCCGCGCCGCCGCCCGCACGGAACCCGCCGCCCGGACGGGGGGCGCGCTCCGGCGCAGGCTGTGTGCGCTTGATGGAAAGGGCAATTTTGCCGTCCGGCGCGATCGAAAGGACCTTGACGGAAACCGTCTGGCCTTCCTCCAGCACCGTGGCAATATCCTGTACGAACTCGTACGAAATTTCGGAAATGTGAACCAGACCGGTCTTGTTTTCCGGCAGAGCGACAAAAGCGCCAAACGGCTTGATGCCGGTCACTTTGCCCTCAAGGATGTCCCCAACCTGTAAAGCCAAACCAGAATACCCCTTTGCTTCTACTTTATTTCAGAAAAGCCCGCAACAGCTTTGTCTGCCTGCTTATTTGCCGCTGTAATCCACAAAAACGCGCTCGTTGGGCTTGGCATAGCCCTGCTCCCGCGCAACGCGCTCAATGATGGCGTCCTGACCGTCCGCCAGACTGCGGGAAAGCTCCTCGTTCTGGGCAAGCTGGTCAGAAAGCTCCGCATTGACCGCGGCCAGCTCCTGCTGCTTGGTGCTGATGGTCACCTGGCTCTTGATCAGGTTGACGACCAGATAGGCGCAAAGCGCCGCAATGACCAGCGGCACAAACCACGCCGGCAAAATTTTATGTGTTTTCATCGAAACCCGGCAACCCGGCGCCTCCTCCGTGCATTTTCTGCGGCAGCGGCGGGCCTGTAATGCGCGCCCGCTTATGCAGTTTTAATTATAGTACATGCGTTCCGGCTTTTGCAACACTTTTTTGCGCTTTTTCGCTTTTTGTTCTCGTTTTTCTGCCCTTTTTTGATGCCGGAGGCGTTTTTTATCGGCCCAACGGCCGCCAGGCGGCGCCGCCGCCCGCCGCGTAAACCACCGCAGCGGAAAAACCAGCCCTGCGGCAAGCCCCGCCGCCAGCCGAAACAGAGGCCCCGAGCCTGTCTGCCGCCAACCCAGCGCCCCCGCCGCAAGCGCGGCCGCCATATACCAGCGCACCCGGCCCCCGGCCGATACCGAGGCCGCAAACCCGCACGCCAGCACGGCGGCGGCGGCAAAGGCAAGCACATCCCACAAAAAGCAGCGCACCCGGCCGTTGCCCAGCAGCAGGCCAAAAAGATCCCGCCCCAGCCCCAGCCCAACACCGATGCCCAGGCACCAAAGCACGTCCGTCCAAACAGCCGTCAGCGGCGGCGCCGCCGTCATCCGTCAGTGAAAAAGGCGGCGCCAGAAGCCGCCCGCGCTCTGCCGGTTCTCGGCGTACTGCAGGTAGGCGATCTTTCCGCTGATATGCACCTCGCCGGTGCGAACCGAAAGCTCGCTGACCTGCATTTCCTCTCCGCCCACGGTCAGATCGCCCAGCGGCGTCTGCAGGAGCGCGCCGCCCTCGTCGCAGCTGACAATCCTGCTTACCCCGGTGATGATAAGCACGCGGCGGTTTTCCATGGTGATGCGGTGCGCCTGCGCGGGAACGGCCGTCTCCGGCAGCCCCCGCGGCCCCTGTTGTGCCGGCATTGCGAACCCCTCCCCTGCCTTTTTCTGGTATTGTATGCAGGGGCGCGCAGGGTCAGAACCGCGCCGGAGGATTTGCCGCGGGCGGGTTTTACCCTTCCAGCACCTCAAACAGCTCGCGGGCCACTTCCTTGCCCTTGGGTTCCTCGGTGGAAAGCACCCGGACCCGAATGGGCTTGTTGCCGAAGGTCACCTCGATGACGTCCCCGGTTTTTACTGCGTAGCTGGCCTTGGCGGGCTTGTCGTTCACCAGCACCCGCCCGGCGTCGGCCACCTCGTTGGCCAGCGTGCGCCGCTTGATCAGGCGGCTCACCTTCAAATATTTATCCAGTCTCATAGCCTATCCTTTCGTCGCGGGCGGCGCCGCGGGGCGGCCCAAAAACCGCCGCCCTTTTTTGCCGCCCTGTTGCCTGCCCTTCACGGGCCCGCCATAAAGAAAAACCCACTGCCGGTGAAGGCAGCGGGCATCAGGCCAAAGCCTTTTGTTACTGAACGGATTCTTTCAGCGCTTTGCCAGCCTTGAAGGCGGGCAGCTTGGAAGAAGGGATCGTGATTTCCTGCTTGGTCTGGGGGTTGCGGCCCTTGCGCTCGGGGCGCTCGCGCACCTCAAACGTGCCAAACCCAACAAGAGATACCTTATCGCCCTTTTTCAGTGCCTCGGTGATGATGTCGATGGTGCTGGTAACAGCCTTCTCGGCATCTTTCTTGGTCAGGTTGGCGTCGGCAGCGACGGCAGCGATCAATTCAACTTTGGTCATACTTCAAATACCTCCAATTTTTATCAGCAAAAAGCAGCGCGCGAACCATCGGCACACCCTATGCGATGACGGGCGCTCTTTTACGCTTGCGATTCCGTTTGCGCCGCGGCGGCGCGGCAAAAAGCATCGTTGGCGCGCTGCAGCGCCTGTTCGGGATCCACGCCGGCCAAGCGCGCCGCGGCCACAGCGGCAAAAAGCAGCTTGCCCACCATCTCCTCGGTGACCGCCTTTCCGGTATCGGCAGCGGACGCGACCGCCGCAGCCGTTTGCGTCAGGGCAGGCGCCTTTGGCGCAGCGCCGTAGCGGGCCGCGCGCTTTTGCAGCTTGGCAGCCCGCATCAGGGCGGGCAGGGTAACCGGAACGCTGGCCAGATCCTCGGCCGGCGTGGCGCGGCCCTTTTCTCTATTTTTGAGCAGATCCCAGTCGTTTATGCCCAGGCCCCCGGGATTCTCCCCAAAAATGTGAGGATGCCTGCCAATCAGTTTGCGGCACACGCCGTCACAGACGGCATTCCAGTCAAAATGCCCCTGCTCGGCCTCCATCTGCGCGTGCAAAGCCACCTGCATCAGCACGTCGCCCAGTTCCTCGCACAGAAGATGGGGATCGGCCAGATCGATGGCCTCCACGGCCTCGTAGGCTTCCTCCAGGAAATTCATGCGGATGGACGCATGGGTTTGCACCTTATCCCAGGGGCAGCCGTTTACGGGGTCGCGCAGCAACGCCACGATGGCGACAAGATCCTGCGCCGTGTAACAACTTTTCTGCGGATACTCCATGCCCAGCCTATCTGCTGTTTGACGCAAACAGCACCTTGCAACATTTTACACGCAAATCCAGATTTGTCAAGTGTTCAACAAACGTCGATTCCGCCTTTTACAGCTGTGCGCCGCAGTGGTTGCAGAAAAGCGCGTCCGCGTCCACATCCGCGTGGCAAACCGGGCAGACCTTGGTTTCCCCGCGCTTGGTCTCGGTTTCTTCTTCCTCGGCAAACGCTTCCTCGGGGGCGGCTTCCTCTGTCACGGGGGCGGCGGCATCGGCCGCCTCGGCGTCCTCGGTCTCGGCGGCATCGGCGGCGGCGCGCTCGTCGGGCGTCATCTTGGCGCGGATCTGCTCGATGGTTTTTTCCACCTCGTCGATGGCATCCAGATATTTGTCCACCAGCGGCTGGTTTTCCTCGCCCGATTTATGCAGGCTGTACACCAGCGCGCCCAGCTGGCGCTGCGCCTTGGAAAGCCGCGCCTGCTGGTTGATCAGTTCCAGCTGATTTTTGCCCTTGTCCGCCAAATCCATCGCTGTTTTTTTCACTGTATCCACCAACTGGATGCCCTGCTCTTTAAGCTGTTCGATATCAATTTCAAACATTTTGCTACACCTCATTTTTTACCGCCATATCGCCGGGAATCCCACGGCGAGGAAGGGCCTTTTGATTGCATTATAGCCCATAACCGCCGCCTTTGCAATCATTTGTGCAGAAAGATTTGTGTACAAGCGGTAAATTTTTATCCGCCTTGTGCGAAAATCATCTTTGCGGGCCTACAAACTCCCGCAGCATGCTGTCGGCGGGCATCAGGCCGGCATCCAGGGGAGAAAACGCGGCGAAAGCGGCGCAGAGCTGGGCAAATTTCTGCCGGTTGCGCTCGCTTGGCCGGAGCAGGTCGCGGTTTTCCTCCAGCGTTTTTTTCCACAGGCAGGTCTCGTAGCTGAACGAGGTATCCAGCTGGGCGTGGGCCGTGTTTTTGAAGGTCTTGATATACTTGGCCTCGGAGGCGCAGACGTGCGGCCAGACGTCGAGGGTGAAATCCGCGTCGTGGCCGCGGAACAGGCAGTCCCGCACCATGCGGCGGGCCAGGCGGATATCCCGCGTGGCCAGGGTGCGCTGCCCCGCCGCGTTGCAGTATTCCTCCCGCAGGCCCGCGTAGATGCGGTAGACGGCGTTCTCGGGCAGTTCGCTGGTCAGCAGCGGGTTGAGGGCATGCAGCCCCTCCACAAGGACCGCGCCGCCCCGCACATCCACATGGCGAAGCTGCCCGGACGGGCACTGGCGCAAAAAATCAAACTGGGGTACGTCGCACTCGCCGGTGCGGCACAGGTCGCCCAGGCAGGCGCGCACCTGGGGCAGGTTGAGGGCCTCCGGGCACTCGTAATCCTCGGTGCCGTTGGGCAGGCGCGGGTACTGCCCCGCGCCCAGAAAGAAATCGTCCAGGCTGACGACATCGGCGCGGTTGCCCCGCCGGGCGATGGCGTCCGCCAGCTTGTGGGCGCTGGTGGTTTTGCCCGCGCTGGACGGCCCCGTAAGCATGACGGCCCGGCAGCCGGAAGCCAGAATGCCGTCCACGGTTTTTTCGATGCGGGACATATATTGCCGTTCGCACAGCGAGACGAACGCAGCGCCGTCGGCGGCGGCCAGGTCGATCAGGTCACAGCCTACCAGCCGCTTGGGGATCGCGGTAGCATTCATAAAATTCATCCACTCCTTTTTTGCGCTCCAACACGGTGGAGAAGCCGTTCAGGTACTCTGTCGGGTACTTGTAGTTGAAAATCCGCTCGATGCGGGCATGGCGGACGCCCGGCTGCACCAGCTTGGTGGAGCCGCCCGCCCCGGCGGACAGGATGGTGTGTACTTCCTCCATGATGTAGATGTTGTACCGCCCCTCGTACCCGGGCCTGCACCAGCCGGTGTTTTCCAGATTTTGCAGCGTGCCCTTCTGCCGGTACAGGTAGTAGGGCCGGTAGCCCGCTTTGTCCAGCAGAACGCACTGATCCAGCATGGCCGCCACATCATCGTATGCGGCGCCCCGGTGTTCCACCACCAGGTTGGACGCCCGCTTGAGCGTAAGGGTGTGTACCGTGATGTTCTCCGGTTCCAGCGCGATGGCCGTCTCCAGGCTTTTGCGAAAGCCCGCCACCGTATCGCCGGGCAGCCCCGCAATCAGATCCATGTTGATGTTGTGGTGGCCTGCGGCCCGCGCATCCGCGTAGCAGCGCAGAATATCCTGCGCCGTGTGGCGTCGGCCGATGTTTTGCAGCACCTCGTCCGAGAAGGTCTGGGGGTTGATTGAAATGCGGGTGGCGCCGTACTCCTTCAGCACCCGCAGTTTCTCGGCGTCGGTGCAGTCGGGCCGGCCGGCCTCGACCGTGTATTCCTCCAGCCCGTCCAGCGGAAAAGTCTGCCGCAGGCAGCCCATCAGCTGGCGGAGCTGGGCGGCGGAAAGGCTGGTCGGCGTGCCGCCGCCGACGTACAGCGTTTTGAGGACAAGGGCGTTGCGGTCGGCGGCGTCCCGGATGGCCGCAAGCTCCCGGCACAAAGCGTCCACATAGGGCTGCACCAGCGCGCGGCTGGCCTTGTCCCCCACCGTGCGGGACACAAAGCTGCAATAGCTGCACCGGCTGGGGCAAAACGGGATGCCCGCGTACAGGCTGTAATCCCGCGGTTGGGCGGCGGCCAGCACGGGGCGCTGGATGTCCGCGATCCGCACGCTCTGCGCGTACCGCTCGGGCGTGCAGAGGTAATGCTCGCAAAAGCGGCGGCGGATCGTCTCCTCGTCGGCCCCGTCCGCGCGCATATCGTGGATGATTCGCACCGGGCGCACCCCGGTCATCATCCCCCACGGCGGGCGGATGCCCGTCACGCCGCACAGCAGGTCATACAGCAGGCGGCAAAGCGCGTACTCCCGCGCGGCCGCTTCTGCCGGGGCGGCTGCGGCCTTCCAGCGCACCGCGCCGCCCAGCCGCACCATGGCCAGCAGGGTGCATTGCGCCGAGAGCGCCACCGTCACGTCGCCGCTTTCGGGAAACGCCTCGGTGCGCTCGGCAGCGGGAAAAAAGATGCGCGCGGTGTTCTCCGCCTCGTACCCGGCGTCCGCGCCTTTCAAATAAATTTGCATCTGTCCGTCCTTTTTATTGTTACCAGCCGGTTCCTCAGTAGATTTCACCCCGCATACAGGGGTTGTGCCTGCGCTCGGCCCCAAGGGTGGAAAATTCATCATGGCCGGGCAGCACCCGGGTCTCGTCCGGCAGGGGCAGGGCGGCCAGCATGGTCAGGCTGCGGCCCATCTCCGCCGCGCTGCCGCCCGGCAGGTCGACCCGGCCGCAGCCGCCCGCAAACAGGGTGTCGCCGCAAAAAAGATACCCGCCGCAGTAAAAGCACCAGCTGCCCCCGGTGTGGCCCGGCGTGTGCCAGGTTTGAAAGGTCAGCTCGTCCACCGCGACGCTTCCCCCGTCGGTGAAGGAAGCATCGGCGCCGCGAAGAGGAAACATCGTGTTGCCCTGCGCGTCGGCGGGGTCAAGGTAGACGGCGGCGCCGGTCGCTTTTTGCAGGGCCTCCACGCTGCCCACATGGTCGTAATGGCCGTGGGTGAGCAGAATATGGGTCAGGACCGCGCCCTTTTCCTTGAGCGCAGCCAGATACCGCCCGGCGGGGGCGGCGGGGTCGATGGCGACGGCGTGGCCGCCTCCGGTCAAAACCAGAAAAGTGTTGGTGAAAAGGGGCGACGGCCCCTCGATGTGCAAAACGGTCATGGCAATGCTCCTATTCTGCCCGGGTGGCGGGCGGCAGGCGGCGTGCGCCTGTTTTTATTTCCAGTCGTCGGTATCGATCACGATCGTGCAGGGGCCCTCGTTGACCAGGGAAAGCTGCATGGAGGCGCCGAACTCGCCGTGCGCCACCGCGCGCAGCCCCTGCCCTTCCATCTGCCGCAAAAACAGCTCGTAGCAATCCACCGAGAGCGGCGGTTTGGCGGCCCGGATAAAGCTGGGCCGCCTGCCGCGTGCGGTGTCCCCGTACAGGGTGAAATTGCTGACGACCAGCGCTTCGTACCCAAGATCGACGGCGCTGCGGTTCAGCTTGCCGTCCTCGTCCTCAAACACGCGCAGATGCGCGCATTTCTCAGCAAGCTTGGGCACAAGGGCGGGGGTATCGGTAGCGGCCACCCCCAGCAGCACCACGATGCCGGGGCCAATGGCGCGGGGCGCGCCGCCGTTGACCCGGACGCTGGCCGAGGATACGCATTGAACGACAGCGCGCATAAAAAATTCTCCCTGTAAAAAGACGGCGCCGGGGGGCGGGCTTTTTCAGCCCGCCGGCACCAGAAAATAGCAGGAGCTGGCCACAAACAGCCGCACCTGCGGATCCTCTGCAAAAAGCCGCTGCCACCGCTCGTACTGGCCGCCGTCGGTCGTGACGTAAACGGCCTGCGGGTCGTACCGGCCGGTTTCCAGCAGCGCGGCCGCATCGCCCATGCTCCGCCCGGCGTTCGGGTACCGGCCCGAGACGGCGATCGAAAGGTTGGTGGCAAGGCCGTTCTTTCCGGCCAGAATCGCCAGCAGCCGCACGCGATCCTCCCGCAGGGCGGACGCGGCCAGCAGATAGCGGTGTCCCGCCCCGAGATCCGCGGTCTGGGCATCGGTGACGACGGTTGCGTCCACGGGGGCCGAGAATTTGGCCCGCTTCTGGGCCGCCGCCGCCGAGAGATCCCATCCCTGCAGCGCCAGCCCGGCGCAGAGGACCGCGCAGGCCCAGACCGCCGCGCGGGGCTTTGCCGCGCAAAAGCGCCAGAGCGCGTACAGGCTGTACAGAACCGCGCAGCAGGCGGGCAGCCAGAACATCCGCCCGCTGGCGCGGAAGACGCCGCAGAACTGCAGCACAGCGTCCGGCAGCGGAACCGTGAATCCGGCTGCGCCCCAGTACACCTTGTTGCTGACGGCAAACAGGGTCAGCAGCGCGCAGCCGCCGGTCAGAAAGCCGTTGCGACGCCACCAGTCGCCCGCCCGCCGCCGCCCTGCGGGCGATAACAGCCCGACGGCCGAAGCCGCAAGGGCCAGCGCCAGAAGCGCCAGAAGCCCCAGCCCCAGATAATTAAAGCCGTCGTACTGCGCGGGCTGCTGGGGCAGAACCGGCAGCAGGCGCGACCAGGCGTAGCCGCCCCGGCTGCTGGGGTTGAAGGGGGCGTTGAGGTTCATCGAAAAATCGCCGTAGCCGTACCGGCTGGCCGTTACGCCGCCACCCAGCACGCCGCTCAAAAAGCCGCCCGCAAGGGTCGCCGCCAGGCTGGCGGCCAGCCCCAACGCCCCCCTGGCGGGTCTGCGGGCATAGCGGGCGCAATCCACGGCTCCCAGCAGCGCACAGAGCAGCACCGGGGGCAAAAAATACGGGTGGATGCCGATGGCGGCAAAGCCCAGCAGGGCAAACTGCCAGGGGTAGCGGGGCGGCGCGGCCCCGGCGCCGGCCGTCCGCAGCGCCGCGCGGTATTCCAGCAGCGTGTACAGCGCAAACAGAATCAGATAGTGGGAGGTAAGCGCCACATGGCGGAAGGCCCGCTCCCAAAGGGCGGGCATCATGCAGAACAGCCCGGCCCCAAGGGCCGCAAAGGGCAAGCAGCCCACGCGGGCGGTCAGCAGCCCGCCCGCCGCGCCCTGCAGGGCAAAGCAGGCCAGCACATACCAGCCAAACCACTGGAAGGTGCCGGGCAAAATGCCGCGCAGCAGCTTCAGCCCGATGCTTACCCAGGGCACGCTGTCCGTGTAGGCGATGACGGTGCCGTCCGGCCAGGCCAGCGTGCCGCACAGCCCCAGCGGAAAGGCCCAGCGGGAATTGCGAAAAAGCAGCCAGCCCGCGTAGTGCTGCTGGACATCCGCCTCGTCGTAACCGTTGAGAATCCAGCCGTCGAACGACAGCGCAAGCGGCGCGGTGCCAAACACCAGCAGAAAGACGGCGATGCCCGCCGCCGCCCCCAGCAGGGCTGCGGCGGCGCGGCGCGTTTTGGCGTTTTGAAGGGTCTGGGGCAAGCGGCCACCTCCCAGCGGCAAAAATTTTTGTTGCGGCGGCCCGGGGCGGCATCCGCGGCCGTCAGTTGCGGGTGACGCTGATGACGTCCTTGACCTTTTTCAGCCGCGTGACCACGTTGTTGAGATGCTCGGTGTTGGTGATGCCGATGGTCATGCTCATCTGGGCGCGGCCCTGGTCGGCGGCGCGGGCCGTGAGCGAGTAGATCGGCACCCGCATATCGCCCAGCACCAGCGCGATATCGGACACAAGGTTGACCCGGTCCATGCTGACCAGTTCCAGCGTAGCCTTGTAGCTTTCCTTGGCGGCATCGTCCCAGTAGGCGTTGACCCAGCGTTCCACGTTCTCGGGGTGGCGCATGCTTTCGCGGACGTTCTGGCAGTCCCGCTTATGGATGGACACGCCGAACCCGCGGGTGACAAACCCGATGATCGCATCGCCGGGCAGCGGGGTGCAGCACTTGGCAAACTTGATGGGGCAGTTGTCGATTCCCTCCACAACCACGCCCTCGGAGGAGTGGATGGCCCGGATGGGCACCGTGACCGGCTTGGCCTCGCTGGCCTTAAGCCTGGCGTATTCCTCCTTGATCTTGGTCAGCATCCGGGAGAGCTGCAGCCCGCCGTACCCGATGGCCGCGTACAGCTCCTCGGCCGAGTTGCAGCGGTTGCGCCGTGCCAGATTGGCCATGAACTCGTCGTGGTCCTCATCGGACAGGGTCATCATATTGCGGCGCAGCTCGCGCTCCAGCGCATCCCGGCCCTCGGCAATATTCTCGTCCCGGCGCTCCTTTTTAAACCAGTTGCGGATCTTGTTTTTTGCCTCGCTGGTTTTCACGATGTTCAGCCAGTCCCGGCTGGGGCCGCGGTTCTCCGGCCCGGTGATGATCTCGATGATCTCGCCGGTCTGCACCTGATGGTCGATGGGGACGATGCGGTTGTTGACCTTGGCGCCGATCATCCGGTTGCCCACCGCCGAGTGGATGGCGTAGGCGAAATCAATGACGGTGGCGCCCGCGGGCAGGTTGATGACGTCGCCGCGCGGGGTAAAGGCGAACACCTCCTCCGGCAGAAGATCGCTCTTGATATCGCTGAGCAGGTCGGTGGCGTCGGCGCTGGACCGCTGGCTTTCCAGCAGCTGGCGCACCCAGGCCAGGCGTTCCTCCAGCTTGTCGCCGCTGCCGGTGATGCCGGCCTTGTACTTCCAGTGGGCCGCGATGCCGTACTCGGCCATGCGGTCCATGTCCCAGGTGCGGATCTGCACCTCAAAGGGCAGCGCCTCATGCCCGATAACCGTCGTGTGCAGGCTTTGGTAGCCGTTGGGCTTGGGGGTGGAGATGTAATCCTTGAAGCGGTTGGGCAGCGGATGGTACATGTCGTGGATCAGGCCCAGCGCCGTGTAGCACTCGGCCACGCTGTTCAGGATGATGCGCACCGCGTAGATATCGTAGATTTCCTCAAACACCTTGTTCTGCATATACATCTTGCGGTAGATGCCGTACACGCTTTTGACCCTGTGCCGGATGGTGGCTTTCTGGATGCCGTTGTCGGCCAGGTGTGTCTCGATGGTGGCGCATACCTCGTGCAGAAACTCGTCGCCGTGTGCGTCCAGCAGTTCCCGGATCGTGGCGTAGCCCACGGGGTCCAGGTATTGCAGGCTGCGATCCTCCAGTTCTTCCTTGATGTTGGAGATGCCCAGACGGTGGGCGATGGGGGCGTACACCTCCATCGTTTCCAGCGCCTTGTCCCGCCGCTTCTGCTCGGGCCAGGCATCGCCGGTGCGCATGTTGTGCAGCCTGTCGCACAGCTTGATGATCATGACCCGGACATCCTGGCTCATAGCCAGCAGCATCTTGCGCAGGTTTTCGGCCTGGCGATCCTCCACGTTGGAAAATTTGATCTGGGTAAGCTTGGTCACGCCGTCCACCAGCAGCGCCACCTCGGGGCCAAACCTGGCCCGTATTTCGTCGATGGTGACGGTGGTGTCCTCGGCCACATCGTGCATCAGGGCGGCGGCGATGCTCTCGCTGTCCATCCCCAGCTCAACCAGGATCTGCGCCACGCTGAGAGGATGGCAGATGTACGGCTCGCCGCTGCGGCGGCGCTGCGCCTTGTGGGCCTCGGCGGCCAGCGCATAGGCGCGGTCGATCAGCTCCATATCGTAGCTGCGGCCGCTTTCCGCCATCTCCCGCTTCAAATCCTCGTAGGTGATGGGTATTTTAACCTCATTCTCCATCGTTTTTCTCCCGCCCCTCCTGCCCGGCATGGGCCAAACCGTCCTCCGCCAGACGTTTGAGGATCGGCGCGTTGGTCAGATCTTTTTTGCCGGACACCGCCGCCGGCTGGTAGCGCCCCTCCCGCTGCTCCACAAGGCCAAGCTCGGTCAGCGCGGCAAGGCTGACCAGGGTGCGGCCCGCGTTTTCAGGGCCAAGGGCCGCAAACAGCGGCTGCAGATCCTCCGCAAAGACCGTGCCGCTTTGGAGCATCCGGTAAAGGGCCACCGTGTCGGCGCGGGCGGGGCAAAAGGCCGCCCGGCTTTCGGCCGGGAGCGGGGTGCCGCCGCAGAAGGCGCTGAACAGCGCGGCCTGGCGGCTGGGTTCGTTGCCAAGGCCCGCGGGCCGGATGCCGCGCAGATGCGCGGAGACCATCGGCCCGCTGCGGCCCTGAAAAATGCTCAGCTCGACCGCGGCGTCCACGGCGCTGCCCGTGCGGTACGGAAACTGCGCGGGCGGCGTGCCGAACAGCGAAACAAAGCAGCTGTCGCCGCCCTGCCGAAGCCGGATGCGGCAGTGGCGGTTCTCGTTGCCCAGCGACCATACGCCGTCCACGGCGGCGTTTTTGAGCAAAAACACCGGCAGCGGGTTGCCGCTGCCGAACGGCGCCAGCCGGCCCAGCTCCTCCACCTGCTCAACGGTCAGCTCCCGGATGGCCGCCTCGGCGTCCATCCTCAGCACGGGCGGCTCGGGCACCGGGTAGGTTTTGGCGGCCCAATCGTTGATGGCCGCCCGGAACGCGGGCAGTTTTTCTTCCTCGATCAGCAGCCCCGCCGCCGCCGAATGTCCGCCGTAACGGATCAGCAGCCCGGCGCACCCGGCCAGCCCGCCGTGCAGGTTGAAGCCTACGGGCGCGCGCCCGCTGCCCCGGCCCTCCCCCGCCGTGACCGAGATCACGATGGCCGGACGGCCGTACCGCTCGCACAGGCGGCCCGCCACAATGCCCAGCACGCCGGGGTGCCAGTTTTCGCCCCACACCACCAGCACCCGGTCGTGGGTGCGGCGGGGGTCTGCTTCCAGCTGGGCGCGGGCGGCGGCCAGAATTTCCTGTTCCACCTGCTGGCGCTCGGTGTTTACCTCGCAAAGACGGGCCGCGATGCCGGTGGCCTGCTCCTCGTTGCTGCAAAGCAGCAGCTTGAGGGCCACGGTGGCCGAATCCATCCGTCCCGCCGCGTTGAGGCGGGGCGCCATGCCGTAGCTGATGTTTTCGACGGTCAGGGGCTTGCCCGCAAGGCCCGCGCTTTCCAAAAGCGCCGCGATGCCGGGGCGCACCGTCTCCTGCAAAGCGGCAAGGCCGCCCTGCACAAGGGTGCGGTTCTCCCCGATCAGAGGCACCACATCCGCGATGGTGCCGATGGCGGCCAGATCGCCGCAGACATCCAGCATCTCGGCGGGGTCGCAGCCTTCCAGCGCGGCGCAGAGCTTAAAAGCCACCCCGGCCCCGCAGAAGGATTTGAAAGGGCTTTCGTCGTCGGTCCGGTTGGGGTCCACCACGGCCACCGCGTTGGGCAGCGGGTCGGGCGGGAGGTGGTGATCGGTGATGACAAGATCGATCCCCAGCTCCCGCGCGTAGTCGGCCTCCGCCACGGCGGAGATGCCGTTGTCCACCGTGACGACCAGCGTGTACCCCTTGTCGTGCAGCGCCCGGAGGGCGTCCCGGCTGATGCCGTAGCCGCCGCCGTCCCGGCTGGGCAGCTTGCAGCGCACCTGCGCCCCCGTGTTGGCCAGATATTCGTACAATATGGCCGTGGCCGATACGCCGTCCACGTCGTAGTCGCCAAAAATCACAATGGGCTCGTTCTCGTCGATGGCCTTCTGGATGCGGCCCACGGCCTTATCCATATCCCGGATCAGGAACGGGTCGGAGAGGGGCGGCGCCGTTTGCAGCAGAGCGTTCGCCTTCTCGGGGGTATCGCAGCCGCGGGCCGCCAGCACACGCGCAAGCAGCGCGCCGCAGCCGGACCCGGCCAGGGCGCGTTCCCCCGCGGCATTGGGCGGGGCGATCTGCCATGCACGAACATTCATAGTGGGTTGCTCCTTTTTGTTTAGAAAGCCCTGCTTCGATCCGGCAGGCAGACCGGCGGCGGACGCCAAAAGGAAGGCAAAAGCGATCCCTGGCGCATTGCCGGGCCTTTTCCTGGCGCAGGCGGTGCCGTTGGCCCGTTCGGAATGCGCGCCAAAGCGTCCGCCGCGATGAAGGCAGAGGTTTCTGAATCCTGTTTTTTTCCTGCGGGCCTCAGTGCTTTGCGCCGAAGTCGTTCTCAAAATTGTGGGTCAGGCCGTCCTGCCCCAGCATGCTTTCCAGCGTGTCGATCTCGGCCGATACATCCATCGAGATATCCTGCAGCAGCGTATCGTACAGCTTGACGTAGGCCGTGTTCAGGGTGGCCAGTATCCCCGCGATATCCCGCCGTATCTCCTGCGCGTTGGCCGTATCGGCCTCGCCGAGGCCGCGCGCGGTGTCCAGCAGCTTGCGGGTGGTGGGCAGGTAGTATTCCTGAAAGCGGCGCACCCGGTTGAGCTGCTCGGGATGGTTATGCACAAAGCCGAAAATGGCCGCGCAGGTTTTCTCCATCTTGTCCAGCTCGTCGTTGGTGGCCTCGTCAAAAAGGCCGTGGCAGTCGCGCAGATAGGCGAGGAACGCGGCGCCCTCCCGCTGAAATTTCTGTTCGGGCGTCTCATCGGCGAGGGCTTCGGGCGCGGCGGCGGGCGCGGGCCGGGGCCGCTCGTACAGGCGCCCGTCCAGATAGTAGGTTTCGGCGGCATCGTCCAGGCAGGAGCCGGGGATGTCCCCGTTCGCCACAGCGCGCAGCAGATCCCGGCGGACCTTCTCGGGCTTTTTCAGGCTCAGCCGGGCCAACTCGCCCACGCCGATCTTCCAGCCGTGCAGCGCGCGCAGATAGGTGCGCAGGCGGCCGAAATACCCGGCCTTGGCGTGCCCGGCCAGCGCCATCCATAAAAACAGCCCCATAACGCCCGAAAAGCAGGCCGTCAGAATGCCGAAAAGCGTCATGCCGCCGCCCAGAACCAGCGCGGGCAGCGCCGTGTTGAGGATGGCCATGACCAGCGCGGCGATCCCAAAGCAGCCAAAGAACGTCCACCCGATGATGGCCATGGCCAGCCAGCCGTTGTAGCGGTCCACCAGCTTGCGGTCCAGGCGGCGGCAGGTGGCCGCCAGGCTGTCGGGGTCCTCCCGCGGGGCGGTGCCGCCCATCGAGCGGGAGACGGCGTCCAGCGCCGATGTAATGCCGGACAGCACGCTGCCGCCCACGGCCGTGCCGAACCGGACGGCGCCGTTCACAAGGTCGTCCAGCCCATTGTCCAGATTGGGGCCTTCGGGGGATTGTTTTGGATTGTTGTCAGGCATGGTAACGCTCCTGTTGTTCAAGCATTTCCGTTTTATCGGTCAATCGTCGGGATTTTGCGCCGGGCTGTGCGCGGCCATCAGGGCGGCGGCGCAGCGCAGGCCGTCCGCGGCGGCCGTCATGATGCCGCCCGCATACCCGGCGCCCTCCCCGCAGGGGTACAGCCCCGCAAGGCCGGTGCATTCGCAGTTTTCCCCCCGCAGCAGCCGCAGCGGGCTGGAGGTGCGGGTTTCCAGCCCTGTCAGCACGGCATCCGGCGCGCGGTAGGCGGCCAGCTTGCCCCCAAAGGCGCGCAACCCCTGCCGCAGCGAACCGGCCAGTTCCTCCGGCAGCAG
Organism: uncultured Subdoligranulum sp.; assembly: GCA_964458285.1. Classification (GTDB taxonomy): domain Bacteria; phylum Bacillota; class Clostridia; order Oscillospirales; family Ruminococcaceae; genus Gemmiger. Next base: position 13,864 of record CAYWID010000004.1, on the reverse strand, counting down.
CGCGGCGAGGTCGCACGGCGCAACGCCCCGCGGATAGGTGGGCGCAACCCTGTCCAGCGCCAGCTGGGCGCCGCCCGCCAAAAAGCTGCCCACCGTCTGGGCGGGCGCCGCGTAAGCGGCGCCGCCCGCCGCCATGGCCGCCCGGAAGGCCGCCTGCTCCAACCCGCGCTGAAAAGCCACCGCCCGGGCGGGGTCGTTGGCAAAATCGCGGCCGTCCACGCTGACCACCACGGCGGCGTTGGCGTTGCGGCCGTCCCGCGCGTGGAAGCTCATCCCGTTGGTGACGACGCCCCCCGCCTCGCTGGCGGCGGCCATCACCCGGCCGCCGGGACACATGCAGAAGCTGTACACGCAGCGGCCGTTGGGCAGCTGCTGGCTGAGCTGGTATTCCCCCCGCGGCAGCGCGGGATGCCCCGCCGCGCCGTGGTACAGGCTTTGCTCGATCTCGGTTTGCAGATGCTCGGCCCGAAACCCCACCGAGAAGGGCTTGCATTCAAGCGGCAGACCCAGCCCGCCCAGCATGGCAAAGGTATCGCGGGCGCTGTGGCCGACGGCCAAAAGCAGCGCATCGCAGCCAAAATCCCCCGCCGTCGTGCAGACGCCGCAAAGGGCGCCGCCCGCCGTTTGCAGCCCCGTGAGGGCCGTGTTGAACAGAACCTGCCCGCCCAATGCTTCGATTTCCCGCCGGATCGAGCCGATGACCCCGCGCAGGAGATCGGTGCCCACATGGGGCTTTTGGCGCCAGGCGATATCGGCGGGGGCGCCGTGGCGCAAAAACGCCTCGGTGACATAGCCGCAGAGGGGGTCGCCCACGCGGGTGGTCAGCTTTCCGTCCGAGAAGGTCCCGGCGCCGCCCTCGCCAAACTGGATGTTGGCGTTGGGGTTCAGCGCGCCTTCCGCCTCAAACCCGGCCACGGCGGCCACGCGCGCCTCCAGGGCGGGCCCGCGCTCCAGCACCAGCGGGCGGTAGCCCTGCCGGGCCAGCAGCAGCGCCGCAAACAGCCCCGCCGGGCCCAGCCCGCAGACGACGGGCCGCTTTTGGAGCGGCGTGCCGCCGATGGAAAAACGGTACTGCGGCCTGCGCGTGAAACAGATACAGGGCGAGGCCCCGGCCAAAGCCGATTCCTCACCCTCGTTTTCCAGCGTAACGGCAACCGTATACACCAGCACGGGCGCGCCGTGCCGGGCATCCACCGATAATTTTGCGATGCCGCATTCCGCCGCCCGCCCGGGCGGCAGATGCAGCAGCTTTTTGGCCTGCCGCACGGCGTCCTGCTCCGTGCAGGCAAGCGGCAGGCGGATGTTTCTGACTAAAAGCAACGGTTTTTGTTCCTTTCGCGCGGGGCGCCCCGGCCCCTTACTTGCTGTTCACCTGGCACTGGACCGTGTAGCTGCCGGTGGCAAAAATCTTGGAGGAGGACGGCACGCTGATGCTGACCGGCAGCGTCTGCTGGCCCTCCGATACCGCCAGATTCTGGCAGTCGATCTGGGCCACCACGCTCTCGGGCGACAGCGCCTCGATCTCGTCGGCGGGGCCGTACAGGGTAACGCCGGTCACATGGTCGGACAGAACCGCGACGTCGTAGCTGCTGGGCACGTTGATGCACCGCAGATTCGTAACGTTGACCTTTTTGGTGCCCATGGCCGAGGTGTCAAAGCTCAGCGTGACTGTGGACACGCCGTCCTGCGATACAATGCCGTTGGGCAGCTGCACCTGCAGCTGATAGTCCCGGTCAAAGGCAAACTGCTGGGCAAGGTCAAAGCTGACGACGCTCAGCTCGCTCAGCGCGTTGAGGGCTTTGACCGGCCCGGCCACCTTGATGGTTTTCTGGCTGAGGGCATAGTTCAGGCTGGCCGGATCAAACCCGACCGGCGTGTTGATGAAATCGATCGAAAGGGGCAGCTCCCGCACCGCGTAGACGGTCAGGGTGACGCTGGCGCTCTCGTTGTCCAGCGTGGCGTACTGCGGCGCGACGACGTTGCCGTCGATATCCTGCAATTCCAGCTGGGATTCCAGGGTGGTGCTGTCGTCCAGCGGGGCGTCCGCCGTAACGTGCGCCACGGCCTTCGCCACATTTTCCAGTTCCTTGGTGGGGCCGCTCAGGGTAACCTCGGCGGGAACGGCGGTCTTGTTGGTCAGCGCGTAACCGTCCTTGACCGTGATGGTGCTGGAATCCACCTCCACGGGCAGGGTCTTTTCGGTCACGGTGTCCAGCACCACATCGACGGTTTTGGGGCTGATGACGGTGGCCGTCACCCCCGTATACTGGGAGTTGGTGATCTTGACCGTAAGGGACAGGCTGACCTTGCCGGGCCCCTTTACGCCCGAATAGTTGGGGTAGACGACGAAATCGGTGGGCTTAATGTCCCCGATGATGGTGCCGTTGCCGTCAAACTGCACCACCGCATTGGCAACGTCGGTTTTTTCGACGATGTCCAGCCCCTGTGCGGTGTACTTGGAGGAATCGTAGCTGTAGCTGACCTCGATGTTGCGCAGGGTAAAGTTGGACTGCGGGTCAAACAGCATCGTGACCAGCAGCCAGGACAGAACCGCCGCGATCAGCGATACGGCCAGCACAAAGGGGCGGTTGTCCCAGATGGATTTTTTCCCCTTTACGGGCGGCTCGGTACGGGGCGCGCCGTTATTTTGTGCCATGTTTTTCCACGCCTCCCTTGCCAAAAAGCTGCTGCCAGACGCTTTGCTCCTTTTTCTCCTCCACCTCGGGCGGAATAATCTCCTCCTGCAGCAGATTGAAGAGGTTCTGGCGGTCCAGGCGGCGGATCAGCACGCCGTTTTTGGCCAGCGAGATGATGCCTGTTTCCTCGCTGACCACCACCACGATGGCGTCGGAGTTCTCGCTCATGCCCAGCCCGGCGCGGTGGCGTGTGCCCATGTCCTTGCCCATCTGCAGGTTGTTGGACAGGGGCAGCACACAGCCCGCCGCCACGATCTGCCCGTCCCGGATCACGACGGCGCCGTCGTGGAGGGGGGTGCCCTCGTAAAAGATCGTACCCAGCATCTCCGGGATGACGTTGGCGCTGAGCGGCGTGCCGGTGCGGATGATCTCGGCCAGGTCGTTGTACCGTTCCAGCACCATCAGCGCGCCGGTGCGGGTGTCCGAAAGCTGCTCCGCGGCATCGCAGATCGCCACGACCGCGCTCTGCCATTTGCCCCGCAGCGAGGGATCGGCGCCGCGGCGGTTTTGCAGCAGCCGCCCCGCCCAGGCCGTGGTGCGGCCCATCCGCTCCAGCCCGCGCCGCAGCTCCGGCTGAAAGATGACCACCGCGGCGATAAAGCCGATCTGCATAACGCTGCGCAGCACCCAGCGAACCGTGCGCAGTTCAAAATAATACGCCACCGCGTAAAAAACAAGCAGCAGCAGAATGCCCTGCACGACCATCCCCGCGCGGGACTTGCGCGCCAGCCGGATCAGCTCGTAAAACGCGACCGCCATGATGAGGATATCCACGATATCCTGTATTTTGAAGGTGCGGAAGTTGCTGATGATGCTGCTTAGCACTTCCTGTACGGCAAACACGCGGATCCCTCCTTTGTAAGGTGGCTGTGCCATTTTCAGGCGATCAATTCCGGGGCGGCGCCGCGCAATTCCGATGCGGGCGCGCGGGCCGGGATGCGCCGGCCGCCAGGGCAAAGCGCAAATCCTGCCGGTTGCAGAATCGGGCATTTTGCCGCCGCGGCTTTCTTCGTCACGGTATTTCTGCGTCATGCCCCAGTATAACACAGAACGAGAGCGCTGCAAACGATTTTGCGTCCCGGGCCGGAATTTTCATCCAAGCAGAACCACGGCGTGGGCGGCAATGCCCTGTCCGGCCCCCGTAAAGCCGAGATGCTCCTCGGTGGTGGCCTTTACGCTTACCTGACCGATCTCCACGGCCAGCGCCGCGGCGATGTTGGCCCGCATGGCCGGTATGTGGGGGGCCAGCTTGGGCGCCTGGCACAGGATGGTGGCATCCACGTTGCCCACGCGGCAGCCGGCCTCCCGCAGCAGCGCGGCCACCTGGCGAAGCAGCAGCATCGAATCGGCGCCTTCGTAGCGGGGGTCGCGGTCGGGAAAATGCTGGCCGATGTCCCCCAACGCCGCCGCGCCCAGCAGCGCGTCCATCACGGCGTGAAGCAGCACATCCGCGTCCGAATGGCCGAGCAGCCCCTTTTCGCAGGGGATTTCCACCCCGCCCAGGATCAGTTTGCGGTTTTCCACCAGCTGGTGAACGTCGTATCCGTGTCCGATGCGCATGGCCGCTTCCCCCTTCAGGTCGTCTTTGGTCGTGATTTTGGCATTTTCATAATCGCCTTGGGTCAGATGCACCGGAAAGCCCGCCAGCTCCAGCAGGCTGCAATCGTCGGTGACAAGATCCCGCGCCGCGTCCGTCACGGCGTCCAGCGCCCGCCCGTACAGCGCGCGGGCAAAGCACTGCGGCGTCTGAACGGCAAACAGCGTTTCCCGCGCGGGGGTGCCGGTCACCAGCCGGTCAGGCCCCGCCGTCTTGATGGTGTCCTTGACCGGCACCGCCGGGGCCGCCGCGCCGTACTGCGCCGCCGCCGTCAACGCCGCCGAGATGACCGCGTCCGACACAAAGGGCCGGGCCGCGTCGTGGACGGCCACCAGCGCCCCGGTGGCCGCGGCCACCCCGGCGCGGACGCTCTGGGCGCGGGTATCGCCGCCCAGCACCACCACGGCGGGCTTGCGGCAGGCGGCCGCCGCCGCGCGGCAGGCGGCCAGGTTGTGCCGACCCGCCACCAGCACCAGGTCGGTGATGGCCGGGTGGGCGTCGAACCGGGCGACGCTTGTTTCCAGCACGGTTTTGCCCCCCGCCAGCCGGTAAGCCAGCTTGTCAAACCCCATCCGCCGGGATGCGCCCGCCGCCACCAGAATGGCCGTGACCGTTTGTTGTTCCGCTGCCATGTCGCCTTCTCCTTTCCAAAAGCCCGCGCCGAACCGGCGGCGCCTTCCGTGCCGTTTGCTTTTTATCCGTACATTTTTGTTTCTTTTTTAAAATAGTGTTTTCATTATACCGTTCTCCGGAAAAAAAATCCACAAAAAAGTAGCGTTTCTGTCTGCAAAACGCCAACAAAAAAAGCCCCTGTTCTCCGCCACGCAGGGGCGCGGAAAGCAAAAGGGCTTGTCGGCGTTGCCTATTCCACGCCCGGCGGCGCTAAAAGGGGCTTTGGCGCACGACGCAGAAAGATCGCGGCAAAAGAGGCCGCGGCGGAACAGTCGCCCGCTGTCCGTGAAGCGCTTTAGGCCCTGCGCTTCTTTTCCAGCCGGATATGGTCGGCAATCATGGCAATAAACTCGCTGTTGGTGGGTTTGCCGCGCAGGTTGTGGATGGTGTAACCGAAATAGCTGTTGAGGGTGTCCACGTCGCCGCGGTCCCAGGCCACCTCAATGGCATGGCGGATGGCCCGCTCCACGCGGGAGGCCGTGGTGCCGTTCTGCTTGGCGATCTCGGGGTAAAGCCGCTTGGTAACCGCGTTGATGTACTCGTGGTCGGCGGTGGTCAGCAGGATGGCGTCCCGCAAAAACTGGTACCCCTTGATATGGGCCGGAACGCCGATCTGATGCAGAATTTCGGTAACGGTCATCTCGTCGCTGTCCTGCGGGGCGGCGGCGTGGAGCGGCGGTGCGCCTGCGGCCTTGAGAACCCGCGCGGCCAGCACGCTCTCGTCAAACGGCTTGACGAAAAAGAAAGCGAACCCGCTGTCCAGCAGTTCCTGCTCCATCCCCTCGCTCTGGAAGGCGCCCGTCACAAAAAACGTCGTTTTGCCGCCTCCCTGCGCCTCGTACCGCTGTTTGACCGTAATGGCGTCCAGATCCGGCATGAAGGCGTCCAGCATGACCGCCTGGGGCCGAAGCGCCAACAGGTTTTCCAGCGCCTTGCTGCCGTTTTTCTCGCAGACCGTCACGCTGACCCCCTTGGCCTCCAGCGCCTGACGGCATTGTGCCGTCACCTGCGCGCCGGTGTCCGTCATCAAAAATCGAATCTTATCCATCGTCATTCTCTCCTCTGCCTCAAGTTGCGGTTTTGTTTCAACAGGAAAGATATTACCATATTTTACCAATTATGGCAATAGATTCAGCCCATAAATATGCCGTAAATTCCGCATTTTCGTTCGACAAAGTTTGGCACTTTTTTCACGAATTTAAGTTCTTTTAATTTTTTACTCGCATTATCGTATTTTATTTTTCTCTCTGCGCGGCCGGCCCCCGGCGGCGCCGCCCCGGCGCGGGGGGCGCCGCTCTCAGGGGGTCGTTTCCATTTTTTGGGCGCATAGATCGGCGCCATCCAGCATTGTCTCGGCCAGGATCGCGTAGCCGCGGGCGGGGTCGTTGACCAGCACATGGGTCACGGCCCCCACCAGGCGGCCGTTTTGCAGGATGGGGCTACCGCTCATCCCCTGCACGATGCCCCCTGTAGCCGCCAGAAGGGCGGGATCGGTAACGCGGATCAGCAGGTTGCGGTTGGGGTCGGCGGCATTCAGGTTGACCCGCTCAATGAGGATCCGGTAGGTCTGGGGCGCGGCGCCGGATACCGTCGTTTGCAGCAGGGCATCGCCGGGCTGCACCTCCTGCGCGTTGGCAACCGGCCATTCGGTGCCGGCCGGCGTGCCGCAGAACGCGCCGTAAACGCCGGTTGCGTCGTTCATCAGGACCCGGCCCCAGGTTTTGCCGCCCGCAAACTCGCCGCGCAGCTCGCCCGGCGCCCCGGCGCCGCCCCGCACGCAGCCCGTCACCGTAACCGGCACGATCTCGCCGGACAGAAGCGGGATTTCCGCCCCGGTATCGCTGTCGCTGATGGCGTGGCCCAGCCCCGCGAAGGTTTGCCCCGCCGGGTCCACAAAGGTCAGGGTGCCGATGCCCGCCGAGGAATCGCGCACCCACACCCCGGCCTTATAAGCCCCGGTGCGGCGATCCGCCGCGGGGGTCAGCGCGCAGGTGCGGGGGGCGCCGCCGCGGTAATACTCGATCTGAACCGCGCCGCCGCCGGCCGCCGCGATGGCGGCTGCCAGTTCCTCGTTGGTGCGCACGGCCCGCCCGTTGGCCGATACGATCAGGTCGCCCAGCCGCAGGCCCGCCTCCTTGGCCGGATTTTCGCTTCCCAGCACCGTATACAGATCGGAAAACGCCACGACAAGCGCTCCGTTGGAGAACATTTTGATGCCGAACGGCACCCCGCATACCCGTACCGTGCGGCGGGCCGTCGATACGGTGCGCACAGTCTTGACGGGCAGCACGCCGAACAGGGCCAGCGTGCAGTTCCGGCTGGTATCCCGCTGCACGCTGCCCACCGCCGCCGTCTCGGGCGTGAGGCCGGCCGCCGAAAGCCAGGGCATGGAGGCGATGGCAAACGCGGTGCCCGGCGCCACGCAATAGGTATCGGGCAAAGCGGCTCGCAGCGCCAGGATTCCGGCGCAAGCGGCCAGAGCCCCCGCCAGAACCAGCGCGCCCAGACGGCGAAACAAACGAACCATACGCATCCCTCCTGCCCCATAGTGTGTGCAGACGCGCGCAAAATATTGCGAAACCCGCGTTTTGGGGGATTTTTGCCCGTTTTACCGGTTCGCCGCACGGAATATGCTCCGGCGCAATTGACAAACCGCGGCTCGCTTGGTAAAATGACCCTGTTGTGCGGATATGGCGGAATTGGCAGACGCGCTGGTTTTAGGGTCCAGTGAGCAATCGTGCAGGTTCAAGTCCTGTTATCCGCACCAACTATGTCGCAGAGAATTGATACAATACTTGTATTCGTTCTCTGCGACATTTTTATGCCCGAAAACGCCGTATTTGCAGGCTTTTTGGGCTGTTTTTGTGTTTGACTGTGAGCGTCGAAAGTCACAGCGGACATTGATTTCAACCTTTGAAACGCCGATTTTCCTTCCAATTGTCACCGCGCATCCAGCAAATCGTTAACGAGCAGTATTTTGGTGCATTTTTTGAGCTTTGGTGCATCTTTGGTGCAAACCGGATTTTCACAGTTTATCTGCGGAAGCAACGCATAAAAAAGCTCCCTGCATCGCTTTCGACGCAGGGAGTCTATGCCCATCGCTTACTCAATTTCGCTGCCGTCCATCAGTGTGAACACCAGATGTCCGTCGGCGTGTACGGTTGCCTTTTCCACGACTGCCAACCACAGGTGCTCGTCAAATTCTGCAAGTATCCCGTGCTGCTGCTCCATCGTGTCAATAAAAGCTGTGAGCACCGTGCGCTGGATTTTTCGTTTTTCCATTTCGGCTTTCAGTTCATCTATTCGCTTTGCCACAGTATTGTACTTTGCCACGAGTTCATCCTGACGCTTTTTGTATGCCTTTTGATCTTGTGCCGCCGATGCGTTTTCAGCGATGTGCTTGCGGTTCATTTCGATGAGCACCTCGGCTTCAGCATTCTTCGCAACAATTTCATCATCAATGGTGTCGCTGTCAAAAAGCTCAGTAAGCGCCAACCGGCACTCAAGGATTATTTCATCAGTGATATCCTGCATACCGTTCCATGCCCGAACGAAGCACTCCTTTATTTCATCCTCGGTCAAATGCGGTGTGGTACATTTCTCGCCCTTTTTGAATTTACTGTTGCATTGCCAAATAACACGGCGGTACTTGTCCGTTGAATGCCAGACCTTTGAACCGAAGAAACCGCCGCAATCGCTACAGACCAGCTTCGCCGAAAAGCAGCTCTTACAATTGTAACTGCGCCCTAACGCCTTGCGCCGAGCGAACTCCGCCTGTACCATATCGAAGTCCTCGGCGTCAATGATTCCGTCGTGACTGTCCGTAACATAAAACTGTGGCACTTCGCCCTCGTTCGGCTTCATCTTCTTCGTCAGGAAATCCGTCGTGAAGGTCTTTTGAAGAAGAGCATCGCCCTTGTACTTTTCGTTGGTGAGAATGCTTTCGACCACGTTACATTGCCAGCGCTCCTTGCCGCCGGGCGTAGGAATGCCTTGCGCCGTGAGGTACTTGGCAATCGCCGTGGGTGTTTTGCCCTGAAGAAACCTCGTGTAAATCAATCGCACAGTTTCCGCTTCCTCCGGCACAATTTGCGGCGTACCATCCGCACCTTTTTCATATCCGAGAAACTGACCGTATGACATGGACACCTTTCCGTCGGCGATACGCTTGCGCCAGCCCCACGTGACGTTCTCCGAAATGCTCCGGCTTTCCTCCTGTGCCAGAGAGGACATTATCGTGATGAGCAGCTCACCCTTTGCGTCAAATGTCCAGATGTTTTCCTTTTCAAAGTAAATTTCGATGTTCGCCGCCTTGAGCTTTCGCACGGCGGTGAGGCTGTCGACCGTGTTTCGTGCAAAACGGCTGACCGATTTTGTGATTATCAGGTCGATTCTGCCGTCCAGCGCATCCTTAATCATCTGATTGAAGCCGTCACGCTTCTTCGTATTAGTCGCCGAAATTCCCTCGTCCGTATATACAAACACGAAGTCCCAATCTGGGCGCTCCTTGATGTATTTGGTGTAGTAGTCCACCTGCGCCTCATAGCTTGATTGCTGCTCTTCCTTCTCCGTGGAAACGCGGGCGTAGCCTGCAACCCTGCGTCGCTTGGGCACGGACACGGCAAGATTGGAAAAGCGCGATGTGACCGTCGCCGGTATCATTGTTATTGTTCTTGCCATCAGCCGTTCCTCCTTGTCGCTTTTTCTCTTGCTTTTTGTCGCTTATCCTCCGTCCAGCTTTCGCGCCGTGAACGGTCTTGCCATCGAGTCGTCGCTGCCGTACCGTTCTTGAAATGAACCTCAAGCTGATTGTTCGGCTGAGCGGTTATGAATGCTATTCGCTCTGAAAAAGCGGCTGCATCAAAACCGTCTGTTCTGAGTATCACGGCGCACTCTGCCTTAAGTGTCTCTTCGGGTATCTGCTTTGAAGCACAGTGCTTTTTTCCCTTGGCGTTAAATGTAGCGCAAATCCAAACAAAGCCGGTCGGCGTTGTCTTCCTTCGATAATTCTTACCGCAAATGCCGCAGCGTATTTTCCCTGTGAACGCGGTTTCCGAGCCGGGCTTCACGGTCACAGCAGCTGCCCTGCGTGACAGTTCCTCTTGTACAGCCTCAAACGTAGCCCTGTCGATAATCGGCTCGTGCGCCTCCTGCACGAAATACTGTGGCAATTCGCCATGATTTATTTGTGTTTGCTTTGACAAGTGGTCGGTGCGGAAGGTCTTTTGCAGCAGTAAATCTCCGGCGTACTTCTCATTGCGGAGCATTTTGCTGATGGTGGCTTGACACCACGATTTGTTCATGCGCGTGGGTATTCCCGGTGCGTTAAGCCTGTTAGCTATGGCTTGTTTTCCATAGCCCTCAAGAAAAAGCGAGAATATGAGGCGTACCGTCTTCGCTTCCTCCGGCACGATCTGGAAAACTCCGTCTTTTACCCGATAGCCAAGCATCGTGCAATCCCACGGCTTGCCTTCTTCAAAATTCTTGCGTACCCGCCACTTCTGATTTTCGGAAACCGATAAGCTTTCCTCCTGCGCATAGGACGCAAGAATTGTCAGCATCAACTCGCCGTCGGCGCTTATGCTGTGAATATTCTGCTCTTCGAAAAACACATCGATACCAAGCGTTTTTAGTTCTCTAACCGTAGATAGCAGCGTGACGGTGTTCCGAGCAAAGCGTGATATGGACTTTGTGATAACCATATCAACCTTCCCGGCGCGGCAATCCGCCAGTAAGCGTTGAAAGCTCTCGCGGCTGTCCTTTGTGCCAGTTTTCGCTTCATCCGCATATACGCCGACGTACTCCCAGCCGCAGTGCTTTTGAATCAGGTCGCTGTAATAGCAGACCTGTGATGCCAGCGACTGAAGCATTGCGTCCTTGCCTGACGAAACGCGGGCGTATGCCGCCACGCGCTTTCCATCAAAGGGAACTCGCGGCGCAAACTCTATCTGTGTAATTCGGCTGTTTGCCATTGATACTCCACCTCCTTTCAGGGGGGTACATATTCGCTCTAAAGGGCGATAAAGTCAAGGCAACTCGCGCCATATACTGCACAAAGATACGCGATATTTAACCGCGAGCTTTTCTTCAAGCTTGGCATAATCATGAATGGTAATGTGCCCATCGGACAGCCATCTCCTCAACACAGCGACGACGGCTTTGTATTTCATCAGCTCCGTTTTTCTGTCCTGTGTCATATGTCAGCCTCTGCCATTTTCGTGCGGTGCTGTGCAGAACACGCATGGCAGCAAAACTTGCTGTTTGGTCTGCCGTAGACCGTGTATGATTTCCCACAGTGAGCACATATCTTGCTGTAATACGCCTTTCTGTTCTCGGCATTTGGATGTGTTTTCCACCATGCGTTACGGCATTTATCAGAGCAGAATTTTTTCGGCTTGCTCCCGGGCTTAGTCACAAGCGCCTGTCCGCATTGCTTGCAGCGAGAAGCGTCATCAATGACAGATGATTTTTCAGCCGCCAAGGCTAAACCCTGTCTGCGGCAATAGCTCTTCACTGTGTTTATCGAGAGTCCGACCGTTTCGGCGATTGATACATACTTACAACCCGCAGATCGCAGGTGAAGTATGGTTGATTTCTGTTCGTTGGTCATCAAAACCACCTCCTCGCCATACGGAGAAAATGGAGCAATTTTGGGGAGGTGTTTCGACATAAAAATACTGCCCAGCAGAGAAAAATCTCCGCTGGGCAATAACTGTAGGTCAACAACTTGACCTGTGGTATATGGACTTGTAAGCTAAAGCGGTGTATCCTTTACTCGCTGTATTTGATAAAAACGTCCGTGAAGCCAGCAGCCTTGACCTTTTTGAGCATGGCATCGGCGTTTGCCTTGACCGAGAACGCGCCGAGCTGGACGCGGTAATACTTCTTCGGTGTGGTCGGCGTTTCCGGCGAAGCCGCATCAAGCAGCTTCTTCACATCGGCGCGGAAGGTGTCCATGCTCTTGCCGTGCTTCGGGAACCAGTGCATCACATCGCCGTGATTGCTGGCAATGCCGAGCTTGTGACCCTCCGAGTGGCAGATGAGCGTCGGCGACTCCGGCTTGATGCCGTACTGCTTGCAGAGGTAGGCGCACAGCTCGACCGCTTCCTTGTAAACGGCAGAAAAATATGCGGGGTCAGAAAGTCCGTCCTCGCATATCTCAAAACCGATGTGTGTATCGTTAGAGCTGCCGCCGCCATGCCAGCCACGCATATTCCACGGCAGCGTCTGGTAGGTAGCAATGCTGCCGTCCTTCAGCTTGCCGATGAAGGCGTGAACGCAAACCTCGCGTCCGCCGGGAGTGGCGGTGTTCCAGTGATTGTTGTACTGGTTCACGCCAAGCAAGCCGTCGTCGGGACCGACATAGCGTTTCAGATTTGGGTTGTTCGCCCCGGTGGAATGCACCATGATGCCCTTCGGCGTGATGGTACGGCCCGCCTTATAACAGGCATTGTTGGTCAGAATGAGTTTGTGCAGGTTCATCTATTTATCCTCCGTTCTGTCGTGCAGCTGTTCTAAAATGTCCTTGAGTTTCGCCGGGATGGGCAGTCCAAGATGCCCGGCGTTTTCGAGCATGGATACACCCTCGTTGGAGCAGTAAAAGAAGATGACGGCTGTCCGCAGCACCTCTCCGTTGCCGATGAGATAAGTGTCCATGATATGTCCGATGCCGACCATCACGAATATCAGTACCTTTTTGCAGATACCCTTGAAACCGACCTCACTTGACAGCTTTTTGTCCGCAATGGCGCACATGACGCCCGTAATATAATCGGCAGTCACAAATACCAGCAGCGCATAGATTAAACCGTCCATCCCTCCGAAGAACCAGCCGAGTGCGCCGCCGACTGCCGACAGTGCGAGTTGAATCCAATTCCAGATTTCTTTCATGTTGTTATTCCTCCCTTAATAAATAGTCACACCGTTCAGATTTGGCTTTTCAGACGCTTGGCCGATCAAATCCGAAAGACGCGCTTTGCCTTTCCGTCCGCCGCTGTCAACGGTGAACGCAGTATAGAAACCACCCCTGCCGAAATTGTGTGCCACATCCGTGACCGTACCGAGTGTTTCGGTTTTTGCACCGCTTTCAATGCGTACCTCGTCGCCGATGGTGAGCTGTGGCGTGAAAATGCCGACAAAGCTCTCCTGCCTGCCAGATATTGCGATGGCCTGTGCCAGTTCCTCAGCCATAGCCGTTATCTCGGCAAGCGTCGCACCGTCGGCGGCTGTTACGTAGGTCGTGCGGTGGGACGGCTGGACCCACCACTTGCTCCTGGGGACTGTGGCATAAACCGTGTTTTCCGGGTCGGCGCAGGTGACGCAGACCTTGCTAACCGCTTCCGAATCGTCATATTCCACGCTGTAGCTCCAGCAAGTCTTGTCGCGCTCGAAAATATATACTGCTGGCTGGTCGAAACGGGCATCGGTAGCCGCCGCAACGCCGATGACACCGTTTGACGTTTCATCGACCTTCCAGCCGTCAAGCAGAGAGATGACCCGCTTGATGCCGTCCAGTATGGTGACATCCGGCTCAAAGCGCAGCTTCCATGCCTTTGTGTTGTTGCCAACAAAAAAATCCTCCACCTCGGCGAGGCGAAGAATCTCCTGCAGGTTCAGCTGAAGCGTAGTTTCTTCAAATGTGTTGTCCTCGTTGAAGGTCTGTTCCTTCAGCAGTTTGCCAATTGCGTTTCTGGCAGATACCGATACTTTTTCATCCGGGTACGATACCGAAGCGCGGTCGATATAGAAGATGCCGAGCGTGATTTCTCCGCTGCTGCCGAGGGAAAAGTGCAATTCCATCTTGGTGCCGGGTGTCACGAAAGCACGGTAGCGGTTGAGCAGCGCGCCCTTGATGTTGAGCAAGGTGCAAGACATCTGCGAGACCTCGCTGCCGATGCTG
>CAYWID010000003.1:84977-256384 GCA_964458285.1 uncultured Subdoligranulum sp. | reverse complement strand
TTGTAGAAGATTTCTACCGTGCTGCTTGTCAAGCGAACATCGACCTGGTGCTTAAAATATTCACAGGGAACGCTGTAAAACATTTTCTCAACAGAAACGTGGTAATTGTACTGCACCGTGGCGACTTTCCAAGTGGCAAACTCATAGGCATGAACCGGAAGCGGCAGTAGAAATGCTCTTTCTTCTTCCTCAAACACGCTGCGGCGGCTGCCGGGTTTCTTTGAGAAGGGTCGGTCATTCAACAGCTCCAACTTTTCAGCAATTGCGGCATTCAATTCATGCAGGGAAAAGAAGGTGCGATTTCGCAGTGCAGCAGTAATCCAAGTGGAAACGACACCTACTGTGCCTTCAGCCTTGGGCTTGTCCTTGGGCCGCCGCACGCGCGTCGGCAGAATGCAGGTGCTGTAATGTTCTGCCATTTCCTGGTAAGTGCGGTTCAGTACTACATCGTCCCGCGTGTGCTTTGTGACACCGGTTTTGAGGTTGTCCGGTACGAGGATGCGAGTGACACCACCAAAATACCGGTAAGCGTGTACATGGGCGGTAATCCGACTTTCCTGTGCCTCATTCAGAAACGCCTCCACCTATGCGTACCCACTGCAAGAGAGAACTGCAACAAAGATAAACGCCGGTACTTCCGCGCCTGTTTCTGAATCCGTAATCTTCGCGGGGTCGCCGGCCCAATCCACTTCCATCTGCTCTCCTGGCTTGTGAGAAATGTGCATGGTTGCCTTGTTCTGCTCGGCATATTCCCGGTAGTGCAGGCAGAATTGCGTGTACATGAGGGGGATTTCCTTGGCAGCATAGCATTGCTCACAGTATTCGTTCCACAGCAGACTCAATGTTACACCGTTCTTGGCAAGTTCCTTGTGAACCTGAGCGTAATCGGGAGTTTTGCGGGTAGAAGGAATCGTGGATGCTGGGAACAATACTTGCGAAAGCTCTTTGTCGGATAGCTTTAACAACTCATCCAAAGAGTTCCGGCAGTCATCCAGTCTTTCGAAACGCGTTGTACAGTGCTTCGTGCACATCCAACGCTGGCGGCAATGCTCCTTTGGCTGTATTCCATTTTTTTCAGCCTAAGGATTTCTCGGTAATTGGTTGCCATATTTGGCACCTCCAGTAAAAATAGTCACGCAACTGCGTGCCATCTTCATTTTACTGGGTGGACTCGCTTCCGTGAAGGTGGATCCATCTTGTCCGTGATGGTGGACCTATATTCGCCGTATTAATGGCCCTTTGGAACCGCAATATTCAGGCTGCTGCTTTCCTTTTTTCACTGGATGTTTCGGCAAGCGGGTTTGGGTTTATCGCTTTGGTTTTCCCCAGGGCGATTTCTTCTTGGCCCACATTGCTTTTGATTATAGCACATTTTCGACAAACACGGGCGGCCGGCAGAACAGCGGACTCCGGCCGCATGGACAATATCGGTTGGCGATAGAATAAATGGCCCGGCTATTGGACGCAAAGGTTGGTCGGCGCTAACAGTTTACACACGGGGCCGCTTACTACGGGGGTGACAAGTAATGCTGAACCAAACTACGATGAACCGACTGCACGAGATGCATTTTACCGCAATGGCCGACACCTACCGGGAACAAGCAGAGAACCCGAGTCAAAAAGAGCTTTCCTTCGATGAATGGTTCGGACTGATGGTGGATGCCGAATGGAACCGCCGCCATTCCAACCATATTGCCCGTTTGGTGAAGAAGGCGACGTTGTCCTTTCCCAATGCCTGCCCCGAAGATATTGAATACCATTCTGATCGCAAGCCAAACAAGGGGCAGATTACAGAGCTAGCCAGCTGCCGCTATATTATTGAGCACAGAAATGTGATTCTTATGGGTGCCATGCGAAAAAGAAAAGGACTGAATGCCGAGTAATCGAAATGTGGAATCTGAGGGGGGACGCTTTGGAAAGCGTTCCCCCCCTTGCCCCTTCGAAACCACGCTGCGCAAAACGGCTCAACGTGAGCCGTATGAGTGGCTCACTTCTCGCCGATTTAGTTGCTCAAGATCAGCGAAATATTCATGTACGTTCTTATTGCTCAATATCTGTTCTTCTTATCTACGTTCTGTATCACCTTGATGGCCGCTAGAGACAGAGGAAAGAACAGGCTGTTGGGCAAAATTCTATATAATATTCGTTCAATTCGTATAAAGCCATCCGCTCGGTCTGGCAATTCCGGCTCACTGCGCCAGAAGGATTTCTCTTTATATCTGTTAAATATTTCCCTGTCCGGATGCCAGGCGCCGCTGCTCCACGGATTGATTCCCAGCATGCGGATCATATGCACAATCGCCGGATTGTTGCGGGCTTCCGCAATTTCAGACGCCTCATAGTATCCGCTTGAAGGAAACCAGCGGAAATACAGCTTTTCTCCATATGCGCGGTGCATCGTTTGAAAATTATACCGAATTGGCATGCAAACAATTTCATCCCTACAAACAATATTGTAGATATCCTGATCGGGATGCTTAAATTGTGCGCCATGCTCCTTAATGTATCCAGTAATTCGGCTGCTCCAATTTCCTCCCCGCCATTTATCACAGTCGATCAGCAGGATGCCCGCATTGTAGTAAGGCGCATTGCCCAACTCCGGTGTGCGCATCAGGGCACCATAAGCGTCCAGCACCATCCCCAGCGTCCGATTCTGCATATCAAACATACAAAGTTCTTGCAGCGTGCTGCAGATGATTGTATCGCAATCTACATAGAGCAACCGATGAACATTTTCAGGTACCAGCCGGTCAAAATACAGGCGAAGATTCGTCATCGCAGAACCTCGATAGGTGGCGACGTCCAAGCTCATAACTTCTTTCATGGTTTCCTCCGCCTCGATCATGTAGATGTCCTGCCCATATTTTTCTGCCAGCTTCTTGAAACGCCTCCGGTTCTCCTCGCTCACTCGAACAAG
This sequence comes from uncultured Subdoligranulum sp., assembly GCA_964458285.1. Taxonomy (GTDB): domain Bacteria; phylum Bacillota; class Clostridia; order Oscillospirales; family Ruminococcaceae; genus Gemmiger. The sequence goes on along the minus strand of CAYWID010000003.1, from coordinate 253,467 downwards.
AAGCAGATACACATGAAGTATTATTTTATCTTTCGGATTATTTTCGAACAGCGATGTAAGGGAAACGCCCGCCATGGTGGCAAAAGCATCATCGCACATATATAAAAGACTTAGTTCATTCATGCCTTTGCCTCCTTCCGCGAAAATCATGTTGCCAGGTTCGTATACGCGCAATCCATAGAATCGCACTGGTTCCTTCTGCTGCCCAACACGCAGAAATCGCAAACTTTGCAAATACAGTATCCTTTGTCTGCATTGCGGCACATAACCTTGACAATCGCCTGCAATCGGGGATCACTTTTTTCATTTGCTGCCGCATTGCAGCGGCGCTTGCTTTCAGCGTGTTTCTGTTGTTAACTGGTAAATCCGCTATATTGAAATAAAACCACTTATAAAGATAATAATCCAGCGCGTTCCGATCCTCCTCCCGAACAACCTGTTCCCGGATCGCTGCCACCTGCGCAGACAAGTTTTCCCAAAGTCGGGTCGGGTTCCACTCTGGCCGCGTACTGAAATCCGTGCTGACGGAATCACTGTGCCGTACCCAGGCGTAGAGAGCCCGTGGTACGAACACGGTATGCTCCGCATGAAGATGGATGCGCTGCAGATAGTCCACATCGTCGGGCAAGGTACGGAAAGTGATTGCATGCTTCTTTAAAATCGATGTGCGGTAGATCTGCGCGTGATGCCATGTATATAGCCACTTGCAGCCATCGGGAGGTGGCACATGCTGCTTCAGAACGCGCCCATCGCTGTCTAGCTCCACAAAGCCTCCGATTACGCAATCCGCATTTTCCTGCCGGGCTGCGCCGCATAGAGCTTCCAGGCAACACGGTAGCATATGGTCGTCGGCATCGCAGAGCATCAGGTATTGCCCTTTCGCCTGCTCTAATAAGCGATTTTTATTGGCAAGAATCCCTTGATTGGGGCCTTCCACCAACCGTATACAAATCGTTGGATTTTCCTTCATGATTTCACGAATGATTGTCGTGGAATCGTCGGTAGAACCATCATCGCAATAGAGGATCTCATAGTCAGAAAAGGTCTGTTCCCGGATACAGGCAAACGCTTTTTGGAGATAGCCGCCATAATTATAGCTGGCAATACCTATGGTTAAAAACGGGGAATTTGTTTTTTGATCCTCATTCTGCGCATTCCGCGAAGCTACTGCCCTTCTGTTTTGGTCTAAATGCACCTTTGTTGTCCTTCCCTGCTGATTTGCGCTCTGATTGTTGCAGCGTACCGCTGTTCACCTTTGACGGCCAAGAAGCCCGTCTTGCTACAACGCCGTCATCCTCTTTGCCAGCGTCAAAAAGGCCAGCCCCATATACAGCACCGGACCGGCGGCAAAGCGCAGCCGATACAACCACGGGGAGGGCGTTTGCGCGTCCGCCAGCGCATAGCTGTCAATCGCCTGACGCGGGTGTGCAAAGACAAACCAGACCAGCAGCACGACCACAAAGACGGACAGCAGGATGGCGGCATCCCCGCCGTAGAGGTCATACAGGTGAAAATCATTTTGGCTTTGATCGTACAGGTATTTCCAGATGCCGCCCTCCAGCATGGCGTCGTCCACCGCACCGTACCACGCGTGCGCCACCAGAAAATAGAAAACCGGCGCCAGCAGGCATTCCAGCCATAGAAAAATTTCCCGGCGGCGGTTGATCGTCTGGGAAAGCGCCCAGAACGGCACCGCCAGCAGGATCCACTGCGGATTGAAGGTGCTGATGCCGAACATGGCAAAGGCAACGCCGCAGTTCAGGTACAACGCCCACGCAAACCGTTCCTTCTCGCTGGGCGCTTCCACAAAGTAGGCCCAGGCCACCAAAAACAGGTACAGCATCTGCCCCAGATTGAAAACGCCCAGGTGGGTGGACATGGCGCTCTGCTGAACCGCGCCCAGCATGCCAAAACCAAAAACGCCTTTTTGGAAGCCGTCCGAACGCCGGTACAGCAGATATTCGGCCAGGAAGGGCAGCGCGGAGACAAGCCCGCAGCCGATCACACGCAGAGGGCGCTTTTCCTTCAGGAGCAAAAAGATGAGAAACGCCGGCAACGTGTAGTACTTGAAGGTGAAGGATACGCCGAACAAAAGCAAAAAGGCGAGCCGTTTATCCTGCTGGTCGCAGCGAATGCCCAGCAGCATGAAAAACACGGCAAAGATGTCCTGCTGGGAAAAGATGAACTGGCTGAACACCGCCAGCGGCGAGAAGGCAAAGGAAAGCGAAGCGATCCGGGCCGTTTTTTCGGGCAGCCCCATCCCGCGCGCGATTCTGTAGACCAGCACGGCGGCGCCGCCATAAAACAGCACCGGCAGTGCCTTGTACCACAGATTGCACAGCAGGCTGTTGGTGGTGACCATCTCCGGGAACCCTGTCGCCAACCGAAGCGGCAGGTTCCAGATCCCGTACAGCCAGAACACACTGGGCATATAGTTGGCTCCGTAGTTGCCGGCCCAGCGATAGGACGCATCATAGAAATCCAGCAGGCCGTTGTTGTACAGCAGCCAGGCCCGATTGCCCGTGACATACAGATCCGAATAGGCAAAGCTGACATAGCACAGCAGCATGGCCGCGGCAGCCAGAAGCAAATCCGGTACCGTAAGGACGAGAAGGCCCCGCCGCAGGCCCCTGCCGCGTGTCGGTTGATTTTCCATCGGTGATCGGTCTCCTTTTTGGCGCGCTGCGCCGATTATTCCTCGGGGAGAAGCGGGATGAACATATTTTTTTCCAGCTCCTCCCGCGGCAGAAAGGGCGCAAGATCCTCCAGCGGGGGGCTTACCAGCGTTCCGTCCGCCAGCCGCCTGGTGCTGCTCTTGGGCTCCCACACCTGCACGGTGTTGGTAAAAAGCTCGCAGAACACATAGCCGGGCGCAGCCAGCGCCTCCGCCACCACCCGGGTCATTTCCTCGTTGGTGTGGGCGCTGAAGTAGGGAAACCCAAACGCCTGCGCAATTTTTTGGTAATCCGGAAAAGACAGATCGCCGGATTCGGGACCGATGCCCACCTTGGTGTGATCGGCAAACAGATTGGTCTGGGTGATGCGGATCGAGTGGTAGCCCTGGTTGTTGATCAGAAACACCTTGATCGGCAGGCGGTTGGTGACGATCGTCTGCAGCTCCTGCAAGTTCATCATGATCGAGCCGTCGCCCTCCAGGCAGACGGTATCCTGCCGCCGCCCCGCGATGCAAAGGCCGATCGCCGCCGGAAGACCGTAGCCCATGCTGGCAATGGCGCTGTTGATGATAAAGCGGGTGCCCGGTTTGATGCAGTAGGCCTGGTGGCCCACCACACAGCAGGCGCCGTTGGATACCGCCGTTCGGCTGCCCGCCGGGAGCTGCTCGCTCAGGCTGCGAATGAAAGCGAACACGTTCACATAGCCGTCAGCCTCGGCCCAGTGGCGGGGCAGCACGACGGGATAGTTCTTTTTCCAGTTTCGGCAGGCCGTCCGCCAGCTTTCCCCCCGGAACAGCGGCGCCTTTTCCTCCGCCAGCGCAGCGTCCACCTTCTCCCAGAAATCCCTTGCGTCCGCCCAGATGGGCAGATCCACATGGAGGGTCGGCTTTTTCATCTCGGCGCGGTCGATATCGACCATGATGACCTTTGCCGCACGCGCCCAGGTTTTGAAGCTGTAGCCGGTCTGGCGGATGGAAATGCGGGTGCCGACGGCCAGCACAAGATCCGCGTTCTGCACGGCAAAATTCCCGGCGCGATCCCCCATATTGCCGCTGCGGCCCACATACAGCGGGTGTTCGTCCTCGATAAGGTCGATCGAGTTCCAGTAGGTGACCACCGGCACGCCAAGTTTTTCCACCGCACGGCGAAACGCCGCGTACCCGCCCGAAAGACGAATGCCGCCGCCCGCGTAGAGAACCGGACGCTGTGCGCCTTGCAGCGCCGCCAAAACCGCCTGAACGGCAGTTTCTTCCAGCGGCGGGGGAAGCCGCCCGTCGTCCCCGGCGGGGTCATACCCGCGCAGGGCGTCCGTTTCGATGGTGCAGCCCTGGAAGTTCACCGGGATATCCAGCCAGACCGGCCCCGGTCGCCCCGTGACGGCCAGATGCCAGGCTTTTTCCAGCAGATAACGGATATCGGCCGGGTCCTCCAGCATGGCGGCGAATTTTGTCATGGGTTCCACCGAGCGGACGATGTCGTATTCCTGATCCCCTACCGCGCGCAGAGGCTGCCCGTTTGTGCTGCGCATCGCATAGCGGGCCGTGGTATCATACCGTACCTGCCCGGAAACCACAAACATCGGGATCGAATCCAGCCAGCCGCCCACCACGCCGGTGATGGCGTTGGTGCCGCCCGGCCCCGTCGTAACGCAGACCGCCGCGATGCGGTTTTCCAGCCGCGCATAGCTCTCGGCCGCCATGGCGCTGGCCTGCTCGTGGTGGTTGTAGGTGACGTGCAGCCCCTTGTGATGGCCCAGCGCGTCATTGAGGTGCATCGCCCCGCCGCCCACCACGCTAAACACATCGGTCACGCCGCGGGCCGCCAAAAAATCCGCCAGGTAATCCGCCAAACGTTGTTTCATAAACATCCTCCCGGTAGCGTATCGTATCGGTCAGTCTTCCGTTTTGTCCCCGGCGGCGCCAGGTACGGCCGGATGGTCCAGCTTTGCGTTCTGAATGCGCAGCGTCCGGATCTGCAGCCAGGAAAACAACTGCAGAAACGCACGATGCGGCAGCAGATGGTACATAAAATGCTCCATCTTAAACATGATCGTCAAATGTGCCGGTTTTTTTTGGTATGTATGCCAAAGTGATTCCTTCAGGTAGGCGTCAAAAACCTCCGTATCCGGATGCAGGTTGTTGGTATGCCACGGAAACTGCCCCAAAAAGCGGTAGCTGTGCAGGATTATCGGCTCGCGGGCGGCCTGCGCAAGCTCCGCGGCGGTATAATAGCCCGACGACGGATACGCCTTAAAATAGACCTCCGGCGAGTAGGCCCGGTGGGTGACCTGCAAATTGAATTCTGCCGGCAGTACCAGGATCTGCCCCTTGAGTACGATATTGAGCAGATCCTGATCCGGGTTGCAGTACTGCGCCCGCACCGTTTGGATGTGTGTAAGCATCCTTTCGGTACAGCGGAGTTTTTCCCAGTTGGGAACATTCAGCAGCGTAATGCCCGCATTGTAATACGGTTCCTCCGGCCGAAAATGCAGCAGCCCTTTATAGTATCCTGTTTGGGAGTCCAGCGCCATGGCGGCCGCCTTCCCCTGCATATCCAGCGTCAAAAGCGGTTTCAGACTGCCCAAAATCAGCGTGTCGCAGTCCAGGTAAAGCAGCCGCTCGACGTCCGGCCGGATGAACTCGGTAAAAAACAGGCGGAAATTGGTGGTGTAGGAACCGCGGTACAGGGGGATCTTCAGCGCTTTGATCTTGGCGATGACTTCCTCCGCATCGATCAGCACCACCTCCCGGTGGTATTGATCGGCAAGCTGGCGGTACAGCGCCTGATTTTTATCGCTGACATGATCCAGCACCAGATACGCGGTGATCCCGTCTATATCCGGATTGTTCCGAAAAAGGGAGGTAAGCGATACCCCGGCAAAAGGGGCGTAGTTTTCATCACAGGCGTACAGGACGTTCAGCCTGTATTCCTGTTTTGCGCTTTCATTGATCAATTGTTTACCGCCTTTCCGTTGCCCGGCCACGCCTTCCGCAGCGACCTGCCCTTGGTGACTGTTTCCGGGGGAAGATTCTCCGCAGATGTTTCTGCCTGCGTCTCGCCCTGTTTTGCGTACACCAGGCGCTGCTGCGCCTTGATGTTCTGCGCGGCATCCTCCTGTTCCAGATCCGGATCGTAGGCGATCAGATTGCCCGCCGGGTCGTACAGCCGGATGCGGCCCACCGTGCAGTACAGGTTGCGCAGATCTCCCTTGCCCTGCTCCTCCGGCCGGTCCGTGGTCAGCACGACCGTATTTTTGCCGGGAGCCAGCCGCAGGGTCAGCACAACATCCTGCATCGGCGTCATGACGTAATACGTCTCGCTCTTTCCGTTCGCCGTAACCGTCATATGATACTGAATGTTTCGGTCGTTTACAACGTTGAAGGCCATTTCCAGCTTGGCATCGAACGCATAACCGCGGTCATTGTAAATGACGAAATTGCTGGTTTGGTCGCACCAGTGAAAGCCTACCGTCCGGTTATCGATCGCCTGTTTTTCCAGATAATAGAAGCCATCCCCGTATGTGATGGTGCAATAGCCGGTAGGGCGGGACAGATAGGCAAAAAAGAACTTGTCAAAATAATCCTCGGTGCAAAAGTTGCTGGCTTCCTCCAGATAGGCGATGGAGGTGAATCCGCCGTTTTCCAGCTTGTTCAAATCCCAGTTTTCGAGTTGCGCGTGGTAAAATCCCCGGTAAATTTCCATGCCGGGCGTAAACGCGCCCACCAGAAGCGCCGCCACCAGCCCCGCATAGCGCAACTTGGTTTTGCGCCGCGCCAGATGGAACTGTCCCATTCCGCGCAGCAAGAGCTGATCGGCGTAGACCATGACGATAAAGACCCCGGGGATGGAGGCGCGCATGCCGAAATCGGTGGAAGCGCCGATGCGAAAAAAGGGGATGATCAGCAGCGAGGCCGCCACCGTGTAAAACAGCGGCTCCCGCCGGTGTTCCTTCCAGACCAGCAGAAGGTACAGCCCGATCTCCAACAAATAAAAAAAGAGCAGATCCAGGGTAAAATACCTTGCCAGCGCCAGAAATCCGCCGCTTACCGCCAGCCCGGCAAGGACGGCCGCGCCCGCCGCCGCACCCAGGATCGTCAGCACAATTTTCCGGCCTTTTTTCCAGCGGTCAAGAAGCAGCACCAGAAGAACCAGGGCGACCAACCCGGCGGTCAGTCCGCCAAGCACCGCCCCTACGGTTTGCAGCGGCACCGCGCCGCCGGCCTCCTGCTTGGCGCTGAACGATTGCAGCAGCGCATTGTTGCAGAGATAGTAGGTGGCCAGCAACGGCACCGCGCTGAAAAGCAGCCCCAGATTGTGGAGGGAGAATGTATTTTTCAGTTCCTCCAGCATTACCTCGTGGACGGCGGCCTGCCGCATGGCGGAAAGCCAGCGGGCAACCATGCAGATCAGCAGCCCCACCAGCGGAAACGGCCCGCAGCACAGGCACGCCACCGCCAGAAACAGGTAGTTGCGCGCATTTTTTTCAAACAGGAAGCAGATGACCACCAGCCAGGGAAGGATCGACTGGTTGAAAACCCAGAATACGCAGGTCGTCAGGGAGCTGAACTGGTTGCCGCTGGGGCTCCACCACTCCAGATGGAGGGCATCGGGGGCAAAAAGCTTGCCGGCGGTTCCATAGCACAGCGCGCCAAGGATATCCATCCCGCTGAATCCGATGAGGGTCAGGGTGCTGACCAGCCGTTTGCCGAACCGGTTGGCCTTGACATAAACCGACAGCAAAAGCATCGTCAGCCAGATGCCAAGCGCCGACCACACCCAAAGCGCCATCCGGGCGATCGTCCAGATCGTGTCCAGCTCGGCGCCGGCTGCCGTCGCCAGCTTGGCGGCCAGGGCCGGCGGCAGCCAGAAGCCTACATAGTACGTCAGCGCATTGCCGGAATACCGGTAGACGACCGGCCAGTTATAGGAAATCAGGTCGTGATAGATTGCGTTGCGCCAGGGCCAGTCGCTGCTCTGGTAGAAAAAGCCGTTGAGCCCGCCCAGAAAGGTCCAAAGCAGCGCCGCCGCCAAAAACAGCAGCGGCTCCCACCAGGCAAGCGAAATCGGTTCGCTGTGGGCGCCGGCCACGTTGGACTTGCGCACCCCCTGCACAAGCGCAAACGCCAGCAGGGCGCAGGCGGGCGCCGCAAACTGCCAGCGGCAAAAGCCGATAAAAAACGCAAAAAGCGGCAGTGACATGTAAATCATTGCCGGATACTTGAGCTTTGCATAATTCAGTTGTATTTTACCTTTTATCATGCAAAAACCGCCCCGTTTTGTTATCTGCCGCGTGTACGAGCCGGGAACCGCCCCGTGCCGTCCCCGGAAAGCACGCGTCCGTTCCGCTACGGCAACACACGCCTTGCCGCGTTGCCGCCCCTGGCGCGCGTAAGCCTGCCGGCGCGCCCCCCCTTGCCGCGTTTTTTCTGTGTCATGCTCTAAAACGGAAGACGATCCACCCGCTCGGTATTGATCGAAAAGCAATCCGCCGCCCGCAGTCCGCGCGACAAAATCCAGACATCCAGCAGCCGCTCGGCCAGATAGCCCATCAGCCGTTTGGTGTCGGGGCCGAGCCCCACCTGCTCTTCCAGGCAGAACAGAATATCGAAAAGCCATTCGGCATACTCGTTCAAAAGCGGCCGGGTGGTGATCATCATGTTGAGCAGATGCGCCTTTTTGCCCTGCATGACCTGCCGGTAGGCAGCCAAATCCGCCGGGTGCCGCGCCGCAAGGATCTGCTCCACCTTTTGCAGGGTGGCGGGGTCGTGATGCTGCGCGTAGTGCGCCGCCACGCCCGCCCCGAAGAAGGTGGGGTTGTGCCGGATCATGTCCGCGCCGCGCAGCAGCTCGGTGATCTGCGCCTCGGTCAGAAACCCGCTCTGACGCCCCCAAAGCAGATTTTCCAGCTTGCCCCGGGGGGTGACAAAATACCGGCGGTAATGGCAGAGGCCTTCCACATCGGCCGTGCCATGCTTCCAGATCCAATAAAGCCCTGTCAGCTCACAGTACCAGGGATTTCGGGCGGAGATGTTCTGCCCCTCGTCGTCCCGCGCGCTGCCGGGCGGAACGATGTTTCCGGCCGCAGCGCCCACATACAGGGGCGTATACGGGCCTTTTGCCGCCGCGGGCGGCGTGAAAGCCCGGTGTGCGATCACATAAATCTCGGTTTTCATGGCGTCCCCCCTTCCTGCGCGCTGCGTTCCCGCCGCGGCGCATACGGCGGCGCTCAGCGCCGCATCTGCCGGATCTGAATCCGAAGCGTTTCCACCACGGGGTCCCGGATCAACAGCAGCACCGCGCCATAGGTGGCGGCGCAGACCGCGATGATCAGGGCAAGGCCCGGTATTCCCTGCGGGGCGACCCGCTCGACCAGAACGCCCACCCCGGCCATGGGCAGGCAGCAGACCAGATACCGGGCAAAGATCCCCGCCAGCGGTTTGAGGTTGAGTTCTTCCTTTTGCACGATATGAATCTGCACCGCCGTGACGCAGCTTTCGGCCAGCACCGAGGCGATGGCCGCGCCCACCGCCTGAAAGCGGGAGATCAGCAGGGCGTTCAGAACCACGTTGGTAGCGGAGCCCGCCAGCACCGAGTAGGTCAAAAAACGTTCCTGCCCGGTGGGAATCAGGTATTGCACCCCCAGCACGTTGCTGCAGCCGATGATGGGGATAAGCGCCGCCAGCACATACAGCAGCGGCACCACGCCCGCAAACCCGTCCCCGTAAAAGATGGGTACGAACCGGTGTGCGATCAGCATGACCCCGGCGGCGATCGGCAGACCGACGGCCGCCGTCATCCGAAAGGATACCTCGATCATCTCCTGGATCGCGTCGCGGCGGCCCTCCTTCCAGAGCATGACCATGCGGGAGGCCATCACGGTGCCCAGGGAGGTGGCGAACGCCAAAAGAACATGAATCAGCTTTTGCGCCTGCTCGTAATAGCCGTTCTGGATATCCGAGCGGGTGATCACGCCGATCATGGTCTTATCCAATACAGTATACACCTGCATAGCAACCTGTGCAACAAAAAGTGACAACGCCGGACGAATATGGCGAAACAGCATATGCAAATCGATACTGCAACCATGTACAAAATGGCGCGGCACAAACAGCCACTCGCTGATAAAGCCCAGCACCGCGGTGCCGCAGTAGATCAGCACATAGCGGTTCAGATCCGCCGCCGATTTTACGCAAAGAAAAATCAGCGCCACGCTGGCCAGCTTGCACAGGCCGTTGCAGCCCGCAATCACGCCGAACTCCTCCTGCCCCTGAAAGAACCAGGACAGATCGACCCCCACCGCCACAATGTCCAGCGCCGCAACCAGGTAGAGGGCCGGATTGCCGCACAGCGGCAGCACCACCAGCGCGTAGATCAGCAGCGCCGCCGAGGTAGTGGCAATGCGCAGCAGAAAAATTTCCAGAAAGGCGGCGGTCTGCGCGGCGGGGTCCCTGCGGAGCGAGGCGATCTTCCGCTGCCCGTACAGCGTGGTGCCCATGGTGGCGGCCAGCACAAAATACGACACGATCGACTGTGCAAACGAGTAGCGGCCAACGCCCTCGGCCGCCAGCACGCGGGACAGGTAGGGCGTTGTGACAAAGGGCACCACATACAACAGGATTTGATAGCTCAGGTTGAAAATATAATTTTTCGAGATTGATTTTTGTTCCATATTCTGCCGTTCCCCGGGAAATCCCGGTACAAGTTTACTGGCCGCCCGCCGCTTCCCGGATTACCTGCGCCATAAAATCGATCATCTCGTCGGTCATGCCGGGGTAGACCCCCACCCAGAAGGCGTTGTTCATCACAAAATCCGTGACCGTCAGATCCCCTGCGACGCGGTAGGCCTCTGTGCCGCGGATCTGGTCAAAGCAGGGATGCCGCGTCAGGTTGCCGCTGAACAGCAGCCGCGTCTGGACGTTGTGCGCCTCAATAAAGCGGGTGACCTCGTTGCGGCGCAGCCCGCTTTCCGGGCGAACCGAGAGCAGAAACCCGAACCAGGACGGGCGACTGTTGGGCGCGGGCGCGGGCAGGAGCAGCCTGTCCGCCATCGGCTCCAGCGCCGCGTGCAGCCGCTCCCAGTTGTGGCGCCGCCGCTCGATGAACTGCGGAAACTTTTTGAGCTGCTCGCAGCCGATGGCCGCCTGCATATCCGTCACCTTGAGGTTGTAGCCGAAATGGCTGTACACATACTTATGGTCGTAGCCCTGGGGCAGCTCGCCGTGCCGGCCGTCGAACCGATGCCCGCAGAAGTTGTCGTGCCCGGAGGGGCAGACGCAGTCCCGCCCCCAGTCCCGAAAGCTTTTGATCAGCCGGTTGAGAAGCGGATCGTTGGTGTAGACGCAGCCGCCCTCCCCCATCGTCATGTGGTGGGGGGGATAAAAACTGGAGGTGCCGATGTCGCCCCAGGCGCCCGTAAAGCGGGTTTCCCCGCCGATCGTATAGAGGCTGCCCAGCGCGTCGCAGTTATCCTCGACGAGCCAGAGGCGGTGGGCGTCGCAGAAGGCGCGCACCGCAGCCAGGTCAAAGGGGTTGCCCAGCGTGTGGGCGATCATAACCGCCTTCGTTTTAGGCGAAAGCGCGGCCTCCAGCCGGGTCACATCGATGTTGTACTGGGGCACCGTCACATCCACAAACACCGGCACCGCGCCGTATTGCAGCGCGGGCGTGACCGTGGTGGGAAACGCGCAGGCCACCGTGATGATCTCGTCGCCCTTTTTGATCTGCCGCTCGCCCAGCTCGGGCGCCGTCAGGGCCATAAAGGCGATCAGGTTGGCTGAGGAACCGCTGTTGACGAGGTTGGCAAACCGCACACCGATCCAGCGGGCAAACGCCCGCTCAAATTCTTCGGCAAAGCGACCGGTCGTCAGCCAGAAATCCAGCGCAGCGTCCGTCAGGGCGCACATTTCCTTTTCATCGAACACGCGGGAGGCATAAGCGATGCGGTCGCCGGCCTGAAACGGTTCCTTTTTCTCTTTAAAATCGTGGTAATACGCAGAGACCATCGCCTTGATCTGTTCACGCGCCTCGGCTTCGTTTTTCCAGTTTGCCATCCTTACCGTTCCTCCCTGAATTCCTGAATTTCCCGGTCCATCTCGGCGGGGATATCGCCGCCATCCAGCCATACGCGGCTGAAGCGGCAGGTTTTTTCCATACATTCCCGGATATGCCAGCGGGGCGCCCAGCCAAACGCAGCCTTAAGCTTGCCGCAATCCAGCTTGAGGAAATTCGCCTCATGCGGGGCGCCGGCCTCCGCCTGGTTCTGCCAGCGGGCCTCGGGGCCCCAGCACCGGCAGAACAGCGATACCAGATCCCCGGTGGTCACGCAGTCGCAGTCGTCGGGGCCGACGTTGTAATACCCCTGCAGTGCGCCGTCCTCGTACTGCCCCTGCGCGATCATCAGGTAAACGGCCAGCGGCTCCAGCACATGCTGGTAGGGCCGGGTCGAATAGGGGTTGCGCACGCCGATCGGCTCGCCCTTTTCCATGGCCCGCACGCAGTCCGGGATGATGCGGTCGGCGGCAAAATCCCCGCCGCCGATCACGTTGCCGGCCCGCGCGGTGGACACGGCGACCCTCCCGTCGGCAAAAAAACTGTTTTTGTAGCTGTGCGTCACCAGCTCCGAGCAGCTTTTGCTGTTGGAATAAGGGTCGAAGCCGTCCAGCGGTTCGGTCTCCCGGTAGCCCCAGCACCACTCGTTGTTGTGATAAACCTTATCGGTCGTAATATTTAAAAAGCTTTTTACACAGAAAGACCGGCGAACGCACTCCAGTACATTCACCGTTCCCATCACATTTGTTTCATAGGTTGTACGCGGATCGCGGTAGCTTTCCCGCACGATCGGCTGCGCCGCCAAGTGGAACACGATCTCCGGCTGCGCGGCGTCGAAGGCGGCCCAAAGCGAATTGAAGTCCCGCACATCCCCGATCACGCCGGTCATCCGGCCCGCCAGCCCGGCCCGGCTGAACAGGTTGGGGCTGGTGGGCGGTTCCAGGCCGTAGCCCGTAACCGCGGCCCCCGCCCCCACCAGCATCCGGCAGAGCCAGCTGCCCTTGAAGCCTGTATGGCCGGTCACAAACACCCGTCTGCCGCGATAAAACGAAAGATCGGTCATCATTCCTCCCATACCTTCCAGGCGGCACGGCCGGAAGCCCAAAGCTCCTCCAGCTGCCGCTTGTCGCGCACCGTATCCATACATTTCCAGAATCCGTCGTGCTGGCGGCTTACAAGCTGGCCGGCGCGGGCCAGGCTTTCCAGCGGCGCCTTTTCCAGCACGGTGGTGTCGTCCTGCAGGTAGTCAAAAATTTCCGGGTTGCACACCATATACCCGATGTTGATCAGGCTGCCGTCGCTGACGCACTTTTCGCGGAAGCCCGTGACCCGCCCGTCCTGCGCAACGTCCAGGATGCCGTACTGCTGCCCCACGTTGTAGGAGGAGACCGTCATGGTTCTGCCGTGCGCGCGGTGAAACTGTTCCAGCGCGCGCAGGTCGATGTTGGAGACGCCGTCGCCGTACGTCAGCATGAACGGCTCGCCGCCCACATAGCTTCGAATGCGGCGGATCCGCCCGCCCGTCATCGTGTTGAGCCCTGTATCGATGACCGAGACGTTCCACGGCTCCGAATGGTTGTTGAGTACCGTCATCCGGTTGGTGCGCAGATCAAACCGAACGTCCGAATTGTGCAGGTAATAATCAAAAAAATACTGCTTGATGGCATCCTGCTTGTACCCGGCGCAGATGATGAAATCGTTATACCCGTAATGGGAATACAACTTCATGATATGCCAAAGGATCGGCTTGCCCCCGATCTCCACCATCGGCTTGGGTTTAAGAACGCTCTCCTCGCTGATGCGGGTGCCGAAGCCCCCCGCCAAAAGAACCACTTTCATACGCTGCGCTTCCCTTCCTGCGGTTTTTCAGATCCCGGCCATGGCCGGGTCCTTTGCCGCTTCGTCCGCCGTTTTTTCGGGGGCGGGCGGCGCGTCAAAATTCAGCCGTTCCTCCTCCACCACCAGCGGGCGGTTCATAATGCGGGTGTTCATGCTCATGATATACTCGCCCATAAAGCCCAGAAACATCAGCTGAACGCCGCCCATGAAAAAGACGGCCACCAGCACCGGCGCCGTACCGGCGGAAAACGAATTCCAGAACAACAGCTTGCCCACAAAGAAGAACAGGGCCACAAAAAAGCTGAGGATGGCCACAAACAGGCCAAAGAAGGTGGCGATGCGCATGCCAAGGCGGGTGTAGCTGGTAAAGCTGAGCATGGCGGCATCGTACAGGCTGTAAAATTTGTTGTGGGTCTTGCCGGCCCGGCGCTGGGGCTGCTCGTACTCGATCTCCTTGCGCTCGGGGCCAAGCTCGGCCACGATGCCCCGGATGAACGGGGTGGGGTCGCTCAGGTCGCGCAGCGTCTGGATAAAGCTGCAGTCATACAAACCGAAGCCAGTAAACTGATCGATCAGATCGACGCTGCTCATCTTGCGCAGAACCTTGTAATAGCAGCTGCGCAGAAAATACATGAGGGGGTTTTCCCGGCTTTTGGTCTTTTTGCCGATCACGATCTTGTAGCCGTTTTCCCACTCCCGCACAAAGCGGGGAATCATCTCCACAGGGTCCTGAAAATCCGCGCAGATGGTGATGGTACAGTCGCCTGTCGTGTGGATCATGCCGTAGTAAGGGCTGTTGAACTGGCCAAAATTTTTGGTGTTGAAAATCGCCTTCACATGGTGATCCTGCGCGCAGATCTGCCGGATAAGGCTGCGGGTCCTGTCCTGCGATTTGTTGTCGATGAACAGAATCTCATACGCATAGGCGGGGCAGCTGTGCAAAATCTCGTCCCGCACCGCCTCGTAGATGGGGCGGACGTTGTCCTCCTCGTTGTAGGTGGGAATCATCACCGAAATTGTCTTTTTTGTATCAGGCATTCTTTTTTTGTCCTTTTTTCCATTGAATCGTCGTTCGTATCCCCTGCGCAAAGGGAATCCGCGGCAAAAAGCCGGTGTCCCGCACAAGATCGCCGATATCCGCCTGTAAAAACATAACCTGCCCCGGGCCGTAGGGGATTTTACCAAACCCCAGCGGCAGCGCGGGGTCGATGGCGTCGCGCAGTTCACAAAGGTAGTCCCGCAGGGGGCGGGCCGTGCCGCTGCCCACCGGGTACACCCGTCCGGAACCCCCGCGGCAAGCCAGCAGCCAAAAGGCGCGGGCCGCATCGTCGGCATACAGGTAATCCCATTGCTGCTCCCCCGCCGTCAGGGCGGGTTCCCGCCCTGCCAGCAGGGCATCCGCCGCCGTGGAAATCAGGGTTTGGGGGCCGTCCTGCGGGCCGTAGACCGAAAGCACCCGCGCCCACACGGCGTCCAGCCCCAGCCGCGCGCACTCGC
Source organism: uncultured Subdoligranulum sp. (assembly GCA_964458285.1). Taxonomy (GTDB): domain Bacteria; phylum Bacillota; class Clostridia; order Oscillospirales; family Ruminococcaceae; genus Gemmiger. Next base: position 238,408 of record CAYWID010000003.1, on the reverse strand, counting down.
GGCGCACCATCTGGCCTGCGCAAAGCTTGGCCATCCCGTAGCCGCCGGTGGGAAAGCAGGGGGTGTCCGCCGTCAGCGGGCAGCCGGCGGGGCCGTACTCGGCCTGACTGCCCGCCCCCACAAACACCTTGCAGCCCAGCGCGGACGCCGCCCGCGCCGCGCCGACCGCCGCGCGGATATTTTGGATCTGGGCAGGCATATCGTCCCGGCCCGGCCCGATCGTGCCGGCCCAGGCCAGATGAAAAAACGCATCCGCCGCAAGCACCTGCCCAGGCAGCGCGTTTTCCAGCGCGTTTCCATCGCAGTCCACCCGGCGAAGGTTTGGCGCAGCCGGCAGCTGCCCGGCGCGGGGGCTGCCGGGGCGGGCGACGGCATACACCGTGACGCCCTCCGCCAGCAGCAGGCGGCAGAGCGCGCCGCCGATGGCGCCGGTAGGCCCGGTGACGACCGCCGTGCGAATCGTTCTATCCATGGAAAGCAGCCCCCCTCCCGCCGATGCGGCTCTTTGGCAGACCTTTGGCAGACATTGATACTTTAAATAATACCATATCTTTGATAAACAGTAAAGTACCTGGCGCATAACGCGGAAACCGCCGCCAGAAGAAGCCGCCGCGACCGTGTTGCTTTGCACCGGTCCGCCGCCGCTTTTTTACAAGAAAAGCGCCCGGGCCTTGCCGCCGGGCGCCTGCCGCAGCGAGTCTGTCCGTGCAAAAACCGGCTCAGCGGTTTACCTCGCGCAGAAACTCGTCGTAATCGCGGATATATTCCGATTCATCGTAATGCTCGCTGCACAGCACCAGCAGCACCGAATCGGGGCTGAAGTCGTACATCTCCTTCCAGGCCATGCGGGGAAGGTAGATGCCGGTGCGGGGGCGGTTGAGGCTGAAAACAGCCTCGTTGCCCAGCCCGTCCTTGACCTTGACCTTGCTGCTGCCCGCCACGTTGACCAGCACAAACTCGGTGCGGCGGTTGGCATGGCTGCCCCGCACAATGCCGGGGTCCGACCCGTAAATATAGAACACCCTCTGGATGACAAAGGGAACGTCCCGCTCCCCCTCCGCCACCACCAGATGGCCGCGCTCGTCCCCATGTTCGGCAAACTCGATGAAATAGGCGCTGTTGGTATTGTCCCTGGTCGGGTTCATGGCGTTCCTCTCATTCTGCCGCAAAGGCGTTGACGGCATCGATCACGGCCTGCTGTTCGGCCGCGGTCATCCCGTTGTACATGGGCAGGCTCAGCACCTCGTCCGCGGCGCGCTCGGCCAGCGGAAAATCCCCCCGCCGGTGCCCAAGGCCCGCGTAGGCCTCGCTCAGGTAGGGCGGGATCGGGTAATGAACAATGGTGCCGATGCCCTGTGCCTTCAGCGCGGCGGCCAGCGCGTCCCGCGCGCCCGGCACATGCACGACGTACTGGTGCCATGTGCTGTCCGCGCCGGGGCGGACGCGGGGCAGCCGCACCGCCGGGTTGGTGATGCCCGCCGCGTAGCGGGCCGCCAGGGCGCGGCGCTCCGCGTTCATCTCTTCCAGATAGCCGAGCTTGACCCGCAAAAGCCCGGCCTGAAGCTCGTCCAGGCGGCTGTTGGCGCCCACCACCTCGTTCTCGTACCGGCGGCGGCTGCCGTAGTTGCGAAACACCCGGCAGCGGTCGGCCAGGTCGGGGTCGTTGGTGGTGATGCAGCCCGCGTCGCCGAAGGCGCCGCAGCCCTTGGTGGGGTAAAAGCTGAAACAGCCCACATCCCCGATGCTGCCCACGGTCTGCCCCTGCCAATGGTTGCCGTGGCTTTGGGCGCAGTCCTCCACCACCTTGAGGCCGTGCCGGCGGGCGATGGCCATGATCCTGGTCATATCGCAGGCCTGGCCGAACAGATGCACGGCCAGGATGGCCCTGGTGCGGGGGGTGACGGCGGCCTCGATTTTTTCGGCGTCGATCGCATCATATCCATCCGGCTCCACAAAAACCGGGGTGGCCCCGTTGATCGTGATGCCCATCACGCAGGCGATGTAGGCGTTGGCCGACACGACGACCTCGTCCCCGGCGCCGATGCCCAGCAGCCGGAAGGCGATCCAGAGGGCGTCCAGCCCGCTGGCCAGCCCCACGCAGTATCTTGTGCCGATGTACCCGGCCCATTCGCGCTCAAATGCCTCGACCTCCCTGCCCAGAATATACCAGCCGCTGCGCAGCACCTCGACGGCTTTTTTCTCATAGGCGGCGGCGTGCAGGCTGTACTGCCGCTCCAGATTGTTTGGCATGATGTTCATATGGTTTTTTCCCGCTTTCCGGCAACGTTTGTATGGAAATCCGTGTTCCGTGCCACCCGACTGTTTTTCAAATTTCAAGAAATGCTATCCTTCGGAATTGTACCACATCCGCGCGGTTCCCGCAACGAAAAGGGCGTCCGCCGGGCAAAAAGGCCCGGCGGACGCCGCAAACGCGCCTGCAAGCGCAGCTTTACGCGGTGACATCCTCAAATTGACTGTTGTACAGATCCGCGTAAAAGCCGTTCTGCTCCAAAAGCTGCTCGTGGGTGCCCTGCTCCACAATGTCGCCGTCCCGCATGACCAGAATCAGATCGGCGTCCCGGATCGTGGAAAGCCGATGGGCGATCACAAAGCTGGTGCGGCCCCGCATCAGGTTGTCCATGGCTTTCTGGATCCGCTGCTCGGTGCGGGTATCGACCGAGCTGGTGGCCTCGTCCAGGATCAGGATGCGGCTGTCCGCCAGAATGGCCCGGGCGATGGTAAGCAGCTGCTTTTGCCCCTGCGACACGTTGGAGGCGTCCTCGTTCAGCTCCATCCGGTAGCCGCCGGGCAGGGTGCGGATAAAGTGATCGGCATGGGCGGCCTTGGCCGCCGCGACAACCTCATCGTCGGTGGCGTCCAGGCGGCCGTAACGTATGTTTTCCAGGATGGTGCCCTTGAACAGCCAGGTATCCTGCAGCACCATCCCAAAGCCCTGGCGCAGGTCGCTGCGGTCAAAGTCGCGCAGATCGTGGCCGTTGAGGGTGATCTGCCCGGAATCGACATCGTAGAACCGCATCAGCAGCTTGACCATCGTGGTTTTGCCCGCGCCGGTGGGTCCGACGATGGCCACCTTCTCGCCGGGGCGGACGGTGCAGGTGAAATCGCGGATGACCGGCCGGGCGGCATCGTACCCAAAGCGGACATGGTCGAACCGAACCTGCCCGTCTATGGCCGCGGAATCGGCCTTGCGGGCGGGATCGGCGGCAGTCTGGCTCTCCTCGTCGGCAGCCAGAAATTCAAACACACGCTCGGCGGCGGCGGCCATGCTTTGCAGCATGTTGGACACCTGCGCCAACTGCTGGATGGGCTGGGTAAAGTTGCGCACATACTGGATGAACGCCTGGATATCGCCGATCGTGATGCGGCCTTGGGCGGCGAAAATGCCGCCCACGATGGCCACCGCCACATACCCGAGGTTGCCCACAAAGGTCATGACCGGCATCATCAGGCCCGATAGAAACTGGCTTTTCCAGGCCGATTCATACAGCTTGCCGTTGGCCGCGTCGAACTGGGTCAGCACAGCGCCCTCCCGGTTGAAGGCCCGGATGACGTTGTGGCCCGCATAGACCTCCTCCACCTGGCCGTTGACCTCGCCCAGGTAGTTCTGCTGGGCTTTGAAGTATTTCTGGCTGATTTTGACCACCAGCATCACCAGCCCCAGCGAGACGGGCAGGATCAGCAGGGCAATCAGCGTCATGGCCGGGCTGATGGACAGCATCATGATCAGCACGCCCACCATGGTGGTGACGCTGGTGATCAGCTGGGTGATGCTCTGGTTGAGGCTTTGGCCCAGCGTGTCCACGTCGTTGGTGATCCGGCTCAGCACCTCGCCGACCGTCCGCTTTTCAAAATAGGCAAGGGGCAGGCGGTCGATCTTCTCTGAGATCTGGCGGCGAAAACGGTAGCAGACCTTCTGGGACATCCCGGTCATCACCCAGCCCTGCACGAAGCTGAAAGCCGCCGAGAGCAGGTACATCCCCAGCAAAAACAGCAGGATTTTGCCGATGTAGCCGAAATCGATGCCGCCGGTGCCGGTCAGTTTGGCATACCAGCCGGTGGCCAGCGCCGTGGTGGCCTTGGCCAGAATTTTGGGCCCCGCAATGTTGAACACCGTGGACAGCACGGCAAACACCAGCACGACCGCGAAGGAGAGCTTGTACCGGGCCATCTCCTGCGCAAGCTTGCGCAAAGTGCCCTTGAAATCCTTGGGTTTTTCGACCATTTGGCCCGCCGGGCCATGGCCCATGCCGAACCCGCCGCCGGGGCGGGCGGTATTTTTTGTGGTTTCCGCCATCAGGCTTCACCGCCTTTCGGAGTGTTGAGGTTGAGGGAATCCAAGTCCAGTTCCTTCTGGCTGAGCTGGCTCCGCGCTATCTCCCGGTAGGCGGGGCAGCCGGCCAGCAGCGCCGCATGGGTGCCGCAGCCCACGATCCGGCCCTCGTCCAGCACAAGAATCTGGTTGGCGTGCAGAACCGTGGAGATGCGCTGCGCCACGATCAGCACGGTGGCGTCGCCGGTCTTTTCCCGGAGCGCGCGGCGCAGCGCGACGTCGGTCTTGTAGTCCAGCGCCGAGAAGCTGTCGTCAAACAGGTAGATGCGGGGATTTTTGGCGATGGCCCGGGCGATCGAAAGCCGCTGCTTCTGCCCGCCCGAGACGTTGCCGCCCCCCTGCGCGATGGCGCTGGCGTAGCCCTCGGCCTTATCGGCGATGAAATCCGACGCCTGCGCGATCCCGGCGGCCTGACGGATGGCCTCGTCGGAAATGTGGTCGCCGCCAAACTTGAGGTTGCTCTCGATGGTGCCCGAGAACAGCACCCCCTTCTGGGGAACATAGCCCATCAGGTCATGGAGCCGGTTCTGGGGCATTTGGCGGATATCCACGCCGTCGATCGTGACGCTGCCCCCCGTGACATCATAAAAGCGGGGGATCAGGTTGAGCAGGGTGGATTTGCCGCAGCCCGTGGCGCCGATGACCGCGGTCGTCTCGCCGGGGCGGGCCGTGAAGCTGATGTGGGAGAGGGCGTCGTCCGCGGCGCCGGGATAGCGGAAGCTGACATCGTGAAATTCCACGGCGCCCCGCCAGTCGGTTCGGTCCGTGGCCCGGGCCGTCCCCGGGGCCGGGTCGCGGATGGTCGGCTCGCTTTTCACCACCTCGTCGATGCGGTCGGCGGCGACGCCCGCGCGGGGCAGCATGATCGAAATGGCCGTCAGCATCAGGAAGGACATGACGATCTGCATCGTGTAGCTGATAAAGGCGATCATCTCGCCCACCTGCAGGGTGCCGGCCTCCATGGCCTTGCCGCCGAACCAGACGATCAGCAGGGTGACGCCGTTCATCACCAGCATCATGGTGGGCATCATAAAGGTCATGACACGGTTGGTGAAAAGCTGGGTTTTCATCAGATCCAGGCTGGCGCGGTCAAACCGCTCCTCCTCGTACTTTTCCCGGGAGAAGGCGCGGATGGGCATGATGCCGGTCAGGATTTCGCGGCTGACAAGGTTCAGCCGGTCCACCAGCGTCTGCATGGCCTTGAACTTGGGCAGGGCCGCCACCATCAGCGCGGCCACCACGGCCAGCAGAACGCTGACGGCCACCACAATGATCCAGGAAAGCCCGGTGGCCGTGTGGGCCACCCGGATGATGCCGCCGATGCCCAAAATAGGCGCATAGGCCACAATGCGCAACAGCAGCACGCAGGTTTGCTGCACCTGCTGGATATCGTTGGTGGTGCGGGTGATCAGGGAGGCCGTTGAGAAGGTATCCATCTCGGCGTTGGAAAAGCTGACGACCTTTTTGAACACGTTCTGGCGCAGATCCCGCCCGATGGCGGCCGACACCGTGGAGGCCAGCAGCCCCACCACGACGGCGGCGGCCACCATCAGCAGGCTGAACAGCAGCATCTGGCCGCCCTTGCCCCAAAGATAGCGCATCTGCACCGAATCCGCGATGCCCTGGGCCGCGTAATCCAGCCGCACCAGCAGCACCGCCTGCTGGGAAAGGGTGTCCATCGCGGTTTGACCGGCCTGGGACATCCCCGCGCTCAGCCTGGTCTGCATGGCTTCCCGGGAAAAGCCGGGCGCCCCGGCCATCGCGGCCAGTTGGGCGTTGACGGCGTCCAGATCCTCGGCGGCGGCGGCGGCTTTGTCGGCGCCAAGGCGCGCGGCAGCCTGTTTGGCGCTCATCATGTAGAGCGCCACATCGGGCGTGGCAAAGGCATCGGCCAGGCCTGCCGTATCGGCGCCCGGCAGCAGCGTGCGGACGCCGTCGGCGTCGGCGGGGCCGTAGGCGGCATCGGCGCGGGCGGCGTCGGGTCCGGTCATCAGCAGCTCCAGGCTTTGCAGGGTGGCGGCCCGGACCGTGGCGGGCAGGGCGCTTTCAACGCCGCCCTGCTGGATGCCTACGTCCACGATGGCCGAGGTGTACTGCGGCAGCGAGAGATCGCACCACGCCTGCACGATCAGCAGCGCGATGATGGCCAGGCAGGCCGCCCAGTGGCGGCCCAGCTGTTTGAAGATTTTAATCATCCCGGGGTTCCTCCTCCTGGCTGCGGCCGCTTTGGCAGGCGGACGCGGCGGTTTTTCGTTTTGACGGGGCGGCGGCGCGGCGGGCCTCGGTCTCGGCCTGCATGGCCTCCTCCAAAAGCTGCCAGTCCCGCAGCATACGGGCGTGGTTTTCCTCTCCCAGGCGGGCCATCACCCCCCGCAGGTAGGCGCCGGCGGCCTCCTCGCCGCGGCGGCGGGCGGCCTCCCCCTTTTCGGTCAGCCGCACCAGCGTTTTGCGGCGATCCTGCGGGTCGGGCGTGCGGGCAATGTAGCCCTCGGCCTCCAGCATCCGCAAATCGCGCGAGACGGCGGGCAGCGATGCCTTGTGGTGGGCCGCCAGCAGCGAAACGCTGATGCTGTCCGGCGGCGCATCCGGGCCGCCGGGCGCTTTGGGCGCGCCGCGGCCGCAACACCCGCCTTTCGCCTGGCCCTCGATGGCCCAGTGGATCCGCTCCAGCATGGCAAAATGGCAGCGGGGCGTATCCGCCATGGCATCGGCAAAGCCCTCGTGTACCGTGCGGCGAAAATGCAGCATGAACCGCACGGTGGCCTGCAGCATCTCCTTCTCGTCCATCGGTCGCCCTCCTTTTTGTTACCGTATAGCAATTATTAACATATGGTAAGTATTGCGTTGTTTATTATACACTCCTTTTGGGGTTGTGCAAGGGGGCGGCGCCAAAAATTTTAAAAAAATGCAACAGCAGGCCCGCGCCCCGCCAAACGCACGCAAAAAAAACGCCCCCGCAGCGCGGGGGCGGCAAAAGCCTGCAAAAAAATTATTTCAGCATCTCGTTGACGGTATCGACGATATGTTCGGCGGAAAGGCCGTAGTCCCGCAGAACTTCCCACGCGGGGCCGGAGTGGCCGAATTTGTCCATGACGCCGATGCGGCGCACCGGGGTGGGCAGCTTTTCGCTGAGAACCGCGCAGACGGCCTCGCCCAGGCCGCCGATGACGCTGTGTTCCTCGACCGTGACGACCTTGAGGCAGTCGCGCGCGGCGCGAAGCACCAGCTCCTCGTCCAGCGGCTTGATGGTGGGCATATTGATGACGCGGGCGCTGATGCCGGCCTTTTTGAGGACGACGGCGGCCTTGAGGGCCTCGCTGGTCATCAGGCCGGTGGCGATGATGGCGATATCGAAGCCGTCGGTCAGGGTTTCGCCCTTGCCGATCTCAAAGGTATAGGTTTCCTCGTCGTGGAACACCGGCACGCCCAGCCGCCCGAAGCGGAGGTAGACCGGGCCCTTCATCTCGTAGGCAGCCTTGACGGCGGCGCGGGCTTCCACGTCGTCCGCCGGGCAGATGACCGTCATGCCGGGGATGGTGCGCATAAGGGCAAAATCCTCGCAGCACTGGTGGGAGGCGCCGTCCTCCCCCACCGAAAGACCGCCGTGGGTGGCGCCGATCTTGACGTTGAGGTGGGGGTAGCCGATCGTATTGCGCACCTGCTCAAAGGCGCGGCCCGCCGCGAACATCGCAAAGGTGGACACGAACGGCACATAGCCGAAGGTACTCATGCCGGCGGCCACATCCATCATGTTGGCTTCGGCAATGCCGCAGTCAAAGTGGCGGTCGGGAAACTGCTTTTTAAAAATGCCGGTCTTGGTGGCGGCCGCCAAATCGGCGTCCAGAACGATCAGGTCGTCGGCGCCCGCGTTGGCAAGCTCCACCAGCGCGTTGCCGTAGCTTTCACGCGTGGCGATCTTTTTGATATCTGCCATCTTAACGCTGTGCCTCCTTCTCGATCTGGTCGTAGGTTGCCTTCAGCTCGGTCATGGCCTGCTGGTATTCCTCGTCGTTGGGGGCCTTGCCGTGCCACTCGACGCTCTTTTCCATAAAGCTGACGCCAAGCCCCTTGGTGGTGTGCAGCAAGAAGCAGGTGGGCTGGCCGCTGCCCCGCGCGCGGTGGAACAGCATAAAGGCCTGCTCCAGCTCGGTGATCGAGTTGCCGTTGCAGACGATGGTGTTGAAGCCGAAGGCGTCCATCTTTTGATCAAGCGGCTCCGAGTTCATGACGTCCTTGGTGGCGCCGTCGATCTGCAGGCCGTTGACGTCGATCATCACGCAGAGGTTGTCCAGCTTGTAATGGGCGGCAAACATAAACGCCTCCCAGCACTGGCCTTCCTCGATTTCCCCGTCCCCGAGAAGCGTGTAGACGTTGATATCGGAATCCTGCAGTTTGGCGGCCAGCGCCATGCCGCAGGCCGTGGAAACGCCCTGGCCCAGGCTGCCGGTACTCATATCCACGCCGGGCACCGTGTTCATGTTGGGATGGCCCTGCAGGTAGCTGTCCGAATGGCGCAGCGTGGGCAGATCCGCCACGGGGAAAAACCCGCGCTCGGCCAGCGCCGCGTACAGCCCCGGCGCCGTGTGCCCCTTGGAAAGGACAAAGCGATCCCGGTTGGGGTCCTGCGGATCCTCGGTGTTGACGCGCATCTCCTTAAAATACAGGTATGTAAACACATCCGCCGCGGAAAGACTTCCGCCCGGATGGCCACACTTGGCGCCATGCGTGGCTTCGATGATCCCCATGCGCACGCGGGCTGCCGTCATGCGTAACTGCAGCGCTTCTGCTTTTGTCATAGCTTTTCCTCCAACCTGAAAATTCACGGAACCGCCGGTCAGGCCGGGCGGTTCCGCGCCACTTCCCCCCGCAAGGCGCAGCCAGGCTTTGCCGCAGGCTGCCGCCGGGATGTGTTATGTTAAACCATTCCACATTTCATTATACACACTTCCCCTTTTCACGCAAGAGCCTTTGCCAAAAAAAGCGAAAAAGAGCGCGAATAGAGCAATCTTTTCAGTGAAATGCAACACATTTCCTGCCTTTTGGGAAGATTATTGTTTTAAGTGTAGCACAAAAGCAGGATTTTTGCCACAGGGAGTTTTTGCAGTTTTTTCCCTGCCCGCACCCCCAAAGCGCCGTTGGGCGGAAAAATCATTTCACTGGCGCGGGATTTTTCTCCGGCTTTTCTGGCGTTTTTTATGAAATTCAATGATTATTCCACGATTTTTTTCTATTTTTTGGGATTTATTTGCATTTTGCACAAAGTGTTTGCCAAAAATATGGGGAAATGCCGCCTTGCCACAAGAAAGAAATGCCCGTATACTGTAAATATAGAAATATTTTTGCAAAACGGTTCTGCCGCTTTGCACCAAGCGGGTGGTAACGTTATGAAGGACGTCAACTTTTGGGAGCTGCTGCGCAACCGCTATGCCAGCCTGACCAAGTCCGGCCGCATTGTGGCCGATTACCTGAGCCAGAACGGGGAGGAAGCCCAGTACCTTTCCATCTCCACCCTGGCCAACGCCTGCGGCGTGGCCGAGGCCACCATTTTCCGGTTTTGCCGGGCGCTTGGGTTTGAAGGCTACAACGAGATGAAGATCGCGCTGGCGCAGGCCAACGCGGGGCCGGGCGCGGCCCTGTCCTACCACCTGGAGCCGGGCATGAACACGACCGACCTGTGCGACCATGCCAGCGCCGCCGCCGTGGAGGCCATCACGGGCACCCGCGCGGTGTTGGAGCCCGCCTCGGTGGACAGGGCCGCCGTGCTTTTGCAGCGCGCGCGGCAGGTGTTCTGCTTTGGGCAGGGCGGCAGCATGGTGCTGGCCGCCGATATCTGGGCGCGGTTTGCCACCATCTCCACCAAGTTCCGCACCATCGCGGACAGCCATATGCAGGTGGTGACGGCCAGCCTGCTTGGCCCCGAGGATGTGGTGCTGTTCGTCTCCTACTCGGGCGCGACGCGGGATATGATGGATACCCTGCGGGTGGCCCGCCAGAACGGCGCCCATGTGATTTTGCTGACCCACTATGCCGATTGCCCGGGCGCGGCCCTGGCCGATGTGGTGCTGCTGTGCGGCGCACAGGAAAGCCCGCTGGACAGCGGCAGCATCCCTGTCAAGATTGCGGTGCTGTTTGTGGCCGAGGTGCTGGTGCTGCGCTTCAGCCTGGACAACCAGGAGCTTTGCACCCTCTCGCGGGAGCGCACCAGCAAGGCGCTTTCCACCAAACTGCTGTAGAATAGTTGAAAAAGGCCCGGCGGCGCGCAGAGATTCCGCGCCGCTGGGCCTTATTTGTATTTTTACAGCTTATCTATACATCCCGTATATTTTTCAGGGCGGCGTCAGAACTGCGCCGCCACAAACACCTGGGCGCCGCTGGCTTTGGCCGCGGCCAGGCCGGGCGCCGAATCCTCAAAGATCATGGTATCCTCCGGCTTTGCCCCGAAATGCGCCATCGCCCGCAGGTAGCCCTCTGGGTCCGGCTTGTTGCGCACGACGTCCTCCTGGGTCAGGATCAGCTCAAACCAATCGGTCAGGCCAAAATGGTCCAGCACCTCGGTCGCGTTGCGGCGGCTGCCGGTGGTGACCAGCGCCAGATGACAGGCGGGCCGCAGCGCCGCCAGGATGGTCAAAAGCGCCCGGTTGGGCCGCGCCGTGCCAAGGCACGCCGCGTACAACGCCTTTTTTCGGTCATGCACCCGCTCGATGGCCTCCGGCGTGGGGTCGCCGCCCATCAGCGGTTTGAGAAAGCTGCTGTAATGCCCGCCGTTGCAGCAGCGCGCGTAGTATTCATCGGTCACCGCAAAGCCATCGTCGGCCAGCGCGCGGCGGTAGCTTTCGGCGTTGGCGGCCACCGTATCGATCAGGGTGCCGTCCAGATCCACGATCACAAGTTGTTTCCGGGTCATACAGTCTCCTTCTGCGGCGGCGCCGCGGTGTCGCCCGCGCAGGCCGGGGCGCTGCCGGCCGGATACCAGCGGTCCAGGTCGTTGGCCACCAGCAGAAGCCCCGCGTAAAACATCGGCGCGCGCTTTTTATCTTTGGACAGCTTGTAGGGCATCAGCCGCAGCCAGTGGATCAGCTCATGTAAAAAGATGCTTTCCACCTGACGGGGGCTGTAGCGGTTTTCCAGATAAGCGCGCACGGCGCCGAACAGCGCATCGTAGGCGGCGCTCCGGGTAAACGTGAAATCGATGCGGTTTTCCTGCACCGTCACGCGGGGGGTCATCATCAAAAACTCGTAGCCGCCGTGCAGGCTTTGCAGCAGCTTGGCGTAATCCAGAAACGGGCTTTCGTGAACATTGCCCGTGTTGGGGTCGATCAGATACCAGCGCCCGGCGGGGTCGTCGTCGTCGGTGCGGCAGATGATGTTCTCGATCGTCAGATCCCCGTGGATGACCGAGACGGGATCCCCGGCAAAGAGGGCGGCCAGCCGCGCGTGGTCAAAAAGCTGGCCCAGACCGCTCAGATTTTTGCAGGCCACGCCGTTGATCCACAGCCGGTCATAGCCCATCAGCTCCTTCAAAAGGCGGTTTTCCCGCAGGCGGGCCAGGTTGGCGTCCACCTTTTTGGCCAGGTAGTCCTCGATGGCCGCCGGCGCCGCCGGGCAGGCCATGGGACGGTAAAGCCGGGCGTCCAGCGTTTCCAGCACCTCGCGCAGAATGGCGGCGCTTTTTTCGACCGGGTTGGAGTGGATATAGCGGAACATCCCCACCGCCCGGGCCGAGTAGGCCATATCGTACCAGCAGCAGCCCGGCTCGGTGCCGTACCGCAGAATTTCGCACAGGGGCAGGCTGTCCCGGCGCGCCTGCAGCCAGACAAGCTGCCGGGCCAGCTTGTCGCCGTCCGCGCCGAAGGCGTATTTGCGGTAGAAGGTGGCTGCCTTGTCCATGCAGAGCATGGTGGTGGCGTTGGACCCGGCCGAGTAATCCTCCAGAATCGTAATGTCCTGGTTCATCTGCAGGAATTTACCGATGTAGGCCTTGTTTTGCAGCCCGAAATACTGGGTGAGGAAGGCCGCGCGGTCGCGCGGGTCAACCTGGGGCAGCAGGTTCAGGTAGTTTTCTCCGGCGGCGTCCGGGTTGGACACCCTGTTCATGGCGCCGCGCCAGCCCGCAGGCAGCAGGGTGACCGCAAACATGGCCGCCAGCGGCAGCAGGAACCAGAGCAGCATGGCCCCCTGCGCCAGCGCCGAGGTGGCGTGGAGCTGCCCCGTCAGCGAGAAGCTGGTCAGATCGACCGTGTTGGCGCCAAACAGCATGGTAAAAACATCCACCGCGTCAAAGCTGCCGCCGCAGCCGGTCAGGCAGCGGGCCAGCAGCGCGTAGGAGCCGAAATAGGCCGCCCACATCAGCAGGGTGTTGAGCAGCAGCCGGGGCAGCCGCACCCGGCGCAGATCCTTGAAGGTGTTGATCAGGCTCCAGCAAAAAACCAGCCCGTCCAGCTTGAGGGCATCGTTGAAGACGCCGCAGACGGCCAGGCAGACCCGCTTGATGGCGTCCCGCAAAGCGATGACCAGCGCAAGCGCCGCAGCCAGGGCCAACGCCAGCACAAAATAGCGCAGCGAGGCCGCCTCCACCGCCGCCGCGCGGGCGCCCCCCTGCCCCAGAAAGCGAAAAACGCCGAAGCAGAGGGCCACCACCCACACGTCAAGAAAGCGATCCATGATGACGGTGGCCAGCGCAAAGCCGGTGCCGGATTTCATCCGCCGCCCGCAAAACAGCGCGCGGAACAGATCGCCCACATGGAAGGGAAGCAGAAAATTGATCGTGTAGCCCCCCGCCATTCCCCGCAGCAGATTGCCGCGGGCCGGGCGCTCGTAGATGTGTATGAACTGCTCCCAGCGCAGCAGACGGAACAGATGGCCCAGCAGCACCAGCGCCGCCGAGGCAAGCAACAGCAGAACGGTCATGGGCGAAGCGCTTCAAATCCTTTCCTGTTTTGGGGTTGTTCGGCGGCGCGGTACTCGGCGGGGGTGCCGAAGGGCAGATGCAGGTCGGTGGCAAAGCCCGCCACCGTTTTGCCCTGCGCGGCCAACACGTTGTAGATGCCGGAGACAAAAAACTCCCGGTAGGCGCAGTTTTGTAAGTAGACGGCGCAGGCCGCCGCATAGGTGGCCTTGTCCTTGAAATAGTAGGCGCCGCAGATCGCGTCCCGGCTGACCACCTGCTTTTCCACCGTGCGGCAGACATGGCCGGCCGCGTCGTACTGCAGGTAGCTGTAGGCCGGGGAATCGGAGGCGAAGGTAAGCAGGGCGCCGGCCGGCCCGGCGGCAAAGCGGCCCGCCGCGCAGAAATCGCTGAACGCGCGGCACAAAAACAGATGGTCGCAGTCGTTGAACAGCAGCGGCTCGCCCTCCGGCAGACCCTCGGCCCCGCGCAGGCAGGTCACGGCGGCCCCCGCCGTGACCTCGGGCAGAACCACAAAGCGGGCCGCCGGGTAGAAGGCGCGGATTTTTGCCTCGATATCGAAATCCCGCAGATGCTCGGCCAGAACCACAAAGGTGATGTCGGCGCAGTCCACAAATCGGGCCACCGACTGGGCGGCCCAGTAAAAGAAGGGCGCGCCGCTGATCTCGATCAGGGGCTTGGGCTGCACAAAGCCGTTCTCAAAAAAACGGCTGCCCCGCCCCGCCATCGGCATGACAAGATGCAGTTTTGCCATCGCGTTTGTCCTTTCCCGCGGCATGCGCGGACTTTTGCGCGGTTTTTGGTTCAGCGCACGGCGTCCCGCGCGGCCAGCATGGCGCACTCGGCCCTGATGACCAGCGCCAGGCCCTCCTCGATCTCCACCCGGGGCGTCCAGCCGTAAACGGTTTTGGCGTGGGCGTTGTCGCAGAGGGAATACTTGTTGACCTCATGGTCAAGGATCTCGGGCCGGATGCCGTAGGCGCCGCCGTACAGCTCGGGGTATTTGGCCCAGTAGTGGGACGGCGGGCAGTATTCGGCGGGGATGTCCCGGTGCATCAGCCTGCAGGCGATGCCGTACAGCTCCCGCACCGAATAGTTTCGGTTGCTGGAAACGTTGACCGCATCAAAGCCGGGCCGATCCCACACGCGGAGCGCCAGATCGATCAGATCGTCCACATAAATATAGTCCCGGCGCTGGTTTCCGTCCGAGTGGAACTGCGGCGTGCGGCCGTAGTACAGCTCCCGGATCATGTAGCCCACAAAGGGCGGCTGCTTGCGCAGGCAGTCGATGTGGGGGCCGTAGACATTGGCGAACCGCAGGCAGGTGACGTTCATGCCGTAGGTATCGACAAAGCTGCGGCAGAACTGCTCCCCGCAATACTTGGTGCTGGGGTAGAGCAGGGTGGGCGGCGCAAAGCGATCCTCCTGCGTGGGAAAGGCTGTCTCGTTCTCGTACATTGCATTGGTGGACGCCTGGATCACATGGCGCACGCCGGTGCGGCGGGCGTTTTCCAGCACGTTGACAAGCCCCAGCGTGTTGACCGAGACGGCCTCCACGGGGTCGCTCTGGCAATCCGGCAGGGGCGCGATGCCCGCAATGTTGTAGACGATATCCCACTTTTCCTCGGCAAACAGCGCGGCCATCCCGGTTTTGTCCCGGATATCGAGCCGGCGGATTTCAGGGGCGAAGTCGTGGTCGTCAAAGCGAACGTTGTCCAGATTGCCGTAGGAGAAGTTATCCACCCCCGCCACGACATGCCCGCGCTGCCAGAGCGCGTGGCAAAGCTGCCCGCCGATAAACCCGGCGGCGCCGGTCACAAGCACCTTCATACTGTCTCCTCCGTTCCGTTTGCGGCAACCACCGTGCTGGTGTAGGCCCCGCGGGGAACGGCGCGCATCTCCCGCCGGACAAATTTTTGGGGGCCGCCCAGATACTGCCCGCACATGCGCAGCAGGCTGAGGGCGAACGAGGTCAGCTTGGTGTTGGACACCTGATCCTCCTCCCGCCAGCTGATGGGAAAAAACCGCATGGTCTGGCCCAGCGCGCTCTGGGCCAGGATCATACAATCGTTGAAATACTGGGTATCGGGAAATTTAAGGTAATAGCCGCTGCGCAGGGTATCCACCTTGTACAGGTTCAACCCGCTGCCGAGATCGGTGATTTTTTTGAGGGTGACCAGGCTGAACAGCCAGTTGAACCCGTAGTTGCCCAGCCTGCGCAGAAGGCTGTACCCGCCGATGCGCGAGCCCTTCATGAACCGGGAGCCCAGGCAGCAATCCGCCGTGCGGTGAATCCCTGCGTCCAGCAGGGGCAGCAGATCCCGGATATCGCCCTGGTCGTCCCCGTGCAGCACCACCAGATACGCGTACCCGTGGGCCACCGCGTACTGAAAGGCCACCTTGTGGCTGCCGCCCAGCCCGTAGTTTTCGTCGTTGCGCAGCAGGGTGACGGGCGCGGCGGGGTGGGCGTCCATCCAGCGGCGGACGGCGCCCTCGGTATCGTCGGTGCTGCGGTTGTTGACAACGATGCAGCGCTCGATCTTTTCCGCCACGCGGGGATCCAGCAGCTGCTCCAGCACCCGGGGCAGCTGGTTCTGGCAGTTGTAGGCCGGGATAAAGACAAGGATCTTCTCTTTCCCGGGGCGGGATGCGGTCTGGGCCATGGCAAAATCGTCCTTTCTGGAATCCGTCTTTGCGCGCGGCGCGCGTCAGTTTTTGGCGGCCTGCGCGGCCGGGGCTACCGTTTTCATCGACTGCGCCGCCGCGTCCCCGCTGCTGGTTTTGGGCGGCCGGGAGGAATCGACGGTCAGCACGGTCAGCCGGGCATGGCCCACCGTGACCTCCTGCTGGCCGGTGACGGTCAGATTGGCCGCGATCCAGTCGTGAAAGGTGTCCAGGTCGCGCACGCAGTCCCGGTTGTAGAGGATGACATCGGGCACCTTCTCGGGCAGCTCGTTGTAGTAGGAAGCAAAGCGAACATCGCTGTCGGTGGAGGAGATGACCGAGGCCTGCCCCACCGAGAGCGTGCCGTCCTCCATCAGATAGGCCAGGCCGTGTACGTCGCCGGTGGAAAGCAGCACCTTCTCGCCGCCGTGGCCGGTCAGGGCCAGGGCCAGCGCGCCGTACATCTCGGCGGCATCATCGTCCATCCAGGTGCCGGCCGCCGGGCCGGACGTGACCTTTTGCAGCGGGGTATCCGCCATGTTGGCGGGCAGCCAGCCCGTGACCAGCACCAGCCAGCCCCGGCAGACCACCAAAAAGGCGAACAGCAGGCACAGCAGCAGCCGGGGCCAGGTTTCGGCCAGCGCAAAGGGGGTGCAGGGGGTCATTACGCCCGCGTCGGCCTCCCGCGCCTGGTGGCAGAGGGCCAGCACCGCGCAGAGGGCGGGCCAGCTCAGGTACATGAAGGTGGGCGCCAGACCCAGCAGGGTGGAGCGCAGAATAAACAGGTAGGCCGCCGCACCGGGCAGGTAGCCCAGCCAGAACAGCGGTTCGCGGTCGGTGCCTTTGCCGCTGCGGAAAAACCAGATGCCCGCCAGCACCAGCACCGGGCAGAAATACCGCTCGTCCAGGCTGGAATCGCGCACGGCGCGGAAAAGGCAGAGCAGGATCGAAAAAGCGCACCAGGCCGTAAAAAACACGTTAAGCCAGAACCGGATGTTGCGCACCGGCCCGGTATGGCGGCGCCAGATGTCCCGCGCGCAGCCCGCCGCGGCCAGCGCCAGCGCCGCCGCCAGCGGCTTGGCCAGCAGCGCCGTCACGTTGACGACCTGGCCGCCCAGCAGGGCAAGCCGCTCGGCGGTGGAAAAATCGTACTGGGGATCGTTGAGGATCAGGTTGGCGCGCTCGCCGAAGAGGGCGAACGGGACGCCCCGGAACAGGTAGGCGGCAAACGCCCCCGCCGAGAGCAGGCACCCCAGCGCCAGCAGCCAGGCCCCGCGCGGGACGGCCAGGAACGTTGGTTCCCGCCGGCCGTCGGCCCCGCGGCAGCGGCGGCCCATCACGATCATCCCGATGAACAGCACCGGCGCGGCCATCACGCTCTGCGGGAAGGCCAGAAAGCTCATGCTCAGGCAGACGGCTCCCGGCACGATCTGCCATGG
This sequence comes from uncultured Subdoligranulum sp., assembly GCA_964458285.1. GTDB lineage: Bacteria > Bacillota > Clostridia > Oscillospirales > Ruminococcaceae > Gemmiger. The sequence continues at coordinate 221,049 of CAYWID010000003.1, read as the reverse complement.
GCGGCGAAAATCATGGGTGTAGTAATCGTAAAAAAACAGAAAGGCCGCCAGCGTGTAGTGGAACTGCTGGGAGATATAATCGGGGCTCAAAAACCACTTGGGGGTGTACACAAACACGACCATGGCGGCCAGAAAGGCGCTGAGCCGCCCCAGCCGGGGCTTCAGCTCCCGGTACAGGCAGAAGGCCAGCAGCGCCTTGACGCCCAGCAAAACGGCCCGCACAAACAGCAGAATGCCCGTGGTCGTGTGGGCAAGCGCCATGTACAGCGCGATCAGCCCCGCCGCCGTCAGGGCGGAGAGCTGGTGCGGCTCCCACATCGTGTAGAACAGGGTGTCCCCCTTGACCAGCCGGTAGCCGATCGAGAGGGCGTATTCCTCGTCGATCTCCAGCCCGCAGAACAGGGTTTTGGCCATGGCGGCCGCGCCCAGCAGAAGCATCAGCAGGACGGCGGCCTGCGGCAGCCCGAAACGGCGGGCAGCGGTTTTGGCGTTCATGGACGGCAGGTCTCCTTTCCCGTGCGGCCGAAAACGAAAGGGTACGGGGCCGCAAAGCGGCAGCCCATGCCGGGCCGCACAATTTTATTGTACCGCATCGTCCGGCCCGGGGCAACTGGTTTTTGCAGGAACGGCGGGCAGGTGCCGCCCCAAAAGCCGATCCCGCAGGCAGCAGAGCGGCGGAAGCCGGTTTTCGCAAAAGGCGGCCCATTTGCGGGCGGGCAGGCTCCGGGACTTTTGGACGCCCTTGACGGCCCCCATGTCCAGCCAGCGGCTTTTGTCCCGCACCGTGATCTTGGCCGGGAAGGGCAGATTCCACCCCTCCGGATACCAGTAGGCCGGGGTAAGCAGGCGGTAATCCTGCCGCTCGGCGATGTAGCGGTTGAGCTGACTTTCGTCGTGCCAGAGCGCGATGACCCCGCGGGAAAGATCCAGCTCGGTGCGGCGCTCCAGCTCATGGCAAAGGGCCAGAAACGCCGGGGCCGTGCCGCCGTTCAGCCCGCCCGATACATACGCCCGCCCGCAGTTGTAGGGGATGTAGGCCGTGCTTTGGGGGTTGCGGTCGTAGCTGAAAAAGGGCGGCGTTTTGTTCCAGAAGCCCGGCTGCTGCACCACCAGCAGGTTTTCGCCCAGGGCGGGGCGGGGTAGAAATTCCGCCTCGGTAACAGGCTGGGCGCAGAGCAGGTTCGCGTTGGCAAAAAACAGGTAGTCGAAGGGTCGCAGCGCAGCCTCGGCCTGCAAAAAGATCGAAAAACGCTTGAGGGTGCTGTAGGGCCAGGGGTAGGCTTCCTGGTACAGGCGGCGGACATCGGGGTTCCGCTCGCCCTCGACGGCGGGGGCGTCGGTAAAGACAAAAAAGGTTTTATCGCAGCCGGGCAGAAAGTTCCGGGCGAAGGTGCGGTAAAAATCCGGCCAGAAAACCGTGTACCGCCCCGTGCAGATGTAGAGCAGCGCCACCCTGGGCCGGGCGGCGGGCGCACGATCCGTTTGCATGGTTCAGGCCCCCTCCTTGCGGGCGCGCAGTTTTTGGATGGCACGGCCTGCCTGCGCCCGCAGGTAAGCCGCATCCGTCGTCCAGCCGTAAAAGGCCAGGTTGAGGGCGTTGGGCACCACCGCCACCACCACGGCGCGGAGAAGCAGGCCGGTCACCCCGCCGCCGAGCCGGGCGCACAGCCAGCCGCAAAGCGCCATCTCCCCCAGCAGGGTGGCGGCGTGGACAAGCTGCACCCGCAGATACCGCCAGCCGCACCCGCGCATATAATGGCGGCACACCACCCGCGCCCGGCCGATCCACATCAGGCAGTGGGCAAAGACCGTGGCGGCTACGATGCCGGGCAGGCCGAACCGGTAGATCAGCAGAAAGCTGAACACGATGTTGCTGACGGCGCTGGCCACCATGTACCACTGGTCCTCCTCAAAATGGCCCAGCACGGCGCGGTAGCTGCCCAGCATACGGTGGTTCCAGCCTACATATTCGTTCAGGCAGAAGAAAAAGACGTAGCTGGACGGCAGCAGGTAGCCGGGGCTGCCCAGCCACAGCAAAATAAAAGGCTGGAACAGGCAGAAGTAGGCCACCGCCACAAAGCTGCCGAAGCCGTAGCTGAACAGATCCAACCCCCAGAACACCGCCCGTGCGTGGCCGTCGGCCTCGGCGTTTTTGTCGTAGACGATGTTGCCGATGGCCGCCGCGAAAGCGTCCAGCAGCTTGTTGCCGATGTTGGTGACCGAATCCGAGATGGTGGAGTAGTTGGTGAGCAGCGTCACGCTGGCCGCCCCCCGCATGCGGGAGGTCACGATGTTGTCCGAGCTGCCGTAGACGGTGTTGGAGACGCGATGCACCAGGTAATACCGCAGGTCGTGGAAGATGCCGAGTTCCCTGAAATCCGCCAGCGAGACCCGAACATCCTGCACGGCGGGAAAATCGCGCCGGTAGCGCAGGGCCACCGCCACGTTGGCCAGCGTGTTGAACAGAATCGTGACGCCGAAGTAGAGGATGTAGTTGGGCAGCCAGAGGGCGATGGCGATGCGGGCCAGGTAGGTGGCGACGTTGAAGCCGAGGTCGATCCGGGTGCAGATGTATCCCTGCTGGGTGCAGGTATACATCAGCCGCCGGGTGACGAGAAAGTAGGACGAGATGGTGGAAAGCATTTGCAGCGCGTAGATCGTGTAGACCACGCCCATGTCCTGCACGTCGGGGTTCATCCAGCGCAAAAGCAGCGATGCCGCCGCCGCGATTACGCAGATGGCCACGCCGATGGCCCGGTACGCCCACTTGTAGAGGGACATGTACCTGGCGATCTGTCCGGTGTTCTGCGCGGCGATCTGCTCATACAGGCGGTAGCTGATGACCCCGCCCACGCCGAACTCTGCCACCGAAAAAAAGCTGAACATCTTTTCGATGGTGCCCGCGTAGCCGGGGATCAGATCCCCGAAATTGTAGACGAAAAGGCGGCGGGTGATCAGCCCCAGCACCAGCAGGATCAGGCTGGAGCCGAGGGTGTAGGCCGTATTGATGATGGTTCGGCGTGTTCTCAAAGCGTTTCCTTCCGGTGGGGGTCGGGCGGAGGCGAATCCTTCGCGCGGTGAAAAAAGCTGGTGAACCAAAGCGCAAAGCGCGGCCCCAGGCAGGTCATCAGCAGGCGGTAGGCCGTCCAGTCGGCGCGGCCGCGGCACTCGTCCCCCGCGCCGTAGAGCGGGCGGCACAGGGCCATCCGCGGGGCGCAGGCGCGGCGGACGGCCCGGTCCCGCACGGCGGCGGCGCGGGCCTCCGGCCAGAAAGCGTTGCCCAGGCGGCGCAGAATCTCGGCCTGCTCGGCCGCCGTGAAGCGCCCGGCCGCAAACCCGGCCTGAAAACGCCCGAGCGCCGCCGCAATGCCGGCAAAATGCTGGGGCAGATTGGCGTTCATCAGGCTGCCCGCGCGGTTGGCGCGGTAGACCGTGACCACCATATCCATAAAATACAGCCGGGAACAGACCTGCAGCAAAAGAAGATCAAAGGGGTAATCCTCGGCCCAGACGACGTCCGGCCAGAAGACGATGCCGTTCTCGGTGAGAAGGCTGCGGCGCAGGCAGTATTTCCAGACGGCCCAATGGGCGCTGCCGTACAGCCGCGCCACCCGCTCGGGGTAGGTTCCGCCCTCCCAGCCGCCCGGCACAAACGCGATCTGACCCGGCGGGGCGACGGTTCCGGCGGCCTCGTCCCGCTCCAGGTACCGCCCCACATACCAGTCGTAGCCGGGATGGGCGTCCAGCTCCCGGCGCAGATTTTGGAGCATGGCGGCGGGCCATTCGTCGTCGCTGTCCAAAAACAGCAGCCACGCGCCGCGCGCCGCGGCCAGCCCCGCGTTGCGCGCGGCGGCCAGCCCCGCGTTTTTTTGGTGAAGCGCCCGCACGCCCGGGCAGGCGGCGGCAAAGGCATCGCACATGGCGCCCGAGGCATCGGTGGAGCCGTCGTCGATCAGGATGCACTCCCAGTCCCGCGGGCCGGGGGATTCCACCACGCTCTTGACGCAGGCGGGCAGATACCGCTCCACATTGTACACCGGCACGATCACCGAAAAGCGGGGCGCGGGGGAATTTGCGGCAGCGGTTTCAGGCATGGCCGTCTCCTTTCTTGCCCGGCGCGGGCGCGGTTTGGGCAGGCGCCGCGGCAGGCAGGGTGCGCCAGCCGGGCTGGTACAGCGCGCAGCTTTTGTCGTTTGCGTACCAGCGGTCGGGCGCAAAAACAAGCTTGTCCGGCGCATCGGCCAGATACTGCGCCCACCAGCTGAAGGTGGAATTGCTGAGGATGAAGTGCCGGCACCGCTGCATCAGCGCAAGATCGGCCGCGGCTTCCGCCCCGCCGGGCGCAAAGACGGCGGGCAGCGCGGCGTCCGCCAGCAGGGCGCGGGCGAAGGCCTCGTCGTCCGAAAAGACGAACAGCGAGGCGCCCGGCACCGCCTGCGCGGCCATGCGCACCGCCGCGCGGTAATAGTCCGGCGTGCAGACCTGAAAGATCGCGTTGGCGGGGGCCTGGTAGTCCCCCCGGCGAAGATGCAGGCAGACCGGCTGGGCCGCGCGGGCGATCCGGTCGGCCAGGGCGGCGGAGGCGGCGGGGGCGGCCGCCAGCACCGCCGGACGGGTGCGCAGCTCGGCCCGGACGGCGGGGGCGGCATCGGCAAAATAGGCCTCGCTCTGGAAATACCCCCAGGCAAGCAGATCGCGGGGCCGGCCCCGCCAGCGGCAGGGGGTGCAGCCGTCGGTGGCAAAGTGGACGCCCAGGCGGTTGAGCAGCGGGGCCATCCGCGCCTCAAAACCCTGCCAGTCGGCGGAAAGCATTCCGCCGCGCTGCTCCCGTTTGATCATCAGGGTCTTGAGGGCATTTTGCAGCGGCAGCGCCCGCCGGGCAAAACCCGCATCGGCCACCAGCCGTACGCCGGGATCGATGCAGAGCCGGTGCAGCGCCGCCGCCGTGTGGGCGGGCGCGCCGTCCCGCCAGTCCTGCCTGTCCAGCAGGGTGACGGGCTGCCCCGTGCGCAGGCCCAGCGCCCGCGCAAAGGCGTAGATGAACATCTGGTTGCCAAGGCCGCCGGCAAGCTCGGCGTAGATCACGGCGCAGCCCCTCCTTCCCTGTTTTTGTCTGGTGGCGCCCGGTCATTTCCCGGGTGCAAGCGAATCGTAAAGCCGTTCCATCCGCCGGGCGGCGGTTTTCAGCTCGTACCCTGCGGCCTCCAGCGCGGGCCAGTGGTCGGCGTGGGGCCCCCGCCCGGCGGCCCGCGCGGCGGCGGCGGCCCAATCGGCAAAGGGGGTGCTGAGGGGCAAAAACTGCACCAGCCCCGTCACCGCGCCGTCCTGCGGGACGTTGGCGGAGGCCAGGCAGGGCACGCCGCACCCCTGCGCTTCCACCAGCGTGACCGGGCTTCCCTCAAACTCGCTGGGCAGCAAAAACAGATCGAAGGCGTTCATGTAGGCGGGCACATCGCTCTGCACCCCCGCCTGCAGGACCAGGCCGCCCAGGCCCAGCGCGGCGATCTTTTCGTCCACCTGGGGCTGATCCTCCCCTCCGCCGACCAGAAGCAGCTTCCAGCCGGGTTCCCGCGCGGCAAGCGCCGCGAAAATATCCAGCAGGTAGAGCAGATTTTTCTGATGGTTGTACCGCCCCACAAACCCGGCCAGCCGCTCGGCATCGGCCACGCCGTAGCGGGCGCGGACGGCGGCGCGGGCCGCGGCGTCCGGGCGGAAGCGGGTTTTGTCCACAGCGTTGCAGGCCACGGCAAAATTGGGCCTGCGGTCGATCCCGCTGCCGAACACAAACCGGCCGGCCGCCACGCTGCACCCCAGAAAATAATCGGCATTGCGCCGGTAAAACCGATGCGCCAGCCGCCAGCTCAGGGTCATGGGCGGGTAGACGATATGGCTGTGGACGATCAGCCGGGCGCCGGGGCAGCCCCGGCGCAGCACGCCGCAGGCCAGGGCGTTGACCTTGCTGGTTGTATGGAAGTGGATGATGTCGTACCCGCCGTGTTCCCGCAGAAAGCCCCTGTAAAAAAACAACCGCTGTTTGTCGTCGCCGGGCATCCAGTAGATGGCGGCCACCCCGGCGGCGCGCAGCGAATCCTCGCCGCTGGGCACCCCGGCGGGCGCGCGGGTGGCCAGCAGATCGACCCGGTAGCGGGCAAGGTCCATCGAGCCGAGCAGGTTGAGGATATAGCGCTGGATGCCGCCGTTGACGGTGAGGGCGCTGCCGATCATCAGGATGCGCATGGGGAACCTGCCTTTCCAAAATCTCTTGTTTTTACCAGTAGCTACCGCCCTCGACGGCCTCCCGGTTGGGGATCGTCTCGGCGGGGGCGGGGCGAACCCAGGCGTCGTTGTAGAGCTTGCCGATGAAGGGGTGGTCGTCCCAACGCTTGCCCTCGATGCCGAACAAAAGCTGGGTGGCCCCGGCCATCTGGACGGCCTGCCGCCCGATTTTTGCGCAATGGGCGGCCAGCGGCAGGCCGTAGGCCCCCGCCCCGATGATGGCCACCTCAAACGGCGTGCGGTCGATGGCCGCCTCCATGGCGGCCAGAGCGTCGAACCAGCTTCCGTAGCCGGTTTCCCGCCCGCCCAGCCCCTGCACGGCGGGCAGAACGGTCAGGGAGGCGAAATCCGGCAGGATGGCCCTGTTTTGAAAAATCTGCGCCCGCTTTTGGTACTGGGTGCGGATGGTATCGGCAAAGGGATGGACGACCAGCACCCGTTTGCCGGCCAGCGCGGCCGACCAGGGCTGGCCGTGGTAGTAGGGCTCCAGCGCGCGCAGCGCCGTGAAGCGGGTATCGGTGCAGCCGCGGATGACCTGGCGCTCGGCCCCCACATCCCAGAGCGCCAGCAGGGTCGCGTGCTGCGCGGCCTCGGCATAGAGGGCGCAAAAACGGGCCAGCGTCTCGTCGTCGGTGGGAAACATCCCCGAAAGGTTGCGCATCTCCCGCCGGATCCGGGCCGAAAAATGGCGCTCCTCGCCGCCGTGGCGGAGATACTCGGCCATGCACCGCATCTCGGTGGCGCCGCAGCGGCCCGCGTAAAAGGGCTTGCCCCAGCGGATGCACTGGGCGATGAAATCGTTGCCCTGCCCGGCCTCCATCCGCTCCACATCGCGGTATTTCCACCCGAACAGCGCGCCCTTGACCCTGTCGCGGGCAAAGCGCACCAGCTTGCCATCGTCATCCATCGGCGCGCACCTCCCGCTTTTCCAGCATGGTCAGCGCCGTCTCGGCGCTGCTGCTCCACAAAAAATGTTCCCAAACCCGGCGCTGGGCGGCCTCGCCCATGGCGGGGTCCCCGGCCACCTGCACGGCGGCCCCGGCAAAGGCGGCGGGGTCGTCCCCCACCAGGCGGCCGGACACGCCGTCCTCGATGATGTAATCGGGGCCGGGCGCGTGGCGCGCCACCGGCGGGCAGCCCGCGTACATGGCTTCCAGCAGGCTCATTCCAAAAATTTCCCGCTCGTTGAAGTTCAAAAAAGCGTCGCAGGCGTGGTAGTAGGCGTGTACCGCCGTGTTGGGCAGCTGGGGAATGCGCTGGCAGCGGCCGGTCAGGCCCTTTTCGCGCAAAGCCTCGTCCAGCGCGCCGGACAAGCTGCCCTGCCCGATCACGATGGCCCGCCACTCCGCCGGCAGCAGGGCCAGCACCTCGGGCAGCAGCAGGGGACGCTTGTAGGGATCAAGGCGCCCCACAAACACCAGATAGCGCGCGTCCCGCAGCAGGCCGAGCTTTTGGCGCACCGCGGCGCGGCCGGCCGGGATGGAGGGGATGATGGCCGTGTCCAGCCCCACCGGCATGACCCCCGCGCAGGGGATGCCCCGCGCGGCCATGGCCTCGGCGACGGCGGGGGTTTTGGCGTAGGCGGGGGTCTGGCGGTAAACGGCCCAGTTGCGGCGGGCCAAAAGATCCATAAGGGCGCGCACGGGCGCCGCGTTGGCGTGGCTTTGGATGGCGCCCAGCTGGCTGTAAAAGGCGATGCCGTGGCGGCGGCAGAAGCGGTACAGCCCCGGCACCCCCAGCGAGATATCGCCCATCACATGAACGGCCTGCACGCCCTCGTCCAGAAGGGGCTGCCAGCTTTTGTAGAAGGCATGGTCGCCCAGCGCGCGGGCAGGCAGATAGAGCGCCCGGACGTTGGGCTCGATCTCCTCGGCGCGGGGGGCCGTCTCTCCCACGGCCGGGTAGAGGGCTACGGCGCGGCAGCCCAGCGCCGCAAAGGCCCGCGCCAGGCCGATCTCCTGCCGGTTGTAGGCGCCCTTTTGGCCCGAAGCGCCGCAATATAACTGTGGGATGCCAATTGTGAGCATGGTCGGAAATCACTCCTTACGGTCGGCCGGGGCGGACGGTTTTTCCGGGGACGGCAGCGGCGCGGCGGCGTTGGCCGCCCCCGCGGGGGCGGCGGCGGGACGGGGCAGCGCAAAGCGAAATTTCTCCTGCCGGGCCGGAACCGGGGCCGCGGGGTCTTTGCGCAGATAGCGGACGTCCAGAATTTCCAGCGCATCGTCGCAGCAATAGGTGTGGATGCCGATGAAATCCCGCGGGTCCAGCCCCTCGATCGTCACGCGGGCGGGCTCGGCGGCGCAGAGGGGCCGCGCCCCGGTTTTTCCCGGCTGGCAGACAAGAAATTGCAGGTAAACCCCGTAATCCACGCTGGTGCTGACCTGGGTGGGGTGGACGGTCTGCCCGCCCCAGTCGAACAGCGGCCCGGCGTTCCGGCTGGCCAGCGAAAAGGTCTGGTATTCGCAGTTGAACGCATCGTCCGGCGCAAGGTCAAAGCCCGCCTCCCCTGCCGAGAGGGTGAACCGCCGCCAGCGCGAATACAGCTGGTTTTCGGGCCTGGTTTCGCTGGCCAGCAGGGTGACGGCCTCCGGCGTTTGCGCCCAGACGATTGTATCGCACAGCTCGCAGCCCACCGGGAAGCTGGCCGCCAGCGCCCAGTCGTCCGGGAAAGCGCGGCAGACGTAGAGGTTGAGCGAGTGGTTGGCCCCGCTCTCGGGGATCATATAAAGCCGGCCGTTCCAGGCGAAGGTCATCGGGAAGGAAAGGTGGTAATCCTCCCGCAGCACCACGCGGGGCGGGGCGGGAAAGCCGTTGGGGGCGACCTCCGTCACCGCGATGGCTCCCCTCTCCGCGGCTCGGTCGAATGCCTCGCAGAACAGCACCTGCCTGCCCTGCCAGGTGCAGAGAAGCGGGTCGGCATACCAGGTGTTGGGGTCGTAGGGCAGCGGCGTGTACGCCCCCTGCCCCAGCGCGGGCAGCGGGTTTTCCGGGTCGCGGGGACGCACGGCGATCGTGTAGATTTCCCGGCTGCCCGTCAGCTTTTTGAACAGCCGGGCGGGCGGCATATGCAAGGCGCGATAAAACTGATTCACGGGCAAACATCCTTTCCCTGCAAAAAGGCAGCGCGGCGCTTCAGCCGCCGGGCGGGCATGGCGCAAAGCCGCCCAACGCTGCGTCATAAATTTCCATCAGACGCGCATAATTTTGATCGGGGCCGTAAGCAGCCAGCGCGGCGGCGCGGATGGCCGCCGGATTCAGCCTGCTCCCCGCCGCCCAAAGCGTCCGGACGGCCCCGGCCAGCGCGGCGGCGTCGCCGGGGGCAAAGCGGAACCCGTCCGCGCCGGGCGTGACGGCGGCCCCCACGTTGCCGATGTCGCTGGCCAGCACCGGCGTGCCCAGCGCGTGGGCCTCGGCAGGAACCAGCGCAAAGCTTTCGTAGCAAAGGCTGGGCACAAGGGCGGCGCGGCTTTCGGCCAGCAGCGCCAGCAGCCGGCCCTTGGGCAGCTGGCCCAAAAACACCACCGGCAGGCCTGCCGTCTCGGCTTTGGCCCACGCCTCCAGCGGGCCCTTGCCCGCAATCAAAAGGGCGGGCGGCGCAAAGGCAGGGTCGGCGCAAAGGCGCTGCCAGGCCGCCACGGCGGTGCGCAGGCCCTTCAGTTCCTCCAGCCGCCCCGCGTAGACGACCTGGTTTTTGCGGGCCGCCCAGGGCATCGGCGCCGCGGACAGCGCCGGGGGCAGGGCCACAAAATGCGGCTTTACGGCCAGTTTGGCCGGGTCAAAAACCGGCTTTTTGGCCAGGGCGTTCCATTCCAGCAGCTTTTGGCGGTCAAACTCTGTCAGAGCGATCAGGTACACCCGGCGGTAGGTGCCAAGCCGGCGGTGAAGCGCGTAGATGCCCGCGCAGAGCAGGCTTTGGGCCCGGCTGCCCCGGTAGCAGCGATGGCGCACCGCGCACAGCAGCCCCCGGTGGGGACACTCCTCGCAGATTTTGCCATCCCGCAGCAGGATGCCGTTGGGGCAGAACAGCCGAAAATTGTGGAGGGTCTGCACCACGGGCACCCCCTCCCGGAAGCAGGCCCAGAACACCGAGGGGCTGACCATCAGCAGCGTGTTGTGGACATGAACCAGCGCGATGTGGTTTTGGCGGATCAGCGCCCGGACCTCCCGCACCGTGCGGCGGCTGTAGAGCGCCGTGAAGGGCAGCAGCAGCTTTTGCAGCAAATGGCCCTCGACCTCGGCGTTGGCCCGCTCGTAGGTCGTGACCCGCCAGCCGTGCTGCGCAAGCAGGTCGCGCTCGGCGGCAAAAACGGCATCCTCCCCGCCCGGCAGGCGGTAGCGGGTGTGAACCAGCAGGACGGAACCCGGCTGCGGCATGGCGGCACCCCCTTGTTGTTTGTTGGTAAAGGACAGTGTTGGTATTATACCCTTTTGGCGGGCAAAAGAAAAGCGGTTTGTGCGCCGCATCAGGGGGCGGGCGTGGCGCGGCCGTACTCGCAGCGCATCAGCTTTTCCAGCGCGGCAAAGCTGCGCCGGACCTTTTCGGTATCGATGCAGTAGGCCATGCGGAAATAGCCGGGGCAGCCGAAGCTGTCGCCGGGGACGAGGGCCAGGTCGTACCGTTTGGCCTTCTCGCTGAACGCGACGGCGTCCGGCTCGGGCGAACGGGGAAAAATATAGAACGTGCCGCCCGGCTTTTGGACGTCGAAGCCCAGCCGCGTCAGCTCCCGGTACAGCAGCTCCATGTTGCGTTCGTAGACCGAGAGATCGCTGGTGCAGTCCACGCATTCGGCCACGGCCAGCTGGATCAGGGAGGCCGGGCAGTTGTGGCCGGTGCCGCGGGAGATCTGCCCGCACATCGGCACGATGGCGCAGGCATCCTCGCAGGAAGGGTTGGCGGCCAGATAGCCGATCCGCTCGCCGGGCAGGCTCAGGCTTTTGGAGAAGGAGTAGCAGGTAAGGGTGTGGGGATAAAAATTCGCCACATAGTCGACGGTGCGGCCGCCGAACAGAATTTCGCGGTAGGGCTCGTCCGAGATCAGAAAAACAACGTGGCCGAACCGGGCCGAAGCATCGGCCAGGCGGGCGGCCAGCTTTTGCAGGGTGGCCGCGCTGTAGGCCGCGCCCGAGGGATTGTTGGGCGTGTTGACCAGCACCGCCGCCGTGTTGGGGGAAAGCAGCCGGTCAAAGGCGTCGAAATCGATCTCAAAATGCCGCGTATCGGGCGGCACCACGGTCAGGGTCAGGCCGGCGCCCTCCGCATAAGGCTTATATTCCGGGAAATAGGGCGCAAAGGTCAGGATTTCCTGCCCAGGCACGGCCACGCAGCGCAGGGCGTGGGCCAGCGCCCCGGCGGCGCCGCTGGTCATAAAGATATGCTCGGGGCCGTAGCGCGTGCCGAAGCGGCGGTTGAGGCTTTGGGCCACTGCGGCCCGGGCGGCGGGCAGCGTCAGCGACGGGCTGTAGCCGTGCAGCGCCAGCGGTTCCCGCGTTTGCAGAAGCCGAAGCATGGCCGCCGTAAATTCCGGCGGGCAGGGCACGCTGGGGTTGCCCAGCGAGTAATCAAAAACGTTCTCGTACCCGATCTCGGCGCCGCGGGCGGCACTCCACTCGCTCAGCGTCCGTATGACCGATTTGCCCTGCAGCATCCGCTTGTAGGTTTGCGCAATCATAGTCTTTCCCCCTTATGATGCGGCGGGCGCCGATGCGCCCCGCCTGCTCCGTCTGTCCGTTTTATCCCAGGATCACCCGGCCCAGCGCGGCAGCGTCGGCAGCCAGGTAGTCGGCCCCGGCCGCCTTGAGCTCCTCCGCCGTGCGAAAGCCCCACAGCACGCCGCAGCAGGGCAGCGCCGCGTTTTTGGCCGTGGCCACATCCACGTTGCTGTCCCCCACATAGAGGGTGGCGGCGGGATCCGCGCCAAGGGCGTTCAGCAAGGCAAGGGTGCCCTCGGGCGCGGGCTTGTGGGGCACGCCGGGCAGCGCGCCCCGCACCGCGGCAAAAAGCGCATCGTCGTAATAGTGCGCCACAACGCCCCGCGCCAGCGCATCGTCCTTGTTGGAAAAAACCGCCATCTGCACCCCGGCCGCCTTCAGTTGGGCCAGCAGGGCGGGCAGACCCGGGTAGGGGGCCGTTTTATCCAGCATATGGCGCTTGTAATCGGCGTCGAAATCGCGGTAGGCGTCGGCCAGCACCGCGGGGGTGCGGGCCTGCCCGGGCATGATCCGCTCGATCAGCTTGGGGATGCCGTTGCCCACAAAGTAGCGGTAGGCGGCCACCGGGTGGGTGGGCCAGCCCCGCGCGGCGCACAGGCGGTTGCCCGCGTCGGCCAGATCGTCGATCGTGTTGAGCAGCGTTCCATCCAGATCAAACAAAACGGTTTTGTACATTGTTCCACTCCTCTGTTCTCCCCGGCGTTTCCGGGTCGTATTCTATTATACGAGTCCTGCCGCAAAACGGCAAGGTTGACGGCAAAACTTACAAATTTCGCAAAAACCTGTAAAAACCGTGCGGAGGGCTGTTTTTTCGACCCGGATGTGGTAAAATGATACCATTCTTATAGGGGGTTCGATCGTATGTTGGATATCTTGAAGGCCGTCGTCTACGGCATTATCGAGGGCATTACCGAGTGGCTGCCCATCTCCAGCACCGGCCATATGATTTTGGCCGAGCAGGTTCTGAAATTTGATTTTTCGGCCGATTTCATGCAGATGTTCCGGGTGGTGATCCAACTGGGGGCCATCCTGGCCGTGGTGGTGCTGTACTTCAAAAAGCTGTGGCCCTTCTGCGGGGACAACGGGCGGGATTCCGGCTTTGCCAAGCACATCCGCTGGCCGGTGCTGCGGCTGTGGTTCAAGATCCTTGCGGCCTGCATCCCGGCGGCGGTGCTGGGCATTCTGCTGGACGACTGGATGGACGCCCACTTTTACAACAGCGTGGTGGTGGCGCTGATGCTGATCGTGTACGGCGTCGCGTTCATCCTGATCGAGCGGCGGCCCCGCGTGGCCGAGACGACCAAGCTGTCCCGCATCAGCTACAAGCAGGCCCTGACCGTGGGCGCCTGGCAGGTGCTTTCGCTGATACCCGGCACCTCCCGCAGCGGCGCCACGATTTTGGGCGGCATGTTGTGCGGCATGGGGCGGCCCTGCGCGGCGCAGTTCACCTTCTTTTTGGCTATCCCGGTCATGCTGGGGGCCAGCGGGCTCAAGCTCGTCAAGTTTTTCGCCAAGGGCAACTCCTTTACGGGGATGGAGGCCGCCGTGCTGATCGTAGGCTGCGTGGTGGCGTTCGTCGTCTCGATTCTGGCCATTCGCTTTTTGATGGAGTACGTTAAAAAGCACAGCTTTACAGCCTTTGGCTGGTACCGCATTGCGCTTGGCGCGGCGGTGCTGGGCATCTGGGCGGTGCAGACCTTTGTGCTGAAAGTCCCCGCGGCCTGACGGCCCGCTCCGGTTTCGTCCTTTTGGCGGTTCGCCCGTGGGGCGGGCCGCTTTTTTTTCACCCGGATTTGACAGCCGCCCCAAATGCCGTATAATGAGCAGAGAGAAGGAGGCGAACGCCGATGGAACTGGCCCGCTATTTTCCGATCTGGAACCAGCTTGCCCCCGACGAGCAGGCGCAGCTGACCCGCGCCGCCACGCCGCGCAGCGTAAAAAAAGGCACGCTTTTGCACAACGGATCCGAGGACTGCGTGGGGCTGTTTGTGCTGCGCAGCGGCCAGCTGCGGGCCTTTGTCCTCTCCGGGGAGGGGAAGGAAGTGACCCTGTACCGTCTGTTTGAACGGGACATCTGCCTGTTTTCGGCGTCCTGCATCCTGCAGAGCATCCAGTTCGACATCGCCATTGAGGCCGAGCGGGATTCCGAGCTGTGGGTGATTCCGGCGGCGCTGTACAAGGAGCTGATGGCGCACTCGGCGGCGCTGGCCAATTACACCAACCAGCTGATGGCCGACCGCTTTTCCGATGTGATGTGGACGGTCGAGCAGATCCTTTGGAAGAGCTTCGACAAGCGGCTGGCTGCCTTTTTGGTGGAGGAAAGCGCGCTGGACGGCTCCGACACCCTGAAGATCACCCACGACCGGATCGCGGCCCACCTGGGCACCGCGCGGGAGGTCGTGACGCGGATGCTGCGGTATTTTCAGGCCGAGGGGATGGTTGCGCTCAACCGCGGCACCGTCCGGCTGACCGACCCGGCCCGTCTGCGGGCGCTGGCCGACCAGCCGTAGCCCCCGGCATTTTTTCCTTTGAAAGCGCAAAAAAGCGATGTTTCCCGCCGCCCTTGGGGCGGGGAAACATCGCTTTTTTTGATTTCAGAGGGTTCCCGCACGGCTCTTCAGGCGGGAACGGGGCGGCGCGGCATCGTCGGCCCGGGCAGACGCCGGCCCGGGTGCGCGCCCCGCCTTGCAGGGGGCGCGCCGCCGCGGCTTCCCCGGTCGCGTTATTTCTGCGTCATGCCCTTCGGAAGATCAGCCGCGCACCAGCGCGATGATCTGCTCCTTGGGGCGCGCGCCGGTGGACTGGCGAACCACCTTGCCGTCCTTCATCACCACCAGGGTGGGGATGCTCATAACGTTGAAGGCGGAGGCCAGCGCAGGCTGCTCGTCCACATTGATCTTGCCGACCTTGAAATCGGTCACTTCCCCGGCAATCTCGTCCACCAGCGGGGAAACCATCCGGCAGGGGCCGCACCAGGTGGCCCAGAAGTCGAGCAGAACGGGCTGGGCGCTGTGAAGAACTTCGGCTTCAAAATTTTCTTTGGTGATTTTTATCGCGGACATAGGATGTTTCCTCCCTTTTGGTGTGTGGTTTGTTTCGATGGTGCCAGTATACCACGGGGCCGGGGAAGGTTCCGTAACAAAATCACCGTGCGGCGTGGCCCTGGGGCGGGCGGGGGCCAAGCAGGCCCGGCTCGGCCCAGAGAAGCAGAAACATCTGCACCCGGGCCGTCACCTGCCCGCCCCGCAGGATCTGCCCGGCCTGCTCCTTCGATACCCAGACGGGCTCGATCTCCTCGGCGGCCTCATGGTGGGCCGAGAAGGGCGCCGTATCGTCCGCGCGGCCCAGGCACACCGACGAGGATTCGTTGCTGATGCCCACCGCGCCGTAGGAAAGCCCGCAATCGGCCACCATCTCGGTCAGCGATAGACCCGTCTCCTCCCACAGCTCCCGGCGCACGGCCTGGGCCGTCGTCTCGCCCGGCTCGGTCATGCCGGCCGGAAAATTGTACAGCACCTTGCCCACCGCGGGCCGAAATTCCCGGTTGAGCAGCAGCCGGGTGCCGTCCGCGTTCAAAATCACCATCACAACGCCGTCCGCGGCGCCGCCGTCCAGATCCGCCGGGCCGGTGAC
This sequence comes from uncultured Subdoligranulum sp., assembly GCA_964458285.1. Lineage (GTDB taxonomy): Bacteria > Bacillota > Clostridia > Oscillospirales > Ruminococcaceae > Gemmiger. Next base: position 205,431 of record CAYWID010000003.1, on the reverse strand, counting down.
CGGCGTGCGGCTGACCATCTCGTACCGTTTGGCCTGCCCGTTTTGAAGGGTGTACTCAAGGTCGTAGCGGGTCAGATAGCGCCCCCCGCTCACCTTATGGATCGCCTGCAGTTCCATTGCGCCGCCCGCCTTTCACGCTTTTGCGTCCAACGTCAGCTCCGCGGCGGCCTCCCGCAGCGAGATGCCGTTTTGGGCCGCGATGGCGGCCAGATCGTCGTACTCGGGCTTTTCACGGTCGGCGCCCCAGCCGTGCGACCGCTTGACGCGCACCGGCCCGTAGGCGGTGGCGGCGGTGCGGCTCTCCCTGTCAAGCACAAAGCGGTCGCACAGGCGCTCCCGCACGCCGAGGGTGGTGGTGTGGCGGAACAGCAGCCGCACCATCGTCTCCCTGTCCCCGGCCCGGCAGACGCAGCAGAGCAAGATGCCGGGCCGGTTTTTTTTCATCCCCACCGGCACCGTGTAAACGTCCAGCGCGCCCGCCGCAAACAGCCGCTCCATCGCAAAGCCGACGGCCTCGGGCGTGCAGTCGTCCAGATTGCAGCACAGCTCGGACACCTGATCCCGCCCGTCGGACGTTTCGCCCAGGCTGGCGCGCAGGCAGTTGGGCCGGTCAAAATCCTTTTTGCCGCAGCCGTAACCGATTTTTTCCACCCGCATGGCGGGCTGGGGGCCAAACGAGCGCACAAAATGGCGCAGCAGCGCCGCCCCCGTGGGGGTGCAAAGCTCCCCCGCCGCCGCGCCGCCGCAGCTTGGCAGGCCCAGCAGAAGCCGGGCCGTGGCCGGCGCGGGCACCGGCAGCAGGCCGTGCGCGCAGCGCACCTGCCCGCCGCCCACCTGAACGGTCGAGGCCGCCACGGTTTGGGGGGCCAGCTCGTCCATCAGCATACAGACCGCCGTGACATCGGCCACCGCGTCCAGCGCGCCGACCTCGTGGAAATGCACCTCCCCCGCCGGGCGGCCGTGGACGGCGCCCTCGGCCTCGGCGATCAGGGTATAGACCGCCAGGGCATTTTGCCGCACCGACGCCGAAAGGGGCAGCGCGTCAAAAATCTGCGCGATCCCGGCCATCGTGCGGTGGGTGTGCGCATGGTCATGCCCGTGGTCGTGGTCATGGTCATGGTCATGGTCATGATCGTGATCGTGGTCATGCCCGTGGTCGTGGTCGTGGTCATGGTCATGGTCATGATCGTGGTCATGGTCGTGGTCATGGTCGTGGTCATGGTCGTGGTCATGGTCGTGGTCGTGCGTATGCGCGGCTTCGTCCAGGCTTTCCTCCTCCTGCCCCTGCACGGTCACGGAAAAATGGGTGCCCGCAATGCCGCACTTTGTCATCGGCTCGGCCTTGGCCAGCACGCCGGGCAGCCCCAGCGCGTTGAAGCGGCGCAGAAAATCTTCGGGAGCGGGATGCAGTTCCAGCAGCGCGGCGGCCAGCATATCCCCGGCGGCCCCCATGCTGCAATCCAGATACAGCGTTTTCATTGTTTTCCTCCGCGATGGTTGATCATGCTGGCCTGATAGGCCGCACCAAACCCGTTATCGATATTGACGACGCTCACCCCGCTGGCGCAGGAGTTGAGCATGGACAGCAGCGCCGACACCCCGCCGAACGAGGCGCCGTACCCCACGCTGGTGGGCACCGCGATGACCGGGCAATCGGCCAGGCCGCCGACGACGCTGGCCAGCGCGCCCTCCATCCCCGCAATGGCGATGATGACGCTGGCCGACATCAGCTCGTCGGTGTGGGCCAGCAGCCGGTGCAGCCCCGCCACCCCGACATCGTACAGCCGGGTGACCCTGTTGCCGAAGGCCTCCGCCGTGCGGGCGGCCTCCTCGGCCACCGGCATATCGCTGGTGCCGCCGGTGGCCACCACAATGGCGCCGTCGCCGTCCGGCGCAGGCAATTCGCCCACGATGCCCGTGCGGCCCACGGCGTCGTATTGCAGGGGCACCGTCTGCGCCACCTGCTGCGCGGCCTCCGGCGACATCCGGGTGATCAGAACCGTCTTTTGCCCGCGCGCATGCAGCGCCTTGGCAATGGCCGCAATCTGGCCGGGCGTTTTGCCCGCGCCGTAGATTACCTCGCCCACGCCCTGCCGCAGCGCGCGGTGATGGTCGAGCTTGGCAAAGCCGAGATCCTCAAAACCGGGGCCTTCCGCAAAGGGCGCCTCCTTAAGCTGCAGCAGCGCGGCGTCCACATCGGTCTGCCCGGCGGCCACAGCGGCCAGCAGGGCCCGCAAATCCCTTTGTTCCATCCTCAGCGCACCTCCATATCCAGCAGCACCGTGTCAAAGTAGGGCTTGAGCGCCTGCAGCATCTCGGCGCGGCGGGCGGGAGCCTCGGCCCAGGCCGCCGCGGGCAGCTGAACGCGGGCCGCGCCGTGAAAAACGCGCACCCGGAAATCCGTAAAGCCAAGCCGGAACAGCGCGCTTTCGGCCCCCTCCACCCGGCTCAGCAGCGCCGCCGTAAGCGGCTGGCCGGCCGGCACCCGGGTGGCCAGGCAGGCGTAGGCAGGCTTGTTCCAGGTGAACAGCCCCGCCTCGCGGGAGCGCGCGCGGATCTCGGGCTTGGTCAGCCCGCACTCCCGCAGGGGGGAGCGGACTTCCAGCTCCCGCAGCGCCCGCATGCCGGGGCGGTCGCCCGCGTCGTCGGAGGCGTTGGTGCCGTCAAGCAGCAGGGCGTAGCCGTCCGCCGCCGCCCGCTGCCGCAGCAGCCCGAACAGCGCCGTCTTGCAAAAATAGCAGCGGTCGGCGGGGTTTTCCGCCACCTCGGGGTGGGCCAAGATGTCGTGTTCCACCACGGTCAGCGCCACGCCCAGGCTTTTGGCAAGGGCCTGGGCATCGGCCAGCTCAAACGCAGGCTGAAACGGCGTGTGGATGTAGTAGGGCCGTACATCCGCCCCGCAATGCACGGCCGCATACAGCAGATAGGAGGAATCCACCCCGCCCGAAAACCCCAGCGCGGCGCGGGGATGCGCGGCAAAAAACTGTGACAGCGTCATCAATGTTCGTTTCCTTTCTCAAGCCTTGGCGGCAGGGGCCGCCGGGATGCGGATGGCCTCCACCCCGGCCTCGTCCATCCGGGTTTCATCGTACAGAAGGTCGGCGGACGGCCCCTCGGCAAACACCCGGCCCCGGCGCAGCAGCAGGCTGCGGGGGCAGACCTCCGCTGCAAAGGCAAGGTCGTGGGTGGCAATGAGCATGGCGTGGGGCAGCGATTGCAGCACCCCGATCAGGTTGCGCCGCGCCTTGGGGTCCAAAAACGCCGTCGGCTCGTCCAGCACCATCACGTCGGGTTTCATGGCCAGCACGGTGGCCAGCGCGGCCATCCGCTTTTCCCCGCCCGACAGCTTGAGCGCCGTGCGGTCCCGCAGGTGGCTGATGTGCAGCAGCGCCAGGCGGTCCTCCACCCGGTGCCGGACCGTCTCCTCGTCCAGGCCCAGATTGCGGGGCCCGAACGCCACATCGTCGTAGATGGTGGAAAGAAAAAGCTGGTCGTCCGGGTTTTGAAACACCACCCCCACCTTGGTGCGGATGGCATCCAGGGTCCGCCTGCCGAGGGCTACGCCGTCCACCGTGACGGCGCCCCGCCCCGGCAGCACCCCCACCAGCGACAGAATCAGCGAGCTTTTGCCCGCCCCGTTGGCCCCGATCAGCGCCAGATGCTCGCCGGGGGCCAGGTGAAAGCTGACGTCCTCCACGGCCACCGTGCCGTCCGGGTAGGCGACCGTCCAGTGCGCGACATCCATCATAGCAAAAGTCCTCCCAGCCACGCGGGCAAGTCAAAAAAGCGAAAAAGAAGGCAGGAGCCGCACCCCGCCAGCAGAAACAGCCAGTCGGCCGCGGCGAAGGGGGCCTGCGCCCGGCGCGCGTCCCGCCGCCCGTACAGGCGGCACTGCATGGCCTGGTATACCCGCTCGGCGCGGTCGGCGCTGCGCAGAAGAAGCTGGCCCACAAACGGGCCGAAGTACCGCAGCGCGGGCCAGCGCGCGCCGTTGCCCCGCAGCCGGTAGGCCGTGACCATGGCGGCGGCCTCCCCGGCCAGCACGCCGATGTAGCGGTAGGTCATCTCCAGCAGCGAGACGACCAGCCCCGGCACCCCCAGCCGCCGCAGCTGCCCCGTGAGGGCCGAAAACGGCGTGACGGCCACCAGAATCAGCACCGCGCTTACGCACAGCAGCGTGCGCAGCAAAAGCGAGCAGAGGGAGAGCAGCCCCGCGGACAGCGGCACCCCCAGCACCACGGCCCCCACCCGGCGATCCAGCAGAAGGTTGCTTACGCCCGCAAACAGGCAGAACGGCAGCGCCACCCAGGCCCGCCGGGCGATCATCCGGTACGGGATCTCGGCCAGAGACAGCACCAGCGCCGGGTAAAAAAGGTAGGGCAGCAGCCGCACGACCGCGCCGCGGTCAAAGGAGGCCACGCAGAGCAGGTAGACCGCCGTGACCGCCATTTTGGACAGCGGATGGAGCCGGTGAAGCGCCGTGCGCCCCGCCGCCAGCTGTTCCAGCGAATACAGCTCGTTGAGTTTGCTGCGGATATCGGCCATGCGGCGTCCCCTTCCCTGTCGTTTTTATTCCCGTCCGGGATTCTGGCGGCTTTCGTCGTCCCGCCGCTTTTTCGCGCGCTTTTTGGTTAAGGTCACGGCGGCGCCCGCGCCGCCCGCCAGCGCGCAGGTGAGCAGCGCGCCGGTCACCCCCGCCGCGCCGGTGGCCCCGCCTCCGCCCTTGGCGGTGTCGTAATCGGGCAGGATGGCCGTATGCTGCTGCACCGCGGCGGCCGCCGTGTGGGCGGCATCGTCGGCGCGCAGTTCCCGGCCCTGCAGGATGCGGCCCATCGCCCATTCAAGACCGTCCGGGTTTTGGGAGGCATAGAACGAAAGCCCGCCCCCCGCCAGCACCGCGCAGACGGCCAGCGCCGCCACCGTTTTTTTGACGGACACCCCCGCCCGGACGGGGGCGCGGTCGAGCGCGCTTTGCAGCAGCTCGGGCCTGGTCTTGCAGACATAGGTCAAAACAGCCGCCGTGATCACGCCTTCCACGGCGCCGATGACCAGATGGATGGGCAGCATCAGCCCCGCAAAGGCCGCGAAGGGCAGCTCGGCGACGCCGGAGGCCATCGTCTCCGCCACCACGCCGAAGGCCCCCAGCCCCAGCCCCGCGATCGCCGAGAGGATGGACGCGGCGCTCAGCCGGCCGGGCGTAATCCCTTTTTTGAGCAGGGGCCGGAATAGGAGCGGGTAAACAATCAGGCAGGGGACGACCCCCATGTTGAAGATGTTGGCGCCCAGCGCCAGCAGGCCGCCGTCCGCAAAAAACAGGCATTGGATGGTCAGCACGGCGGCCAGCGTAAGCAGCGCCGGGTAGCCGCCCAGCAGCCCCGCCAGCAGGATGCCCCCGCCGATATGCCCGCTGGAGCCGGTGCCGGGAATGGCAAAGTTGATCATCTGTGCCGCAAACACAAACGCGCCCGACACCGCCATCAGCGGCAGCTTTTTTTCGCCCAGCTCGCCGTTTTTGATCTTGGCCGCGGCCAGCGCCGCCGCGGCCCCGCTGACCGCGTACAGGGTCCCGCCCACCGCGGGGGAGAGAAGCGCGTCCGCCATGTGCATAAGGGGAAATCTCCTTCCGTTGGGGCCGCGCGCCGGGCGGCGCGGGCCGGGTTGCTTTTTGCTGTTGCAGGCGCCCGGTTTCCGGACCGCCTTTATGAGTGTAACCAGTTTACACCATGGAGTCAACTCCAAGTCAAGCGCCGGGCAAAATTTCAGGGGGCGCCGCAGCGGGCGGATTGGTACACTATTGAAATTTTGTACTTCCCCTTTTGCGCCGCGTTTTGGTACACTGAAAGGCGAACGCCCGGCTCCGCGCCGGGCTAAGGGAGGAAAACGATGGACCTTGTATCCTGGTTTGGGGGGCGGGTGGCGGACCTGGCCCGCCGGAACCCCGCCCGCGCCCGCGCCCTGCTGCTGGCGGGCTACCGCGCCGAGCTGCTGGCCGTGCGGCCGCCGTTTGTGCGCCGGGATCTGCCCCCCGCCCGCCGGTACGCGGCGTCCGAGGTGACCAGGCTGATCCTTGCGGCGCTGGCCGATCCGCACAACGCGGCGCTGGTCAGCCTGTTTGTCCCCTGCGAGCCGCTGTTCGCCGCCGGGGTGACGCCCTACTCGCTGGAAGCGATCTCGGGGTATCTGATGGGCGCCCACTGCGAGGTGCCTTTTCAGGAGCAGGCCGCAGAGCGCGGCGTGCCCGAGACGCTCTGTTCGTTCCACCGCACCTTTTTGGGCGCCGCCGAGAGCGGCCTTCTGCCCCGGCCCCGGATGATCGTGTACACCAGCCTTGCCTGCGACGGCAACATGGTCACCTTTCCCCACCTGCAGCAGCGGTACGGCGCGCCCTGTTATTTTCTTGACGTTCCCTACGAAAAGACCGAGGACGCCGTGCAGGACGTCGCCCGCCAGCTGCGCGGGATGGTGGAATTTGTGCAGGACGTGACCGGCCGCCCCGTGACCGAGGAGGCTCTGCGGGCCGGGGTGGCCCGCAGCCGCCGCAGCGGCGAGCAGTTTCAGCGGTATCTGGCCGCCGAGGCCGAGCGCCGGCTTCCCGGCGACGCCACCGGCGAGATGTATGCGGCTTTTATGAGCCACAATCTGCTGGGCAGCCAGGCCGGGGAAACGTTTTTTTCCCGCCTGGCCGGGGAGATCGCGGCGGCGCCGCGCTCCCGCGCGCGGCGGCTGCTGTGGCTGCATGTGATCCCCTATATGCAGCCCGCCCTGCGCACCGCCCTCAATTTCAGCGATTCGCTGTTCGTGACCGGGTGCGACCTTTGCTACGACAGCCTGCTGATCCCCCAGGACGAGAACGACCCCTACGGCTCGATGGCGCGGCGGCTGGTCTACTCGGGCTTCAACGGCAGCCCGGACGTGCGCATCGCCCGCGCGCGGGAGCTGGCCGCCCAGACCCATGCGGACGGCGTGGTGCTGTTTGCCCACTGGGGCTGCAAAAGCACGCTGGGCGCCACCCAGCTGATCAAGACGGCCCTGGAGGCGGACGGCCTGCCCACGCTGGTGCTGGACGGGGACGCCTGCTGCCCGGCCAACACCGGGGACGGGCAGCTTGCCACCCGGATGCAGGCCTTTTTGGAGCTTTTGGAGGCGCGCGGATGATCTACTACGTTTGCAAGTACACCCCCGTGGAGCTGTTGCAGGGCTTTGGGGCCGCACCCGCGGTGCTGGACCGCCCCGCCGAGGCTTTTGATCTGAGCGACCGGGCCGCCCACGGCAACCTGTGCGGGTTTGGCAAATCGGTGCTGCAGGCCGCGCTGGCGGGCGGCGTGGACGAGCTGGTGCTGGTAAACTGCTGCGATGTGATGCGCCGCGCCTACGATGTTTTGGCGGCAAGCGGCAAGTGCCGGTTTTTGTTTTTGCTGGATCTGCCCCACACCGACGGCCCCTGCCAGCGGGCGCGGTACGCCCGCGAGCTGGCCCGCCTGCGGGACGCCTATGCGGCCTACTGCCGCAGGCCCTTTGACCGGGCGCGGTTTTTGGCCGCGTTTGCCCCGCCCGCGCCTGCAGGCGAGCCCTACATCGCCCTGCTGGGCGCGCGCGCGGGCAGCGCCCTGACCGCGATGATCCAGCAAAGCTGCCCCTACCCGGTGCGCAACCTGACCTGCGTGGGCAGCCGGGACGTTCCCCCGCCGGAGGCGGACGAAAGCGGCGCCCCCCTGCCGGAAGCCTATGCGGGCGCGCTGCTGGGTCAGCTGCCCTGCCGCCGGATGGCGGATTTTACGGGGCGGCGGGCCCTGCTGGAGGATCCCGCGCTGCGCGGGGTGCTGTTCCACACCATCAAGTTCTGCGATTACTACGGGATGGAGTACGCGGACGCCCGGCGGCTCTGCACCCTGCCCATGACCAAAATCGAGACGGACTACACCCTGCAGAGCAGCGGCCAGCTCCGCACCCGGGTGGAAGCCTTTGCCGAAACATTGCAGCCCCCGGCCGCGGGGCGGAAGGGAGCGCCCGCCATGAGGGAAGGCCGCTATTTTGCCGGGGTGGACAGCGGTTCCACCAGCACCGACGCCGTGATCGTGGACGGAAGCGGCAACCTGGTGGGCAGCAGCATCCTGCCCACCGGGGGCGGTGCGGCGGCCAGCGCCGAGGCTGCGCTGGCCGCCGCGCTGGCCGCCGCTCGCCTGGCGCCCGATGCGATCGCCCGCACGGTGGCCACCGGCTACGGCCGGGCCAGCATTGGGGCGGGCAGCGAGAGCATCACCGAGATTACCTGCCACGCCCGGGGCGCGCATCAGCTTTGCCCCGGCGCCCGCACCATCATCGACATCGGCGGGCAGGACAGCAAGGCCATCCGCATCGATGCCGACGGCAAGGTGCAGAATTTTGTGATGAACGACAAATGCGCCGCCGGAACCGGCCGCTTTTTGGAGATGATGGCCCGCACGCTGGGCCTGACGATGGACGAAATGAGCCGCAAGGGCTTGGACTGGAAGGAAGATATCGCCATTTCCAGCATGTGTACGGTTTTTGCGGAATCGGAGGTTGTATCGCTGGTGGCGCAGAACAGGGCCGTGGGCGATATCGTACACGGGCTGAACAACGCCGTTGCCGCCAAGATCGCCACCCTGACGGGCCGGGTGGGCGCCGCGCCGGCGTACATCATCACGGGCGGCGTGGCCCGGAACGAGGGGGTCGTGCGCGCCATTGAGGAGCGGCTGAAGGCGCCGCTGTTCGTCAGCCCGGCGGCCCAGCTTTGCGGGGCGCTGGGCGCGGCCCTGTTTGCGGCGGGGCTGTAAGGGCGGCCCGCGCGCGGCTTTGCCCAAAGCATTCCGCCGGGCCGGCACAAAATTTGCTTCCGGGGCTTGACTTTGAGTTGACTCCAGGTGGTATGCTGAAGGCACAAGCAAAACAAGAGGAAGGTGCGTTTTTATGACGATTGCCGAGGTTGCCAAACAGTACGGCCTTACCCCGGACACCCTGCGCTACTATGAGCGGATCGGCCTTTTGCTGCCGGTGCGCCGCACCCAGGGCGGCATCCGCGATTACAGCGAGGCCGACTGCAAGCAGGTGGAGTACGTCAAGTGCATGCGGGCCGCCGGGGTCTCGATCGAAACGCTGGTCGAGTATTTTGTGCTGCTGCGCCAGGGCACCGGCACCATCCCGGCCCGCAAAAAGCTGCTGCTGGAGCAGCGGGCGCAGATCGTTGCCAAAATTGCCGAGATGAACGAGGTGCTGTCCAAACTGGACTGGAAGCTGGACGGCTACGAGGAGCGGATGCTCAAGTGCGAGGAGCATCTGAAATAACCGTTTTGCTTTTTTTCAAAAGCGCAAAAACGCCTTCCGCCCGGCGGCATGCCGGGCGGAAGGCGTTTTTGCGTCGGCCCGCGGCGGCGCCATGCAGGGACGGCGGCGCGGCAAAGCCTTGCTTTACAATGCCACGCGGCGGGTGCGGGCGTCCTGCTCGTACAGGCGGTGGGAAATCGAAAGCACCGTGCGGTTTTGGGCCGCGCGGCTCAGCGCCGAAAGCACCAGCTGCTCGGTGCCGGAATCCAGGCTGGCCGTAATCTCGTCCAGCAGCAGCAGCGGCGGATCGGCGGCGACCGCCCGCGCAATGGAAAGCAGCTGCTTTTGCCCCTGACTGAACAGCCCGTCCGCGTAGGGCGTGGCATACCCCTGCGGCAGCGCGCCGATTACGCCGTCCAGCCCCACCAGCGCGGCGGCCCGCCGGACGGCATCGGGGCCGAGGGCGGGGTCAAACAGCGAGATCTGCTCCCCCACCGTTCCGGCCACCGGCGCAAACTGCTGGGCCACATAGCCGAACAGCCGCCGCTTTTCGGCATCGCGTATCCGGAAGGCCGGGGCGCCGAACACCCGCACCTCCCCCGCCGCGGGCAGATACTCCCCCAGCAAAAGCCGGAACACCGTGCTTTTGCCGGCGCCGGTGCGGCCCACCAGGGTGACGGACTCGCCGGGGGCCACCGCCAGAGAAAAATGCCGAAGCACCGGGCGGGCCGGATCGTAGCCGAAGGTGACATCGGCCAGCGCGGCGGCGGCAGGCGCGCCGGGGCCGGTGCGGGCGGCGTCGGGCAGGGGCAGGTCGGGCGCGGGACGCTCCGGCTCGGCCAGAAATTCGTTGATCCGCCGAACCCCGGCCACCGCCGACTGGATGTTCTCGATCTCCATGCCGATGCTTTCCAGCGGGCCGAACACCTTGCCCACATAGGCGATGACCGCCACCGAGGCGCCCACCGACATCCCAAACCACTGCTGCATCCCGCCGCCCCGCGCCGAAAGAACCATCATAACGGCCACCACCGCCGCCCCCGTAAACACCACGATGGGCGAGTAGACCGAATCGTACAGGTTGGTTTTTTCCGTGCTGCGGTAGCTTTGCTGCAGGCCCTTGTCGTACCGGGCCTCCATGTACCGCTCGCGGCAAAAGGCGTGGATCATGCGGATATTGCGGATCGTCTCAGGCATGCAGCCGTTGACGCGGGCAATGGCCGCCCGGTTGGCCAGCTGGGCCGCCAGCATCCGTTTTTGGAACCAGCGGGTCAGCCCAAACAGCAGCGGCGTGACCACCGCCAGCAGCACCCCCAGCCCCCGGCTGCGGGTGAAGATGACCGCCACAATGCCCACCACCTTGCAGCCGTCCGCAAACATGCTGACGATGCCCTCGTCAAACAGCGTCTCCACGGTATCCACATCGTTGGTAAAGCGGGAGGTCAGCCAGCCCGGCTCGTGCCCGGAAAAATAGGCCGCGGGCAGCCGGGCAAGCTTTTGGCACATGGCGTCCCGCAAATCGCGGGTGATGCGCTGGCCAAACACCGTGATGCAGACCGACTGCGCCGATTCCAGCGCCCCGGCCGCGGCCAGCAGGCCAAAGTAGCCAAGCGCCAGCCCCCAGCCGACGGCCTCGCCCCCGGCCAGGCGGTTCACGATGCCCTCCAGCGCCAGCGGCGGCAGCAGGGCCGCGGCCACCGCCCCGGCAATGACCAGACCGGTGGCCAGCGCCAGAACCCAGGCCCGGCGCAGGGTGCCCGCCGCAACCGCGGCAAGGCGAACGGGTCGGGCGGCGTTTGCCGCCCTGTTTTGTTCAGATTTCGTCAAGATCCGCACCTCCCTCGGTCTGGGCGCGGTAAAAAGCCGCATACCCGCTGTTGGTTTGCAGCAGTCCGGCGTGGGTGCCGCACTGCACCCGTCCCTGCGCCACCCACAACACCTGATCGCACCGGGGAAACGCCGTGAGCCGGTGGGAGATCAGCAGGATCACGCTGTTGGGCGCTTTTTCCCGCAGGTTGGCCAGGATGGCCGCCTCGGTGGCGCGATCCACCGCGGCAAAGGGATCGTCCAGCACCAGCAGCGGGTGGGGGGCGTAGAGCGCACGCGCCAGCGCCGTGCGGGCCTGCTGCCCGCCCGAAAGCCGCACCCCGCCCGCGCCGATGGGGGTATCGGCCCCGGCCGGCATGGCGGCCAGGTCGGGGTCCAGGCAGGCCGCGGCCAGCGCGGCGTCCGCCGGAGCGCCGCCGCCCAGACGGACGTTCTCGGCCAGCGTTTCGTCCAGCAGCTCAGGCGCGTGGCCCTGCCAGCCCACCAGCAGGCTCCGCTCCCAGGGGGTGTACGCGGTCAGCTCCCGCCCGCCCAGCCGGATGCTGCCCGCGTAGGGCGCCTCGCAAAGAAACACCTGGCCAAGCGTGGATTTTCCGCCCGCCACCGGCCCCGTGATCCCCACCAGCTGACCGGGCCGGGCGGAGAAGGAGAGATCGTGCAGGATTTCCGGCCCGCCGGGGTAGGCAAACGAAAGATGGGAAACCGTCAGTTCCATCGGCGCGGCGGGGTCCAGCGCGGTATCGGTGTTCAGCGCGGTGGGCGGGTGGAGCAGGGGGCGGATCCGCCGCCAGGATACCTGCGCCTTTTGCACGGCGTTGAACAGCTTGGCCGCGTGGGAGGTTTTGGACGCCAGCCGCACAAAGCAGGACAAAAAGGCCGTGAACGCTGCCAGATTCCACTGCGTCCAGCCGGTGCCCAGCACGTTGCGCCCCCCAAAGTAGAGCAGGAACAGAACGCCGCCCATCGCCACCACATTGTAGAGGGGCTGCATGGCGCCCTCCCAGACGTTGGCGGCGGCGGCTTTGCGGGCGTAATCGTCCAGCGAGGCGCGGTAGGCGGCATCCCGCCCGGCCTCGGCCCCAAAGGCACGGTAGGTCAGCGCGTTGGCAATGCGGTCCATCGTGGCGCCGCCCAGCCGCCCGGCGCTTTGCTTGTAGGCTGCGTTGGCCCGCACCACCCGCCGTTTGAGCCGGGAGGCGATGGCGTAGGCGGGCAGGGTGAAGGCGCAGCAAAGCAGGGCCAGACGCGCATCATACCAGAGCAGCAGCCCCAGGTAACCGACCATGACCACGCCGGTATCAAACACTTCGGTGGTAAACTTTCGCATTCCCTCCACGCAGGCATCCACATCGGCCACGGCGCGGGTCATGGCCTCGCCCACGCTCTCGCTCTGCAGGGCGGCGCGGGGCTGATGCACCAGGCTGTTGTAAAGCAGCCCCCGCATGGTGCGGGCCGTATCGTTGGCAAAGCGGCGGACGTAAAACCGCTTGAGGCAGCGCATGCCCTGCACCAGCAGGGTAACGCCCAGGTAAAGCCCGGCCAGCAGCGCCATATCCCGCCACTGCTTTTGCCCCCGGGTTATGTCCAGCAGGCATTGGGCCAGCTGGCCCTCGAACCAGGGCATGGCCGCCAGGCCCCCGTTGTATACGATGCCCGATACCGTGACCAGCGCCAGCACCCCGGTTTCGGCCAGGAAATAGGACCCCGGGTTGTCCGGGCGGGCGACGGTTTTAGGCGGATGTTCGCGCAAAGCGATGCACCTCTTTCCGCAGGTTTTGCTGCACCCTGTCATCATAGTACGCCCGCGGCGGCAAGTCAACCCTGGGGCATGGCGCGCCGTGCCGGCATGCGCCCCGTCAAAGAACCGTGCGGCATTCCCCCGTAAACGCGGCGCGCCCCCGGCTGTTTTCAGGCAGCCGGGGGCGCGCCGCGTCAGCCGCCCATGGGGGCAGGCGGCCAAACGGAGGAAGAACCGTTTTTACAGGTATTTTTCGTCGATGCAGGGCTGCTCACAGGTAGGGCAGGCCATGGCGCAGGGCTCGGCGCTGAAGCGCCCGCCGGGCAGGGTTGCCGCAATCAGCGCTTTGTGGTCGCCCTTGGCCAGCTCGGCCACAACGGCCGGATCCAGCTTGAGCGCCTTGGTCATCCGGGCGCCGTAATCGGCGTCCGCCCAGGTGCAGTGAACCGCGTGGCGATACTTGATCGTCTCGGAACAGGGGGCGATGTTGCGGGCCGTGTTGCCGATCAGAAGTTCCTTCTTGTCCTCGGTCATCACGCGGTACAGCTCGCCGCCCGCGCGGAAGTTGTCGTCGGTAGGGTCGTCGGTGGGGTCATACCGCCACATGGCGCCTTCCAGGGGCAGCGGCGGCTCCATGACCTCGGGCTGGGCCGCCCAGTAGCCCGCGGAGTTGGGGCTGTAGGCCGGCGCGTCGCCGTAGTTGCCGTCCACCCGCATGGCGCCGTCCCGGTGGTAATCGGCCACATGGGCGTGCTTGGCCTGGTTGACGGGGATCTGGTTGTGGTTGATGCCCAGGCGGTAACGCTGCGCATCGCCATAGACGAACAGGCGCCCCTGCAGGAATTTATCCGGCGAGAAGCCGATGCCCGGCACCACATGGGCGGGGGTGAAGGCAGCCTGCTCGACCTCGGCAAAATAGTTTTCGGGCCAGCGGTTCAGTTCCAGCTCGCCCACCTCGATGAGGGGGAATTCCTTGTGGCGCCAGATCTTGGTGATGTCGAACGGATTCTCGTAGTGGTTTTTGGCCTGTTCCTCGGTCATCACCTGGATGTACATCTTCCACTTGGGGAAATCGCCCTTCTCGATGGCGTTGAACAGGTCGCGCCCGGCGCTCTCGCGGTCGTTGGCGCAGATGGCGGCGGCCTGCGCATCGGTCAGGTTTTTGATGCCCTGCTCGGTGCGGAAGTGGAACTTGACCCACACGCGCTCATTTTTGGCGTTGTACATGGAGAACGTATGCTCGCCGAAGAAGTGCATATGCCGGAAACCGTCCGGGATGCCGCGGTCGGACATCACAACGGTGGTCTGGTGGAAGGTTTCGGGCAGAAGGGTCCAGAAATCCCAGTTGTTCTGGGCGCTGCGCATCCCGGTGCGGGGGTCGCGCTTGACGGCGCGGTTCAGATCGGGGAAGTTGTGAACGTCCCGGATAAAGAAGGTGGGCGTGTTGTTGCCCACAAGATCCCAGTTGCCCTCCTCGGTGTAAAACTTGACGGCCACGCCGCGGATGTCCCGCTCGGCATCGGCCGCGCCGCGCTCGCCCGCGACGGTGGAAAAGCGGAGAAACAGATCGGTCTTTTTGCCGATCTCGCTGAACAGCGCCGCTTTGGTGTACCGGGTGATATCCTGGGTGACGGTCAGGGTGCCGTAAGCGCCCCAGCCCTTGGCGTGCATACGGCGCTCCGGGATAACCTCCCGGTCAAAGTGGGCCAGCTTTTCCAGCAGCCAAACGTCCTGCATCATCACCGGGCCGCGCGGGCCTGCCGTAATGCTGTGCTCGTTGTTTTCCACCGGTGCGCCGACCTCATTTGTCAATTTCCAATCCATGTGAGAAACGCCTCCTTCTGTGCATTTTAGGGCTTTCATTTGCAAGATATTGTCGCAAAAGATTAAGTCCTTCTAACCAATATTGTACGCTTTTTCCGCCAGATTGCTATTGACGGTTCTTCCAGAAATTGGCGCGTTGTTTTAGCGTTTTTGACGTTTTTTGTGTAAAAAGTCTGGTATTTTTTCTTTTATTTTCGTTTTTTGACGGTTCATGACTTTAGAGCCAAAAAGAAACCCGGCATGGGCGGGCCGTTCGCCTTTCATGCCGGGTTTTGTTTTAAGATTTACTATTAAATTTTATCAATCCGGGGCTTGCGGCGCGGCGGCGCACAGGGCCAGGTAGCTTTGCAGGATCGAAAGCCCCACGGGGCCGCTTTTTTCGGGGTGGAACTGGGTGCCCAGCACGCTGCCCCGCATGGCCGCGGCGCAGATGCGCCGGCCCCCGTACACGGTATCGGCCAGGCGATCCGCCGCGCAGGCAGGCTTTGCCTCGTAGGAGTGGATAAAGTAGCATTCCTGCCCGGGCGCAACGCCGCCCAGGGCGGTGCCGGCAAAATCGGCGCGGCCCGCGGCCGGGTAAAGCGGGTTCCAGGAGATGTGCGGCACCCGCTGGGGGGCGCCGCCGGCGTCGGTATCGGGAATTTTGACCACCCTGCCGGGGATCAGCCCCAGGCCGGGGTAAAGGCCAAACTCCTCCGATTCGTCAAACAACATCTGCATGCCCAGGCAGATGCCCAGCAGCGGGGTGCCTGCGGCGGCCTTGCGGCAGATCGGCCCGATCAGCCCCAGGCGCCGCAGCCCCTCCATCCCGTCCCGGAAGGCGCCCACGCCGGGCAGTACCAGCGCGGAGGCCGCCAGCACCGCGGCAGGGTCCTGGGTGACGGCAACCTCGGCGCCCTCCTTCGCCAGCGCCAGCCGCACGCTGAGCAGGTTGGAAAGCCCGTAATCGATCACGGTGATTTTCATGCGCGCACCTCCACGCCGCCGTCCCGGACGGCCTGCTTCAGCGCCCCGACGGTGGCCTTGCCGTAGTGCAGCACCGCGGCGCAGGCCACGGCGTCGGCCCCGGCGTTGGCGCCGTCCACGATATCCGCGGCACAGCCCACGCCGCCGCCGCAGATGACCGGCACCCGAACCGCCGCGGTGACGGCCCGGATCAGTTCCAGATCCATCCCCCGCTGCAGTCCCTCGTTGTCCACGCTCATCAGCAGAATTTCTCCGGCGCCCAGCGCCGCGCCGCGCCGCGCCCATTCCACGGCGTCGTACCCCGAGTGGGCGCGGCCGTTGTCGTAGTAGGCCTCCCATTTGCCGGGCTGGGTGCGGCTTCGCTTGGCCTGAATGGACAGCACCATGCACTGGCTGCCGAAGGCGTTGGCCACCTCGGTGATGAGCGCGGGCCGCTTGATGGCCGCCGTGTTGATGGCGACCTTGTCGGCCCCCATCGAGAGAATGCGGCGGACGTCCTCCACGCTGCGCAGGCCGCCGCCCACGCAGACGGGGATGAACACATCCTCCACCGTGCGGCGGACGATGTCCGAAAGATTGTTGCGGTTGTACAGGCTTGCCACGATGTCAATGTACAGCAGCTCGTCGATGCCCTGGGCGTAGTAGTCCCGCGCAAAGCGGTTGGGGTCGCCCAGCTTGCGCAGCCCTTCCAGCTGGATGCCCTTGACCAGGTTGACATCCTTGACGTCCAGCCGGGCCACCAGCCGGATCTTTTTGTTGCGTGTTTCGTCCATGGCGCTCACCCCTCGCGGCGGGTGCCGCGCGGGTCGCCCCAAAGCACCTCGCTGTCCCCCTTGTAGGGGGTGTAGCGCAGCTTCCAAAGCCCGTCCTCGTATTTCCAGAGGTGGGGGGAGCGGAAGCGGTCGGCCAGGTGCATAAAGTAGGCGCGATCCATCCGGGGCTGCTCAAAAAGCCGGCTGGCCCAGGGGAAGTGCAGCGCATCGATCGAAAGATACTCGAAAATTTCCTTTTCAAAGCGGTCGGGATACTCGCCGTCGAACTTTTTGCAGAGGGCGCGGCCCTCGTCCAGCGTGATTTCCTCGTTGCGGATCTCCTGCGCGGCGTCGTAGGTGGTGCGCCCGATGCCGTACTTGATGTAGGTGGTATAGTAAAAAAAATCGTCGATCTTGTCGTCGATGGAGTTGTATTTGGAGTAGGTGCCCTGGGTGCGCTCGGGCGCAGGGCGGAAGCCGCCATGCTCAACGGCGTAGTAGTAGGCGCCCTGCGGATGCCATTTTTCGTAGTAGCCTAGATAGCGCACCTGCACATGGTTCTTTTCCAGGTTGGAGGTATCGCCGGGCAGGTAGATGGCCAGATCGGCCTTGTCCACCTTGTAGTCCTCCTCCAGCTGGCGCAGCGATACGCCGCCCAGATAGATGTGGTCGTAATCGTTGACGGCGAAGAAATGCTCGTCCCGCAGCGCCGAGTTGTTGTCCGCAATGGGGTTGCCGAATTCGGCCTCGTTCTCGCCGTAAAAAACCAGCGGGATGCCGAACTTGGCGGCCATCTTGGGCGCAAGCTGCTTCTGGCCCAAAATAAAGGGCTGGAAGGGATGGAACAGGTTTTCGGTGGCAAGGCGGGTCAGCAGGCGGTGCGTCTGGCCGTTGGGGGTGCAGAGGTAATTGTCGAACCCGGCGTGGATCCAGGCCTGCATGTTTTCCCAGCCCCAGGGGGTATAGATGTGGGGCGCCCAGGTCACGGTGAGGGGATGCATCCCGTACTTGTATTTGAGAAGATGGGCCGCGTAAAAGCTGTCCTTGCCGCCGGAGCCGGGCACCAGGCAGTCGTAGCTGCCGTCGG
This sequence comes from uncultured Subdoligranulum sp., assembly GCA_964458285.1. GTDB lineage: Bacteria > Bacillota > Clostridia > Oscillospirales > Ruminococcaceae > Gemmiger. Next base: position 187,955 of record CAYWID010000003.1, on the reverse strand, counting down.
TTTTGCGGTACCGGTCGCACAGCTCGCGCAGTTCCTTCTCGCGCAGCGCCCAGTCGATATGGCCGTTGGCCTTGTTGCGGCAGGCGTGGCAGGCATCGCAGACGCCGTCCGGCTGGATGACCATCGTCTTTTTGACCGAGCGGATCGTATGCTCAAACTCATAGCAGCTGTTGGGCTTTTGGTTGCTCATCACGCAATCGGTACAAAACTGAACATGGCGAGGCAGGCCAAAGTAGGCCTCCCGCTGTTCTTCCGGCAGCGCCGGGGCATACCGGGCATAATCGATCTCAACCTTGCGGGGCAGTTTTTCCATAGGGCAACACTCCTGTTTCACGCAAATTTCCTGTTGTTTCTTACCACACACGCTGGAACCGCCTGCCGTGCAGGCGCCGGAACCGCAAAAAGGCGCCGTCCCCCGGGTACACAAACCCAAAAGGGACAGCGCCGTTGCTGTTCTTTGAAATGCAAGTATACCACATTTGCCGCCGCGCCGCAAGAGGGCGCGGCGCCGCAAACCGACAAAAAAGCGCGTGGAACAACGATTTTTTCCGTCTGTTTTGCGCAACCGGCCGGGGCGGCTTCGCCCGCCGCCTTACGGCAGGGGCGGCTCCTCGATTTTGGCCTGCTCCGCGGGGCCGATGCGGTGCGTTTTAAAGTAGAATTCGCGGTCATGCTCGGTCACGGGGCGCAGCACCCGGCAGGGATTGCCCACGGCGATCACGTTGTCGGGCAGATCCCCGGTGACGACGCTGCCCGCGCCCACCACCACGTTGTCCCCCAGCGTAACGCCCGGCAGCAGGATGGCCCCCGCCCCGATCCAGCAGTTGCGGCCGATATGCACCGGGCTGTTGTACTGGTAGCCCTGCCGCCGCAGGGAGGGCAGAAGCGGGTGGCCCGCCGTGGCCACCGTGACGTTGGGGCCGAACATGGTAAAATCCCCCACATAGATGTGGGTATCGTCCACCAGCGTCAGGTTGAAGTTGGCGTACACGCCCCTGCCAAAATGGACATGGCGGCCCCCAAAATTGGCGCGAAGCGGCGGCTCCACATAGCAGCCCTCGCCCAGCTCGGCGAACATTTTGCGCAAAAGGGCCTCCCTCTCGGCGGTTTGGCCGGGGCGGGTGGCGTTGAAATCGTACAAAAGCTCCAGGCAGGCGGCCTGCTGCGCAAGCAGCGCCTCGTCCGAGGGCAGATACAGCGCGCCCGAATCCATGACCCGGTGCAGTTCCTCCAGTTCCATGGCGGCATCCCCCTTCTCAGCGTTTTTCTTCCCAGATCGGCTCTTTCAGCACCCACTCGCCGTACTCGTCCTTGCGGAAGATGTCGCGGTTGTAGAAGCGGTCGATGATGGCCCAAAATTCGCTCTCGGTATAGCCGCAGAAGGCACAGAAGTCCCGCACGCAGAGCGGATCCAGCTTGCCGTCCCGCGCCTTGATGATGGAGACGGCCTCCTCGCGGGTCATCATGCCGTAGCGGATGTAGCGGGCCGTGTAATCGGTGGCGGCGGCATGGCCGAACTTGGGGTATTTGAGCCAGCTGTGAACCAGGTAGGCGCGGGAATCGATCTGGTCAAAATTTTCGGCGTGGTGGGTGCGGTCCCACTCGTGGGTAAGGTCATGGAAGCCGTGCGCCTTGGCCAGCTGGTAGTTCCTGTAGCTGTTCCAGGGCACAAAATAGCTCATGTAGAAGGGGTCAAGCTTTTTGCGCTCCTCCTCGTCGGGGGCCAGCGTCAGCGAAAGGTCCTTCTCGGTCACGCCGTCGCCCAGCAGCTCCTCCATCGGCATCCCCACGGCCACGCCGTTTTCCACCTGGCCCATGGCGCTGTACGTTTCCTTGTCGTCGCCGCCGCCGTACTCAAAGCTGACGTTCTCGCCGTAGCAGAGCAGCGGGGTGTTGAACTTGGCCGCCATGTGCAGCGGGAAGGTATAGATCAGCCGGTCCACATACCAGGTGGGCTTGCCGTATTTTTCAAAGAACTTGCGCATCAGGATCTTCTGCACCCGGATGTTGGGCTTGCAGCTGATGATGGTGCAGCCAAATTCCTCGCTGAGGTTTTGCAGGTTGTGCCTGCCTGCCTCCGTCATCGGGAAGTTATCCTCCACGCTGAACAGGATCGGGTTCATGTGCATGACTTCCTTGAGCATGTACACCTGGAAATGGCTGTCCTTGCCGCCGGACACCGCCACCGCGCAGTCGTACCCGCCGGGGCCGTTGCTGCCGCGGTAACGGTCGCACAGGGCCTCAAACTCCTTGAAGCGGGCATCCCAGTCTATCGCCTTGCGGCTTTCGTAGTGGCGGCAGGCGCTGCAAACGCCCTGCGCGTCAAACGTGATGCCGGGGCGGGTATCGGGCATCGTACACTTTTTACAATAGCGCATCGTATCTTCTCCCTTGCGTAGTATTCAAACACCGGGCGGCCTTGCCGTCTCTGGTTTCAGTATAGCATCTTGGCCGGACCGTGTAAACCGCGCGGCACCGAAAAAAAAGAGGGGCGGCGCCCCGCAAGGCGCCGTCCCCCGGCCTGTTTTGCCGGTAAAGGCTTACTCGCTCACAATGATGCTTTTGCCGGTCATCTCTTTGGGAACCGGCAGCCCGATGTAGGGCAGCATGGTGGGCGCGATATCGGCCAGGCAGCCGCCCTGCCGCAGCTTGACATTCCCCGCGCCGATGACCACAAAGGGCACCGGGTTGGTGGTGTGCGCGGTGAAGGGGGTGCCGTCCGGGTTTTCCATCTTCTCGGCGTTGCCGTGGTCGGCGGTCAAAAAGACCACGCCGCCCGCCGCCAGCACCGCGGAGGCGACCTCGTCCACCGCCTTGTCCACCGCTTCCACGGCCTTGACCGCGGCGTCGTACACGCCGGTATGGCCGACCATATCGCAGTTGGCAAAGTTGAGGATGATCACGTCGTACTTGCCGCTCTCAATGCGGGCCTTGCACTCGTCCGCGACAAGGAAGGCGCTCATCTCGGGCTTGAGGTCGTAGGTGGCCACCTTGGGGCTGGGAATGACCTTGCGGTCCTCGCCCGCGTAGGGGGCCTCTACGCCGCCGTTGAAAAAGAAGGTGACATGGGCGTATTTTTCGGTCTCGGCAATGCGCAGCTGGGTCTTGCCGTTGTCGGCCAGGTACTGGCCAAGCACGTTCGTCAGCGCGACGGGCGGGTAGGCCACCTCCACGTTGGGCATGGTGGCGTCGTACTCCGCCATGCAGACGTACTGCACCGGGAAACGGCCGAAGCGGCGGGTAAAGCCCTTGAAGTCGTCGTCCACGAAAACGCGGGTCATCTGGCGCGCGCGGTCGGGCCGGAAGTTCATAAAGATCACGGTATCGCCGGGCTGAACGCGGCCGCCCTCGCCCACCACGCAGGGCAGAACAAACTCGTCGGTCACATCGTTGGCGTAGGATGCCTCGATGGCCTCCTTGGCCGTGGCGGCGTGGTTGCCCTCGCCGTACACAAAAGCGGCATAGGCTTTTTCCTCGCGGTCCCAGTTGTTGTCACGGTCCATCGCGTAGTAGCGGCCGGTGACGGTGGCGATGCTGCCCAGGCCCAGCTCGTCCAGCTTGGCCTGCAGATCGGCCAGAAAGCCCTCGCCGGAATGGGGGTCGGTATCGCGGCCGTCCATGATGCAGTGAAGGTAGAGCGCCTTGGCGCCCAGTTTTTTGGCCATCTCCATCACGCCGAACCAGTGATCCGCATGGGAGTGGACACCGCCGGTGCCGACCAGGCCCATCAGGTGGATGGCCTTGCCCGCATCGATGGCGGCCTTCATGTTGCGCGCCAGCACGGGGTTTTGGAACATCTCGCCGTCCCGGATGGACTTGGTGATGAGGGTGAGCTGCTGGTAGACGATGCGGCCCGCGCCCATGTTGGTGTGGCCCACCTCGGAGTTGCCCATCTGGCCGTCGGGCAGGCCGACGGCCATGCCGGACGCCTCGATGGTGGTGTGGGGATACCGGGCGAACAGCGCGTCCAGATGCGGCTTTTTGGCGGCGGCCACGGCGTTGCCGAAGGTTTGGTCGGGCGTCCAGCCGAAGCCGTCCATGATGCAGAGAAGTACAGGTTTTTTAGACATAGATTTGGTTGCTCCTTATCCATACGGTAGCGAAGATTCTCAAACGGGGGCGGCGGCCAAGGCTGGCGCGGCGCCCCGGCTGTCCGGCGCGAAAGCGGCCCGGCTCAGCCCTTGGTGGCGGCTTCCACGATGACCGCAAACTGATCCGCCTTGAGGGACGCGCCGCCGATCAGGCCGCCGTCCACATCGGGCTTGGAGAGCAGCTCGTCGGCGTTTTTGGGGTTCATGCTGCCGCCGTACTGGACGGTCAGCCCCTTGGCGGCAGCCTCGCCGTACAGCTCGCCCACCACCTTGCGGATGGCGGCGCAAACCTCCTGCGCCTGGTCGGAGGTAGCGGTTTTGCCGGTGCCGATGGCCCAGATGGGCTCGTAGGCGATAACAACGTTCCTGAGCTGCTCGGCGCTCACGCCGCCCAGCGCGATCTTGGTCTGCATGCGAACCAGCTCCTCGGTCACGCCCTGCTCCCGCTGGTCAAGGCTTTCGCCCACGCAGATGATCGGCTTCAAACCGGCCTCAAGAGCCGCCCTGGCGCGCTTGTTGACGGTCTCGTTGGTCTCGGCAAAATACTGGCGGCGCTCGCTGTGGCCAAGCACGACGTACTCCACGCCCAGGTCAACCAGCATATCGGCGGAAATTTCGCCGGTGAAAGCGCCGGATTTCTCGTAGTGGACGTTCTCGGCGCCCACATGGATGTTGGTGCCGCTGCACTTGGCAACCGCCACCTCCAGATCGGTGAAGGGCACGCAGATGACGACCTCGCACCCGGCGTTCTGGACGGCGGGGATCAGCTCGTCGATCAGAAGGCCCGCCTCGGAGGGGGTCTTGTTCATTTTCCAGTTGCCGGCGATGATGGCTTTGCGGTTCTGCTTATCCATGGTGATTTTCTCCTTTTCGTTCGGTTATGTTCGGTACGGCCCTGCCGGGCCGAAAAGGGCGCGGCGGCACTGCCGCCGCGCCACAAATCTGCACGTTGGTACAGGAACTTACGCCTTTTCGATGCAGGCGATGCCGGGCAGCTCCTTGCCCTCCAGGTACTCCAGGGAGGCGCCGCCGCCGGTGGAAATGTGGGTCATCTTGTCGCCCAGGCCCATCTGCTGCACGGCCGCGGCGGAATCGCCGCCGCCGATGACGGTGGTGGCGTCGCTCTCGGCCATGGCCTTGGCGACCGCCAGGGTGCCGGCGGCCAGCGTCGGGTTCTCAAACACGCCCATGGGGCCGTTCCAGACAACGGTCTTGCTGGCCTTGACGGCATCGGCAAACAGCTTCATGGTGTCGGGGCCGATATCGCAGCCCTCCATATCGGCCGGGATGGCGGTGCAGGGCACAACCTTGATCTCAACCGGCGCGTCGATGGGGTTGGGGAAATCGGTGACGCAGGCGGTATCGACGGGCAGAAGCAGCTTGACGCCCTTCTCCTTGGCCTTGGCCATCATTTCCTTGCAGTAATCAAGCTTGGATTCGTCGCACAGGCTCTTGCCGATCTCGTAGCCTTCGGCCTTGAGGAAGGTGTACGCCATGCCGCCGCCGATGATCAGGGTATCGACCTTTTCCAGCAGGTTGGAGATGACGTTGAGCTTGTCGGCGACTTTGGCGCCGCCCAAAATGGCGGTGAAGGGGCGAACGGGGTCGTTGACGGCGTTGCCCAGGTATTTGATTTCCTTTTCCATCAGGTAGCCGACGGCGGTGTCCTTGACGTACTTGGTCACGCCCTCGGTGGAGCAGTGGGCGCGGTGGCAGGAGCCGAAGGCGTCGTCCACATAGGCATCCGCGATGGAGGCCAGATCCTGGCTGAAGGAATCGATGTTCTTGGTTTCCTCGGCGCGGAAGCGGGTGTTTTGCAGCAGAACCACATCGCCGTTCTTCATGGCGGCGACGGCGGCCTTGGCGTTCGCGCCCACGACGGTATCATCGTCCGCGAAAACGACCGGCTGGCCCAGTTTCTCGGAAAGGCGGACGGCGGCGGGCGCCAGGCTGAACTTGGCCTCGGGGCCGTTCTTGGGTTTGCCCAGGTGGCTGCACAGGATGACCTTGGCGCCGTCCCTGACCAGCTTCTGGATGGTGGGCAGCGCGGCAACGATGCGGTTATCGTTGGTGATTGCGCCGTCCTTCATGGGGACGTTGAAGTCCACACGCACCAGCACCCGTTTGCCGGCGTAGTTCTCGTCATCGACGGTCTTTTTGCCTAAACCCATAGTAAAAATCTCCTCTCGATTTGTTTCCCTTTACCAGGCACACAACGCGGAATTTTTACATCCCGCAACCTACCCTTATTATACGCAATCGGTCCGCTTTTCGCAAGTGATTTATTGATATTTTTTTAACATTTTGCGGATTTTTCGCACATTTTGCAAACTTTCGGCCTCCGGCCGGGGCCGGCGCGGCCGGTTTTGCCGGCGGGGCGCCGCCGGCCCGGCGCCGTCCCCGGCAGGCGTCAGCCGGAATGCGCGCCGCGGCTTCCCTTGCCGCGTTCTTTCCGCGGCATGCTCTAGCCCTGCACCGTCAGATATTGGCCGCTCACCCAGCCGGTCCGGCCGTTGTACTGCACCTTGTACCAGCCGTCCCGGCTGTCCTGCAGCACGACGGCGGTACCCTTGGGGATGACGGCAAGCCGCGCGTAGCCGGAGCCGGGACCGCTGCGCAGAATCAGGCCGTGATCGGCGGTGGTGACGGCGGTTTTGGAGCCCCCGGCGGCGGGCGCGCCAAGGCCCGTCTGGGTGGCGGCAAGCGCCTTGCTGAGCTTGAGTACGCCCCACGTCCCGTTCTGGCTGGCCCAGAGGGTATCCTTGTAGACGGGGCAAAGCTTTTCGTAGGTTCCCTCGGGGATCAGCACGTTGCCGGCGGTGTCCGCCAGCGAGTATCTGCCGCCCCGGCAAAGCACCACGGTGCCGTAGCTGGCATTGAAGGGCAGCCCCGTCGTCTCGCCGGGATAGCGATCCCAGCAGGCGTCGTACTGAAAGGGGATGACGGTTTTGCCCGCCGCGTCCAGGTATCCCCACTTGCCGTTTTTCTTCATCGGGATCAGGCCCGAGCTGTACGCCCCCGCGCCGTCGTACTGCTGGCCGGACACAGGCTTTGCGCCGTCGGTCAGCACCATCTTGCCTGCGGAGGTGTAGGTATCGTAGCTGCCCAAGCCGGTGACGACCTCGGCCGCGACCGGCACCCGGCGGGTGTAGACCGTGTCCAGCGAGGCATCCGCCCCGCCGTTGCGGTAGACGGCGCTGCGCATCGGCACCCAGACCAGCACCGGCTCGGGCGCGGTGCCGCCGATCTCCATCGCCTGCTGCTCGCTCAGCGCCACGGTGCGGCCGTTGTTCAGCGTGAAGGAGGCGTTTACGTCGTCCGTCAGAAGATAGCGGGCATCATACCCCACGGCGATCTCGGTATACACGCTGGGCACGACCTCCCTGCCGGCGGAATCGATCAGCCCCTTTTTGCCGTTGCGGTTGATGCAGAGCAGCCCGTCGTCCGTCTGGTTGCGGCGGGCGTTGAAATCGTCCTCGTCCCCGCTGCCGCGGTACTGCTGCAGCGGGTAGATGCCGTCGCACTGGACGGCGGGCTGCACGGCCCAGCTTACGGCGACGCCCGCGGACGCCGACGAGGGCCGGGCCGCGGCCTGCGCCGACGACGGCTTGGAGAGAAGGGCGGAGGACAGGCTGCCCGTGGTGCGGGCCGCCCCCATCAGGGGCAGGCAGAGCAGCAGCGCGGCGGCGAGAGCTGCCGGTTGTTTTTTCATGGCGGTTCCTTTCTGCAAAACGTTTTGCGGGCGGCGCATTTTGCGCAGGATTCACTCTTACTTGTATCCTAACACAGTTTTTTGCCCTTCGCAACCGATACGGCGCATGCCGGAATGTAAAAAATCCGCCGCAGCAAAGCTGCGGCGGACGGGATAAACCGGGATTTTATTGGGCGGCGGGGACGTCGGTTCCGGCAATCTCCTTGATGGCCGTGACCGTGGCGGCCAGGTTCTGCATCTCGGACGGCACAATGATCTTGGTGGCTTTGCCGTCGGCCACCTTTTCCATGGCCTCCATGCTGCGCAGCGCCAGAACCCGCTCGCTGGGGGCGGCTTCGTTCAGCATCCGCAGCGAGTCCGCCTTGGCCTTCTGCACCATCATCATGGCCTGGGCCTCGCCCTGGGCCTCGCGGATGCGCTGCTCCTTGACGGCATCGGCCCGCAGGATCGCGGATTCCTTTTCGCCTTCGGCCCGGGTGATGGCGGCCTGCTTTTCGCCCTCGGCCAGCAGGATGTTGGCCCGCTTTTCACGGTCGGCCTTCATCTGTTTTTCCATCGCGATCCGGATTTCCTCCGGCGGCTGGATGTTTTTAAGCTCGATGCGGTTGACCTTGATGCCCCACCGGTCGGTGGCCTCGTCCAGCGTGGCGGTGATCTTGGTGTTGATCTGGTCGCGGCTGGTCAGGGTCTCGTCCAGCGAAAGGCTGCCGATGATGTCGCGCAGGGTGGTGGCCGAAAGGTTTTCAATGGCCTGGATGGGGCGGTTTACGCCGTAGGTATAGGCTTTGGCGTCAAACACCTGGAAAAAGACCACGGTATCGATCATCATGGTCACGTTGTCCCGCGTGATGACGGGCTGGGGGGTGAAATCGGCCACTTCCTCCTTGAGGGAGACGCGGCGTACCACCCGCTCCACAAACGGGGTGCGCAGGTGAAGCCCGGCCTCCCAGGTATCCTTGTAAACGCCCAGCCACTCGGTCACATAAGCGTTGGACTGGGGCACGATGACCACGCAGCCCACCAGCGTGATAACCACGAGAATAAGCAGAATAGCAATAACGATCGGCACCATACATTCCTCCTTTATTGTTGGCAGATCCGGGATAAACGGCTCCGGCGGCGGGCGCCGCCGGGCTGTGCAGTCAGCGGAGCCTGCGCCTTCAGGCAGGCTGGGCGCCGGGCTGTTCCACGGGCGCCACGGCCAGCACGGCGCCGTTTGCCGCCTGCACGCGGCAGGGGGCGCCCTCGGGCAGGGCCGTCTCGGCGGTGGCCTGCCAGTCCAGCCCGTCCACCCGCACGCGGCCCACCTGCCCCGGCACCAGCGCCTTCAGCACGACGCCCTGCTTGCCGACGACCAGCGGCGCGCCGTTGGTGACGGGCGCCTTGCCCCGGGCGCGGTGCCGGGAGAGATAGGGCAGCATGACGGCCAGCGCCACCGCCGAAACGATGGCGAACACCACAAACTGCATCCCGATCGAATCGGTGAACAGGCTGACGATCAGGGCCGCGGCCGCGCCCGCCATAAACCAGACGGACACCAGCGCCGTGGTGGCCGCCTCGGCCACGCCGAACACGACCACCGCGATGATCCAAAAAATGGTATCGGAACCCATCAGAACACCTCCTTGGCGGAACAGCGCCGCGCAGGAACAAAAACGAACCGGCCGGGCCGTTCGGATTGTTCACACTTTAACAGATTCCCGCTGGAATGTCAAATCCCGTCGCTTTTACGGCCAGCCGGCATCGCTCTGCGCAAAGCGCCGCCGTCCCGCCGCCCGGAGCCGGGCGCAGAACGAAAAAAGCGATCCTGTCCGGGGCGGCGTCAATAAATGTTGAAATACCCCGCGCGGGTCCGGGCGTTTTCCTCGATCAGAACGGTAAAGCCGCCGGGATTGACCTCGCTCTGCTTGCCGAACGCCTCCACGCTGACGAGATGCCGCCCCCGGTTGAGGACGATCTCGGCCGTATGGGTTCCGCCCACCCGGCGGTAGTGGAGGATGTCCCCCTCGGCCCGGACGATCTCAAGCCGGCTTCCCGCAAACGCGTCGCAGCTCTTGCGCATGGCGGCCAGGTTGGCCAGCGGGCCCTTGAGGCGGTTTTCGGTGCTGGACCAGTCGAAATAGGCGCGGTTGAAGGGGTCGCCGTAGCCCTGCATGGCGATCTCGTCGCCGTAGTACACGCAGGGAACGCCGGGCAGGGTAAAGATCATTGCATAGGCCAGCAGCAGCTTGCGCACGGCGCTGTCCATCCTGTCGGCCGGGATGCGGCGCCCGCTGGCCCAGTAGCGGTCATGGCCTTCGGCGGGCTCTCCCGCGATGGCCGTGATGGCCCGCACCGTGTCGTGGGTGGAAAGAAAGTTCATCTCGCAGCAAAGGGCGGGCGCGGGGTAGTTTTCGCAGATCGAGAGCAGTCCGTCCGCAATGCGGGCGACATCGGCGCCCTTGATGTAGTCCAGCGCCAGGCTGCGGAAGGGGTAGTTCATGGTGGCGTCCAGCCCGCGCCCCCGCAGGTAGGTGCGGCGGCGGCCGCAGTCCTCCTTGGTGGTGGCGTCCTCCCACACCTCGCCCAGCAGCAGCTTGTCCTGCCCGTGCGCCTTGACGGCGGCGCGCAGTTTTTCAATAAAGCTGTCCGGCAGTTCGTCGGCCACGTCCAGCCGGAAGCCGGAGGCGCCCAGGTTGAGCCAGGTATCGATCACGCCGCCCCGCCCGCAGACAAAATCCACATAGGAGGGCGCGTTTTCCTCCACCTCGGGCAGGGTGTCGAATCCCCACCAGCTGCGATAGCCGCAGGCGTAGCCGGAATCGAAGTCATACCAGGTGCGGTAGGGAGAATTGCGGTCGCGGTAGGCCCCGCCGGGGCCGTAGCGCCCCTCCCGGTTGAAGTAGAGCGAGTCCGACCCCGTGTGGCTGAACACGCCGTCCAGAATAATACGGATGCCGCGCGCGCGCGCCGCGGCGCACAGATCGGCAAAATCCTGGTTGGTGCCCAGCAGCGGGTCGGCCTTGAGGTAGTTGGCCGTGTTGTAGCGGTGGTTGGCGTGGGCCTCAAAGATGGGGTTCAGGTACAGGCAGGTCACGCCCAGCGAGGCCAGGTAGGGCAGCTTTTGCCGGATGCCCGCAAAATCGCCGCCGTAGTAGTCCTTGTTGAGATAGCCCTCGGGCTGCTCGTTGGGCCAGAAGTACGGCTCGCCCTGTTTGTCCTCCCGGTAGATGCGGTCGGCAAAGGGCATGGCCGCGTGGGGGGCGCCCTCGAAAAAGCGGTCGGGAAAGATCTGGTACATGGTGCCGCCCTTGAGGAAATCCGGCGTGCGGAAATCCCGCTCGTACACGGTAAGCTGCCAGCTGTCGGCCAGCGTCCAGGTCAAAAAGCCCTCGCCGTGCGGCCCGCGGCAGATCTTGCGAAAATCCGTGTACAGGTCAAAGTAGTAAAAATACAGCCCCTCGGTGGTGGGGGTGATTTCCACCAGAAAATGGTGGCTGCTTCCCTGCTTGCCCCTGTACTCCATCCGGTAGGGCACGGCGGCCTCGCGGTCCTTGGTCAGCACCAGGTGCGGGTCCACATAGCCGTAGCTCTCGGGAATGGAAAGCTCAAAGGTGACGGGCGTGCCCGCCGCAACCGCGCCGAAGGGGCGCTTGCAGGCGGTATCGGTGCTGTTGAAAAATTGATGCTCCATACAAATCAGGTTCCTTTTTTGCAAACGGGTCCTTTCCGGCAGGGGCGCAGAAGCAGCCGCCGTAATGCCAAAAAGGGCCGGGCAACGCCGCGGCGGAGGGGAGAAAAAGCCGTCTTTTTCCCCATCCGCGGTACGCACGGCGTCCGCCCGGACCTGTTCGTCTGCGAAGTTGTGGTTTCGGTTTCGGTCAAAGCGCGCGCCAAAGAACAGCGGAACTGCCCCGTTTGCCTTATTTTACCGGCGTGATGCCCCAGATATCGCGCGCGTAATCCATCACCGAGCGGTCGGCCGAGAAGATGCCCGCGTTGGCAATGTTCATCAGGCTCATGCGATTCCAGGTCTTTTTATCGCGGTACAGCCGCTGAACGTCGGCCTGGGCGCGGCGGTAGTCCTTGAAGTCCGCCAGCACCATGTAGGGATCGGCGTTGCGGAGGTTGCTTGTCACCTCGCTGAAATTCTCGCCGTTCCAGCCCTTTTCCAGCATATCCAGCACGGCCAGCGCGACATCGTCCCCGGCCAGGAAAGCCTGCGGATGGTAGCCCATCCCCTTGAGGGCGTTCACCTCGGGCGTGAGCATGCCGAAGATGATCTCGTTCTCCTGCCCGGCGGCATCCGCAATCTCCACGTTGGCGCCGTCCAGGGTGCCCAGCGTCACCGCGCCGTTGAGCATGAACTTCATGTTGCCGGTGCCCGAAGCCTCGGTGCCGGCCAGGCTGATCTGCTCGGAAACCTCGCTGGCGGGCATCAGATGCTCGGACAGGCTGACGCAGTAGTCCTCCAGGTAGACGATGCGCAGCTTTTCCCGCATGGCGGGATCCTCGTCGATCAGCTTGCCCAGCTTGCAGATCATGCGGATCATCTGCTTGGCCATGTAGTAGCCGGGGGCCGCCTTGGCGCCGAAGATATAGGTTTTGGGCACAAAATCCGTGTTGGGGTGGTCCTTGAGGTAGAGATACTCGGCCACGATGTTCAGCGCGTTCAGGTGCTGGCGCTTGTACTCGTGCATGCGCTTGACCTGGCAGTCAAAGATGGAATCGGGGTCGATGACCTGGCCGGTGGCCTTTTGCAGGTAGTTGGCAAAGACGACCTTGTTTTCCCGCTTGACCTTGCCCAGCTGTTCCAGCATGGTTTTGTCGGCGGCAAACCGTTCCAGCTTTTTGAGCTGGGAGGCATCCTCCTTGAAGCCGTCCCCGATCGTATCGCTGAGCAGGCCGGTCAGCGCCGGGTTGCTGCACAGCAGCCAGCGGCGGTAGGCGATGCCGTTGGTGACGTTTTTGAATGCCTGGGGCTTGTACAGGAAATAATCATGAAAGACGCTGTCCTTGATGATCTCGCTGTGCAGCTTGGACACGCCGTTGATTGAATGGCAGGTGTAGGCGCAGATGTTGGCCATGCGCACCTGTTTGTCGCCCACGACGGCCATGTAATCGACCTTGCCCTTGTCGCCGGGGAAAACCTTTTCCAGGTCGGCGCGGCAGCGGCGGTCCATCTCGCAGACGATCTGCCAGATGCGGGGCAGGGTGGCGCGGAAAATCTCCACGTTCCACTTTTCCAGCGCCTCGCTCATGACCGTGTGGTTGGTGTAGGCGAAGGTGCGCTTGCAGATCGAGAAGGCGTCGTCCCACTCGTAGCTGCACTCGTCCAGAAGAATGCGCATCATCTCGGGGATGGCGAGGGTGGGGTGGGTATCGTTGAGCTGGATGGCGACCTTGTCGGGCAGATTGTCCAGCGTGCCGTACTGGCTGAGGTGGTTCTGCAAAATATCCGCGATGGACGCGGCCGAGAAAAAGTACTGCTGGCGAAGCCGCAGGATCTTGCCCTCGGTGTGGTTGTCGTTGGGGTAAAGAATCTTGGAGATCAGCTCGGCGCTGGCGCTGTGGCTGATGGCCGTGGAGTAATTGCCCGCGTTGAAGCTGTGCATGTCAAAGCTGGGGGCCTTGGCCTGCCACAGGCGCAGCTTGGATACCCCCTGCGAGTTGTAGCCCGCCACATACATATCGCTGGGCACGGCCATGACGCTGTTGTAGTTTTCGTACCGCACATGGTGGAAACCGCCGTCCCAGGTTTCGGTGGCGGTGCCGTCAAAGCGGATCTCCTGCGCCTGGTCGGGGTGGCTTTTGAGCCAGACCTGGCCGCCGGGCAGCCAGTTGTCGGCGGTTTCCTGCTGCCAGCCGTCCACGATCTTCTGCTTGAAGATGCCGTACTCGTACAGGATGGAGTAGCCGGTGCCGGGCACGCAGTCGGTGGCCATGCCGTCCAGATAGCAGGCGGCCAGGCGGCCCAGGCCGCCGTTGCCAAGGCCGGCGTCCGGCTCCTGCTCGTACACGCTGTCGATTCTGATGCCGGCATCGGCCAGAACGGCCTCGGCCACCTCGTTGATGCCCAGGTTGAACAGGCTGGTGCGCAGGCTGCGGCCCATCAGAAATTCCATGCACAGGTAGTACACCTGCTTGCGGCCGCCGCCCAGCGTCTTGGCCTGAAAGGCCTTCTGGCGGTCGGACATGATCTGGCGGGTGATCAGCGCCAGGCAGCGGTAGATCTGCACGTCGCTGGCAACCGAGATATCCACGGCATATTCGCTGGTAAGCTTTTCTTTCAAAAGTCTGGCAAATTCCGTTTTGGTATATTTCAACAACTTCAACACTCCCTCATGGCATTTTATGGCGCAGGCCCCGGCGGCCATTCCCCGTGGGGAACGTTTCCTGCCGGGCATACGCAAATGCGGTTCCTGTTTATTATAGTGAAAAACCGGCGCCTGTGCAAGTGATTTCGGCAAATCGCTGCAAAATCGCAAAATTCCCGAAAAGGGGGCTTTTTCTCCACCCGGTTTTGTATTATAATATGTCCGTATGTACGGCGGATGCACTTTTGTGCCGCCTGCCGGCAGAAAACGATTTTTGCGCCCCCCAAAGCTCTACCGCGCCGCGCCGCACCGCACCGTTCCGGCCGGTCGAACCGCGCCGCATCGCCTTGAGTACAGCAAATGCGCAAATGCGAAAGAGGAGAGTATCATGGCCATCCCCAATTCCAAAGTCCGCCTCACGATCTGCGGCTCCAGCTATGTGATCGCCACCACCGAATCCGAGGACTATATGCAGAACCTTGCCGACCGGCTCAACCTGGACATGAACGAGCTGATGTCCTCCTCCAACACCATCTCGATCACGGCGGCGGCGGTTCTGACCGCCCTCAACTACCGCGACGAGCTGGAAAAAGCCAGCGGCAGCGCCGACAATATGCGCCGCCAGATCAAAGATTACCTGGAGGACGCCGCCTCCGCCAAAATGGCCGCCGAGGAGCTTCGGCGGGAGAACGCCTCGCTGCAAAAGCGGGTGAACGATCTGGAAGTGCGGCTCAAACGGGCGGACATCTTTCCGCCCAACGGCAAATGATGGAGAAAAAAATGCCTGAAATGAACAATCCGCGGCCCCTGCCCGAGATTTTGGCCCCGGCCGGCAACGCCGAGATGCTCGGCGCCGCCGTCCTCAGCGGCGCCGACGCCGTGTACCTGGGCCTGACCGATTTCAACGCCCGCAGCTCGGCCGGAAATTTTGACCCCGCCGCGCTGGGGGAGGCCGTCGCCTTCTGCCACGCGCGGGGGGTGCGGGTCCATGTCGCCCTCAACACGCTGGTGTACGACACCGAGCTGCCCGGCCTGGCCGATGCGGTGCGGGCCGTGGCCGAGGCCGGCGCCGACGCCGTAATCGCGGACGACCTGGCCGTGGCGGCGCTGGTGCGGGAGATCGCGCCAGGGCTGGCCCTGCACGGCAGCACCCAGATGAGCATCCACACCCCCGCCGGGGCGCGCCAGCTGGCAGAGATGGGCTTTGCGCGGGTCATTTTGGCCCGCGAGCTTTCTCTGCCCGAGATCCGCGCCGTGACCGAGGCCGCCGCCGAGGCGGGCATCGAGACCGAGGTGTTCGTCCACGGCGCGCAGTGCATGGCCATGAGCGGCCAGTGCATGATGAGCGTTTTTTTGGGCGGCCGCAGCGGCAACCGGGGCGATTGCGCCGGCCCCTGCCGCCTGCCCTTTGACGCCACCCGGCTGAAGCCGGGTTTGCCGGGGCAGTTCTGCCATCTGAGCCTCAAGGATATGGATCTGATCCCCCATCTGCCCGCGCTGGCCGAGGCCGGCGTTGCCAGCGTCAAGATCGAAGGACGGCTGCGCACGCCCGAGTACGCGGCCGCCACGGTGGCCGCCTGCCGCGCCGCGCGGGACGGCCAGCCCTACGACAAGGCGCTGGTGGAGGCTATTTTTTCCCGTTCCGGCTTCACGGACGGCTACTTTACGGGCAAGATCGACGGCTCTGTGTTCGGCGTGCGCACCGCTGAGGACGCCGAGGCCACCCGCGCCGCCGCGCCCAGGGCGCGGGAACTCTACCGCCGGGAGCTTTGCCGGGTGCCGGTCCGCCTTGCCCTGACCCTGACCGCCGACGGCGCCAAGCTGACCGCGCGGGACGACGCAGGCAACAAGGCCGTGGCCTACTGGCCCGGCGCGGACGACAGCGCCGCGGGCCTTGATCCGGCCCACAGCGATTTCAGCGAATCGCTGCGCCGCAGCCTGGACAAGACCGGCGGCACCCCCTTCCTGGCCGCCGACATCGAGATCGACAGCGAGGGCGGCCCCTGGTTTTTGCCGGCCAGCGCCGCCAACGAGCTGCGCCGTCAATGTCTGGAAACCCTGCTCAAAAAACGGAGCGCCCCCCGCCCCGTCGCGCTGGGGGCGCCCCCGCCGCTGGAATACCCGGCCCGGCCCCAGCGGGTGGACGCCGGCGGCGCCCCCCTGCCCCCCGCGCTGGCAGCCCGGTTTGCCGCGGTTGCCCAGCTGCCCGACCATTTTGCCGAGGAATTTTTGCCCGGCCTTGCCTGGGTGGTGTTCCCGCTGGCGGAGGCCGCCGGAATTCCCGCCGCGCTGCGCGGCAAAACCCTGCTGGAGCTGCCCCGCGCGATGTTCGGCGGGGTGGAAAAGGCCGTCGCCGCCCAGCTGGACGCCCTGCGCGCCCAGCCGGACAGGGGCGGGTTTGCGGGCTTTGTGGCCAACAACGCGGCCCATCTGGCGCTGGCGGGCGATCTGCCCCTCTACGGCGGGCTGGGTCTGAACGTCACCAACCCGCTGGCCGCCGACGAATACGCCCTGCTGGGGCTGCGCGGGCTGCTGCTGCACCCCGAAACGCCGGTTTCCTCCATGCGCGGCGTGGATGCCTCCCTGCCCACGGCGGCTTTGTGCTACGGCCATCTGCCGCTGATGCTTACCCGCGCCTGCCCGCTGCAAAACGTGCGCACCTGCGCCGATTGTCCCGGCGAGGGCGCGCTGCGGGACCGCAAAGCGCGGGATTTTCCGGTGCGCTGCGGTCTGGGCGTGCGCACCATCTACAACCCGGTTCCCCTCTACATGGGGGAGCGGCTGGCCGAGCTGCCCGTGGATTGCGCGGTGGCCGCCTTCACGCTGGAGACGCCCGAGCGCGCCGCCGCCCTGCTGCGGATGCTGCAGGCCGGCGCGCCGTTTGACGGCGAGTTCACCCGTGGAGTATACTATAAGACAGTCTGATGCTTTTTTGTGCGCGGCGCAGATTTTGCGCCGCGCGCGTCGTATACCGGCCGGGCGCGCCCCGGCCGGGCTTTGGGAGGTTTTTTGGATGTCCGCCCTGACTGTACAATGCCGTCTGCTTGACCCGCGGGCCAAGCTGCCCGCCTACGCCACCCCCGGCGCCGCCGCCGCCGACCTCTGCGCCCTGCTGGACGCCCCCCTCACCCTGGCCCCCGGCCAGCGGATGCTGGTGCCCACCGGCCTTGCCATCGAGCTGCCGGGCCCCGGCGCCGTGGCCCTGGTGTACGCCCGAAGCGGCCTTGCCCTCAAGCGGGGACTGGGCCTGGCCAACGGCGTGGGCGTCGTCGACAGCGACTACCGGGGCGAGCTGAAGGTGCCGCTGCTCAACCAGAGCGACGCGCCCCAGACCATCGAGCCGGGGGAGCGGATCGCCCAGCTCTGCATCGCGCCGGTATGGCAGGCGGATTTTGTGGCCGCCGCAGCTCTCTCGGACACCGAGCGGGGCGCGGGCGGCTTTGGCTCCACCGGGCGGGTGTGAGGGCTGCCCGGTGCCGCCCGGCGAAAATCCTGAAACCGGCAGAATTTTCCGGTTCCTTGCTTCTTCTGCTTTTTTCGACCCGCCGCACATCCTATACTTTGGGAAAGGACGTTCCAACATGGCTGTTCCAGCACTGATCCTGGCCTCCGCCAGCCCCCGCCGCCGGGAGCTGCTCTCCCTGCTGACGACGGATTTCACCCTGCGCGTCAGCGAGGTGGACGAGCGCGCCATCACCGCGCCCACCCCCGCCGCGCTGGCGGGCAGCCTGGCCGAGGCCAAGGCCCGCGCCGTGGCCGCCCAGTGCCCCGGCGCGCTGGTGCTTGGGTGCGATACCGTGGTGGACTGCGACGGCGCCGTGTTTGGCAAGCCGCGGGACCGCGCCGAGGTTCTGCGGATGCTGGGGGCGCTTTCGGGCCGGGCGCACCGCGTCCACACGGGGGTCTGCCTTTGCCGGGACGGCCGGGTGGAAACGGCGGTGGAAACCACCGTGGTTCACTTTGCCGCCATCCTCCCCGAGGAGATCCGCGCCTATGCGGACACCGCCGAGCCTTACGACAAGGCGGGCGCCTACGCCATCCAGGGCCGGGCGGCCTGCTGGTGCAGCGGCATTGAGGGATGTTACTACAATATTATGGGTTTGCCCGTATACCGCGTGGCCGTGCTGCTAAAAGCCTTCCCGGCCTGAGCGCGGCGCCGGGCGGCGCCCGGAAAAGGAGCGGACGGAACCGCATGGGAAGATTTTGGGAGAGGCTGCAACGTTTTTTGAGCAGGAGACCGTGGCATATGTTTACAAAAGATATCGGGATTGATCTTGGCACCGCAAACACATTGGTCTACATGAAGGGCAAAGGCATCATCATGCGGGAGCCCAGCGTGGTGGCGGTGGATACCAAAAGCGAAGAACTGCGGGTGCGCAGCGTAGGCAGGGAGGCCAAGGCCGTGATCGGCCGGGCGCCGGGATCCATTGTGGCGGTGCGCCCCCTCAAGGACGGCGTGATCGCGGATTTTGACATCACGGCGGCCATGCTGCAAAGCTTTATCCGGCAGGCCTGCGGGGGCAGTATGTTCATCCGCCCCCGCGTGGTGATCTGCGTGCCCTCCGGCGTGACCGAGGTGGAGCGCCGCGCCGTGCGGCAGGCCGCCGCCAAGGCCGGCGCCCGCCAGGTGACCGTGATCGAGGAGCCGATGGCCGCCGCCATCGGCGCGGGGCTGCCCACCACCGAGCCGGTGGGCAGCATGATCGTGGATATCGGCGGCGGCACCGCCGAGGTGGCCGTCATCAGCCTGTCCGGCATCGTGGCCAGCCGCAGCGTCCGCTGCGCGGGCGACACGCTGGATCAGAGCATCATCGCCTTCATCAAGCGCAAGTACAACCTGCTGGTGGGCGAACGCACCGCCGAGCAGATCAAGATCGATATCGGCTCCGCCTACCCGCAGGACCCCGAAAGCACGATGGAGATCAAGGGCCGCAACCTGGTGGACGGGCTGCCCAAGGACATCGTGATCCGCTCCGAGGAGGTGCGGGAGGCCATGGGCGAAAGCCTGCTTCGGATCGTGGACGCCATCAAGGACACCCTGGAATCCACCCCGCCCGAGCTTTCCAGCGACATCATCGACCGGGGGATCATGCTTTCGGGCGGGGGCGCGCTGCTGCGCGGGCTGGACCAGCTGGTGCAGAACGAGACGGGCATTGAGGTTCATGTGGCCGAAAGCCCGCTGGACTGCGTGGTTCTTGGCGCGGGCGCCGTGCTGGACCGCCCCGAGCTGGCCGGCCACCGGCAGGAGGAAGCCAGCTATCTGTAAATAACTGCCCCGCAGGAAAAGGATGCCCGGCGCGCAAGTGCCGGGCATCCTTTTCCTGCGGGGCTTCCGGCCCGGCTGTCTTTGTGTTGCGGCCAGCCAGGCGCGGTTTTCCGCCCCGAAGCACACAAAAGCCCGCCGGTGAAGGCGGGCTTTTGTGTATAGAGGGGTGGGAAAGTATATAAAGGTTAGAGAATGTCTTTGTTATGTGTTTAGTATACTCCCATTTCTTAAAATGTCAAATGTCATACTTGTATTTTGCTTTTGATTTTATTATAATAAATCTACCGGCACTTTATTTTTTTTAATTTTGTTAAGGAAAAAACGTACTTTTCACCGCCGTTAAACCACACAACTGTTTTTTCTTAATTTTATTTTTTTTGTAGCAATTCACCAAAAGGATGGCGAAAGAGGAAGCTTCATGGACGAACTTGATCATAAAATCATCCGCCTGATGATGAAAAACGCGCGTATGCCCGTCAAGGACATTGCCGAGCAGGTCAACCTGACCAGCCCCGCGGTATCCAGCCGCATCCATCGGCTGGAACAGGAAGGCGTGATCGGCGGCTACACGGTGGTGCTGCACCCGCCGGAGGAGGCGGCCCGGGTGCAGGCCCTGGTTTCCATCCAGACAGACCCCGTCCGCCGGGCGGACTTTGTGCTGCTGGTAGAAAGCGAGCCGCAGGTTTTGCAGTGCTACCGGGTGACCGGCAGCTACAACTTTATTTTGAAGGTAAGCTGTTCCAGCATCGAGGCGCTGGAGCATCTGCTGACAAAAATCCAAAAGATGGGTTCCACCAACACCCAGATCATTCTGGCCACCCAGGTGGATCGCTCGCTGATGATGTGACGCCCCGCCGGGACGCCTGACGACAAGGAGGTTTATCTATGCGTTATTGTACACAATGCGGGGCCATGCTGCCCCCCGACGCCGCCGTTTGTCCCGTTTGCGGGGCGGCGGTTCCCGCTGCCGGGGAGCCGGCCCCGGCGCCGGCCCTTACGCCGGACGCCCCGCCGGAGCCAGCCGAGGCCCCCGCGGTTGCCTCCGACGCCCAGCCAGCCGTTTCGGCGGCCGCGGCGCCCCAGCCCACGGCGGAGGAGGAGGGCTCCTTCGGGCAGCTTCCCGGGGAAGTTGCCCCGTCCTCCGACGCCGCGCCGGAGAACGCCCCCGTTTTTGCCGCAGCGCCGCCCGCCGCGCCCCAGCCGCCGGTTATGCCCGCCGCCGCGCCGCCCGCCGCGCCCGCGCCGGACGGCGGCGAGACCCCGCCGCGCCGCCCCCTGTATGCACAGGAGCCGCCTGCCGCGCCCCAGCCGCCCCAGTACGCGCCGGGCGCCGAGGCGCCCGGCGGCCAGCCGCCTTACGCCGCCGGGCCGCAAAGCGCGCCGCCCCCGGCAAACGGCCCCCACTACGATCCCGTTGTGCCGGAGGAGGGCCTTACCATGGGCGGATACCTGGGCACGCTGCTGCTGTTTGTCATCCCCGTTGTGGGGCTTATCCTGATGTTGGTCTGGAGCTTTGCCAACGATATCAAGCCGGAGCGCCGCAAGCTGGCCCGCGCCTACCTGCTTCGCACCGTGATCCTGTACGCGATCGGCATTGTCGTGGCCGTTGCGGTGGGCACCACCCTGTTTGCCATCCTCGGCTCCATGGGCGGCGCCGGCGCCATGAACGGTTTTTACGGCAATTGATGCGCCGCACGCCGCGGTGCCCAAATGAGGAACTTGCCTTTTGAAAGCATCTGTCATCATCCCCAACTTGAACGGCGCGGGCTGGCTCAGGGATTCGATCGAATCGATCCTGGCGCAGACCGAGCGGGATTTTGAGTTGATCGTCATCGACAACGGCTCCGCCGACGAAAGCCTTGCCACAGCCCGCGCCTACCGGGGCCGCCCCGGCTACACCCTGATCGAAAACGCCGAAAACACGGGGTTTTCCCACGCGGTCAACCAGGGCATCGCCATTGCCCGGGGAACCTACATCGCGCTTTTCAACAACGATGCCTTTGCCGAGCCGGACTGGCTGGCCGAGCTGCTGAAAACCGCCGACGCGGATCCCCGGATCTTTGCGGTTTCCAGTTTGATGCTTCGCTACGCCGAGCCCGCGCTGGCCGACGACGCGGGCGATTACGTCACCCTGCTGGGCTTTGCCTGCAAGCGGGGCGACGGGCTGAAGGCCGGCCGCTACCAAAAGCCCTGCCGGGTGTTTTCGGCCTGCGGCGGCGCCGCGCTCTACCGCAAATCGATTCTGGACGAGATCGGCGTGTTTGACGAGCTGTTTTTCGCCTACTACGAGGATGTGGATCTGAGCTGGCGGGCCAACAGCCTGGGCTACCAAAACCGCTACTGTCCCACGGCCCGCTGCCGCCACATCTGCGGCGCCACCACCGGCGCGGTGCGGTACAACCCTTTCAAAAGCATCCAGAGCGGCCGCAACAGCATTTTGCTGCCCTACAAAAACATGCCCGTCCTGATGCTGGTGCTGAACTTGCCGGCGCTGGCGCTGGGGTATCTGCTGAAGGCGGTCATGTTCCGGCTGCGCGGCTTTGGCGGCGACTACGCAAAGGGCTTTGCCGAGGCCTGGAAGGCCATTCCCAAGCTGCAAAAGCCCCCGTTCCGCTGGCGCAATCTGCCCCACTGCTTTTGGGTGGAAGGCAGCCTGATCGCCGGGCTGTTCCGCTACATCGTCTACCGTGCGCAGCGGGCGCTGCACATCACCTGACGCCTGTTTTGCCAAAGGCCATCCGCTTGCGCGGATGGCCTTTGGCTTTGTTTTGATCTGGCCCGTTCAGGGGTCCCGGAAGTTTCCGTGGAAATGCCAGTTGATGTAAGCCTGCGCCCCCAGCCAGACGGCCAGGCCGCCCAGCACCACAATGCCGCTCCAGATCTCCCAGGCGTCCATCGGGGGATGGAAGAACACCGGGATATACTGCACCCCCAACATCACGGCCAGCAGCAGCGCCGGCCAGCCTGCATGGAGCAGCCTGAACAGCCGCCGGCGCCAGGCCGGCCCCCGCAGCGCGGGCGACACGGGGTGAACGCGGTAACAGCGGATGACGGCCAGCGGCGCCGTAAAGCCGCCGCCCCCCACCGCGCGCACGGCGCGATCCGCCGTGTACTCGACCCCGTCGATCGTAAAGCCGGGGTACATGCTCTCCCGCGTGACGACAAGATCGAGGTCGTTCTCCCTGCCGTAGGCCAGCAGCGCATCGGTGAACGCGCGGCGGTTTTCCACCATCGTGTCGGGCGTGAAGGTGAACGAATCGGCGTGGGCGGCCGCGGCCACCGCCCGGTAATCGTCCAGCCAGCCGGTAAACCAGCCCGCAAGCCCCTCCGCCCCGGGTTCCGGGGCCTGCATCCGGGCAAGGCAGGCGTCCACGTCCAGCGTATCGGCGCTCTGGCTGTCCGCCTGCAGCTCCCCGCAGAAGCGGATGGCGGCCCCCAGCGTCCGGGCCTGCCGTTCCAGGCGGCGCCGCTGCGCCGCCGCGGCCTTGGGCAGCGGCAGGCTGCCGTTCAGCACCCGGGCCACCTCGTCCAGCGGCATATCCAGCGAGCGCAGCGTCCGGATCAGCTTGAGGGTGCGGATGTCCCCCTCGGTGTATTCACGGTAATCGTTGTCCTTGTTGCGGGCGGGGCAAAGCAGCCCCTCCTTCTCATAAAAGCGGATGTTGGTGCGGGGCACCCCGCTTTGCTGTTCGGCTTGTTTGATGTTCACGGCAAAACGCCTCCTTTGGGTTCCAGTGTACAGGTTCCAGCCGCTGGAAGGTCAAGGGGGTAAAGCGGGTCTTGGGCAAAAAAACGGTCAGTCGGGCGCAAAGCGGCCTTCCAGCGCCAGGTACTGGTCAAACAGCAGCCGGCTGACCCGCCCGCCGTACCGGAAAGCCGGGTGGTCGGGCACCTCCAGCTTGTTGGCAAAGTTTTTGCACAGCATCACCAGGATATAGTCGCCGTAGGGGGTGTGTATCAGGCCGCCGTCGTTGCGGCAGGCGTTCATGCTGCCGCTCTTGGTGGCCGTGTAGATCAGGTCCGGGTCGGCGCCCGATTCCTCGGCGTCGGTGTAGTAGGGGGGCAGCAATCCGGCCAGCATGGTGTTGTAGTGCTGCTGGCGAAAAATCTGCCGCATGGCGTCGCTGGCCGCGGGGCTTACCAGCTTTCCCCCCGCCAGCAGGGCAAAAAAGCGGCCCATGTCCCGCGCGGTGATCGTGCCAAGCGGCTGCCCCCAGGTGTCCGAGCGCAGCATCCGGTGCAGCCTGGCGTCCTTGCAGCCGATGCCCGCGATAAAGGCGTTGATTTCGGCCAGGCCAAGGTAATCGATCAGCATATTTGTGGCGATGTTGTCGCTGCAAATGATCATCAGGGTGGCGGCGTCCCGGGCGCGCAGGGACGCGCCCGGGCCAAGCGCCCGGATCATCCCCGAGCCGTCCACAAAATGCTCGGGTCTGTAGGTAAGCAGGGCGTCCAGGCTGGCCTGCCCCGCCGCCGCACGGGCATACAGGCAGCCCAAAATGTAAATTTTGATCGTGGAGGCGGCCTCAAACGGTTCGTCGGCCCCGCGCAGCAGGGTGTGGCCGCGCAGGTCGTCCGCATACAGGCAAAAATCGGCATCCAGGCCGCAAAGCTCGGCCTCCACGCGCTTTTCCAGCGTCAGGCGGGGATCCGTCATCGGGCAACGCTCCTTTCCTTTTCCTTCACAGGTTGGCCGAGAAGAAATCGTAGGCGTTTCGCCAGAAAATCTTTTCAATCTGCCGCTCGTGGAAGCCCGCCTTGGCCAGGCCGTCGGCCAGCCGGGGCAGATCGGCGGCGCCGGCCAGCTCAAGATCGCCCTCGATGCCGTCAAAATCGCTGCCCAGCGCCAGCAGATCCTCGCCGCCCAGATCGGTCAGGTGCCGCGCGTGGCGGGCGATATCGCAGATCCTGCTTTTAAGGCGGGTGCGGTCGGGGTTGGCGTCCACAAACGAAGCGCAGTAGTTCAGCCCCACCAGGCAGCCCCGCTCGCCCATGGCCCGGATCATCTCATCGGTCAGGTTGCGCACATGGCCGCAAAGCGCCCGCGCGTTGGAGTGGCTGGCCACAAAAGGCCGCGCGGCGGCATGGGCCACATCCCAGAAGCCGGCATCCGACAGGTGGGACACATCGACCAGCAGGTGCAGCCGCTCCATCTCGGCCAAAAACGCGCGGCCCTTTTCGGTCAGGCCGTCGGTGGTGTTGGCCGCGCAGGGCCAGACCGTGGCGGGGTCGCCGGGCACCGCGTTGGGGCTTGCCAGCCCGTTTTTATGGTTCCAGGTCAGGGTCATCATCCGCACGCCCATGCGGTACAGATCCCGCAGCACCGGCAGGCTGTCCAGGCAGACGGCCCCCTCCTCCACGGTCAGCATGGCGCCGATCCTGCCCGCGGCCGCCCCGCCGGGCAGCAGGGCGGCCAAATCGGCCGGGGTGCGCACGGGCGCCAGCGCGGGGCAGGCG
The DNA here is from genome assembly GCA_964458285.1 of uncultured Subdoligranulum sp. GTDB lineage: Bacteria > Bacillota > Clostridia > Oscillospirales > Ruminococcaceae > Gemmiger. The sequence continues at coordinate 163,133 of CAYWID010000003.1, read as the reverse complement.
GCCAGCAGCCGCTCAAACAGATCGATCTCCTCCATGGCCGTGCGCAGCGGCACGTTGGGATCGGCCAGGTTGACAAAACAGGCAAAGCATTGCAGCAGATACCCGCCCGCCCGCAGCCGGGGCAGATCGATCTGCCCGTCCGGCACGCCGGCGCAAAATTCGGCCGCCACATCCCGCCCCTGCTCCTGCTCCGCGTGGCGCAGATTGCTGAGGGTATCACAGTGAAGATCCCATACTTGATTCATCCCGAAAGCCTTCCTTACGTTAATATCCGCCGCGCCCGCGGCCGACGGCTGTATTATTATAGCACAGCCGTCGTGCCGCCGCCACCCGCGCCGCGTGTTGCAGACGATTTTACACAGTAAAGCGCCGCATTGCCTTGACTTGCCGCGGGGGAATTGTTACAATGGGAACGAAATAACAGGCACCCGCCCAGGCCGGGAAAATCGGCTGTTCTGCGCCGATTTTTGTGCGTTATCCGGCCATTTTTTTGGCGGCAGTGCTTTACAAGAAGGAGTCGTTTCATGCGCGCTGACAACTCAAACGGAAATGCCCGCAGCCTGGCCCTGTATCAGGCCATTCTGCGTTTGAACAATCTGGACGAATGTGTTCGCTTTTTTGACGACCTGTGCGCGGTGACTGAACTGCGCACGATGGAGCAGCGGTACGATGTGGCCGGGTGCCTGACCGAGGGCAAGGTGTACGCCGAGATCCGGCGGGAGACCGGGGCTTCCAGCGCAACGGTGAGCCGCGTGAACCGGATGCTGAACTACGGCACCGGCGCCGTGGCCGAGAGCGTGCAGTACGATTTGCGGCAGGCCGGCAAGCTGCCCGCCGCCGAGGACAGTGCATCGGAATGAACATCCGTCCTTTCGGTATTTTTTCAGGATCGGCCGCGCGCCGGGCCTGTTTGGCGCTGGGGCTGGCGGCGGCCCTTACCGGCTGCGCGGCGCTGACCAAAGGCGTGGAGGCCGCGCCCTACCTGCATCTTCAGTACAGCGGCTACAACGGGGAGGGCCAGGCAGCCGTCCTTCTGGATGAAGCCGGACTGCGCGACGCCCTGTACAAGGCCCAGGGGCTGACCGCCACCCCTGAGGACGGCAGCGCCGAATACGGCGCCGTCACCGCGGCCGTGAACGCCCTGCAGGCCTGGGCCACCCCCGAAAGCGCCCTCTCCAACGGGGACACCGTATCGGTGGGGGGCGCCGTGGACGCCGCGGCGCTGGCCGGCACCGGGCTTTCGCTGACCTTCACCCCCTTCACGGACACCGTGGCGGGGCTGGACGCCACCCGGCCCGTGGATCCCTTTTCCAACCTGGCGACCGCCTGGGACGGCTACGCGCCCGAGATCACCCTGCTGACGAGCCAGGCCAACACGACCGACGCCCCCTGGACCTGGATCAGCTACACGGCCGACCACAACACCGCCCTGCGCCCCGGCGATACCGTCACCCTGACGGCCAGCGCGGACGCCGCCACGCTGGAGCGGCTTGGCTTTGCGCTGACCCGTACCGCCATGACCTTGACCGTGCCCGATACTTTGGGCAATTACCTGATGGACTGGCGCTATCTGGACGCGGCGGGCCAAAGCGCCTTAAAAAGCAAGGCTGCGCTGGAAACCTCCCTGCTGGGGCTGAACCTGCCCTCCGGCATCGCGCTCAAGCAGGCGGGCGCCGACGTGGCCACCCTGGGGGAGAGCGATCTTCAGACCTCGGCCTTTGCGCTGGATTCCGCCTACCTGCTGACCGCCCAAAACGGCGCCCGTCCCGCCGACGGCCCCGGCTGGCTGAACGCGCTGGTCTGCGTGTACCGCTTTTCGGTCAGCTCGGGCGACGGCGCGTTTTTGACGGCCTACGGCGCGTTTGCGCTGCCCGATATCGCCCTGACCGGGACGGGGCTGCCGGTTCAGGATGCCGGCGCGGTGGTCTACCGCACGGCGGAGCTGGATCGCGCTTCCCTCCCGTTGCTGCCCGAGGGGGGCGCGTACACCTTGACGCCCGTCGCTTTTGACCTGGCCGCCACACTGGAAACCGCGGCGGGCGCATCGTCCGCCGCCCCGGCCGCCACCCAGGCCCCTTGATTCTTTGCACTGCGGCACCCCCGGTCAGGCCGGAGATGTCTAATTTGAAGGAGGAATCTCTGTATGTCTGTCACCATCCGCGATTTCGGCAAAACCACCGCGGGCGTCCCCGTGCGGGAAGCCATCCTGAAAAACGCCAAGCTGGAAGTACATATTTTAAGCTTCGGCGCCATCATCCACAAACTGATGACCGCCGGGCGGGACGGCAAGCCCGTGGACGTGGCGCTTGGCTACGCCACCGTGCCCGACTACGAGCTGAACCGAGACAGCATGGGCGCGGCCGTTGGCCGGTATGCCAACCGCATCGGCAAAGCCAGCTTTACGCTGGACGGCAAAACCTTCCATGTCACCCCCAACGAGAACGGCAACTGCCTGCACAGCGGCCTGCACGGCTTTACCGGCGCCCTGTTCCAGATGGCGGTGCCGGACGGCGAGACCGACACCATCTCCCTGACCGCCGAGAGCCGCGACGGCACCGACGGTTTTCCCGGCACCGTCCAGCTGGAGATCCAGTATTCGCTGGCGGGCAGCGGGCTGGTCATCCGCTACTACGCCACCACAGACAAGCCCACCGTGATCAACATGACCAACCACAGCTATTTCAATCTGAACGGCCATGACGCGGGCAGCGTGCTGGGGCATCGCCTTTCGATCGAAAGCCCCGCCTACCTGGAAACCGATGCGGGCAGCATCCCGACCGGCAAAAAGATCCCCGTAGCCGGCACCCCGATGGACTTCAACGAGGAAAAAACGATTGGCCGCGACATTGCAAGCGATTACCCGGCGCTTTTGCAGGGCCACGGCTACGACCACTGCTACCTTCTGCCCGATACCGGGCTGCGCCACGCAGCCTGGCTTGTTGGGCCGGAAACCGGCATCCGCATGGAAACGCTGACCACCCAGCCCGGCGTTCAGCTGTACACGGCCAACTTTCTGGCGCCGCAGGGCGGCTGCAAGGACGGCGCGCATTACGGCAAGCAGGATGCCGTCTGCCTGGAAACCCAGCATTACCCGGACAGCCCCAACCACGGCGAGTTCCCGGATACCGTGCTGAACCCCGGCGAGACGTTCGACGAGACGACCGTCTATAAATTTGACCTGGATCGCGGCTGACGGCCCCGCCCGGAAGGAGGCTTCGCTATGAGAATGGCCGTCTGTGACGATTCCGCCCTGGACAGCCTGCATCTGAAGCCCCTTTTGCAGCGGTACGGCGCGGAGCATCCCGAAATCCTGCTGACGGTGGATTGGTTTTCCGCGCCCGACGGCCTGCTGGAAGCCGGCGCCTCCTACGATTTGTACCTGCTGGACATTCTGCTTGGCCAGACGACCGGCATCGAGCTGGCGCAGGCGCTGCGCGCGCGCGGCGAGGAGGCCGATATCCTGTTTTTGACCTCCAGCCCAGATTTTGCGCTGTCCGCCTTCTCGGTCCACGCGGCGGATTACCTGCTCAAGCCGGTGGCGGAGAATGCGCTGTTTGCGGCGCTGGGCCGGGCCGCCGAAGCCTGGCAGCGCCGCCGCCGGGAGGCGCGGCAGCATACCTTTTCCTTCCGCGCGCCCGACGGGCTGAACACCGTGACCGTGGAGCAGATCCTGTACATCGAAATTTTGGGCCACACGCCCTACTTTCATCTGGAGGATCGGGCGGTGCGGGGCAGCGAGCTGCGCATCCCCTTTGAGGAGGCCATGACCCCCCTGCTGCGGATGGGCTGCTTTTTGCACCCGCACCGCTCCTACTTTGTGAGCGCCGCCCATATCGTGTCCCTGACGCCGCAGTCGGTTCGGCTGAGCAACGGCGAAACCATCCCGGTGGTGCGCACCCGCTCCGCCGAGGTGAAGGCGCAGTATCTGGATTATCTGCTGGCGGAGGGCCGCACCGTCTGACGTCCCCCGCCCGCAGGCACAGCCAAAGGCCCCGCCCTCCGCCGTTTTGCGGCGAGGGGACGGGGCCTTTGGCTGTGAAAAAATGGGACAAGCAAACGGAGGCTGCGCCAATCTCAAACGCGCGGCGCGGCGGAAAGCGAAAGCTCAGTCAAGAAACTTCTCGTTGAGGGTGACGCCGAACTCGCGCGCGATGGCGCGCAGGGCGTCGTCGGTGATGGTTTGCAGCACCGGGCGGCCGGTGGCCAGCACCTTCCAGTAGATCTCGGCCGATTTTTCGATCGTGTGGGCCAGGCCGAACGCGGTGTCAAAATCCGGCCCCGAGACAAACAGCCCGTGCTGCGCCCAGATGGCGGCGGGATACACCTTCATCAGCTCGCTGGTGGCGCGGGCGATCTCGGCGCCGCCCGGCACCATCCAGGGACATACGCCGACGCCCTCCGGAAACACGACCGGACACTCGGTGGCGGACTGCCAAAGCGCACGGGTAAAATCGCGGTCGGTCATGGGCAGCACATAGGTCAGCGCAATGACGTTGGTGGCGTGGCAATGGTAGATGACCCGGTTTTTGCCGCCGGTCGCCGCCTTGCGCACGCTCTGGTTCAGGAAGTGGGAGGGGAACTCGCTGGTGGGGCGGCCGCCGTTCAGCAGGCCCCAGACGATGCGGTAGCTGTCGCCCGCCTCGTTGATCTCCACAATGCCGATGCTGTTGAGGGGATCCGGCTCCACGTTGCGCAAAAACTTGCCGCTGCCGGTGGTAAGAAAATACTCGCCCCGCAGATTGTCGGCCTGCACCCCCATCGGCACCCACTCCCGCGGGGCGTTGAAGAAGGGCCGGGCCAGCGCCACATCCTCCCCGGTCATGCGGTAGGTCACGTTGCCGCCGTTCCGCTCGTGCCAGCCTTGCAGCCAGCCGTCGTTGCACAGCCGAATGAACCCGCGCACCGCGGGAACGTGCAGTATATTATCCAACATAAGAGGATACCTCTCTTTCTGGCGCCGTGCGCCCCGTCACACCCGTTTGGACAGCACCGCCTTCTCGTAGGCGGCAACCTCATTATACCACGTCCGGCCCGCAGGTACACCCGCGCGGCGGCAATATTCTTCCCAGACCTCGGCAAAGGGGAGGGTCTTGGCCTCCTCCTGCAGCATCAGGCGGCCGGTAAAGTCCCCGGCGTCCTGCATGGCCTTAAGCTCGGCATCTGGCTGCAGCAGGGCGAACAGAAGCGATTTTTCAAACCCGCGCGCCCCGATGACCCACGCCGCCACCCGGTTGATGGAGGCATCAAAGAAATCCAGCCCCACCAGCACCCGGTCCAGCGCATCGTTGCGGACGATCTCCTTGCAGATTTCCCGCGTCTCGTCGTCAAAGCAGACGACATGGTCGCTGTCCCAGTTGACGCCGCGGGTGACATGCAGCGGCACATACTTGAAAAACAGCAGCATGGCGCTGATTTTGTCGCTGATATGCTCGGACGGGTGATAATGCCCGGCGTCCATCAGGTTGTAGACGTTTTCGCGGCCGGCCGCGTAGGCGGTGTAGAACTCGTTGGAGCCGGTGGTGTAGCTCTCAACGCCCACCGCAAAGAATTTGCTCTCCACGCAGTCGACGACGTTGGGGCATTTCTCGGCAAAAATTTCGTCCAGCGAGGCTTTGAGCCGCCGGCGGGGGCCAAGGCGGTCGGCGGGGGTGTCCTTGTAGCCGTCCGGGATCCAGACGTTGTTCTCGACCTTGTCGTTCAGCGCCTCGCCGATCTGCTGGGCGATGCGGCGGCAGGCAACGGCGTGGTCGATCCAGAAGCGGCGCACCTTCTCGTCGGGGCTGGAAAGGGAAAGCCCGTCCTTCATCATCGGATGGCTGAAGATCGTGGGGTTGAAATCGATGCCGAGGCCGTTCTCCCTGGCAAATTCCACCCAGGGCGCAAAATGCCTGTAGGTCAGCTTGTCGCGGTCCACCCAGGGGTTTTCCGGGGTGAAAACGGCGTAGCAGGCGTGCAGGTTGATCCGCTTTTTGCCGGGGATCAGGCTGGCCGCCTTGAGAAAATCGGCCTTCAGCTCCTCAAAATTGCGGGCCTTGCCGGGGTAGTTGCCGGTGACGGCCAGGCCGTTGCCCGCGCCGCCGTCCGGGTTGTCGAACCCGGTCACGTCGTCCCCCTGCCAGCAGTGGATGGAGATGGCCTTGCCTGCGGCCTGCGCCAGCGCGGCCTCTGTGTCGATGCCGTAGGCGGCGTAGGCGGCTTTTGCTTCGTTGTAACTCATTGCGGTGTTACCTCCTGTATGGTAAAGCTTTTTTTGATGGCGTCGCGGGCGGCCTGCAGATCCGCATATTCCCCCGCCGCGATCCACTGTACGATCAGATTGCCCAGCGCCGTGCCCTCCACCGGCCCGGCAAACACCGGCAGCCCGGTGGCATCGGCGGTGCGCTGGTTCAAGTAGCCGTCCTGGCTGCCGCCGCCCACGATGTTGATGCTGGTGTAGGTTTTGCCGGTCAGGCTTTGCAGCGTTTCCAGCGCACGGCTGTAATCCAGCGCCAGCGAATTGTACACGCATTGCATGACTTCGCCGGTGGTGGCGGGCACCGGCTGGCCGCTCTCGGCGCAGGCGTCCCGGAGCGCCCCGATCATGGAAGCGGGGGCCAGAAAGCGCGGGTCGTCGGCATCGACGGCCGAGGCAAACCCGGCGGCCTGCCGCGCGGCGTCGATCAGCGCGGGAAAGCCGGGCGTATGCCCGGTCTGCCGCCCCAGCTCCCGCCGGATGGACTGGATCATCCACAGCCCCATGATGTTTTTCAAATAGCGGTAGCGGCGTTGGTAGCCGCCCTCGTTGGTAAAATTGGCGGCCATGCTGTCGGCCCCTGTAAGGGGCGCGGCGTTCTCTACGCCGAGCAGGCTCCAGGTGCCGGAGGAAAGGTAGGCCGCGCGCCCGTCCCGCGCGGGCACCGCCAGAAAGGCCGAACCCGTATCGTGGGTGGCAGGCAGCACGACCGCCGCGTCAAACCCCACGGCCTCCCGGATTTCCCGGGTGAAGCGGCCCAGCACGGTGCCGGGCATCCGAATGGGCTGGAACATCCCCCGCGGCAGCCCCAGCCGGGCGATCAGCCCGTCGTCCCAGGCCCCGGTCCGGGCGTTGACCAGCGCCGTGGTGGTGGCGTTCGTGTACTCGTTCGACAGCACGCCGGTCAGCCGGTAATGGAGGTAATCCGGGATCATCAAAAAGGTCTTGGCGGCGGCCAGCTGCTCGGGATGTTCCTTCTGGAGAGCCGCCAGCTGGTAGACTGTGTTGAAGGGCTGGTACTGGATGCCGGTGCGGGCGTACAGCTCGGCAAACGGCAGGGCCTCCGCCAGCTCCTCCCGCGTGTGGGCCGTGCGCTCGTCGCGGTAGGCCACGCTGTCCCCGATGCGGCGGCCGGCCGCGTCCAGCAGAACGAAATCGACGGCCCAGGTATCGATGCCCACCGTGGCGGGGCTGTACCCGGCCTCGCGGCAGGCTTTCAGGCCGGCCACCACGTTTTTTTCCAGCTCGTCCAGCTGCCAGCAGAGGTGTCCGTCCCGGCGCACCAGCTTGTTTTCAAAGCGATACACCTCGCGCAGTTCCATCCGCCCGTCCACGACGCGGCCCACGATGTGCCGCCCGCTGGACGCGCCGATGTCCACCGCCAGATAACAGGTTTGCATATTCGGCTCCTTTTTGTTAAAATAGGCTTGTAGAGGGGTTGCGGGTATTTTTGTTTTCTGCGCTTAGTATACCGGGTTTTCAGCCTTGATTCCATCGGCAATATTCTACTGTTTTTTGGTTAAATTCTACTTGGCGTTTTTGCCGGGAGGCACGACGATGTTTACCTATACCATGGATGTGGAGGCGCGCAGCGTGTGGCTGCGCACCACGCCGGGCGCGGCGGCGCTGGCCCAGCCCTATTACTGCACCGAGGCGGGGCTTTTTTACGGCCGCGCCCAGTTTGCCACCGCCCGCACCGACAAGGAGAGCTACCTGCTGTTTTACACCCTGGAGGGCGGCGGCCTGGTGGAGCAGGGGGACAGCCGCCTGACCCTTGGCCCCGGCGACGCCCTGCTGCTGAACTGCCGCGCCCCCCAAAGCTATTGCACCGCGCCCGGCCAGACCCGCTGGGTGCATTACTGGGTGCATCTGGACGGCAGCGGCGTGCGTGCCATGGAGGAGCTGCTCAACCCCCAGCGGCTTTGCCCGGTCAACCTGCCGCCGCTGCGGATGCGGGAGCCGTTCAAGGCCGTGCTGACCCACATCCGGCGCGAGGATACCGACAGCCTGGTTGCCGCGGGGCTGGCCCTGCATGAGCTGCTGGCCGCGATGGTGCATGAAAAGCTGGGCGCCGGGGCAGGCAGCGCCAACTCCAACCGGGAGCTGGTACAGCGGGCCGCCGACGCCATCCGCGCGCGGTATGCCGAGCCGCTCTGCCTGGACGAAATGCTGGAAAGCGCGCCGGTCAGCAAAAGCTATTTTCTGCGGCTGTTCCGGCAGTACATGGGCACTACGCCCTACAATTTTTTGCTCTGCTACCGCATCACCCAGGCCAAGGAACTGCTGGTGATGACCGATCTGCCGGTGGGCGAGATCGCCCGGCAGGTCGGTTTTGGGGACGAGAGCAATTTTTCCACCCGGTTTGCGGGGATGGCGGGCCAAAGCCCGCTGCAATACCGCAAGAGCGCTTTGCATCAGAAATAAACGGCAAAAGCCGCGCCTTTTGAGGAGATTTTCCCCAAAAGGCGCGGCTTTTGCCAAAAATGCGCCGGTTCCGCGTTGCGAGCGCCCCACAGAAACAGCGCCGCGGCGCCGCGGCGGCCGGCGCGCCTCGCCCTGCGGGGGCGCGCGCCGCAGCTTCCCTTGCCGCGTTCTTTCTGCGCCATGCTCTAGCGGCCAAAGCGGAAGGTGAAGGTATCGCCGGGGTGCAGGGCAAAGCGGTAGGCGGGGTGGGGCCTGGCGCCCCGGCTGTCGTCGCCGCCCGCGCCCCGCGCGCCCAGCGCGCAGCGCACGACGGTCTGGGTGACGGGGGGAAGCTGCCAGGCGTGGCGGGCGTTTTCCAGCTCCTGCGGCAGGTACGGCCCGGCCGAGAAAAACATTCCCTGCCCGCCGCAGCCGAACCGAAGGGTGGGCAGGCTGTCGCCCGAGACGGCCGCCCGGCGCACGCCGGTGCGCCCGCCGTACTCCTGCGGCACCATGTAGACATCGGCCCCGGCGTGGGCGTCGTACTGCCAAAGGCCCAGCGCGGCTCCGGCGCGGCGGTCGGGCATACATTCCTCGGGGCCGTCGCCGAAATAGCGGACGTACCGGCAGCCCTCGTCCAGCGGGAAAAGCATCCCGAACTCCGGCACCTCGGCCTCGGGGCCGTCCCAGCGCAGGGTCAGGGTGCAGGTGCCTGCGGCGTCGAACCGCCACAGGGCGTCCACGGCCTCGTGCGTGTCGGTGGCCAGGGCGCTGCGGACATGGATGCCCTCCGCCGTGCGCTCCACCAGCGTGGGGCGGGCGTACCGCCCGGCCTGCGCCCAGCGCGCGAACTCGTACTCCATCCCGGCGCCGGTATCGTTGCAGGTGGGCGCGCGCCAGAAATTGAGGCTGGCCGGGCCTGTCAGCAGCTCCCGCCCATCGATTTGAAGCGAGACAAGCCGGCCGGTGTTCCGGCTGAGGATCCAGTGGATGCCCTCGGCCGCAACGCCGTAGTTGTAATCGCTCTCGGTAATAACGGCCGGGGCCGGACTTTCGGCCGCCGGGGCGGCGACCTCCCGCACCGTCTGGGCCCGGGCCACCGCCCAGCCCGCAGGCGCCCAGGCCGTAGCCGTGCGCAACAGCACCTCGGCGTCCACCGTGTAGCAGCCGGGCAGCTCCGGCAGCGGCAGGTCCAGGGGCAGCGCGGCGGTTTGGCCGGGCGCCAGCGGCAGGGTCAGCGTCCGCTGCTCCACCACCCGGCCGTCCCCGCGCAGGGTCAGCCGGAGGTCGTAGGCTGCAAGATCGGTGAACAGGCTGCGGTTTTCCACCGTCAGCCGCTCGCCCGCAAAGCGGAAGGCAAAGTCCTGGTAGGCAAAGCGGACCTCCTGCATTTTGGGGCTGTTGTGCCGGGTGGCCGTCACCAGGCCGTCGGCGCAGAACTCGCCGTCGGTGGGGCGGTCTCCGAAATCGCCGCCGTACACCAGCACCCGCCGCCCGGAGGGCAGCGTTTTCCAGAGCGAGTGATCCATGTATTCCCAGATAAAGCCGCCCTGATACCGCGGCAGCTCGTAGGCCATCTCGGTGTAATCGGTCAGCGCGCCGCAGGAGTTGCCCATGGCGTGGGCATACTCGCACAGGATAAAGGGCTTTTCGGGATGGCTTGCCAAAAACGCGCGGACGTTCTCGGCCGTCGTGTACATCTGGCTCTCTACATCGCTGGCCGCATCGTAGGCGCGGTCATGAAAAACGCCCTCATAATGGACCGGGCGGGAGGGATCGGCCTGGTGGAAATAGGCGTGCATGGCCAAAAACGTCTCGCCGCCAAAGCTCTCGTTGCCGCAGCTCCACAGCAGCACGCAGGGGTGGTTTTTGTCCCGCTCCAGCATGGCCCCGGCGCGGGCCAGCACGGCGTCCCGCCAGGCCGGATTGCCGCTTGGCAGGGTGTATTCGTCCGCAATGTCGTACATCCGCTTCTGCCAGGTGCCGTGCGTTTCCAGGTTCGTCTCGTCGATAACGTAGAGGCCGTAGCGGTCGCAAAGCTCGTACAGAAAGGGCCGGTTGGGGTAATGGCTGGTGCGGATGGCGTTGACGTTGTGCGCCTTGAGGTTGCGGATATCCCACTCGGTCTCCTCCAGCGTGACGGCGCGGCCATGCTCGGCGCTCCACTCGTGGCGGTTCACGCCCTTAAAAACGATCCGCCTGCCGTTGAGGCGCATCAGCCCGTCCCGCAGCACAAACTCCCGCAGACCGGCCTTGAAGCCGCCCACCTCGACCATCTCGTCGTCGGGGCCGTGTACCACAAAGGCGGCGTCGTACAAGAACGGGTCCTCGGCGCTCCAAAGGCGGGGCGCATCCAGATGCACCTGCAGCGTCACCTGCGCGGCCAGCGGCTGCTCGTCCAGCGCGCCGCCGAACGAAAGCCCGATGTTGCCCTGCATCTGCCCGGAAAGCCTGCAGTGAAACCGCACGTCCACGGCGGAATAATCGGCGGAGAAGCTTGTCTCCATCCGCATATCCTCCACATGGGTGGCGGGCTTGGCAAACAGGGTGACGGGGCGGAAAATGCCGCTCATCCGCCAAAAATCCTGATCCTCCAGCCAGGAGCCAGAGCAAAAGCGATAAACGCGGGCGGTCAGCTCATTCTCGCCGGGGCGCAGGAAGGGGGTCAGGTCAAACTCGGCGGCGTCAAAGCTGCTCTCGCTGTAGCCCACAAAGCTGCCGTTGCACAGCAGTTCCAGGGCGCTGTCCACCCCCTCAAACCGCACAAAGGCGTTGGGCCAGTGGGCGGGCAGGCAGAAGGTGCGGCGGTACTCCCCCACCGGGTTGTACCCCGCCGGAATCTGCCCGGGGCGAAGCTTTTCCCAGCCGTCCCAGGGGTACTGCGTGTTGACGTAGTGGGGGGTGCCGTAGGGATACTGCGCGCCTCCCTGCAGCTGGATATGCCCCGGCACCGCGATCTTGCCCCAGGGGCCGAAGGGCTCCCCGGGCGTTCTTGCAAAGCGGAAATCCCAGGCACCGTCCAGCGGAAGCTGGCAGGCGGTGCCGTTGCCGAAACGGTACCCGTGGGACGAGTGGGGCGGCAGGCGGTTGATCTGAAAAACGCGGGGATCGGCCAAGGTGGCGGCGGTAAATTGCATGGCGTTGTTCCTCCTATCGGCGCGGGCGGGGCAAAAGCGGCCCGGTTGGCTTCTTTTTCTTGATTATAACAGCTTTTTTCCGGTACAACAATGCAATTTCCTTACCGTTTTGCTGCCTTTTTGTTGTGTGCGGCGCGGCGGCGCACAAACGCAAGGGCGCAGCGGACGGCGGGCGCGGCGTACAAGGCAAAGACGGCCGCCTGCACCGCGCCCGTGTAGGGGCGCAGCATTGCCGAAAGCGCCCCCATAAAGGGCGCCAGCACGGCGGTGCCCGCCGCCGTCACCCCCAGCGTGACTCCCGCGCTGGCCGAGACTGCCGCCAGCGAAACAGCCTCCCCGGCGGGGGTGCCGGGAAGGACGGCGGCCTCGGCGCGGGCTTCCAGCACGCAGGGCAGCCGCACGTTGCCCACGCTGCCCGTCAAAAAGCCGACCCAGCAGGCGGCGCGGCCCAGCAGCGGGGCGTAAAGCAAAAATTCCGCCACGGCGCCCGGCCAGTAAAGAACCGCCACGCGGCACAGGCTTTTTTGCAGCCGGACCGTCAGGCCGGGAACGGCCGCCGCCGGCATCAGCGGCCCCGCGGCCAGCCGGGCCAGGCCAAAAGCCGCAAACAGGGTGGCCGCCGTGCAGGCCAGCAAACCCAGCCAGCCCCACCGGCGCCCGCTGCGCCGGGCGTGCTGCCCGGGCAGATAAAACCCCAGCACCCCCAGGCAAAGCAGCGGCCCCGGCAGCATCCCGATCGTGGCGATCAGGGCGGAGGCTGCGTACAGCGCGGGGGTCAGCCGGGCCAGCGCCCGCCCGGCGGTCAGGGTGGCGGCGGCCAGCTCGTAGGGCAGCGCTCCCGCCGCCGAAAGCCGCAGCCAGGCCAGCGGCCCGCCCACATAGCCGGCCATCACGGCCACCCCCAGCACCCCGGCCAACCCCGGCGGCACCGAGGCCCGGGCGCTCTGGCGCACGGCGCGGCCAAGCGCCGCAGGCGCCACCCCGGCCCGCCGGGCCGCCCGCCAGCCATACCACAGCCCACCCAGGCAAAACAGCCAGGACGGCGCCACGCCCACGGCGGCCAGCGCCCAGCGCGCGGCGCCCCCAAACGCGGAGATCGGCACCCAAAAGCCCCCTTTGCGCTTCCTTGGTCATTTTTCCGTTGAGAGCAATCTACAGAAACAGCGCGGCGGTTCCGCCGCGGCTTTTTTGTCACGTTCTTTCTGCGTCATGCTCTAGAATGCCCTTTTTTGCGCAAAATTGCGTTTTTGCCGCCGGTTTTGCAGAAATTTCCTTCCGCAGGATTGACAGCCCGCCCCGCCGGGGGGTATCGTTAAGGCAACCTTTTCCCATGGCGGCACCGCACGGCGCGGCGCGCCGCGCCGGCAGCCCCACGCAAAAAAGGCGCGAAGATGCCCTGTAAAGTTCAAAACAAGGAGAGTTCGCCATGCTTCGCTTTGACTGTGATTATTCCGAGGGCGCCGCACCCGAGGTTCTTGCCCTGCTGACCCGCACCAACACCGAGCAGACCGCCGCCTACGGCACCGACCTTTACTGCGACGCCGCCCGCCGGCGCATCCGGGCGCTGTGCGGCGCGCCCGATGCCGACATCCACTTTTTTGTGGGCGCCACCCAGGTCAACCTGACCGTGATCGGGGCGGCGCTGCGGCCCTGGCAGGGGGTTCTGTGCGCCGGGAGCGGCCACATCGCCGTCCACGAGACGGGCGCCATCGAGGCGACGGGCCACAAATGCCTGACCCTGCCCGCGCCGCAGGGCAAGATCACGGCGGCCCAGGTGCGGGACGCCTGCGCCGCGCATTGGCGGGACGTCAGCCATGAGCATACGGTGCAGCCGGGGATGGCGTACGTCTCCAACCCCACCGAGTACGGCACCCTGTACACCCGCGCCGAGCTGGCGGCGCTTTCGGCGGCCTGCCGGGAAAACGGCATCCCCCTGTTTTTGGACGGCGCCCGGCTGGCCTTTGCGCTGGCCGCCCCCGGCAGCGATTTGACCCTGCCCGACTACGCGGCTTTGTGCGACGCCTTCTATCTGGGCGGCACCAAGTGCGGCGCCCTGTTTGGGGAGGCGCTGGTGCTGACAAACCCCGCCCTGCAAAAAGATTTTCGCTATGCGCTCAAACAGCGGGGCGGGCTGCTGGCCAAGGGCCGGCTTCTGGGCCTGCAATTTCTGGCTTTGCTGGGGGAGGACGGCCCGCTGGCCGAGGCGCCCTATCTTCGGCTTGCCCGCCATGCCGACGCGCTGGCCGCCCGGCTGCGGGCCGCGCTGGCCGCCAAAGGCTACGCCCTGCCCTACGAATCGCCCACCAACCAGCAGTTTGCGGTGCTGCCCAACCGCGATCTGGAAATTTTGAGCAAAAAGTATCTTGTATCGGTCGGCGATGCGGCGGACGCCGGACGCACCGCCGTGCGGTTCTGCACAAGCTGGGCCACGCGGGACGACGCCGTGGATGCGCTGCTTGCAGAACTGGCCGCATTGTGATATACTGAATTGTTCCAACAAAATACCGCATATCCAGGATGCCGCGGGGGCCACGCCCCGCCGGAGAAGCCGGGTGAAATTCCCGCACAGTCCCGCTACTGTAAAAGTCAGAGCGCCGGGCGGCCTCCTGTCCGTACACCACGATGGATGGGGTAGGGTTCGGCTTTGCCTTTGTAAAATGCCGCGCCCCGTCTGCCTGTGGCAGCGGGACGCGGCGTTTTGTTATCCGAAACCCACAACAGAAAAGAGGAAATTCTATGGAAAACAATCATTCCACCCAGCCCGCAGCCTCCAAAAAAGGCCGCCTGCTTGCCCTTGCAGCCCTGGTGGTGGCGGTGGCGGCGCTTTTGTGCGTCTACCTTGTCACCCGCAAGCCGGCGACCGCGGGCCAAAAGACCATCGAGGTCACCGTGGTGGAGGACGGCGCCGCCGCCGCGGACCAGACCATCACGACCGACGAGGAATACCTGCGCGGCGCGCTGGAGCAGGAAAACCTGATCGCAGGCACCGAAAGCCAGTACGGCCTGTTTGTGACAACGGTCAACGGCCGCACGGCCGAGGATGCCCAGCAGGAGTGGTGGTGCTTTACCAAGGACGGCGCCACCCTGGAAACGGGCGTGGACACCACCCCCATCGCGGACGGCGACCACTATGAAATCACGCTGACCAATGGGTATTAAGGATGCAAAACCCGGGCAAGCCGCGGCTGACCACCCGGCAGATCGTACTGGCCGGGCTGATGGGCGCCCTGCTGACCGTGCTGAAGGAGGTCCTGGCCCCGGTGCCGGGCGTGGAGCCGGATTCGCTGCTGGTGATTTTGTACGCGCTGGAACTGCCGATGCTGGCGCCCTGGGCCGTAGCGGTGTTTGTGGCGCTGGAATTTCTGCTGTACGGCTTCGGCCTATGGAGCTGGGGGTATCTGTACATCTGGCTGCTGCTGTATCTGGCCGCACGTCTGTTTCACCGCGCCGAGGGCGCCTTGTTCTGGGCTGTTTTCTCGGGGGCGTTCGGGCTGTGCTTTGGGGCGCTGTTCACCCCCATCTACCTGTTCACCCAGGGGCCCGGCGGCGCGCTGGCCTGGTGGCTGGCCGGCATCCCCACCGACATTGGCCATTGCATCGGCAATTTTTGCGTGATGCTGGCGCTGTACCGGCCCCTGCGCCGGGCGCTGGCCCTTGTCAAAAGCCGCGCCGCCCCCTGAGGGAAAGACTGTCCGCCCCGCGTTAAAAAAGCAACAAAAAACGAACACCGCCGCGAAGCCATCGTTTCGCGGCGGTGATTTTATTCAAAAGGCTGTGCGCGCCCCGGCTTCTATTTTCAGATAGCCTACGGGGCGGGCGCGGCCGGTTCGGTAGTCTGGTCTCCGCCGGGTCGCTTGGAGCTGTTCTGGCATGGCGGAGTCGCAGCTGGCTGTCAAGTGCGGTTCGCCGCATCTGGGATCGCTTCCCTCTTGACGATGAAACCAGTATACCGCCCCGGTATGGAAAATATTTGAAACGCTTTTGAAGGATTTGGAAAAAAATCTTGAACAGTTTATGACCGGACAGCGCCGCATCCCTGCGGCGCGGGGCGCGCCGGTTGGAATGGTGCCGGGGCCCGCCAAGCCGTCCGGCGGCCGGCCGGCCCGGGCCGCGCCGTTACCGGCGCAGCCGTTTGTCGCAGCGGACGGCCAGGCGGGTGCCCACGCTCTGGAATACCTGCACCACCACCACCAGCAGAATGGTGGCCACAGCCATGGTCAGATACATATACCGATAATAACCGTAGTTGATGGCGATCTGCCCCAGGCCCCCGCCGCCGATGATGCCCGCCATGGCCGAGTAGCCCAAAATCGTGGTCAGGGCAATGGTGGTGTTGGAAATCAGGCTGGGCAGGCTTTCGGGGATCATGACCTTGGCGATGATCTGGAACGGGGTGGCGCCCATGCTCTGGGCGGCCTCCACCACGCCGCCGTCCACCTCCCGCAGGCTGGACTCGACCAGGCGGGCCACAAAGGGGAAGGCCGCCGCGACCAGCGGCGGGATGGTGGCCGGCGTGCCCACCGAGGTGCCGATCAGCAGCCGGGAAAGGGGCAGCACAAAGATCATCAGAATCAGGAACGGAACGCTCCGCATCAGGTTGATGATGCCGTTGAGAAGCGCCATCACCCACTTGGGCAGCGGATGCACGCCGCCCGGCTCCCCGGCCACCAGCAGCACGCCCAGCGGCAGGCCGATGACAAGGGCAAACAGGGTGGAAAGCAGGGTGGCGTACAGCGTCTCCCACACGGCAAAGGGCAGGGTGGGCAAGATTTCCAGCATGGTGGCCCATTCCTTCGATTGTAAAAACGCGCTCATTGCACGGTCACCTCCTCCACGCAAAGACCCGGGTAGGTCTGGATGTACGCCATCGCCCGGGTGGCGGCGGCGGAGTCCTCGGGCAGGGCCAGCAGCATGCTGCCCAGCGTCTGCCCTTCCACGATGCGGGTATCGGCGGCCAAAATCGACACGAGCGCGCCGCACTCGATGGCCAGGCTGGCCACCAGCGGCTTATCGGTGGTGGCGGTGCCGGTAAAGGCCACCCGCACCACCCGGCGCCCCGGCATCAGCTCGCCGCTGGGCGCGCCCGCCGGGAACACCAGACGCCGCGCCGCGTCCGAGCGGGGATTGGAAAAGATGGTTCCCACCTCGCCCTCCTCCACAACGCTGCCGCCGTCCAGAATGGCCACATGGCGGCATACCTCCTCCACCACGCTCATCTGGTGGGTGATGATGACCACCGTGATCCCCAGCTCCCGGTTGATTTTTTGGATCAGCTCCAAGATGGCGTGGGTGGTGTTGGGGTCCAGCGCGCTGGTGGCCTCGTCGCAAAGCAGCACCTTGGGATCGGTGGCCAGCGCGCGGGCGATGGCGATGCGCTGCTTTTGCCCGCCCGAAAGCTGGGCCGGGTAGGCGTCCGCCTTGTCGGGCAGGCCCACCAGAGCCAGCAACTCCCGGGCGCGGGCCTCGGCTTTGTCGCGGGGAAGCCCGGCCAGCTCCATGGGAAAACAGACATTTTTGAGGCAGCTGCGCTGCATCAGCAGGTTGAACTGCTGAAAGATCATCGTGATCTCCCGCCGGGCCTGCCGCAGCGCGCGGGCGTCCAGCTGCTGCATCTCTTTTCCGTTGACCGAAACGCGGCCCTCGTCGGGGCGTTCCAGCATGTTGATACAGCGCACCAGCGTGGATTTGCCCGCGCCGGACATGCCGATGATGCCGTAGATATCCCCATCCTGTATGGACAGGTTGATATCGTCCAGCGCCACGACCGTGCCGCTTTGCATGGCAAAGCGCTTGGTCAGATGTTCGATCTCGATCATGGTAGACCCCCTGTTAAAACCCGCAAAAGGGAACAGACCGTATGTCTGTTCCCCGGTGTGCGGCTTATGGATTTAGAAGATGGCGACCACCGCGCCGTTGTAATTGCTGGCGATGTAATCCTTGACGGCCTGGCTCTTGACGGCGGCCACCAGCGCCTTGGTTTTATCGGTGTTCTCGTTGCCCTGCTTGACGGCGATGATGTTCGCGTAGGTCTTGGCGGCGTCGGAATCGGCGCTCTCGGCGGCCAGCGCGTCGTTGGCGGAGGAGAACCCGGCCTCGGTGGCGTAGTTGCCGTTGATGACGGCCAGGTCAACGTCCTGCAGCGTGCGGGGCAGCTGGGCGGCCTCCATCTCCACGATCTCCAGGTTCTTGGGGTTGGCGGCGATGTCGTTCTTGGTGGCAGTCAGGCCCGCGCCGTCCTTAAGGGTGATCAGCCCCTGGCTGGCCAGCAGCTGCAGCGCGCGCGCCTCGTTGGTGGTATCGTTGGGCACGGCGATCTTGGCGCCGTCGGCCAGCGCGTCCAGCGTCTTGGTCTTGCCCGGGTACAGGCCAAGCGGCTCATAGTGGATGGCGGCCACGCTCACGATGTGGGTGCCGTTCTGGGCGTTGAAATCGTCCAGATAGGGCTGATGCTGGAAGTAGTTGGCGTCCACCTCGCCGGATTCCACCACGTTGTTGGGCTGGACGTAATCGCTGAATTCCTTGACGTCCAGGGTAATGCCGGCCTGCTTGAGGACGCCCGCCGCAACCTTCAAAATATCGGCGTGGGGCACGGGGGAGGCCGCCACCGTGATGGTGGTGCCCTTGAGGGCCGCGTAATCCACGGTGGCGTCAAAACCGTCGCCGGTAAAAGCGGCAGCCTCGGCGGTATCGGCGGCGCTGGAGGCGCTGGAGGCGCTGTCCGCGGCGGAAGCGGAATCGGTGGTGGCGGTGGCGCCGCAGGCGGCCAGGCTCAGGGCCAGCACGCCGGCCAAAAAGGCGGAAGCAAATTTTTTCATGGTCTTTTCTCTCCTCTGTCTTGGGGCAGCGCGGCGGAGTTCCATCGGCTGCCTGTTTTTACGGTTCTGCGTATTTCTGTTCCGGGCGGCTTGGCGGGGGGCGCGGCGGCGCGCGGAACCCTGCGGGGCTGTTTGCTCAGCACATTCGTACCCCAGGCTGTTTGCAGGCCGGGCTTTGTTTCATCGTCGGTCATCCTTTCCCTCTGCGAAATCTCTGGCGGGCAACAAAAAAGGCAGAGCGCCCACGGCGCCCTGCCCTGCTGTTTCTCCCGTCACGCCCGTACAAAAGCGCAGGGGAAAGCAAGCACAGTTTGCCGAGGCAACCTGCACAGGCACATCATCATACCATCACGACGGTACATCGACGGCATCCCCTTTCTTTGTTGGCGTTGGTGATTTCTTGTGTTTGAGTATACCAATGCGGAAGCCTGCTGTCAACCTTTTTTGGAAACATTGTCAAATCCATCCAAAAGACGGGGGAAAATCCCCCGCATCCTCTTGCTTATTGCCTACAAATTTGATATGATATTGGTATAACAACCGGGCAGGCGCCTTCCGCGCCGCCGGCACCAACCAAAAGAGGGGTTATCACGATGAAATTTTCAACCAAAGACCGCTACGCGCTTCGCCTGATGGTGGAGCTTGCCAACCACGCCCCCGACGAGTATGTGCCCCTCAAGGAGATCAGCGAGCGGCAGGAGATCAGCCTGAAGTACCTGGAGCAGATCATGACGCCGCTTTCCCGCGCGGGGCTGGTGGTAAGCGGCCGGGGCAGCCAGGGCGGCTACCGGCTGGCCCGCACGGCCGATCAGTACACGGCCGGGGAAATTTTGCGCGCCATCGAGGGGGAGCTTGTACCCATCCCCTGCCTGGAGCATGGCGCCGAGGATTGCCCCCGCCGGGGCGAATGCCACACGATCACCTTTTGGAGCGGGCTGAACCAGGTCATCAACCGCTATGTGGACAGCGTTACGCTGGAGGATTTGCGTCAGCAGCCCCTTGGCGCCGACGATTACTCGATCTGAGCGCCGCGTTTGTTTTTTTGGGCGCGGGTCCGCAAAAGCCGCCCGTCCCCGCCGGAACTTCCGGCGGGGACGGGCGGCTTTTGGCTGCTGTGTTTTCCGGCTGTTTTGCGCGGCGCGCGGCGGCGGGTCAGGCCTCGCGCCGGGCCGGGCTTTGCCCGCGCTGCACATAGCAAAGGCAGTGGCGCTCGGCATCGTCCAGCATCTGCACAACCCTGCTTTCGGATACGCCGCACAGCCGGGCGATATCGGTCACGCTCTGCCCGGCCTGGTAGCAGCGGGCGGCCCGCACCATCTTGGGGGTACAGCGCGCCTGTTCCAGCGAGGGCACCATCCCGTAGGCTTCCAACCGCTGGCGGCGCGCGTCCTCAGACGTTTTATGGGTGATTCTTCTTGCCATGGTATCCTCCTTTGCCGTGCCGCGGCGGTCAGTGAAAGGCCGTTTTCAGCCTGCCTGCCGAGGTCAGCGCGGTGACGATTTGCTTTTGCCTGCCGCATCCCGCGCAGACCGCCGTGGCCGGCGCGTACAGGCAATCCTTTTGATCCAGCCGCACCTGGCATTTTTTGTTGATGCACTCCCGGCAGTTGGTGCGCAGCAGCGCGGCGATCTTCGGTTTTGTCGCTCCCATGGAACTTCCCCTTTTCTGCGAATTTGGGCTGTGGCTTTTTCTGTGTTAACTATAAAAGAAACCGTCCGGGGCTGTCATCCACCCAAAGTATGATTGCCCGGGTCTTTTGGGGGCCGTCAAAGCGAAAAAACAGTTGCCGAGCCCCGTTGCATCGAACAGAAAACGGGGTTGGCAGCTGTTTTTAGTAGATACTCTTTTTATTTGTGAAATTTGATTGGCTGCTGCTTACAGAAATGCACGCCAGGCCTGCTCGGCGCCGCTTGCAAGCTCGGCCAGCTCCCGGCTGAGTTTTTGCGCGCCCGCCGACGCCTGCGGGCAACCGTCCTCGGCGCGGCGGCAGGCGGCGGCGGTTCTGCCCGCCTCCTCGGCCAGCAGGCCGGCCAGGTTGCGGGTGGATTTATCCAGCATGGTGCGGGTGCGCAGCGCCATGCTGCGGGCCATCCGGGCGGCGGCGTTCTGGCCCTGCGCCGCGCTGCCCAGCGCGGCCAGCGCCGTGTGCGCCTGCCGCCCTATGCGGCAAATCTCCCGCTTCTGGCGCAGCATCTCGGTTTTCAGGCTCTGGTCGCGGGTCAGGGTCAGCAGCTCGTCCAGCTCGTTCTTTTCGCTCTCGGTCGCCCGGGCCACAGCCTGCAAAAGCTGCTCGTTGTCGGTTTCAGGTTGCTCTGCCATAAAAATACCCCCTGTGTAAGCATACAATAGCGGTGTTCGGCCGCTTTGAGTATGCCCGCGCAGGGGGTGTGTTATTCGGTTTGAACAGCGCGTTTACTGCCGGGCAAAAAGGCGGCGTTCCGCCAGCGCCAGCAGCAGCTCCCAGTTGCCGGTTTCGGCCCAATCGGCCGCAGCTACCGTCACGGTGAACTCGCCGCGGCGGGACAGCGAGATGTTGTAATCGCGCCGGCTGCAATCCAGCGCGGTGCAAAGCGTTTTTTCCAGCTGTGCGGCGGGGGTGTTGAAGGCCGTCACCAGAAAAACGCCGTCCTCCAGCCGGGCCAAAATCCCCGCGCGGGGATCCATGCCGGCGGCAATCTGCAAAATGCCCGCGGCCGTGTTCAGGCAGCGGTCGCCCGCCTCGCTGCCGCAATCGGCGCAGATGCGGCCATACTCGTTGACGCGGGCCAGCGCCAGCGAGAGGCGTTCCCCGGCGGCGACGCGCTCTGCCAGGGCGGGAACATACTCCTCGGTCAGAAAACGCTGGTTGTAAGCGCCGGTGACGTAGTCGTGGCGAAGTTCCTCGCTGTACTGGGCCAGAATGCGCAGAAAAGCGTTGGCTTCCCGGCTGTTTTCCGGCAGGGATTGGGGCAGAGCATAGTTGAACAGCAGCACCAGCCAGCGCCCCTCCACCGTGACCGACTGGAACAGGGCCAGCTCCACGGCGGTTTGCAGCCGCACGGGCTGCCAGCCGCGGCCCCGGGCATCCAGCTCGGGCAGGCTGTGGCAGGGGCCGACCGCCTCCAGCGTGGCCGTATCCAAAAACTGCATCGAATGGGGATCAACCAGCCGAACCGAGTCAAATACGTTTTGCAGCAGCGCAATCTGCGCCTGCAGCTCCGCGGCGGTGTACTCCTGTTTCATACTTTTCCTCGCCTTTACTGTGTTTGCTTTTCTGCCCGCACCGCCGAAATTGCGCGGCGCGGAGCGTTTTCTTTCTTATTTTAGCATAGTTTTTCCCATTTTGCCTACCTTTACCTTGTACAAAGAAACGCGGCCGCCAGGCCGGAATATTATTTGATTTACCAAAAACACACTTTTAAAATCGTCGTTGTGCCCAAGCTGCCGCCGCCCGCCGCAAAAAGGCCGCCGTTTTGCGGCAAACGGCGGCAGCTTGTTTTATTGGGCGGTTTCCGCCGCACGGCGGAGCGGCAGGCGGAAATACCGGGCCGTCAGCTCCCGGATCTCGGCGGCCAGCGCCGGGGCGAAGGCGTCGGGCGCAGCCCGCCACTGCCAGTTGCCCGCGGGCTCGCCGGGAACGTTGATCCGCCCCTGCGCGCCGATATCCAGCCAATCGGCCATCGGGATGACGGTCAGCGCCGCCGGGCTGGCCAGCGCCCCCCGCAGAATGCCGCGGCACAGCCCCTCCTTTTTGTTGAGGGCAAAGTAGGCCGTGGCGTTTTTGCGCTCGGCCGGCGTGGCGGCGGCGGTAATCCAGTCGGTCATGGTGGTGTTGTCATGGGTGCCGGGGTAGCAGACGCAGTTGCGCGGATAGTTGTGGGGCAGATACTCGCTGTCGGTGCCGCCAAAGCCGAATTGCAGCACCTTCATGCCGGGGAAGCCGCTCTCGGCCAGCAGGGTGCGCACCGAGTCGAACAGCTCGCCCAGATCCTCGGCCACGATGGGCAGATCGCCCAAAGCCATCCGCAGTTCGCGGAAGATATCCATGCCGGGGCCCTGCTCCCAGCGGCCGTTGCGGGCCGTCGTCTCCCCTGCCGGGATGGCCCAGTAGGTATCGAAGCCGCGGAAGTGGTCGATGCGCAGATCGTCGTAGATGGTCAGGGCATGGCGCACCCGCTCGATCCACCAGGCGTAGCCGGTCTGACGGTGGTAGGGCCAGTTGTAGAGCGGGTTGCCCCAAAGCTGGCCGTCTGCGGCAAAATAGTCCGGCGGGCAGCCTGCCACGCGGCGGGGCGCGCCCTCCTCATCAATCTCAAACAGCCGTCCGCCCGCCCAGGCATCGGCGGAATCGGCGGCCACATAGATCGGGATATCGCCGAGAATGCGGATGCCCTGCGCGTTGGCGTACGCCTTGAGCGCCCGCCACTGGCGGTCGAACAGGTATTGCAAAAAGGCCCAGAAATCCAGCTCGTCCCGGTGCGCCGCCGAGAACGCGGCCAGCGCGGCAGGGTCGCGCAGGCGCAGCGGCCGGGGCCACCGGAGCCAGGATACCATCTTCTGATCCTCCTTGATGGCCATGTACAGGCAATAATCGGGCAGCCAGCGGTCGGAGCGGAAGCGGAAAGCATACCAGTCGTCCGGCCAGCAGGTGTCGTACCCGGGCAGGGGGCGGCGGGCCTTGAAGTTGGCCCACGCCTTGCGCAGCACCGCAAACCGCTTTTGGTAGATGACGGCGTAATCGACCCGGGCGGGATCGGCGCCCCAGGTGATGCGGGCGTAATCGGCCTTTTGAAGCAGGCCCTCCCCCGCCAAAAGATCCAGATCGATAAAATAAGGGTTGCCCGCAAAGGCCGAGCAGCTCTGGTAGGGGCTGTCGCCGTAGCCGGTGGGGCCGATGGGCAAAATTTGCCACACCGATTGCCCCGCCGCGGCCAGAAAATCCACAAACGACCGGGCCGACGCCCCCATGGTGCCGATACCCATCGTGCCGGGCAAACTGGAAATGGGCATTAAAATGCCGCTGCTGCGTACCATAGTACAAATTCCTCCTGCGGTTTTCATTGTTTTGGATGCCGCGCGGCGCGCGGAAAACACCGGGCTTTGCGCGCGGGGCGGCAAGCGGCGCGTGCTGCCGCGGCTTTCCCTGCCGCGCTTGTTTTGCGGCGCCGCCCCGGGCCGCCGCCCGGCTCATCCGCCCGCCGGAACGCCCAGGGCCTGCTCGGCCGCCGCCACAAAAGCGGCGCGGTCGGCGGTTTTCCAGTCGGCCAGGCCCAGCAGGGTCTGCGCGGCATCCGCCGTGCCCTGCAAGGCGGCGTCGGACAACTCGGCGCCCGGTATGACCCCGGCCGACACCTGGGCCACCTGCATGGCGCCCAGCGCCGTCTGGTCGGAGGCTGTGTTCCAGGGGGTGATCAGCCCGACCGCATCGGTCAGCGCGGCCGACCCGCCGCCGCTGCCGTACAGCCAGAGAATGAAGCTGGCCCCCGCCCCGGCCGCCGCGTCGTCCGCCGCGGCCGGGATGGCCAGCCGCCCCGCCGTAACCAGCACCGGGTAGTTGAGCAGCCCGGTCACGTTGTACTCGGCGGTGGTCAAATCCTCCTCGGCCAGCTTGGTCTTTTGGGGCACCGGCACCAGCTTTTGGCAAAAATCCGGCGAAAGATGCAGGGTAGCATCGGTCAGGCGGCCCCGGTAAAAGACCGCCTTGCCGTCCCCCAGCAGGGCCGCCGCGTCCGCCGCCGAAAGCGCGGGCAGCGCGCCGCCGCGCGCCAGGGCGCCGTCCGGTCCCGATAGGGCGGCCGTCTCAAGCGAAAAGGCGTTGAGCAGCCCGTACAGCGGGCCGGACAGGGCCTCGTCGGTCATGGTGGCGTCGGCGGCCACCAGCGCGGCCGAGTAGGCAGCCCCCGTGAAGGCGTCCGCCCCGGTAGCCAGCGCAAACACCCCGTTCAGGCGGGCGGCAGCGTCCGGCTTTTCGGCGGGAAGGGTGTAGCGGTTGCCGTTCAGGGTAACGGTTTTGGCGGCGGGCGCGGCGATCCAGCCCGAAAGCGCCGCGACGAAGGCTTCCCACTCGTCCCAGGTGGCGTTTTGCAGGTCGGACACCGCAAAATCCTGCCCCAGCAGCGCGGTCAGCAGGCTGCCGTCCGCCCAGTAGGCGTAGAGGGTTTTGCCCAGCGGCAGGGTGTACAGCGCGCCGGACGGATCCAGCCCGGCCCGCCGCGCCGCCGCCGCCAGCAGCGGATCGCCTGCGGCGGAAAGATCGCGCCAGGCGGCGGTATCCGCGGGTTCGCCGGTCAGCACCCCCAGCCCGGCCGAAGCGGCGTCCTCCGCTGTTGTGACCGTCACGTTGTTGGCCGCCGCGTAGAGGGACAGCGCCCTGGCGGCGGCGGCGTTCTCCTGCTGGTACCACACCGCGAGCGTCTGGGGCGCGGCGGACTCCGCCGTGGCGGGCGGCGCCGCACCCGCGGACGGCGCGGCGGAGGAAGCCTGCGCGCCCATCCCGGACGGCAGCGCCGCACAGCCCGCCAGCGCCAGCGCCAGCGCCGCGCAAAGCCCCTGCCGGAAGCGGCGTGAAAACACGGCGCCCAGCGCGGACGGCCGTTTGCCGCGCCGCGTATTTTGTATGTCGTCCGCCCGTTGCTGCATCATAGGTGTTCTCCGTACTCTCCCCTCGGCATATTCCAAACTCCGCGCGGCGGTTCCGCACGGTTTTTTGCCGTGCGGGCGCGCCGCGCAAAAACGCGGGGCCGCGCCCTTCCCGGGCGTGCCGCGGCCCCGGACATTTCTTTTATTATAGCGGATGGAAGCAGTTTTTTCCACTACGGATTTATGGTATAATGAATTTCCAGGTCGTTTTTCGGGCTTTTTTTGTCCAAAAGCGGTCAAACGCGCCAAAATTGCAAAAAGTTCCGGGTTTTGCTCGTTTTCTATGCAGCGGTGCAAAGCCTTAAAAGGAGGTTGCCGCCATGCCCATGACCCGCAAGCTGTATGAGGAAACGCCCGCCTGCCGCGCCTTCACGGCCACCGTTACCGGCTGCACCGCCGTGCCGGGCGGCTGGGCGGTCGTGCTGGATGCCACGGCCTTTTTCCCCGCCGGGGGCGGCCAGCCCTGCGATACGGGCACGCTGGGCGGCGCCGCCGTCGCGGAGGTGACGGTGGACGGGGCGGGCGTCGTCACCCACCGCACCGACGCCCCGCTGCCCGTGGGCGGGCGGGTGACCGGCACGCTGGACTGGGCGCGCCGCCTTGACCATATGCAGCAGCACACCGGGGAACATATTTTGAGCGGCACCCTGCACCGGCTGTTCGGGTGCGAGAACGTGGGCTTTCACATCGGGGAGCCCGCCGTGCGGATGGATTTGAGCCTGCCCGTGACCGATGCCGGGCTGGCGGAAGCCGAACGGCTGGCCAACGAGGCCGTGCAGGCAGACCTTCCGGTGCGCTGCTGGTATCCCGGCCCCGCGGCGCTGGCCGCGGCGGTCTACCGCAGCAAGAAGGAGCTGGAAGGCCCTGTGCGGCTGACCGAGATCCCCGGCGTGGATTGCTGCGCCTGCTGCGGCACCCATCTGGCCACGACCGGGCAGGTGGGGCTGATTAAAATTACAAGCGCGCAGAACTACAAGGGCGGCACCCGGCTGGCCGTTGCCTGCGGGATGCGGGCCGTGCGGGCCGTGCAGGCCCTTGCGGCCGACGAACAGTCCGCCGGGGCCCTGCTCTCGGCGCCGGCGGGCGGGCTGAGCCTTGCCGTCGAGCGGCTGCTGGCGGCCGGCGCCGCCGAAAAGCAACGGCTGGCGGCCCTGCAAAGCCGCCTGGCCGAGGCGCTGTGCCAAACCCTGGCGCCCGGCGCGCCCGCCGCGGCCCGGCTGGCCTGGGCGGACGGCGCCGACGGCGATGGTCTGCGGCGGCTGGCTTTGGCAATGACGGCGGTCTGCGCGCTGCCCTGCGGCGCCTTTGCGCCGGGCGGGCAGGGGCTGGCCTACGCGCTGGCCGCCCCCGCCGGAACCGACCTGCGCCCCCTTTGCGCGGCCCTCAACGGGCGGTTTGGCGGGCGGGGCGGCGGCAAGCCGGGCTTTTGCCAGGGCAGCCTGCCCCCCGGCAATTTTGACGCCGTGCGCGCTTTTTTGGCCGAAGCCGGTTTTTGACCCGCCCCGGCCCCATTCTGAAAACCTGTGAAGGAGAATCTGCCATGCGGATGCGTTTTAAGCCCTACGCCCGGCCCGAACTGCTGGCCTGCGCGTTTCATGTTCATGAGCCGTTTGCCCACGCGGGCGGGTGGAACAGCCTGTACGCCCGGCCCGCCCAGCCCCTGCACCTGGAGCTTGGCTGCGGCAAGGGCGGCTTTCTGGCCGCGCTGGCCCCCCAGCACCCGGACATCAACTACCTGGGCATCGATATCACCGACAAGGTGCTGATCCTGGCCAAGCGGAAGATCGAGGCCGCCTACGCGGCCCAAAAGCTGCCGCCCGACAACGTGAAGATCGCCTCGCTGGACATCGAGCGGCTGCGCGGGGTGTTCAGCCCCGCCGACCGGGTGGCCCGCATCTACATCAACTTCTGCAACCCCTGGAGCAAGAACGCGGGCAGCAACAAACACCGGCTGACCCATCCCCGCCAGCTTTTGCAGTACCGCGCCCTGATGGACGAGGGCGCCGAGATCTGGTTCAAGACCGACGACGACGACCTTTTCCGGGACAGCCTGGGCTATTTCCCCGCCGCGGGGTTCAGGATCGTCTGGCAGACCCAGGATTTGCATCAAAACGAGCCGGACTGGAACATACGCACCGAGCATGAGGGGATGTTTACCGCACAGGGCATTCCCATCAAGGCGCTGATTGCCCGCAAGGCCCCCGACAGCGCCGTGCGCTGGGTGGAGCCCAAGCGCCGCGCCGACGGGGCCGAGGCCGAAGCGCCCCAGGCCGCCCCGGCGCCGAAGGAAGGCTGAGCGATGGCACTGCAATATGCGCTGCGGGAATATGTGGCGTTTTTCTTTTTCTACTCTGCGCTGGGCTGGGTGGGCGAGGTAGCCTTTGCGGCGCTGACCGAGCGCCAGCTGGTCAACCGCGGCTTTTTGAACGGGCCGCTCTGCCCATTGTACGGCAGCGGCATGGTGCTGATGCTGCTGCTGTTCGGCCCGCTGGCCGGCAACCCGGTCGTTGTGTATTTTGGCGGAATGCTTGTCACAACCGCCGTCGAGTGGGCCGCCGGGGCGCTGCTGTTCCGGGTGTTCAACACCCGCTGGTGGGATTACTCGATGTACCGCTTTAACCTGGGCGGGCATGTCTGCCTGCGTTTTTCACTGATCTGGGGCATCGGCAGCCTGGTGCTGGTGATGGGCGTCCATCCGCTGGTGGCGCGCGGCGCCGCGGCTTTTCCGCGGGAGCTGGTTCTTTGGGTGGACGCCATCGCCCTGACCCTGTTTGCGGCCGACCTGGCCGTATCGGTGGCGGCGGCCTTTGGCCTGAACGAGTGGCTGACCCAGCTGGAGGAGGCCCGCGCGGCCCTGCGCTGGGGCAGCGACCTGATGGCGACCTTTGTGGGCGCCAACGTGATGAGCGCCGACGAAATGCTGGACGAGAAAAAATTGCAGCTGACCCTGGCCCTGATGGAGGGCCGGGAGAATGCCGCCGAAATGCAGCAGCAAATGCTTCGGTTCCGCACCGCCGCGCTGGAAAAATACCGGCTGGTGACCGAGCGGCTGGATCGGGAACGCTTTTTTGGCGCGGGACGGCTGCTGCGGGCTTTCCCGGACTTGAAGAGCGTGCGCCACAACGAGAGCGTAGTCAGCTGGCGGGCGCATGCGGCCGGGCTGGCCGGCAAGGCGAAGCACGCGGCCCAAACCACCGTGCAGGCCGCCGGGCGGGCGGGCCGCACGGCTACCCGGGCGGCGGGCGCCGCCGCCGGCAAGGCCGGCGACACCGCCAGGAGGGCCGGGCATACCGTGCGCCGGGCGGCGGGCCGGATGCGGCGGCTGGGCCGGCGCAGGACAGGGTAGGCCGCGGGGCAAGGCTCCGTCCTTACGCCCGGCTTTCCTTTTTATACAGGAAGCGCCGCCGGTCGGCTGACCGGCGGCGCTTCCTGCTTGTTTGGTCGTTCCGTGCCTTCGGATCCGTCAGCCCTTGCGGCGGTTGAAGGCGTTCTGCAAAATCAGCCAGGCCGCTGCGATGCAGACCACCGCAAGCAGCAGCAGCATTTGCCAGCTGTGGATAAGGTTGGGAACCGTGGCATCGTACATGGAACTGTCCAGCCCGGCCTTCAGCCAGGAAAGACGGCTGTTGAGATCGGTGGAGGCGCCCAGGGCGCCGATGCCCCAGCGGCAGACGATGACGTAGCTGATGGAGGCCAGCGCGCCGCTGAGCGGGAACATGGCGCCGCTGAACACCACCTGCCCGATGATCAGGATCAGCACGAACAGAATGGCCGATTCGCTGCTTTTGAAGGCGGCCGAGATCACCATGCCCATGGCGGAGGAGGTGAACAGCATCAGCAGGATCGTGATGTAGATTTCCAGGTTGGTGGTAAAAAGAAGGTTGTTTTGCGGGATCTGGATGATGGAGCAGAAGCCTACGGCCAGAATGGCGGCCTGCACCACCTCGATCAGCAGCAGCACGATCATCTTGCTCAACACGGTGGAAAGCAGCGATACCCCGACGCTGGCCTCCCGCAAAATGATGTCCCGCTCCTTGCAGATTTCCCGGTAGGAGTTGAGGATGCCCATGAAGGTGGACACCGCGCAAAGGATGAACAGAATGGTGCGGCTGCCCACGTTGACCAGATTGGAGGTAAAGCAGGTGGGGTCGCCCACCAGCTTGAACACCAGCACCATCACGGGCGCCTGCAAAATCAGGCTGAACAGGGTGATCTTGTCGTTCCAGATCAACACAAAGCAGCGGCAGATCTGCACCAGCAGCTGGCGAAAGAATTTACCCGGTTTTATTTGCTGCATCGTTTGTCCGCCTCCTGTGCTGCCGCCGGGTACTGGGTGCAAACCCGGTTGAACTCCGGCGTGGTAAAATATTTGGCGCGGTAAAACTCCACATCCTCGGGCTTGCCCAGCTTTTCAAAAATATCGCTGGTAAGCTCCACATCAAAGTAGCTGTGCAGTTTTTCCGGGGTGCCGTAGTAGCACAGCACGCCGCCCTTGCCAAGAAAGGCGATGCGGTCGCACAGATTGATGTTGCCCATGTTGTGGGTGACCATGATGACCGTGCAGTTGTCGTGGCTGAGCTTGCGGCAAAGCTCCATCATGCTGCGGTCCAGATCGGGCGAAAGGCCGCTGGTGGGTTCGTCCAGGATCAGCAGCCGGGGGCTGGCCAGCAGCTCCATGGCGATGGACACCCGCTTTTTCTGCCCGCCCGACAGATCGGCGATCATGGTTTTTTCGTGCCCGGTCAGCTCCACGGCCCCGATGGCGTGGGTGACGGCGGTCTGTATCTCGGCGCGGGTGGCGTCGTGCGCAATGCGGAGCTGGGCGGTGAAAGTCAGGCTTTGCTCCACGGTCAGCCTGTCGTGCATGATGTCCCGCTGGGGCACATAGCCGACCACGGCGTCAAAGGCGTTGCGGTTGCCCTTGGTATCGATGCGGTCAAAGCAGACGCTGCCCGAGGTGCAGGGCGACGAGCCCGTGATGCAGGTGATCAGGCTGGATTTGCCCGCGCCCGATCCGCCCACGATCACCACAAAGCTGTTGGGATCGATGATGAAGGAGGTTCCGTCCACGATGTTGAGGGGCTTGCCGGTGTTGTGGTTGCGCACCGTCTTGCGGACGTCCGCCATCTCCACGCTGATGCCCACCTTGTTCTCGTGGTAGTGCAGCACCCCGCCCGAAAAGGCGAACACCTGGGTGGGCACGTTGACGACGGCGCCGTTGTTCAGCACGGCGGTGCGCACCCGCTGGCCGTTGACGAAGGTGCCGTTGGTGGAGCCAAGGTCATGCACCTCAAAGTGGCCGTCCTTGTACAGCACCTCGCAGTGGTGGCGGGAGACGCGGTCGCTGGTAAGAACAACGTCGCAGTCCTCCCCGCGGCCGATCAGCACCCGCTTTTTCTTTTTTACATCCAGCTCCCGCAGCACCGTGTCCTCGGGCGTTTCCCGGCGGGGGCCGTCCGCCTGGTCCGTGCGGCGGATCTCATCCACCCGGAAGCTGATTTCCAGGGTGGAGGCATCGTCGTTGGTGTTCAGGCCGATGGTATCGCCGGTTTGCAGGCGGCAGGTTTCGCCTTTCTGCATATAGCGGTTGTTGAGCCAGGTGGCGCAGGCTGCGCCGTCGTCCCGCAAAAGCCAGCCGCCGTCCTGAAACAGCAGGGTGAACTGGCGGTCGCCCACATTGTTGCGGCGCAGCACAAATTCACACTGGGAGCTGCGCCCAAACCGATACCCGCTCTTGTTGGAGGGCAGGGTGATCCGCTGGCGGTTGCGCTGCTCGGTGATGATCAATACGATTTCGCTTGCCAAAAGCCAACCTCTCCTTTGCCAACGGGCATTTATTTTTTCTCGGCCTGGGCGGGCTTGTCCGCCGCGGGCTTATCGGGCGTTTTTTCGGTCTTGCCGGGTGTTTTTTGGCCGTCGTCCCGGCGGGCGGGGCGATTTTTGACGTTTTTGGGCCAGCGGAACGCGCCGCAGAAGGCCACAAACCGCAGCTTGGCCTCCCCAAGGCCCAGCTCGTCGCCGTTTTTAAGGGGCTGGGGCGCCAGCACGGCCTTGCCGTCCAGGTAGGCCAGCGCCTGGCCGGAGCCCGGCAGCACCGAAAACTCGCCGGCGGCGGCGTCGTACACGACGGTCAGCAGCCTGGCCGAGAGGGGCGCGTCCGGCGAGAGGGCGCAGGGCTCGCCCTCGGGCGTAAGCCCAAACAGGGCGCGGCCCTCGCACAGGCGGAAATCCCGCCCGGCGGCGGGGCCGTTCAGAACCACCAGCCAGCCCGTGACCGGGCCCATGGCGTCGGCGGCCAGCCGGGCATAGCTTTCCAGCGAGCCGAACACCGCCGTGGGGCCGGCCGCCAGGGGCAGCGCGCCGTCCGGCGTGCGGGCCGCCTCGGTCTGGGCCGCCACCACAATGCCGCTGCCGCCGTCCTGCTGCAGGGCCGTGTTGCAGTAGGGGCATTCGGGGTACTTGTCGCCGTCGTAAAAGTGACCGGCATCGCACTTGGTCAGTTTCATCGTATTCCTCCGTTTCGCCGCTTCGGCGGTTTTCTGTTACAGCGCCACCCGCACGGTGGTGCGCCCAATGCGGAAAACATCGTTGTTTTGCAGGCGGTGGGCGTCCACCAGCCGGCTGTTGTTGTATACCACGGCACAGCTGTTGTCCAGCGGGCGAAGATACAGCTCCCCGTCCTCAATATACAGCGCGCAGTGCTGGGGGCGGACCCGGTGGTCGGTCAGGCAGATATCGCACAGCCGCTCGTCGGTGCCAAGCAGGGCGCTGCCCTCGATCAGGGCAGCGTACCGCTTTTCGGCGATGGCGCCCCGCGGGGTGATGTACAGAGAGATCCACCGCTTGGGCAGGTCTATGCCGACGCTTTCGCCGGTAAGCAGATGCTCCACCTCGGCGGCGCTCTCGCGGACGCGGTCCCGCCGGGTCTGCCGGAAGGTCTGAACGGCCAGCACCGCCAAAAGCGTCAGCAGCACCAGCGCGGGCATTTTGAAGCGCGCCATATAAAACGCGCGGTCATGCGCCCAATCGGCAACGGGGAATTCCGCCTTGGTCTTGCCGCTCTGGTTGGCGGCCGTCAGGCGGCTGGCCACCTTGTTGAGCCGGATGCTGTACTGGCCCCGGTAAAGCGGCTCGGTCGTAAGCACGGCGGTGCGCCCGTCCTCGGCCACGGCCACCGATTTCACCTTGACGTACCAGCCCCAGGCGTCCTCGCTGTGGATTGTGTAGCTGCGCGGGGAATCCGCGTTGTCCACCGCCTGGTTGAAGGTGACGGTAAGCTGGGTGCGGCCGTCCACCGAGATGCCGGACACGGCGGGCTTATCCTGCATATGCCCCATGTAGACGGTGGTGGTGGTGGAAACCGCGCTGCCCAGCGCGGGCACGCTGAGGGTAAGCAGATCCAGCCGCTCGCCGCCCATTGAATCGGGCACGGTGGTCTTGATTTCCAGCGCGTTTGCCAGATCCGCCTGCTTTTGGCGCACGGCGCCGACCAGATCCTCGGTGGCGCAGGGGATGACCTTGCCGCCCGTCAGGGTGGAAAGCGCCGTCAGATGGCCGCTTTTTTCGGTAGCCGCAAAGGCGTAAAGCGCCATGTTCAGGTTTTTGACCAGGTCGCTGCCAAGCCCCGCCACCAGCGCGGGATTGCTGAGTACCTCCACCCCGCTGGTGCAGACGATCAGCACCTTGCGGGGGGCAAGGCTCTGGTAGTTGGCGTTGGTATCGGTGTACACCTGCCGCGCCGAGCTTAAAAGATCGCAGGTGTCCGCCGAGAGCGGCAGATCCTGCAGCGCGTGGTACAGCTCGCCCAGCGTGGCGCTTTCGCCGCTGATTTTTTGCGGGGTGCCCGCCATTGTGTACACCACCACCTGGTCGCGCTCTTCCTTGGTGCGGGCCACCTGCAAAATGGCCTGCTTGTAGGCCGCAAAGGCGGCCTCGTCCATGCTGGCGCCGTTGTCCAGCATAAAGGTATAGCAGATCGGCTCGGCCGCCATCGAGATGTTGCTGCTGTCCAGCGGATGGCCGCCAAGCTCCAGGGTTACGCCCGCCGCGCGGGCCAGCGTGGGGGAGATGGAATTGCCGTCCGCGTCCAGCGCGTAGAAAAACAGGTCGAGTTCCGGCACGTTCACATACGTTTGTTCGACCGAAAAATTGCTGACGGAATCGATGCCCAGCGCGCCGACGCCGAACAACGCCCCGCACAAGGCGGCCAGCAGCGCAAAGGCCGCCAGGAAATGCGCGGCCCGTCTTGCGCCGACGCGTGTGTTGTCACGATCCAAAATAGAGGAACACCTTCTTCCGGCACACCCGAATTTTTTGCGGAATTTGCCCGCGCATGGCGCGGGCGGGAAAACAGAAGCGCGGGGCAGGCTTTGCGGCGGCGGTTTTTCAGCCGCTGCGCATCCCCGCCCTGCCCGAAAGCCCGGCGGCGCGCAGGCGGTGCAGCGCCCGGACGGCGCGCAGCGCGCGCGCGCGCCGGGCCGCGGGCGCACGCCGCGCCGCGGTTCCCCCGCCGCCCGCGGCGTTTTGCCGGGCGGGCGAGGCGGCGCGCGCGCCGTGGGGGATCACAAATTCCAGCGTGTCCGATACGTCGGGCTCCCGCCGGGCGGGGCGGGGCGGGGCGTCGTCCTCGTCGTCCCCCAAAGTGGGCAAAACCGGCGTATGGGGGCCGGGGCGGGGCACATCCGGGTGCAGCTCCGGCTCGGGGTTGATGATGGGCGAGGAGAAGATGGCGCCCACCGGGGCGCCCGGCACCTCGCCGGGCGCAGCCTCCTGCTCCGGCGCATAGTGGTGGAGCGGGGCGGGTTCCCCGTTGCTGAGGTCAAGCGCCGGGGCGGGGCCGGGCAAAGCCGCGGGCGCCGCGGGCGGCGCCGGCGCGGGTTCGGCCCGGGGCGGGGCGGGCGGGGCAAGCGCGTTTTCCTGCGCCGGGTCCGCGCCGCCGCCGGCGGCGTCCGCCGCAGGCACGGCCGCGGGGGCGGCCGGCGCGGGGGCGGCCGGCGCGGCGGCCAGCTCCCCGGCCGTGCGGGCGATCGCCTCGGGCGAAAGATCCAGCTGGGCGGGCACCTGGCCGACGGGCTTGGGATCGGGCGGCAGCGGATCGGCCAGGTCGGGCGCGCGGCGCTCGGCCTTCTCCCGCAGGGCCAGCAGCGTCTCCCCCATCTCCTGCAGGTAGCTCATCAGGTCGTCCCGGTAGCCCTGCATGGCGGCCACCTCGTTCTTGAGGCTGTTGAGCCGCAGCTGGTGGACGTTGTAAATTTCATCGGCCTCGTGCGCGGCGTTGTTGATCAGCTCCTGCGCCTGCGCCTGCGACTGGGTGCGGGCCGCCAGCTCAATGGCGGCGGCGTTGGCCTGCGCGGTGGCCATGGTCTGGCGGGCCTTTTCCTCCCCGGCGGCCACCGCCCGCGCGGCCTCGGCCTGGGCCTTGGCAAGCAGCTCCCGCTGGCTGCGGGCCAGATTTTGCTTTTCCTCCTCCAGCGCGCGGCCCTTGACGTTCAAGGTGGCCTCGGCGGTATCGGTGCGCTCCCGCAGTTGGGCGTTTTCTTTTGTAAGATCGTTGTTTTTAAGGGTAAGCACGGCGTTTTGGTCGGTCAGGGAACGGTTGCGGGCCTTCAGCTCGCCGTTTTGGCCGTCCAGCACCCGCGCCTGCCGCGAAAACTTTTCGTTGCTGGTGGAAAGGCTGACGTTCTGCTCCGCCAGCAGCCGGTTTTGGGCCGTCAGGGTCTGGCAGTGCTTTTCCAGCGCGGCGCCCGCGTTGGCCGTGTTGCGGTGCTGCGCCGCCAGCTCGGCCAGGCGCTTTTCATACTGGGCGCCCAGTTCCTGCAACGCAAGGCGGACATCCTCCGGTTCCAGGCCGCCGAAGCGCGCCTTTCGGATGCCAAAATCGTCCATAAATGCGTTTGTATCGATCCATGCCATGCCCAATGTCCCGCCTTTGTTGTTCCTGCGCGGCCGGGGGTGCCCGCCGCGCGCCAGTTTTGCGCTTTTTGCGCTCATAACACAGAATAATTATACCTTCTGCCCCCTGTCAAATCAAGTCGCACGGAGGCGAAATCCGCCGTTTGGCACAAAAATCGACTAAAAATCGGGAAGTTTTTCTTCGTTTTGCGTCCAGGTTCGCCAAAAAAAGGCCGGCGCAGGCAGCAAACGCCTGCGTCGGCCTTTTCAGGAGGAAACCGTGAAACGGAAAATGGCGAAGCCTGGGCCTGCCGCCAAAAGAAGGCGGCCGGGGAAACGGCGGCGGCGCGCACCCTGCCAGGGGCGGCAACGCAGCAGGGCGCGTGTTGCCGCGGCGAAACCGTCGCGCTATTTCCGGGGATTGCCGCAGCGCGGGGCCGGGTCCTTTTGCGGGCGGCGGCGCCGGGGCGCGGCGATGGTCAGCGCCAGAAATCCGGCCAGCGCCCCCACGGCCCCCGCGGCGGGAAGAAAGGGCGCCGGAAGCGGGTCGCCCGTTTGGGGCACCGGGGCTCTGCGGGCGGCGGACGGCGCGGCGGGAACGGCGGACGGCGCGGGCGCGGCGGGCGCGTCCTGCTCCTGCACGGTGAACACCCAGCGGACAGCCCCGGCAAAATCGGCAAATTCGTTGCCAAGCCCGTCAGGCACGGCAAGGGTCGCGGTCAGGTCGGTTCCGAAGGCGGCGTTGAACCGCCCCAGCAGCACATCCTGCGAAAGCCCGCCCAGCTGGTCGGCCCCGGCCTGGGTCAAAATCGTATCGCCCTGGCGGACGGTCAGCGTAAGCCTGCTCAAAAAGCGCGCGTCGGCGGCATCGGGCGTTTCGGCCCGCAGGTAAACGGCCACCGCGCCCGAGGACGGCAGGTTTTGCAGGCGGATCGTCTGGGTCAGGGTATCGCCGGGCATCACCCCCTTGAAATCGGCAAAAAGGTCGTCCCCCTCCACCTCCACAAAGCGGCCGGCGTCGCCCTGCCAGCGCACGTTGGCAGCGGCGGCGCGGGCGGCGGGCGCGGCCAGGGCCACCAGCAGAAAAACCAGGCCCGCCGCCCGCCCGAACCGACGCGCGGCGCGGACAAAATCGTTCATGCGGTTCCCCCCTTGCCGGCGGCCGTGACGTTGAGAAGGCCGTTTTCCCCGGCGGCCACCGTGGTGCCGGGGCTGCTCCACGCGGCCACGGCCCGGCCGGTGCCGGCCTCGATCAGGGAGGTCAGCACCTCGTACTGAAAAGTGCGCGAGGCATCGGGCCGGTTTACCCGGCAGGCTTCGATCAGCACGGCGGTGGAGCCGCCGGGCGGCACGGGGCGGCGGTAATACCAAAAACCGTCCGCGCCCCGCACCCAGTCGTCGTTTTGCGCGTAGACGACCGTGTAATCGGCGCCCTCGCGGGGCACGGCGGCCAGCAGCGCGCCGTTCTGCCGCCAGCCGGCCAGCGCAAGCACCCGGACGTAGGCCGCCACGCTGCCGGTGTTTTGGACGGCCACGTTCGTTTTTTCACCGCCCGTCACCGTCTCGGTCACGCCGCCGGTCACGGCGCCCAATGCCATCGTATTGCTGACGGGCGCCGTGCGGCCTTGCAGCCAGGCCCAGCTGGATGCCGCGCCCAGCAGACTGCAGGCGGCGGTAAAAAGCGCCAGGCGGCGGGCAAAACAGGGCAGTTTCATCCGGCATCTTCTCCTTTCGCATCGGTTTTTGCCGCGTTGGGGTCGCTGCCCCGCACGGCCGTGACCGCGGTGGCGGAGGAGACGGTCACAAAGCGGTTGAGGGCGTAGTTCTCCCAGCTCAGCCAGTTGGCGGTTGTGCGGGTGTTGCGCACGGTCACGGCGGCGGCGGGAGCCGCGCGGCGCAGCGTTACGGTCTGTTCGGCCCCGGCGGCCGTGTACCGCCAGCTCCAGGCGGTGTTCTCGGTGACGGTGTAGCGGCCCATCGGCAGGCCGGTCACGGTGGCGCTGCCCGCCCCCTGCACGGCAAGGGCGCGGGTGTAGCCGTTCGGCCCCGCCACGGTAAAGACAAAGCTCTGGTTTGCATCGGGGTTTTGGACGGATTTGCTGACGGTAAGGCTGCCGGTGCGCACATGAACCCGGAAACGGGCCGCCCCCGGGGCAGTCTCGCCCGCCGGGCAGTCTGCGCCGGGCTGCCAGTCAAAGGTTGTGCGGGCGGTGACCTCGGCCTCCCCGATCTTTGCGGCCACGGCCACCGTGACATCCTGCGCAAAATCGGCGGCGGGGGTATCGTACAGCAGGCGCACGGCGGGCGCGGCGCCGGTCAGGGCCTGCCGCACCGCCGGGTCGGCATCGGTCAGGCCGCCCCATCGCCAGGACAGGGGAGCGGCCAGGTTCTCGGCTTCGTAATCGGCGGCGCCCTCGCCGTAATAGCGGGTGGAATCCTGTAAAAGCAGGCGGGGGGTCAGTACCCGCACCGGGGCGCTGCTGGCGGCCGTACGGGCGGCGGCGGTGCCGTCGGCGGGGCCTTTGCCGGCTCCGGCGGAAGGCTCGGCGGCCGTCAGGGCGACCGTCCAGGTATAGGCTGTGTCGGCGGCAAGAGGGGGCAGCGCGGGCGGGCCGTCCTGCCAGGCGCCGTCGGCAAAGGCGGCGCCCGCCGGAACCCTGTAGACGCCGAGGACTTTGCCCGCCGCATCGGCCAGGGTGTACGCGGCGGCGCACCAGGCGTTGTTGGTGCCGTTGGGCAGCGCGCCGCTGCCCGCCGCGGCGTTTGCGGGGGCGAACAGGGCGGGCAGCGACGCGGACGAGAGCAGGTAGACGTACTGCGCGCCCGGCGCCGCGGAGGCACGCAGGGCGATATCGGCGCGGGGGCTGGCAAAGCTGCCCGCCGCCGCGGCATCGGCGGCGGCATCCGCGGCGGAGGGGTAGACGCCGCTGCCCGCCGCGTTGGTGGGGATGTTTTGCCCGCCGCTGGTCAGGGCATAGTTGGGCTGCACCCCGCGCACCGTAATCAACAGGCGGCCGCCCCAGAAGGCGCCGCCGTCCCGCAGGCGGGACACGGCGCTGACGGCGTTGCCGGCAAAATCAAAGCCCGTCACCCGGACGGTGTTTTGGCCCGTCACGGCGGCCGAGAGGCCGGGGTCGCTCCGGTAGACGCCGCTCCATCCGACTGCTGTGCGCGGCTCCACCCGCAGGGTGATGTTTTGGGCGGGGTCGTACCCGTTTGGCAGGGTAAACTCCCGGCTGAGAACGTCCTGCACCACGGCGGCGGGGCCGAGGGTGGTGCCGGGCCTGGGAATCTGCTGGGAAATGTTGGCAAAGACCTGCGCCAGCGTGGCGCTGTCGGAGGCCGTTAAGTAGTAGGATTTACCGGATTCCAGCGCGGCGGGCGTCCCCAGCGTGCGGCTGCCGTCGGCGCCCCATGCGGCGGCGGGGTAGTTGCTGGAAAGCCCGTGCAGGAAGGCGTTGATCGCATCGGCGGTATAAAAGCCGCCGTCGTCGGCAAAGGGCCGTGCGCCCGCCATCACGCCGATCGTGTAGACGGTGGCCCCGCCGCTTTTGAGCTGCCGCGCGGCGGCGACGGCCCCGGCGGCCACGCCGTTGTCAAAGGATGTTTGGGCGGTGGGTACGCCGTCGCTGAAAAAAACGACGACCCGGTTGCGGTCGGCGGAGGCCTGCAGTACCTTTTGGGCAAGCGCCATCCCGTCCGCGGCGTTGGTGGCGCCGTTGGCGGTCAGGCCGTTGACGGCGGCGTGCAGCGTTTCCGCGCTGGCGGCGGTGACCGGCGTAAGATCCTGCACCAGCGCGCCGCCGTCCGCAAAGGAGACGATCGCCACCCGGTTGCGCAGGGCGGCATCGGTGAGTTCGGGATTCTGGGCCGCCAGGGTATCCACAAAACCGTTCACGGCCCGCTGCAGCACCTCCATGCGGGAGAGGAGAACGTAAAACGTCGTGTTGGCGGCATCGTCCGGCCCGGCGGCGGGGGTGACGGCGTGGATGTCCCCGTCCCACCAAAACCAGGTTTGCGCCGCCCCGCTGTACCAGACGGGCCGGAGCCTTCCGTCCTGCACGATGTAGTAGCGGGCGGCTTGATCCAGCGTGCCGCTGTAGACGGGGGCGCGCTCCATGGCGTCGCCCATGCTGCCGGAGGTATCCAGCACCAGCACCAGATCGGTGGCGCGGCCCGCCACCGTATCGGTGATGCCCTGCACCCAGGCGGACAGCGTGAGGGTGTAGCTTTGGGCGGCCGCGTCATAGGCGACCGATTTTTCCAGGTGAAGCCCCGGCGCGTCCGCCTCGGCGGGCGGCAGGGAGGCAGCGGGCAGGGCCGCGCCGGCGGGCGCGGCCTGCGCGGGCGCGGGGCGGTTGTGCCGCAGCCGGGGCGCCGCGGCCGGGGAAGCCGCCGCGGCCGGGGCGGCGGAAGGCGCGGCCAGGCCCACCAGGGCGGCGGCATCGGTCACCACCTGGGCGGGGCCTTCCGCCAGCGGGTCAAACCCCGTCAGCGCAGAGAGAAAGGCGGTCAGTTCTTTCTGCCGCGCGGGCGTCTGGGCGTCCCACAGCGTTTGCCAGCGCGCGTCCGAAAGGCTTTGCCGGTAGGCCGCCAGCGCCTGCGCCGAGCGCAGGGCCAGCAGGGTGCTGCCAAACGATGCCGCGGCAGGGTCGGGCCGGGCCGTTTCGGCGGTTTCGGCGGTCGCGGGGGGCAAAGGGGCGGCGGAAGGTTCCGGCGCCGGCGGCAGCGGCGTTTCGGTGGGCGCGGGGGGCGTTTCCGGTGCGGCGGCTGCCGTATCGGGGGTGGCCCCGGCGGAAAGGCCTGCGGAAGCCGCCGGCGCCGGGGCCTCCTCCCCGGCGGCGGACGCGGCGGGCGTCAGCAGCAGGCAACAGGACAACGCCGCGCACAAAACCAGGCTTGTCCAGCGTTTCCAGCGCATAGGCGGATTCTCCTTTCAAAAAAAGCGGCGGGCGGGGCGGCCCTTATCCGGCGGCGGGCCAGCCCGCCGCCAGGGTGGGGCCGGTGCCGTTGTTTTTGCTTTGCACGGCCATGGCCCCCACCGTCACGGTGACGGCGGCCCCGGCGCAGCGGCGGTCCATCCGGTCCGAGAGCGCCACCCCCGTGAACAGGGGCGGCGTGGACGCCCCCGGCTGCAGCGGCGTGCGGTAGCAGTAGCGGTCGGCGGCGGCGTCATACAGCCAGGCGGCGGTGTTGTAGGCATCGGTTCCCGCGCCGGGGCCGACGGTGCGCACCAGCCCCGCGGGGTCGGCGGCGGTGCCGTCGGCCAGGGTGAGGGCCGTGTGTACCCGAACCCCCACCCAGGCCGGGGATTGCCCGGTGTTGGTGACGTACACCACCTTGCTGACCGTCTGCCCCGGCACCAGACCGGCAAGCCCGGCCGCCAGCGGCCAGTCGGCCGTTTTGCCGCCGCTGTCGTACGTTTCATGCAAAGCGATGTGTACCCCGCCCGTGGTGATGACGTTGCGGGTGCGGTGGACGGCCGTGCGGTAGGCGGCCGTGCCCGCAACGCCCGCCGCGCAGAGCGCGGCCAGCGCGGCGGCTGCCCAAACAGGTTTCGTAAGCGGCACCTTCTTTCAACAAAATCGCTGCAAACGGTGGAAAACGTTGCGGTGCTCACAGTCCCAGCGCGGCAAAGGCGGCGTCGGCATCGGCAAAACCGTCGCTCTGGATGGCGCCCGCCTTGACCGAGATGCCGCTGAGGACGGTGCCGCCCGCAAGATCGGTGTTGATGGCAAACCCGGTGAACACGGGCAGATCCAGGCTTTTGGCCGCGGCGGGGTCAAAGACGGGGGTGGCGCCGCCGTACAGGTAGTAGCGGCAGCCGGGTTCCGCCTTGGCGGGGGTGTAGGCGGCCCAGCCGTTGGCCTTGATCTGGGCGTCGATGGTCTTGTAGCCGGTCAGCTGGGCCGGCGTGGCTTCCTGGCTGAAAAATCCGTCCGTCACCTTGATAAACAGGTAACAGGGCCGGCTGCCGGCCGCCACATGGACGACCGGATCCTTATCATAGAGAACGCCCGGTTCCAGATCCGTATACTGGTTGCCCGCGGTGGTGCGGGCGCCGCTGTCGCCGCCAAGCTGGGCTTCGTCCAGCGTGAGATCGACGCTGCCCAGCGTGAGGGTGTTGTTGACGGCCGGGGTGGCGGCGTTCAGCCAGGCCATGGTGCCGCCCACGGCGCAGGTGACGGCCAGCGCGGCGGTTACGGCGGTGACGGCCAGCCCGGAACGAATCGAAAAATGTGCGCTCATAAGTACCTTCCTCTCTGTCTCATCCAAACCCATCCAAATCGATTTTCTGCGAACGGTCAAAAAACGCTTTTCGGCGCCGGGGCGGGGCGGCTTTCTTTCCGTGTCATGCTCCGGGGGGCAGCGCCGCGCGGGGTTGCTTTTTGGCGGCGAGCAGGTCGCACAGCAGTGCCAAAAGCAGCAGCGCCGCCACCGTGCAGCGCCCGGCGGGGGTGGTCAGCCAGGTTGCCGGGTAGCCCAGAAGCGGGATGCACAGCACCGGCCGCCCCAGCAGCTGCCGGAACGGAACCGGCGCGCCGTCGTGAACGGGGCTGCCGTCCGGCCCCAGGTTGGCGATGCCCTGGGTGTAGAACAATCCGGCACCGGCATCCAC
Organism: uncultured Subdoligranulum sp.; assembly: GCA_964458285.1. Lineage (GTDB taxonomy): Bacteria > Bacillota > Clostridia > Oscillospirales > Ruminococcaceae > Gemmiger. The sequence goes on along the minus strand of CAYWID010000003.1, from coordinate 121,417 downwards.
CCGCCAAACCTGATGGGTGGCCACCTGATGGGTTGCGCGGTCCATCACAAAGGTGATGCTGTCCCCCGGGCGCACGGCCTCGGGGCGAACGCTGCGCACATAGATCAGGCTGCCCACCGGGTAGAGCGGGGCCATGCTGCCGCTTTGCACGGCGTAGGGGGTCAGGCCGAAAAGCCGCGCCCCGGCCAGCAAAAGGGCTGCCGCAAGCAGCAGCAGGGTCAGCGCCAGCGCCAGATGTCCGGCTGCTTTGTGTACCATCTGCATCTTCCTGTTCTCCTGCGGCGCGGGGCCGCCGGGTCGGTTTTTTTAAGGGCGGCGCGGGCGGGCGGTTCCTTTCCCATCCGCGCAAGACCGATTATAGGCGCGGCCGCGCGCGAAGCGCGCAAAAAACAGTCGCCCGATCGATTGTTTTTAGCGTCCCGCTTCGCGGCAAAGGGACGCGGCGGCCCCCGTTGCGCCCTTTTGCGGGGCAAACGGGCAGCAAAAAACGCCCGCCGCTGTCAAAAGACAGCGGCGGGCGCAAAACTTTTTGGCTTTTACAGACGGCGCGCGCTTACCCCATGGTAACCGTTACCTCGACGGTTTTGCCCGCCGGGGCCGCGGGCAGCAGTTTGCCGGGCAGGGGCTTTCCGTCCGCCGTGACGGCGGCCACCCCGCTTTGGACGCCGTGCGGGTTTTCCACCCGGATATGGTAGACGGCGCCCCGGTAGCGGCGGGTGACCGTAAAGCCCGCCAGCGTGTGCGGAATGCAGGGATCGACCGTCAGCCCGTCCAGCGTGGGGCGGATGCCCAGAATGTACTGGCTTACATCCACAAAGGTCCAGGCGGCGGTACCGGTCAGCCAGCTGTTTTTGCCCTCGCCAAAGCCGGCGGCGTCCTTGCCCGCGATCATCTGGCTGTAAACGTAGGGCTCGGTGCGGTGGATCTCGCTGATGTTCTCGATATAGGCCGGGCAGGTGCGGCGGTAAACCGTAAAGGCGCGATCGCCGTGGCCCAGCACGGCCTCGGCGCAGGAGATCCAGGGGTTGTTGTGGCAGAAGATGCCCGCGTTCTCCTTGTAGCCCGGCGGATAGCTGGAAATTTCGCCCAGCTCGGGGTGGTAGACCGTGTAGGCGGGCTGGAGCAGCACGATGCCGTAGGGCGTATCAAGCTTTTCCTCCACGCTGGCCAAGGCCCGGGCGGCCTCGCCGCTCTCCCTGCCGATGCCCGCCATCACGCACATGCCCTGCGGCTCGATGTAGATCCGGCCCTCGGCGCAGGCGCTGCTGCCCACCGGGTTCCCGGCGGCGTCAAAGGCGCGGCGGAACCAGCCGCCGTCCCAGCCGGGGCCAAGAACGGCCTCCGTCATCGCGGCCACGGCGGCCCGGGCCTCGGCGGCCTCGGCGGCAAGGCCGCAATGCGCGCAGAGATCGGCGTACTCGCCGCCGAACTTGACGAACATCCCGCCGATGAACACGCTCTCGGCCACGGGACCCTCGCTGGGGCCGGAGGTCTGAAAGCTTTCGCCCGGGGTGGTGCTGAAGCAGTTGAGGTTGAGGCAGTCGTTCCAGTCGGCCCGGCCGATCAGGGGCAGGCCGTGGGGGCCACGGTTGCGCAGGGTGTAGGCAAAACTGCGGCGCAGATGCTCCATCAGCGGTCTGGCCAAGGCGGGGTTGTTGTCAAAATCCACCGGCTCGTCCAGAATCGCAAAGTCGCCCGTCTCCCGCAGGTAGGCGCACACCGCCGCAATCAGCCAGAGAGGGTCGTCGTTGAAGCCCGCGCCGATATCCATGTTGCCTTTTTTGGTCAGCGGCTGGTACTGGTGGTAGGCGTTGCCGTCCTCAAACTGGGTGGCTGCGATATCCAGGATGCGCTCCCGCGCCCGGGCCGGAATCAGGTGGACGAAGCCCAGCAGATCCTGGCAGGAATCCCGGAAGCCCATTCCCCGCCCGGTGCCGCTTTCATAATAGGAAGCCGACCGGCTCATGTTGAAGGTGACCATGCACTGGTACTGGTTCCAGATGTTGACCATCCGGTCCAGCTTATCGTCCCCGCTTTCCAGCGCAAAGCCGGACAGCAGCCGCCGCCAGTGGTCGTGCAGGGCGTTCAGCGCGGCGTCCACCTGGGCGTCGGTGGCGTAGCGGGCCAGCATGGCGTGGGCGCGGGTCTTGTTGACGACGCTTTTTCGGTCGTCGGCCCATTTTTCGGCGTCGGGGTTCTCGATGTAGCCCAGCAGGTAGATCAGGCTGCGGCGCTCACCGGGGGCCAGCGTCAGATCGATCTGGTGGGCGCCCACCGGCGCCCAGCCGTGGGCGATGCTGCCGGTGCAGCGGCCCCGTTCGACGGCCTCCGGGTTGGCGGTGCCGCGGTAGGCCCCCAAAAAAGCGTCCCGCGCGGTATCAAATCCGGCCACCGGCGCGTTGACCGCAAACACCGCGTAATGGTTGCGGCGCTCCCGGTACTCGGTTTTATGGTAGATGGCGCTGCCCTCCACCTCGACCTCGCCGGTGGAAAAGTTGCGCTGGAAATTGGCGGCGTCGTCCACGGCGTTCCAAAGGCAGAACTCCCGGTAGCTGAAAACTTGCAGGGTCTTGGGGGCGTCCGTCTCGTTTTGCAGGATCAGGCGGTCCACCTCGCAGTCGTCCCCCACCGGCACAAACAGCTCCAGGCTGGCCGAAACGCCGTTTCTGGCCCCCTCCAGCACCGTGTAGCCCAGGCCGTGGCGGCAGGCATAGCGATCCAGCGGGGTCTGGGTGGGCTGCCAGCCCGGATTCCAGACCGCATCGCCGTCCTTGATGTAAAAGTAGCGCCCGTCGCTGTCGGCCGGGGTGTTGTTGTAGCGGTAGCGGGTCAGACGGCGAAGCTTGGCGTCCCGATAAAAGCTGTAGCCGCCCGCGGTGTTGGACACCAGGCTGAAAAACGCCTCGCTGCCCAGATAGTTGATCCAGGGCAGCGGCGTGCGGGGGGTGGTGATGACATACTCGCGGTTGGCGTCGTCAAAATGGCCGAATTGCATGGTTCCTCGCTCCTTTTATGGTCAGACATTGCCGGTTTGGGGGTTCCCGCCCGCACCGCGGCGGGCGGCAGGGCCGCCTATTCAATAGGATGCGCGGGGGTGCGGGCGCGGTTACTTAAACGTTTACGTTATCTTTACAATACAGCCGCCGCCGCCAAAGTGCAAGAGGAAAACGACATTTTTTGTCATTTCAGCGTTTTTTACAGTTTTCCTTCGGCAAATTTGGGCAGCTACGCCAAATACGGGTCATTTTTCTTGGAAGCAGCCCAACAAGCATAAAATAAATCGTTTACGGATTTTTCCGGCAAAACCGGCACAATTGTTGCAGTCAGCTGCACAAAAAAGCCGTTCACAATTCATGCAAGATGCCAAATCTAGCAAAATTGCTGCATTTTTCTCAAAAATTGCTTGCATTTCCATGGACAGCGTTGTATATTGAAGCTGCGAAAACGATTAAGTACTTGCGGCAAACGGACAACAATCGTCCTGGCCCGCACAGCACAGCAGGAGGCGAAGGATGGTTTCCATCAAAGATATTGCCCAGGCCTGCGGCGTATCCGCGGCAACCGTGAGCAAGGCGCTCAACGGCCACAGCGATATCGGCGCCGCCACCAGGGAGCGCATTTTGCAGCAGGCGGGCCAGATGGGCTATATGCCCAACGCGGCGGCCCGGGCGCTCAAGACCAACCGTACCTACAATCTTGGCGTTCTGTTTGTGGACGAGGCCCAGAGCGGGCTGACCAACGAGTACTTCGCCAGCGTTCTCAACAGCTTCAAGCAGGCCGCCGAGGCCGCGGGGTACGACATCACCTTTATCAACCACAAGATCGGCGGACGGCGGGACAGCTACCTGGAGCATTGCCGCTACCGCGGGGTGGACGGCGTGGTGGCCGCCTGCGTCCAGTTCGGCGATCCCGAGGTGCTGGAGCTGGCCACCAGTTCCCTGCCCTTCGTCACGATCGACCATGTGTTCAACAACCGGTCCAGCGTGCTTTCCAACAACGCGGACGGCGTGCAGCTGCTGGTGCAGCACTTTGCGGCGCTGGGCCACCAGAAGATCGCGTTTATCCACGGCGAAGGCCACACCTCGGTGACCGAGCAGCGCCTGGCGGGCTTTTTCAAGGCCTGCACCGACCGCGGCCTGGCCGTTCCGGATGCCTATATCCGCGCCTCCACCTACCACGACCCCGCCGGGGCCGCCCGGGAGACCGAGTCTCTGCTGGCCCTGCCCGAGGCCGAGCGCCCCACCGCCATCCTGTTCCCGGACGATTTTTCTTCGATCGGCGGAATCCAGGCCATCGAGCGGGCCGGGCTTCGCATCCCGGCGGACATCTCGGTGGCCGGCTACGACGGCAACGTGCTTTCCACGGTGATGTCCCCGGCGCTTACCACCTACCGCCAGAATACCGAGGAGCTGGGCCGGGCCGCCGCCGAGCTGCTGATCCGCACGGTGGAAAACCCCCGCGCCACCTTGCCCGAGCAGCGGATCATCCGGGGCGCCCTGTACGAGGGCGGCACCAGCGGCCCGCCCCGCGCCTGAACCCCTTTTTGATTTACACGCCCCCGCCGGGGGCTGCAAATAAGCCTATCCCTGTATTGGTATCCACTGCCTATCATATTTCAGAAGGAGGATTTTTCCATGAAAAAGCAACTTTCCCTGATTTTGGCCGCCGGCATGGCCGCCGGTTTGTTCGCCGGGTGCGGCGGCGCCGCTTCCTCGGCAGCGGCAAGCAGCACGGCCAGCTCCGCGGCGGACAGCACCGCCTCGTCCGACACAGCCGCTTCGGCGGCGGATTCCACCGCCGCCGACACGGGCAGCGAGGGCAAGGTTTTGAACATCTGGTGCTGGAACGACGAATTTCAGAGCCGCTTCAACGATTACTACCCCGACGTGCAGGAGGTGGCCGCCGATAAATCCACCACCACCCTCAAGGACGGCACCGTGGTCAAGTGGACGATCAACGCCAACGAGAACAACAACTACCAGAACAAGCTGGACGAGGCCCTGCTGGCGCAGGAATCCGCCGCCGCCGACGACAAGATCGACCTGTTCCTGATCGAGGCCGACTACGCCCTTAAATACGTCGATTCCGACTATACGATGGACGTCAAGGAGATCGGCCTGACCGACGCCGACATGGCCGATATGTACCAGTACACCAAGGACATCGCCACCACCAAGGACGGCAAGCTGAAGGGCGTTACCTGGCAGGCGACCCCGGGCCTGTTTGCCTATCGCCGCAGCATCGCCAAGGCCGTGCTTGGCACCGACGATCCCACCCAGGTGCAGGCCGCCCTGTCCGACTGGGATAAATTCAACGCCGTGGCCGAGCAGGCTTCCGCCAAGGGCTACAAGATGCTTTCCGGCTACGACGACAGCTACCGCACCTTCTCCAACAACGTCGCGGCGCCTTGGGTGAACGGCACCACCGTGACCGTGGACGCCAACCTGATGAAGTGGGTGGACCAGACCAAGACCTTCACCGACAAGGGCTACAACAACAAGTCCAGCCTGTGGGATTCCGTGTGGGCGTCCGACCAGGGCCCCACCGGCAAGGTATTCGGCTTCTTCTACTCCACCTGGGGCATCAACTTCACCCTGCTGGGCAACTCGCTGGCCACCTCCGTGGCCGACGGCGGCAAGGAGGAAGTGGGCAACGGCTGCTACGGCGATTACGCGGTCTGCCAGGGCCCGCAGTCCTATTACTGGGGCGGCACCTGGATGTGCGCCGCCACCGGCACCGACAACACCGCCACCATCAGGAACATCATGCAGAAGCTTACCTGCGACAAAGACATTATGACCAAGATCACCACCGACACGCAGGACTACACCAACAACAAGGCCGCCATGGACGCCCTGGCCGCCAGCGATTTCAAATCCGATTTCCTGGGCGGGCAAAACCACATCGCCCTGTTTGCCGAGGCTGCCCCCAAAATCGATATGAGCAACGCCGGCCCCTACGACCAGGGTTTGAACGAGAGCTTCCAGACCGCCTTCAAGGATTACTTTGACGGCACCGTGGACGAGGCTACCGCCAAGACGAACTTTGAGACTTCCCTCAAGGAAAAGTACCCCGAGCTGACCACCGTGGTCTGGCCCGCCTGAGGTCTGCATCGCCTGTTTTTCCGCCGTTTTCCGCCGCCCGGGTGATTTCCCTGTCCCCGGATGTGCGTTCCAGCCGGTGCGGCGCGCTTTGCCGCCCGCACCGGCTTTTTTATGAAAGCCCCCGGCCAGACGCCCGGCGCTTTCCGACAAAGGCAGGGTTTTCCGCCCATGGCCCGCAAAAAAGGAAAGGTGAACCACCATGCCGCAGGCTGTTACCGAAACCGCGCCCCAAAAGACCCGCAAGGGCATCAGCTATGCCCGCTACGGCTATCTGTTTATTGCGCCCTTCTTCCTGGTTTTTCTGGTTTTTCAGTTCTGGCCCCTGCTTTCCACCTTCTACTACAGCTTTTTTGAGTTCTACCGCAGCGGCCTCAAGGAGATCGGCCCCAACTTTGTGGGGCTGCAAAACTACGCCACCCTGCTTACCACCGACCTGCCCAAGTACATGGGCAACACCGTGATCCTGTGGGTGATCGGCTTTGTGCCGCAGGTGGTGGTGGCCCTGCTGCTGGCCGCCTGGTTTACCGATGCGCGGCTGCATCTGCGTGCGCAGCCCTTTTTCAAAACCGTCATCTACATGCCCAACCTGATCATGGCCTCCGCGTTCGCCATGCTGTTTTTCACCCTCTTTTCGGACAACGGCCCCATCAACAGCGCGCTTGTCTCGATGGGACTTCTGAAGGAGCCGTTCCGTTTTCTTTCCAGCGTGTGGGGCACGCGGGGCCTTGTGGGCCTGATGAACTTTCTGATGTGGTTCGGCAACACGACCATCGTGCTGATGAGCGCCATCATGGGCATCGACCCCTGCCTGTTTGAGGCCGCCGAGATCGACGGCTCCAGCCCGCGGCACACCTTTTTCACCATCACCCTGCCGCTGATTCGCCCGCTGTTGGTCTACACCCTCGTCACCTCGATGATCGGCGGTTTGCAGATGTTCGATGTGCCCCAGATCCTGACCAACGGCAAGGGCACGCCAGACCGCTGCGCCACCACGATGATCATGTACCTGAACAACCATATGTACAGCAAAAACTACGGCATGGCGGGCGCCGTCTCGATGGTGCTGTTCCTGCTGTGCGCCGCACTTTGCCTGGTGATCCAGCGCACGCTCAACACCGACGACGCGAAGGGAGGCCGCTGACCTATGACGCAAGCAAAATCCGCCCGCGGCGGGCAGGACGGCGGGCTGATCGCCCGCAGGATCCTCAGCTATCTGGTGCTGGGCATCCTCTGCTTCCTTTGCCTGTTCTTCTTCTATGTGCTGATCGTCAACACCACCCGCAGCCACTTTGAGATCCAGAAGGGCTTTTCCTTCCTGCCCGGCGCCTCCCTGCTTACCAACCTCGGCAACGCCCTGCACGATGCCAACATTCCGGTGTTCACCGGCATCCTGAACAGCCTGCTTGTCTCGGGCGGGTCGGCGCTGCTGGCCGTCTACTTCTCGGCCCTCACGGCCTACGGCCTGTACGCCTACCGGTTCCGGTTCCGCCGGGCGGCGTTCACCCTCATCATGCTGATCATGGTCATGCCCACCCAGGTATCGGCGCTCGGCTTTCTCCGCCTTATCACCAAAATGGGCCTGGCCGACAGCCTGATTCCCCTGATCCTGCCCAGCGTGGCCTCGCCCGTCGTGTTCTACTTCATGTACCAGTACATGACCAGCAACCTGCCCATGGAGATCGTGGAGGCCGCCCGCATCGACGGCTCCGCCGAGCTGCACACCTTCAACCGGATCGTGTTGCCCATCATGAAGCCCGCGCTGGCCGTGCAGGCCATCTTCACCTTCGTGAGCGCCTGGAACAACTACTTCCTGCCCGCTCTTGTCATCAGCAGCGCCGGCAAAAAGACGCTGCCCATCCTGATCGCCCAGCTTCGCAGCGCCGATTTTCTCAAATTCGACCAGGGCAAGGTCTACACGATGGTGGCGCTGGCCATCCTGCCCGTCATCCTGATCTACCTCTGCCTGTCCAAGTTCATCGTCAAGGGCGTGGCGCTGGGCGGCGTCAAGGGCTGAGCCCCTCTTTCCCCGCTTTCCGCTTTCTTCTTTTTCCGTTTTCCTCCACTTTTTTCCAGCCTGCCCGCCGGGCGGCGGGCCAAAACCGGGGCGCCAAAAAACGCCCCGGTTTTTTGTGGATTTTTTCAGCCCTCCGCCCCCTTGTGGGGCCTGGCCCCATGTGGTACACTTGGCTTAGTACCATATGAAACTTTTTCGTCCATTTCACGCCGGGAGGGTTCACCGTGAATATTACCGAATTTGCCAAGCTGGCCAACGTATCCAAATCGGCGGTAAGCCGGTATTTCAACGGCGGCTATCTGGCCGAGGACAAAAAGGCCCAGATTGCGGCGGCCGTCCAGCAGACGGGCTACCGCCCCAGCGCCACCGCCCAGACCCTGCGCACCCGCCAGACCCGCCAGATCGGCGTGGTGATGCCCAAGCTTTCCAGCGAGAGCTGCGCCAGGATGGTGGAAGGGATCAGCAGCGTGCTGAGCGAGCACGGCTACCAGCTGCTGCTGGTCAACACGGCCAACGACCCCGCCCGCGAGGTGGAGGCGCTGGATATGTTCCGCCACAACCGGGTGGACGGGGTGATCTTCATCGCCACCATCTTCACCCAGGCCCACCGCAGCGTGTTGCAGCGGATGCACATGCCGGTGGTCATCATGGGGCAGAAGTACGACGGCTTCAACTGCGTTTTTCACGACGACGAGGGCGCCGCGCGGGAGCTTACCCGGCTGATGCTGGCCAAAGGGCGGCGCTGCCCGGGGTATCTGGGCGTCACGCTGGAGGACCGCGCCGCGGGTTTTTGGCGCCGCAGCGGCTTTATCAACGCCCTGAAGGAGTACGACCTTCCGCCCCGGCCCGAGCGGATGTGCCTGGCCGAGTTCAACGCCGAATCCGGCTTTGAGCAGGCCGCCACCCTGCTGGGCCGCGCGCCCGAGATCGACTGCCTTTTCTGCGCCACCGACAATATTGCGCTGGGGGCCATGCACTACTGCCGCACCAGAAACATCCGCGTCCCCGAGGATCTGATGCTGGCCGGCATCGGGGACAACCGCGCGGGCCGCCGCGCCGCCGTGCCGCTGACCAGCGCGCATTTTCACTACCGCACCAGCGGGCAGGACGCCGCCGGGATGCTGCTGGATATGCTGGGAGGCGAAAAGATCGGCGTGCGCGCGCTGGAGCTTGGCTACGAGATCATGGAGCGGGCCTCGACGGGCGCGCCGGAAACCGAGCATCTGTTTTGGTGATATTCACCAGGCGGCATTGTGAAACCATGTGAAATCAATAAGAAACATTGTGAAAGATGGGAATTCCATCCAATAGACATCCGGCCATTTCCAGCCTATAATAAAGTCGTTGAATGAAATCGTTCTCACAGCGGTTTCACAAAAAGTTTTCTCGCGGCAATGGGATATCGGAAAGGAGCTATCGTATGGATTACAAGGCAACAGCGCAGGCCATCTGCAAGGCGGTGGGCGGCAAGGAGAATGTGGTCAGCGCGGCGCACTGCGCCACCCGGCTTCGTTTGGTGATTGCGGACAACGCCAAATGCGACCGCAAGGCCGTGGAGGCTGTGGACGGCGTAAAGGGCGTGTTTGAGGCGTCCGGCCAGCTGCAGATCATCATCGGCACCGGCACCGTCAACAAGGTATACGACGAATTTCTGGCCGAGACCGGCATGGCCGGGGCCACCAAGGCCGAGGTCAAGCAGGCGGCCGCCGCCAAGGCGCCCTGGTACCAGCGGGCCATCAAAACCCTGGGCGACGTTTTTGTGCCCATCATCCCGGCCATCGTGGCCAGCGGCCTGCTGATGGGCTTGCTGGAAGGCCTGAGCCACGCGATCCCCGGTCTTTCGGACAGCGACACCTACACGATCATCCACCTGTTCAGCAACGCGGCCTTCGTCTTTCTGCCGATCCTGATCGCGGTAAGCGCGGCCAAGGTGTTCGGCGGCAACCAGTTCCTGGGCGCCGTCATCGGCATGATTATGATCCACCCCGACCTGCTCAACGCCTGGAGCGTCGCCTCCGCCGAGACGATACCCACGGCATCGGTCTGGTTTGGGCTGTACCACATCAACCTGACCGGCTACCAGGGCCATGTGATCCCGGTCGTGATCGCGGTATGGGTGATGAGCGTCATTGAAAAATGGCTGCACAAGCATGTGCCCGAGATGATCGACCTCTTTGTCACCCCGCTTGTCACCGTTCTTATCACCGGCTACCTGACCCTGACCATCATCGGACCCATCTTCAGCTACCTGGAAAACGGCGTTCTGGCCGCCATGCAGATGCTGATCGCGGTTCCGTTCGGCATTGGCGCGGCGGTTTGCGGCGCCCTGTATGCCCCCACCGTGGTGGCCGGCGTCCATCATATGTACAATGCGCTGGAGGCCGGCATGATCTCCAGCACCGGCTTTAACACCTGGATGCCCATCGCCACCGCCGCCAACGTTGCGCAGGGCGCGGCCGCCCTGGCCTTCAGCCTGAAAACCAAGGACATGAAAAAGCGCGAGATGGCCCTGCCCGCCTCCCTGTCCGCCTTCCTGGGCATCACCGAGCCCGCCATCTTCGGCGTCAACCTCCGCTTTATGAAGCCCTTTATCGCAGGCTGCATCGGCGGCGCCGCGGGCGCTCTGGTGGCCGGCATCCTCAAGGTGAGCGCCACCGCCTACGGCATCACGGGCCTGTTCGGCATCCTGATCACCACCCACAACCTGCCGGCCTACCTGCTGGTGATGGCCGTTGCGTTTGCGGTTTCCTTCGGCCTGACCTTTGTAATGTACAAGGAGCAGCCCGCCGACGAACCCGCCGACGCCTGATCCAAAACATGGAGCGCCGGGGCGCCCGTTCCCGGAGGGGCGGCGCCCCGGCCTCTTGGCGATTTGCCATCCCTTCAACTTGATTAGGAAAGGAGCCGCGCAATGAAACATTGGCGACAGGCGCTGCACCTGGAGCCGCCGGACGGCTGGCTCAACGATCCCAACGGGCTTTGCCGGTTCGGCGGGCTGTACCATGTGTATTTTCAGTACAGTCCCGGCCCGCCGGACGGTTCCGGCCCCCGCGGCTGGGGCCATTTTGAAAGCCCCGATCTTTTGCACTGGCGCTGCACCGGCACGGCGCTTCGGCCCGATACCCCCGCCGACCGCAGCGGCGTCTACTCCGGGTCGGCCGTGGCCGAGGGCGACACCCTCTGGCTGTACTACACGGGCAACGTCAAGCTGCCCGGCCCCTACGATTACACCACCGCCGGGCGGGAATCGAACGTGCTGCGCGTTTCCACCCGGGACGGCGTGACCTTTACCCCCAAGGAGCTGCTGCTGACCACGGCCGATTACCCGGCCAACTGCTCGCTCCATGTGCGGGACCCCAAGGTCTGGCGGCAGGGCGATGTCTGGTACCTGCTTTTGGGCGCCCGCACCCGGCAGCCCGGCGACGACGGCGGCAAGGACACCGCCCGGGGCGAGGCGCTGCTTTACCGCAGCGCCGACGGGCGCCGCTGGGATTTTTGGAAGGCCGTGACCACCCCCGCGCCCTTTGGGTATATGTGGGAGTGTCCGGACTGGTTCGTTCTGGGCGGGCGCGGGGTGCTTTCCGTATCGCCGCAGGGGCTGCCCCACGGGGAGAACCGTTTCCAGAACGTTTACCAGTCGGGTTGGTTTGCCGCCGGCGCCCCCGGCGAGGAGGCCCTGGGCGCCTTTACCGAGTGGGACATGGGCTTTGATTTTTACGCGCCCCAGACCTTTGCGGACGGCGACCGCCGGCTGCTGATCGGCTGGATGGGAATGCCGGAGGCCCCCTACCGCAACGCGACGGCGGCGCCCGGCGGCTGGCAGCATTGCCTGACCCTGCCGCGGGAGCTGCACTGGAACGAACAGGGCAAGCTCTGCCAGACCCCCGCGCGGGAACTGGACGCGCTGCGCGCCGCGCCCCGGAACCTGGCCGACGGCGAACCCGCCGCCCTGGCCCTGCCCTTTGAGGTGTGCGCGCAGTTTGCCCCCGGCGCCGACTGGGCGCTGACCCTGGCCGACGGCCTGTGCCTGAGCTGGGACGAAAGCGCCCGCCAAATCACCCTCCGCTTTGACGAAAAGCGGCAGGATCTTGGCGCGGGCCGGACGGTGCGCCGCGCCCTTTTGCCGGACGGCTGCCGCGACCTGCGGCTGATTGCCGACCGCGCTTCGGCGGAGTTCTATCTCAACGGCGGCGAGACGGTTTTTTCCACCCGCCTGTATCCCCCGCCCGGCCCGGTGCGCTGCCGCCTGTGCGGCGCCGCCGCCCGGCTTACCCCGTTAAACAGCATGGAGGTTGTGTATGATGGCCGGTAACACCCTGTTGGCGATCGGCGAGGCGCTGATCGATTTTATCCCCGCCCAGACGGGCTGCGATTTTGACGCGGTGGAAAGCTTTTCCCCGCGGGTGGGCGGCGCGCCCGCCAACGTATGCGGCGCGTTTGCGCGGCTGGGCGGCCGCGCCGCGCTGCTGACCCAGCTGGGCGACGACCCGTTTGGCCGCAAGATCGCGCGGGAGCTGGAGGGCTTTGGCGTAAGCACCCGGTACATCCCCTTTACGGACGCAGCCAATACGGCGCTGGCTTTTGTCAGCCTGGGCGCGGACGGCGGGCGCACCTTCTCCTTCTACCGCAACCCCTCGGCGGATCTGCTCTACGCGCCCGACCAACTGCGGGACGAAGCGTTCCGGGATCTTTTCGCCCTGCATTTTTGCAGCGTGGCCTTGGTGGAAAGCCCGATGCGCCGCACCCACGAGGCCGCCATCGCGCGGGCCGCGCAGGCCGGGGCGCTGATCAGCTTTGACCCCAACCTCCGCTTTCCCCTCTGGCCCGACCGCGAGGCTTTGAAAAAAACGGTCTGGGAATTTTTGCCCAAGGCCGACCTGCTCAAAATCTCCGACGAGGAACTGGAATTTTTGACCGGCACCCGCGTGATCGAGGACGCGCTGCCCCGGCTGTTTGCGGGCCGCGTGGGCCTGATTCTGTACACCTGCGGCGGGGGCGGCGCCTACGCCTTCACCCGCACCGCGCGGGCCTTTGCCCCCAGCCAGAAGGTGGCCGCCACCGACACGACCGGCGCGGGCGACGGGTTTATCGGCTCCTTCCTGTGGCAGCTGCACCAGGCAGGCGTCACCCCCGGCAGCCTGGCCGGGCTTTCCGAAGCCCAGCTGACCGACTGGCTGCGCTTCAGCGGCAAGTTCTGCGGGTACAGCGTCCAGCGCAGCGGCGCCATCGCCAGCTATCCCACCGCCGCCGCCATGGCCGCACTGTAAGCAAGGCGCGCGGCGCTTTTGTACGAAAAACAAACCATCCCGCCCCGGCTGTGCAAGAAGCCGGGGCGGGATGGTTTGTTTGGGCCGCCTGTTTTGTTTTGTTGCGGAGGCTTGGAACGCTCTGCCCCGGTCCGGCAGGCAGCTTGGCGGGCCTGCCGCGATGGGTGCAGCGGTTTCCTTACCGCTCGTACTTGATCTTATCGGCCACGTTGATCTCCTGGCCGATCTGCACCTCGATCGCTTCCAGCCGGGTATCGGCGATCAGGGTGTGGCGCACTCCCGCGGGCATCTTGACGACATCGCCGGGGCCGATCGCTTCCTCAAGCCCCTCGATGACCGTCCGCCCCCGGCCCGAAACAACGGTCCACACCTCGTCCCGATGCTCGTGGGCATGGTAGGTCAGCTGGTTGCCGGGGCGCAGCACGATGCGGATGGTGGTGGCGCTGTCCTGCACGTCCAGAATCGTAAAGCTGCCCCAGGATTTTTCGGCAAAGCGGGCTTCGCCCTCCACCTTCTCGACAAAAGGCTTGATCTTGCTGCTGGCCGTCTTGTCGCTGACCAGAATGCCGTCCGAGGCGGCGGCCACCACCATGTCCTTGCAGCCCATGCAGATGATGGGGATGTTGAGCTGGTTGATGACATGCGTGTTGCGGCAGCCGTCCATCTGCACATTGCCGATGGCGGGGTCGCTCATCACCTCGCAGAAGGTGTTCCAGGTGCCTACGTCCTTCCACTCGCCCTTAAAGCGCATCACATCGATGCTGCGCTCTTTTTCAACCACCGCGTAGTCAAAGCTGATCTTGGTCTGCTGGTCGTAGCGGGCCTGCAGGTCGGCAAAACCGGCAAAATCCAGTTCCCGGTGGGCAACGCCCAGCAGGTAGCCGAGCTTGAAAGCGAACACGCCGCAGTTCCAGAGCGCACCCTGGCGGATGTAGGCGGCGGCGGTGTCCTCGTCGGGCTTTTCCTTGAAGGATTTGACCGGGCTGTGGGCCTCGGCCGTCTCGGGGATGATGTAGCCGAACTTGGCGCTGGGGTAGGTGGGCTCCACCCCCATCAGGGTCAGGTTGGCGGCGCCGGGCGCGGCGGCCAGCCGGGCCAGCCGGTGGACGGCCGCAAAATAATCGTCCTGCACATAGGGATCGACGGGGCATACCACGACCGATTCCTCCGGCGATACGCCCAGCTCGTCGGCCAGGCAGGCCGCGGCCAGCGCAATGGCCGGGAAGGTATCCCGGCGGCAGGGCTCCACGCAGACGGCCACCTTCTCCCCCAGCTGATGCCGGATCGTGCTGACCTGCCGCTTGCCGGTGGCCACCACCACCCGCGCGTCCGGGTCGGTGGTTAAAATCTGGCGGTAGACCCGCTGGACCATGCTCTCGTATTCGCCCCCGGCGTTTTTGAGCAGCGGCACAAACTGCTTGCTGCGGATGTTGTTGGAAAGCGGCCACAGCCGCTGCCCGCTGCCGCCGGACAATAAAATCAAATTCATGGCAAATCTCCTTTAGCGGCAGGCTTACCGCTCCGCCCGCATGGGGTTGTTCAAAAAGTCCCTGTAGGTCAGGCGGATGCCCTCCTCCAGCTCGGTGTGGTAGCGCCAGCCCAGGCCGTTGAGCTTGGTCACGTCCAGCAGCTTGCGGGGGGTGCCGTCCGGCTTGGAGGGATCCCACAAAATCTCGCCGGTGTAGCCCACCACTTTGGCCACCAGGGCGGTCAGTTCCCGGATGGTAATCTCCTTGCCGGTGCCCAGGTTGACCGTCTCGTTGCCGGAGTAGTGGTTCATCAGGTAGACGCAGGCGTCGGCCAGGTCGTCCACATACAAAAACTCGCGCAGCGGTCTGCCGGTGCCCCAGCAGGTCACGCTGGGCGCGCCCGCTTCCTTTGCCTCATGGAAGCGGCGGATCAGCGCCGGCAGCACATGGCTGTGGGTGGGATGGTAGTTGTCGTTGGGGCCGTACAGATTGGTCGGCATCACGCTGATATAATCGGTGCCGTACTGGCGGTTGAGGTACTCGCAGTATTTGAGGCCGGAAATTTTGGCCAGCGCGTAGGCCTCGTTGGTCTGTTCCAGCTCGCCGGTCAGCAGGCAGCTCTCGGGCATGGGCTGGGGCGCCATCCGCGGGTAGATGCAGCTGGAACCCAAAAACATCAGCTTTTTGCAGCCGTTCTGCCAGGCCGCGTGGATGGCGTTCATCTCCAAAACCATGTTCTCGTACATGAAATCGGCCAGCGCCTCCTGGTTGGCCATGATGCCGCCCACCTTGGCCGCGCCCAAAAACACATAGGCGGGTTTTTCGGCGGCAAAAAAGGCCTCCACCTGATCCTGCCGGGTCAAATCCAGCTCGCTGTGGGTGCGCAGCACAAAGTTGTGGTAGCCCGCGCGCTCCAGCGCGCGCACAATGGCGCTGCCTACCATGCCGCGATGCCCGGCCACATAAATTTTTGCATCTTTTTCCATCATCGTATCAAGACCTTTCCACATACGCAAGCACGATCGCCCGCCATGCGGCGGGACGGCAAAGGGGCGGCTTCAAACGCTTTTTTCGGCGGCTTCCCTGCGCGCAAGGGCCAGGTCGCTGGCGGCCATCAGGCGGCAAAGCTCCTCGTAGCTGGTGGAAAGCGGGTTCCAGCCCAGCACGGTGCGGGCCTTGGTGGGATCGCCCCAAAGGTTGACGACATCGGTGGGGCGGAAAAACGCCGGGCTGACTTCCACCAGCACGCGGCCGGTTTTTTTGTCGATGCCCTTCTCGTCCATCCCCTCGCCCTGCCATGCCAGCTCGATGCCGTCGTTGGCAAACGCCAGGGTGGTAAACTCCCGCACGGTGTGCTGAACGCCGGTGGCGATAACAAAATCGTCAGGCTTGTCCTGCTGCAGGATCAGCCACATGCACTCGACATAGTCCTTGGCGTAGCCCCAGTCGCGCAGGCTGGACAGGTTGCCCAGATAGAGCTTATCCTGCAGCCCGCAGGCGATCCGCCCGGCGGCCAGGGTGATCTTGCGGGTCACAAAGTTTTCGCCGCGGCGCTCGGATTCGTGGTTGAACAGGATGCCGTTGCAGGCGTAAATGCCGTAGGCGTCGCGGTATTCCTTGGTCATCCAGAAGCCGTATTGCTTGGCGACCGCGTAGGGGCTGAAGGGGTGGAAGGGGGTCTTTTCGTTCTGAGGCACCTCCTCCACCTTGCCGTACAGCTCGCTGGTGGACGCCTGGTAGAAGCGGCAGGTCTTGTCCAGGCCAAGGGTGTGGATGGCATCAAGAATGCGCAGCACGCCCAGCGCATCCACATCGCCGGAATACTCGGGCGCGTCAAAGCTAACGCCGACATGGCTTTGGGCGGCCAGGTTGTACACCTCGTCGGGGCGGACCTTGCTCATGATGCGGAGGATCGAAGCCGAATCCGAAAGGTCGCCGTCGTGCAGCGTGACGGCGTTTTGGGCCAGAAGATGGTCGATGCGGCCGGTGTTGCTGATGGAGGCGCGCCGCACAATGCCGTGTACCTCGTACCCCTTGCCGAGCAGAAGCTCGGCAAGGTAGCTGCCGTCCTGACCCGTGATGCCGGTGATAAGCGCTTTTTTCATAGGTGTACTCCTTTTGTTTTGTATCGGTGCAAGGGGGCTCTCCCCCGGGAATGGCGAAAATTGTTCTGCCGGCACAAAAACCGGAAAATGGTATTTTTCCCTGTAAAATGCCGCATTTTTATAGTATAATCAATTTACAGCAAGATGCAAGGCCCGGTATTGCCGGTTTTTAGCACGATCTTGCCATCGCCGTTTGGCGCACGGTGCAGAAAGAACGCGGCAAAGAAAGCCGCCGCGGCGGAACCGTCGCGCTGTTTCTGGGGATTGCTCCAGGGGAGAGGAGGAAGGCTTATGCCGGACAGCCGTACGTTTCCCGCCTGTTATGACCCGTCCAGCGAGCGGGAGATCGTGACGCCCAGCGCGTTTGGGCGGCGCAACCTGTTTTTTTTGCAGGAGGCCGGGCACATCAAGCTGGTGCAGAGCCACGCGGGAACCCAGCGCAGCAGCCTGGATTCCTTTCTGCTGGTTGCGGTGGCGGCGGGCAGCGGAACGCTGCAATATGGGGGCAAGGTCCATCCGCTGCGGGCCGGGCAGTGTTTTTGGGTGGATTGCCGCCGTCCCCACGGCTACCGCGCGGCGGACGACGACCCGTGGGAGCTGCGGTGGGTGCATTTCAACGGGCTGAGCGCGCCGGGATTTTACCGCCTGTACGAGGCGGGCGGCGGCCCGGTGTTTGCGCCGATGGATTTTGAGGCGGTGACCCGGCGGATGGAAAGCGTGCTGGACGCTGCGCGGCACTGGGACGCCCCGGCCGAGCTGACGGCCTCGGCGGAGATGGCCGCGCTGCTGACGGGCATTGTGAACGAGCGGGCGGGCGGCGCGCAGACGCCCCCCGCGGCGGCGGCGCGCCTGGATGAGGTGCGGACCTGGCTGGCCGGCCACGCCGCCGAGGAGATTACGCTGGAGGAACTGGCGGCGCGGTTTTACATCAGCAAGTATTACCTGGCGCACAGCTTTAAACAGCGGTACGGCGAGACGGTGTTCGCCTTTTTGAACAATGCGCGGATCGATGCCGCCAAGCAGATGCTGCGGTACACCGATCTTTCGCTGGCCGAGATTGCGCGGCGGTGCGGGTTTAAGGAACAAAATTATTTTACGCGGCGGTTCCGCGCCGCCGAGGGGCAGACGGCGTTCCAGTACCGCCGGGCCTGGCGGGGAAGGTAGGCCGGCCGCGGAAAACCGCGCAAGAAATGCAGAACGAACAAAAAGCGGCCCGGGCGGGCCGCCCTGCAAAGGGCGAAGCGTCCGGGCCGCTTCTCTGCTGCTGTTTCAGCGATTGCGGAAGCGGGAGAGGAACTCCTGCGTGCGGGGGTTGCCGGGATGATCGAAGATCTCGGCGGGGGTGCCCTCCTCGGCGATCACGCCGTCGGCCATATACACCACATGGGTGGATACGTCCCGCGCAAAGGCCATCTCGTGGGTGACGACCAGCATGGTCAGCCCCTCGCCGGCCAGCGCCCGCATAACGTCCAGCACCTCGCCCACCATCTGGGGGTCAAGCGCGCTGGTGGGTTCGTCGAACAGCAGCACCTCGGGCTGCATGGCCAGCGCCCTGGCGATGGCCACCCGCTGTTTTTGCCCGCCCGAAAGCTGGCGCGGCTTGGCGTTGACGTAGGGCGCCATGCCCACTTTTTCAAGGTTTTGCAGCGCGCGGCCGCGGGCTTCCTCGGCGGGAAGGCGCAGCACCTTGGCCAGGCCCACCGTGCAGTTTTGCAGCACGGTCATGTTGGCGAACAGGTTGAAGCTTTGGAACACCATCCCCACCTTGGCGCGGTAGGCGCAGGGGTCGAACCCGCGGCGGGTGATGTCCTGCCCATGGAACAGAATGCTGCCGCTGGTGGGATCCTCCAACAGGTTCAGGCAGCGCAGCAGCGTGCTTTTGCCCGAGCCGGACGCCCCGATGATGCAGCTTACATCCCCGGTATGGACGGCAAAATCAATGTCGCGCAGCACCACATGGGCGCCGAAGCTTTTGGAGAGATGCTCGATCTTTAAAATTTCGTTCCCGCTGCCCGGCCGGGGGGCGGTTTGCGGATGCTGTTCCATGTTATACGCCCTCCTCGCTCATGTCCCGCTTTTTGGCGGCGGGAAAATTGTGCATCCCGCTGGTGTAGGCCAGCGTATCGGTGGTGGCGAGATCGTAGTTTTCGGGGCCGTCCAGTTTTTTCTCCCACAGGCGAAGCAGGCGGCTGGCCAGCAGCGTCATCGAAAGGTAGATCAGCATGACGATGACGGCCGATTCAAAGTAGGTGTACAGCGCGCCCACCACGCTCTTGTGGACAAAGAACAGATCCGTGATCGAGATGACCGACAGCACCGAGGTATCCTTGATGTTGATGATGAAGTTGTTGCCGATCTGCGGCACAATGTTGCGCAGCGCCTGCGGCATGATGACGCAGAGCATGGTTTGCAGGTGGTTCATGCCGATGGCCTTGGCGCCCTCGGTCTGGCCGGGGTCGATCGATACGATGCCGCCGCGGACCGTCTCGGCCATGTAGGCGCCCGTGTTGATGGAGACGATAAAAAAGGCGGCCTGCCACATCCCCATCTTCAGCCCGAACACCTGCATGGCGCCGTAGTAGATAAAGACGGCCTGCACGATCATGGGGGTGCCGCGGAACAGCTCCACATAGCAGCGCAAAACCGCCTTGAGCAGCGCCAACAGCCCCCGCTTGACGGGGCCGTCCCGCCGGGGGTCGGAGGGGATGGTCTGCAAAATGCCCACCGCAAACCCGATCAGGCAGCCGAAAAAGGTGCCCACCAGCGCAATCAGCAGCGTGGTGCCCGCACCGCGCAGGTACGAAAAGCCGTACCGCTGCAGCACCTCGGCGCAGGAAGCTAAAAATTCGGTCATAGGGGAATCTCCTTCGCGTAACGGCCCGCACAGGCGGGCCGGATAGGACGGTCAATTGGCGGGCGGCGTGCGTCACTCGCTGAGGGGCTGCACCGAGATGGCCTGTTCCATCATCTTGTCAAAATCCTCGCGGGTCATGGTGGCCAGCTCCTTGTTCACGGCATCCTTGAGCGCCGTGTTGCCCTTGGCCATCGAGACGCCGATGTTCACATCCTCGTCCGATACCTGAAAATCGCCGTCCTTGCCCGCAAAATCCAGCATTGTGAAATCGGGGTAGGCCACCAGCGCGGCCTGGCCGGTCGGCTTGTCGGTCACCACCACGTCGCAGGCGCCGGATTCCAGCGCCACCAGCATGGCGGGGGCCGTCTCCTGCGCGGGCAGGATGTTGCCCTGAGGGATCTGGGGCAGGCAGGTGTCGTACCAGATGGTGCCCAGCTGGCTGGTGGCGGTGGCCCCGGCCAGATCGGCAACGCCGGCGGCCGCGGCATACTTGGAATCCTTCTTGACCAGCGTCACGATGGTGGCGTAGTAGTAGGGATCGGAGAAATCAACCTGCTTGGCGCGCTCGGCCGTGATCGACTGCCCCGCAATCACGCAGTCCACATCGCCGGAGGTGACGGCCGGGATCAGGCTGTCCCAGTCCAGCTTGACGATCTGCAGCTTCTGGCCCAGGCTGTCCGCGATCTTCTGGGCCATCATCACATCATAGCCGTAGGCAAAATCACTGGAGCCGCGGATCTCCACGCCGCCGT
Source organism: uncultured Subdoligranulum sp. (assembly GCA_964458285.1). Lineage (GTDB taxonomy): Bacteria > Bacillota > Clostridia > Oscillospirales > Ruminococcaceae > Gemmiger. The sequence goes on along the minus strand of CAYWID010000003.1, from coordinate 100,852 downwards.
TGGCGTTGGTGGGCTGGGTCCAGTTGTAGGGCGCATAGCTGCACTCCATGGCCACGGTCAGGGTGGCAGGGTCGCCGTCGCCGTCCGGCGCCGAGGCGCCGGACGCCGTAGCGCCGGCGGCGGCCTTGCCGCCGCAGCCCGCCAGCGAGGCGGCCAGCAGCGCGGTAAGGGCCAGCGCGGCCCATTTGGATGCCTTGTTTTGCTTTCTCATTGTTTCCCTCTCCTTTTTGTTTCCCGTCGTCCTCTTGTCTCGGGGTTCCGCTCTTCCCGGAATCCCCGGCGCGGCCCTCCGGTTCCGGCCGCACCGCCAAAAAAAGCCCCGCGCTCACCGGTTGGAGAGCGCGGGGCTTTGGAAGTTTTTGTATCGCGGTGCCGCTTTGGGATTGCAGGTGCGCCTGTGGGGCGCCCCCTGCACCGGTTTGCGGGGCGGCGGATACGCTTTTCCATCGCCCACGGAAGCTCTCCACCGCTGTTGCGGTGACAGTCCCGCGCATCTTTTGCGCAGGCCCAGCAAGACGGACGGTGGCAACCGTGCCCTCCTGCTTCGGCGGTGGCCCCTTTCGCACCCGGCAGGCTTGCCAGCCCTTTCCGCTCCCCTTAAGGGAACCTCTGCCGTGTGCTACTGATGACCGCCGCGCCTCTGCCGTGGCTTATAGGGGCATTGTAGCGCGGCAGACTGCTTTTGTCAATCGAATTTTTTAAAAAAACGCCCTTTTCCGCGTTTTTTTGGACAACTTTGCCCCGGATGGCGGAAGAGGGCCTTGAAAGAATGCCCAGTTTTTTGGTTGTTTTTTTGTGCATCACGCGCTATACTGAAATACGGTACGGCAATAAAAGAGGGGAAGTGCATTCCATGGAAAGCAAGCCCACGGCGGCAACGGCCCAAAGCGCCCTGCAGTCCTGGCTGGAAACGCGGATGGATTGGGCCGGGGCGGCCCAGTTTGGCAGCTTATCCGTCTGCGCCGGAATTGCGGGGGCGCTGGGGCTGGTGCTTGGCGAGCATGTTTTTGCCAACGCCCAAACCGGCAACCTGCTTGGCCTGGCCTTTGACGTCAAGGCAGGCAACTGGCCGGGCGCTTTGGCCCGGCTGGGGGCCGTGGCGCTTTACCTGGCGGGCATTGTGATGACCGTGCGGATGCCCCAGCGGGTATTTCACGGCAAGCTGCGCCGCTGGCAGTGCTGCTGCCTGCTGATCGAAACGGCGCTGTTCGCCCTGCAGGCGTTTTTGCCGTGGGGGACGCTGGCCGCCGTGTCGCCCGCACTGGCGCTCTGGCCGGTCTTTTTTGCCTCTGCGCTGCAGTACAACACCTTCAACATCCGGTACGGCGTGGGGGTAAGCACGCTGTTTTCCACCAACAATCTGCGCCAGCTGGCCCTGCACGGCCTGGCCTGGCGGGACAGCGGCAGCCGCCGCGAGCTGCGGATCATGGGCCTGTACGGAACCGCCGTGGCCGGGTTTTGGCTGGGCGCGCTGGCCGGTCTGTTTCTTTGCGACCGGCTGGGCGCCCGCGCCATGCTGTTTTGCGCGGCCATCACGCTGGCCAACTGGGCCGCGCTGGTTTTGACCGCGGGGAAAACCGCGCCCGCCCCGCCTGTTTGCTGAAAAGCAGCCATAAAAGACCGCATCGGTTTGCCGCCCCAAGGCGGGCGGACCGATGCGGTCTTTGGTTGGCCGGCGGCGGGCCTTTTGCTCAGGCAATGGAAAACTGATCCTTGCCGTTTTTTTTGGCGCCGTACATAGCGGCGTCCGCAGCGGCAAAAAGCGCGGCAAAGCTGCGCCCCGCATCCGGCGCCATCGCGGCGCCCATGCTGACCGTGAGCGGATGTTCCTCCGTGATCAGGATCGTTTGCAGGGCCGCGCGCAGATCGCCGTAAATGCGGCTGATCACGGCGGGGTCATCGACGCCGGGCAAAAAGACCACAAACTCGTCCCCGCCGGGCCGGCCGATCAGATCGCCGGAGCGGAACGTCCGGGTCAGCGCCGCGGCCACCTCTTTCAGCACGCGGTCGCCCTCGGCGTGGCCCAGCCGGTCGTTGATGGATTTAAAGTTGTCCACATCCAGCATAAACAAGGTGCCCTCCGGCTGCCGGGCAAGCTGTTCGTTGATCTGCCGCTCGGTGGCCATCCGGTTGAGCAGGCCGGTCAACGTATCGGCAGTGCTTTGACGCACAAGATCCAGCTCGTTCGTCTTGCGGGCCGTGATGTCGGTAAGGCGGCCCATGGCCTCGCGCAGCGCGCCGTGTTCCCGCAAGGCCCGCACATAGCATTCAAACCAGCGCACCTTGCCGTCCGGCGGGTAGAAGGGCAATTCCAGCCGGTATTCGTCGGCCCCGGCCCGCAGCGCGGCCAACCCCTCCCGGACGCGGGCGCCATCCTCCGGGCGAAGCGTGGCAAACCGCTCGGTTTTGCTGAAATTGGGATAGGTAAGCTCGGTCAGCTGCAGGCTTTTGCGGATGTTGGGGGTAAAATGGATGGTATCGGCCGCGATATCGTACTGGAACAAAACGATATCGGAAAAATCCGCCAGCAGGGTGTAGCGCACCTCGTTGCGGCGTTCCCGGCTGTGTTCCTTGTCCAAAAACCAGAGAAACATCCCAAGGCTGACCGCAAACAGCAGCAGCAGAAAAATCGCCAGCAGCTCCACCGTGCGGGAGATGCTGCGCAGGGAGCTTTGCAGCGCGGGCGAGCAGGTGACCAGCACCAGATTCCACTGCCCGCCGCTGAAGGGGATCAGCGTGACAAAATAGCCCACCCTGGGCGCCGGCAGCGCCACCGTGCAGGGCACGCGGTTCTGGGCGGAGGTACGCAGCGTTTCCGCCGCGCCGGGCGCATACAGCTTGGGGTCCGCGGGGGCAAACACGTTTTTGCCCTCGTACCGGTCGTCCTGGCAGTACAATATGCCGCCGTGCGGATCGCTCAGGCAGATCGTAACGGTTTGCGCCATCGGCGGCTGGTCGCCGTTTTTCAGCAGCGCGATCAGATCCAGCCGGCAGCGCAGCACGCCGTTCAGCCTGTCGCCGATCAGCACCGGGCTGTCCATCCAAAGATAGCAGCCGCTGCCGTCCCGCTGCACATCGGAAAGAATATCCTGGCCGCTTTGGAGCTTTGCGCGATAAATTTCCACCTGGCCGGGCGTATGGCTTTGGCCGCTTTTTTGCGCCCAGGCCCCCACCGTCATATAATGCACGTTCTGGATTGCGCCGTCATTCAGGCGGTTCAGATACTCGGTAAATTCCGGGCTGCCGGGATCCGCATTGGTGGTGACGACCCAGTTGGCGGCGCCCCGCATGGAGGACCCGGCGCGGGCAAACTCGGTTTCCAGCCGCAGTTCCATCTCCTGCGCGTAAGCGGTCAGACTTTGGGACTGTACATCCACCAGCTGCCGGTTAAAATACTGCCCGAAATTGCGAAAGACAAAAAGCAGCAGGGCGCCGATGACGGCGACGAACGCCAGAAAAAAAAGCGGTCGTTTTTTTACATCCGCGTTGATTCGCATCCTCGCCGCCCCCCTTCTGCGCCAAACCGCCGACAGCACAAGGCGTCGGCGGTTTGCCCGTCTGGATTTCTTCCCTTCTATTATAGACAATGCGCCTTGAAAAGGTCAATACAAATTAAAAAAATTGTTTAAAGTGCCTATTCGGTTTTTCTTCTTTAAAAAAGCGGCGCCATCGTGCGCAGCAAAGCGGAGAGCAGGGTGCCGAAAAAACCGGTGCGGCAGGCCGCCGCGGTCAGCTCGGTGCTGGCGGCGCGGATGGCGTTCAGATCGGCGCGCACGCCGCGCAAGGCGGCGCAGCCGTACAGCAGGGTGCTGCTTTCAAAGTGAAGGTACAGGCTGCGGTAGTCCAGGTTGATGCTGCCCACGCACCCCACCTTATCGTCCACCAGCCAGGTTTTGGCATGCAGAAAGCCCGGGTCGTACCGCCAAACGCGAACCCCCGCCTCGATCAGCGAGGGAAAGTAGCTGCGGGTAAGCTGATACGCCAGTTTTTTATCCGGGACGCCGGGCGTATACAGATCCACCCGCACCCCCCGCTTGGCGGCCAGCGTCAGGGCAAAGCGGATGTCGTCGTCCAAAATCAGGTAAGGCGTGCTGATGGCCAGGGTTCGCTGCGCCTGGGCGATCAGCTCCAGGTAGACGCTTTTGCCCACAAGCTCCTTATCCACGGGGCTGTCGGCAAAGGGCTGCAAAAAGCCTTTGCAGCAGTAGGGCATTTTCTGGTGCCGCTCCGGCCGAAAAATCGAGAGATCGGCGTCGGTGGGGCGGCTGGCGTTCCAAAATTCCAGAAACATCGTGGTGTAGCTCCAGGCCGCCTCCCCCCGCACCCGCAGGCCGCTGTCCTTCCAGTAGCCGAAGCGGCGGATGCGGTTGACGTACTCGTCGGCCAGGTTGTAGCCGCCGGTAAACGCCGTGTGGCCGTCGATGACCAGGATTTTGCGGTGATCCCGGTGGTTCATCACAAGGTTGAGGGCCGGCACAAACGGGTTGAAGGGCAGGCTGTGGATTCCCTCTGCCTCCAGCTTTTTCCAGTAATTGAGGGGCAGCACGCTCACGCTGCCTACATCGTCGTAGATGACGCGGACATCCAGCCCGGCCGCCGCCTTGGCGCGCAGAATGTCATGGATCTGGTCCCACATGGTGCCCAGGCCGATGATAAAGTACTCCACAAAAATAAAATGCTCGGCCGCCGCCAGCGCGGGCAGCATGGCGGCAAAGGCGTCCTCGCCGCTGGGGTAGTAGACGGCCTCCGAGCCGCCGTACACCGGGAAGGGGCCGTTTTGCAGCAGATAATGGGCCGTCAGGGCCGCGCGCGGGTTCTGGGCCTCCAGCTGCGCCATCACCTCGGGGCGCTGGGTGCGCAGCGGTTCGATGCGCCTGGCCTCCCGGCTCAGGCGGTGCCGCAGATGGATGGAGGGACGTTTGTCGCCCCACATCAGGTAAAGCAGGCCCGCCGGGATGGGCATCAGCAAAAAAAGCGCCATCCAGCTGATTTTAAACTCAGGTGCGGTATCGTCCACCCGGATCAGCAGCAGGCACATGATCACGCTGAACACCAGCCCCACGCCGCCCAGCCAGGGGATGCGGTCGTCCGCCACCACAAACAGGAAGGCCGCCGCGCCAAGCTGCAGCAACAGCAGCAGCCCCGTCATAAACAGCCGGCTGAACACAACGCGGTAGATCCCCTTGGCCAACCGCACCATCCCCCGGCAGAACCGGGCTGCCGCCCGCCGCCAACGCGCCATAACGCCCTCCTTTCTTTGACAGCGCGGGCTGCGCCGACCCCCCGACATTTTGTTGGGTTTGCAGCCCGCTGTTTTATCACTGTACCACCGACACCGCACAAATGCAATCGGATTTCGACAGTTTTTTTGGATTGCCAGCCTGTGTTTTCCGTTTTATTTCATTTTATTTGTCGATTTATCGTATTTTATTTAGGTTCGTTAGCAGTCTATAAAAAAGAGTGCTAAAAGTTCACAAAGCCGTCATAAAAAGTTCATAAAAGTGCGGTAGGATGGTACTTGTCAAAGGGAAGCAGGGCGCCGGTGCAGGCGCACCGGAAACCCGGCGGTCAGAGCGCCTTCCCTTCAAAACAAAAATACGTTTCTTATGCCAAAGAAGGAGAGATGTCGTTATGTCTATGCTTTTGGATCGCCGCTACAATCCGTTCCGTGATTTTGAGGATATGAACCGGGTCTTTTTCGGGGACAACACCCTGGCTGAGTTCAAAACCGATATCCGGGATATCGGGCAGGCCTTTACGATCGAGGCCGATCTGCCCGGCTTTAAAAAGGAGGACATCGCGCTGGGCCTGAACGGCGACGCGCTGACCATCAAGGCCGAGCGCCACAGCGATTTTGAGGACGAAGCCAAAAAATCCGGCTATCTGCGTTGCGAGCGGAGCTACGGCAGCTACAGCCGCAGCTTTGACATCAGCGGCGTGGACACCGCCGGCATCAAGGCCGCTTACAACGACGGCGTACTGACCGTTACCCTGCCCAAAAAGACCGCCCAGCTGCCCGCCAGCCGCACGATCTCGATCGAGTAACGCCTCCTGATACGTTCACAGCCCCCCGCGCCGGAAGGAATCCGGCGCGGGGGGCTGTTTTTTGCGGCGTTCAGCGGGCGGCGGGGGCAGGCGCATCGCTGTCCGGCGGAAGATGGCGGAAAAACTGCAGGGCCACCGGCAGCGTGATGGCCGCCGAGAGCAGGTCGGCCGCGGGCTGGGCCAGCTCAATGCCCCGCAGCCCACCAAGGCGGCTCATCACCAGCAGCAGGGGGATAAAGCAAAGCCCGCTGCGCAGGCAGGCCAGAAAGGTGGCGCGCCCGCTGAGACCCACGCTCTGAAACAGCATATTGCCGCAGACGGCCAGCGGCATGAACACCAGCGCCGCACACTGGGCCCGCATGGCCACCGTGCCGACGGCCGCCACGGCGGGATCGTCCCGCATCAGCCGGATGATGGGCGCGGCGTTCACAAACCCGAACAGGGCGAACAGGCCCATCAGCAGCCCGCCAAAGCCCATTGTGAACCAGAACGCGCGGCGGACCCGGCTGTATTTTCCGGCGCCGTAGTTGAACCCGGCCACCGGCTGAAACCCCTGCCCGATGCCCAGCCCCACGCAAAACAAAAAGTTGCAGACCCGCGCCACAATGCTCATGGCGGCCAGCGCGGCGTCGCCGTAAACCTTGACCTGCCAGTTCAGCAGCATGGTGGAGGCGCTGCCCAGGCCCTGCCGCGCCAGGCTGGGCAGGCCGGTGCGCAGGATGTTGGCCACATCGGCCCAGCGGCGGGTGATATAGCGCGGGTGCAGGCTGGTCAGCGCGCGGCCCCGCAGGAACATGCCGAGCAGGATGCCGGTGCTGATGTACTGGCTGACCGCAGTGGAAAGCCCCGCCCCCGCAATGCCCATGTGGAAGCCGAAAATCAGCAGCCAATCGCCAAAGATATTGAGAAATCCGCCCGCCGTAAGCCCGATCATGGCAAAGGCGGCCCGGCCCTCGTACCGAAGGATGTTGTTGAGCACGCAGGAGGACGCCATGCCCGGCGCCGCGATCAGGATGTAGAACGCATAGGTGCGGGCGTAGGGCAAAATCGTCTCGGTGCTGCCCAATAGGCGCACCAGGGGGGTCAAAAACAGCAGCCCCAGCGCCATCACGGCGCCGCCCGCCGCCAGCGAAAGGTAAAAGCTGGTTGCCGAAAACACCCGCGCGCCCTCCCGGTCTTTTGCGCCCAGGCGGCGGCTGATGTTGCTGCCCGCGCCATGCCCCAGCATAAACCCAAACGCCTGGATGATGGCCATCAGCCCAAACACCACGCCGGTGGCGCCGCTGGCGCTGGTGCCCAGCCGCCCCACAAACCAGGTATCGGCCATATTGTAAAGGTTTGTCACCAACATGCTGACCGTGGTGGGCAGGCCCAGCTCCAGCACCAGCGCCGGGATGGCTTTCTGGGTCATTTTGTCATATTGATTTGGGTATTTTGTGTGCATGGATGCCTTCTTCCCCGCGCCGCGCCAGACGGGCGGCGCCGCGTTTTATTGTAGCCGTTCGGCCTGGATTTGTAAAGCGCGGCCCCAAAAAAGCCCCCTGCCGCGGCGGGCAGAGGGCTTGTTGCTGCAAAACGTCAGGCGTTGAACAGGCGGCAGGTGTTTTTGCCGCCCCGCTTGGCCAGGTAAAGCGCGTGGTCGGCGCGGCGGTAGAGATCGTCGAACGTGGTGCCCTGCTGGGGAAACAGCGATACGCCGATGCTCATGCTGGGGTGCAGCGTTTTGTTGCCGGGCGTTGGCGCGGTGGCCAGCGCGTCCAGAAAGCCCTGCGCCTTGCGCATGGCCACCTCCGGTTCGGCGTTGCCCAGCACAAACACCATGAACTCGTCCCCGCCCAGGCGGCAGACGTAATCGGTGCTGCGAAAGCTGCTGCGCAGCAGATGCCCGATCGTTTCCAGCACCGCATCCCCGAACGAATGCCCGTAGGTATCGTTGAGGGATTTGAAGTCGTCCACATCCATAATCATCATGGTGCAGGGCTGATCGCCCAGCTCCAGCACGCTGCGCACCATCGCCTCGGCGGCGCCGCGGGTCAGCAGTTCGGTCAGGCTGTCGGTATCGCGCTGATGGCAGAGCTGGTCGCTCAGGTGAAAAGTTCTGACCTTGCTGGTGATGTGATGATGCCCCAGCGCCAGGCCCACAATGCAGCAAAGCAGCGTCCATTTCAGGTCGTACCAAAAAAGCTGCGGCGTAAAGGCGGGCACCAGCGCCAAAAACAGGGCCGTGACGGCCAGCGGCAGCAGCGCAACCCGCCAGTAAAGATCCGTCATGAAGGTGGGCGATACCGCCAGCAGCACGCAAAGCATCAGCGGGCCGTGCTGCGGTTCCAGCCAAAAGGCGTCCAGCATACCGTACAGATAACAGATCGCCACCGCAAAATACAAAAGCAGCGTGTTGCGGCCCGAATCTGCGGCATCCGGCCGGACGGCGAAGCTGAAAATCGAGAGCAGCGCCAGAACGACCAGCAGCCGGGGCATCATGGAAGCCTGCAGCTTGCCGCCGAGCGCCCAATCCGCCGCAAAAAACACCGTGAGCGCCGTCACAAAAAACATTGTGACGAGCCGCAGCATATGCAGGCTGGATGTTTCAATGTTTTCTCTGTGGCTGTCCTGAAGGGCGCGCGAAAGCCCGGCCCCCCAGAATGCGGGGTCCGACAGCCTGGAAAGATTTGGCAGCTTGATAGCAGTCCCCCCCAAAAACAAAAATCACGACGGTTTTATCCCGTATGTTGCCAAGCAGCACGGCCGTTCCGCCGCGGCCTTCTTTGTCGCATTCTTTCTCTGTTGTTCTCTAGTATAACATCCTAAAAATGCGATAACAACTGGCAGTTTAGCCAGAAAAAAAATGGCCGTCTTGTGCGGTATTGCGGCGCGCGCGGGTGGCGCAGGCCGGTTTTTTTTGCGATTTTTTGTCGTTTTTGGGATAGAACGGAAGGACGGCGGCGGGGCGGGCAGGCCCGCTTTTTTTGCTCAGTTTGCCGGATTTGCGCCGCCCGCGCGCCGCCGGGCCATCAGGAGATAAAGCTCATCGTCCCGCAGGCGGCAGACCGGGTCGCCGGAGGCGGTGCGCTCTGCGCGCTGCCAGTCGTTGTAAAAGGGGCCTTCCCCGCGGGCGCGCACCAGCGCCATCAGCCCGCGAAGCAACCGGGCCGTCAGCTTGATCTCGGTCAGGCAGTCGTTCGCATAAAAGCCAGACCAGGCGTCATGCTCGCATTCGCGCAGGGCCTTATCGGCCGCCGTGTAATCGTCCGCCGCGTTGCCCAGCAGAAAAAAGCTCTCGCGGTCATCCCGCTCCGCCCAGCGCACCCAGGCATCGCAGAAGGTCACGGCGCCGTGCAGGCACAAGGCGTACACCCGCACCTGCAGCAGCAGGCCGTCCCGCCAAAGGCGGCCCGCCGCGTCGGCCATCGCCTCGCACTGTTCCCACAGAGGTTCCATCCGCGCCAGCGATGCCGCGCACCGGCCGCGATACCAGGCGACCTGCCCCGCAAAGGGGATGTCGCCGGTGGCCCAGCGCAGCGGCGGCGCGGCGGGGCTGTCCAGCCCAAGCAGCCAGCGATTGGCCAGAATCCGGGTGGATACGTTGATAAATTCCTCGCCGCCGTGCGCTTCGGCCGCCCCGCCCAAGGCAACGGTCGCCTCCGGCCAGGCTTCCAGGCAGGAGGCAAGCGCGGCAAGCTCCCCCTCGGTCAGCGCGGCCGAAGCGGCAGGCGCATCCGGCGCCGCCTCGGCTTCCGGCGCGGCCGCGCCGCCGTAAGTCCGGCGCAGATAGCCGTCCCGCAGGGCGGGCACGCCGGTATCGGGCGCCAGCCACAGCCCGCCGGCCAGCGCGGCCGGATAGAGCTGGGGCTTGAGGTCGTCCACCCGGAAAAGCCACAGCTCGCTCACGCCAAGATGCCATGCGCCCGAAAGTCCGGCTTGCAGCCGCTCCATCGGCAGCGGCGTCATGGTCAGGTGGCAGCCTGTGCGCCCGTTGTGGTTGGAAAGCGGCATAAACAGGCCGTGCCGGTAGCCGCCGCCCTGTTCCTGCACGGGGGGCAAAGCGGCGGGCAGCGGCGCGCCTGCCTGGGGGCGGGCCAAACCGCTGCCGCTGCCGTCGTCCATCCAAAGGCGGACGACGTCCCGCGGAAGGGTAAGCTGCCCGGCCCGAAAAAGGGCCAGCGCCTCGCCAAAAAGCGGCACGACCACGGGCGCATCGGGCAGGGCGGCCCGGATCATCCGAAACTGATCCCGCAAAATTTCGCTGAGCAGGGCGCCTTTTCGGGCGGCGTCCCCTGCGCCGGGCTCGGCATCCAGCGCGGGAAAGCCCAGCTGCCAGACCGTGCGCCGGTTTTTTTGCCGCGCGATCGCGGCTGCCCAGCGGGCGCGCGTTTCCTCGGGAAAATGCCGGTAGCCGGGCGCCGCGTCCTCGGGCGGGATGCCCAGCGGGCAGCCGCGCGGCTGCCCCAGCCAAAGCCCCATCCCCACGGCCAGCGCCGCGCAGCTTTCGGCGGCGGCGCCGCGCGGCGGAACCACCAGATTGCCCCCGCAGCGCAGCAGGGCTTCCAGCAGCATTTCCCACACAAACTCCTGGCTGATGCCGCCGTTCCAGCGGGCCAGCAGCACCGCATCGGCCAGCGACCAGCCCCTGTACCGCACGGGCGCAGGGCGGCTGCCCTCGTGCGGCTGGGTGATCTCTGCGCGGGGGCGGCGCGCAAACCGCTGGCCGTTCCAGAACCAGAACGGCGCCACCCCCAGCCATCGCTCGCTCAGGTGCAGCAGCGCGTACACCGCCCCCAGGTCGTCCGACGAGCAGACCACCAGGCGGCGGTCGTCCTGCACGTCGATCGTGTACTGCTCAGGCGGGATGGCGGCGTTCAGGCAAATCTGCACCTCGGTGACGGCGCCCGGCTCCAGCGTGGCCGCCAGGTCCCGCGCAAAGCGGGCCGCAGCGCGGCGAATGGGCTCGCTGGCCCATTGCATCGTCACCTTGGTTGCGGCGGTTAGATAAAAGCCCATCAAAAATACCCCTTCCGTCCGGCGGACCGCATCGGCGGGCCCGGCTGCCTGCTTTTGTGGCGGCGCCCGGCCGGGAACCGGAATGCCGGGTGCGGCGCCGTCTTCTTTACAATACCTTTACTATACGCGCTTTTGGCGCAAAACGCCAGAGGGCCGCCTGCTTCTTCCCCGCAAGGCAAACTGCGGCCCCCCGCCAACGCGAAGAGCCGCAGCCAGAAAACCGTTGCTTATTTGACAAGATGCAGGGTATACTGCTGGGTGCCAAGGCCCAGCTTTTCGGCCTGTTCCAGCGACTCCTGCCAGGTGGTGCCGGGGGTAAGATCCAGGAAGTTGTCGCCGCAGCAATGGTAGGCGGCATCGGCGCGATGCTCTGCCAGCACGCTGTTGGGCAGGGGCTGGGCGGCCAGCACGGCGTCCGCGCAGGCACGGTCCAGCGCCACGGGGTCAAAGCTGGCGTACATGCCGATATCCGGCACGATGGGGGCGTCGTTCTCGCCATGGCAATCGCACATGGGGGAAACATCCATGACCAGGCTGATGTGGAAGGTGGGGCGCCCGTGGCAGATGGCGAAGGCGTACTCGGCCATTTTGCGGTCAAGCAGCACATTGGCGTTGTTGTTGGGCGCATAGATCGCATCGTAGTTGCACCGGCCGATGCAGCGGCCGCAGCCCTTGCACTTTTCCTGGTCGATGCGCGCCTTGCCGTCCACATAAGAGATGGCGTCCGAGCCGCACTCCCTGGCGCACTGGCGGCAGCCGCGGCAAAGCCCCTCCTGCACCACCGGCTTGCCGTCGGTGTGCTGCTCCATCTTGCCCGCGCGGGACGCGCCGCCCATCCCCAGGTTTTTGAGCGCGCCGCCAAAGCCCGTGCATTCGTGGCCCTTGAAGTGGGTCAGACTGATGACGACGTCCGCATCCATCAGGGCGCGGCCGATCTTGGCGCTTTTGACGTACTCGCCGCCCGGCACCGGCACTTCCACCTCATCGGTGCCGCGCAGGCCGTCCGCAATCAGGATCTGGCAGCCGGTGGAAAGCGGGGTGAAGCCGTTTTCATAGGCGGCCTCGATATGCTCCAGGGCGTTTTTGCGCCGCCCCGGGTAAAGGGTGTTGCAATCTGTCAGGAACGGGATGCCGCCCCGCGTTTTTACCACGTCCGCCACCTTTTTGGCGTAGTTGGGGCGCAAAAAGGCCAGGTTGCCCGGCTCTCCAAAGTGCATTTTGATGGCGACGAACTTGCCGTCCATGTCGATATCCCGGATGCCCGCCGAGACCATCAGCTTGCCCAACTTGTCCAGCAGGCTGCGCCCCTCCTGCACCCGGAAATCCGTATAAAAAACGCTTGCTTTTTCCATCTTTATGACCTCATCTTCACCGTTTTGTCAAAAGGAGGACGGATACACACCGCCCTTGTTCCCGGGCGGGGCGCCCGGTGCCGGTTTCAGTATACAATTTTGAAGCGTCTTTTGTAAAGTATGACTTGCGGCCGGGGAACTTCACAAATTTAGCTAGTGACAGGCCGGGGGCTTTTGTGGTATACTGAAAAATACAAATTGGTTACAATCTCAGGCCCCGCCCATCGGCAGACCAAAGCGCTGCCGGGCTGTGCCTTTTTTGCGTTTTGCCTTGCTGCGCGGCAATCAGGGAGGTGCCGGATCTTATGCGAAAGAAATTGCGATTTATTTGCCTGCTTGGCCTGCTGGCCGCGCTGTTCTGCGTGGCGGCGCCCTCGGCGGCGGCGGCGGACTACGACGCGGCGCTGACGGATCTGGCCGCACTGCAGGGCCTGGCCAAGGATTTTATCGCGGAAAACAATTCCGCCGGCGACCCCATCGTGCTGACCCTTTCCTACACCCGCGTGGGAGACTACAACACCTCGATGTGGCAGATGACCGCCGGTGCGCGCGACCCGGAATTTGAGAACTACGTCGCCCAGAAAAACAGCGATCTGACCTCCCTGCAGGGGATGGGCGAAATGACGCTGCCGGACGGCACCGCGGTGGATTTCGGCCACCTGCTGGCCTCGATGAACCTGGTGTACAACGGCATCCCGATCACGGGCAGCTGGGGCGGGGACTGCATGCAGCTGGTGCAGACCTACCAGGGCCAGGCCGACGGCGCCGCCGCCTACACCGCCCTGATGGCCGGGGCGCTGGGCGCCGAGGACAGCAGCACCAGCAAGTTTGGCGCTGCCGACCTGCGGGCCGACCTGGATTCCATCAACATCGGGTCGGGCATTCAAAAGGACAGCGACCTGGCCGACGCCATCCGCTCCTACTACGGCAACGTCTCCGATTACACCCGCTGCCAGACCTTTATCGGGCTGAGCTTTGGCAGCGTGGACACCGGCAGCCAGGACGCCTTCCGCCAGACTGTTTACAATACCCTGATCAAAGATACCGGCATGCAGTTTTTGCTGTACCTGAACAACCTGTGGACCGGCGAAAACTGGACGATCTCCCCCGAGGCGGAGGCCCCCATGCAGGGCGCCTGCTATGCCTTTGCCGATTATCTGGCCAACGCCGTCAACCATGAAAAAGTAAAAAGCGCCTCCTCCACCCTGATGGTCTCGATGGGCGGGGACGCGCTGGCCAGCGCGCTTTCCTCCCTGGGCTACGGCGACGCCGCCAGCGCCGCCCAGCGCGCCGCCGCCGCCGCGGGCAGCAGCGCCACGGCGGCGGCCAGCGCCAGCAATGTGACCGGCACGGTTTCCAACGCGCTGGACGGCGCCACCCAAACCTTGCGCGGCGGTTTTAACGTCACGGTATTCCAAACCGTGCTGCTGGTTATGGGCGGCGCGGCGGTCGTGCTGCTGCTTGTGTGCGTGGTCATGCTGATCCGCCGCCGCTGAGCCCGCGCCCGGGCAATTTTGCACAAACCGATGCCCGTCTTTTTGGCGGGCATTTTTGTGCGGGGTATGTACAACCATCTGTTGTTATGATATCCTGGATACAGGCTTTTGTCAACAACTTTTTATCGTTTTACCGCTGTGCCTGCCGTTTGGCCAAAGGAAAGGAGGCAAGGGGGATGCCCGTATGCGAAAAGGTCTTTTTCCATGTCGATGTCAACGCTGCGTTTTTGTCCTGGTCGGCCATCCAGCGGCTGCGCCGGGGCGACCCCGTCGACCTGCGCACCCTGCCCGCCGTGGTGGGCGGGGACGAGCAGACCCGCCACGGCGTGGTGCTGGCCAAAAGCCTGCCCGCCAAGGCGTTTGGCATCCGCACGGGGGAATCTCTGTATTCCGCCCGCGCCAAGTGCCCGCAGCTGCTTGTGGCGCCGCCGGACTTTGACTGGTATGTGCAGAACAGCAAGGCCATGATCGCGCTGTTCGGGGATTACACCCCCGCCATTGAGCAGTACAGCATCGACGAGGCTTTTTTGGATATGACCGGCTCGGAGGGGCTGTTTGGCCCGCCCGTGCAGGCCGCCCGGCAGCTGAAGGCCCGCGTGCGGGACACGCTGGGCTTTACGGTCAACATCGGGATCGCGCGCAACCGGCTGCTGGCCAAGATGGCCAGCGATTTCACCAAGCCCGACCGGGTACACACCCTCTGGCCCGGGGAGATTCCCGCCAAGCTGTGGCCTTTGCCGGCGGGGGCGCTGTTCGGGGTGGGGCCCAGCGCAGCCCAAAAGCTGCAAAGCGCGGGGCTGCGCACGATCGGGGAGATGGCGCAGTGCCCGCGGGCGCGGCTGACCGCCCTGCTTGGGCAGCGCGGCGGCGTGCTGTGGGACTACGCCAACGGCCTGGAGAGCGAGCCCCTGACGCGGGACGCCGCGCGGGACAGCAGCTACGGCAGCAGCAGCACGACCGCGCAGGACCTGGCCAGCCCCGCCGAGGCCGATACCCTGCTGCTGGCCCTGTCCGAAGCGGTGGGAACGCGGCTGCGGCAGGACGGCAAAACCGCGCGGGTCATCACGGTGCAGGTGTGCGACAACGCCTTCCGGCGCACCAGCCACCAGACCAGCCTGCCCAACCCCACCAACGCCACCGAGGTCATCTACCACACGGCGCAGGCCCTTTTGCGCCGGCTTTGGCCCGCCCGGCCCGTGCGCCTGGTGGGGGTGACGGCCGAGCGCACCGGCTGCGACACGTTTGAGCAGCTCGATTTTTTCACCGATGCCCGCCACAGCGAAAAGCAGGAGAAGCTGGACCGCGCCGCCGACGCGCTGCGCGCCCGCTTTGGGGAGAGCGCCGTGGTGCGGGCCAAACTGCTCAAGCCCGGCGAAAAGCCGGACGCCCACGGCGGCCTGAGCGCCGCCAAGGCCCGTGAAAAGCGCAAAAAAAACGATCCCGGCGGTTGACGCACCGACGGGACCGGAACATTCGGGCAAGGCTTTTTCTGCGGGTGCAAAACGCGGTTATGCACCCGGCCGCGCCGGGGGACAAACGCGAAAACAGGCTGCGGCGGCACGGGGGCTGCGCGCTTTTACGCCTGCTCCAGCACGGCCGCCCCCAGCGGGTAGGGACCCGTGTGTACCCCGATGGCCGCGCCGATCTGCCAGAGCGCGGGCTTGGGACGGTCGGCGGGCCAGTAGTCCTCCCCAAGATCGGTCTGCAGCGCGCTCAAAAGCTGCTCGCGGTAACGCTCGGCCTCGGTGCGGTCATACCCGTAGCCGATGACCAGCTCGTAGCGCCGCGCCGCGCGGGGGCCAAGCTCCCGGTAGTATTCCTCCACAAGCTCGATCGTGCGGCGGATGTTTTTATCCCGCGAGCGGCCCAGCCCCGAGGGGAAAATCTCGCCCTGGCGCAGGGTGATGACCGGCTTGACGCCCAGCAGCGTCCCCGCAATCCCCGCCACCTTGCCGATCCGCCCGCCCGCGCGCAGGTAGGCGAT
>CAYWID010000003.1:0-84877 GCA_964458285.1 uncultured Subdoligranulum sp. | reverse complement strand
TTGCCGATCCGCCCGCCCGCGCGCAGGTAGGCGATATCGCCGATGGTAAAAAAGATGCGCCCAGTCTCCCGTATGGCCACCAGCCGCCGGATGGCGGCCGCCAGATCCACCCCGCGGTCCCGCAGGGCCGCGGCCTGCATCACCAGCAGCCCCTGCAGCACCGTGTTGACGGTGGCGTCCAGCACCTCGATCTCGGCGCCCGGCACATCGTCGCGCACCAGCTCGGCGGCGTTGAGGGCGCTTTGCATCGAACCGCTGAATTTGGTGGTGATGCACAGGCACAGCACCGGCTGCCCCGCGCGGGCCAGCGGTTCAAACACCGTGCGGTAATCCTCCACCGAGGGCATCGAGGAGCGGGGCCGCGCGGCGGGATCGCTGACCATTTTCTGGTAAAAATCCCGCACGCCGATCTCCACGCCCTCCCGGCTGTAGCTTTTGCCGTCAAAGCTGACATAAAAGGGCACCACCCGCACCCCCTGGCTGGCCGCCAGCTCGGGCGGAAGGTCACAGGAACTGTCGCTTACAAGTACAAACCGCGTTTCCATGGCTTTTTACCTCGCGGCACACAGCCGCGATCTCCTTTTTTCTTATCTGCCGGGGGTCACTGGGCGCTCAGCGCGCCGTCCAGCGCCTTCAGGGCGTCGGCGGCGCCGGTCAGATCCACCTTGGTGAAATCCGTCGTAATGCCGGCAGTGTCCAGCAGGTCGGCTTCGGCGGCGGGGTCGGCCGCAATGCTTTCGGCCGTGCTGAGAATGCCCGGCCAGTTGAGGGCCACCAGCGACTTCTGATCGGCGGTAAGCCCGGCCATCCAGTCGGCCGCGTCCTTTGCCATCCGGCCGTCGCCGGTGCCGTGGGCCGAGATGTACAGCAGCAGATCGCTGGCGCGCATGGCGGCCTTGAGGCTGCCGCCCGCCGAGTCGGCCTCGTAGCCGATACAATCGTTCAGCAGCGTTTGGAAGGCCGCGCTGTCATACCCGGAGGCCGAGGCCGCAGTGGCCGCCGACGAAGCCTGCGACGAGGCGGCCGGCGCCGGGGTCGCGGTGGCCGCCGCTCCGGACGAGGACGCCGTGCTTTGGGACGGGGCAGCCGAATCCGCCGCCCCGGACGCCGCGGGCGCGGCGCAGCCTGCCAGCAGTGCGGCCGCGAGGGCCGCCGCCGCCAGCGCGGCAACAATTTTTTTGGTCATATCCAAAAAACTCCTTTCCATTTGCAAAAGCGGAATTTTCGCTGTATCGCAATTCCCGGCGCACGGCCGGGCGGGGCGGGCAAATTCGGCGTTTTATCCGTTGCCACCGCCCCCGGTTGCGAGTACAATATTAGTATACCACGTTTTCGCACGGGGAGAAAGGAATATCTGTCGGATGAAAGTATGGGAGCAGGTTTTTGCTTTTTTGAACGCGGGGGTAAGCCCCTGGCACGCAGCGGCCCACGCAGCGGCCCTGCTGGAGCAGGCCGGGTATCGCCGCCTGGACGACGCGGCCTACTGGAACCTTACGCCCGGCCAGGGCTACTACACCACCCGCAACGGCACGGCGGTCATTGCCTGGCGGGTGCCTGCGCACGGCATCGGCGGATGGCGGCTTACGGCCAGCCACGCCGACAGCCCCACCTGGCGGGTCAAAAATTTCAAGGCGGACAGCGCGGGCTGCGCCCGCCTGGCGACCGAGGGCTACGGCGGGATGAATATGGCCAGCTGGCTGGACCGCCCGCTGACCGTGGCGGGCCGGGCGATCGTCAAAACGCCGGACGGACTTGCATCCCGCCTTGTGTACCTTGACCGCGACCTGCTGATCATTCCCTCGCTGGCCATCCATATGGACCGCGCCGTAAACGAGGGCCACCGCTACAACCCGCAGGTGGATATGCAGCCCCTTTACGGCCCCGCGGGCTGCCGGGCTCTGCCCGATCTGCTGGCCGAGGCGCTGGGCGTACAGGGGGCGGACATCCTGGACCAGGATCTGGTGCTGGCCGTCCGCCAGCCCGCCGCCCGCCTTGGCCCCGACGGCGAATATTTTGCCGCCCCCCGCATCGACGACCTTGAATGCGCCGCCGCCACCCTGCTGGGCTTTTTGGAAGCCGCCGCGTCGGCGGACAGCGCCTGCGCCCCGGTCTGGGCCATGCTGGACAACGAGGAGGTGGGCAGCGGCACCCGCCAGGGCGCGGCCAGCCGCTTTTTGCGGGACACCCTGGACCGCATCCTGGAGGCCGTGCCCCACAGCGCGCAGGCGCAGTACCGGGCGCTGGCCAACAGCTTTTGCCTTTCGGCGGACAACGCCCACGCCGCCCACCCCAATTTTCCTGAGAAGGCCGACCCGGCCAACCCGGTGCGGATGAACGGCGGCGTGGTGCTGAAGGTGAACGCCAGCCAAAAATACACGACCAACGGGCTTACGGGCGCGGTGGTGCGGCAGATTGCGCAGAGCTGCGGCGTGGCCGTCCAGCAGTTTGCCAACCGGGCCGATCTGCCGGGCGGCAGCACGCTGGGCAACCTGCAAAGCCACAGCCTGCCGATCCCGATGGCCGATATCGGCCTGGCCCAGCTGGGGATGCACGCCGCCGTGGAGACGGCGGGCCTGGACGACGCCGAGGCTATGGTGCGGCTGACCGCCGCCTTCTACCGCGTTCATCTGCGGGCGCTGGCGGACGGCGTGTACACGCTGGAACCCCCGTGCTAAGGAGGCCCGCCATGGCGATGGATTCCGTTTTGGCCGCCCCGGGCGCTTTGGCCGTTCCCGTGGTGGGCCGGTACGCGCCCAGCCCCAGCGGGCGGATGCACCTGGGCAACCTGTGCTGCTGCCTGCTGGCCTGGCTTTCGGCCAAAAGCAAGGGCGGCCGGGTGGTGCTGCGGGTGGAGGATCTGGACGCAGCCCGCTGTCCCCGCGCCTACGCCGATCTGCTGGAGCGCGATTTGGCCTGGCTGGGCCTTGCCCCCGACGAGGGCGGCAGCCTGGGCGGCCCCGCCGCCCCCTACTACCAGAGCGAGCGCGCCGCCCTTTACCGGCGATACTACGATCTTCTTGACCAAAAAGGGCTGGTGTACCCCTGCTTTTGCAGCCGCAGCCAGCTCCATGCGGCCAGCGCACCCCACCGGGCGGACGGGCAGGTGATCTACCCGGGCACCTGCCGGGGGCTTACCCCCGCCGAGATCGACGCCCGCAGCATCCGCCGCGCGCCGGCCCGGCGGATCCGGGTACCCGCGCCCGGCGACCCCGCGGGGCGGATCGCCTTTACCGACGGCCATCTTGGCCCCTACGCCGAATGTCTGGCCCGGGACTGCGGCGATTTTTACCTGCGCCGCGCCGACGGCGTTTTTGCCTACCAGCTGGCCGTGGTGGTGGACGACGCCCTGATGGGGGTGACCGAGGTGGTGCGGGGAGCGGATCTGCTTTCCAGCACGCCGCGCCAGATCTGGCTGTATCGGCTGCTGGGGTTTGCAGTGCCGCAGTTCTACCACCTTCCCCTGCTGCTGGCACCCGACGGGCGCCGCCTGTCCAAGCGGGACGGGGACGAAAGCCTGGAGCATTTGCAGGCCCGCTACACGGCCCCCGAGATCATCGGCAGGCTGGCCTTTGCGTGCGGGCTGCAGCCCACCCCGGCGCCCGCTGTCCCCGCCGCGCTGCTGCCGGACTTTTGCTGGGAAAAAGTGCCCAAAACCGACATATTTTTGCCCTCCGGGCTGTTTTAATGGGAAGCAAGGCCGGTTTTGGCCGCGCGGGCGTTTGCCCCGCGCGGCACAGCCGGCGCAACAAGGGATACACTGCTCCAACCCGGCAGGCCGTCGATGACGGATGCCAAAAGAAAAGCGCGGGCGATCCCTGGCGGATTGCCGGGCCTGTTTTTAACGCAGACGGCGCCTTGGCGCGCCGCGACGGATGCAGAAATCCCCAAGATACTTGGTAAAGAAAGGTGTTACCATGCAAGGTGTTTGCCTGGATAAGCCGGCGGCGGCCGCGCCGCCGGAATTCGCGTTTTCTTTGGCCGGTGCGGCCCCCCTGCCCGACCGCCGCACCGCGCGGCGGCGGCTGGTTTTGTGCGCCGCGCTGGCGCTGCCCCAGCTGGTGCTGACGCTGGGCGTGCCGCTGCCCGGCAGCCCCGCGCAGCAGGCGTTTTGGCGGGGGCTTTTGGCTCTTTTTCTTTCCGCCGGGGCGCTGGCCGCGTCAGGCGCGGCGTTTTGGGCTGCCGCCTGGCGGGAAGCGCGGGAGCTGCCGGGCGGCAAGGCGACCGGCGCCGCGCTGCTGCCGGGCGCGGCGGTGCTGCTCTGCCTTGGCGGCGGCGTCGGGCTGACGGCGGCCGCCGCGCTGGGCGTACCCGATGCCGAGGGCTCGCCGCTGTTCCTGGTCGCCACCCTGACCCTGGCCGCCCGCAGCGGCGGGCAGCTCTGGCTGCTGCGCCTGCAGCGGCAGGCGGGAGAGCGCTTTTGCCACGCGGCGCCCGCGCTGCCTGATTCGGTGCGGCTGGTGCGCGAGGACGGCGAGCTTACCGCACCCGCCGCCGCCCTGCAGCCGGGCGAGGTGTTTTTGACGGCCCCCGGCGAACGTTTTGCCGCCGACGGCCTGGTGGAGGCGGGCAGCGCCAGCGCCGAGGAATCTCTTTTGACCGGCAGCGCCGACCCTGTGGGCAAGGTGAAGGGAAGCGCCGTCTATGCGGGCACCGTCAACCTTGGCCCGGATGCTTTGCGGGCAAGCGCAACCGCCGTGGGCGGCGGGACGCGGGCGCAGACCGCGGCCGCGGCTGCCCTGCGGGCAGCCCAGACCGCCCCCGCCGATACGCCGCGCGCCGCGCTGCTTCGCCGCTGGCTGGCGCCGGGCGTGCTGGCTTTGGCCCTGCTTTCGCTGGCGCTTTGGCTGGCCGCGGGCGCCGCCTTCGGCACGGCGGCGGCGCGCGCGGCGGCCGTGCTGCTGGCCGCCAGCCCGCCGGCCCTGCTGCTGGCCCTGCCCGCCGCGTTAAGCGGCGCACTGCTGGCCGGCGCGCGGCAGGGTATGCTGTTTGCCGATGCCGCGGCCCTGCAAACCGCCGGCGCGCTGGCGGGGGTGCTGGCCGTCAAGGACGGCGTCGTATCCTCGGGCGAGCCGCAGGTGGTCAGCCTGACCGGCACGCGGCAGGTTCCCGGCAAGTTTTTGCTGGGCTTGGCCGCCGGGCTGGAAACCTACCTGGATGATCCCGTTGCCCTGGCCGTGCTGAAAAAAGCGCAGGCGGAGGGCATAAAAGTGCGGCCGGTGGCGGCCTTTGCGGCGGCGGACGGCGGCGTGACCGGCCAGGTGGCCGGCAAGGCCGTGGCCGGGGGCAGCGCCGCGTTTGTGGCGGCCCAGTGCGGCCAGCCCCTGCCCAACGATCTGCTGGACGCGGGCGCCGCTTTAACGATGGCGGGCGCCGCCCCGCTCTATTTCTCGCTGGATCGGCACCCCGCCGGCGTGCTGGGCGTGGCCGAGGCCGTGGATCCTGCCAGCCGGGACGCCATCGGCCGCCTGCGCGCGCTGCTGCCCGCCGTGCGGGTGCTGGCGCCCGAAAGCCCCGCCGGGGCGGCCCATCTGGCCGACCAGCTCGGCCTACCCGAGGAAGGCGTTCAGCCCGGCGTTACCGGGGACGGCCTGGCCGGGGCCGTGGCAGCCCAGAAATCCGCGCTTGGCGGGCCGGTGGCGCTGGTGGCCAAAACCGCGCTGCCCGCCTTTGCGGCGGCCGACCTGGGTGTGGCGCTGTCCGACGCAGCGCCCGGCGCGGGGCTGGTTTTGCTGCGCGGCCGTCTTGGCGGGCTGCCCGCCGCCGTCGTCCTGGCCCGCGCGGCCGCCAAAGCCGGGCGGCGGGCGGAAGTTGCCGCCGCCCTCTACCACCTGGCGGCGCTGCCGCTGGCGATGGGGCTGCTGGCGCCGCTGTGCGGGCTGGTGCTGCCGGGCTGGCTGGCCGCGCTGCTGTGGCTGGCCGGCGGCATGGCGGCGGGCGGCGGCGTGATCGGCTGGGCGCTGGGCGCCGTCAGAGCGCCCGCCGGGCCGGACGTACCCGGCGGAAAAAGCGCGGGCGGCGATACGGAGGCCGGCGAGGCCGCCGCAAACCCTACGCCGGCCCCCGCCCCGGAGGTGAGGCCATGACCGAACGGCGGCATTACCGGATTTCCGGCCAGGTGCAGGGGGTGGGGTTCCGCTACCGCGCCCAGTACGCGGCCCAGACGCTGCGGCTGACCGGCTGGGTGGCCAACCAGTACGACGGCACCGTTGAGATGGAGGCCCAGGGCGAACCGGCGGCGCTGGACAAGCTGCTGCCGCTGATCACCCATTCCAGCCAGTGGATCGAGATTGCGGATGTGCAGACCGAGCGCATCCCCGTGGATCTTGAGGAGCGCCGGTTCCGGGTGACGGGCTGCTGAACCGCCGGCGGGTTTCCGCCTGCCCCGTGCGGTTTTGCGCCGCGCCTTTTGTCTTTTGTGTTCTTGCGCCCCCTGCCCGGTTGTGGTATTCTGATACGGAATACAACCGAGCGGGGGGATTTTTGTATGGCGATCACGTTGCGCGGGGTCACGCTGGGGGCGGGCCGCGCCAAAATTCTGGTGCCTGTGCTGGCGCAGACCATTGGCGAGGCCGTGCGGCAGGCCGCGGCGCTGGCCCAAAACCCGGCGGCCGAGCTGGTGGAACTGCGGCTTGACCCTCTTTTGCCGGGCCAGGACGCGGTAGTATGCCTGCGGGCCGTGCGGGCGGCGCTGGGGGAGGCAAAACCGCTTCTTGCCACCTACCGCACGTCGGGCCAGGGCGGCGCGCTGGCCGCCGGCCCCGAAGCCTACGCCGCGCGGGTGGCGGCCCTGCCGGCCGCCGCGCCGCTGTTTGACCTGCTGGATCTTGAATGGTGCGCCGGGGCCGCGCGGTGCGCCGCCCTGGCCGCGCAGGCCCGCCGGGCCGGGCTGGCGACGGTTTTTTCGTACCACGATTTTTCGGCCACGCCGCCCGCCGCCGCCATGACCGCCCTGCTGACGGCCATGGCGGACGCCGGAGCCGACATTGCCAAGCTGGCCGTGATGCCCGCCGTGCCCGCCGACGCGGCGGCCCTGCTGGAAGCCACGGCGGCGGCCCGCGCGGCCCGGCCCGCCACCCCGCTGATCACCATGAGCATGGGGCCGCTGGGCGCCGTGACCCGCGTTTGCGGGGGGGCTTTTGGCAGCGCGGCCACCTTTGGCGCGGCGGGGGTCGCCTCGGCCCCCGGCCAGCCGGACGCCGCGGCCCTGCTGGCCGCGCTGAACGCGCTGGCGCGCTGCCTGTAGGGGGCGCAAGGCGCGCCCAAAAAACACGGCCCGGAGCCCTCTCTCCCAAAAAAGAAGCGCCCCGCCTGCGGCAGACCGTTCGGTCCGGCCGCCAGGCGGGGCGCTTTGGCGGGAGGGGAGATGCCGCGCCTCCTTCAGGGGGCGCGGGTCTGGGTAATCTCCGCACACACGACCTCGGTGCGGCCCTCGGTGCGGATCTGAAAGCTCCAGGTGCCCGTTCCGCCCGATACGATGGCCGCGCAGCCGGGCGTGATCTGCCGCAGTCCGTAGTTGACCTCGTTGTAGCGGAACAGCCGGGACACCAGCCCCAGCGGCCAGATCTGGCCGCCGTGGGTGTGGCCGCAGAGGATCAGATCGGCCCCGGCGGCGGCGTCCTCCCGCAGTTCCCGCGGCTCGTGATCCAGCAGCACCGTGTAGGGGCCGAAGGGATCGGGGCCGGCAGGCAGAAGCTCGGCGGCCGAAAACCGCCGATGCTCCGTGTACAGCCAGTCCTTGCGGCCCACCACCCGCACGGGGTCGGGCGTGTCGTTCCGCCCGGCCAGCACCGCCACGTCCTCCAAAATACGGACGCCCGCCCCGGCAAAGGCCGTTTCCAGATCGGCACGGCCGTACTGCGGCTCCCGCCAGTGGTGGCCAAGGTCATGGTTGCCGTAGACGAACCACTTGCCCAGGGGGGCGTCCAGCGCGCCGTACAGCGCGCAGAAAGCCGCAAAATCCTCCCGGCTGGTGTTCTCGTCAAACAGATCGCCGGTCAGCACGATCATGTCCGGGTGCAGGGCTTCCACGGTTTTTTGCAGCTCGGGGATGCGCTGCCTGGTCATCGTGGAGCCGGGGTGTACATCGCTGAGCTGAACGATCGTAAGTTTTCCACCGGGAAGGGCTTTTTCGGTGGAAAGCTTGTACCGTGTTACGCAGAGCCGGTGGGCGCGCCGCCAGCCGAACACCAGCGTGGCGGCCGTGCAGGCCCACGCCAGCAGGCCGCCGCACCAGATCCGCTGCCAGACGGCCCACGCGGGGCCGCCCAGCAGCCAGGCAAGCCACCAGCAAAGGTCGCCCAGCAGGTAAAAGCCCGTCAAAAAGCCCACCCACACCATGCCGGTGCCCACGGGGTTGCGGCTGAAATAGGCCGCGGCGGCCATCAGCACCAGCGGCAGCAGGTAATACAGCAGCGGATTTTCGGCCTGAAAAACCGCCACAAAGGGCAAAAACAAAAAATTGACATACAGCACCATCGCCATGAGCGCCTGCCCGATGGCCGGAATGGTGAACTGGATGAAGCGGCTGTACATACGTTCTATCCTCAACTGCGTTCCGTTTGCGGGGATGTTTGGCCCGGCGGCGCAAAAACGGCCCAGGCCGCTGTGGGGCCCGGGCCGCAAATTTCCGCAAATTCGCCGGTTGGAGCTTGGGGTTACTGCTTCGCCTTGATGGCCTCGTCGATGGCCTTGGCGGCTTCCTTGCCGGCGCCCATGGCCAGAATGACGGTGGCGGCGCCGGTCACGGCATCGCCGCCCGCGTAGACGAAGGGGCGGCTGGTCAGGCCGTCGGGGCCGTCGGTGATGATGCAGCCGTGCTTGTCGGCGTCAAGGCCGGGGGTGGTGGAGCGGATCAGCGGGTTGGGGCTGGTGCCCAGCGCCATAATCATCGTATCCACATCCAGCGTGAACTCGCTGCCCTGCTTGACGATGGGACGGCGGCGGCCGGAGGCATCCGGCTCGCCCAGCTCCATCTCCACGCAGGTCATCCCCTTGACGCAGCCCTGCTCGTCCGCAAGGACCTCCACAGGATTGGTGAGGGTCTTGAAAATAATGCCCTCCTCCTCGGCATGTTCCACTTCCTCCTTGCGGGCGGGAAGCTCGGCCATGCCGCGGCGGTAGACGATATACACGTTCTCGGCGCCCAGGCGCTTGGCGCAGCGGGCCGCGTCCATGGCGACGTTGCCGCCGCCCACGACCGCCACCGCCCGGCTCTTCTGGATGGGGGTGTGGCTGCCGGGCAGGTAGGCCTTCATCAAATTGACGCGGGTCAGGTACTCGTTGGCCGAGTACACGCCCTTCAGGCTCTCGCCGGGGATGCCCATAAACCGGGGCAGGCCCGCGCCGGAGGCGATGTAGACGGCCTCAAAGCCGTACTCGCCCATCAGCTCGTCGATGGTAAGCACCTTGCCGATGACCATGTTCGTCTCGATATCGACGCCCATCTCCCGCAGGCCCGCCACTTCCTTCTGGACGATGTCCTTGGGCAGACGGAACTCCGGGATGCCGTACATCAGCACGCCGCCCGCCACATGGAGGGCCTCGTAGATCGTGACCTGGTAGCCCAGCTTGGCCAGATCGCCCGCGCAGGTCAGGCCGGAGGGGCCGGCGCCCACCACGGCCACCTTGTGGCCGTTGGCGGCGGGCTTTACAACCGGCGCGTTGGTGTTTTCGCGGTGCCAGTCGGCCACAAAGCGCTCCAGACGGCCGATGCCGACGGGCTCGCCCTTGATGCCGCGCACGCACTTGCCCTCGCACTGGCTTTCCTGCGGGCAGACGCGGCCGCAGACGGCGGGCAGCGCGCTGGACTGCGCGATGACCTGGTAGGCGGCCTCAAAGTCGCCCTTGGCAACCTCGGCAATAAAGCCGGGGATATCAATGTCCACCGGGCAGCCCGAGCGGCAGGGGTGGTGTTTGCACTGCAGGCAGCGCTTGGCCTCGCCCACGGCCATCTCGGCGGTGTAGCCGGTGGTCACTTCCAGAAAGTTTTTGTTGCGGACGTTGGGGTCCTGGCTGGGCATGGGACACTTTTTGTTATCCATATTCGGCATATCACTGTACCTCCGCTTTCAGCAGGTTGCACTCCGCGTCGCGGGCGTGCGCCTCAAAGTCGCGGTACATGGTGCCGCGGTGCATGGCTTCGTCAAAATCGACCGCAAAGCCGTCAAAATCGGGGCCGTCCACGCAGGCGAACTTGGTTTCGCCGCCAACGGTCAGGCGGCAGCCGCCGCACATGCCGGTGCCGTCCACCATGATCGGGTTCATCGAGACGACCGTCTTGACGTTGTAGGGCTTGGTGGTCCTTACGACGAATTTCATCATGATCAGCGGTCCGATCGTGATGACCTCGTCAAAATTGGCGCCCGCCTTGATTTTTTCTTCCAGCGGGATCGTTACGACGCCCTTGCGGCCGTAGCTGCCGTCGTCGGTCATGATGATCAGCTCGTCGCAGCAGGCGCGGAACTCGTCCTCAAGGATCAGCAGGTCCTTGTCGCGGAAGCCGATGATGCCCGTCACTTTGGTGCCCTGCGCGTGAAGCGCCTGGGCTACCGGCAGCGCGATGGCGCAGCCGACGCCGCCGCCTACCACGCAGACGTTTTTCAGCCCCTCGATCTCGGTGGCGCGGCCCAGCGGGCCGACGAAATCATGGACGCCGTCCCCCTCGTTCAGGGTGTTCAGGTCCATCGTGCCGGCGCCCACCAGCTGGAAGATGATCGATACGGTGCCCGCCGCCGCGTCGTAGGACGCGATGGTAAGGGGGATACGCTCGGAATCCTCCCGCCCGCGGATGATGATAAACTGCCCCGGCTTCGCTTTTTTGGCAATCAGCGGCGCCTCAATGACCATCTCTGTCACTGTGGGGTTGAGCGAACGTTTTTTAACAATCTTGAACACGGATGTTCCCCTTCTTTGCGCAAAATTTGGGCGTCGTCCCTTTTTGCTGCGAACCAGTGGCGGGCGGCACCCTGCTGTGTTCTATTGTAAAATATTCCGCGCCAAATGTAAAGCGGAAACCTCTTCCGTTTTTGTGCATTTCACCGTACGTTCACGATTTTTTCCAAAAGACGCTCTCCGGCCCTCACCACCACTCGCCCAGATAGCGGCGCAAAGCGGGCATCCGGGCCTGGGTATCGTCCCGCCCGGCGTTGATCAGACCCAGCAGCTTGGTCAAATCGCCCTCGAACCGGTCCACATCGACCGGCTGCTGCGGGCGCAGCACAAAAATACGGTTTTCGTCCTCCAGCGCTTCCATCCGCGCCATCAGCTCGTTGTAGCGGAAGTCCATGGCCAGCAGCGCGCCCAAAAAGGCCGGGTGGTTTTTGTAAAAATCGCTGTAAAGGTCGATCAGCCGGCGGCTGGGCATCGGCTTGCGGTAGCCGCGCGGCCGGGTGGACACCACCACGATGGGGCCGTAGCCCCGTTCCAGCGCCCACTCCAGCGGAATGGCGCAGGCGCACCCGCCGTCCAGATACCGCCGCCCCCCAATCCTGACCGGCAGCGAACACAGCGGCATGCTGGCCGAGGCCGCAAGCGCCGCGTTAAAATCCGCGCATTTGCCCTTTTCAAACATCGTTGCCTGGCCGCTGCCCACGTCGGTGGCCGCCACAAACAGCTTTTGGGGGCTTTCCTCGTAGGTTTTGCGGTCGAAGGGTTCCTTCTCCATCAGGCGGTTGAACATAAAGTCAAACCCGAAGATGCCGTGGCTTTTCAGCAGGGCGACCGCCCCCACATAGCGGGGGTCGTGGCGGTAGGCCAGCGTGGTGCGGGCGCTGCGGCCCGGCTGGCGGGCCAGATAGTTGACCGCGTTCAGCCCGCCCGCCGATACCGCCGCCACCGTGGGAAAATAACAGTCGTTTTCCATCAGAACATCCAGCACGCCCGAGGTATAGCACCCGCGCAGGGCGCCGCCCTCCAGCAGCAGAACGGAATTTTCCGGCAATTTCATGGTAAACCTCTCCTTTCGCCCCATGCCCTGCGCGGGCCGCAATGCCCGCACGCCTGGGCAGCTTCTATTGTAGCAGGGCATACGCGGGCAAAACAGAGGCAAACCCGTCGTTTTGTACCGCCGGGGCATCCCGCCCGGAACCATCCGCCCCAAACAGCGCGGCAGTTCCGCCGCGGCAACCCGCCCCGGCCGCGTTGTTTCTGTATCATGCTCTAAAATATTTTCCACTTATTTGTGCAATTTTCTTTGCAATTTGTCCCGCGATACTTTATAATAGATAAATTGCCATCCAAACGGCAAAAAGCCGGGCCTGGCGGGGTGCCACTCCCCCGCGCGGCCGGTTTTTCTTAAAAACAACCAATCCAACCGAAGCGCCTATCCCCGGATAGCGCAAGAAACAAAGGAAAAACCATGACATTTCAGGAACTGCACCTTCTTCCGGCCCTGACCCGCGCGGTCGGCGAGCTGGGTTACACCGAGCCTTCGCCCATCCAGGCGCAGGCCATCCCCCCCGTGCTGGAAAAACGCGATCTGATCGGCTGCGCGCAGACCGGCACCGGCAAAACGGCGGCGTTCGCCATACCCATCCTGCAAAACCTTACCGCCGAGCAGGCCGCCGCGCCGCGCGGCAAGCGGCCCATCCGCGCGCTGATCCTGACCCCCACGCGGGAGCTGGCTTTGCAGATCAAACAAAGCTTTGACGATTACGGCTGCTATCTGCGGGTCAAAAACACCGTGATTTTCGGCGGCGTGGGGCAGGGGCCGCAGGTTTCCGCGCTGCAAAACGGCGTGGATGTGCTGGTGGCCACGCCGGGCCGCCTCAACGACCTGTGCAACCAGGGGTATATCGATCTCTCCCATGTCGGCTACTTTGTGCTGGACGAGGCCGACCGCATGCTGGATATGGGCTTTATCCACGATGTGCGCAAGGTGCTGGCCCGCCTGCCCGCCCAGCGGCAAACCCTGCTGTTCTCGGCCACCATGCCCTCCGAGATCGCGGCGCTGGCCCAGCAGATCCTGCACGACCCCGTCAAGGTGGCCGTGACGCCGGTTTCCAGCACCGTGGACGCCATTGTACAGAGCGTGTACAAGGTGGACAAGGGAAACAAAAAACTGCTGCTGGCCCAGCTTTTGCGCGACCACCCCGCGTACGAATCGGTGCTGGTGTTCACCCGCACCAAGCACGGCGCCGACCGCGTGGTCAAGGATCTGGCGCAGGCCGGGGTCGAGGCCATGGCCATCCACGGCAACAAGAGCCAGAACGCCCGCCAGACGGCCCTGGCCCGCTTTAAAAACGGCGAGATCCGGGTGTTGGTGGCCACCGACATTGCGGCGCGCGGCATCGATATCAACGGCCTGGCCTGCGTCGTCAACTACGAGCTGCCCAACATCCCCGAGACCTACGTCCACCGCATCGGCCGCACCGGCCGCGCAGGCCGGGACGGCGTAGCCGTCAGCTTTTGCAACTTCGACGAGCTGCCCTACCTGAAGGACATTGAAAAGCTGATCGGCAAGACGGTGCCGGAGGTTTCCCAGCATCCCTGGCCGATGGTGATTCTGGAGGCCAGCCCCAAGGTGGAGCGCGGCCCGCGCCCGCCCCGCCCCGAGAACGCCGGCCGCGGCCAGCGCCGCGGCCCGGCCCCGGCCCGTCAGGCCGAGCAGGGCGCGCCCGCCCGCGGCGGCAGCGCCCGCCGCGAAGGCGGCGCCGGGCAGGACGCCCGGCAGCCCGGCAAAAAGCCCGCCGCCCACGGCAGCCAGCCCGGCGGCCAGCGCGGGGGCGCCCGCGGCGAGCAGGGTTTTGACCGCCGCGGCGCGCGCGGCGGCCGCGGCCAGGGCCGCGGGTTCAACCGCCAGGGCTGAGCGGCGGGGTATGCGGTGCTTTTGCCGTGCGGCGCCGCCGGCCGCCGCGCCCCCTTCATCTACCTTATTTTTATAGGAATACCGCAGTTTGACGCTTCCCGGAATTTTTTCCGGGGGGCGTTTTTTTGTCGTCCGGCCGGGCGGCCGCAGCTTTTTTAGCAAATGCTCGATACATCGACGGCTTTTTTCGCCCACTCGTTTCTCCTTTCCGCAGCCGGTTTCAGGCGGCGGACCGTCTTTACCGCATATGCAAAATTGCACAAAAAATATAACGTATTTTTGTTTGCTTTTGCATTGACACCTTTGTTAAAAAAAAAGTAATATAATGAAGATTGTTAAGAATTTGTTAAGCAGAACCGCCAAAGCCGGTCTGCCAAGCAGGTACAGGAGGCCGCCATGAGCTACACAATTCCCATTGGTCCCTATCATCCCGCGCTGGAGGAACCGATCCACGCCCGGCTGATCACCGACGGCGAGCGGATTTCCGACGCGGAAATTTTTATCGGCTACAACCACCGCGGCATTGAAAAGCTTTGCCAGGAGCGCAATTTTATCCAAACCATCACCCTGGTGGAGCGGGTGTGCGGCATTTGCAGCCATTCCCACGCATGGACCTACTGCCGCTGCATTGAGCAGATCGCGGGGATGGAGGTTTCCAAGCGGGCCGAGTACATCCGGGATATCGTGGCCGAACTGGAGCGCATCCACAGCCATCTGCTCTGGCTGGGCGTGGCCTGCCACATCGTAGGGCACGACAGCATGTTCATGCAGATCTGGGCCGACCGCGAGGATACGATGGGCATTTTGGAGCGGATGACCGGCAACCGCGTCAACTACGCCATGAACATCATCGGCGGCGTGCGGCGGGACATCACGCCCGACATCCAGGCCGAGCTGCTCAAGTGCATGGACGACCTGGAAGAACGGATGAAGCCCATGCGGGATTTTTTGGTCAACGACAAAACGATTGCCATGCGCACCAAGGGCGTCGGCGTGCTGACCACCGCGGACGCGCTGCGCATGGGCGCCGAGGGCCCCCACGCCCGGGCCAGCAACGTGGCCATGGACGTGCGGCGGGACAGCCCCTACTCCAGCTACGAGGATTTCGATTTCAAGGTCTGCACCTGGGACAGCTGCGACGTGTTTGCCCGGGTGGTGGTGCGGGTGCTGGAAATTTTTGAGAGCATCTCCATCATTCGCCAGGCCCTTAAAAACCTGCCGGACGGCGCGCTCAACCAAGGCAACCGCATCCCCAAGGTGCCGGCGGGCGAGTTTGTGGCCCGGCACGAGGCGCCGCGCGGTCACCTTGTGTACAAGGTTGTCACGAACGGCGGCCCCACCAACAAGCGGGTATCGGTCCATGTGCCCACCTTCCGCAACGCGCCCACCATCCCCACCATGCTGCGCGGCAACACCGTGGCCGATGCCGGGCTGATCGTGGCCTCCATCGACCCCTGCTTCAGCTGCATGGATTGCTGAGGGCGGCCCCATGCACGAGATGGCCATCACCGAGAGCGTGCTGAAGATCGCGCTGACCGAGGCCGCCCGGGCGGGCGCCGCCAGAGTGACCGGCATCCGCATCCGCATGGGCGCCTATTCCGACGTGGTGCCCGCGGTGCTGCGGGACTATTTTGCGGTGGCCGCCCGCGGCACCGCCGCCGAGGGCGCCGCGCTGTCGTTTGTGCGGGTGCCCGTCACCATGCGGTGCCGCGCCTGCGGCTGGCAGGGAACGGTGGACAAGCTGCACATCCATTGCGGGGGCTGCGGCGGCACCGACCTTGCCCTGCTGACCGGCCGCGAGTTCTATGTGGAAAGTCTGGAGGCCGAATAAGGCCCTTTTTGCCCTGTCAAAAAGCCAAACGCACGGGAGGGAATTGTTGTTGGAAATCAAAGTCATGCACCAAATCCTGGACTGGAACGAGGATGTATCGGCCCAGGTAAAAGAGACGCTGCAAGCCAAAAAGGTTTGCCTGATCAACGTAATGGGCAGCCCCGGCGCGGGCAAAACCAGCCTGATTACCGCGCTGATCGCGGCGCTGCGAAGCCGCTACCGCATCGGCGTCATCGAGGGGGACATCGCCGGGCAGATCGACGCCGAGAAGATCGCGGCGCTGGGCCTGCCCGTCGTTCAGCTGGACACCGACGGCGCCTGCCACATCGAGGCCGAAAGCGTCCGCCATATGCTGCCCCATTTTGACCTGGACGCCCTGGACCTGCTGTTTGTGGAAAACATCGGCAATCTGGTCTGCCCGGCCGAGTTCAACATCGGCGAGAGCTTTCGCATCGCCATCCTCAGCATCCCCGAGGGGGACGACAAGGTGCCCAAGTACCCGCTGATGTTCAGCACCGCCGACGCGCTGGTGCTGAACAAGTACGATATGCTGCCCTATTTTGAGTTTGACCCCGACCGCGTGGCGGCCGACGCCGCGGGCGTCAACCCCGGCATTGCGCTGTTCCGCGCCTCGGCCCGCAGCGGCGAGGGCGTGGACGCGCTGGCCGCCTGGGTGGCCAGCCGGGCCGACGCCGCGCTGGCCGGGCAAGGCCCCGGACCCGCAAGTAAAAGGGAGGATGCCCAATGAGACGAAACCGCACCAAGGAGATCATCGTCACCTTTATCCCCTGCTATGTGTTCTGGCTTGTCCTGACCATGTCGCTGGCGCCGTCCGAGCTGCTGATGGGCGCGGGCGTCTGCCTGGTGACGGCCTGGTTTTCCTCCGGCTTTTTTGTGCAGGACGACGCGCAGGCCCTCAAGCTGCTCAACCCTGTGCGCATCGCCGTCCTGGTTTTCTATTTCTTCGTCATCTTTATGGACGAGCTGTTCAAATCCAACTGGGCCATGGCCAAGACCGTGCTGCTGAACAGGCCGCTTCGGCAGGCCGTCGTCAAGGTGCCGGTACACGGCATCACCAACCTGTACGCGCTGGCCGTTCTGGCCGACTGCATCACGCTGACCCCCGGCACCATCACCCTGGACGTTATCCGGGAGGGGGACGAGATCAGCATGTACGTCCAGTGGCTTATCTGCGAGACGGAGGACAGCGAGGAGGCCGGCGAGATCATCAAGGGCCGGATGGAGCGCTGGATCGGGAGGATTTGGAGATGAAAACACTGCTGATTTTGGGCGCCATCGGCTACTGCGTGCTGGCGCTGCTGCTGTTTATCCGGCTTATCAAAGGCCCCACCGCCGCCGACCGCATCCTGGCGGCCGACCAGATCGACAACCTGACCTGCCTGATGCTGGTTTTCTATTCGCTCTACGCGGGGCGGGCCATCTTTTTTGACATTGCCATCGTCACGGCGCTGCTGGGCTTTATCAGCACCGTGTTTGTGGCCCGCTACCTGGAAGGGAGGCTGTGATCCATGCCTGTCTGGTTGATTTTGACGGCCGTATGCCTTGGCGCAGGGCTGTTTTTTGCCATGGTGGGGGTGGTGGGCATCCTCCGCTTTCCGGATTTCTTTGCCCGGGCGCAGGCATCCACCTGCATCACCACGCTGGGCACCATCGGCGCCGTGGCGGCGGGCATTCTGTACGCGGCCTGGGCCGGGCTGGCGCCCGTCGTCTTTGTCAAGCTGGTGCTGATCGCCATGATGATCCTGATCTCGGGCGCCGTTTCGGGCCATGCGCTGGACAAGGGCACCTATAAGCGCGGCCACCGCCCCCACAACGGCGGTTTTGTAAAAGACGATTACAAGGAGGATGGTTTTGATGCGTTTTGACCTGCTCTCCGTTCTGAATGTTCTGATTCTGGTGGGGGCCATGGCCTCCGGGCTGGTGGCCGTCCACGCCCGCCGTATGCTGGACAGCATCATTGCGCTGGCCGCCACCGGCAGCTTTATGGCCGTCGAGTTTCTGTTTTTGCAGGCGCCCGACGTCGCCATCGCCGAGGCCGCCGTGGGCGCGGTGCTGGGCACCGTGCTGTATGTGATCGCCCTGCGCAAGGTCATTGGGAAAGGGGACGAAAAATAACATGGCAAGCTATAACGAACCCGCTGCCCTGATCGAGCAGAACGAAAACTACCGCACCCGCAAGCACGCCGTCACGCTGGCGGCGCTGGCCGTCATTTTGGCGGTGGGCATCCTGACCGCCGTGCGGCTGGGCGCTCTGGCCCCCACCTTCAACGGCAAGGTGGATGTGGCGGCTTTGCAGCAGGACCCCGCCGCCTACACCACCGACGCCGCCGACGGCGCCGCCTACATCATGGTGGCCGAAAACCTGGCCAAGACCACCGCCAAAAACGTATGCTTCTCGGTGGTGTTCAACTTCCGCGGCTACGACACGATGGGCGAGAGCTTTATCCTGATTGCCGCGCTGGCCGGCAGCCTTTGCATTTTGCGGGAGCCCAAACACGCCGGCGAGCCCGCGCCGGCCGAAGGCCGGGACGCAGGGGCGCAAACCGGCGATGCGCCCAAAAAGCGGAAGGCCCGCAAGACCAAAAACAGGGAAGCGAAGTGAGGATGGCAAAGCACAAGGAGCATTTTGAGCCCACCCCCGCCGCCAAGCCCCACAAAAAGGCCCTGGGCGTGATCGTGCGGTACGGCGCCAACCTGTTTTTGCCGCTGGCCTGCACCTTCGGCGGCTATGTGGTGCTGCACGGCGACAGCTCGCCGGGCGGCGGCTTTCAAGGCGGCGTGCTGATCGCCTCGGCGGTGCTGCTGGTTTTTCTGGGCTACGGCAGCCAAAAGCTGTCCACCACCTTCAAAACGAGCTTTCTGCACAGCACCGAGACGGTGGCCGAGCTGATGTACATTGCCATCGGGCTGATCGGCGTGCTGGTCGGGCTGAATTTTGCGGTCAACTTCGTCAGCACCACCTTCCACATCGAGACGGCCCTGCTGATGAACCACGCGGTCGGCTACCACGTTATGGCGGGCATCGGCTGCCTGCTGATCATGATGCTGGGCATGCTGGGCACCAGCGAGACCACCGGCAAGACCGGCGATATGGCCATGCCCAAGGACGACCCCGAGACCCCGGCAAAGGAGGAATCCGCCAAATGATGACCTTCAACTACATCGTCGCCTTTTTCTTTATGGGACTGGGCTTTTACTGCATGATCACCCGGCACAACCTGTTCAAGGTGGTGATCGGGATGTCGATCGTGGATTACGGCACCAACCTGCTGATCGTATCGATCGGCGCCACCAACGGCGGCACCGCCCCCGTGTACACGGGCAGCGAGATCGCGCCCGGCACCGTGTTTGTGGACCCCATCCCGATGGCTCTTACCCTGACCAGCATCGTCATCGGCGCCTGCATCACGGCCATGGCGCTGGCGCTGGTCATTAAAATGTACCAGCATTACAACACGCTGGATACCCGCGAGATCAGGAGGTTGAACGGCTGATGAGTAACTTCCCGATTCTGGCGATCATGGTGCTTTTCATGGGCGCCTTTCTCAACAGCCTGGCCGGGCGGCGCAGCCGCGCGGCGGGCAACGTCATCGTGTTTTGCGCCATGGCGGTCTCTCTTTGCCTGATGCTGGCTTTGATCCCCGCCGTTTTTGTGCGGGGGCAGGTCATCACCTACTGGATGGGCGATTGGGCGCCCGTGTCCGGCTGGGCCTACGGCATCGGCCTGGAGGTGGACGCGCTCAGCCTGTTCTTCGGCCTGATCGTCACGGTCGCCGTGATGGTTTCGGGCGTGTACAGCTTTACCTACATGGCCCGGGACGACAGCCAGGTCAACTTCTACACCCTGTTCCTGATGCTGTCCGGCTCGGTGCTGGGGCTGGTTCTCTCGGGTGACCTGTTCAACGTTTTTGTCATGGTGGAAATCATGACCTTCTCGGCGGTGGCGCTCACGGCCTTCCGCAACGACTATGTGGGCGCGCTGGAGGGCGCGTTCAAGTACCTGGTGGTCGGCTCCATCGGTTCCACCAGCATCCTGGTGGGCACCATTTTGATCTACGCCAACCTCCACACCCTCAATATGGCCCAGATGACCGCGCTGCTGCCCGGCCGCATGAACGGCACGCTGGCCGTGGCCTTCGCCTTCCTGTTTGTGGGTTTTGCCACCAAGGCGTTTCTGTTTCCCTTCCAGCCGCT
Source organism: uncultured Subdoligranulum sp. (assembly GCA_964458285.1). GTDB lineage: Bacteria > Bacillota > Clostridia > Oscillospirales > Ruminococcaceae > Gemmiger. The sequence continues at coordinate 65,027 of CAYWID010000003.1, read as the reverse complement.
GGCCGCCGACGCCCACGCCGTGGCCCCCGCCTCCATCTCGCTGATGATCTCGGGCGTGCTGACCAAGTGCGGCGTGTACGGCATCATCCGCATCACCTACGACCTGTTCTGCAACATCAACCAGAACGCCGTGCAGTATCTTGTCACCGGCGTGGGCTGCGTTACCATGTTCATCTGCGTGACGATGGCCTTCAACCAGCACAACTTCAAGCGCCTGCTGGCCTTCCACTCGATCTCGCAGGTAGGGTACGTCATCACGGCCGTGGGGCTGGGCAGCGCGCTGGGGCTTTCGGCGGGGCTGTTCCACGCGGTCAACCACACGCTGTTCAAGGGCCTTTTGTTCCTGTGCGCGGGCGCCGTCCAGCATGAGACGGGCAGCCTGGATCTGGACAGCCTAGGCGGGCTTTCCAAAAAAATGCCCCGCACCACCCTGCTGTTTTTGATCGGCGCGGCGTCCATCTCGGGCCTGCCGCCCTTCAACGGCTTTGCCAGCAAGTGGATGATCTACCAGGCCTGCTTTGCCAAGGCGGCCCAGAGCGGCAACTTCTTTTTCATCGTCGTTTGCGTGGTGGCCCTTCTCACCTCGGTGCTGACGCTGGCCTCCTTCGTCAAGGTGGCGCAGTCGGTCTTTTACGGCCAGCTGCCCGCCCGCTGCCAAAACGTCCACGAATGCCCGGCCGGGATGCGGCTGCCCATGTGGGTGCTGGCCATCCTTTGCACCCTGATGGGCCTGTTCCCGGATTTTGTCCAGAACTTTTTCCTCAGGCCGGCGGCGGGCGCCGCCATGAGCGCCGCCGCCTACGCCGACCAGATGCTGGGCGGCACGACCGCCGCCACGGCGGCCGGGTTCCAGCTGCTGGGCAACTGGAACCCACTTATCTGGCTGGTGCTTTTGCTGGTCGTATGCTGTGCCGTCACCATCGTGGCCGTATCGGCCAGGGGCGGCATCGGCAAAACGCTGGAACCGGCGCCCCTTGCCGCCTCCGACCGGGAGGACATCGAGGTTGCGCCCGAGAACGCCAAGTACGAGCCCTTTTTCTCGGGCGAGGAAAGCCATTACTCCCAGGTGGGCGGCTCGGACCTGTTCTGGGGCTTTAAGCACAACTGGCGCCGCTATTTTGCCTTTATGCACGACTGGCACAGCGGCATTGTGAACGATTACGTCCTGTATGGCGTGGTATGCCTGGCCGCGGTGCTGCTGTACTGCGTGCTGTTTGTGTAAGGGGGGCCGTTTGATGCAGGTAGTTCTGAAAATTCTCCAGTTCTTGCTGTTTCCCGGCCTGCTTTTTACGCTGGTCATGTCCTTTCTGCTGGCCGGGCTGGACCGCAAATGGGTAGCCAAAATGCAGCGCCGGGTCGGCCCGCCGCTGCTGCAGCCCGTGTACGATTATCTCAAGTGCATCGGCAAGGAGACGATCGTGCCCCGCAAGGCCAACCGCACGATGTTTCTGGCCGCGCCCCTGCTGGGGCTGGCCAGCGTGCTGGTGACGGCCCTGTTCATCCCGGTGGGCGGCACGGCGGCCTTTTCCACCGCCGCCGATATGGTGGTGGTGCTGTATCTGCTTACGTTTGCATCGGTCACCGTCATCATGGGCTCGGCGGCGTCCGGCTCCCCCTTTGCCGGGGTGGGCCTTTCCCGGGAAATGGTCTCGATGATCAGCTACGAGCTGCCTTTTGTGCTGGTGCTGCTGGCCGTGGGCAAGGTGGCGGGGGGCGCCTCGGCGCTGGGCGTGACCTTCTCGTTTGCCGATATCGCGGCATGGCAGGGGGCGCACGGCGCCCTCATCACCCACTGGGCGCTGCTGCCCGCCGCGCTGGCCATGCTGCTGGTCATCCCCTGCGAGGTGGGCCAGCAGCCCTTTGACATCGACGAGGCCGAGACCGAGATCTGCGAGGGCGTTCTGGCGGAGTATTCCGGCCATCCGCTGGGCCGCTACAAGCTGATGCACAACGTCAAGATGTTTCTTATGAGCGGGTTGTTCTGCGCGCTGTTCCTCAACGTGCAGACCGGCCTTCCCGCGCTGGACGCGGCGCTGTATGTGGTGTTTTGCGCCATTGTGACCTTTTTCTCCATGAGCCTGCCCCACGCGGTCTGCGCGCGGTTCAAGGTGGAACAGGTGTTTAAATTCTACTGGACCGTGGTGGCCGGGCTTGCCGCCGTCAGCCTGCTTTTGGTCTGGCTGGGTCTGTAAGGAGGGCTTTGCCATGTTTGAATCCGTGATCGACAATGCCATGAGCAAAAGCCCGTGGCTGTTCCACATCAACGCGGGCAGCTGCAACGGCTGCGACATCGAGGTGGTGGCGGCCCTCACCCCCCGCTACGACGCCGAGCGGCTGGGCTGCCGCCTGGCGGGCAGCCCCCGGCAGGCCGATATCGTGCTGGTATCGGGGCCCATCACCCTGCAAAGCCGCGACAGGCTGATCCGCACGCTGGCCCAGGTGCCGGAACCCTTCTGCGTGGTTTCCATCGGCTCCTGCCCGTGCAGCGGCAACGTGTTCAAGGGCAGCTACGCCATCTGCGGCCCGCTGCAAAAATACACCCATGTGGATGTATCGGTGGCGGGCTGCACCCCCAAGCCGGAGGCCATTATGGCGGGCATTGCCCAGGCCGCCGAGATCCTCAAACAGAAACGGAAGGAGATGCGCACCTGATGCTGCCTATTTTGCCCTACGCCGGAAAGGCGCTGTCCAACCTGTTCAAGAAACCGGTGACCGAAGCGTTTCCCGCCGGGCCCGCGCCCCAGCCCGCCCCCAACTACCGCGGGCGGATCGCGTACGACCCCAACAAATGCGTGAACTGCGGCATGTGCGAGAAGGTGTGCGCCCCCCACTGCATGACCCGCTCCCAGCGCCCCGCGCCGGGCGGCGAGCCCGGCGACCTGGAAGTGACCTTTGTGTTTGATTTGACAAGCTGCACCTTCTGCGGCCTTTGCGCCGATTTTTGCGCCAAAAAGTCCATCACCCTGACCCAGGACTGCATCATCACCGGCACCACGCAGGAGGACTTTCTGGTGGGCGGCACCTTCATCAAGAAAGCCCCGCCCAAGCCCAAGTTCACCCCCGAGCAGCTGGCCGCCATGAAGGCCGCCGCCGAGGCCAAAAAGGCCGCCGCGGCCCGGCCGGCCCCCGCCGCCGAATGATCCGGCGCGCCGCCGTAACGGTGCGGGGGATCGTGCAGGGGGTGGGGTTCCGGCCCTACCTGCACCGGCTGGCCGCCGCCCACGGGCTGTGCGGCTGGGTGCGCAATACGGCCTTTGGCGTTGAGCTGGAACTGGAGGGCGAACCCACCCGGCTTGACGCCTTTTTGCATACGCTGCAAACCGCGCCGCCGCCGCTGGCCGTGCTGGAGCAGGTGGAGGTAGCCTACCTGCCCGCGCCGGCCGGCTACCGGGGGTTCGTTATCCGCGAAAGCGCGCCCGGCGCACACAACACCCTCGTCTCCCCCGACATCGGCCTTTGCCCCGACTGCCTGCGGGAGCTGCGCGACCCGCGCGACCGCCGCTACCGCTATCCCTTCGTCAACTGCACCAACTGCGGGCCGCGGTACACGATCACCCGGACGGTTCCCTACGACCGCGCCAACACCAGCATGGCCCGCTTTGCCCTCTGCCCGGCCTGCCGGGCAGAGTACGCCGCCATTGAAAACCGCCGCTACCACGCCCAGCCCGATTGCTGCCCGGCCTGCGGGCCGACCCTGCAATTTTGCGGCGCGGACGGCGTTCCCCTGCCCGGCGACCCGATCGCCCGCGCGCAGGCCCTGCTGCGGCGGGGCGGCATTTTGGCCGTCAAGGGGCTTGGCGGGTTTCATCTGGCCTGCCGGGCCGACTGCGCCGCCCCCGCGCGGACGCTGCGCCGCCGCAAGCACCGGGACGAAAAGCCGTTTGCCCTGATGGTGCCCGATCTTGCCGCCGCCCGCGCCCTGTGCGTGGTAAGCCCCGCCGCGCAGGCCCTGCTGGAAAGCGCGCGGCGGCCCATCGTGCTGTGCCCCAAGCGGGACCCGGCGGCCTTCCCCGCCCTGAGCGACACCCACGCGCTGGGCCTGCTGCTGCCCTACACCCCGCTCCATGTTCTTCTGTTTGACCCGCTGCCCGGCGCGCCGGAAACCCCCGCTTTCCCGGCGCTGGTGATGACCAGCGCCAACCGGGCCGATTGCCCGGTCGTGACCGACAATGCCGAGGCCCTGACGGCCCTGGCGGGCATCGCGGACGGCTTTTTGCTCCACGACCGGGCGATCGTGGCCCGGTGCGACGATTCGCTGGTGGCGGTATCGCCGCGCGGCAAGCCCGTATTCTACCGCCGCAGCCGCGGCTGGACGCCCCAGCCGGTATTCACCCACTTCAACGCGGACGGCATTCTGGCGCTGGGCGCCGAGCAAAAGGCCAGCTTTGCGCTGGGCCGGGGCCGGGCCGCCTTTTACAGCCCCCACATCGGGGACTTGAAAAACGCCGAGACGCTGGCCCACTACACGGGCCAGATCGCTCATTTCGAGGCGCTTTTCGGCGTTGCGCCCCGCCGCCTTGTCTGCGACGCCCACCCCGACTATCTTTCCAGCGACGAGGCCCGCCGCCGCGCCGCGCGGCAGGGGCTGCCCCTGCTGGCCGTGCCCCACCACTGGGCCCATCTGGCCGCCTGCATGGCCGATAACCGGCTGGACGGGACGGTGCTGGGGGTGATTTGGGACGGCACCGGCCTGGGCGAGGACGGCGGCATCTGGGGCGGCGAGTTTTTGACGGGCGGCTACACGGGGTATGCCCGCGCGGCCTCCCTGCGCGCGCTTCCGCTGGCCGGGGGCGACGCCGCCGTGCGGGAGATTGCCCGGCTGGCGCTGGCGCTGGCGCTGGACGCCGGGGTGCCGGTGGTTCCGGCCCCGGACGGCACGCCCCCGGCGCCCTGCGGCGAAGGGCCTGTTCCCTCCCTTTCCCTGCCCTTTGCGCCGGAGGAACTGGCCCTGCTCTCGGCCATGGTGCAAAAACGGATCAACTGCCCGCTTTCCAGCGGGATGGGGCGGCTGTTCGACGGGGTGTACGCCCTGCTTACGGGCCGCCGCGCCGTCTCCTACGAGGGGCAGGGCGCCGTGCTGCTGCAGACCCTGGCCCAGCAGGCCGCGGGCTGCGCCCCCGCCCAAAACGGGGCGCCAAACCAAACGCCCCGCAGCGCCGCAGCGCCCCCGGCCGGTGTTTTCCCCTCGTCCCCCGGCCTGCAGGCGCCCCCGCTTTCCCTTCCCTTTGCGCCGGACGCCGCGGGGCTGCCCCGCGCCGATACACGCCCCCTGATCCGGGCGCTGGCCGCGGGCAAAGCCGCCGGGGTGCCGCTGCCCGCGCTGGCGCTGGCCTTTCACCGGGCGCTGGCCGCGCTGGCGGCGGCGGGCTGCCGCCTGGCTGCCGCCGCCGCGCCCCAAGCCCAAAACCGGGTGGTTTTATCGGGCGGGGTGTTCCAGAACACCCTGCTGCTGGATTTGACCCAGACCGCGCTGGAGCAGGCCGGGTTCACGGTTTTTACCCACTGCCGCGTGGCCCCCAACGACGAGGGGCTGGCGCTGGGCCAGCTTGCCATCGCGGCCCACCTGCCGCCTGCCCCGCCCCGGGGTTGACAGGCCCCGTTTTAAATGGACGCAACGTATTTTTTTTCATGCTTGCCTGAAAGGAGCTTTTCCATGTGCCTGGCAGTACCCCTTAAGATCGTTGAAAAAAACGGCCCCGACGCCGTGGGCGAGGTGGACGGCATCCGCCGCGCCATCCGCCTGGATTTTACCCCCAAGGCCGTTTTGGGCGATTACGTCATCGTCCACGCGGGCTTTGCCATCGAGGTGCTGGGGGCCGAGCAGGCGCGCCAAAATCTGGAAGCCCTGCGGGAGGTGGCCAATGTCCTCAACCAGCCCTGAGCGCCCGTCCTTTCCGCGGGAGGCCGATTTTGCCGCCCCCTGCGACCTTGCTCCCCTGCTGGCCGCCGTGGCGGCCATGACGTTTCCCGGCCGCGATGCGTCCGACCCCGTCCGGCTGATGGAGGTGTGCGGCACCCACACGATGGCGATTGCCCGCGCCGGGCTGCGCCAACTGCTGCCGCCCACCGTCCGGCTGATTTCGGGGCCGGGCTGCCCGGTCTGCGTGACCCCGGCCGGCGCGCTGGACGAGGTGCTGCGCATTGCACGGCTGCCCGGCGTGCTGGTTGCCAGCTACGGCGATCTGCTGCGGGTGCCGGGCAGCCGCCCCGGCGCCCGCCCCAACACCCTGAACGACTGCCGCGCCGCCGGGGCCGACGTGCGGGTGGTCTACTCGGCCATGGACGCGGTGGCGCTGGCCCGGCAGAATCCCCGTAAAACCGTCGTCTTTTTGGGCGTTGGGTTTGAGACGACGGCCCCCGGCACGGCGGCCAGTCTGCTGGCCGCGCGGGATGCCGGGCTGACCAACTACACGGTGCTGTGCCTGCTCAAGCAGACGCCGCCCGCCCTGCGCGCCCTGCTGGCCGACCCCGCCTGCCGGATCGACGGTTTTCTATGCCCCGGCCATGTGGCCACGATCCTGGGGGCGGACGCCTTCGGCTTTTTGCCCGCCCGGTACCGCATTCCCGCCGTTGTGGCCGGGTTTGAGGGGGGCGATCTGGCGGCGGCGATCTATGCGCTCTGCCGTCAGATTTCCACCGGACGCCCCGCGCTGGAAAACGAGTACACACGCGCCGTCCGGCCAAAGGGCAACCCCGCGGCCCGCGCGGTTCTGGCGCAGGTGTTTGCCCCGGCCGACGATATCTGGCGGGGTCTTGGCCCCATCCCCCAAAGCGGCTACGCGCTGCGGCCCGCCTTTGCGGCCCACGACGCGGCCAAACGGTTCGGCTTTGCGCCCCAAAACCGGGAACAGGCCACCGGCTGCCGCTGCGGCGAGGTGCTGAAGGGTCTGCTGGAGCCCGCCCGCTGCCCGCTGTTCGGCAAGGCCTGCCGCCCGGACGACCCCGTAGGCCCCTGCATGGTATCGGGCGAGGGCGCCTGCGCGGCGGCCTTCAAATACCGGGGCCTGCCCGTCTGAGGCTTGGGGCAGGGCCGCCTTGCGCGGCATCCCCGCGTTTTTTTGCAAAACCGGCAAAGCGCGGGTTTATCCGCGCTTTCCATCCCATGGAGGTGCTTGTATGCTCACCGACCCCTTTGTTACGCTGGATTACGGCAGCGGCGGCCAAAAAACCGCCGCGCTGATCGACGAACTGATTCGCCCCGCCCTGGCGGATGAGCTGCTGGACGCTTTGGGCGACGGCGCGCTGCTTCCGGCGCAGGAGGGCGCGCTGGCCTTTTCCACCGATTCCTTTGTCGTATCGCCGCTGTTTTTTCCGGGCGGGGACATCGGCAAGCTGGCCGTGTGCGGCACCGTCAACGATCTTGCCATGTGCGGCGCCGTGCCGCGCTGGCTTTCCCTCTCGATGATTTTGGAGGAGGGACTTCCCTTTGACGACCTGCGCCGGGTCATCGCTTCGCTGGCCAAAACCGCCCGCGCCGTGGGGGTGCGGGTCGTCACGGGGGATACCAAGGTTGTGGAGCGGGGCCGGGGGGACGGGCTGTACCTGAACACCGCGGGCATCGGCACCGTTGTTTATCCCGGCCTGACGCCCGCCGCCATCCGGCCCGGGGACGCTGTACTGGTCAGCGGGCCGGTAGGGGATCACGGCACCGCCGTCATGCTGGCCCGCAGCGAGCTTGGTCTGACCGGCGCCGTGCAAAGCGACTGCGCTCCCCTGCACGCGCTGGCGGCGGCGGCCTGGCAGGCCGCCGGGCCGGGCGGGCTGCGGGTGCTGCGGGACGCCACCCGCGGCGGCGTGGCCACCACCCTCAACGAGTTTGCCGACGGCCGGGCTTTTGGCATTGCCCTGACCGAGGCCGCCATCCCGGTGCGGCCCGCCGTGCGGGCCGCCTGCGACCTGCTGGGCCTTGACCCGCTCTACTGCGCCAACGAGGGCCGTATGCTGGCCGTGACCGCGCCGGACAGGGCCAAGGCCGTGCTGGCCGCGCTGCGGGCCACGCCTGGCGGCGAGGATGCCGCCCTTATCGGCGCCGTGACCGACGCGCTGCCGGGCCGGGTGGCGCTGCGCACCCCCCTTGGCGCCAGCCGCCTGCTTGCCCGCCTAACCGGGGCGCAGCTGCCCCGCATCTGCTAGAAAGAACGCGGCGCGTCCCCTTGTGTTTTCAACAGCATCGGATCGCTTTTTACCAACCGTCCGCCCAACTTTACAACAAACGAGGTGCCAACCATGCAGGACAACAAAAAGACCGTCATCACCAAAGAGCAGATCGTGCCCATCGCCCAAAAAATGCGGGCCGACGGCATCCAGCTTATCATGATCCACGGCTACATCGACGACGACGGCGCCCCCGTCGTCTCCTACGAGTATTCGCTCGGCCCCACGGTGGATTCCTACGAGGTGCGCGCAGAGCGCGTGCTGCCCAGCATTGAGCCGGTCTACGACCTTGCGGCCCAGTGGCCCGAGCGGGAGCTTACCGAACTGATTGGGGTGACGTTTGAAGGGCTGGATACCTCCAAGCGGCTGTTTATGCCCGATAATCTGCTGGAAGGCGACGGCCAGATCCTTGTCACCCCCTTGAGCGAGCTGCGCCGCGCCAATGTGGACGAGCGGGCCGACGGCAAAAAGTAAGCGGCTTCGGCCGTTCTTCCTGCCGGGGCCGCCGCCCTTTTCCGCTTTAAGCCGCCTCTTTTTCTGCCGCGATTTTTGCAAAAGCTACAGTTTTTTTAAAAATTATCGGATTTTGTTAGTCAACTGTTGTCATTGCAATGCTACAATGCAGGCAGAACGAAACAAACGTTTCGCGTCGATCTTATTTTTTTGAAAGAGGTGCGTACATTATGAGCGAAACCGAGAAAAATCTTACCGACAGTGAGCGTTCCGAAAAACTGCAGGCCCTGCTGAGCGATAAAACGTTTGCCGAGGGTCTGGCAGGCAAGAAGGAGCCCGAGGACGCGCAGAAGTATTTTGCCGAGAACGGCCTGGAGCTATCGCATGAAGAGATCATGGGTCTTGGCAAGATGCTCAATCAGCTTAGCGCCAAGAATGGCGAGCTTTCCGAGGACGAACTGGCGGACGTTGCCGGCGGCAGCTGGTGGGGCGACGTGTTGGGCGGTTTAGCCGTTGGCACTGGCGCCATTACTACCGTAATTTTGCTTTGCGCCGCTGGTTTGATTTCGTGGTAACCTTCGCGTTCTGAAACGGCGTCCGGGCGCGGCATTCTGCGCCCGGACGCCGTGTTTGTTTGCCGGCCGCTGCCCCTGCGATGCCGCGACGCAGACACAACGAAACAAACGTATCCCATCGATTGCAGCTTTTTGAAAGAGGTGTATACCTATGAGCGAAACCAAGAAAACCCTTACCGACAGTGAGCGTACCGAAAAGCTGAAAGCCTTGCTGACCGACAAAGCCTTCGTCGAAGGTCTGGTGGACAAGGTTTCGCCTGAGGACGCGCAGAAGTATTTTGCCGAGAACGGCCTGGAGCTTTCGCATGAGGAGATCATGGGTCTTGGCAAGGCGCTCAATCAGCTTAGCGCCAGGAAGGATGTCGAGCTTTCCGACGAGGAACTGGCGGATGTTGCCGGCGGCAGCTGGTGGGGCGATGCGCTGACCATCCTTGGCGCCATTGCCGGCACCTTTGGCGGTTCGGTCTTAGGGGCCTACCTGATCTTTTGTTGTCCCTGGTAAAGTTACGGCAAATGCCCGCGCACTGGCTTGTGCCAAGCCTGTGCGCGGGCATTTTTGTTTGCGGCGGAACACCCCGCCGCTTTTTTGCGCGCCTGCACGGCGTTTTTTTTGCCTGGCCGCTCAGTCGTGCCGGATGGCTTCCAGCGCGCTGATGCGCACCGCCCGGTTGGCGGGCGCTATGCCGGACAGCAGACCGATCAGCGTGGCAAAGCAGAGGGCCAGCAAAAGCAGCCACGGCGGCACGATGGAGATCACGGTGCTGGCGGCGGCATCGCCGTAGCCGTAGTAGGCCCCGCCGGCGGAGCCTCCGTTCAACAGGGAGGAGGCCGCCCCGCTCTGCCCAAACAGCGCAAGAATGGCCGTGATGTTGTTAAGGATCAGGCTGATGCCCAGGCTGATGGCCGAGCCCACCACCCCGCCGATGAACCCGATAAAGCCGCTCTCGATCAAAAACATCCAGCGGATCTGGCCCAGCTCGCAGCCCAGCACCTTCATCACGCCAATCTCCCGCGTGCGCTCGTAGATGGCCATCGTCATGGTGTTGGCAATGTTGAGGGCCGCCACCAGAAGGCTGATGGCCGCCAGGCCGCCCAGAATCATCTGGCTTTTGGCCACGGTCTGCTGCATTTCCTTCCGCTGCTGGGTCATCGAGTAGGTCTGGAACCCCATGTCCTTGAACTGCTGATCGACCGCGTCCACGTTTTTAACGTCGTCCACCTTGACGGTCACGTTGCCGTAGTTGGGTACGGTTTTGTCGGTAGCCTTGGTCAGGGCTTTGTAATCCTTCTGGATGCGCTGCATATCCGCCACCCGGAACACAAGATAGTTTTGCGTCCACCAGCCCTTGGCGGGGTCCGGGTTGAGGGTGCCCACCACCACCAGCTGGTAGGTTTTGGTGCGCGGGGTATCGGAGGCGCCGTCCGTGATGGTCAGGGTAAGGGGGGTGTTGCCGCCGTCAAAGGTAAAAAACGGCTGAACCGGGTTGCCCGCTGCATCCAGCTGGCCGCTGTACCGCTGCCGCTTGCTGGAATTCTGGCTTTTGCGGCTGTCCGCAAACTGGTAGGCGGTATCCTTGCAGACAAGCACCGGGATTTTGTCCTTGCCGGGGTTTTCGGCTGCGGTCAGCCACTGGCCGTCGGCCAGCGTAAAGCCCAGCGGCTCCATGGCCTCCGGGTACAGCCCCACCGAGCAACCGCTGTAATCGGCCACATAGCGCCCGTTTTTGCCTTCCTTGATCTGCCCCGTCACGTTCCAGCTGTTGAGCTGCGGGGTGACGGCGGTAACATGGGCGATGGATTTAAACCCGGCCAGCGTTTTATCGTCCAGCTTGGCCGGCGTTTTGCCGTTGGAAGCCTGGGTGCCGCTGGAATAGACCGAAATCTGGGTGAGATCGCCAAAATTTTTGAGCATTTCCTCGTTGGCCCGGTTCTGGGCAATGCCCAGACTGATCATGACCACGACGGCACAGGTGCCCACCACCACGCCGATGACAGTAAGGGCCGTGCGGCCCTTGCGGCGGGAAAGGTTTTTGGCCGAAAGCTCCACCAGATCAGAGATCTTCATCGCTGTCCTCCAGGTTGTTGAGGGCGGCCGCCTTCTTTTTTTTGCGCACGGCCGCCACCGCAATCGCCGCCGCGGCTGCCGCGGCGCCCGCCATCACGACCCAGCCCCAAACCGGCATGCCGGCCTTGGTCGGTTCCGGCTCCGCCATGCCGGTATCGCCGGTATCCATGGGCGCAGCCTCCTGCGCGTTGGCGGAAAATTCCTTGGTGATCGTTTTCGGGGCGCCGCTGGTGCCCTCGTAGGTCAGGGTGATGGTGCCGGACACCATGCCGCCCGCCGTGGGGATCAGCTCAAAATCAACGCTGTTCTCGCTGCCGGCGGCAATGTTGCCGATGTACTGCTGGGAGGCATCGGTGGTAAAGTTGGCGCCGCTGATGCTGGCCTCCAGGTTGCTGATGGGATTTTTGCCCTTGTTGACAAACCCCAGCGACACGGTGGCCGATTGCCCGACCGTCATATCGTCCGGCACCTGCAGGTTTTGCGCCTCAAACCGATCCGGCTGGGACACCGGCACCGAGATGGTGCTGGTGGCCGTGACGGCGTTGCCGGTAAGCGCGCCCACGCCCGCCATGTTGACCGTGACGTTGGCCACCGTGGCCGTGATGCCGGAATCCGGCAGGATTTGAAAGCTTACCTCCCGGCTGCTGCGGCTGCCGATGGCCCCCACATAGCTGGAAAGGCTGCCGCCCGTCAGGGTGATATGCTCGGGCAGGGTGACCGAGACGACCACATCGTTGATGTCCTCGCCGCCGCCCGTCGCGTAGACGGTCAGGGATAGGGTGAACGGGTTGCCCGCCGTAACCGGGACGTTGCCGTAGCTGCTTTCCCGCAAAAGCAGGGCGGGGGATTTGACCTTGCTGGTATCGCTGGGGTCCTTGTCAAGGCACTGGCCCAGCGTGACCGAGAAATGCTGCTGTTCCATGGAGGAGTTCTGGTAGCTCAGATCCACCGGGAAGCTGTTGCCGCCGCCGATGTACTTGACATCCCGGAACAGCAGCACATAGGTATAGTAGGGGCCGTTGGCGTCCTCGCCCTGGAAAAGCTGGCTGATCTCCCCCGTGCCGGTGTACTGGAACACCGACGAGTTGACCCGTGCCACGATATCCTCGGCCTTTACGTTGTTGACGGCGCTGGAATGGTCCAGCACGCGCAGCACCACGTTGAAGGTATCGTTCCACTTGATGGTGGTCAGTTCGCCGCCCGCCGCATCGGTTACCGTGGAGGCCTGCACATAGACGCTGCCGCTGGGCGCCTGGGTGGCCGTGGGCGCCGGCGAAGCGGAAGCGGAAGGCTCCGCGGTGGGCGCCGCGGTCGCCGTAGGCGCGGCCGTGGGCGCCGTAGTGGGCGCGGCCGTCGCCGCGGCCGCCGGCATGCAGAGCAGGGAGAGAGCCAGCGCCAGCGCCGGCATGGCGGTTAAAATACGGTTTGCTTTATTCAACGGAAGTACCTCCTTCACCGTGGGTGGGCTGCGGGGCGTTCCCGGCCAGGGCCGGGGCTGCGCCCGGGGCAGGTTCTGTGGCGCCCGGGGCGTCGGAATGCCCGGCCGCCGCGCCGCCAATCTCCAGGTTGCCGTCCAGCGTGGCAAACAATTCGTCCCGGTTTTTTTGTTTTACATCCTCCGGCTGCAGCACATTGCTCTGCACCTTGCCGTCCAGGATTGTGATGATGCGGTCGGCACAGGCGGCCAGCGATGGCTCGTGGGTGACCATCACAAAGGTGGTGCCGTCCTGCTTGCTCCGCTGCAAAACGCGGTACAACACCTGCTTGGTGGTGGTGCTGTCCAGGTTGCCGGTGGGTTCATCGGCAAAAATGACCTTGGGCCGGCTGACAAACGCGCGGGCAATGCCCACACGCTGCTGCTGGCCGCCGCTCATCTCGGTGGGCTTGTGGTCCACCCGGCCGCCCAGCCCCATGTCCTGCAGCGCCTTTTTGGCCAGGCGTATCCGCTGCGCCTTGCCCATCCCTTTAAACATCAGGGGCAGGGCCACATTCTCGGCGGCGGTCATGCTGGGCAGCAGGTTGTAGCTTTGAAAGATAAAGCCAAGGTGCGCCTGCCGGAACCGGGCCAGCTCGTTCTCGGTCATGGCGCTGATCTCGTGCCGGCCGATGTATACCTTGCCGCGCGTAGGCTTTTCCAGCCCCGCAAGCTGGTTGAGCAGGGTGGATTTTCCGCTGCCGCTCTGGCCCACAATGCAGCAGAATTCGCCTTTATCAACGCTGATTTCCACATCGTTGAGGGCAACCACCTTTTCCTTGCCCACCGCATAGACCTTGCGCAGTTTTTCGGTACGGATGATGGGTGGCAAACGCGCCGCCTCCTTCCCGCCTGTTTTGGCTTGTGCCGTCGTTCTCTCTGTTTCCAAATACGCTTCTATTCTACCATAAATCGCGCCGATGCGATACCTTCCCGTCGCATTTGGGCGGCTTCGGCGTCAGAATTTACCCTCCGTTTACATTCCTGCCCGGCGCCGCGCGGCCCGGGCCGTACAGGGCCGCCCCCGCCGCCACGCAGAGGTCGGGTTCCAGCCGCAGGCCGGGGCGGCGATTTTTTTGGGCTTCCAGCAAAAACAGCCAGGGGCGGCCGGCGTCGGTGCTTTTAACAAACATCAGCCGCTTGGGTTCCAGCCGGGCGGCGCAAAGGGCCGCGCAAACCTCGGCCAGGCGCTCCGGCCGCTGGCAGAGCGCAAAGCGGCCCCCGTCCCGCAGCAGCCGGGCCGCGCAGGCGGCCAGGGCGGGCAGGGTCAGGGAATTGCCCGATTCGTGGCGGGCCAGCGCGCGGGCCGCGTCCTGGCTGGGATGCCCGCCCGTAAAATAGGGCGGGTTGCAGGCCGCCAAATCAAAGCCGCCCCGCAGCGGCGCGCAGCCGTCCGGGCTGCCGGGCAGCGCAAAGGCGCGCAGATCGGCGCAAAAAGGGGTGATGTGCCCGGCCTCGGGGCCGTTGGCGGCGACGGCGGCGGCGCACAGGGCGCTGGCCGGGGCGCACAACTCCACGGCGGCGCAGGGGCCGCGGTGGCCGCCGTCGTGCCAGGCAAGCGCCACAATGCCGCAGCCGCTGCAAAGATCGGCGGCGCGCTGGCCGGGGCGCGGCGGGGCAAACCGCGCCAGCAGCAGCGCGTCGGTGCCAAAGCCCGCGCCCGGCGCCGTAAAAACCAGGGTGCCGCGGTCCAGGATCTCCGTGCGGGGCGCGGCGGGCTTTGCAGGGGCCATAGGGCAGGTTCTCCCTTCTTTTTTAGGATTTCTGCCGTTTTCGGCAGCTTTTTTGTCTTTTTCGGCAAAAAACATGGCGCGGCAAACCGCCGCGCCATGTTTTTGTTCGGTTTTCTGCCGCCGGAAAAATTACGCGTGGATCGCGCCGGTGGGGCAGGCACTCTCGCAAGCGCCGCAATCGATGCAGCTGTCCGCATTGACCTCGGCCTTGTCATTCAGGGTGATGGCGCTGACGGGGCAAGCATCGATGCAAGCGCCGCAGGCAACACAGGTATCGTCAACAGAATGAGCCATGGTGATCTCCTTATCTCCGTGCCTTTTTAATCTTGGCGGCAGGGTGCCTTGCACGGAAAGCTGCCTTGCCGCACGCTTGTTCAGCGTTTAGGGCAGCACCGCGCAATTCTGGCGCGATGCACGCCGGCCCGGGCGCGCGCATCCGAAAAGGCAAAAGCGCAGATTCCGCCGGATGCGGGACCGAGCAGGTTGCCGATGCGGACGGTACGCCCTGAACAGCGTGACGCGCGCCAGGCCGAAGCCCTGGAATTGCGCCGTGTTGCTTTAGTTCATTTTACCATCAGACCTTGCAGTTTGCAAGGGGAGAGAACTGCCAATTTGCGGTTCATTCCGCACCCGCCGGTTCGCCGGAAGGCGCGGGCGCGGCTTCGTCCGCCGGGGCCGGGGCGGCCGGCGCGGGTTCCTCGGGCGGGCGGGGGGCGCGGCGGCCGCCGCGCAGGTAGACGCAATCCTCCCGCTTATAAACGCGGGGGGCCAGGCTCTCTACGCTGCCGCGCACCTTCAGCGTGCCCGATACGACGTTGGCCTCCAGCACCACGCCCTCGCCGTCCGGCGTGCGGACGACGCTGCCGGGCTGGGGGGTGATGCCGTTCAGATATTCATAGCTTTTCTGCTCGTAGGAAAGGCAGCACATCAGCCGCCCGCACGCCCCGCTGATCTTGGCCGGGTTGAGGGAAAGCCCCTGCTCCTTGGCCATTTTGATCGATACGGGCTGGAAGTTTTTGAGAAAGCGGCTGCAGCAGAAGGGCTGGCCGCAGATACCAAGGCCGCCCAGCATTTTGCTTTCGTCCCGCACGCCGATCTGGCGCAGCTCGATCCGGGTGTGGAACTGGGAGGCCAGATCCTTGACAAGATCCCGGAAATCCACCCGCCCGTCCGAGGTAAAGTAAAAAACCAGCTTGCCGCGGTCCAGCGTGTACTCGGCGTCCACCAGCTTCATCTGAAGCTTGTGCGCCCCGATGCGGGCCTCGCAAAGGCGGAAGGCCTCCCGCTCGTCGGCGCGGTTCTGGCGCATGCGGCGCACATCCACCCCGTCGGCAATGCGGATGACCGGTTTGATCTCCCGGTTGAAGTTGCCGGTGGGTACCTCGTGCAGGCCGGCCGTCACCTCGCCGCACTCTACGCCGCGGGCCGTTTCCACAATGGCGAAATCGCCGGGCTTGAATTCCAGCGTGCCAGGGTCGAAATAGTAGGAGCGACCGCTCTCCTTAAAACGCACGGATATTACTTTCATTCGCTTTTATCCTTTTATTTTCAATGGATTCCGGGTTATTTCAGCGGGTAATGCTCCCGCCGAAGGCGGTAAGCAGCAGCTTGAGGTTGCCGTTGGCACGGAACACCCGCAGCGCCTCGTCCGCCGCCGTGATGACGCACGCCGCCCGCGCGGCCGAAAGCCCCGCGTAGCCGGGCTGGCGCAGCGCGCCGCTGGCCAGGCAGGCGGCCTGGCGCAAAAGCTCGGGCACGCCCTCCCGCTCCTTCTCGTAGCCGGAGAGAAGCCCCAGCGCCAAAAACGTTTCGCCCCGCTCGGCGAAGCCGCAAAGCCTGCGCGCGTCCGCCAGGCGGGCGCGGGCGCCCGTGTCCCGCTGAATCCGCAGGCCGCTGCCGATGTGCCCCTCGTACAGAAAGGCCAGCTCGGCGGGGGAGGGAAGATCGGGCAGGGGGGCGGCGGGGGAGGGAAGATCGGGCAGGGGGGCGGCGGGGGCGGCGTTTTGCAAAACCGCGGCGGCCGCGGCGCGGGCCACGGGGGCGACCGTGTAAAGGGCGCAGCGGCTGCGGATGGTGGCCAGCACGGTGGCCGCGCTGACCGCCGTAAGCAAAAACAGAACGCCCTCGGGCGGTTCCTCCAAAATTTTAAGCAGCGCGTTGGCGGAGGCCCCGTTGAGGTTTTGCGCGCCGTACAAAAACAGCACGCGGCCGCGCGCATCCGCCGAGAGGGCCGAGCGCTGGATGGCCTCCCGCGCGGTCCGGATTTTGGCCACGGGGATTTGGCCCGAAGCCCCCTCCCCGCGCAGGGTCAGGCACTCGGTATCCTCGCCGCGCAAAACGGCCTCCGCGTGGGGGCCGCCCTGGGGATAGAGGTAATCGGCCGCCAGGCAGCGGGCCGCAAACCCCGCGCCGCAGCCCGGCTCCCCCACCAGCAGCAGGCTGTGGGACAGCCTGTTGGCGGCCAGCGCCCGGCCAAGATCCGCCTTGAGGGCCGCGTTGCCGGCCAGACGTTCCAGCATCACAGCTTCTCGAACCGCTCCACGTTGGTCACAAACACCGTGGCGCCGCCCACGGTCACCTCGATGGGCATGGCGCTCTCGATGCCAAGGCCGATGGAGGCCGTGCCGGGCACGATCTCGGTGCGCTGCTTGCAGCACTTGGCAATGCAGGCGATGCACTCGTCCACGCGGTCGTCCTCGGTGCCAATCATCAGGGTCATGTTGCCGGCCATCAGAAAGCCGCCGGTGGTGGCCAGCCGGGTCACATAAAAATGTGCCTTGAGCAGCTCGTTGCAAACCGATTTGGAGTCTTCCTTATTGACGATTGCCGTAATCATTTTCATAACAGATCATTCCTTCCGCACTTGCGCGCTGTTTTTACAGTACTATTGTAGCGGTAAACGCCGCAAAAAACAATGGTTTGCGTTTTATTTGAAGCGGTTGTTCCAGTCCCGGCGCCGTTTGGCGTCCCGCAGGCTGTTTTTGACCCAGCCCAGCAGCTCGGCGCCGAAAAACAGCAGGAACCCGGCCAGGCCGAACACCAGCGTCAGCTTGGTGGAAAGATTGCCCTGAACAAACTGTACCAGCCACAGCGCCGCCGAGGCCCAGCCCAGCCACTTCATCTTGACGGGCAGGATGAAAAACAGCAGCACCTGCTGGTCCGGCCACATCCAGGCGTAGGCGAAAAACAGGCTGAGAAACAGGCCCGAGGCATCGCCCTGCCCGGTCAGCAGGCAGCTTAAAATCGCGCCCAGCATCCCGGCCAGCATATAGACAAGAAAGCGGAAATCTCCCCAGGCCTGTTCCAGCGCGTTGCCGATCCACCAGTAAAAATAGATTTCGATGGCAAATAGCAGCATATTGCCGGTAAGTCTGGGCAGGAACAGAAACGTGACCAGCCGCCAAACCTGCCCCTGCAGCAGCGCCGCGCGGTCCAGCGTGAGGACATTGTAAAGCTGATAATTGATGAATATCACGATGACCCACACCGCAATCTGCCCGATCAGGATGCCGTTCATCAGGTTGGGAATGCCGTACCGTCCGTATTTTCGTTCCAGCTTATCGATCCAGCGCATGGCTGACCCCTCTCCGGGCCGGGGCGGCCGCCGCGCCCCAAACGGCGCGCACGGCGGGCATTTTTGCCCGGCCCTATAGCTTTTTGTTGTATGCCGCCGTGCGGCGGCACCCTGCTTTTTATTGTAGCAGAAAGCCGCCGGATGTTCAACAATTTGTTGATGCGGCGGCTTTCCACCGCACTTTCCACCGTGCTTGCCGGATACGCGGTGGATAATTGCCGGACTTTTTAACAGTTTCAACCGAGTTTTCAACATTTCCACGGCGGGCAAGGTTTATACAGTTTGTAATGGCCGCCGCCCCGCGCCCGGGCGTGCCGGGGGCGGAACCGACCGTTCACAATTTGTACATGGAATTTTCGACCAATTTTCGCGCTTTTTGAGAATTTCCAATATTTTCCTTTTTCTTTTTCTTTTGCGCCGCCGGGTTGCCCCGCGCGGACGGCGGTGTTATACTGTTACCAGCTTTTGGGAGGGGGTAACAGGGTTCATGCTGTATGTGACCGGGGATCTCCACGCCGATTTTGACGAGCTTCTGGCCCGCGTGCAGGGGCTTACGGCGCGGGATTGCCTGCTGGTGTGCGGGGATTTCGGTTTTTTGTGGAACAACTCCATGCGGGAAAAGCTGCGGCTGGATCTGATGAACGCCATGCTGCCCTGCACTTTGCTGTTTGTGGACGGCAACCACGAAAATTTTGATCTGCTGGCGGCGCTTCCCGCCGAGGAATGGCACGGCGGAAAGGCGCACCGGGTCCGCTCCAAAATCTACCACCTGATGCGGGGGCAGGTGTTCACCCTGTACGGGCGCACCCTGTTCACGATGGGCGGCGCTTCCTCCCACGATATCGACGACGGCGTGCTGGAGCCGGACGACCCCTCCTTGCGGGGCAAGTGCCGGGCGCTGACCGAGGCGGGCGGGCTGTACCGGGTCAACCATGTGTCCTGGTGGAAGGCCGAGCTGCCGGACGGCGCCGAGCAGGCCGAGGGGCTGCGCAACCTGGTGCGGAGCGGCTGGCGGGTGGATTACGTTGCCAGCCATTGCCTGCCGTCCTCGGTGCAGGACCAATTTTCCTCCGGGCTGTACACCCATGACAGTCTGACCGATTATTTTGACGTGGTGCGGGGCTGCTGCCGTTTTAACGCCTGGTTTTGCGGCCACTATCACCGCGATGCCTGCTACCTGGAGCAATTTCATGTCTGTTACCGCCGGGTACTCCGCGCCGATTCGGCACAGTGGCAGGACGCGGCGGCGCTTTAGCGGCGCGCCGTTTAAAAACAAGGCGTTTTGCCGCGTTTTGACCCCTTCTGCGCCCGTTTATCAAAAAAGCCCTGCCGGCATCCAAAACCGGCAGGGCTTTTATCGTAGGTTATGCCTCGGCTTTCACGGCGGCGCGGCGGTGTTCAACGGGCTGTTCCACCATGGCGCAGTACCCGTAGGCGGGCTGAAACCCCGCCAGCCGGACATCGCGCCCGGTCACGGGGTTTTCCAGCCGAAGCTGACCGGCGGTGCCCTGGTAGGCGATCTGGGCGCAGAAGGGCAGCATCGCCTCCACGCTGGTGCGGAACACATCCGCCAGGCAGGCGCCCAGCAGTCTTTCCCGGGATTGCTTTTTCTGGCGGCAGAAGGTATCGTTGACAAAGACAAAAACCAGATTGAAGGGGCTGCCGGTTTGATCGGCATCCACCCGCAAAACCAGGGCGGGCACCGGCAAACGGTAAAAGTATTGCAGCTGCGGCGCGTAGTTGCGGGCGTAGCGGATGGCCGCCTCGATGTTGCAGGTGATGGGGGCGCGCTTCTCCCGTATCTGGCCAAACCGCGTGCGAACCTCGCTGTAGCGCCGCTTGGACACCGGCACAAGCTGGCCGCTGTAGGTGCTGAAATCCTTTTTGGAAAGGCAGACCGCCTTTTCCAGGTTGATTACAAAGGCGCTGTGGCAGCGGGCAAAGCGCTCGTCCTCCAAAAGCAGCTCCAGTTCCTCCCCGAAGGAGGTGCGTATCGTTTTGCTGGTCACTTTTTCGCCGCTTTCCAGGTAAAAGATCATCCGCCGGTCCTGGTATTCCACATAGACGATCTCCTGGAAGGGAATCGTGTTCAAACCGGCCGCCGTATCCAGCGCAAACTTGCGCCGGCCGACCGGGCGCAGCTTGTCCAGCTTTTGTTCCAGCAGCCGAAAGACCTTTTCGTTGGCGGCGGGAATGGAAAGCTCGGCGGTTTCGGCGCCGTCCTCCTCCCGCGCACCGTGTGCGCCTTCCGCGCGGGGCAAAAAGGCCGTGCTGTTGACGGTTAAAAACGCGCTGTGCGGCGCGGCGCCCCGCAGCTGCGACAGCAGCGCGTTCCCCTCCGGCAGGCCGAGGTCTATCAGGTACAGATCATAGCAGCGATCCGCACGGGCCATGGCAAGCAACGTATCGGCGCTGTAATGCAGGCTGAAGCGGATATCATAGGTACGGTGCAGGGTACGAAACAGCGAGAGCGCATCAAACAAACTGTTTTGATACGCCTCCATGGTGCAATAAATCGCCGCCTGAATCATGTGCCATTTCCTCTCCTGTCTGTTATTCCATCACGTACAGTTCCCTGTTTAGTAGTATCATATTTTCCAGGCTTTGAAAATGTCTTGCGCACAAATTGTCTTGTTTTTCGCACAATTTGCGCAAAATTATTCCCGTCTGTGGTGTCAACCAATTCTATTTTGCTCTTTTTCGCGCGACCGGCCCGTTTTGCCGCGCCCGGTGGGGCAGGCGACGCGCGGCGGTTTGGCTGCGTTTTTTTGCGCTGCGCGCCAAACAAAGAACCGTCCCGCCGCCTGCAAAGGCGACGGGACGGTTCTTTATCTGGCAGGGCAGGCAGGCCGCGCTTGCACGCGGGCGCAGGCCCTTCTGTCTGGGGTTACTTGTACAGCTCGACCAGCTTGCTCAGATGCTCGTAGCGGGCCTCGGCTGCCTTCTGGTTCTCGGCAAACAGCTGGGTGGCACGCTCCGGGAAGGCGCGGCTCAGGCGGCTGTAGCGGGTCTCGTTGGATAGGAAGTCCTGATACTTGCTCATATCGCCCGCCTTGGAGGAGAGGGTGAACGGATTCTTGCCCTCGGCCTTCAGCGCCGGGTTGAAGGTGAACAGGTTCCAGTAGCCGGACTCAACGGCCTTCTTCATCTCGGTCTGGCAGTTGGTCATACCGCCCTTGACGCCGTGCAGCTCGCAGGGGGCGTAGCCGATGATGATGGAGGGGCCGGGGTAAGCCTCGGCCTCGGCGATGGCCTTGACCGCCTGCGCCATGTTGGCGCCCATGGCGATCTGGGCGACGTAGATGTAGCCGTAGGTCATGCAGATCTCGGCCAGGCTCTTCTTGCTGATCTCCTTGCCGGCGGCTGCAAACTGGCAGACCTCGCCGATGTTGGAGGCCTTGGAAGCCTGTCCGCCGGTGTTGGAGTACATCTCGGTATCAAAGACCATAACGTTGACGTCCTCGCCTGCGGCAAGAACGTGATCCAGTCCGCCGTAGCCGATGTCATACGCCCAGCCGTCGCCGCCGAAGATCCAGAAGCTCTTTTTGGCAAGGAACTGCTTGTCCGCCAGGATTTCCTTGGCGGCGTCGGAGCCGTTGGCCTCCAAAGCGGCGATGAGCGCCTTGGCGGGCTCGTCGTTGGCCTTGGTGTTGTTCTTGGTCTCAAGGAATTTGTCGATGGCGGCATCCAGCTCGGCGCTCTGGCCCTTGAGGGCGACGACTTTGCCGATCAGGTTGTCGCGCAGGGTCTTGTAGCCGACCTGCAGGCCAAAGCCATGCTCGGCGTTATCCTCAAACAGAGAGTTGATCCAGGCGGGGCCGTGGCCGCTCTCCTTGCTGGTGGTGTAGGGGCTGACCGAAGCGGTGCCGCCCCAGATCGAAGAACAGCCGGTGGCGTTGGAGATGTACATCTTCTCGCCGTACAGCTGGGTGATCAGGCGGGCATAGCTGGTCTCGGCGCAGCCTGCGCAGGAGCCGGAGAACTCAAGCAGCGGCTGGTTGAACTGGCTGCCCTTGACGCTGACATCGCTGACAACGCCGGGGATGTTGTCCTTTTTGCGGATGTTCTCTACGCAGTAGTCGAAGGCGGCCTGCTGGGCGGCCTGGCTCTCCTGCGGCTTCATCTCGATGGCCTTGGTGGGGCAGACGGTCACGCACTCGCCACAGCCCATGCAGTCCAGCGGGCTGACGGCGATGGTGAACTTGTAGGCGCCCGGCTTCGGCTTGAGATCCGCGCTCTTGAGGGAGGCGGGGGCCTTGGCCAGCTCGTCCTCGGTCAGGCAGAACGGACGGATGGTGGCGTGCGAGCAGACAAAGGAACACTGGTTGCACTGAATGCACTTGCCGGCATCCCACTCGGGCACCATGACGGCGGTGCCGCGCTTCTCGTAGGCGGAGGCGCCCAGCTCCCACTCGCCGTTGGGGTTCTTGGCGAAAGCGGAAACGGGCAGGTTGTCGCCGTCCATGCGGGAGACAGGCTCCATCACGTCGCGGATCATGGTGACCAGCTCGGGACGGCCCTCCAGCGCCTTGGGCGCGGGATCGGCGGCGGGGTTCTTCCAGTCGGCGGGAACCTCGACCTTGTGGACGGCGTCCACGCCGGCGTCGATGGCCTTCCAGTTCATCTCAACAACGGCGTCGCCCTTTTTGCCGTAGCTCTTCTTGGCGGCCTGCTTCATGAAGTTGAGGGCGTCGTCGATGGGCATAACGTCGGCCAGCTTGAAGAAGGCAGACTGCAAAATCGTGTTGGTGCGCTTGCCCATGCCGATCTCGATGGCCTTGTCGATGGCGTTGATCGTGTAGAGCTGGATGTTGTTGTCGGCGATATATTTCTTATCGGCGGCATTCAAATGCTGGTTCAGCTCCTCGTCGGTCCACTGGCAGTTGATCATGAAAACGCCGCCGGGCTTGACGTCCTGCACCATCTTCATGCCCATGTGGATGTAGGCGGGGTTGTGGCAGGCCACAAAGTCGGCCTGGTTGATGTAGTAGGGGCTGCGGATGGGCTTATCGCCAAAGCGCAGGTGGCTGATGGTCACGCCGCCGGTCTTTTTGGAGTCGTACTGGAAGTACGCCTGGATATATTTATCGGTGTGGTCGCCGATGATCTTGGTGGAGTTCTTGTTGGCGCCGACGGTGCCGTCGCCGCCAAGGCCCCAGAACTTGCACTCTTTGGTGCCGGGGGCGGAGGTGATGGGGGCGGGCTTGACCTCAGGCAGGCTGAGGTTGGTCACGTCGTCGGTGATGCCGATGGTGAAGCGGGGCTTCGGGGCATCCTTTTCCAGCTCCTTGTACACGGCAAAAACGCTGGACGGCGGGGTGTCCTTGCTGCCCAGGCCGTAGCGGCCGCCGGACAGCACGACATCGTTGAGGCCGGCCTCGCGCAGGGTGGTGGCGACATCCAGGTAGAGAGGCTCGCCCAGGGAGCCGGGCTCCTTGGTGCGGTCCAGCACGGCCACCTTTTTGGCGGTCTTGGGCAGAACCTTGAGCAGGGCGGAGGAGACCCAGGGACGGTACAGGCGAACCAGGATCAGGCCGACCTTCTCCCCCTTGGCGGAGAGGTAATCGATGACTTCCTCGGCCACGTCGCAGATGGAGCCCATGGCGATGATGACACGGTCCGCATCGGGCGCGCCGTAGTAGTTGAACAGGTCGTAGTTGGTGCCCAGCTTGGCGTTGATCTTGGCCATGTACTTCTCCACCACGGCGGGCAGGGCATCGTACGCCGGGTTGCAGGCTTCGCGATGCTGGAAGAAGATATCGCCGTTCTCGTGGCTGCCGCGGGTCTTGGGATGCTCGGGGTTGAGGGCGTCGGCACGGAACTTTGCCACGGCCTCCATGTTGCACATTTCCTTCAGATCCTCGTAGTCCCACTTTTCGATCTTCTGGATCTCGTGGGAGGTACGGAAGCCGTCAAAGAAGTTGACGAACGGAACGCGGCCCTCGATGGCGGACAGATGGGCGACGG
Organism: uncultured Subdoligranulum sp.; assembly: GCA_964458285.1. GTDB lineage: Bacteria > Bacillota > Clostridia > Oscillospirales > Ruminococcaceae > Gemmiger. The sequence continues at coordinate 41,032 of CAYWID010000003.1, read as the reverse complement.
GGGACAGGTCCATAACCTCCTGCGGGTTGCTCTCCGCCAGCATGGCAAAGCCGGTCTGGCGGGTTGCGTAGATGTCGCTGTGATCACCGAAGATGTTCAGCGCCTGGGTGGCCACGGTGCGGGCCGAAACGTCGAACACGCAGGGGAGCTGCTCGGCTGCGATCTTGTACATGTTGGGGATCATCAGCAGCAGGCCCTGGGACGCGGTGAAGGTGGTGGTGATGGCGCCAGCGCCCAGCGAGCCGTGGACGGCGCCCGCGGCACCGGCCTCGGATTCCATCTCAACGACCTTTACCTGGTTCCCGAAAATGTTCTTCAGGCCGGAAGCAGACCACTGGTCAACCGTGTCTGCCATGGGGCTGGAAGGCGTAATCGGGTAGATGGCGGCAACGTCGGTGAACGCATAGGCTACATGCGCGGCGGCGGTGTTGCCATCCATGGATTGTTTTGCTCTAGGCATTTTTCTTCCTCCGTTTACTCGGCGGCAAACGGTGCCGAAAAGGCACCGCCCCACCGCCGTTTTTATTTCAGCACCCGCGCCCTTTTGGCGGCAAAAGGCATGGACCGGGCGGCCCGCTGCCCCCTCCCGCCCATGAGGGTGCGGGAACAGTACCTGAGCAACCGCGGTGTACCGCCCCGCCGGTGTCCCCTCCGGCAGGCGGCGCACTGCGGTTCCTGAAAAAGGCGCTTGTGCTTACGATTATTTTACCAAAAAAGAGACCCTTTCGTAAAGTCTGTTTGGTGAGAATGTTGTACTAATTTTTGGAAAGCTTGTGTGCAAATTGACAGGTTTCCGCCTGTTTTGGTTCGGGCGGCCCTTCCTTGTGGTGTTTTATGGTACTTTGATTGACACCGCGCCCGGTTTGGAAGTACAATACAGCCGGTGGCGGTTGTGCGCGGCAGGGCCGCCTTTTGGAGAAACCTACAAAAAAAGGAAAAGGGGTTGCTTGCAATGAATCATTCCGAAACGTGCCTGGACAGCAAGGAGCTGTACAATGGCAAGGTGATCCGGGTAACGCTGGACACCGCCCGGCTGGAAAACGGCACGACTGCGCTGCGCGAGGTGGTGCATCACCACGGCGGGGCCTGCATTCTGGCCGTGACCGACACGGAAGAAATTTACATGGTGCGGCAGTACCGCTATGCCTTTGGGGAGGAACTGTGGGAGCTGCCCGCGGGCAAGCTGGAATTTGGCGAGGACCCCTTTGAGGCCGCCAAGCGCGAGCTGACCGAGGAGTGCGGCGTGACCGCCGAGGAGTACCGCCCCCTGGGCGTTTTGTACCCGACGGTGGGCTACGACGATGAAAAAATCTATATGTGGGTGGGCACCAAGCTGCACCAGCTGGAGCAACATCTGGATGAGGACGAATTTTTGGACGTACACAAGGTTCCGTTTGCCAAAGCCTACGGGATGGTGATGGACAACACGATCCGCGATTCCAAAACGATTGCGGGAATTTTGAAGTATGCGGCCCTGCGGGGCAGTTTGAATGGCGCGGCGCGCTGAACGCGGAAAAGGGAGGGGTTTGGATGGCTCAGGCACCGCATGTGCGGCTGGCTTTCTGTGATCTTGCGCCCGACTGGAACCCCGCCGACAATTATTTTGTCCGGGCGCTGCGCCGCGGCGGCTATGCGGTCACGCTTTGTGCGGGGCCGCAGGACGCGCCGGATTTTGTGCTGTGCGGCACCTTTGGGTACGACTACCTGCGGTACAAATGCTGCCGCATCCAGTTTTCGGGCGAGGACAGCTGGCCGGACCTGAATCTGTACGACTACGCGATGGGGTTTCCGCTGCTGACGTACCGGGGCCGGTATATGCGCCTGCCGCTGTACGCCATGCGGGACAGCTGGCCGCTGGCCCTGGCCCGGCACACCCTGCCGGACGAGGCGTTTACCGCCCGCACAAAATTTTGCAGTTTTGTTGTCAGCAACGATTTTTCCGCCGAGCGGAACGCTTTTTTTGCGGCGCTGTCGGCGCACCGGCCCGTGGACAGCGGCGGCCGGTACGCGAACAACGTAGGCGGGCCGGTGGCCGATAAACTGGCGTTCCAGCGCGGTTACCGGTTTGCAATCGCCTATGAGAACAGCCGCGACCCCGGCTATGTGACCGAAAAAATCGTGGACGCCTTTGCGGCGGGCGCGATCCCGATCTACTGGGGGGACCCGGAGATCAAAAAGGAGTTCAACCCGGCGGCCTTTGTGTGCGCGGACGATTATCCGTCCACGGAGGCCCTGCTGGCGGCGCTGGACGCGCTGGACGCCGACCCGGCGGCCAGCCTGGCGATGGCCCGCGCGCCGATCCTGCTGCCGGACAGCCGCGCGGCCCTTTACCGGGACGACGGCGCCTGTTTTGCCTTTTTGGACGGCATTTTCCGGCGCGGGCCGCATCTGTGCCGCAACCAAAGCTGCTGGGGGTCGATCTACGAGAACGACCGCCGCTATTACCATCATCTGGCAGCGCAGGCACAGGCGCAGCGGACGCCGGGCGGGCTGCTGAAAAGCAAGCTGGCCGGGTTGCTGAAAAACGGCAAAAAGTAAGATGTTTTGGCAAAATGCCCAAACGATTTCCGCAAATTTCGGAAGGGGGGTTCGCACATGGCAGACCGGGAAACCGGCGGCATGCCGGTACAGCCGGGCGGCGGCGCGGAGGAAGCGGAAGCGCCGTCCCTGCATATTCTGGCCCGGATACGCAGCGATTTTCCCACCAAGTTTGGGATACCGCGGCAGAGCGGGCTTGTGGAGGAACTGCAGGCGACCGTGGTTTTTGCGCCGCCGTACCGGGACCCGGAGGCGCTGCGGGGGATTGCGGAGTACGAATATCTGTGGCTGATCTGGCAGTTTTCGGCGTCGGTGCGGGAAGGGTGGCGGCCCACGGTGCGGCCGCCGCGGCTGGGCGGCAACACAAGGATGGGCGTTTTTGCGACGCGAAGCCCGTTCCGGCCCAACGCGCTGGGGCTTTCCAGCGTGCGGCTGCTGGGCGTGGAGCCGCACACCCCGGAGGGGCCGATCCTGCGGGTGGCCGGGGCCGATCTGATGGACGGAACGCCAATTTTTGACATTAAACCGTATATTCCTGCCGTGGACGCGCACCCGGACGCCCGCGCGGGGTTTGCGGCGGCGGTGCCCTGGCACGGGCTGACCGTCTCGTTCCCCGACGAACTGCTGAACAAACTTCCGCCGGACAAGCGCGCGGCGGCCATCGGCGTGCTGGAAAACGATCCGCGCCCGCCCTACCAGCGCGACCCCCGCCGCGTCTACGCCCTGCCCTTTGCGGGCTTTGAACTGCGCTTTACCGTGGCGGAGGGGAAGCTCGACGTTGTGGCCGTACGGTAGAGAGGGAAGCGGCGGCTTTCTTGCAAGAAAGCCTGGCAAAGAATTCCGGTCAAAACGGCATGCGCCGTTTTGGGAAAGGGGCATTTTGCCGCTTCGTTTTGTACCGCCTGGATCTTTGGCAACACGCAGGTTTTGCCCCCTTGCCCCCTGTTTGCAAGTTTTTGGCCGAGGCCCTTTTTCAAAAAGGCCGGCCTTTTTCCCCTGAAAAAAACCGTGCAGATTTCTCTGCACGGTTTTTCTTTTAGCTTATTCCTCGGTATCGTCCTCAGGGGGTTCCGCCTCGTTGGCGGCATCCTCGGCCTCCAGGCGCGCAAGCTCCTCCGCAGAAAGCTCGCCTTCGCCGTCGTCCTCCGGCTTGACCGTCTCGGCGTCCGCCTCGCGGTCGGTGCGCGCAACCATCACCAGCCTGTCTTCCTCGGCCAGGCGCATGACGCGCACGCCGCTGCCGTACCGGCTCTGGATGTTGATATCGTCGGCGTGCATCCTGATAATGATGCCCTCCTGGCTGATCAGGATAAGATCATCTGTATCATCGACGATTTTTACACCCGCCACGCAGCCCTTGGCATAGTTGCGGATGCCCTTGCCGCCGCGGTGGGTCATCCGGTAATCGTCGATGCGGCTGCGGCGCCCCTTGCCGTCCTCCGACACCGTCAGCATGGTTGCGCCGGGCCGGCATACGCACACGCCCACCACATAATCGTTTTCGGCCAGGCGTATCGCCCGCACGCCGTGCCCGCTGCGCCCCATGGACCGGGCGCCGCTCTCGGTAAAATGGATGGCCATGCCGTCGTGCGTGGCCACAATCAGCTCGTCGTCGCCGCTGGTCATGTGGCACCAGGCAAGGCTGTCGTTTTCGTTTAAAGCGATTGCGTTCAGGCCCATCTTGCGGATGTTGCGGAACTGGCTGACCGGGGTGCGCTTGATGATGCCCATCCGGGTCACCATTGTGATATAGCAATGCTCGGCATCCAGATCGTCCGGCTGGCGCATCATGGTGGTCACCTTTTCGTCGCTTTGCAGCTGCAGCAGGTTGACGATGTTGGTGCCCTTGGAGGTGCGGCTGCCCTCGGCCACCTGGTAGCCCTTAAGCCGGTAAATGCGCCCCTTGTCGGTCATGAACAGCATATAATCGTGGGTGGAACCGATGAACAGCTCCTCGGTGAAGTCCTCGTCCTTGTGGCTGAGGCCCACAATGCCGCGCCCGCCGCGGTTTTGCGCCGTGTAGGTATCGGCGGCGGTGCGCTTGATATACCCGGCGTGGGTCAGGGTATAGACGCATTGTTCCTCGGGGATGAGATCCTCGATGTCCACCTCGCCCGAGACGGCCTCGATGGCGGTGCGGCGCTCGTCGCCGTATTTGTCGCGCAGCGCGGTCAACTCGTCCTTGACGATCTGCATGACCAGCGCGTCGTCAAGCAGGATTTTTTTGTATTCTTGAATGCTGCCGTGCAGCTCTTCCAGCTCGGCCTCGATCTTTTTGATTTCCAGGCCCGCCAACCGGCCCAGCGGGAACTTGCAGATGGCGTCGGCCTGAGCATCGTCGAACCCGAACTGCTCCATGATGGCGGCTTTGGCCTCGGCGGTGCCGCCGCCGCAATGGCGTATGGCGTAGATGACCTCGTCCACGATATCGACGGCCCGCTTGAGGCCCTCCAGGATGTGGGCGCGATCCTCGGCCCGCTTGAGATCGAACGCGGTGCGCAGGCGGATGACCTGATCCTGAAACGCGACGTACCGCTCCATCATCGTCTTGAGGGACATGATCTTGGGCGTTCCGTCGTCCAACGCCAGCATGATGACGCCCACGGTATCCTGCAGCTGGGTGTAACGGTAAAGCTGGTTAAGCACGACCTGGGCGTTGGCGTCCTTCTTGATTTCGATGACGATCCGCATTCCCTTGCGGCTGGATTCATCGGTCAGATCGCTGATGCCCTCGATCCGCTTGTCCTTGACAAGATCCGCCATCGATTCGATCAGGCGGGACTTGTTGACCATGTAGGGGATTTCGGTGACGATGATTTCAAACCGCCCGTTTTTCTTTTCAACGATCTCGGCGCGGCCGCGCAGGGTGATTTTGCCGCGGCCTGTGGCGTAGGCGGCGCGGATGCCGCTGCGGCCCATGATGATGCCGCCGGTCGGGAAATCGGGGCCTTTGATGTATTCCATCAGGCCGACAAGGTCCAGATCCGGGTTATCGATCAGGGCGATCATCCCGTTCACGACCTCGCGCAGGTTGTGGGGCGGGATGTTGGTGGCCATGCCGACCGCGATGCCCTGGCTGCCGTTGACCAGCAGGTTGGGAAAACGGCTGGGCAGAACACTGGGTTCTTTTTTTGTTTCGTCAAAGTTTGGCGTCCAGTCGATGGTTTCTTTGTCAATATCGGTCAGCATCTCGCAGGCCATGCGGGACATGCGGGCTTCCGTGTACCGGTAGGCGGCCGGGGGATCGCCGTCCACGGAACCGAAGTTGCCCTGGCCGTCCACCAGCGGATAGCGAAGGCTGAAATCCTGCGCAAGACGAACCATGGCGTCGTAGACGCTGGCGTCGCCGTGGGGATGGTAGGAACCCAGCACCGCGCCGACCGTATCGGCGGATTTGCGGTAGGCGTGCTGGGGGTCGTTGCCGCGCTCGTGCATCGTATACAGGATGCGGCGGTGTACAGGCTTCAGGCCGTCCCGTACGTCCGGCAGCGCGCGGGACACGATCACCGACATCGAGTAATCCAAAAAGGCCGTCTCGATCTCTTTTTTGACGTCCCGCACAATGACCTTGGTGCCGGAGCCGGGAACCATGATAATATTTTCTTCCATCAAATCACCTTATTCTTGTTGAGCCTTGCCTCGCGCGGAAGGGGGAGGCGGGCGGCTTTCCTGCAGGAAAGCCCGGCAAAGAATTCCGATCAAAAACGGCCTTCGCCGTTTTCAGCATAGAATCGCAGGCTTTTGGGGGTTGCCTCCCATGCCCCTGCGGCAAGCTTTTTGGGCGGCGCCTTATTTAAAGGCCGTACGCCCCGTTCCGCGCGGCATCACACATCGAGCGTTGCGTACTTGGCGTTTTTCTCAATAAACTGGCGCCGCGGTTCGACCTGTTCGCCCATCAGCACCGTAAACGCCTCGTCGGCGCGCTCGGCGTCCTCCACCGTGATCTGAACGATCACGCGGTTGTCCGGGTTCATGGTCGTTTCCCACAGCTGTTCCGGGTTCATTTCACCAAGGCCCTTGTACCGGTTGACCTTGGCTCCCGGCAGTTCCGCCGAAAGCACGGCCATCTCGGCGTCGTTATAGGCGTATTTGACGGTGTTGCCCTTTTGCAGCTTGAACAGCGGCGGCTGCGCCACATAGATATGCCCTTCATCGATCAGGGGCCGCATATAGCGGAAAAAGAAGGTCAGCATCAGGGTGCAGATATGGCTGCCGTCCACATCGGCATCCGCCATGATAAAGATTTTGTGGTACCGCAGCTTGGCCAGATCGAAATCGTCCCCGATCCCGGTTCCCAGCGCCGTGACCACCGGCATCAGCTTCTCGTTGCCGTACACGCGGTCAAGGCGCGCCTTTTCCACGTTCAGCATCTTGCCCCAAAGCGGCAGAATCGCCTGAATGTTGCTGTCCCGGCCCTGCTTGGCCGAGCCGCCTGCGGAATCGCCCTCGACGATGTACAGTTCGGTCATCGTGGGGTCCTTCTCATGGCAGTCCGCCAGCTTGCCGGGCATACGGTTGCTTTCCAGCGCGCTCTTGCGGCGCACCAGGTCGCGGGCTTTTTTGGCCGCCGCGCGGGCGCGGGCCGCCTGCGTCGCCTTCTCAAACACCGCCTTGGCCACGCCGGGGTTTTCCTCAAAAAATTCGGTCAGCTTGGTGTACACCATCTGGGACACCATCGTTTTGATGTAGGTGTTGCCCAGCTTGGCCTTGGTCTGGCCCTCAAACTGCGCTTCCTGCAGCTTGACCGAGATGACCGCCGTAAGGCCCTCCCGCACATCGGAACCCGAAAGATTCTCGTCCTTGTCCTTCAAATAGCCTTTGGCCCGCCCAAAATCGTTGAACACGCGGGTAAGGGCCGTCTTGAAGCCTTCCTCATGGGTGCCGCCGTCCGGCGTATGGACGTTGTTGGCAAAGCTCAACACCAGTTCATTGAAGCTGTCGTTGTACTGCATGGCGATTTCCGCCGCGGCGCCGTTGCCCTCCGCCTTGATGTGGATGACCTGCGGGTGCAGCACGGTCATATCCCGCTTCTGGTGCAGATATTCCACAAAGCTGCGGATGCCGCCCTCGTAGCAAAGGCTTTCGCGGCGCACCTCGGCGCCGTCCAGCATCCGCTCGTCGGTCAGGGTGATCCGCACGCCCGCGTTGAGAAAAGCTTCCTCCCGCAGCCGCTTGAGAAGCGTTTCGTAATCGTAAACCGTGGTGTCGGTGAACATGACGGGATCCGGCTTGAACAGCACCGTCGTGCCCGTGGAGGCCGCCGTGCCGATCTTGCGCAGCTCGCCGTCCGGCTTGCCGCGCTTGAACCGCTGCTCGTACTCGCAGCCGTCCCGGCGCACCCGCACGACCAGCCATTCCGACAGGGCGTTCACCACGCTGGCGCCCACGCCGTGCAGGCCGCCCGCCACCTTGTAGCCGGAATTGTCGCCGCCGAACTTGCCGCCCGCGTGCAGCACCGTAAACACGACCGTCACCGCCGGGATGCCCAGCTTGGGCTGGATATCCACCGGGATGCCGCGGCCGTTGTCGGTCACTTCAATGATATCGTCCTTTTTGATGGTCACTTCAATGTGGTTGCAGTACCCGGCCAGCGCCTCGTCGATCGAGTTATCGACAATCTCGTAGACCAGATGGTGCAGACCGCGCTCGCCCGTGGACCCGATGTACATGCCGGGCCGCTTGCGCACGGCCTCCAGCCCTTCAAGAACCTGAATCTGCGCGCCGTCGTACTCGTGGTCTGTCACGGTGTCGCGGTTGGTCTCGGTGATGATTTCTTCTGCCATGAAAACGTTCTACCTCCCAATGCTTCAAAAAGGGGCGTTCCAGCTGTACTTTTCCTGTGTTCCCCTGTGGTTTCGTCTGTTGGTGCGCGGCGGCGCGTCAGCCCGTCTCGGTGCCGGGGTCAAACCGCTCGGCCCGCGCTTTGAGCGTTGCCGTGGACAGCGGGCTGACATAGACCGTCTCGGTGGGAAAATCCGTCACAATAAAACTTTTGGGCAGCAGCTCTGATATGGGCACCACGGCGCCCTCCTGCTCGGCGTGGCGCAAAAATTCGTGGGTGATGCGCCCCGGCGAGGTGGTGTCCAGATCAAAAATGCCGATGATATTGTGGGTGTTCAAAATAAAATCCTGCCCTGCGTGCAGATACATGGGCTCAGTCTCCTTCTGCGGGCGCGGCGGGGGCGGGCACCGGCCCGGTCTGCCCCGCCTGCACAAAAATCAGTTTGCCGTTCGTGCGGGCAAAGGCCGCCGAATCGCAGGTGGTTACAAAGGTCTGCTTATCCTCAATGCGGGTCAAAAGATAGGCCTGCCGCGTTTCGTCCAGCTCGCTCAGCACATCGTCCAGCAGCATGACCGGGTGTTCGCCCAGAATTTCGCCCGCCACGCTGGCTTCGGCCAGCTTGAGCGCCAGCACGGCGCTGCGCTGCTGGCCCTGGCTGCCGTAGATCCGGCCCGGCTGGCCGTCGATCAGCAGGTCGACGTCCTCCCGGTGGGGCCCGGCCAGGCAAAACCCGGCCCGCAGCTCGGCGGTGCGGACGGCGCGCAGCTTTTCGGCCAGCGCCTGCGCGGGGGACTGCCCCTGCGCCCAGGCGCAGCAGGGAAGATACCCCGCCGCAAACGTCTCGGCCCCGTGGGAAAGCTCCGCGTAGTTGGCCGCGGCCACCGGCGCCAGCGCCGCCAGGTAGGCCGCCCGGCGCGCCATCAGCTCGCCGCCCGTTTTGGCCATCCCCTCGTTGAAGGTTTCCAGCAGGGCGTCGCCGTCCGGCGTGATGTCGTAGGCCTTGAGCAGCGCGTTTTTCTGGGCTGTTATGCGGGTATACCGCCGCAGCGCGGCCAGATACCCCGGGTAAAGCTGGCAGAGCGCGGCGTCCAGAAACCGCCGCCGCCCCTCCGGCCCGCCCTTGACAAGGCTCAGATGGTTGGGATCGAACACCACCGCCGTGAAGGTGCCCGCCAGATTGGAGGCGCGGCCGCTCTCGGCCCCGTTGAGGCGGGCCGTGCGGCCGGGGCGCTGGGTGGTCTGGCCGCCCACGGTCAGGCGCAGGGTTTGCGCCCGCCCGGCGGCCTCAAAGGCGGCGTCCAGCGCCGCAAAGGGGGCGCCGCGCCGGATCAGCTCGGCATCCCGGGCGCCGCGAAAACTCTTGCCGCCGGTCAGCAGCCAGACGGCCTCCAGCAGGTTGGTCTTGCCCTGCCCGTTGGCGCCGCACAGCACGGTCAGACTGGGCGAGGGCTCCACCACCGCGTGGGCCAGGTTGCGAAAATCGGTAACTTCCAGCCGCGAAAGCCGCATCAGGCGCCCCCCGCCACGGAAATTTCCCGCCCGGCCAGCGATACAACATCGCCGGGGCGGCATTTTTTGCCCCGCATGGCGCAGGGCGCCCCGTTCACGCAGACTTCGCCGTTCCGGATGCGCTCCTTGGCCTCGCCGCCGGTTTCGCACAGGCCCGCGAACTTGAGCAGGGCATCCAGCTTGATAAACTCGGTGTGGATACGAATTGTTTCCATATACTCACTCATTCTTGAAGCGGACGGGCAGCACCAGATAGGTGAAGTCGCTGCCGGTCTCGGGCAAAAGTTTGATGGGGCTGAGCGGGCCGTTGATTTCCATCAGCATGTGTTCGGCCTTGGAGTTGCGCAGCGCGTCCAGCATATAGCGGTTGTTGATGCCTACCTCCACGTTTTCGCCCTCCTGCTTTTCGGCGTCGAACTCGTCCACCACCTTGCCCAGATTGGTCTGGCAGCGGACCGTGACGCGGCCGTCGGCAAAATGTACCCGCAGCGGGTTTTTCAGCCGCTCGGTGATGACCAGCGAGGCGCGCTCGATCGTATCGATGAAGGTGCGGCAGTCCACGACCACGCGGGTGCGGCTGCCCTCCGGCAGAACGCTTTTGTAGTTGAGGAAATCGCCGTCGATCAGCCTGCTCATGATCGTGTAGCCGCAGGTGGTGAACACCACATAGCGGCGGTTGGCGTCGATGCGGATATCGGCGTCGTTGTCGTTCATGATCTTCAAAAGTTCCTGCAGGGTCTTGGCGGGGATGATGATGCGGATGTCGCGGGTGCATTCCACGGCCCGCTGGATGATGGCCAGCCGGTAGCCGTCCAGCGCCACAATGGTCAGGCTGTTGGGCTCGATGACGAACAGCTCGCCGGTATGGGCGGGCTTTTTGTCCTCGACCGAGACGGCGTAGATCGTTTTTTCAATCATTTCCCGCAGCATCCCGCATTTGACGGTCATGGTGTTTTCGGCGCCGGGGTTGGGCAGGGTGGGGTACTCGCCCGCCAGCATGGCCGGGATTTCGAATTCGGCCACGCCGCCCCGCACGGTGGCGATGCCGTTGTTGTCCTGTTCCACCTTGATGGCGCCGGCGGGCATCCGGGCCACCATGCTGCCGAACAGCTTGGCGTCCAGCACCATCTCGCCGGGGATCAGAACGTTGCATTCGATCGTGGTGGTGATGGCCATTTCCATGTCGTAGCCGGTCAGGGTAAGGGAAAAGCCTTCGGCCTTGAGCAGGATGCCTTCCAGCACGGGGATGGCGGCGCGGTTGGTGATGGCGCGCGATACGCCGTCGATGGCGGCGGCCAGAAGGGTCTTTTCACATTCAAATTTCATTTGGTTCACCTGTGCCTTTGTAAAGGGTCCGCCTGGACGTAAAAACGACGGCAGGCTTGCCTTTGTTTAGATAATGGACTTGGATAGTAGCCGTAGTAGGGGGTGTTGAAACGGTGGAAAACGCCGAAAAGCGTGATGGCGGCGCGGGTTTTGAGGTTTTCCACGGGTTTTGAGAAATTGTGAAGAAAATGTTGAAAAACGGTATTTGAAAAATTGTCCACAGATGCTGTGGAAAAGTTGCGGTAAATGTTGAAAACCCGGTTGAAAGTGTTTAAAACTCGATTTTTGTCGCACGAAAGCGAAAAAAATCAGGAAAAAAACGGTTTTTGCGCAGATTTCGGGCCAAAGTTTTCCACATTTGCGGCCCGAGAGGGGAAAAACCGAAAGAACTTTCCCGCGGCAAAACCGGGCGGTGCCCGCAGGCCGAAAAAAGCCCCGGGGCCGCAGGCAAAACGATCAGGTGCGGACGTTTTTCATGATGTCGTCCACGGTTTCCTTGAGATGACGATCCCGCCCGATGGCCTCGTCCATGGTTTTGAGGCTGTAGACGACGGTGGAGTGGTCGCGCTGAAATTCCGACCCGATGGCTTCCATGCTCATGCCGGTGATCTCCCGGATGATGTACATGGCCATCTGCCGCGCGCTGCTGACGTTGGCGCTGCGCTTTTTGCCGCGGATATCGGCCGGCAGCACGTTGTAGGTGCGGGCCACCTCGTTGATGATCTTCTCGATCGTGACGGGGATGGGCTGGGTATCGTTGAGGGTATCCTTGATGGCCGTGATGGCCACGCCGATGCAGGGGGCGATGCCCTCCAGCATATAGTAGGCGTTGAGCTTTTTGACGGCGCCCTCCAGCTGGCGGATGTTCTGCTTGAGATGGTTGGCGATGTACTCGGCCACGTCGTCCGGCAGATCCAAGCCCAAAAGCTCGGCCTTCCGCTTGACGATGGCCACCCGCGTCTCAAAATCCGGCGGCTGGATATCGGCGGTAAGGCCCCACTCGAACCGGGTGCGCAGCCGTTCCTCCAGGCTTTTGATCTCCTTGGCGGGGCGGTCGCACGCCAGCACGATCTGCTTGCCGGCATTGTGCAGGGTGTTGAAGGTGTGGAAAAATTCTTCCTGCGTGGCTTCCTTGCCGGCGATAAACTGGATATCGTCGATCAGAAGCACATCGGCCTCGCGGTATTTCTGGCGGAAATTTTCGGTGGTGTTGGTGCGCACCGCCGAGATGATCTCGTTGGTGAACTTTTCACAATCCACATAGACGATGTTGAAATCGGGATGGTTTTTTTTGATCTCGATCTCGATGGCGTTGAGCAGGTGGGTTTTGCCCAGCCCGGACGGCCCGTAGATGAAAAGCGGATTGTAGGCGCCCGAAGGGTTGGCCGCCACGGCCTGCGCCGCCGCGTAGGCAAACTGGTTGGAGGGACCCTTGATGAAATTTTCAAAGGTGAAGTCGTACCGGCCGGAGGGCAGCACGCTCTCGGGGTCGGGCGCGGGCTCGGCCTCCCGCTTCTCGGACTTTGGAACGATGAAATGAACCTCCACCTCAAAACCCAACACCGACTTGAACGCGTCCTTCAACAACTCGGTGTAGCGGTCGGTCACGATTTTGCAGATAAAATCGTTGCGGACCGCCAGCGTGACGCAATTGGAATTTTCAAAGCTGACAGGTTCCAGACCCGTGATGTAATATTCATAGGTAGCGTCCGCAGTGTGGGCGCGGCAGTAAGCCTTGGCCGCGTCCAGTACGTCGTTGAAAGAATCCATGATACTCCCCACTTCTATGGAATTATTTTTACATGCCAATACACTGTTTAGTATAGCACAATTTTTGGTTGAAAACAATCCGTCTATACAATTCTAATATGTAGTATATTATAAAGGGAAAAAACCCTACGGATGGTGGAAAAAGAAGAAAACGGAACGGCGGGGGCGCAAAACGGACATACCGATGCCAAAAAAAGTGTTGACAAACCCGGTTTTTGTGGGCTATAATCATAGTCTGCAAGGCTGCCCCTTTTGTTGGGCAATGCCCAGGCAACAAAACTGCCGCTAAATACGCCCATCAAGGGACAGGAGGATTTGACAATGAAACAGACATTTCAGCCCAAAAAACGTCAGCGCAGCGCCGTCCATGGCTTTTTGAAACGTATGGCCAGCAAAACCGGCCGCAAGGTTCTCAATGCGCGCCGCGCCAAGGGCCGCAAGAGCCTGACCGTCTGACCGCGGACGGCCGCCCCTGAAAATCCATAGCAAAACGAAGGCTGCTGATTTTTTCAGTGGCCTTTTTTACTAAGATCGGGTACAATGGCAGAGGTGCGGCGGCCTGGCCGCCGCGCCTTTGCGCAGACTGCTTTTGCGGGTTGCCCGGTTTTGGCCGCGTCCTGCCGCCGTTTTGCTTTTACCTGCCGGTTTTCCACCGTTTGCATCGCTTCCGGTGGAAAACCGGCCACCCGCGCGAGGTTTGCCATGCGTTACCGTCCCCTGTGCAAAAACAAGGAGTTTTCCCGCGTTTACAACCGCGGCAAAAGCTATGTACACCCCCAGGTGGTGCTGTATGTGGCCAAAAACCGGCTGGGCTACACCCGCGTGGGGCTTACGGCCACCAAAAAGATTGGCCATGCGGTGCAGCGCAACCGCGCGCGCCGGGTGATGCGGGCCGCACTGACCGAGCATCTGGCCCAAAACATCGGCGGGTACGACATTATTCTGGTGGCCCGCGGCCAGACGCCGCGGCTCAAAAGCACCCAGCTTTCCAAAACGCTGGGCAAGCTGTTCCGGGCCGCCGGGCTGCCGGATGCCGCCGCGCCCCTGCCCGCCGCCGGGCTCGGCCCGGGGCTTAAACCATGATACGCCGCGCGCTGATTGCGCTGATCCGGCTGTACCAGCGGGGCATGAGCCCGCTGCTTGGCCACAACTGCCGCTTTACCCCCACCTGCAGCCAGTACGCCGTTGAGGCGTTGCAGATCCACGGCCTGGGCAAGGGAAGCCTGCTGGCCGTCTGGCGGCTGCTGCGCTGCAACCCGTTCGGCCGGTACGGCTACGACCCGGTTCCCCCCAGGGGACTGTGGCGCAGCCCCGACCGCAGGCTGCTCCGGGAGGGGAAAGACTGATTTTGCCACCTGTCCCGCTGATGCGCCAGGGGGACCCAGTACAAACAAAAAACAGGCTCCCCGCGCATGGGGGGCGGAATGGATAGGGTATGAGTATTAGTTTCTTAGGCGTGCTGGCCTACATTCTGGGCCCGCTCATCGAACTGCTGTACAAGGTGATCCCCAACTACGGCGTGGTCATGATCGTCTTTACGCTGCTCATCCGCATTGCCAGCTTCCCGCTGGCGATCAAGCAGCAAAAGTCGATGGCCAAGATGTCGGTGTTTACACCGATGATCAACGAGCTGCAGCAAAAGTACAAGGACGACCAGCAGAAGCAGCAGGAGGAACTGCTGCGGCTGCAGCAGGAGTACGGCTACTCGCCCACGGCGGGCTGCCTGCCCATGGCCCTCAATATGCTGATCATGTTCGGCATCATCGAGGTGGTGTACCGCCCGGTGCGCTACATTTTGGGCGTTCCCGCCGATGCCATCACCACGGCCTGCACGGCGCTGGGCATCAACGCCAAAAACGTGACCCTGGCCCAGACCCAGCTGATCCAGGCCATCCACAACGGCGCGGCCGCCAACGTTACCACCGGCCTGACCGACGTGCAGCTTGCCAGCATCAAAAATTTCAACACCTATCTGTTTGGGATGGATATGTGCAGCGTGCCCGGCTTCAGCCTTTCGCTGCTGCTGATCTTCCCCATCCTGGCCACCCTGACCATGGTGGTCTCCAACGTGCTGATGACCAAGCTTTCCGGCCAGCAGGCCCAGATGCAGGGCAGCATGAAGATCATGATGTGGGTTATGAACGCCACCTTCGCGTACTTCTGCTTTACGGTGCCGGTGGGCTTTTCCCTCTACTACACCACCTCCAACCTCTGCATGATGGCGCAGTCCGTTTTGACCAACAGGATCTACAGCCCCGAAAAGTTCAAGGCCCAGTACGAGGCCGAGATCGCCGCCAAAAAAGCCGCCCGCAAACAAAAGAAGGAAGTTGTGGTGGAAGAAAACGGCCAGGCCGTCACCAAGCAGGTGAACGAGGCCGAGTTGAACCGCCTGCGCCTGGAGCGCGCCCGCACCCTGGACGAGGAGCGGTATCAGAACGAGCGCACGACCCCCCTGACCCCCGAGGAGCGGGCCGCCGAGGAAGCCGCGGCCAAAGAAAAAGGTAAAAAGTCCCGTAAAAAGTAAGGAGGATGGTTGAACGATGCGTACTCTGGAAATGACCGGCAAAACCGTGGAGGATGCCCTGCAGGCCGGCTGCGCCGCGCTGGGCGTTGACCGCGACAGTTTGAACGTGACCTATGAGGTTTTGGAGTTTCCCGCCAAAAAATTGTTTAAAACCATTCCGGCCCGCGTGCTGGTGAAGGTGGAGGAGCCGGAGGCCGAAAAGCCCGCGCCCGCCGCCAAACCTGCCGCGCCCGCGCCCGTTTGCCCGCCCGCGGCCCCGGCCGCGCCCGCCCCAAAGGCGCCTGCCGCCAAACCCGCCGCCCCCGCGCCCGCCGTGAAAAAAGCCGAGCCAGACGCCGCCGAGGTGCCGCTGGACATTGCGGCCGACCCCCGCCTGACGGCCGCCGTGGCGTACCTGACCCCGATCTTTGGCCTGATGGGCGCCGAGAACGTCGCGTTTGAGGCCGTCCGCAAGGGCGAGGCCACGATCCTGCGCGTTTCCGGCGACCATGTGGGCGGCTTGATCGGCCGCCGCGGCGAGACGATGGAGAGCCTGAGCTATCTGGCCAGCCTGGTCGTCAACCGGATGGAGGGCGATTACGTCAAGCTGGGCCTGGACGTGGCCGGCTACCGCAACAAGCGGGAGGACGATCTGGCGGCGCTGACCCTGCGCATCTGCGAGAAGGTCAAGGCCAGCGGCAACTGCCATGAGATGGAGCCCATGAACCCCTACGAGCGGCACATCATCCACACGGCCGTAAGCGCCGTGGAGGGCGTGCGCAGCGAGAGCAAGGGCGAGGGCAATACCCGCCGCGTCGTGATCTACTCCACCGACCCCAACGCCTCCAACCTGCCCGACCGTGATTCCGCCCGCGGGCCCCGCCGCGACGGCAAGCGCCCGGGCGGCTTCCACCAGGGCGGCCGGGACGGCTACCGCGGCGGTTCGCGCCCCGGCGGCGCCCGCCAGGGCGGCGGCGATCGCCCCCGCGGCGACCGCGGCCCGCGCGGCTACGGCAAGCCGAGCAGCGTGCCCCCGCGCGAGTTTGCCGATGCCCCGCGCGACGATGCCGCCCAGCCCCAGGTGCCCAGCCGCACCGAGCGCATCCATGACGATGATTTTGGGACGTTTGGCAAGATCGAGCTGTAACGCCTCCGCCTTGTAAAACAGAAAAGCTCCGCCCCCCGCGCACTGCCGCGGGGGGCGGAGCTTTTGGTTTTGCCCGGCATGGGGCAAAACCGCCGCCGGGCAGGCCGGCCAAAACGACGGCGCCGGCTTTTTTGGGCGCCGCGGCAAAGGCGGCAAAGCACCGGCCGTGAAATTATCAAAAAACCGTTAACCATGCAGATTGAATCGTTATAATAGGAATTACACGCCGGGCATGAAAACCGAAGTTTCAACAAAATTGCCTGGGACGGTTGAAAATAAAAAAGGGGAACGGGGCCCGGTATGGCCGGGTTCCGCGGTAGAGATGGATGAAATTTGATTATCTTTCCACCCTGTTTGCGCTGTCCTACGCGCTGGACTGCGTGGAGCATGACCTGCTGGGCGTTACCACCAACCACGGCAAGCGGGTGGCGGTGCTGGCCGTTCAGATGGGGCGGCGCTGCGGCATCACGCCCGGGCAGCAGCGGGAACTGGCCGCCTGCGCCGTCCTGCACGACTGCGCGCTGACCGAGTATGTACACGACGAGTACCACGGCGCGTTTGCGCGCGCGATGCGGGAACTGCCCGGCGAGCTTTCGCCCCATTGCGCGATGGGGGAAAAGCAGCTGCGGAACATGCCGTTTTCCGCCGACATAAAAAATGTGATCCTGTATCACCACGAGAATGCCGACGGCAGCGGGCCTTTTGGCAGAAAAGCGGCGGAGGTGCCGCTTTTTTCCCGCCTGATCCACCTGGCCGATGTGACCGATGCGGTTCATGATCTGAGCGGGCTGGAGACGGAAAAGCGAGAAAAGGTGCGGCGGTTCCTGGCGCAGTGCCGGGGCGCGATGTTTACGGAGGAGGGCGTGGGGCTGCTGCTGGCGGTGCTGGACGGGACGGACGCGGCGGCTCTCTCCAACGAGGGGATCGACGCCGAGCTGACGCGGCTGGTGCCGCCCGGCGAGATGAACTGCACCCCGGGACAGCTGATGGATTTTGCCTCGGTGTTTGCGGCCATCACCGACTACAAATCGCATTTTACCTGCGCGCATTCGATGGGCATCGCCCAGAAAAGCAGGCGGATGGCCGAGTATTACGGGGCGGACGACGAGCTGGCGGCCCGGCTGTATTTTGCGGGCGCGCTGCACGACATCGGCAAGCTGGCCGTGGACCGGGACGTTCTGGAAAAGCCGGGGCGGCTTACCCCGGCCGAGTACACCCACATCCAGACCCACGCCTACGCCACCTATGAGATTTTGCGCAAAATCAAGGGGATGGAGGACGTGACCCGCTGGGCGTCCCACCACCACGAAAAGCTGGACGGCAGCGGCTATCCGTTTGGGCTGCGCGGCGACGAGATGGACCGCTGGGAACGGCTGCTTTGCTGCCTGGACATCTACCAGGCGTTGACCGAGGATCGGCCTTACAAGAAGGCGATGGATCGCGCGCAGGCCATGGCGATTTTGCGGCACATGGCCGACATCGGCCAGCTGGACGCGGACATTGTGCGGGAAATTGGCGTGGTCTGGCCGGCGTGAAGGCGCGCGGCGGCGGCGCAGCGGCCCTTGTGCCGCGGAACAGCGCAAATTTGGCGCGGCGGCCCCGGTGAAAAACTATACATTTGGCAGGGCGTGTGGTAGAATAACCACGACCCTGCCAGATTTTTTGGAGTACGACGCGGAAAAACGCGACAAAGAAAACCGGCGCGGCGCTGCCGCGCCATTTCCGGGGGACTGCTCGGGGCGGGATCCTGGAAAAACCACGCGCCGCCGCTTGGGCGGCGCAACGGGGAAGGAGCAACCATCTATGCGGGCCTATACCACGATCTGCGCGCTGGCCACCCCGCCCGGGGAGGGCGGCATCGCCACGGTCCGGCTTTCGGGGCCGGAGGCTTACCCAATCGCGGCGCGGGTGTTTTTTCCGGCCAATCCGCGCAAGGCGGTGGCCGATGCGCCCGGCTACACGGCGCTGTTTGGACATTACCGCCTGGACGGCGCCGAGCTGGACGAGACGGTGGCGCTGTTTTTCCGCGCGCCGCACAGCTACACGGGCGAGGATGTGGTGGAGCTTTCGGTGCATGGCGGTTCCGCAATGGCCGAGGGGCTGCTGCAGGCGCTGATCGGCGCGGGGGCGGCCCCGGCGGCGCGCGGGGAGTTTACCCGCCGTGCGCTGGAAAACGGAAGGATGAGCCTGACCCAGGCCGAGGCCGTGATGGAGATTATTGCGGCAAGCGGGCGGCAGGGCGCCGCGCTGGCCAAGACGGCGCTGGACGGCGCGCTGGCCAAAAAAATTGCCGGGATCCAGGCGGCGCTGAAAGAGCTTTCGGCGCATATGACGGCTTGGGTGGATTACCCGGAGGAGGACGTGCCTGCGCTTTCAGACGCGCGGCTGTTTGCGGTGCTGGACGCGGAGACGGCGGCGCTGGACGGGCTGATCGGCCGTTACGGCGCGGGCGCGGTGCTGCGCCACGGGGTGGACTGCGTGCTGCTGGGCCGCCCCAACGTGGGCAAAAGCACGCTGCTCAACCTGCTGGCCGGGTTTGACCGCGCCATCGTGACCCCGGTGGCGGGCACCACCCGCGATGTGGTGGAGCAGGCCGTTTTGCTGGGGGATACCGGCATCCGCCTCAATCTGTTTGATACCGCCGGCGTGCGGGAGGTGGGGGAGGGCGGCGACGCCATTGAGGCCGAGGGCATCCGCCGAAGCTGGAAGAAGATGGAGGAGGCCGGGCTGATTTTGGCCGTGTTCGATGCCGGAACGCCGCTGACGGCGGAGGATCTGGCGCTGGCGCGGCGGTGCGCAAACCGCCCCGCGCTGGCCGTTTTGAACAAGCAGGATGTTGCCTGCGCGGACGTTGACCGCGAGGCGGAAAAGCTGGCGCCTTATTTTGCCCGGGTGCTGCCGCTGTGCGCCCGGGATCCCGCAAGCCTTGCGCCGCTGTGTGCGGCCGTGGCCGGGCTGCTGGGTACGGCGGGCCTTGACCCGAACGCCGCCGCGCTGTGCAGCGAGCGTCAGCTTTCGGCGGCGGCGGCGGCGCGGGATGCCCTGCGCGAGGCCGCGGCCGCCCGCCGCGGCGGGTTTGGCCTGGACGCCGTGAGCGTCTGCGTGGAGGACGCCCTGCGCGCGCTGTACGAGCTTACCGGCGAGGACGCGGCCGAGGCGGTGCTGGACGAGGTGTTTGCGCGGTTTTGCGTGGGCAAGTAAGCCTGCCGCGGCAGCAAGACGGGGGAGACGGCGGCTTTTCCGAAAGAAAGCCCGGCAAAGAATTTTGTCCCAAAACGGCATGCGCCGTTTTGGGAACGGAAACGCCGATGTTCCATGTGGAACATTGACAAACAGACAAGGGGAGGTATTTGGGTATGACACCAAAGCAAGCGTATTACCGGAATGTGGCCGCCACGGTCATCAAAAACCTGGAAAAACGGCAGATGACGGGCTATTACTGCCCGGACAGCGCCGCCGCCGTGCAAAAGGCGCTGGAACTGATGCCGAAGGGCGCATCCATCGCCTGGGGCGGCTCGATGACGCTGACCGAAACGGGCCTGATGGATGCCGTGCGCGGCGGCGGATATGAAATTTTGGACCGCGATGCCGCCGTCACCCCCGCGGAGCAAAAGCAGCTCTGGGCCAAAGTAATCAATGCCGATTACTTTTTGATGAGCAGCAACGCCGTCACGCTGGACGGCGAGCTGATCAACATCGACGGGCGGGGCAACCGCGTGGCCTTCCTGTGCTTTGGCCCCGGGCATGTGCTGGTGGTGGCCGGCATGAACAAGCTGGTGCCGGACGTGACGGCCGGACTTGCGCGGGTGCGCAACATGGCCACCCCGCCCAACACGGTGCGGCTGCACAAAAACACCCCCTGCGCCGCCACCGGCCGCTGCGCGGACTGCCTTTCGCCCGATTGCATCTGCAATCAGATGGTCGTGACCCGCCGCTCGGGCGCGCCCGGCCGCATCATCGTCCTGCTGGTGGGCGAAACCCTGGGCTATTGACGCCCGGCCATGGGCGAATTGCAGCGCAGAAGCATCCCGCCCGCAATCGCGCGCACCCGGCAAAACGGCATTGGCCGTTTTGGAGCAAAGCGCTTTGCCGGGCTTTCCGGCAGGAAAGCCGCCGCCTCCCCCCCTCCAACAAAAGGAAAGAAGTAGAACCAGATGGATAAATTGGGAACCTATGATGTCATTGTGATCGGCGCGGGCCATGCCGGGATCGAGGCCGCGCACGCCGCCGCCACGCTGGGCGCCAGAACCGCCGTGTTTACCCTTACGCTGGATTTTATCGGCAACATGCCCTGCAACCCTTCGATCGGCGGCACCGCCAAGGGCCACCTGGTTCGGGAGCTGGACGCTCTGGGCGGCGTGATGGGCCTTGCCGCGGACGCCACCTTTCTGCAAAGCCGGATGCTCAACCGCGGCAAAGGGCCGGCCGTCCACAGTCTTCGCGTTCAGACCGACCGCAAGCGCTACCACATCTACATGAAGCACGCGCTGGAGCTTACCCCCAACCTGGACATCCACCAGGCCGAGATCACCGGCCTGGACGTGCGGGACGGCAGGGTTTGCGGCGTTGTGACGGGCCTTGGCGGGTACTATGCCTGCCGCTGCGTCGTCATTGCGACCGGCACCGCCCTGGGCGGCCGCATCCATGTGGGGGAGGCCCATTACGACGGCGGCCCGGACGGCCAGCATGCCGCCACCAGGCTGACCGAGGATCTGGCCGCGCACGGCTTTCCGCTTCGCCGTTTTAAAACCGGCACCCCGGCCCGCGTCCACCGCCGCAGCATTGATTTTTCCAGGCTGGAACGCCAGCCCGGCGACCCCGACGATACCCTGCAGCCCTTCAGCTTTCTGACACGCACCCCCATGCACAACAAGGTCGATTGCTACATTGCCTACACCAACCCCGCCATGCACGCCATCATCCTGCAAAACCTTGACCGCTCGCCGCTGTACGCGGGCATCATCCACGGCGTAGGGCCGCGGTACTGCCCCAGCATCGAGGACAAGGTGGTGCGGTTCAAGGAGAAGGAGCGCCACCCCATCTTTGTGGAGCCCTGCGGCGAGGATACCGAGGAAATGTACCTGCAGGGCCTTTCCTCCAGCCTGCCGGAATCCGTGCAGAACGCCATGTACCACGCCATCGAGGGATTTGAACATCTGGAAATCATGCGCCCGGCCTACGCCATCGAGTACGACTGCGTGGACCCCACCAGCCTGCTTCCCACCCTGGAAAGCAAGGTTGTGGCCGGGGTGTACGGCGCCGGGCAGTTCAACGGCACCTCCGGGTACGAGGAAGCCGCCGCGCAGGGCCTGCTGGCCGGGCTGAACGCGGGGCGCCGGGCCTTGGGGCAAAGCCAGCTGGTGCTGCCCCGCCATTCCAGCTACCTGGGCACGCTGGTGGACGACCTTGTTACCAAGGGGGTGATGGATCCCTACCGGATGATGACCAGCCGCAGCGAATACCGCCTTTCCCTCCGGCAGGACAACGCCGACGAGCGCCTGACCCCGATCGGCCGGGAATACGGCCTTGTGCAGGACGACCGCTGGGCCGTTTACTGCCGCGACCAGGAGATCAAGCGCGCCGAGCTGGCGCGGCTTTCCGCAGCCAAAATCAAAATGGCCGACCTGCGCGCCGCCGCACCCGAGGGCGCCGAGCTGGGGGAGGCCGGCGGCACCGCCGCCGAGCTGCTCCGCCGCCCCGGCATCGATTACGAGCTGATCGCCCGCGTCATCGGGCGCGGGCCGGACGTGACCCCC
The DNA here is from genome assembly GCA_964458285.1 of uncultured Subdoligranulum sp. Taxonomy (GTDB): domain Bacteria; phylum Bacillota; class Clostridia; order Oscillospirales; family Ruminococcaceae; genus Gemmiger. The sequence goes on along the minus strand of CAYWID010000003.1, from coordinate 18,701 downwards.
ATGATGGCGCTGCGCATTGCAACAGAGATCCGCTACGCCGGATACATAGAGCGGGAGCAGCGCACGATCCGCGAGATGCAGCGGCACGAGAACGTGTGCATCCCGGAGGATTTTGCCTACGCGCCGCTGGAAACGCTGACCCTGGAGGCGCGGGAAAAATTGCAGAAGATTCGCCCCCGCACCCTGGCCCAGGCCGGGCGCATCCCCGGCGTAAGCCCCAGCGACCTGGCCCAGCTTTCGATCGCCCTGATCAAACACCAGAACGCCGGCCCGGCCCCCCAGCCGCCCGCCAAGGAGGAACCCCATGATTGACCGCGCACGCCTTGCCCAAAAATGTTCCACATGGAACATCGCCCTCACCGATGCCCAGCTGGACCGGCTGGACCGCTATGCCGAGCTGCTGGTGGATTACAACCAAAAGGTCAACCTGACCGCAATCACCAGCCCAGAGGGGATCGAGGACCGCCACTTTGCCGACAGCCTGCTTTTTGCCGCCCAGCCGGAGGTGGAGGGCGCGCTGGTGGATGTGGGCACGGGGGCGGGGTTTCCCGGCATTGTGGCAAAAATCTATAAGCCGTCGCTTTCGCTCACCCTGATGGAGCCGACCGGCAAGCGGATGGAGTTTTTGCAGTACGTCTGCGCTGCGCTGGGGCTTACGGGGGTGGCTTTTGCCAAGGAGCGCGCCGAGGAGGCCGCCCGCAAACAGTGGCGGGAACGGTTTGATGTGGCCTGCGCCCGGGCCGTGGCCCCGCTGCCGGTCCTGGCGGAGTATTGCCTGCCGCTTGTGCGGGTGGGCGGGCTGTTTGTGGCCCTGAAAGGCCCCGATGCCGATGCCGAGCTGGCCGGCGCCAAAAACGCGCTGCAAAAGCTGGGAGGCCGATATGAGCAGACGCGCGCCTTCGCCCTGCCGGACGGAAGCGAGCGCCGCCTGCTTTATACCAAAAAAATATCGCAAACACCGACCGTTTACCCCAGAAACGGCGGAAAAATTGCAAAAAAACCGCTGTAAAAGCGCAAACAGGCGCGTTTTTTGGCCAGGCGCGGCGAACGATTCCGCTGGCCCGCGCGCCCTTTCCTGTGCTATGCTTTTTTCAGGACGATACCGCGGCCCGCGGGGCGGCGGCCGCCGTCCGTGTACGAAAAAAGCAGGCACAGGAATTTTTTTATCCGCGCGGGGGCATGGCCCCGGCCGCGGGAACAGGGAGGGCCAGACGATGGTTGAAAAACAAAAGACGGGGCGGGTGCTGATGCTGCCGGTGGATTGCATCGAGCCTTCGCCCTACCAGGCCCGCACCGTGTTTGACGACACCGAGATCGCGGCGCTGGCCGTCAGCATTTTGCAGAACGGCCTGCTGCAGCCGGTGAGCGTGCGGCGGGTGGGGCTTAAACGGTACCAGCTGGTGGCGGGCGAGCGGCGGCTGCGGGCCTGCCGCATGGCCAAGCTGCCCAGGGTGCCCGCCATTCTGGCGGAGTACGACGAGGGCGAATCCGCCGCGCTGGGGCTGCTGGAAAACATCCAGCGCAGCCAGCTTGACCCGTTTGATACGGCGCGCGGCATCCGGGAAGTCATCCGGGTGTGGGGCTGCACCCAGGCCGAGGCCGCCCGGCGGCTGGGGCTGAGCCAGCCCGCGCTGGCCAACAAGCTGCGGCTGCTTTCCCTTACGCAGGAACAGCAGGATATCTGCACCGGCTGTCACCTGAGCGAGCGCCACGCCCGGGCCGCGCTTCGCCTGCCCGAAGGGCGCCGCACCGCCGCGCTGGAAAAGATGGCGCGGGAGGAAATGAGCGTGCGGGAGGCCGACCGCCTGGTGGAGGAACTGCTGGCCGGCAAGCCGGAGCCGCTGCCCGTCAACCGCCGCACCATGCCGATGGTGCGGGACGTCCGCTTTTTTGTCAACACCTTGCAGCACGCCGTGGATGTGATGACCCAGAAGGGGATACGCGCCACCACCACCTGCGGGCGGAGGGACGGCTGCCTGGAATACACGGTGCGCATCCCGGTCAATGCCGCCGAGGGCGCGGGCGGCGATCTGGCCGCGCCGCTGCCGCTGTTTGCGGTAGGCGCCGCTTTGCCCGGCGCCGGGGCGCGGCGGCATCCCGGCGCCGCGCCCGCGCCGGAGCCGGAAGGGGAAAAGGACGGGCGGACGGGGGACTTGCCGGGCGGGCCGCCGACCGGAACGCAGCGCGCAGAAGCGGGCGAGATTGCAGGCGGGCGCAGGCGCGACGGCCCGAACGGCGCAACGGACGGGCAGACAGCAGAACCGGCGAAGGAAGAAAACGGGCAGGACGGCGGCGAAGCAAACGGCCTCCCGGACGCACCTGCCTGCAAACCGGCAGGCGAACCTGCCTGCGCACCTGCCTGCGAACAGCCGGGTGAACCGACGCTGCGGCCCGCGCCGCCTGCGGCCCTGCAGGGCAAGCCTCCCCAGGCAAGCACCCCGGCCGCGCCGCTGACGCAGGCGCCCGCCCTTCCGCCCCGCGCCGCAGGGGCACAGACCGCCGTCCAACTGCCCGGCGGCCGGGGATTGCCCGCGGCGGGCCGGCCGCCCGCCGCGCTGCCGCAAGCCGCCGCCGGCCTGTCGCTGGCGGCAAGCGCGCCGCCAAGCGGTCAGGCGGGCCGGGAAAACCCGGAATACGGTAGCGCGCCTGCGCCCGCCCCTCCGCCGCAAGGCGGCCCGGCCGCCTTGCCTGACCCCGGCGATCCCGCGGACGGGGAGGAGGACATCGCCAGCCTGGTGATGATTCCGCCGCGCCGCGCCCCGGCGTGGGCGGACGCCCGGGGCGCGGCGGTGCAAAACCCCGCCGTCCCGGCGGACGGCGGCGCGGGGGAGAGCGGCGGGGCGCTCTGCACAAAAGAATCCGCCGCGGCCGCCCTGCCGCCCGCCGACCCCGCCGCGCCGGAGGCGTGCCGATGCCCGTCCCTGCCGATGTACGGCGATGCCGCCGGGGACGACACCCCCCTTGACCCCGCCGAGCTGCTGGCCGCCTGCGAGGGCGGCCCGGCCCGTCCGGCGCTGGCCGGCCCGTACGGGCGGTGACGGGCGAAAAACCGATGGCCTCTCTCTCCAAAGCGCGCCGGGGCGGCGCGCCTATCCATCCGGCAGGCGGACGCCGCATCCCGGCCCAGGGCGGGCAGGGGGCGGCGTCCGCCTGCTTTTTTTGCGCGGCGGCGGGCCGGCCCGCCGCCGCGCAAAGCCGAAGGACTGCCCGGCAAGGTTTGCAAAATGCCTCTGTCTGTTCCACGTGAAACAAAAAAGCAAAAAAATTGCGCCAAAAAGACGGCCAAAGCTTTCTATTGGCACGCGCGTGTGGTATAATCGAACCTGTAATGCAGAAAATCAGGCTGCACAATCCAAAAAAACAAAAAACCGGGCAGAGGGAGGACACGCAGGGCATGGCAAAAGTGATCGCGGTGGCAAACCAGAAGGGCGGCGTGGGCAAAACCACCACCGTCGTCAATTTGTCGGCCTGTGTGGCGGCGCTGGGCAAGCGGGTGCTGGTGGTGGATCTTGACCCGCAGGGCAACACAACCTCCGGCTTCGGCGTGGCCAAGCACACCCTGGACAGCACGGTGTACGAGTGCATCCTGGGCGATGCCGACGCCCAGCAGGCGGTTGTTAAAACACGATACAGCGTTGATTTAATTGCCTCCAACACCCAGCTGGCGGGCGCCGCCGTCGAGCTTGTCAACCTGCCCCGGCGCGAAAACCGCCTGCGGATGGCGCTTGCCTCCCTGACCGGCGTGTACGATTATGTGTTTATCGACTGCCCGCCCTCGCTTGATCTGCTCACCCTCAACGGCCTGTGCGCCTGCGATACGGTGCTGATCCCCATCCAGTGCGAGTATTACGCGCTGGAAGGGCTTTCGGAACTGATGAACACCCTGAAAACCGTGCGCAAAAAATACAACAGATACCTGGATATCGAGGGTGTTGTGTTTACCATGTACACGGGGCGGCTCAACCTGACCATTCAGGTGGTGGAGCAGGTCAAAAAATACTACGGCAACAAGGTGTACAGGACGGTGGTGCCCCGCACGGTGCGCCTGTCCGAGGCGCCGAGCTTTGGCATGCCGATCAATTTTTACGAGCCGAACGGCAAGGGCAGCGAAGCCTACATGGGCATGGCGCGTGAATTTTTGCAGAACAACGAGCATACCTAGAGCATGGCGCAGAAAAAACGCGGCGGTTCAGCCGCGGGCGCGCGCTGCCGCGCTGCCGTCCTGGGCTGGCGCGGCCTGGGCGGGTGCCTTGCCTGGGCGGGCCGCGCGCCGGCCTTCCGCCCTGCACGGGCGGGGCGGCGGCCCTGCCGCGCTGGGTGGGCCGTGCGGCGCCAAACCGCGGCGCGGACTTTAAAATAAGGAGGGAAACCGCTATGCCAAGACCGAAGGGCGGGCTGGGCAAGGGCCTGGACAGCCTGTTTGAGGATATGACCGATTCTTCCGGCGGCGAGGAACAGATCTCGTCCCTGCCACTGCGGGAGATCGAGCCGGACCCCGACCAGCCCCGCAAAAAGTTTGATCCCGATGCGCTGGCCCAGCTGGCTGCCAGCATCACCGAAAACGGCCTGCTGCAGCCCATCGCGGTGCGGCCCCGCAAAGCGGGCACCGGCTACGTCATCATTGCGGGCGAGCGCCGCTGGCGCGCGGCCCGCCAGGCCGGGCTGACCGAGGTGCCGGTTCTTGTCAAGGACGTTACCGACGAACAGGCCGCCCAGCTGGCCCTGATTGAAAATTTGCAGCGCGAGGATCTTGACCCGCTGGAGGAGGCCGAGGGCTGCCGCCAGCTGATGGAGCGGTTCAGCCTTACGCAGGAGCAGACGGCGCGGCGGCTGGGCAAAAGCCGCAGCGCGCTGGCCAACACGCTGCGGCTGCTGGCCCTGCCCCAGCCCGTGCGGGAAAAACTGCGGGACGGCAGCCTGAGCGCAGGCCACGCCAAGGCGCTGCTGGGCCTTCCCACCGAGCAGATGATGACCGCCGCCGCCGAGGAAATCACCGCCAAAAGCCTGAACGTGCGGCAGACAGAGGCGCTATGCCGCAAGCTGACCCGCCCGCCGCGCCCCCCCAAACCGGACGGACAGGACGCCTTTGCGCGGCCCACGCTGGCCACCGAGGTGGAGGCCGCGCTGCGCGAGGTGACCGGCAGCGAGGTCCGGGTGGACTACCAGGGCGAGCGCGAGGGCAGCTTGACCATCCGCTTTTATTCGGAAGGGCAGCTGCGGCAGTTTGCCGGGCTGCTGGGCCGGTACGACCCCGAAAAAAACCCGGCGGACCCGTAAAAAACCGAGGGGGCGCCGCCGCGCGGCCCGCCCCCGACGCCAAAAACAGACAAACGCAGCCAACCATAGATTGAAAAGGAAAGTAAGGAGAGGACACCCATGCTGGACATTCGTTTTGTGCGCGAGAACCCCGACGCCGTCAAGGAAAACATCAAAAAGAAATTTCAGGACGCCAAGCTGCCGCTGGTGGACGAGGTGATCGCGCTGGACGCCGAGTACCGCGCCGCCATCACCGAGGGCGACGGCCTGCGCGCCAACCGGAACAAGCTTTCCAAGCAGATCGGCATGCTGATGGGCCAGGCAAAAAAAGACCCCGCCAAGGCCGCCGAGGCCGAGGAAGTCAAAAAGCAGGTGACGGCCCAGGCCGACCGTCTCAAGGAGCTGGAGGACAAGGAAGCCGGCCTGCAGGAAAAAATCCAGCAGATCATGTACACGATCCCCCAGATGATCGACGCCAGCGTGCCCATCGGCCCGGACGACAGCCACAACGTCGAGGTGGAGCGCTTCGGCGAGCCGCTGGTGCCCGCCTACCCGATCCCCTACCATGTAGAGATTATGGAGAGCTTTGAGGGGATCGACCTGGACGCCGCGGGCCGGGTGGCCGGCAACGGGTTCTACTATCTGCTGGGCGACATTGCCCGCCTGCATGAGGCCGTGCTGGCCTACGCCCGCGATTTTATGATCGACAAGGGCTTTACCTACGTCATCCCGCCCTTTATGATCCACGGCAACGTGGTGCAGGGCGTCATGTCCTTCCCCGAGATGGACGCCATGATGTACAAGATCGAGGGCGAGGATCTGTATCTGATCGGCACCAGCGAACACAGCATGATCGGCCGTTTTATCGACCAGACGCTGGAGGGCGCCAAACTGCCCCTGACCCTTACCAGCTATTCGCCCTGCTTCCGCAAGGAGAAGGGCGCCCACGGCATTGAGGAGCGCGGCATCTACCGCATCCACCAGTTTGAAAAGCAGGAGATGATCGTGGTCTGCAAGCCGGAGGACAGCATGGCCTGGTACGACAAACTGTGGAAAAACAGCGTGGAGCTGTTCCGCAGCATGGAGATCCCGGTCCGCCAGCTGGAATGCTGCAGCGGCGATCTGGCCGATCTGAAGGTAAAGAGCTGCGATATCGAGGCATGGAGCCCCCGCCAGCAGAAGTACTTTGAGGTTTGCAGCTGCTCCAACCTGGGCGATGCCCAGGCCCGCCGCCTGCGCATCCGCTACAAGGACGAGGACGGCAAGACCCAGCTGGCCCACACCCTTAACAACACCTGCGTGGCCCCGCCCCGGATGCTGATCGCCTTTTTGGAGAACCACTACCAGGCCGACGGCAGCGTGACCATTCCGGCCGTGCTGCAGCCCTATATGGGCGGCAAGACCGTGCTGCTGCCAAAAAAGAACGGTTAAGCGGTAAAAATTGGATAGCGGCGGCGTAAGACCGCCCCAAAGTCCGTCCCCCCGCCCTGCGCGGGGGGATTTTTGCCGCCTTTTGCCGGGATGCGGCCGGAAACGCTAAAAAAAACGGCAAAAAATCGACCGGGAGCTGCAAAATATACTTGACAGAAGAAGGACAATTCTCTATAATAATAAAGCACCTTTCAAGTCGGTGTTTATAACAGATGTGGCGGTATAGCTCAGTTGGCTAGAGCATTCGGTTCATACCCGAAGTGTCACCGGTTCAAATCCAGTTACCGCTACCACAATACAGGCTTTCGCTAAGATACATGGGGGGCTGGCCGCAATAGTGGCTGGTAAAGTGCTTGCTGTTTTAGCGAAATCCTGTATTTTTGCGGCCCGTTGGTCAAGCGGTTAAGACACGGCCCTTTCACGGCTGTAACATGGGTTCGATTCCCGTACGGGTCATAAAAAACGTCCTGCATCTTAGGATGCAGGACGTTTTTTTGTGCCCCGTACGAGGAATCGAAGGGAGCGGCCGCCCGCAGGCGGCAAAAAACATGCCGGCGGCATGTTTTTTAGCGACGGGTGCCGGCCATGCCGGACTGGCCAGCGGGGAGCCCGCGCGCCCCGCGCTAAAAGGCGGGGGAGGCGGGGGCTTTTTCCCGCAGCATTGCCTTGTAGCCCAGCCCGCGCACGGTACACAGCACAAAGTCCGGGTTTTCCCGGAAGCGCGTGCGCAGCCGACCCATATGCACCTCCAGCGTGTGGGGGTCGGAGCTGGATTCGATGCCCCAAAGCTCGTCCATCAGTTGGGCGCGGGTAAAAATCTGCCCCGTACTGCTGAGCAGCTTGTACAGAAGCAAAAATTCCCGGGGCGGCAGAACGGTGCGCGCGCCTGCCCCGCATACGCTGTAATCGTCGCAGGAAAGCGCGGTTCCGCCCACCGTCAGCACGCGGCTGTGCGCAAGATGGCACCGGCGCAAAAGCGCCTTTACCCGCCACACCAGCTCGTTCAGATCGATAGGCTCCACCATATAATCGTCCGCACCGGCCGCAAAGATCTTTTGCTTGTCCGCCATGCAGTTTCCGGCGGCGATCGCCAAAAGCGGAAGATCGGGGCGGACGGCGCGCAGCGCCTGCATCAACGGGCAGCAGGTGCCCGGGGAAAACCGGGCGGAGGACAGCACCAGGTCCACATAGGTATGCTCGGCAAACGCAAGGCCCGTTTGCGCGTCCGCCGCCTCCCGCACCGCAAAGCCGTTGTTTTGCAGCGCCGTGCGGCAACGGCTGCGCAGGGAAAAATCTTCGCTTACCACCAACACGGTCAGCATGGCCGCAACACCTCCTCCGGGACGTTTTTTTCGCGCGCTTTCCGGGTCATGCTCCAGTGTAAAGGAAAAACCAGAAAAAATCATGGCGTCGGTGTGAACAATGCGTCAAATTGAGGCGTTGTTGAGGTTTGTGCTTTACAATAAGACCGCCGGGCGGCCAGCGCGCGCCGCCGCGGCCGTTATCCGCAAGATTTCTGTGCCATGCTCCGGGTTGGAGGAACCATGAAAAAGTATCGACGTTTTTTGCCCTTTGCCTTTTTGCTTCTGGCGCAAGCCGCCCTTCTTGTCCTGCTTGCGGTGCGCTGGCAGGCGCAGCGCAAGGTGACGCTTACGCCCGCCGACGGTCTGTCCGCGCTGACGGAGGACGCGGTGTGCGACGAAAACGGCCTGCGCCCCGGCGCGGCGTCCGCGCAGGCTACCTTCGGCGCCACGCGCTGGCTGACGCTGGAGCCGGGCTGCTACCGGGCCACGGCCTATGTGCAGCCCTCCCCCGATGCAAGCGGCTATATGGAAACGACCTCCCAGTTGGCCACCAGCAACAAGCTGGCTGCCGTGACCGGGACCTCAGACCGGGTCAACCTCGATTTCTGGCTGCCGCAAAGCACCGTGGATCTGCAGCTTAGGTTTTATTGCGAAACAGGCGCCTACACCGTGACGGCGCTGGAGCTGACGCCCGTCAACGACCGCGCCGTGCTGCTCAGCCTGGCGGCGCTGTTTTTCTGCCTGGACGGCGCGCTGCTGCTTTTGGGCGGCAAGCTTCCGCGGCTGAGCCGCCGCCGCGCGGTGCTGCTGGTGGTGTGGGCTGCGGTTACGGTGTTTGTTTCTGCCCCGGTTCTCGGCAATTTTCTGCCCAAGGGGGACGACATCAACTTCCACCTGATGCGCATCGAAAGCCTTGCCGCGGATCTGGCGGACGGGCAATTCCCGGTTCGCATCCAGTCTCTCTGGTTCGGCGGGCAGGGATACCCGGTTTCCAGCATGTACTGCGACCTGTTTTTGTATGCCCCGGCGCTGCTGCGGCTTGCGGGTTATTCGCTGCAGGGCAGCTACCAGTTTTATGTGGCGGCCGTCAACGCGGCCACGCTGGCGGCCGCCTGGTACGCCTTTCGCAAAATGCTGAACAGTGATGCCTCCGCAGGCGTTGCGGCGCTGCTGTACACGCTGGCGCCCTACCGCCTGGTGGATCTGTACCGGCGGGCCGCGGTGGGGGAATACACGGCCATGGTGTTTTTGCCGCTGATCCTGCTGGGGCTGTGGAACATCTACAACCCGGACCCTGCCGACGAACGCCGCCGCACCGGCTGGATACCGGCGGCCGTCGGCTTTGCGGGGCTGCTGCAATGCCACCTGATCAGCACCCTGATGGCGGGGCTGTTCACGTTGGCCGCCTGCCTGATCCTGCTTCGGCGCACCCTGCGCCCGCCCGTGCTGTGGGCGCTGTGCAAAACGGCGGGCGCCGCCGTGCTGGCCAGCGCCTGGTTTTTGATCCCCATGCTGGATACCCAGCGGCTGGGCGGTATGCAGATTACCGAGACGGGCGGACGGCAAAACATCCAAAACGCAGGCGCTTTTTTAGGGCAGCTTGTTGAAATCTTTGTCCCGGGCGGCGGCAAGGGGCTTTCCGTGTACGAGGGGATGGCGGGCAAAATGCCCCAAAATCCCGGCAGCGCGATGCTGCTTGCGCTGCTGCTGTTCCTGGTGCTGTGGCTGCTGGCCGAACAAAAAACGCCGCCGCTGCGGATGGGGCGGATGGCGGCCGTCGGCGGGGGCGCGGCCCTGGCGCTTTGCCTGTGGACCACGCCCTGGAACCTGCTGGAGGACAAGCTGCCCGCCATCCAGCGCCTTTTTACCGTCGTGCAGTTTCCCTGGCGCTATCTGGCGCCGGCCTGCGTGTTTTTGGCGCTGTTGGCCGGCTGCGTCTGCGAGGCGCTGCAAACCGAGCCGCTGCGCCGCTTTGCCCGCTGCCGGCAGGGGCTTGCGGCGGTGTTTGTGCTGCTCAGCGTGCTGGAATGCGGCTACACGATCAGCACCTTTACCGATACCGCGGCCGTGCTGCATCCGGCCACCGTGGACGGGATCGACAGCTACAACGCGGCCAACGGCGAGTACCTGCCAAGCGTGCTGGACGCAAAGGCCGTGTACGGGCTGCCCAAGGACATCCGAACGGAGGGCGATCTGACAGCCGCCGCGACCGCACAAAAGGGGCTGCGCATCACGCTGCGCGTTGAAGCGGGCGGCGGGGGAACCGTCATCCTGCCGCTTGTGCGCTCGCCCTTCTACACGGCGGTGACCGACGCGGGGGAAAAGCTGGCCACCGGCACCGCCGCCAACGGCCAGCTGACCGTGACGGTGCCCGCCGGTTTTTCGGGCACGGTCACGGTCGCCTTCCGGGAACGGCTGCTCTGGAAAGCGGGCAACGCGGTGTCGCTGCTGTTTGCGGCGGCGGCCCTCGGCGGCCTGCTCCTGCGCCGCCGCCGCTTGGGGGCGGGCGCGGCCGGGGCAAGCGGCGTGCAGTAAAAACCAAAGGCGGTTTTGCCCGGAATTCCGGCGCAAGGCCGCCTTTGCCTTGGGCCGATCCCCGGAAAATGCGCGCCGCCGCGCCCCGTTGCCGCGGCCCCGGCGGGCGTCCGCCGCCTCCCGCACGGCGCGCCGGAAAAGGAAAATTTTTCCTTTTTCTTCCCGGCGTGCAAAACCCCATGACATTGCCGCGGCGCTGTGGTATACTCGGTGCAATACAGGCGGCGCCCTTCGCGGGGCGGCGCCGGAGCTACGCGGGAACGCGAACGGAAAGGAAGGATACCCATGATTCCCAACCAATGGTATGCAGTTCTCAGCGCGCGGGAGGTGCGCCCCGGCAAGCCGGTGGGCGTGACCCGCCTGGGGCAAAAGCTGGTGTTCTGGCGCCGTCAGGACGGTACCGTGGGCTGCCTGGCCGACCAATGCTGCCACCGCGGCGCGGCGCTTTCCTGCGGGAAGGTGGCGGGCGACGAGGTGGTGTGCCCCTTCCACGGCTTTGCCTACGATGAATCCGGCCGGGTGACCCGCATCCCGGCCAACGGCAGGGCGCGGCCGGTGCCGCCCAACTTCCGGGTGCAAAGCTACCCGGCCAGGGAGGCGCACGGCTTTGTCTGGGTGTGGTACGGCGCGCCGCGCGACCTTCTGCCTGCCGTTCCGTTTTTTGAGGAACTGGAAAACGGCTTTGCCTACGGGGAATTTTCCGAGGTATGGGGCGTCCACTACACCCGCGCCATCGAAAACCAGCTGGACGTGGTGCATTTGCCCTTTGTACACAGCACCACGATCGGGCGGGGCAACAAGGTGCTGGTCAACGGTCCCGTTGTCAAGTGGAACGAAGCCGGCGACCGGATGACCTTCTACGTCAAAAATACCGCCGACGAGGGCCAGCGCCCCCAGACGCCCGACGAGATCGCCGATTACGCCGCGCTGTTCCATCTGCAGCTGCAAATGCCCAACCTCTGGCAGAACGTCATCTCGGACAAGGTGCGGATCGTGGCCGCCTTTGCCCCCGTGGACGAGGAACACACCCGCATCTACCTGCGGTTTTATCATGCCTTTGCCACGGCGCCGGTGGCGCGGGAGCTTGCCAATTTTATGGGCAACCGGGTCAACGCCGTGGTGCTGCACCAGGACCGCCGGGTGGTGGCGACCCAGCTGCCCAAAAAAAGCGAACTGCGCATGGGAGAAAACCTTGTGCAGGGGGATCTGCCCATTGTGGCATACCGCAAAAAACGGCAGGAGCTGAAGGACGCCGCCGCCCGCGGCTGACCCGGCCGAACGCCAAAAAAACACGCCCGGCCGCCCTGCCTTGCGGCAGGGCGCCGGGCGCGTTTTGTGCGTTTTGTGCAAACAGACAGGCCGAATCCAAACCCGTGGGCAGCCGCAGATCAAAAACAAACCGGCTCTCCGGGGCGGTAAATCAGGAAGAACCGATCGGGTTTTGCTTGTGCCCTTAAGGCAATGCCGCCGCGCGGCCGCGCCCTGGGCTTAGCCCTGCGTATTCTGCTGGGCGGGCTGGCCGTCCGGGCCAACGTAGGCGGCATCGCCAAAGCCAAGGATCAGGATGAAGATCGTGTTCAGGAAGATCAGGCCGACGGTGGTGCCGGTGCCCTTGCCGTAGGCCTTGCTGAGCTTGCTGCAGGAAAGAATGTGCAGCACGAAAAGCCCCAGGCCGACCAGACCGCCGATCACGCTGGCGGCGCTGTTGTCGGCGATGTTGCTGCAGACGATGCTGACGACGTTCAGGCCCAGCCAGACATAGAAGAACTTGCTGGCCCAGGTCATCTTATACAGGGTATAGACGTTCAGGAAGGGAATGATGGACTTCCAGCCGGCCTCGCCCGCCTTGGTAAACATCTTCCAATAGGCGATGACCGTCAAAACGTACACAAGCAGAGCGAGAAGAATGACCACCGTGATCATACCGCTGGCAACCATAAGCGCCACTGCATCCGATGTAGACATAAAAAAAGCCTCCTCATACAACGAAGTGATTGATACTACCGCAGTGCTATTATAACACAGGATGTTCAATTTTGCAGCGCAATGGAACAAATTTTACGGTTTTCTACCGTTTATCCAACAAACTTGCAGGGCGTTTGCATAATTTGCTGATTTGTAAAAAAAAGCGGCGAAAAAACGTGCAAAATGCAAAATAAAATTTTGTTGCCCATCATAAAATTTGTGATATACTGGGAGAAGAACAGGGGACTTCCCCCCATAAAACAGGAGAATGACGATGAAAAACACTTTTGCACTCAAAGGAACCATTGTGCAGGCGGACGGGCCGCAGCGCCTTGCCGTTTGCGAGGGGTACGCCGTCTGCGAGAACGGGGTGTGCGCGGGCACGTTTGCCGCGCTGCCCGGGAAATACGCCGGTCTGCCGGTGGCGGATTACACCGGCAAGCTGGTTGTGCCGGGCCTGGTGGATCTGCACGTTCACGCGCCGCAGTACGCCTACCGCGGCACCGCGATGGACCTGGAACTGCTGGACTGGCTGGACAGGTACACCTTCCCGGAGGAAGCGCACTACGCGGATGCGCAGTATGCCCAAAAGGGATACGCGGATTTTGTGCAGGCCATCAAAAATACTGCCACCACCCGCGCGGTTGTGTTCGGCACCCTGCACACCGACGCCACCCTGACCCTGATGCGGCTTTTGGATGCCGCCGGGATGGCCGGGTTTGTGGGCAAGGTGGCGATGGACCGCAACAGCCCGGACAATTACCGGGAGCCTTCGGCCGAGGCCGGCCTGGCCGAGACCCGCCGCTGGCTGGACGCCTGGCAGGGCGATGCCGCCGCCGCAAACGGCCGCGTCCACCCGATTTTGACCCCCCGCTTTACCCCCAGCGTCACGCCCGGCTATATGCGGGGCCTGGGCGAGCTGGCCGCCGCGCGGCATCTGCCGGTGCAAAGCCACCTTTCCGAAAACCCCAAGGAGATCGAGTGGGTGCAGGCGCTGGAACCCGACTGCCACTGCTACGGCGAGACCTACGCCCGCTACGCGCTGTTTGGCGGCGCCACCCCCACCGTGATGGCGCACTGCGTCTGGAGCGAGGGCGAGGAGGCCGAGCGGATGCTGAAAAACGGCGTGTTTGTGGCCCATTGCCCCACCAGCAACGAGAATCTTGGCTCGGGCATCGCCCCGGCGGCCCGCTTTTTGCGGCAGGGCTACGCGATCGGCCTTGGCAGCGACGTGGCGGGCGGCCACACGCTGGACCTGTTTGCAGTCATGCGCTCGGCCATCCAGATGTCCAAGCTGCGCTGGCGCTATGTGGAACCCGAGACAAAGCCCCTTACGATGCCGGAGGCTTTTTACATGGCCACGGCGGGCGGCGGCGCCTTCTTTGACGCGCCCGGCCTGCCCGAGGCGGAGCGGGTCAGGGTGGGCCGCCTGGCCGAGGGCTACGCCTTCGACGCGGCGGTGCTGGACGATGCCGCGCTGGCCACGGTGCGCGCCATGACCCCCGCCGAGCGGCTGGAACGCTGGGTGTATACCGGCGGCGCGCCGTCGGCCAAGTATGTGGGCGGCCAGCGCGTGCTGTAAACGTCTGCGGGCCGCGGCGGCCGGGCGCCGCCCGGCTGTATGCCGGAAACTGAAAAACTGAAAAACTGAAAAACCGAAAAAAGCAGGAGCCCCCCGCGCCGAAACGGCGCGGGGGGCTCCTGCTTTGACGAAGCCTAAAAATACAATCCGTTGATTTTTGGCCGGATTCTACAATTTACTGCGGCGCCGGCGGGGCGGCGGGGGCGTCCGCATCGGCCGCCGCGCAGGGTTCCTGGGGCTGGCCAAACAGCTGGGCCAAGCTGTAACGGCGCAGCTCGGCGTCCAGCGCGCGCTGGATGCGGCAAAACTCCCCGTGGACCCCGCAGCCGCCCGCGGCATTGTTGGGGCAATCGTACCCGCCGGCGATGCACTCGGTCAGGCGAGGGACGCTTTCCATCGCGCTGAACAAATCGTACAAAGTCAGGGTGCCGCAGGAGCGCAGCAGCCGGTAGCCGCCCATCTGGCCGCGGCGGCTTTCCAAAATGCCGCCCTTGCTCAGTTTTTTGAGCAGCTTGTTGGTTACGGCGGTCTGGATATGCTCGGCCGCCGCAATCTCGTTGGCGGAAAGCTGGCCTCCATCCTTCAGCGCGCGCACAATGCGGACACAATAATCCATCTCCCGCGTGATCAGCATTTCCCTTGCCCTCCTATACGGTACATTTTTTGTACGGTTTCATTATAGAGCCGTCGGGGGGGCGCCGTCAAGCGGTATTCCGTACTTTTTTGGTTCGGTACAAGGCTGATTTTTGGATACCTGCCTGTGCATACCCGCTGCTTGTGCAAAAAACGTGGCAAAATGCACAAAAACCATGCCCGGCTTTCAGGCGTATGTCCAAAGTTGCGAAGCAGGGCGATTTTCCCATTGCATTTTGGCGCGGCGTCTGCTATATTCAAATTGTACTAATTTGGTACTGAAACATTTCCGCCAAAGCGACCCTGCCGCGGCGGAGCAGTACCGCCCGCCGCCCGCGTGCCGCAAAACACGGCCGGACGCCGCGGAACATTCCCCAAAAGCCTGCAAGCGTTTCCAAAAAGCCAAACAAAGGGGCGAAAGCCCACAGAAGGAGGCCACTGCCATGTTGTACCAAACCACCCCCGAACTGGAAGAATTCCGTGCCCGTGTCCGTCAATTTGCCGAGACCGAGGTTAAGCCCATCGCCTTTATGCTGGATAAAGAAAACAGGTTTCCCGCCGAGGTCGTCAAAAAGATGGGCGCGATGGGCCTGATGGGCCTGCCCTACCCCAAGGAGTACAGCGGCGCCGATGCCGGCGCGCTGGCCTACGCCATTGCGGTGGAGGAGCTTTCCCGCGTGGACGGCGGCGTGGGCGTCATTCTGTCGGCCCACACCTCGCTGGGCACCTACCCGATCGCGGCCTTTGGCAACGAGGCGCAAAAGAAAAAGTACCTGGTTCCGATGTGCACCGGCGAGCATCTGGGCGCGTTCGGCCTGACGGAGGAGAACGCCGGCTCGGACGCGGGCGGCACCGAGACCACCGCCGTGCCGGACGGCGACCATTACATCCTGAACGGTGAAAAGATCTTCATCACCAACGGCGGCGAGGCCGACACCTATGTGGTGTTTGCCGTCACCACGCCGGGCATCGGCACCCGCGGCATCTCGGCCTTCATTGTGGAGAAGGGCTGGGAGGGCTTTACCTTTGAGGAGCATTATGACAAAATGGGCATCCGCTCCTCGGCCACCTGCCAGCTCAACTTCAACAATGTGATCGTGCCCAGGGAAAACCTGCTGGGCAAGGAGGGCCAGGGCTTCAAGATCGCCATGGCCACGTTGGACGGCGGCCGCATCGGCATCGCCGCGCAGGCGCTGGGCATCGCGCAGGGCGCGTTTGAGGCGGCCCTTGAGTATTCCCGCGGGCGCGAGCAGTTCGGCAAGCCCATCTGCAAGCTGCAAACCATCCAGTTCAAGCTGGCCGATTGCGCCACCAAGCTGCGCGCGGCGCGCTTCCTGATCTACAGCGCCGCCGAGCTGAAGCAGGCCCATGAGCCGTACGGCATGGAAGCGGCCATGGCCAAGCAGTACGCCTCCGACATTGCGCTGGAGGTCACCAACGACGCGCTCCAGATCTTTGGCGGCAGCGGCTACCTGAAGGGGATGGAGGTCGAGCGGTTCTACCGCGACGCCAAGATCACCACGATCTACGAGGGCACCAACGAGATTCAGCGGGTCGTCATCGCGGCCCACTTGCTGGGCAAGGATGCCAAGGATACCGACGGCGGCGCCAAAAAGGCCGGCCCCGCCCCCAGCCTGCGCAAAAAGGACATCGACGCCGAGGGCTCCGCCCAGGACAAGGTCGGCCGCCTGGTGGAAAAACTTAAAAAGGACGGCTTTGATTTCACGGTCGGCATTCCGATGGACACCCCCATCGTCGCCGCCGAGCGCGTCGTCAGCGCCGGGCAGGGCATCGGCGCCAAAAAGAACATGAAGCTGATTGAAACGCTGGCCCACGCGGCGGGCGCGGCGGTCGGGTCCTCCCGCCCCGTGGCCGAAACGCTGCAGTATGTGCCCATCGACCGCTACGTCGGCATGTCCGGCCAGAAGTTCAAGGGCAACCTGTACATTGCCTGCGGCATTTCGGGCGCAAGCCAGCACCTCAAGGGCATCAAGGATGCCTCCACGGTCGTGGCCATCAACATCGATCCCAAGGCCAAGATCTTCAAGCACGCCGATTACGGCATTGTGGGCGACGTCAACGAGATTCTGCCCCTGCTGGCCGAGGCCCTTGGCACCGGCGACAAGCAGCCCGCTCCGCCGATGGTCAAAATGAAGAGGCCCGCACCCCCCAAGACCTTTGCGCACCGCAAGCTCCATATCTGCAACGGCTGCGGCTACGAGTACGACCCGCTGCTGGGCGACGAGGATGGCGAAGTCCGCCCCGGCACCGAGTTTAAGGACCTGCCCGAGGGCTGGACCTGCCCCGACTGCGGCGAACCCGCCGACCAGTTTATCGAGATCGAAGTGTGACGGGCAGCCACGCCCCCCAACGCTGCAACAACACCGCCTTAGCGCGGAACGTTTGAATGGAAGGAAGGCATCCTTATGTACTGCACCCGCAAAGTGAACGACGATCTCTACTGGGTCGGCGCAAACGATCATCGCCTGGCACTGTTTGAAAACATCCACCCCATCTACCACGGGGTATCCTACAACGCCTACGTCCTGCTGGATGAAAAAACCGTCCTGTTCGACACCGCGGACTGGGCCGTGGGCCGCCAGTTTTTGGACAACGTGGCCTCCGTGCTGAACGGCCGCCCGCTGGACTATATGATCATCAACCACATGGAGCCAGACCATGCGGCCTCGCTGGAAGAAATTCTGCTTCGCTGGCCCAAGGTCAGGATCATCACCACCCCCAAGGCCGTGCAGATGATGCACCA
Source organism: uncultured Subdoligranulum sp. (assembly GCA_964458285.1). Taxonomy (GTDB): domain Bacteria; phylum Bacillota; class Clostridia; order Oscillospirales; family Ruminococcaceae; genus Gemmiger. The sequence goes on along the minus strand of CAYWID010000003.1, from coordinate 1,231 downwards.
GTTCGGGTTCCCTGTGCCGGATACGCTGGAGCAGGTCAAGGAGGGGGACACCCGCAGCTTTGGCAGGCACACCGTCACCTTTGTCTATGCGCCGATGGTCCACTGGCCCGAGGCCATGGTCACGTTTGATCTGACCGACGGCACCCTGTTCTCCGCCGATGCGTTCGGTTCCTTCCGCGCGCTGGACGGCAAGCTGTTTGCCGACGAGGTCAACTTCCCCGGCGAGTGGATCGACGAGGCCCGCCGCTACTACACCAACATCGTGGGCAAGTACGGCCCCCACGTTCAGGCCCTGCTCAAAAAGGCCTCCACGATCGAAATCAAAACCATCTGCCCGCTGCACGGGCCGGTATGGCGCAAGGATCTTGGGTATATCCTGGACAAGTACGTTCACTGGTCCACCTATGAGCCTGAGGAGAAGGGCATCATGATCGTCTACGCCTCGATGTACGGCAACACCGAGAGCGCGGCGCAGGTGCTGGCCGCCAAGCTGGCCGAGCGCGGCGTCACCAACACCCGCCTGTACGACGTTTCCTCCACCCATGTTTCCTACCTGATCTCCGATCTGTTCAAGTACAGCCACCTGGTGCTGGCTTCCGTCACCTACAACCTCGGCATCTTCCCGCCGATGCACAACTTCCTGGCCGATATGAAGGCGCTTAACCTGCAAAACCGCACTGTGGCGATTTTGGAGAACGGCTCCTGGGCGCCCCGCGCCGGCAGCCTGATGCGCGCCGAGATCGAAGCCCTCAAGCACATGACGGTGCTGGACGAGGGGATGACGATCACCTCCTCGCTCCAAAGCCAGAACCTTGGCGAAATGGACGCGCTGGCCGATGCGCTGGCTGCATCCGTGCAGGCCCAATAATCCAAAGAATCGCAGCTGACAGGCGGCCCCCGGAAGTCTTTCCGGGGGCCGCCGTTTTGCCGCTATACTATAAAGGTATAGAAAGGGGTGAAAAACGCACAAAACCCGGCGGATTTTCCGGGCAACCCGCTGATTTTGCGGCAGGAAGCGACAAAAACCGAAAATATTTGCAAAAAGGCATTGACTTTGCCGGCTCCCCATGGTATATTATTAAAGCTGTCCCGAACGACAGCGGGGCGCTGAAAAGCTTCCGAAAAACCTCAAAAAAGTTCTTGACAAAAGGGGACGGATGAGGTAGAATAAACAAACTGTCCGAAAGGGCAGCGCCCGCAGGACCTTGAAAATTGAACAATACTGAAACTT
>CAYWID010000002.1:7979-297600 GCA_964458285.1 uncultured Subdoligranulum sp. | reverse complement strand
CCAGGATTATGCCGAGGAAATAGTTATTCCGAAGTCATTGCATAGAGTCTTGTAAAACAAGGATTCTCCGCAAAAACTTCGGAATAACAAAGCGGGCCTCATTTTATATAATGTGGACATGCAGACAACCGTCTGACACCACAAAATATAAGGAGGGCCTATGGAACTGATTGAATTAGACGCAACTGCACAGCGTGCCCTGGAGTTGTTAACCAATGCGGGGATGAGTGATGGAAGCATATACGACTATACTCATACAGGCTTTGGCAGCATACTTCGACATTTTCACACAAAAGGCATACTATATGCTACAGCAGAAATGCTCGATAATTTTTTGCTGGAGCAACGCGTGCTTTTGGACCAAGGAGATATCTCACAATGGAAATGGGGACTTGTCCGCAGGAGTTGTGAGCTTCTGAAACAATGTGCTGCAATGAATTCTATTGATTTGCCTGACCTTCAGCCATGGGACCCTGTATGGAATCGTCCAAAGCAAATCATCCAACACGACGCACCGACGGCGAAACAGTTTGCCGAATCGGAAAATATTTATGTGCTTGTCTGGATGGTCAACAAGCGTATGGAACAACTTGGCCTTTCGGAAAATACGGTTCGCCATTACACGGAAGAGGGATTAGCCGTCATTTTGAAAAAGCACTATGATTCTGGTACAGAAAGTTACTCAGACAAACTTATATCCCAGCTTACAGATGAGCGAAGACTGCAATATGAGCAAGGGGAGGTTGGCAGAACTACTTATCAGAATTTGCGCAAAGCGGCGGCGATGCTCCAGGAGTTCCGCCTGACAGGGAAAATCACGCTGGAAAGGATTCCTAATTGGGGACGGCGCGAAGTTATTCCTCAGCACAAAGCGATTCTGGATAAATTCAGTGCGCATGTCACAACGCAGAGCAACTGGGCTGAAAGTTCCGTTAGCACAGTTACAAGTGTGGCTCGTATATTTTTGCTTGAATTAGAGGACCATGGAATAGTCTCCATTGAAACTGTCGCAATGATGGATATTACCACATGCGTTACAAGAATGCTTGGACGATACACTGGTGGAATGAGATCTGCTCTTTTTGGCATTCGGACCTTTCTGCGATTTTTATATGAGGCCGAGATCACTGCGGATAATTTTTGCAAAACACTCCCGGAATTTGTTTGCCCTCGGAAGAACTTTCGTGAAGGATTTTCCGATGATGAATTGGAACGTCTACTTTCTCAGCCAGATATCACATCTGCGGTCGGGAAAAGAGACTACGCTATGATGGTTTTGGCAGTGCAAAGCGGCTTGCGGTCTTGCGACATCATACGGCTCACATTTGACTGCATCAATTGGAGAACGAGGGAAATTCGTGTTGTTCAGCACAAAACAGGACAACCAATCGTAATTCCTCTTGAACCGGAAACAGGCAACGCTATAGCAGATTACTTGTTAAATGGGCGCCCCAAGAGTTCACTACCGCAAATTTTCCTCTGTCACGTCGGCGCTGTCCGTGCTTTGAAAAGTCGAACCGGAAGTGCAATTGTCTCCAAATACATGAAGGGCGCAGGAATTCATTCCGGGTATCGCGGATTTCACAGTTTCCGGCGCACCTTCGCTACAAATCTGCTCCAGAACGAAGTGCCAATTGAGTTGATCCAACAGATGCTGGGCCAAACTCATATTGATTCAGCAAAGCCGTACCTGTCCATTGACGAGCAGGGTCTGAAGTTGTGTGCACTTCCTCTGCTTTCTCAGGGAAAGGCTGGTGGCAGCAGATGATTTACACTTTTGAAAGCCATTTTGCTGCCCGAATTGAGGCCTTTATCTCACAGAAAAACGCGTTGGGATTTGGCTACCTGGAATCTTCTCGTATTTTGCGGGACTTTGACCGCTTTTGCCTGACGCATTTCCCGGAAGAAAATACACTGACCAAGGAGCTTTGCTTAGCTTGGGCCACGAAAAAGGATACCGAAGGCAACAATACCTTCCGCAACCGTATGATGCCGGTGCGCGAGTTTGCCAGATACTTAAACCGCAACGGCGAAGCTGCTTACATTCTGCCGCCAGACATTGCCAGGAAAGATGCGCCGTATGCCCCGTACATCTACACCGAGGCCGAAATCCTGGCCATTTGGGATGTTTTCGACCACTTGAAACCGAGAGGTGGTTTCCCGGTGCGGCAATTTGTGATCCCAGCTATGATAAAGCTGATGTACTGCTGCGGTCTGCGTCCATCTGAGGCCAGAAGGCTTCATGTAGACGATGTGGATTTGGACATTGGGCGGCTGAACATTATGGAGAGCAAACAGCACAGGAGCCGTATTGTTATGATGGCGGATGATGTGACGAAGATGCTCTCAGATTGCAATGCCGTTGTGACTTCCGCTATGCCGGAACGCGAGCCGTTCTTTCCCAACTCTGAGGGCGGTTTTTACGGGAAGAGAGGGCTGGAGAAGACTTTCCGCCTGGTTTTGAAGAAAGCAGGTGTTACGGGAACCGGCCGACGTTCCCCGCGTCTTTATGACTTTCGTCATACTTTTGCCACCCACAGGCTGTACCACTGGATGAACGAGGGCAAAGATCTGAACGTTATGATTCCCTATCTGAGTGCGTACATGGGCCATGCGCAACTCTCGGACACCTATTACTACATTCATTTAGTTTCTGGCTTGTTGGAGGAAATGTCCGGGTTCACGTTTTCTTCTGCCGAGGCATTCTTGCCGGAGGTAGGAAACGATGAGTGATTTCTTTGATGCAATCCGGCGTTTTCTGCTGGACTATCTGCCCAAGCAGCGCTGCCTTAGTAAAAATACGATTCTCTCCTACAGACAGACACTCAATATTTTCGTGGCTTATATGAGGGATGAGATAGGGATTGGAGCTGCTGAGCTGACCTTCTCTCGTGTTGACCGGGACGTCATTCTTAACTTCCTAACCTGGCTGGAAAAGGCGCGGGGATGTAGTGTCTCTACCCGCAACCAGCGTTTAATGGCATTGCGGTCTTTCCTGGACTTCGCCGGACAAATCGATTGTACGCAGACGTCATTGTATCTTTCTGCCTGCAATATTCCCTCCAAGGAGGCTCACGGGCGAATCGTTGAATTCCTGACCGAACCGGCGTTGACCGCGCTGCTTCAACAGCCCAATCCTTCCAGGCAGAAAGACCAGCGGAATCTTGTATTCATGATCCTCATGTATGATACCGCTGCCCGATGCAGTGAGCTTCTCGATATGAAGGTCTGTGACCTGCGTCTTGACGCAAAACATCCAATTGCGTACTTGCATGGTAAGGGACGAAAAACCCGTACAGTGCCGTTGCTGAACAGAACAGTCCAACACTGCAAACAGTATCTGAACAAATTCCATCCCAACAAGGATGACTACAGTGAGGCACCGTTGTTCTATACCGTGATCCATGGGAGGCAGCAAAAGATGTCTCCCGATACGGTAGCAGCATTCTTTGCGAAGTATGGGAGCATGGCAAAGGCGGTTTGTCAGGAAGTTCCTGAACATATCCATCCGCACATGATGCGGCACACACGGGCGATGCACTTATACCAATCCGGGATGCCCATGGTACTTCTTTCCCAATATCTTGGCCATGCACAGGTTGAGACAACAATGATCTATGCTTATGCGGATACCGAGATGAAACGTGCCGCAATTCAGAAAGCTGATGCTGTCCGCGGAACCAAGCCCGTACCGGATGAGATTTGGGCTGATAACGAGGAAATGATTTTGAAGTTATCTGGTCTGCTCTAATCCTATTGTTCTATATATGCCGATTATGTTATTCCGAAGTTTTTGCTGGTAACGCCTTGTACTACAGGGTTTGCAGCGATTACTTCGGAATAACTATTTTCTCGGCATAATCCTGACACGGGCTGCCGCCGCAGATGACGTCCACGGGCGGAAGCGTCGCGCCGTTTAGCTTTGTGATATCCCCGACGTGAATCATATTGGGGAATCGCTCCTTTGTGACCTCGATGGGAAAGGCTTCAATCTCGCTTGCCCATACAGGCGTGACGCCATTGCGGATTGCCGCCAGCGGGAAGCCCCCAATTCCATCGAAAAGGCTCCCCATGGTCAGCATGACTTATAACCGCATGGAGCAGAAGAGATGCCTTTCCGCAAACGGCCTCTCTGTTCGTTCCATCTCCTGCACTGTGATATACCGCACGGGGATGCCGCACTGCCCCGCAAGCTCAACTTCACCTGCCATACCGGGCGAGATGAAATCTCCGAACACCCAAAGCTCGTCGCATTTGGCGAGCATCTCCTTTCCCATGACAAGACCAAGCTGCCGGTCGGCGGGGTCACCCTCATGCAGCATCTGCGGATAGAGCAGATGGGGCGCGAAAAAAGCGTGCCCTTCGTTTTTCACGAATTGGCACGCTTCCATGGCGAACGCGGTATTCAGATCGATGTCCCCGGCGTAGGGGGACGCCACATAAATCAGTTTCATAAAGCCTCCGTTTCTTATTTCGGCGCCGCCTGCACAATGGTGCGGGTGGTATTCACCGCCGCCTGTGCCGTATAGACGGCGCTCATGATATTGGCGCGGGTACTGGTGTCCAGTCCAAACGCGCCGCAGATGCGGGGCACCTCTCCGGCAGAGAGCATCAGTCCAAGCCCCAAGAGGCAGTGGTCGGGAATAACCATCAGCCCCGCAGTCAGGATCGTTGCCTGCAAAAAAGTGGTAAGGCACAGACCGATGATCTGCTTGCACCACTGCACAAAACCCTCCATGTATCCGCGGGGGACGCTGAACATATACAGTGAGCCCACGGAGATCTGGATGAGCAGAATGCCGCCGCGCTTGAGGTTGCTGAAAAACACCTTGATCACGGCATAGCCCATCATGATGATAATAAATAGCAGCATGATGGGGCTTGTGATGGCTCCCAGTCCGCCAAAGATTCCGGCATTGGAGGCCGCGTCCAGCGAACCCGCCGTGTTCAGACTGTCGATGATGCCGGTTGCCAGTGTGTCGATGCCGCTGCCGTAGCCGGTGATGCCGCTGGTCAGGCTGGCCTGCAAATTGACGGACAGCTCGAACAGCTTCACCGGCACGGTGGTGAACAGTCCAACGGCAAGAAAGCCCTTGAGCGCACTGAGCAGCGAGTCTTTCACACTGCCTCGCCCGTTCTGATAATCGATTCCGCATTCAAACGCGGAGACCACGAGGCCGACAGCGAAGAGCGTCCAGCCAAGATAGGAGAAGAACAGTACAATGCTCTGCACCCAGCTCATCTCGAACAGCTCCACGCCCATGTTGCCCATCTGGGCAAAGAAGTCGCCCAGAAAGCCCACCACCTGACCATAGACCCAGTCGATGATCTGATCCATCACGTCGCCTAAAAGAAAATCCCATATAAACAATGTTTCACCTCCCTTCATAGTACGAGCTGGTTTATAAACTTGTGGTTAAAAAAATACACCTCTGCTTTAACAAATGCTCAATGGTATTTCCCCATTTCTCCTGCTACAATAAATCATGAAAGAACAAGGGTTGGAACGGAGGATGCAATTATGGCAATGGCAGAGGTATTACGGGAAAAGCGCAAAGCGCTGGGGCTGACGCAGGAGCAGGTGGCAAATTATCTCGGCATCACGACGCCGGCGGTGAACAAGTGGGAAAAAGGGCTGTCCTGCCCCGATTTGGCTCTGCTGCCCGTTCTGGCGCGGCTGCTGAAAACAGATCCGAACACACTTCTTGGCTTTCAGGAAAATTTATCAGATCTGGAAGTCACGCTGTTTCTCAATGACGTCGCGCAGCGCATGAAGGACGAGAGCTTTTCGCGGGCGTTTTCCATGGCCATGGAGAAGGTCCGGGAATATCCCCAGTGCGCTGGGCTGCAGTACTCTGCCGCAATGGTGCTGGAGGGCGGGCTGATCATGGCGGAGCTGTCGGACGAGGACAGGGAGCGCTGCCAGACGCAGATCACCGGGCTGTATGAGCGGGTTGCGCAATCCGACGATCTGATTCTCTCAAACAGCGCGCGGTATATGCTGGCCTCCAAAAGCATTCAGCGCGGGAACTATGACAAAGCGCAGGAGCTGCTGGATCAGATTCCAAAGAAAGGCATCCCCGATAAGCGCACGCTGCAGGCCGACCTGCTGGCCAAGCAGGGCAAAACGACGGAGGCGGAGGCCGTTTTGGAACGCATGGCTCTGAACAGCCTGCAGGAAACGCTGATGACCGTCACGAAGCTGATTCCCCTGCTGGTAGCTGACGGGAACGTAGCGCAGGCAAAGCAGCTTGCCGACGCATCTCGCGCGGAATGCGAAGCCTTTGGCCTGTGGCAGTACAGCGCATCTCTCGCCCAAATGCAGCTTGCCGTGTCAAGCCGAGATGTCCAAGAGAGTATTCGGCTCATTGCTGCCATGCTCCGTGCGGCAGAGACGCCTTGGGATCTCTCTGCGTGCCCGCTGTTCTGTCATCAGCCACGCAAGGAGAATTCCGAGAATATGGGGCAGACCTTTTTGCCGCCGCTGCTTGCTGATCTGGAACGTAATCCGGAGTACGCGTTTTTTCAGGGGGAACCTGAATTCCAGCAACTCCTGCAAAAATATAAAGCAAAGGTCAAACAGGTCTAACGTCACATAAAGCCGGGCAGAAGAATCTGCCCGGCTTTATGCATGCTGCCAGCTAATGGCATGATCGGAGCATAGAGACGAGGACGTTTACAACAGCTATACATTAGCTATAATTGGACGTGCGTTGTCCAGTCAACACTTGCGTAAGGATGGCCATTTAATTTTTTCAAAAGGCTTGTAGTATAAAAACACATTGCTATACTGGAATCAACGGTACCGTAAAAAATCTGATTGCAAGGAGAATCCTTTATGGATCACAATTTTACAGTAAAACAAATCGGCTCAATCCGCGCCGATGAAGAAGGGTTTCGTATAGAACTATTGCCCGAATATAAAGAGGCGCTCATCGGGTTGGACGGCTTTTCTTATGTGAACGTCCTTTGGTGGTTTGACCGTTGTGACAACGAGACCGACAGAGCTGTTTTGTCGGAGGCGAAGCCCTATACGCATGGACCGGACAGGATGGGCACGTTTGCCACGCGCTCGCCCCAGCGCCCCAATCCCATTGCACTATCCTGTGCTTATGCCACCTTCATAGATGCAGAAAATGGTATCATCGGACTTGCCTATACGGACGCTGCCGACCACAGCCCGGTGTTGGACATTAAGCCCTACACGCCAAGCCTCGACCGCGTGGAAGGGCCGCAGGTTCCGGAATGGTGTAGCCATTGGCCGAAAAACGTAGAATCCAGCGGCGATTTTGATTGGGACACCGAATTCAACTTCTAAAAAAGAGAAGCACAGGGCGGCTTGTTGCTGCCCTGTGCTTCGTTCCTACATTCCTAAAATAGTCCACACATACAGCGGGGCTGTCAGCGTGAATACGAGGCAGGCGAACAGGATTGCCGGGCCGCTCCATTCAAATTGACCGTGCTTCCGATAATCAAAGTACGCCATGCCAAGTTTTGCGAAGAAGAATACGGCAAGGATCAGGTCAATGGCTGGGAATACCACATTATTGACCACCGTTTTGATCTGGCCGGAGGCGTCGTTCCATGTGCCCTCGATTGCGCCCGCTACATCGCCTGCGGCGAAGGCGGGTGTTGCCATGCAGCAGACGAGGAGAACGGTCACGCAGAGCATGACCAGCAGTTTCTTGTTTTTCATTCGGTTTCCACCTTTCCTAAAATGGGCCGCCGGGCAAATTGCTCGGCAGCCTTGTTGTTTCGTTTACGGTTTCGCGGGGGCAATGTGCCATTCCTCCCAAAGATTGCCCCGGATGGTGACGCTGTCAGTGAGGTTCATGCTGAGCATCCCGGCAGGCGTCCAGCAGTCGAGGAGCCAGGTGTAGAGCGTATAGGCTCCGTCCGGGAACCAGATGGGTGTGAAATGGGTTCGCCGGTTATAGGTTGAATACGAGTTTTGACGGAACTGAAAGGAGGCTGTCCTTCCTGAAATTGTCGTGTCCAGGAGCCGCCAATAGGTTTCGTAGGCAAACTCCGGAAAGTAGGTCACTGCGTTCTGCGCAGCGGTTACGGCGGAGGACTGATTGGTATAGACGTTGGCCGCAACACTTTCCTGAACGCCATAGCCGCTTTTCAGCGTATTCGAGGTTGCTGTGGGGGATTTGTCATCCGGAACAATATTCATCGTGGCAGACAAGCTGGCAGAGTAGCCATTCCAGTCAAAGTCCCACCAGCCGTGATCCTCCCAATAACCGTTGTCCACCCAATGATACCAACTGTCGCTGTGACTCTTTCCGTCCGCATCGGTCCAATGGTCGGTGTGCCAGCACTTGACCCATACAGCAACCCACTCCCAATTTTCGTGCCAGCGAGGCGACCAGATGCCCCAGTTCGCCGAGGCGGCCTCTGCATTGGTTGGCGTTGGGCTGGCGGTATAGGCATTGTTGCGATCTGTTGCAATGGGATTGGGTGGATCGTTGCCGGAGAGGTCGGTAATATTACAGGTGACTGTGCTCTGTGCCGAGCCGCCGCCGGTTACACTGACCCGAATCGTTATGACGCAGGGCTCATCCGGCGTATGCCACTTCACCCAAACAAGCTGGCTGTCCTCCTGCGGGTAAAACACATTGCCCACAGTATAGGTCGCTCCCTCAATGTTAAACTGAACGCTGACGGGATGATCGGGGTTCGCCTGCCCACCGCTGACTGTCACCGAGGTGATGACATCCGTATCCACGCGGTACTCGTAGTCGTAGGAATCAACAACGGGGGATTCCGCGATATCGCTGAATCGTACCACGCCGATTCCAAGTGAGGAAATGATCGTCGCGTTGCTGACGGATTGCGATTTGCTGCCGCTCCACGCCGGATAGCCGAGGTCAGCTTTTTCAAGGAAAATTGCCAGCGGCAGATTTTTATGCGTCAGCGAGAGCATTTTTGCCCGCAAATCGCCGTTAACAGTCTGGTCGTACAACGCCGCCTCGGTGGCGGTCATGGCATAGGCTTGCCCCTTGTAATAAAAATAAGAAATCGGTTCAATGACGATCTTGTATTGATCGGTAGCAAGGGTATCGAAATCAATACCCACAAGCCTCGCAATGGATCGGATCACTTGTTCATCAGTAAAATAATTTCGAATTGCCGCAATGCTGGCAGGACTATCTCCCGAAGAAATAATGCGCGGAAGTTTTTGTGACGGGTTCACATAGGTATAGCTGTTGACTCGGACTGAGAGAGACCGTCCGGCGTTATAGGACAGCTTACAAACCTTTCCAAAATCGACGATATTGGATGGCGGAGTTTGGTTGGTCAGGTCGACTGTACTGCCGACGATAGCGTGCGTTTTGGCGTTTACGACGGAGACTCGGACGCCGTCCATGCCGGGGTTCCAATAGCTGCTGGAACTGCCGTTTCCCATGTTGCCTCCGCCGCCATCGATGTTCGGATCGCCCGCAGCAAATGCGGGAACCGACATGGACAGCACAAGCAGCATGGAAAGGAAAAGCACAAGGATTTTTTTCATGAGACTCCTTCCCAAAGAAAAAGCGCAGCCTTTCGGCTGCGCTGGCGGAGAATCAGGGCTTTAGCCCATATCTCCGATCTTATTCCCATTTTCATACATATCGGATGCTTCTGATCCCTGATTTCCATCGCCCGGCGTTACATATCCGAAGCCCGGCACATAGACCTGGCCATTCGTGTTGGTGCTGCCAGCATCCGGCGTTGACGGTTCTGTCACTGTGGTTTGCTCTTTGGTGTAGGTGGGTGGTGTCTCCGCATTGCGGTCCGCTTCCGGCACATCCTCGGCGGTGTGATTCTCTGCCACAGTCGATGGAGCTGCCGGCGCATCGGGCTTTACGGGATCGGCCTGAATGGTCTGCTCTGTACCGGAGCTGTCCGCGCCAGCGCCGGGGTCAGCGGTTGTGCCGGTGTCCCCTGTGTTGGAGGTGCTAATATCCGGCGCCTTGATCTCCACCTGTGGCTGCGCTTCCGAGGACTGCGAGCTTTCCGGTGCAGGATCGACGGTAGCCGGACGGTTGAATCGGCTGGCGATCACCACAGTCAGCGCCACGCATACGACCGCGCCTGACACGATCAGCAGCGTCCTTTTCGTCTTATCTTTCATAGAGTTTATGCCTCCTTTTTCTTGTTTCTGCGGTTATCCCTCTAATTCGCACCCTACCACAGAAGAGTGCGGAAGTCTATTGATTTTGCAAAGTTTTTCAGAACTTTGGAATATACTTTGCCTGCACCCGAAGCAGCATCCGAACGGGCGGCAGAATCCGTCCCGCAAAGCCGGTTGGGATCTCCAGAACCAGCGTTGCGTTTGCCAGATAGCCCTCGCTCTCACCGCTGGCGAAACCGTTGTTGGAGAGCGTCACGGTAAGCTCCGAAATCGTGTATTCCAATTCTTCCCCCGCATAGCTGGCGTAGCCGTTGCCGGTGGAGGTCAGGCCAAGCGTTGCCGCAAGCTGGGCGTAGATGTTTCCGGTATCGAGGCTTTCCTCCCATGCTCCGTTCTCAGTGGGTGAGTATCCTGCCGCATAGCCCTCTCGCACGGCGTGGTAAACATCGTCAAAGTTGTCGTTGATGGTACTGATGACCGACTCCTGCACGGCGTCGCGGACGCCCTGGGCGATGATGGTCACGCGGAAATACTCGGAGATGCCGCAGAAGATGAGCAGCAGGCAAAGCGTCACGGCAATGGTCATGGGAAACCCATCGCCGCGACTGCCTTTCAGCAACGGGTGCTTGCGGTCACTCTTTTGTGAAGGCTGCTTTTTTGACTTGTGGATCAATTCTTCGGCGCATTTCACGATGCGAAGCGGATATGGCGTGACCTTGCTCATTTCCAATACACCTCGCTTTTGCCCGTTGCCTGCGCCACCAGCTCCACGGGAAAGGCTCCGATGCCGCCGAAACCGATGTCCATATTTAAAGTAACAGTGACTGTCACTTCCTCATTGAGTTGAATGTGTCCGGTTCTCGACCATGCAATGTCCGGAGAGATGCCAAGTCGTTCCGATAGAATGGTGGCTCTGATGCTGGTTTCACTGCCTACCTGCCCGGTGATCTCGGCCTCCCGCACCAGCTCGGCGGCGTAGGTGTCCAGATTGTGTTTTGCCACAAAGACCGGCAGCACCTTGACTGCAAGGGCGATGACCAGCATGGCGCAGAGGATCAGCACCACCACGTCGATATAGCCCTCGCCGGACTTTCCGACTTTCAGCTTTTTCAGTATTGCCGCCACCCCCTTAAAACAGCATCGCCATGGAATCGAGGATGACCATGGCGAGGACAACGATATAGGTCAGCATGAAGCAGGCCAGCATGATAAAGCTGAACACGCGGATCTTGGGCGGGATCTTGGCCGCCTTTGCCTTGAGACGCTGAAGCTCCTGCTGCTTGAGGTCATGGCTGAGCATCTGGAAATAAAGCCGCCCGTCATCGCCGCGCAGCACGCCGATGAGCCCTCTGGTAATGTCCGAGAGCATGGGCGAAGCGATCCTGCCCTCAAACCGAACCAGCGCCGCCTCGTAGGAGGATGATCGCATATCCGCCGTGAGGACGTCCAGCTCCGCGGCAAACTCCGCACCGGCGTGATGCTTGTAGTTTTCAAGGATCGTCAGTACGTCACGGCTGGACGCAAGCTCCTGCTCGATGGTGGCCACAAAGCGCGGCAGCTCCGCTTCGATCTTGTCACGGCGCTCCGATACCTTTTCCTCCGCCTTGCGGGATTCCTTGAAATAAGTCAGGATGGCAAGAACCACGACCACCAGCGCTAACAGAGGAAATACGATCAGGCACGGGATTGCCAGCAAAAGCATGGCGCAGGGCTTGACGATGGTATAGGCCGTGAAAACCTCCGGGGTCATGTCCAGCCCCGCCGCGTTGAGCATTCGCGCAAGATGCGACCGCTTATATTCATCCATGTGGATGTATCTTGAGAGCTTGATCGCCCAACCGAGGAACAGCGCGTCCGGCGACTTCATCTGTTTACGCTCAGCTCTGCCCGCGGAGAGCAGCGCCTTTTCTGTGGACAGGCGCGGCAGCTTTAAGATGTCGGCGGCGATGAAAAACAGCCCAGCGGCGAGGGCTGCGCCAAAGAGGAACAATAAAAATGTCACGCCCGTCACCTCCTATGGCGCACATCGCTTCTACGGAAGCGATAGGGTTCGCTTCGCTCACGGTGCGCCTTCGAAGGGGGAACAATCCCCCTTCGACCTTTCCCCAGCTCTCCGAGGGAGATAAGATACGATTTATTTTTCATGCGCTTACCTCCTGTACTCTATGGGCTGGGTCAGCTTGACCACAAAGGCGAAGCTGACGAAAATTGCTCCGGCGCATACGGCAAGGACGATCTGGCCGGGAACTGTGTGCATCAGAGCGTCGTACCAGTCGGCGTTGATAAACTTGAGCAGGGGGATGTTCAGCACCACCAGCGCCGCCATGGTAATGAACTCCTTGCGGGGGCCGAATACGAGATTTTCCAGCTCGCCGTTGACGATCCGCATATCCGAGAGCTTGGAAACAATGGGCGTCAGCGTGGTTTTAAGACCCCGGTCATACTGGCAGGCCATCACCGCGTCGCACCATTCCCGGAATACCTCGTTGTCAATGGAGCCACGCAAATTCTGAAGCGCTGCGTCCACATCCGGGTCGATATGCTCGACGATGTTCAGAAAGTTCTGGAAGACGCCCTGCACCGGGCGGTTGAGATAGTTGATGTTTTCCTCCACGGCGGTGATGAAGTCCTCGCTGCGGAGGTAGGCCGTGGTGATGATGGAAAGCGCCGTTTCCAGCTCCGAGGCAACGTCCTTTTTGAAGTGTCCGGCGGTCAGCTTTACATACCAGAACGGAATGAACATGAGCCCAGCCGCCAGCACCGGCACAAGGAAGAAGTTGCCCATAATGACGGCAACGGACGCGCCGATGGCGAACAGCAGCAAAGACGCGGCGCAGATCGCCGGGAATCTGGCTTCCTTTCCGGTGGCCTTCAGGATGGTCTGCGTATCCTCGATTTCCCGGCGCAGAAAAGATTTCTTTCTTCGGTGCGTGCTCTCGTTGATCTCGGTGCGGATGCTTTTCGGCGCGGAGGTCAGACGTTGGAATACGCCTTGGGTGAAGTCCATGGGCGAAATGCGAAGGATTAAAAAAGCGCCGGCGATCATGCCGACGCAGGCAACTAAGAGTAAAGTGGTCAAGCGGTTTCGGCCTCCTTTCTGAGAAATAACTGCAGCTGTGTATCCGGCATTCCGTTGTCTACCAGCCGCCGCTGCAGGCTTGGGGAGATATCCATGTCCCGTTCGTGGTATCCCTCAACGGTGTAATTGCCGTTTTCATAGTGATTTTTGGTGATGTGGTAGCGGTAAATGGAATTGTATTTGCGGGTTCCGTCCGGCAGGATCTCACATTCCATGATCTCCATAAGGCGGCGCTGCTTGTTTTCAAGCTGCTTGCAGAATACCACCAGCGGGTATGCCTCGGTCACGTTATCCATGAGTGTGGAGTCGGACATATCCATGGCGCGCTTGCAAAGGGAGACCATGCGGCGGTAGGTGGCTTCGCAGGAGCTGGAGTGAATGGTGGTGAGCACGCCCACGCCAGTGCGGGCCGCTTCCTGCGCCGCGTTTGCTTCTTCGCCGCGCATCTCGCCCACGAAGATGAGGTCTGGGTTGAAGCGGAGGGCAATGTCCAGCAGATTGATCTGTGTAATGCGCTGGCGCTCGTTTTCGCTGTCGCGGGTGATCGTGTGAACGACGGAGTTCACCACCTGCCCGTCCTTCTCCCGCACCAGCTCCACCTCACGGCTGCCGTTCTCAATGGTAAAGATACGCTTGTTATCCGGGATGGTGGTCAGCAGCCAGCCCGCCACCGTAGTCTTGCCGGAGCTGGTGGCTCCCGCCACGCAGACGGAGATACCGTAGCGCAGGCAGGCGGCGAGAAAATCCAGCATTTCATCCGTGGCCGTTCCGCTGTTCACAAAGTTGGCCTTGGTCATGTTCTGCGGGTTGACGATACGAATGGAGGCCGCCACACCCACATTTTCGTCGACGATGGGCGTTTTCAGGGCGGCGATGCGGATGTTCTGACTGAGCGTACCGGTGACCATGGGGCTGGCGTTGTCCAGAATCACGCCGGAGGTGTGCAGCATACGGCGGATCACGTTGATCGCGTGTTCAGGGGAGTCGAAATGCACCTTGAGCTTCTCCGACAGGCCGCCGGAATACTGGATCTCCACATCCCGCCAGGAGTTGATGTCGATTTCCTCGATGCCCTTGCCGAAGATGTACTTGGTCAGAAACCCGTATTCCGCCATTTCCGCATAGATGGCGTCCACCAGCTCGTCCGGCATCATGCCCTTGACTGCGATGCGCTTGTCCTGAATATATTTTGCGGCGTAACGCTTGATCTGTTCCCGACTGTCGGCGCTGCCCGTCATCAGGCTGGAATAGTTGGCGGCGATATAGCCCTGTACCTCCCGGCACACATCGGGGAAATCGCGGGAATCATCCTCCGGGGTGAAAAACAAAGAATGCGCCCGGCCGGTCACGATGGCTTTCACCTCGGCCGGGGGCGCATCTTTTTCGGGAGTGATGGCATTATTGCAGGACTCAGGGATTGGCTCCGACGCCTTGTCTGGGACTGGCTTAGTATATTCTTCCTGTGCGGGAAGTTTCGGCGCTTCCGGCGCGGCAAACAGGGAGGCGCTGCGTTTTTGCCCTAACATCCGAACACCTCCTTCAAAATCCGATCCAGCTCTTTTCTATACGGGCGGCTGTCCTTCATGGTGAGGTCGGATAGCAGCGTTCCCGCAAGGTACTGTTCCTCCAGCTCCTGCGAATACGGCAGCTTGAACGCCACGCTCCCCAGCACCTTGCCGATGTGCTCGGCGGCCTGCTGGGGTTTCACGTTGCTTGCCACCTTATACTGCTTGTCCGCATCCCATCTGGTATCCTTCAGAAGCGGGAGCTGGCTTGAAAAATAGCTGACGGATTTCAGGTCGCAGTTGGCGAGGCGCAGAACGCTGTCCGACTCCATCAGCGCCACAGCGGAGAGAATGTCGTTGGCAATGTAGCTGCCGCAGTCTACGACAACATAGGGGACCAGCGCACGCAGCCCGTCCAGCAGCTCCGCCGCCTGCTGCTCGGTATAGGGCGGGTAGGTGTATTCGTTTTCACCCTTTTTCATGCCGAGCAAGGTCAGATACGACATCCGTTTATGGGTGACGCAGTGGTTTTTAATGAGAACGTCGCTGATATGCGGCACCGCGAGAACACCGCCGAGGGACTGCTCACAGTCCAGCTCCGAGGCCGGACAGACACAGGGCAGCATGGGCGCGGTCATATCACAGAGCAGCAGGACTACATTTTTCTTCCTGTCGGCCAACGCCTTTGCCAGCTTCACCGCCGTGATGCTTTTCCCGCTGCCGGGAGAGCCCCAGACGGCGAGAATCCCGCCGCTTTCGGGCTCCTGCTCCGGCTCGTCCTCCGCACCGCGCCGAAAGATGCTGCTTTTCTTAAAGTTCATCGTCCGTTGCCGCCTCGCTTTCCGGAGTGGCCGCATCGGCGGGATCGGCTACCTCGCTTTCGGGAGTTTCTTCCGTTGCCTCCGGATCGGGATAGAGCTGCTCGATCAGCGCGTCCTGTGTGTCGATGAACTTCTGGGCGTTGTCCTGCGTGCCTCGGTAGATCAGCGTCAGGTGGATCTTCGCGTCCTGCTCCAGTCCGGCCAGAACCTGCGCCTGCTCGTGGCGCACCAGCACGGTGACGGTGGAGGGCAGCTCCTTTTCATCCTCCGTGGTCGCTTCGCCGGTGTTAGCGTCATAGCCGGTGGAGGCTGTCACGCTGATGATCTCCACATACTGAAGCTCGGGCGGCGTGACGGTTTTTCCGGTCTCCTGATAGTCTGCCACAAGGACGGAGACAATGTCCCCGGATTTCAGCTTGCCGGAGAGGCCAGTGGCAAAGCTCTTGATGGTCACCGACATGGCCTGCTTGGTTCCGTCCAGATTGTAAAGATAGGAATTCTCAGCGGCGGGCGCGTCGGAGAGCTTGGACGGGAGAATGTAATCGCCAACGGCGAGGTCTGCGACGGCGTATTTGCCCACTACGGACGCGGCGTCGTGATACACATTGGCGGGCAGGTTGTAGGACCCGACCTCCACGGTCTGCACCATATCCGCCGTGACCTGACCGCCGGCGCTGACAGCCTTCGCCACCCGGACGATCTCGGTTTTCTGGCTGATGCTTTTATTGAAAAGCGGCGTAATCCCGAAGCAGATCACCAGCGCCAGCAGAATACAGATGACGCCGATAACGGTTCGGTTTTTGAAAATACTCATAGAGTAGAACCTCCTAAATCATGAAATATGCGGCGATGAAGCCGACCGCGAGAAACGGAGCCAGCGGGTAGCTTTTCGGAAACGCCTGTTTTTGCGCTCTACGGACAAGCCTGTCGGTCAGCGCGAACAGCAGAAAAAGAAGCAACGCGGCTGCCAAACCCGTAAGCCCCGGAAACAGTCCCAGCGACAGGCTGGCGGCGGCAATGAGCATGGTGTCGCCAGCGCCGCCCCTGCCGAAGCCGGACGCAAGGAAAAATGGAACGGCGAGCAGCAGTCCGAAAAGATGGGCGGGGCTGAAGGAAATCAGCCCCGCCAAAGTGAGAAGAATACATGCGCTGTATGGAATCGTCCTGCTGCGCAGGTCGTTGATGCCGGCAAAAATCAGCGACCCGACAAACAGCAGGCCGCTGATCATCTGCGGCATGGATCAACCGAGCTGGTCGACCGCGCCGCCGTAACCGAACATATCGTTGATGGACTGCTCCAGCTTGGGCAGGACGGTATCGCCAAACAGCTTGTACAGGGTGAACAGCAGGAGAGCGCCCAGCACGACGGCGATCAGAATCTTGATGGCGGTGTCGATGTAGCCCTCGCCGGCGTTACCTGCCAGCGCACGGCGGGTGAACGCACAGCCGTGGGAGACGATGGAACGAACCTTATAGTGTACGGCAATGGCGGCGTTGGTGACAGCGGTCTTGATGGTATTGATAAGCTTTTTCATAAGATAAAATCCTCCTAAAAATGTTGTTGTGTGTGAATTACATGGACTGTCCGGACATGGCCTGCGTCTGCTGGTGGGCAGGTGATTCCGCCTGCTGTTGGGTTTGCGTCAGCGTCTGCTCATACGCCTTCATCACGGCGGCATTGAACTGTTCGCGGGATTCCTTGGTGCAGGGGAAGCAGATGTCCTTGTAGTCGCTTCCCACCTTGTACTGAGGCATTGCCACAAAGAGTCCCTTGCTGCTTTCCAGCACCTTGACGCCGCGGATCGCAAATGCGCCGTTGATGTTGACGCTGGCGGTGGCGCGCTGGGTCCCGCTGCTCTTGGCGCCGAAGATACGAACGTCGTAGTCGACGGGCAACTGTGCCGCGGTCTTCTCTTTGGAAGCCTGTTCCGCTGCCTGAGCCTGATTTTTTGCCATGAAAATTTCCTCCTTTTCGTTTTTGCGATCATAAAAAAAGCTCCCGTCCGGGCGCTGGGTCACGGGGTCATAGTCATCTCAAAGCCCTGCTCCGGCTGGGAAAGCTCCACCTGCCGGAAGCAGGTGCGGTCGAGATAGTAAAAGGCGCTGCCGCCGCTGTCGTAAAGCTCCACAAGGTCGGAGACCGACATTGGATGCCCGGAAAAGCTGGGCGGTCTGCGCTCGGTGAACTTATCGTAGATCGCCTCCAAATCATTGCTGTTAATCTGCCCGTCATAGACGATGGCGTAATCCTCCAGCGCCGGTTCCGGCAGGGGCTTCCCAAAGCTGACAATATCCTTCCATACAGCCGCGCCGGGCCGGAGCTGCCAGATACGGCAGTTTTTCAGGATCGCCGGCGCGGTTTCGTCCGCAGGCAGCGGAACGCCGCCGCTGGAGAGCCTTTCATAGATGCCGTCCGTCCATCTGGGCGACAGATGATTTTTTTGGAGCCAGCGCTCCAGTTCGTCGTTTTGGAATATGGCGTCCATAACGGCAGAATCCCGGTCGATGTATCCGGCCGGGTTGCCATAGTACCAGACGCATCCGTTCCTTTGTTCAATGCCTGCCACGGCGGTCACCTCCTTACTCCATGGTCATGCCTCCAATCTCGAGCGCGTCCTGCCCGGTCAGCGCCGTCAGCTTTTCCCGCGCCCACTCCGGCATACACTCGTCCCTGAGCGCGCCGATGAAATCATGCCGGTTCCAGCGGGTCTGTTCGCCGTCCCCGAGGCAGGTGCAGCGGATGGAGCGACCTCTGGCATTTGGGGCGCAGCCAAAGCCGTCGTGGGCGTACCAAAGCTGATCCTCCGGCCGCCAGCATTCCTCCTTCAAAATATCCGGGGACAGCACCAGCACCCGGCCGGTGTAGTCCAGCTCGGCGGAATCCGCTTCGCACTGCCTGCCGCTGAACAGGCCGAGGGCTTCAACCGCACGGCGGTATTCGTCCACAAAGCCGTCCAGCACGGCGGGGTGGAAATCCACCGCAAATGTATAGTTGTGCTCCCGGTCTGGCTGGATGAAGGTTTTCTCCGCCCACGCCTTGTTCCCTCGGGAAAACCGACCGTCGTCGCTCTTTTCCTGCAGCGTATTGGCCAGCACGAGGTTCACCCGTTTGTAGCCGAACTCGGCAATGACGCTCTGGGCGCAGCTCTCCTTCAGATACATCCCGTCAAAGTCGCGGCGGATGGCTTCCTCGATGGCGTTTTTGCAGGCCACGTTCGTTTTCCAGCTCTCCCGCCACAGCGGGAGTTCTTGATGCTCTCGGGCGTAGACGACGGATTGGGGATAGAGATAGGTATCATTCTCCATAGACGATGTCATCCTCCGCCAGATGTTCCTCCAGTCTGCCGACGCAGACGCCCGCCGCGACCAGCACCTGAAGCAGATCGTCGGGCACATCGGAGAGGTCGTGATCGCAATCGGCGGAGCCGACGAGAATCAGACCGTTGTCCTGATCGACGTAGGCCTCCAGTCTTGCGTCGCGGGAAATACCCGCCTCGTCCAGCAGCTCGGGCGGAACCTTGATCTCCTGCTCGCTCTCCGGCGCATCGCCGCAGGCGCTGCAGCCGTCGCAGACGCCGCAGGACTTGGCAAGCTGCACCGTCAGAAATTCCGCCAGCTCGGAGATGGACTCGATGGCCTCGAGCATCTCCTGCGCGGTCATCTTCCCCTGAAGGACGGCGACACAGTGCCGGAGCCGGTGCAGCTCCGCACACTTCGCCCCGGCAATTCCCGCATCCTCCAGAAGCTGCGAGGGAATGGTCATGCTGAAATCGGATTTTTTCGTGTTGTTCTGATTGCTTTTCATAGTGAATCCTCCATAAAATCATTTTCTGTTTGGCGTCCGTAGTCAAAGAGCGTCATTTGGCTGGGTTCGCGTCTGGCGCGCTCACTCAGATCGTAGTTGCCGATGAGCAGCTCCGCGAACTGACTGTTGGGGTCGTATCGCTGCTTGATATTGTTGATGCGGGTGGTGGACAGAAGCTGAATTCCGGGCGCGTCGTACAGCTCCCGGATGAATGCGTCATCGTTATACGAGAGCAGGAATTTGCCCTCGATCTTCATCAGCGCATCCCGCAGCCGGATGTGATCCTTTTCGGTGAAGCCTCCTTCGCCCACGTTTTTGTAGTAGCTCTCGGTGGCATGATAGGGCGGGTCGCAATAGAAAAAGCTCACCGGACGGTCATACTGCCGGATGAGCTTCTCAAAATCCTTGTTTTCTACCACTACCTTGGCCAAACGCCGGTGCGCCTGCTCAATAAGGGGAAAGTTTGCCCGCATATCGTGTGGCTGGCTCCCGAAGCTGTCCAGTGAGCTGGCGTAGCTGTATCGGATCAGCTGATAAAACCACGCCGCCTTTTGCACATCCGAGGCGGGACTGTCGCGAGCAAGGGCATCTCTGACCAGCTCGAAATCCTCACGAGAGTTCAGAACATATTGAAGCTGCTCCATCAGCTCCCGCGGCTTGTCCCGCACGCAGCGGTAGAGGTTGACCAGCAGCCCATTGAAGTCGTTGTAGACCTCAAAATCGTTGCCGGGGGGCTTGGCGAAGAGTATCCAGCCCCCGCCGCCGAACACCTCAATGTAGCGCTCATAGTACAGCGGGAACATGGGGAGAATGGTATCCCGCAGCGCTTTTTTCCCGCCGATCCAGCTCATGAAGCTGTTCAGAGGTCATCACCTCCGTCCAGCGGCAGGGCTGTCTGCCCTGTGTCAAATCGGGCGCGCGCCTTTTTCAGTCCGCGTATTGCGCCGCTGATCCCGGCGATGCGGCTGGACATATGCCCGATGGTCTGGAGCAGCTCCGCGTCCGTTTCCGCATAAAAATAGCCCTTTGCGTTGCTGCAGATCGGCACACCCTCCCGGCGCAGTGTGTTAATGATGGCGCGCAGCTCCGCCCCCTTGATGCCGAACGCCGTTTCCAGCTCCCGGCCGACAGCCGCGTACTGCTCGCCGCAATGAAAGATTTCCATGTATCCCGCAAGCTCGCTTTTGAGCATATCTGCCTCCTTTTCCGGGGCGCTTTCCCGAAAAAGGGCATAAAAAAAGAAGGGGCCGTTGTCCCTTTCGGAAAAACGGCCCCTTGCGTGTGTTTCTATTTATTCTTTGATATCGGTTTCTATGGCGTCTTCTGCGATGCTCTCCTTGTGCATGATCTGAAATATCTTCTGCGGCTGGGGCGGATCACCGCCCGCGGCTTTCCATCCGGCGAGGAAGGCGATGCGCACCATGGCGAACAGCGCATTTTCCGCCTGGTCATATTCACGGCGGTCGAGAAAATCACCGAACGCCTTTTCAAAATCGTTGGTCTGCATATTCGTCATCCTTCTGCAAATTCTAACATAAATTATAACATATATTAGAACCTCGGTCAACGGTACAATCATGTTAGAGGTGATATAGTATGGCGAACAATAAACTTTCCATTACGCCGAGAAATCCAAAGGGCGAGGATGGGTATAAGACCTTTTCAATCCGGATTAAAGAAGATCTCTGCTCGCGCATGGACGAGATTGCCGCTCAGACCGGCAGAAGTCGGAATGAACTGGTTGCGCTCTTTATTGAATATGGCTTGGACAACTGTGAAATTGTGAAATAGCGTTCAAGCCTTTGAAGCGTCCGCATTGGCGGGCGCTTTTTCTATTCCATAAACATATCCGCAAACCGCTGGCCCTGCTCTTTGCCGATATATCCGGTTTCCGCTGCGTTGAGGAGGAAACCATCGTGTGCCAACTGTTCCTCGGCATATTCCTCATAGTTGAAGGCGCTGGCCACCGTGGGCGGTAGGGCCACGCCCTGCTTTTGCAGTTCCTTTTCGGCGTATTCCCGCAGACCGTTTACCGGCACAAAATCATAGCGGTTCAGATTTTCGGCAATGTCCAGCGCTTCGGCAAGGCTGGTGCAACCCTCGTACTCCAGCGCGCCGGTGTACAGTTCCGTGAAGCTGTGCAGTCCCTGACCGCGCTCGTCCAGCACAAAGCCGAGATTCTGCCCATCATAGATAAGGTCTGACGGACGGTCATACTGCTCTGTGAGATCGCCGAGTCCCGGCAGGATGCACCGCGCCTCCAGCAGCGTGCATTCGTCAACGATTTTCACGCCCAACTCATCCAGCGTAATCCGCATTTCGTCCGGCCTGCCGTCGTTGGCATCCTCGTAATCGGGAAGCCGCAGCCAGACGCCGTCCGGGTAGCGAGGGGAAGCCAGCTTGACCTTGACGCTCCAGCCGTCGTCCACACAGCAGGCAAGGTTTTCACCGTTATAGCGCAGCGCAGGGCCCTGATTTGGGTATTCCACATAGCAATTGCCAAAGAAAAGGCCGGGGTGCTCATCTTCATAATTTCTGCCGAGCTGCTCCAGATCAATGTGTTCCGACAGCTCCTGCGGAAGCTGCGCATCATAACGGAGGGCGTAGCGCCCCAGCGCCTCGTAGCTTCCTGCCGGATAGCAGACCTCATAATCGGACATGGACTGAAAAATGTTGATGACATCTCTGGCATCGTAAGCGGGGTTTCCCATCAGCGCTGCGCCGAGGATAAGGGATTCTCTGACCGACAGGGTTTCCATCCGAGCTTGCAGCCATACGGTTTCCTGCGGCATGGCAGGGAGACGGTTCAGTGTGTCAAATGGCTTCATCACAGCATCTCCATTCCGATCTGCCTTTGCTGATTCGGCGGTGCCTGCACAGGCTGGTGATCCTCGCGCACCAGATGGCCGTATGGCGTGATGACGGCGTTGTCCTTTTTCAGCACGGCTTTGCCATAATCGGTGAGACAAACATATTGCGACAGCAGCCCAGTCCCCACTCCATTCATCAAAAAGTGCATCTCAGCCATAGCCACCTCCCGAAAGCTGGAAACCTTTTCGTCGAACTTATACTCGTCCAGATGCTCCGCCAGCACGGCGGCCTCCTCCAGCGAATCACAGCTGGAGGCAGACAGAACAGCCTTGTACTTCCGCATGGGCTTGTCGCCCATGCCTTTGAGCGTTTCGGCAAAGGCGTTGACGTCCTGAATGTCCGCCGCGTCGATAGCCGCCATCAGCAGGGGGATTGGGCAGTCGACACAGGCGTATACGCCTGCATCCGGCAGATTCTGCCGGGGCAGCTCAATGCGATTGCCCTGCATATCCTCCAGCAGTATCTGATAGTCCGGCGTCTGTGTGGTGAAGGTCATATCCTTGTAGACTTCCGCAAGCTCGCTATGCTGTACCACATAGCCGCCGTTTGTGAATACGCCGCCCTCGCCCTGACGCAGTTCCCGTCCAATTCGCTCAAAATCCAGCAGTTCAAATACCTTGTCCGGAAGATTATCCAGCTCCGGCACAAAGCCGTTCTCTGCGTAAAACCTGCCGAGCTGAGAGTCGTTCAGCGCCTCGCCCACCACATGGCAGCAATCGACGCTGCTGGCAAGGTCGATGAGCTTCCCGATGGCGATGGGGCCGTTTTTCTTGGCAACCTCCATTTTGAGGAGTCCCTCAAAGGCCGCGCTCTGCCGCTCACTCAGCTCTGAGAGCTTCTGGCACAAAGCATTCAGCTCCAGCAGATTGACCGCGTCGGAGATGAACGGTTCCATGTTCTCGAATGCGTAGTATTCCTCAACCTGAAAATACATCTCGTCGCCCTGCTGTATCCGCGCCCTGTCCAGTGCGTCAAACAATTCAAAGGGCATAGCGGGGAGGGAAAGATTCGCGTGCGCTTCACTCGGTGTGGCGTAGTCTGCTTTGGCAATGTAAACGTCCATCATCTTATCCAAGGGTCATTCCTCCCATCTGCGGCGATTCCTGCTCATAGGCGCTCGGGTCTGCGCCGGGGACGTTCCAGCCGTGCATGGACCCGCACTCCATGGCCTGCCGCTGGGCGTCGGTCACGCCCAGACGCTCGTTGTTATAGTCCGCCAGCTCCTGATTTTTCTCCGCGCTGTCGGTATTCCAGTCGCTTTTGTAGTAGCCGTTCTCGCCGCGCTTGATGCAGATGAGCTCCCCGGTGCTTTTCAGCGTGGAGAAGCACAGCTCCGGCAGTCCCTCCGCCAGCTTCGGCGCAAAGCGCTCCTGCTCCGTTTGGATGCTCCAACTGTCATCGCCGCTCCAGAGATGGGCGAAAAGCTCGCAGTCGCCAACCTTGATCTCTCGCTGCTCAAAGCCTTCGCCGAAACCGTCGCTGGACTGCCCGGACACATATTTCTTTAGGGAGGACAGCTCTGTATCTGTCAACTTGCCGGTCACCTGACACTCCGCCACGCCCCAGAGTCTGCCACGACGGACTTCAGCGGTAATGCGGCAGGACTTGACCTTGCTGTCCACGCCGTCATCCTTGCCGTAACAGGTCATGAGGCCGCGCGCCGCTTCCTCCGGGTGAAACTCCCGCAGCAGCGCCGCGGCGATATTGTCCGCATATTGCACCGCCTCATTGCTGCTCAGCACCGTCGGCTCGTTCTCATAATCGCCCCAGCGGTTGCGTTCGTAGCACTCCACCCTCATTGGCATATACAGCTTCAGCAGGTGCGTTTCCGGGGGCAGGACGGTGAAACTGTCCTCGCCGATGACCAGTCCGAGGGAACTCCCACTGTCCCAATTGCAATGGAATGTGCCGATATCGTCAATTCCGGTCAGGGTTCCCATCGTTCCCGGTTCCACAGGCCGGTACGGGTCTTTCATCTCCCGAAGCCGGATGCGGGAGCCCACGGGATACTGCTCCCGCAGGAAAGTAAGCCATTTCTGATCCATGTTACATTCCTCCAAAATTCATCGTTGGGCCGGACGGCTCCAGCCCGGCGATACCGAGCTTTAGCCGTTCTTCCGCTTCCTGTAGGACACTGTCATCTGCAAACCGGGGATTGCCCTGCCAGCCTTCGTCCAAATGGGTTTCACCGTTCTCGGCGATTGCCAGATAGAGCGTGGCAACCTCGTCTTTTGTGACGCATAGGCGCTTGCTGTCGCAATCAAGGCCGTTGAAGCGGTCGATGGCTCCCGTGAGGGAATCCGTGTCGTGCCGCACCTCGCCGTCGCAGTTGAAGTTTTCCACTACGAACCAACAGTAGCTGTGGGGCAGGTTCGGATTCTCCGCGTTTTTGAGTGCCTCTCGCCCCTGCTTTGTCAGCCCGTAATCCTCCAGTGGACGCGGATTCTTCTCGCCGAACAGGTCGTAGAGGATATCGTCCGCACCCTTTCGCACGGCGGGATCGTCCGTCAGCACCTGATACTGAAAACCGGAGGTGGGCTTGTAGGGCAGCTCATCCCGAATGACCTGCAAAAAGACAGCCGGGTCGGTATAAGCCAGCGTTTCTCCGCTGGCGAAGCTGACCTTGCCGATAACCGGAGGCTCCTGCGCCATATTCAGTTCCTGCTGGCGCTTGTCATAGATGTAAATGTACGAATAGTCGCCCTTCTGTGGAGAACAGCGCAGGCAGTAGCGGTAGTTTTCTGTTTCTGCCACATATCCATGGCTGCCACCGGCTCCTGTGTCCAGCTCTCCGGCATGGCTGTTGCAGTAGCTGGACATGGCAGTGCGGTCTTTCAGCGGGCCGCGCCGCAGCTCATCTACAAGCTGCTGAAATTCCGCTTTGAACTCCGGCGTGTTCAGCGCATTACCGTTGTGCTCCCACCACGTTGTCCAGAACTCCTTACCGCCGCTGCCGTGGTCGAAGCGCATGTGGCCTACGGTGGCAAGCTTCGCGTCCTGTTCCTCCTGAGAATAGAAAAGTCCCGCCTCATCGGGAGAGGCGGGACGCAGAATGAATTTTCGGTTATCCTCGGGGTAATTGAGTCCGCGCACCTCGCAGAACTCTCGGAGGGAAAGATGGTAGGCGTCGGCGAAATCCAGCTGGCCGTTCAGCCGCTTGAAGCCCTCCTTGGGAAATGAGATCGGCTCGTGGGTCAGGATGGTTCCGGCATGGTTGACCACCACGCTCGGCTCCACCGTCACCGGCTCAACCGGGTCATAGTCGCTGCCTCGCAGGTCGTAGGCGTACCAGCCCTCCGGCACGGTATCCCGGTCAATGCGTGCGTTGGTGAACAGTCCGGGTTTTCCGAATAGTTCGATGTATTCATATTCTTCGGTAAATGCGTTGACGCTCATGGGCATCGTCTCCTTTCTGATTTTACAGCTACACAAGATACCACAGTGTGGCGAGGATAGCTACCTTTTGTCTGATTGCCAATGCGGGAAGCGGATGGTATAATCGGAATAGTTTTAGATGTTACTTACTTTGCAATAGGCGTATGTGGCGAAGTATGCAGCGGTTGAACTAATCAGAATTTACTCAAAGAAGTTGTGTCAAGAAGCACTCTACGGTTCGTTGATTGTAATTCTTTTTCCTCATGCTATACTTTAAACATCAAATAGTCGAGGAGATGCACATCATGCAGGAACTAAACACAACCTTTCATCCTATTAATTTTGAAACATGGGAAAGACGGCAATATTTTTATTACTTTACCAAGATGCTTCCGACAGGGTACTCACTTACCGTCGAAATTGATATCACTGAAACACGCAAAGCTGCCAAAGAACGAGGCATCCCGTTTATGGCCGCCTATCTATATGTGGTAAGTCGGCAACTGTCCGCACAGCCGGAAATGCGAATCTCCACACTGGACGACCAACTTGGTACCTTTGATGTTTTGCATCCGTCCTATGCGGTATTCCATGACGACGACAAGACCATTTCTAATATGTGGACAGAGTATTCTCCCTCTTTCATCTCATTTCTGGCACAGTATCTAAACGACCGCACGCTCTATGCCGAAAATCACGGACCCAGTGCAAAGCCTATTGCGCCGCCCCCCAATCTTTGCATGGTGGGTATGCTGCCGTGGGTTAGTTTTACTCACTATTCGCCGGTGCCTTATCAACAAAGCGACTGCTATTTTCCAGTTATTGAAGCCGGAAAGTTTTTTGAGCAGAATGGGCGCACACTGATGCCATTATCTGTTATGGCACAGCACGCTGTTGCTGATGGGTATCACACTTCCACCTTGTTCAATGGAATCCAAGCAGCATTTCTTTCGCCGCAAGAATGGATTGACCAATAACACGCGCCTAATTAGAAACTCACTCCGCCTTCTTGCTCTGAGACGAACCTACTGGCTTCCCACTTGTGGGGTAGGTTATCGGACATAAAATATGCCGCAGACAGATATGGTTTTGTCTGCGGTATTTTTATCAGCACAGTTCCATCCCACCCATGCCTTGCGTCTCAATGGGCGCGTCCAGTCGTCGGATCTGCCCGAATTGGGTGTGGAATCCGTCATCCGCCTGACTGCTGGGAATCATCTCATAGTTGCCGATATTCCTTGCGATTTGCAGTGCGCCGTCAAAGGTATCCGGCTGCTCCAGCTCCACTGCGGCAAGATATTTGAGCAACTCGCCGTCTGTCTGATTCATCTGCACAATTGCCTGCGCCAGCGCGTTGGCGCTCTCCACGGTGATGCAGTCCTGCGGCACCATAGTCGCAAAGTATGGGAAGATATAATCAACCATCGTGATCTCGGCTTCCGCAAAGTCCTCAATGCCAAGCCGCTGTCTTGCGCGCTCCAACAGTTCATCGGCTGCGGGCAGCGCCAGCGTGGTAAAAATGGGATTTTGCTGCTTGCCATGGGATGCGCGGAGGCGCAGCAGCATAACGCTTTTTTGTTCCTGCCCCGTCTGTAAGAATTGCTGCGGCAGTTCCTCTTTTCGCACCACATACCCGGCGCGGCAGAAGGCCCCGCCGTGGTCAGCATAAAACTCCGCACCGATGATCTGGTAATCCAGATAGGGCTGAACGCTTTCGGGAAAGGGCGTTATGCCATGGGTCACCAGATATTTGCCGAGGGCGCTGCCCCCGCCCGCGTCCGGCAAAAGAATGTATTCATCCAGCGCTTCAGACAGCCGCAGGACATCGTTAAGGCCATTCACGCTGTTGGCGTCCAACACGCCCTCAAATTTCAGGCAGGACTCCCGATCCATGGTCTGGAGCGTCCGCCCAAGGGTTTCAAGTTTTTCTCGGTTATCTGGATTCCATATATCCACATTTTTGAGATAACCGCCAAGATTGTAGACATTGCTGCTGACCTCCGCAATCTCAATTTTATCGACCCTCGGATTCTGGTAAAGCACCTCCAACAGTGTTTTACTGTTCTCAGTCGTAGAGAAGGGAAACCTTAATCGGAATCCTTCATCCACGCCGACGTAAGCCAAGGAAATCGTAATCATTCCATCCCTCCCATCTGTGGGCTCATATTTTCAGCAGGATCGCCCTGCATCAGCTCGTCGAGGCTCAGCGTTCCTTGATAGGCGATGTAGCCCCGCTGATTGAATACGCCGCCTTCCTGTTCCACGCGTTGGCGGCCGTACTTTTCAAAGTCGTAAAACTCCGCCAAATTTTCGTCATACTGGAAATGCTCAGACTCCTTAATCATGTACTCCCCATATTCCTTCGGAGAGTGGACACCAAGGACAAAGTCGAACTGATCGAGGTTTTCGGCAAGCTGCCGCACCTGTGCGGCACACTCCGGCCGCGCCAACAGAACAGCTGCGCCAAGCATGGCGCATTCCAGCGAGCTCAGCGGCGCAACTGCGCGGCACAGCTCATTCAGGTCGGGCAGATTTTCATTCTCGAAATCCAGTGTGGCGTCGATTTCCTCCGGCAGCTCGCTTTCCATGAATCGCAGGCTCATATCTCCGTAGCTGTCAATGCCTGCGCGGAGCATGGCGCGCTCAATTTGGGATTGGGACATGGGAAGATAGAGGTACGCGGCAGGGCTGTCGACGGGAGCAAAGCGTAAGGACATTTCCACCTCCATCACACAATCCTCGTAGTGATATTCAGGGAAGCGCCGCCCGTCATACAGCTCCGTCATCTCAAAATCATTGTCATATACCACGCCGTAGTGCGTGACGCGGCCGACCTGCTGATCCAGCAGATCCAGCGCGATTTTCCCGAAGTCCTTGCCCTGCATTTCTTCCGGAGACGCCGCGCCGCCGTTCATGGTCAAAAAGTGTCTTCGACCCAGTGTTGCAAGGTCTTTGAAATCTGTGACCACCGTGACTTCCTGGCAGCAGAAGGTCAGGTTGATGAGTTCTTCAACGCTGTGAAGCTCCATGCAGGAGGCCATGCCCTGAAACTGTGCCTTTTCGTATTCGTCAAAGCTGTCCAGCCGCTTGGCAAGATAGTCCAGCTCATCGAGATTCGCATTGGTCATCTCCATCTGCTTGAGCGCCGGGAAATCTCCGCGCAATTCTTCAATGTGACAGTCCTGTTTCACCGCATCCCCGATCCCCAGAGGCTCCAACAGCGCGAGAATGTGATCATATTCGTCCTTGCCGATGGGAAATGGCACAGTGGCAACACCGTACTCCGAGTGCTGCTTATTGGACAATACTGCTTGGATCATTTCAATACCTCCTGCTTATTTCTTTTTGCCATATCTGTCCGCAGGCAAGTGCCGTCGCGGCGCCAGCAGATGAAGCCGTGGGCGGGATAGGGGCAGCCCTGGCATCGTTCCGAATGGGTGCAGACGGGATTATCGTCTTGCGGCACGTCGCGCATCGTGGAAAAGGCGGGTTCTTCGACTTGAAAATCCATTATTGTGATTTCCTTTCTGAACGCAAAAAAGGCCGCGGCTTTGATTTTGTCAAGGCTGCGGCCAAATCGTTCTTCTGTTCTGTTTACATGGTTTGCTGCGACGGGGCGTCCTGTTCCAGCGCCTGCTTGAATCGATCTGCACAGTCAGGCACCATCTCCGTAATCTGCGTCTGAATCTCGTCGATCCGCTTCTTCTGCTCGAAGGTGAGAGGGATTCCGGAGGCCATTGTGTCGGCGCAGCAGCGATAGATCTCAATGAGCTGCTCCGGCGTGAACTGCTTTTCCTCCGGCACAAGCCCGGAGCGCAGGGCAAAGTCCTGCTTGGCGGCGGCGTAGTCGCTGCCGAAATAATGGCCGAGGGTCAGTCCGTCGTGGTCGTATGTCCATTGCCATGTGGTGAACTGGACGCCGCGGCTGCTTTCCATCCCGCCGAGGACATAGCCATTGAAGTCTGTCAGCAGTTTGTAGGGCTCGCTAAGACTGGATGCTTTCAGCGGGAGAGCGTCCTCCAGCAGTTTCGTGTATTCCAGCACCTCTGCCGCAGTCTCGCCTGTTCGCTGGCAGAGGTCGCTGACCTCCGTGTCATCAATAAATTCCTTACGAATACGCATCGACCCATCGGAGATTACCGCGCCGATTTCCTGCCCGTTCAAAAGAATTGGGAGACGGTTGTTCTCGGGGGCTGAAAACTCAATTTGTTCCCGCTGGAATCGACGCGCCAGCTCTCCAAAAAAGTCAGCGCCCTTTTTGAATTTGTTTTCCTCCATAGTGCCAAGCCTCACTTTCTTCTCTTAAAATGAAAAAGGGCGCCGATCCAATGGCCCTGCAAGACCAATCAATCGGCGCCCAAAACTTTGTGAAAAAGTACGATTCAAAAATAGTGTGTTCCTTGCTTTTTTGCGCTCAAAAAGGGCGCTGGTTGGACTGCCGGATGAAAAGCGTGGAAGCAAGAGGTTCAAATCCTCGCAGACACCCTGAAACTGCCCTTGGCATCTTTTTGAAAAACAAAAAAATCCGGGCCTCAAAAAGCCCGAAAACAGTTGATGCCACTGGCTTTGCGCCAATGGCATCTAAACTGTTTGGATATTATGGTCCGAGTGACAGGGTTCGAACCTGCGGCCTGATGGTCCCAAACCACCCGCGCTACCAACTGCGCTACACCCGGTTATTTGATTTTTGTTTTCTGGAAATTTCTCTGTCTGTGGTCATTCCTGTGGTCAAAGGCGATTCCGCGGCGAGTTCCCGGCGGCGGGAAAAGCCCGTAAACATAGGCGCTGCAAGGCTTTCCGGCATCGGTGCGGGACGCGGCCCGGATACCGGCGCTGCGCTCCCAAACCACCCGCGCTACCAACTGCGCTACACCCGGATATTCGATTTTTGCTTTCTGGAAATTTCTCTGTCTGTGGTCATTCCTGTGGTCAAAGGCGATTCCGCGGCGAGTTCCCGGCGGCGGGAAAAGCCCGTAAACATAGGCGCTGCAAGGCTTTCCGGCATCGGTGCGGGACGCGGCCCGGATACCGGCGCTGCGCTCCCAAACCACCCGCGCTACCAACTGCGCTACACCCGGATATTTGATTTTCGCTTTCTGAAAATTTCTCTGTCTGTGGTCCTTCCTGTGGTCAAAGGCGATTTCGCGGCGAGTTTCCGGCATCGCCCGGCGCCTGCGCCGCGGCCCGCATAGGGCGGCAGCTTTGTATATTATACCCGGAACCGCGGCCAACGTCAAGCAAAAGGGCAGCGCTCCCCCGCCATTTTCCGCCGGTCACCGGCCGGCAACGGTATCCGCCTTCAGCAGTGCGTCGTTCGTTTCCTTGTACTGCGCCGCGGTGGCCGCATCCAGCACATAGACATTTACCGGTATCACCGCGTTGCGGATGGATTCGTCACGCGTTTCGTAGTACAGGTCGATGAACGCAGTGCCGTTCATCATAGCCGTGCCGGTGTCCGCCGCGTAGGCGTAGCCGTATACGAAAGTCCCGTCGGCAGAGGTTATGTACATCAGGCTGCCATACGGGATCTGGCCCGGATTGATGGCCACGGTGCCGTAGGTCAGCCGCCGTCCGCTGGCCCCCTTCGCCGTTGCGGAGGCGGCGTAACCGGTCGCGCGCTGACCGATAAAGCTGCTGGCAATGCCCTCCGCCGGCTTGCCGTCCTCGATGGCCGGCCCCTGAAAGTAGGACACCGGCGCACCTGCCTGGTAGCACTTCACGATCGTGGGGATCATCTCGGTCAAAACGCTGCGTCCGGTTTCCACTTGCTCCGTTTTCACCCCATCCACATAGGTGTCCCGATAGGACACCTCGGTAAGGCCTTCTGTTCCTGTTTGCAGCGTCTGCGTAAAATCCTGGTCGCGGTAATACAGGCTGGAATAGCGATACAAGGTTTCCACCGGGATGCTTTCCTGCAGCGTGTAGTCCTTGTAGGCGACTCGCTGTACGGTTATGGCCGTTCCCTCCCCCGCCGGCTGATCCGCCGCGGGCGAGACAAGGTCGTTCGCCCCAAGCGCAACACCCGCCTTTTCAAGCGCCTGCGCCACTGTCCCCCCCGTCAAAAGGACGTTCTGCGTTTGACCGTCCGCCGTCACGGGAACCGTATAGGCCCGCAGAATATGGAAGGTATCCGCTCCCGTCTGCTCAGTGACGATCATCTCATCCTGCGCGCCCTCGGGCGTAACGCCGGCCTGACGAAAAAGCGCCTCCATGTTTTGCGCGGCGGTAATCACGCGGCCGTTTTGCCCGTGGCTGTCCGTGATCGTGACGACCCGGAGCAGAGATC
The DNA here is from genome assembly GCA_964458285.1 of uncultured Subdoligranulum sp. Taxonomy (GTDB): domain Bacteria; phylum Bacillota; class Clostridia; order Oscillospirales; family Ruminococcaceae; genus Gemmiger. The sequence goes on along the minus strand of CAYWID010000002.1, from coordinate 265,738 downwards.
CCGTAAGGGCCAGCGTAAGGCCAAGCGCTGTCACCCCGGCAAACAGCACGCCAAACTTTGGGCATGTACGCAAAACGCGGCGGCGAATATGCTCTTTCGTTTTGACTGAAAGCATCGTTGTCTCCCCTTGGTGGTTTGCCGCCGCGGCACGGCTCGGCGCGCATAGGCCCCGGCCATATCCTTTTTGCCGCCTGGCGGAATCCCCGCGGCAGCGCCGCAGGTCATAATAGCCCTGTACCCTTGGTTTGGCGCCTTGTGCCGGCGCATTCCAAAAACAGACGAATACAGTATACTTCCTTTTTATACGAATGTCTATCCCTTTTTGCCGGCATATTTCCTTGCGCCCAAGGCGGACAAACGCCGCGCACAGCACCCTTTTTAAAAAGAGACCCGGAACCAGTGCGGTTCCGGGTCTCTTGCGGTACGGAAAGATGCCTCAGCGCTTGGAGAATTGCGGCGCGCGACGTGCAGCCTTGAGGCCGTACTTCTTGCGCTCCTTCATACGAGGGTCACGGGTCAGGAACCCGGCCTTCTTGAGGGTGGGACGCAGCTCGCCGTCAAACTGGAGCAGCGCGCGGGAAATGCCGTGGCGGATCGCGCCGGCCTGGCCGGAGCAGCCGCCGCCCAGCACGTTGACGACTACGTCGAACTTGCCGTCGGTCTCGGTCAGAACCATCGGGCTGCGGGCAAGCAGCTTCAAGGTCTCAAGGCCGAAGAAATCATCGATATCGCGGCCGTTGATGGTGAACTTGCCAGTGCCGGCGTACAGACGAACGCGGGCAATGGAATGCTTACGACGACCGGTGCCGTAGAAATAAGGTTTTGTCTCGTACATGTTCTATTGCCTCCCTATCAAAGTTCCACTGCTTCAGGTTTCTGCGCGGCATGGATATGCTCCGCAGTCTTGTAGCAGTGCAGGCGGGTGAGCGCCTTGGCGCCGATGGTATTGTCGGGGATCATGCCCTTGACCGCGTAGGTCATGGCCTTGTCGCTGTTTTCTGCCATCAGGGTCTTGTACTGGGTCTCCTTAAGGCCGCCGATGAACAGCGAGTGGGTGCGATGGAACTTCTTCTCCAGCTTTTTGCCGGTCAGAACAGCCTGATCGCAGTTGATGATGATGACATGGTCGCCGCAGTCCACATTGCGGGTAAAGGTGACCTTGTTCTTGCCGCGAAGCAGAACGGCCGCCTTTGCCGCAACACGGCCAAGGGGCAGGCCGGCAGCATCGATCAGGAACCACTTGCGGTCCGCCATCTCCGCGGGCTTTGCGAGAGTAGTGCTCATAATTGGAACCTCCATATTAAAATGACGCATCCGAGAACGGATTTATTGAAAGGCGGCAGGCAGTGCCGCACCGCCCGTTTCGCGCAAGTGTGATTATAGCAAACCTGCGGTGTTTCGTCAATACCCATTTTCTTGTTTTTTTGATTTAGAATGGCAGAGCTTCTGTTTTCTTCCGTTTTCTCCTGTATGCTTCTGTTTTCTCCAACACGATTTTTCATTTTTTCTGCGCCGCCGGGCTTTTGCACCCGCTTTGGCGCCTGCAGCGGCAAAACGGCATGGCGAAGGGCACCCGCGCATAGTTTTTTGTGGAAATACCGCGCCGGTTATGCTATAATAAAATGTCTGTTGGGGGGAGGGGTGCGTATGCAGCATTTGACCGGCCTGATGCGCAAGGCCATACAGGATTACGAGATGCTTGCGCCGGGCGACCGTGTTTGCGTGGGTGTTTCCGGCGGTAAGGACAGCGTGGCGCTCACGGTAGGGCTGGCCCGGCTGCGCGGCTACCTGGGCATTCCGTTTGAGGTTACGGCCGTCACGCTGGATCCCTGTTTTGGCGGCGTTCCCGCCGATTACACGGCGCTGGCCGCCCTGTTTGCGGCCGAGGGCGTGCCCTACACGGTGCGCCGCACCGACATCGGCCCCGTGGTGTTTGACTACCGCAAGGAGCCCAACCCCTGCGCGTTGTGCGCCAAACTGCGCCGGGGCGCGCTGCACAGCGCGGCGCAGGAGCTGGGCTGCAACAAGGTGGCGCTGGGCCATCATCTGGACGACGCCGTGGAAACCTTTTATATGAATCTCTGGCGGGAGGGGCGCATCGGCTGTTTTTCGCCGGTAACCTATCTTTCCCGCCGCAATCTGACCCTGATCCGTCCCCTGCTGCTGGCCACCGAGAGCGAGGTCAAAATCGCCGTCCGCCACGCCGGACTGCCGGTTGTCAAAAGCCGCTGCCCCGCGGACGGCGCGACCGTGCGGGAGGAAACCAAACGCTTTGTGCAGGACAGAAGCCGGGAGGACCCCGCTTTCCGGCAGAAAACGCTGCACGCATTGCAGCAAAGCGGCATCGACGGCTGGGCGCCGCGCCATACGGGGCGCAAAAAAGACTGGGAGGCTGAACCATGTTTCATGAGATAAACGATCTTTCGTGCGGGATGAATTTTGCGCACCACTGCTGGGCCGAGATCGACCTGAGCGCACTGGCCGAGAACTTTGCGGCGATCCGGCAGCGGGTAGGCGGGCCGGTCTGCGCGGTCGTCAAGGCGGACGGCTACGGCCACGGCGCCCGCATGGTCGCCAAGACCTTGCAGGAAGCCGGGGCGGCCGCCTTTGCGGTCAGCAGTCTGGCGGAGGGCCGGGAGCTGCGCAGCGCGGGCATCCAAAAACCGATTTTGATTTTAGGCTACACCGACCCCGCGTTCGCCGCCCGGCTGGCCGAGGCCTCCATCGTGCAGGCCCTGTTCTCTGCCGAGTACGCGGCCTCCCTCTCGGCGGCGGCGGTGCAGGCCGGCGTGACGGTGCCGTGCCATCTCAAACTGGATACCGGCATGGGGCGGATCGGCTTTTGCGCCCGCAGCGGTCTGGCCCGGGCCGTGGCCGACATGGAAGCCTGCTACGCCCTGCCGGGGCTGCGGATCCAGGGCATTTTTCAGCATTTTGCAGTGGCGGACAGCACCGATCCCGCCGATGTGGCCTACACCATGGAACAGCACGATCTGTTTGCGCGGGCGGTGGCCCTGCTGCAGCAAGACGGCTTTGACCCCGGCACCGTACACTGCGCCAACAGCGCCGCGCAGATGACCCACCCCGAATGGCGGGGTGCCATGACCCGCGCCGGCATCATCCTGTACGGGCTGGATCCCAGCCCCGAGATGCGTTTTTCCCTGCGGCCCGCCATGACCCTGAAAACCGTGGTTTCCTTTGTAAAAGAGCTGCAGCCCGGCCAAAGCGTCAGCTACGGGCGCGCCTTCACGGCAAACGCCCCCACCCGGGTTGCCACCGTCTGCGTGGGCTATGCAGACGGCTACCCCCGCGCGATGTCCGGGCAGGGCGTGATGATGGTGCGCGGCTGTGCGGCCCCGGTGGTGGGACGGGTCTGCATGGACCAGACTCTGCTGGACGTTACCGCCATCCCCGGCGTAAAGCAGGGCGATACCGTGACCGTGTTCGGCCCCGGCTGCGCGGCGTGCGGCGCCGATACCGCCGACGCCATCGCGGCCAAAAACCATACCATCAACTACGAGATCGTTTGCGGCCTGTCCCGCCGCGTGCCCCGCCTCTACCTGAAAGACGGCGCCCCTGTAAGCATTTGGAACGGCCTGGAGGAGACTTGAATGGCAAGAGACAATATTCGCAACTTCTGCATCATCGCCCACATCGACCACGGCAAAAGCACCCTGTCCGACCGTATTCTTGAGCTGACCGACAGCGTGGATAAGCGCACGATGGAGGATCAGATCCTTGACGATATGGAGCTTGAGCGGGAGCGCGGCATCACAATCAAGGCGCGCGCCGTCACCATGCACTACACGGCGGACGACGGCAAGGTCTACGAGTTCAACCTGATCGACACCCCCGGCCATGTGGACTTTTCCTATGAGGTAAGCCGCAGCCTGGCCGCCTGCGAGGGCGCCATCCTGGTGGTGGACGCCAGCCAGGGCGTGGAGGCCCAGACGCTGGCCAACTGCTATATGGCCATCGACCATAATCTGGAGGTCGTGCCCATTCTCAACAAGATCGACCTGCCCAGCGCCCAGCCCGAGGTGGTGGCCAAAGAGGTGGAGGACGTGATCGGCCTGCCCTGCCTGGACGCACCGCAGGTTTCGGCCAAGCTGGGCACCAACATCCGCGCCGTGCTGGAACGGGTGGTGCGGGATGTGCCGCCGCCCCAGGGCGATCCCGAAGCGCCGCTGAAAGCCCTGATCTTTGACAGCATCTACGACAGCTACAAGGGCGTTATCGTCTACATCCGCGTGTTTGAGGGCACCGTGCGCCCCGGCGACACCATCCGAATGATGAGCACCGGCGCCCAGTTCCAGCTGGTGGAGGTCGGCCACATGGGCGCCACGGCCCTTTCCCCCTGCGACAAGCTGGAGGCCGGGGAGGTGGGCTATCTGACGGCCAGCATCAAGACCGTGCAGGACACCCGCGTGGGCGATACCGTCACCCTGGCGGCCAACCCCACCGCCGCGGCGATGCCCGGCTACCGCAAGGTGACCCCGATGGTGTTTTGCGGCATCTACCCCGCCGACGGCGCCGATTACCCCGACCTGAAGGATGCGCTGGAGAAACTGCAGCTCAACGATGCGTCCCTCTCCTTTGAGCCGGAAACCTCGGCGGCGCTGGGCTTCGGTTTTCGCTGCGGCTTTTTGGGGCTGCTGCACATGGAGATCATCACCGAGCGGCTGGAGCGGGAGTTTGACCTTGACCTGATCACAACGACGCCGGGCGTGCGCTACCGCATCACCCTGACCGACGGCAGCGTGCAGATCATCGACAACCCCTCCGCCTACCCTGATCCCGCACGGATCGCCAGGCAGGAGGAGCCGTTCGTCAACGCCCACGTTTACACCCCCAACGAGTATGTAGGCGCGCTGATGGATCTTTGCCAGGCCAAGCGCGGCGTGCTGGTGGATATGAAATATCTGGACGAAACGCGGGTGGATCTGCACTATCAGCTGCCGCTCGGCGAGATCGTCTATGACTTTTTCGACGCCATCAAAAGCCGCAGCCGCGGCTACGCCAGCTACGACTATGAGCTGGAGGGCTGGCACCAGTCCAACCTGGTCAAGCTGGACTTTTTGCTCAACGGAGAGGTCGTGGACGCCCTCTCGATGATCGTTTTTGCCGACAACGCCTACGCCAAGGGCCGCCGCATCTGCGAAAAGCTGAAGGACAACATTCCCCGCGCGCTGTTTGAAATTCCCGTGCAGGCAGCGGTGGGCGGCAAGGTCATTGCCCGTGAAACAGTCAAGGCCATGCGCAAGGATGTGCTGGCCAAATGCTACGGCGGCGATATCACCCGCAAGAAAAAGCTGCTGGAAAAGCAGAAGGAGGGCAAAAAGAAAATGCGCCAGCTTGGCACCGTCAACCTGCCCAGCGAGGCGTTCACCGCAGTCCTCAAGCTGGATTCCGATACCTGAGTTTTGTTTTTCCGGACTGTCGTACCGCAAAAAGGGCGGCACCCCTTTGGGGGTGCCGCCCTTTTTGCGCCGCGTGGCCGCGGAAAACCCGTTTTCCGGCAAGCCGCCGCGTCAATTGGCGTTTTCCGCCGTGGCGGGCAGCTCGTCCGGCGTGATGCCGTCCCCCACCGGCTCGGCGTAGACCATCCAGCGATAGATCGTGTGGACCTGGATGCCGAACGGGTAGCAGGTGTACAGGATGCAGTTGGGCTCGGTATCGCCCCAGCGGCATTGGTCGGTGTCCGTCTCGGTGATCTTTTTCATCTCGGTCACCTTGTAGAGATAATTGCCCCACAGGGTATCCAGATGGATGATATCCCCCACCGCTGCCGATTTCAGATCGACAAAATAGGTATCGGTGTGGCCGCCCACAAAAACCGTGCCGGGGTCGCCGGGCATCACGCAGCCGTTGTCGGCGCTGCAGCCTGCGCCCTGGTGGAACTGGCTGGCGCTGTCGCCCCAATAGAGGTTGCAGTCGACCTCGGTGTTCTCCACCCACACCCTGCCGATGCAGTCCCCGTATTGGACGTCCGCCTTGGCCGCTGCCGCGGCCTGCCGCGCATTATCCGCCGCGGCGGCAGCCTGGCTGGCCGCGGCTTCCTCGGCGGCCTTCTGCGCGGCGGCATCGGAGGCGGCTTTTTCCTCGGCGGCCTTTTGGGCCGCCTGCTCGGCCGCCGCGGAGGAGGCGGCGGCTTCCGCCGCAGCCTGCTGTGCCGCCCGGGACGCGGCTTCCTCCTGCTGAACGCGGTTGTAGCCGTACCAGCCCGCCGCCGCCAGGGCGACGGCCAGCACTGCCACCACCGCGAAAGTTGTCCATGCTTTTTTCATGCTCGCGCTCCCCTCGCCGCCAGGTAAGCCGCCGGGCCGGATTCATACAGATCGCCGCCATGGGCGTCCAGCAGTACGGTGAGCGGCATGTCCCGAACCTCCAGGCGGCGGACGGCCTCGCAGCCAAGGTCGGGCCAGGCCACGACCTCGCAGCTTTGCACGCTGCCCGCCATCAGCGCGCCCGCGCCGCCGATGGCCCCCAGGTAGACGGCGCCGTTTTTGACCACCGACGCCTTGACGGCCTCGCTCCGCTTGCCCTTGCCGATCATGCAGGCCAGGCCAAGATCCAGCAGGCGGGGGGTGAAGGAATCCATCCGTCCCGCCGTGGTGGGGCCTGCCGCGCCGATCACGCAGCCGGGGCGCTCGGGTGTGGGGCCGACATAGTAGACCGCGGCCCCCCGCAGGGGGAACGGCAGCGGCTGCCCCGCGTCCAGCAGGGCGGCCATCCGGGCATGGGCCGCGTCCCGCGCGGTGTATACCACGCCGGAAAGCAGCACGGTATCCCCGGCCCGCAACGGGGCCAGCGCGGCGGGCGTAAGGGGCGTGTTAAGGCGATATTCCATGGCGGTTCACCCGTTTCCTTCCTCCCGCGCGCGGCGGTGCAGTTCCTTGATCTCGGCGTGGTGGCGGTTGACGATTTCCAGCTCGGTGCGGGTGATGCCGCCCGCCCCGGCGCCGCCCGGCCTGGTTTCCTCCCCGTCCAGCGGGATATCGATGCAGGAGCCGCCCGCCCCGCGGCGGGATGCGGGATTGCGGGGCGTTTCCCCCACCCCGTCCAACGGGATATCAATGTTGACGTTTGCTTTTTTCTCGTTTGGCATTTGTCGTCGTTCTTCCTCTTGTTGATGGTCGTTTCGCCCGCGGGTCACAGGGTGCGGCTGGCCCGGCGGGTAACGTGGCAGCTCATATTGACGGCCACAGGCAGGCAGGCCACATGGGTGGGCAGCGTCTCAATGGCCACGCCCAGGCAGGTCGTGGCCCCGCCAAAGCCCTGCGGGCCAAAGCCCGTGGCGTTGATGGCAGCCAGCAGCGCCCGTTCCAAATCCGCATAATAGGGATCCGGGTTGGGGATGTCCAGCGGGCGCAGCAGCGCCTTTTTGGCCAGTGCGGCGCATTGGTCAAAGCTGCCGCCGATCCCCACGCCCAGCACGACCGGCGGGCAGGGGTTGGCCCCGGCCAGCCGGACGGTTTCCAGCACAAATTGCTCCACGCCGGCGCGGCCGTCGGCGGGCTTGAGCATGGCCAGGCGGCTCATATTCTCGCTGCCGGCGCCCTTGGGTGCCACCGTGATCGCGCAGCCGTCCCCCGGCACCAGGTGCAGCGTGACGAAGGCCGGGGTGTTGTCCCCCGTGTTGGCCCGCTGCAGGGGATCTCCCGTGATGCTTTTGCGCAGAAAGGCGTCGGTGTAGCCGCGCCGCACGCCCGCGTTGACGGCCTCGTACAGATCCAGCGCGCCCGTCAGATGGACGTCCTGCCCCAGCGCCACAAACACGCAGGCCATGCCGGTGTCCTGGCAGATGGGCAGTTCCTTTTCGGCGGCCACGCAAAGGTTTTTTTGCAGAAGTCCCAGCGTCTGCCGGGCCAGCGGCCACGGCTCGGCGGCTTTTGCGCCGTCCAGCGCGCGCTTTACGTCGTCCGGCAGGCGGGTGTTCGCCTCCACGCAAAGCTCCGCCACCGCATCCGCGATGCGGGCGGTATCCAGTTCCCGAAGTTCGCTCACAGGCGGGCCACCCCGCTCTCCCGCGCGGCCTGCGCCACCGCCTCGGCCACGGCCAGCGGCACGCGGGGGTCGAACGCCTTGGGCAGAATGTTTTCCTCGCCCAGCTCGCCGTCCGCGATCAGCCCTGCAATGGCCCGCGCGGCGGCCATCTTCATGGCGTCGTTGATATCCCGCGCCCGCACCGACAGCGCACCCTTGAAGATGCCGGGGAAAGCCAGCACGTTGTTGACCTGGTTGGGAAAATCGCTGCGGCCGGTGCCGATCACCCGCACGCCGGCGGCCCGCGCCTCGTCGGGCATGATCTCGGGCTTGGGGTTGGCCATGGCAAACACGATGGCGTCCGGGTTCATCCCGGCGATCATGGCCGGGGTGAGCGCCCCCGCCACCGAGGTGCCGATAAAGACATCGGCCCCCCGCAGCGCATCGGCCAGGGTGCCGGTGCGCTTTTCCTCGTTGGTTTCCTCGGCCAGGCGCGCCTTGTGGCCGTCCAGCCCCGCCGGGCGTCCCGGCGCCAGAATGCCATGCTCGTCCACGGCGATGATGTGGCGCGCCCCCGCCGTTTGCAGCATCCGAATGATGGCCGTTCCCGCGGCGCCCGGGCCGTTCTGGACGATGCGCACATCGGCCAGCCGCTTGCCCACCACCTTGAGCGCGTTGAGCAGCCCCGCCAGCACAATGATGGCGGTGCCGTGCTGGTCGTCGTGAAAGACCGGGATATCCAGTTCCTTCTCCAGCGCCGCCTCAATGGCAAAGCACTCGGGACTGCGGATGTCCTCCAGATTGATGCCGCCAAAGGTGGGCGCTATGGCCCGCACGGCGGCGATCACCTCGGCCTCGGTCTTGGCGTTGAGGCAGATCGGGAAGGCATCCACCCCGCCGAATTCTTTGAACAGCGCGCACTTTCCCTCCATGACGGGCAGCCCGGCCTCGGGGCCGATGTTGCCCAGCCCCAGCACGGCGGTGCCGTTTGTGACCACGGCCACCGTCCGCCCCTTGAAGGTATAGCGGTAGACGTCGTCGGGGTTTTGGGCGATTCTGCGGCAAGGCTCGGCCACGCCGGGGGTGTAGGCCGTGGCCAGCGCGTCCTTGTCCTTGCAGGGAACCAGGCTGTTGACCGTAAGTTTTCCGTGATACTTTTCATGCAGTTCCAGAGCTGCGGCATTGTAATCCATGGCAAACCTCCTGTAGTTTGTGTTGCCGCGTCATTTGGCGGCGGCCGCGTAGTTGGGTTCCAGCCGGATGACGCAGAAATGATCGGGCCACTTTTGGGATACGGCGCCGCGCAGGGTGTGCAGCAGCTCGTTTCCCCGCCCGTTTTTCTTATCCAGATAGCCGGCGGGCACCGCGCAGTCGAAAATCACGTTGGTGTGGGTCGGCCCCGGCACGATGCGCAGATCGTGGATGTTGACCGCCTTGTCAAACCCCTGCGCGGTGGCCTGCAAAAACAGCCGCAGCTCGGTCACATGGGGGTCGTCCACCACGATCGGGTCAAAGTGGATCGTGACGGTCAGACCGTCCTGCACCCGAAAGTCATGTTCGATCGTATCGATGCGGTCGTGGCAGGTCATCACGTCGCTGTTGGCGTCCATCTCGATGTGAAAGCTGACCAGCCGGTTGCCGGGGCCGTAATCGTGGATCATCAGGTCGTGCACGCCCAGCACGCCAGGGTAGCCCATGGCCTTTTTGCGGATGGCCGCCACCTCGTCGGGGTCGGGCGCACAGCCCAGGATGGGGTCAAGCGTGCTGCGCACCAGCCCCACCCCGCTGTACAGGATAAAGGCAGCCACCAGCAGCCCCATGATGCCGTCCAGCCGGTCGATGCCGGTAAAATGGGCCAGCAGGGTGGCCGCCAGCACCGCCGCCGTTGAAAGTACGTCGTTGCGGGAATCCGCCGCCGTAGCGATCAGCGTTTCCGAGTGGATGGCCGTGCCGATCTGCCGATTGAACGCGCTCATCCACCACTTGACCAGGATGGACGCCGCCAGCACCCCCACCGAGAGCAGGCTGAACGTGACCGGCGTGGGATGCAGCGTTTTAAGAAAGCTCTCCTTCAAAAGCTCGATGCCGATGACCAGGATCATCACCGAGACGGCCAGGCCGGCCACATACTCGTATCGGGCGTGGCCGTAGGGATGCTCGTCGTCGGCCGGCCGGGCGCCCAGCCGGAATCCGACCAGACTGACGATGTTGGAGCTTGCGTCCGACAGGTTGTTGATGGCGTCCGCCGCAATGGCCACGCTGCCAAACAGGGTGCCGACAGCAAATTTGCCCGCAAACAGCAGCACGTTGCAGGCGATGCCTGCCAGGCAGGCCAGGTTGGCGTAGGCGGCGCGCACCGCGCGATCTTCCACCTTTTGGTAGTCCCGCACAAAACGGCGGATCAGAAATTGCGTCAAATCGATTCCTCCAAGAAAGGCGGACCACCGGTTGAAAGGCAGTCCGCCGTGCTTCATTTTTGTAGGGAACGCGGGAAATCAGTCGCGCACAATGCAGGCGTCGCGCTCGGGGCCGACCGAGATGTAGCGGATCTTGCAGCCCACGGCTTTTTCAATATACTGCACATACTTTTGCGCGGCCTCGGGCAGCTCCGCAAAGGTGCGGGCCGCCGTAATGTCGCAGTGCCAGCCGGGCAGCGTTTCCAGCACGGGCTGGGCGTCGTCCAGCAGCTTGCCCATCGGGAACTCATCCGTCAGGCTGCCGTCGGGCAGGCGGTAATGCGCCACCACCGAAATGGTCTCCTGGTAATCCAGCACATCCAGCAGGGTCAGGGCCAGCTCGTCGCAGCCCTGGCAGCGGACGCCGTAGCGGCTGGCCACCGCGTCAAAGGGACCCACGCGGCGGGGGCGGCCCGTAGCGGCGCCGTACTCATGCCCGGCCTCCCGCAGAAGGTGTTTTTCCTCCTCGGACATGGCAAGCTCGGCCGTAAAGGGGCCCTCGCCCACGCAGGAGGAGTACGCCTTCATGATGCCCACCGAAAGATCGAGCTTGCGGCCCGGAATGCCCGCGCCGATGGGCGCGTAGGCGCCGATCGTGTTGGAGCTGGAGGTGTAGGGGTAGATGCCGTAATCGATATCGCGCAGCGCGCCCAGCTGGGCCTCGAACAAAATCTTTTTGTCCGCGTCGTCCGCGGCGGCCAGATAGCTGCCCACATCGCAGATGTACGGCCCGAACACCGCCGCGTAGTGCGCGCACCAGGCCCACATTTCGTCCGCCGAAACAGGCTTCTCGCCGTAAATGTTGACCATCGTCAGGTTTTTGGATTCCACGATGGTGGCCAGGCGCTTTTTCACGCCCTCGTCCATATGGACAAGATCCCCCATGCGCAGGGTTTTTTTCATAAATTTGTCGCCGTAGGTGTAGGCGATGCCCCGCTTGGTGGAGCCAAACTGCGCGCCCGTCTTGGCCAGGCGGGCCTCCTCCAGTCCGTCCTGTGCCACATGGAAGGGCATGGTGATGGTGGCGCGGTCGGAGATTTTTAAGTTGGCGGGGCTGATGGCGATCCCCTTCTCCCGCAGCTGGGCGATCTCTTTTTCAAGATGCTCGGGGTCGATGACCATACCGCCGCCCATCACGCAGACGACCTCCGGGCGCAGGATGCCCGAGGGGATGAGATTCAACACAAACTTGCCGCGCTCATTTTTGACGGTATGCCCGGCGTTGTCGCCGCCCTGATACCGCGCCACAATGTCGTAGTCCCGGCTGAGAAGATCGACCATACGGCCCTTGCCTTCGTCGCCCCAGTTGATACCGGTAATAGCAGTAAGCATGTTTACAGACCTCTTTCACTGGTTATTCCGTCCGTCCCCTACCGTGGGGGGCGGGAAACAGCCTTTTCCGCGCACCTTGCCCGGGATTCGCCGCCTCAGACTTTTTCATTATACCGCATTCGCCTCGTTTTGAAAAGGGGCCGGGGGATTTTTGGACACCCGTTTTAGCCCCGCCGGGCGGTTTTTTCAGGAGCGCGGCTTCACTTTATGGCGGGTGCCGTCCGGCTCCTCGATCACGGTATTTTCCAGCTGAAGGCGGATGTTGGCGCGCACCTCGGCCAAATATGCCTGCCGGAGCGCGGCCTGCTCCTCCTTCTCGGCCGGGGAAAGCGCCGTCGTCTTGGCCTTGGCCGCCAGCGCGTTGATCCGCTCGATCTTGCTTTTTTCCATCGTTTGCCTCTCCTGTCGGTGTCGGCGCGGGGCGAACGCTCCGCGCCGTTTTGCGTTTTCTGCTCAATTTCAGTATAGCACGGCGTCAAAACCGTGTAAATGTGAAGATTGGCAGGATTTGTGCGGGTTTGCTTTGCTTTTTTTATCTTTGCGTTGTATAATGAAATTTATTGCTACGGACAACACAAAGGAGTAACTATGAAAGTTTCAGTACAGACCCGCCTTGCCGCGCTGGGCATGGCGTTCGCGCTTTCCGCCGCGCTGGCCGGCTGCGGCGCCACCGCCTCCACCGCCACCGCCGAGAGCGCGGCGGAAAGCACGGCCGAAAGCACCGCATCCTCCGCTGCCGCCACCGGCGAGGACGCCTACGCCGATATTGCGAGCTTTTCTTCCAGCGATTATTTTGACGACAACGGCTATTTCAAGGGCGTCACCGCCACCGATTACGTCACCCTGCCCGCCGATTACACGGCCTTGAGCCTGCCGGCCGGCACGGACACCATCACCGACGACGAGGTGAGCAGCTATATCAGCGAAAATATTCTGGCCAACTACAAAACCACCGACAAAATCACCGACCGCGCCGCCGCCAGCGGGGACAAGGTCAACATTGATTATGTCGGCACCATCGGCGGCGTCGCCTTTGACGGCGGCAACACCAACGGCGGCGGCGCCGATCTGACGCTGGGCTCCGGCACCTACGTTCCCGGCTTTGAGGATCAGATCGTTGGGCATACGCCGGGCGAGACCTTCGACGTCAAGGTCACCTTCCCCACCGATTACGGCAGCGCCGATCTGGCAGGCAAGGATGCCGTGTTCTCCACCACCCTCAACTATATCTCGCAGGACGTCACCCCCGAGCTGACCGACGACTGGGTGGCCGCCAACCTGACCGACGGCTATTCCGTCTCAACGGTCGGCGATCTGCAGGCTCTGGTGCGCAAAAACCTGACCCGCAGCAAGGTCACCGGCGCGGTCATGGACGCGCTGACCGGCACCGCCACCTTTACCGCGCTGCCGCAGGCCCTGACCGATTACGTCAGCCGCTACTACGCCTACCGCCTCTACCAGGTGGCCGCGCAGTACGGCGTGGATGTCAACACGCTTCTCTCCGCGCAGGGATACGACAGCGTGGACGCCTTCCTGGCCACCCAGCAAAGCAACCTGGATTCCGCCGTGAAGCAGATCCTTGTCACCCAGGCCGCCGCCGAGAAGCAGAAGATCGTCTGCGACGACAAAGCCCTTGCCGATAACTTTTTTGAATACTACGGCACCGCCGAGACAGCCCAGTATACCGATGCCTACGGCACCAACTACGTCAAGATGATGACGCTGAGCAACCTGGTCGTGGACAATCTGTACGCCACGGCCAAGGTGGCCGCCGCGTAACGCGCAAAACCAAAAACCGCCTTACAGGGACCGGCCCGCGCCGCAAGCCGGGTCGGCCCTTTTCAGGTGGAACCGGACGGAGGAACCCCCTATGGCCGCCATTGTACCCCCCAAGGAGCAGGAACGCCCCGCCCCGCCCCGGCTGGATGCGCTGGACGCCGCGCGCGGCGTCGGCATTTTGCTGGTGGTGCTGGCCCACGCCGGGCTGCTGGGCGGGGTAGGCCGCTGGGTCTTTTCCTTTTATATGCCGCTGTTTTTCGTGATCTCGGGGTATCTGTACGGCAAGCGCCCGGCAAGCACCCCGGCGGCCTGCGCGCGCCGCGCCGGGCGGCTGGCGAAGGAGTATTTCGTCACCTGCGCCGTGCTGGCCGGGCTGTGGCTGGTTCTTTTTGGGGTGCGGGGGCGGCTGGCGCTGGTGCCCCGCATTCTGTTCAGCGTTCTGTACGGCCGCTTCTCCGACCCCGCCAACCCCCTTCTGGCCGACGAGTGCTGGACCGGGCAACTCTGGTTTTTCACCCTGATGGTTTCCGCCAGCGCCCTCTACGCGCTGGTGCGGCCTCTGGATGGGGCAGGCATTGCCGCGCCGGGGCGGCTGACGCGCCGCGCCGGGCTGGCGGCCCTGCTGCTGGGCGCGGCGCAGCTGTTCCGCCTTTGCCCGGTTCTGCTGCCCTGGTGCCTGGACACCGCCCCTATGGGCGCGCTGCTGCTGCTGGCCGGAAGCTGGCTGGCCGATGCCGATTGGCTGGATAAGCCGCTTGCGCCGGGCCGCATTGCCCTGCTGGCGGCGTGCGGTGCGCTGTTTTTCGGTTTGCAGGATACCTACGATCTTCATATGCGCGGCTACGGACGGCTGGCGGGCCCTTTGGGGCCGCTCTGCTTTTTTGCGGTGGGGTTTGCGGGCAGCCTGCTGCTGCTTTCCCTTTGCCGGTCGGCGGTTCGCGGCGGCAGGTTGGCCGCGCCGCTGCTGGCCGCGGGCAGAAACAGTCTGCCGATTTTTGAGTACCTCATTCTCGGCCTGTTTTTGCTTAAGCAACTGCTGGCCCGCCTTTCTCTTCCCGCCCCGCTGTACACCGCCCTGCTGGCTGTCGGCTGTTTTGCGGTTGCCTTCGTCTGCGTGGTTTTGCGCGCTGGCTTTGACCGCCGGCGGGCGGCGCGCGGAAAAGTCTGAGCATCCCCCCGCCGGGCGTCTGCGGGCCTTCCGCCGCGCAGGCCGCAGGCTTTTCCACGCAGTTTTTACCGCCGCCTTTTTTTCGCAAAGCCCGGCGCCTGTCCCCCCTTGACAGGCGCCGGGCTTTGTGTTACTCTATGCTTATATTTAGATGATTATCTAAATATCTATCAAATAAACCGCAGCCGCACGGCTGCCGGGAAAGGAGAAGCGGATGGGCGATGGATTCAAGGCGCTGGCCGATCCCACGCGGCGGCGCATCTTGGAGCTGCTGAGCGGGGGCGATCTCTCCGCCGGGGAAATCGCCGAACATTTTGCGATGGCCAAGCCCTCGGTCAGTCATCATCTGGCCGTTTTAAAAGCGGCCGGGCTGGTATCGGACGAGCGCCAGGGCCAGAACATCATGTACAGCGTAAATTTGACGGTTTTTCAGGAATTGTTGAAGTGGTTTTATGATTTAGGGATCAGGGAGGGCGCAAGCGATGGCACCGAACAGAAATGAAAAGCTGGGTTTTGGCAAATTGTTTTGGCTGCTGGCCGCCGTGTGCGGGCTTTCCGTGGCGGCGCATCTGGCGTTTTACCCGGCTTTGCCGGACATTGTACCCTCCCACTGGGGGATGAACGGCGAAGTAAACGGCTGGGCGCCCAAATGGGCGGCGCTGCTGCTGGATCTTTTGCCGCTGGCGCTTTTGCTGGGGATGCAGTTTTTGCCCAACATCGATCCCCGGCAGGACAGTTACCGCAAAAGCGGCAAAGTATGGCCCATTTTTCAGGTGTCTTTCACCCTTTTTATGACGGCCGTCACCTGGATGACCGAGCTTTCCGCTTTTGGGCTGCTGGGCGGCGGCAGCATTTCCCTGTTTGTCTGCTGGGGCATTGGGGCGCTGTTTCTGGCGCTGGGCAACTATATGCCGCAGGTCAGGCAGAACTATACTTTCGGCGTCAAAACACCCTGGGCGCTGGCCGATGCCCACAACTGGCAGCGCAGCCAGCGGATGGGCGGCATCGTGTTTACGGCTGCGGGAGCCTACACGCTGGTCGTGCCGCTGTTCAGCCTGCCCGCCGCCTTCATCGGGATGCTGGTGTTGATTCTTGGCGGCACCGCCTGGCTGTACCTTTATTCTTATCTGGTCTATGCGGGCAAGCTGAAATAACCGCCGCCCGCCGCAAAAAGGCCGCCGCAAATCATGCGGCGGCCTTTTTGCGGTCAAGGGCAAGGTAAATCCCGGAAGGCGCAGGGGCGTTTTTACCGCCCTTGCGCGCGGGCTTTTTTCAGAGCCTCCAGCTTGGCAAGGTCGTAGGGCGTTTCCTGGTAGACGTAGTAGTTGAGCCAGTTCGTGTACAGCAGGTGCGCGTGCGCACGCCAGCGGAACACCGGATCCCGGGCGGGATCGTCGTCGGGATAATAGTTTACCGGCACGCCGATCTCTTTGCCCTGGGCCATGTCGCGGCGATACTCGCCGTCCAGCGTGTACTTGTCGTACTCGGGATGGCCGATCACAAAAATCTGGCGGCCGGAATCGGTGGAAAGCAGCATCGGCCCGGCGATCTCGCTCTCCGCCAGCATACGCAGCTCGCCGCAGGCGTCGATATCGGCGCGGTTCAGCCCGGCCCAACGGCTGTGCGGCGCGTAGAACACCTCGTCAAAACCGCGCACCAGCGGGTTGGCCGGGCGGGTGACCCGATGTTCAAACACGCCGAACATCTTGTGCGCCAGATGCTCCTTGCGCACCCCAAAGTGGTAGTACAGCCCGGCCAGCGCGCCCCAGCACAGGTGAATGGTGGAATACACGTTCGTCTTGCTGTACTCCATGATCGTGCATAGCTCAGGCCAGTAATCCACTTTCTCGTAGGCAAGGTCCTCCACGGGCGCGCCCGTGATGATCATGCCGTCAAAACGCTCGTTTTTCACCTCGTCAAAGGTCTTGTAGAAGGCCCTCATGTGTTCCTCGGGCGTGTGGCTGGCCGTATGGCTGGCCGTCTGCAGAAAAGTCAGCTGCACCTGCAGCGGGCTGTTGGCCAGCAGCCGGGCCAGCTGCGTTTCGGTCACGATTTTGGTGGGCATCAGGTTCAGAATCAGAATACGCAGCGGGCGGATCTCCTGGCTGCGGGCGCGCTCCTGGTGCATGACAAACACGTTTTCCCCGGCCAGGTCCTCGTAGGCGGGCAGTTCCCTGGGGATGATCAGCGGCATTGCGGATTCCTCTTTTCTATCGGTCGGTGTGCGGCGCTGCCTTAGAGCATGACACGGAAACAACGCGGCAAAAGGGAAGCCGCGGCGATCCTGTCACGCCGGATCCGTGGATTGCTTTAGAGCTGCTCCAACGCCTGGGCCAGATCGCGGATCAGATCGGCCTTATCCTCCAGCCCGCAGCTCAAACGGACCAGATCGGGCTGGACCCCGGCGGCCAGCAGCTGTTCGTCGGTCATCTGGCGGTGGGTGGAGCTGGCGGGATGCAGGCAGCAGGTGCGGGCATCGGCCACATGGGTCTCGATGGCGGCCACCTTCAGATGGCCCATAAAGGCCGCGGCGGCGTCCCGCCCGCCCTGCACGCCAAAGCTGACGACGCCGCAGGAGCCGTGGGGCAGGTATTTTTGCGCCATGGCATGGTAGGCGTCGCCGGGCAAGCCGCAGTAATGCACATAGGTCACCTTGGGGTGGGCGGCCAAAAACTCGGCCACCGCCTGCCCGTTCTCGCAGTGGCGGGCCATGCGGACATGCAGGCTTTCCAGCCCCAGGTTGATCATGTAGGCGCTGACAGGGCTTTGGGTGCAGCCGAAATCCCGCATCAGCTGGGCGGTCGCCTTGGTGATGAAGGCGCCCTCCTTGCCAAAACGCTCGGCGTAGGTGATGCCGTGGTAGCTCTCGTCCGGGGTGGTCAGACCGGGGAAGCGGTCGGCATGGGCCATCCAGTCAAATCTTCCGCCGTCCACAATGGCGCCGCCCACGGTGCCGCCGTGGCCGTCCATGTACTTGGTGGTGGAGTGCGTCACGATATCCGCCCCCCAGGCGATGGGGCGGCAATTGACCGGTGTGGCAAAGGTGTTGTCCACCACCAGCGGCACGCCGTGGCGGTGGGCCGCCGCCGCAAACCGCTCGATATCCAGCACGGTCAGGGCCGGGTTGGCGATCGTCTCGCCGAAAACCACCTTGGTGTTTGGCTGGAAGGCCGCGTCCAGCGCGGCGTCGGTGCAGTCCGGCGATACAAAGGTGGCTGTGATCCCCATCCGGGCCATCGTAACCGCGATCAGGTTGAAGGTGCCGCCGTAGATCGAGTTGGAGGCCACGATGTGATCCCCCGCGCTGCACAGGTTGAACAGCGCAAAAAAGTTGGCAGCCTGCCCGCTGGATGTAAGCATGCCGGCGGTGCCGCCCTCCAGCGCCGCGATCTTGGCCGCCACATGGTCGCAGGTGGGGTTTTGCAGGCGGGAGTAAAAGTAGCCGCTGGCCTCCAGGTCAAACAGCTTGCCCATCTCCGCCGAGGTATCGTACTTAAAGGTGGTGCTTTGGATGATCGGTATCTGGCGGGGCTCGCCGTTGGCGGGCGTGTAGCCGCCCTGTACGCAAAGGCTGCCCAAGGAAAGCTCGGTATCCATGTTTGTGACCTCCCGGTTTTGTAGTAGTTTACCGAATTAAAGTTCTGTATCGCTTCTATTGTAGCGGTTGCGGCGCCTCAAATCAAGGCAAACCGCGAAAAAACCCCCGCCGCGCCCTGAAATTCGACGCCGGCTAGGCAATTGTAAAGTTTTTGTGTCGGGCCCTTGACTTTGCTGGCGGTCGTGCTACAATATTAGCAGTCAAGCAGTTAGAGTGCTAATTCAACAGATCCCGGCATGGCCCCTTAGCGGTACGGCAGGCGGAATCAGACCGATTCCACGCCCGCGCTTGAACGCCGCGTAAAAGCCCGCCCGCGGGATTTGGCACTTACAGCGCTTGTTTGCCAATATAGAATGACGGAACCGCAAGGGAGGTACGCAGTATGAATACAAACCAATTTACCCAAAAGACCGTGGAGGCCCTGCAGGCCGCACAGCGGCTTGCGGTGGAATACCAGAACCAGGCGCTGGAGCAGGAGCATATGCTGGTGGCGCTTGCCCAGCAGCAGGACGGCCTGATCCCCCAGCTTTTGACCAGGATGGGCGTGGAGCCCGGCACCTTCAGCGCGGCGGCAGCCGAAAAAGTGGCCGCCCTGCCCCATGTGACCGGCACCGGCCGCGACCCCGAAAAGGTCTATATCTCGCAGGAGCTTGACCAGGCCCTCAACGCCGCCGAGGCGCAGGCCAAAAATATGAAGGACGAGTACATCAGCGTCGAACACGTTTTTCTCGGCCTTCTGCAGCGCCCCGGCAAGGCAGCCAAGGCGTTGTTCCAATCCTTCGGCATCACCCAGGAAAAATTCATGGCCCAGCTTTCGGGGGTGCGGGGCAACCAGCGCGTCACCTCCGACAACCCGGAGGATACCTACAACGCCCTGCAAAAATACGGGCAGGATCTTGTCTCGCTGGCCCGCGCCAACAAGCTGGATCCCGTGATCGGCCGTGACGCCGAGATCCGCAACGTCATCCGTATTTTGAGCCGCAAGCGGAAGAACAACCCCGTCCTTATCGGCGAGGCAGGCGTTGGCAAGACAGCCATCGCCGAAGGGCTTGCCCAGCGCATCGTGCGGGGCGACGTACCCGAAAACCTCAAGGACCGCACGGTCTTCAGCCTGGACATGGGCGCGCTGGTGGCGGGCGCCAAGTACCGCGGCGAGTTTGAGGAGCGCCTCAAGTCCGTGCTGAACGAGGTCAAAAAGAGCGAGGGCAAGATCATCCTCTTTATCGATGAGCTGCACACGATCGTGGGCGCGGGCAAAACCGACGGCGCCATGGACGCGGGCAACCTGCTCAAGCCCATGCTGGCCCGCGGCGAGCTGCACTGCATCGGCGCCACCACGCTGGACGAATACCGCGAGTACATCGAAAAGGATCCCGCGCTGGAACGCCGCTTTCAGCCCGTCACGGTCAGCGAGCCGACCGTGGAGGACACCATCTCGATTTTGCGCGGCCTTAAGGAGCGGTACGAGGTCTACCACGGCGTCAAAATCCAGGACGGCGCGCTGATCGCCGCCGCCACCCTCTCCGACCGCTACATCACCGACCGTTTTCTGCCCGACAAGGCCATCGACCTGGTGGACGAGGCCTGCGCGATGGTCAAGACAGAGTTGGATTCGATGCCCGCCGAGCTGGACGATCTGAACCACCGCATCACCCAGCTGCAGATCGAGGAAGCCTCCCTCAAAAAGGAGACGGATGCGCTTTCCAAGCAGCGCCTGGCCGGGCTGGAAAAGGAGCTGGCCGAGCTGCGCGACGGCTTTAACAGCAAAAAGGCCCAGTGGGAGAACGAGAAGAACGCCATCGGCAAGGTGCAAAGTCTGCGTGCCGAGGTGGAGGCCACCAAGGCCGAGATCGAAAAAGCCACCCGCCACGGCGATTACGCCAAGGCCGGCGAGCTGCAATATGGCAAGCTGCCCACCCTGCAGCGCCAGCTGGGCGAGGAGGAAAAGCTGGCCGCCGAGAAAAAAGAATCCAGCCTGCTGCGCGACCGCGTGACCGATGAGGAAATCGCCCGCATCGTGGCCCGCTGGACCGGCATCCCAGTCGAGAAGCTTGTGGAGGGCGAGCGCGAAAAGCTGCTTCGCCTGCCCGATGTGCTGCACCGGCGGGTCATCGGCCAGGACGAGGCCGTCCAAAAGGTTTCGGACGCCATCCTGCGCAGCCGTGCCGGCATCGCCAATCCCAACCGGCCTATCGGCAGCTTTCTGTTCCTGGGCCCCACCGGCGTAGGCAAGACCGAGCTGGCCAAGGCGCTGGCCCAGGCCCTGTTCGACGATGAAAAGAACCTTGTGCGCATCGACATGACCGAGTACATGGAGAAATTCAGCGTATCGCGGCTGATCGGCGCGCCTCCGGGCTACGTCGGCTATGAGGAGGGCGGCCAGCTTACCGAGGCCGTCCGCCGCCGCCCTTACAGCGTAGTGCTGTTTGACGAGGTGGAAAAAGCCCACCCCGATGTTTTTAACATTCTGCTGCAGGTTTTGGACGACGGCCGCATCACCGACAGCCAGGGCCGCACCGTGGATTTCAAAAACACCATTATCATCCTGACCTCCAACCTCGGCTCGGACATCATCCTGGACGACCTGGAGAAAAACCGTGCCGACGGCCGCAACGAGCTTTCGGACGAGGCCCGCGCCCAGATCGAGCTGCTGCTCAAGCGCCAGTTCCGCCCCGAGTTCCTCAACCGCCTGGACGACGTCGTCTACTACAAGAGCCTGACCAAGACCGAGATCGGCGGCATTGTGGAGCTGATGCTGGAGGATCTGCGCCGCCGCCTGGCGGACAAGCAGCTCAAGCTGAACGTTACCCCGGCCGCCGCCGCCCAGATCATTGACGACGGGTACGACCCCGTCTACGGCGCCCGCCCGCTTAAGCGGTACATTCAAAGCCACCTGGAAACCATGATCGCCCGCGAGATCCTTGCAGGCAATCACCTGCCCGGCGACACCCTGACCGTGGATGCCGACGGCGGACATCTTGTTTTAAAGTAATTTTTCAGCAAAGCCGCCCCGCCGTCTTCGGCGGGGCGGCTTTTTGTGGCATTATCACAAGCGATTCCCGTTTCAAGGATGCAATTTGGACAAAAAAGCAGCAAAATATTCGTGACAAAGATGTGTAAACGTGTTATTCTTTTATCAGAATCTTTTCCTTTTTCGTGCCGTACGCCACCCCCCAAAGGAGGAATCGTTTTGCCGCCCTTGTACGACCCCATCCTGGATTCTCCCCTGTTCGACATTTTCGCCGACAGCGCCAGCGACACCTATTTTTTCGCCTACGATCTACGCTCCGGCTATTCCCGCTGGAGCAAAAGCGCCGTGCAGGAGTTTGGGATGCCCGGCGAATATATGCCCGATGCGCGCAGCGCCTGGCTGCCCCACATCCACCCGGAAGACCGCGCCGTATACGAGAAAAAGCTGGACGAGCTGTTTTCCGGCAGCGGAGACGGCGTGCATTCGTGTGAATATCGCACGCGCAGCCGGGACGGCACCTATCTTTGGGTGCGCTGCAAGGGCTTGTTGCGCCGGGATGCCCGGGGCAAGCCGTTCCTGTTTGCCGGGGTCATCAACAACCTGGGCCCCGTCGCCAAGTACGACTATGTGACCGGCCTTTACACGATCCATGAGCTGAACCGCCGCGTTTCCAACACGCAGGCATCCGCTTCGGGCGCGCTGCTGCTCGGGCTGGACGGCTTCCATCAAATCAACGACAGCCACGGCTACCGTTTTGGCAACCGCCTGCTCCGCGCGCTGGCGGAATCCCTGGTCAAACGGTTCCCGGAGGGCTCCTTCTACCGGATGGACGGGGACAAGTTCGCCTATGTGCAGCCGGGGGCCGACCGCGCGCGGATGCGGGCCGCGTTTGAGGCCTGCCGCCAGTGCGCCGACGTCCTTACGCTGGACGACAGGCCGGTGCCGCTGTCCCTCACGGGCGGCTGCGTATTTTATCCCGCGGACGGCACCGACCTGGACACCCTGTACAGCCGTGCCGATATGGCCATGAACGCCGCCAAACGGATGCAGCCGGGCCGGATGCTGTTTTACACGGCCACCCTTTGCGCAGCCGAGCAGCGCCGCAGTGATTTGACCTCCGCGCTGCACCGGGATGTGCTGAACCGCTGCGCCCATTTTGAGCTGTTTTTTCAGCCGCTTCTCTCCACCCGCACCATGGACGGCCATCATGCGCCCGGCGCCGAGGTGCTGCTGCGCTGGCACAACAAGGATTTCCCCGATGCCGGCCCCGCCGAGTTCATCCCCCTGCTGGAAAGCAACGGCGATATTGTGAACGTGGGCACCTGGGTGCTGGAGCAAAGCCTGCGCCAGTGCCGCGCCTGGATGGCGCTGGACGGCGGTTTTCCCGGCGTGAGCGTCAATGTGTCCTACCAGCAGATCATTCAGGAGGATTTTTGCGATACGGCCTGCCGCCTGTTTGCGGAATCCGGCCTGCCGTTCGGCTCGCTCTGCCTGGAACTGACCGAGAGCTGCCGCATTGCGGATCTCGCCTTTTTGCGGGAAACGATGAACGAGCTGCAGCTTCACGGCATCATGACCGCGCTGGATGATTTCGGCACCGGCTACGCCAGCTTCAGCGTGCTGAAATCCCTGACCCCCAGCTGGATCAAGATCGACCATACCCTGTCCCGGGACGCGGCCAACAATCTGGCCGACCGGGCCATCCTTTCCGCCATCCTCAGCCTGTCGGCGCAGCTGGGCATCCATTCCTGCGTGGAGGGCATCGAAACCCCCGCGCTGGAGCAGACCGCCGTGGGCGCCGGGGCCGATCTTTTGCAGGGCTATCTGTACGCGCGCCCCATGTCCGCGGATGCGTTTGCCCGGCGTTATGTGGGGCAAAGCGCGCTTTTGCAGCTGGGCGGAAACGCTTCCGGCTGACGCTTTTACGGTAAGGAGTAATGCCATGGCTGTTCTAAGCGCAGGCATCGTAGCCTACGGCAATTATGACGAGGTGTGCGCCGCCGCGCGCAGCGTGCTGCGCCACACCCCCAACCGCGATTTTGTGCTGTATCTGATTGATAACGCCAGCCCGGACGGAACCGGCGCGCGGCTGGCCGCCACCGATTTTGGCGACGCCCGGGCGCAGGTGCTCTGCCTGCCCCGGAACCTTGGCTTTGGGCGGGGGCACAACGCCGTGCTGCCCCGGCTTGCCAGCGATTTCCACTTTATTCTCAACCCGGACATCCTGCTGGATTCCGACGTGCTGAACGGGATGGCCAACTGGATGACCCTGCACACCGATGCCGTGATGGCCACGCCCCAGCTGTATTTTCCGGACGGACGCATCCAGCACCTGCCCCGCCGCAAGCCCACCCCCTACGCCCTGCTGGCCCGCCAGCTGGCGCCCAGGCTGCCCGCCTCGGTGTTTGCCACCGCGGACGAGCATTACACCATGCAGGATGAGGATTTAACCCGGCCGCGGCCCATCGAGTTTTGCACGGGCAGCTTTGCGGCCTTCCGCACCCCGGTGTTTCGGCAGATCGGCGGCTTTGACGAGGGCTACTTCATGTATGTGGAGGATGCCGACCTTACCCAGAAGGCGCTGCAATGCGGCACGGTCTATCTGCTGCCGCAGTTCCGCGCCATCCATGCCTGGCACCGGGAGCCGATGCGGGACGCAGGCAAGTTTGCAATGCAGCTGAAAAGCATGCTGCGCTACTTTAAAAAATGGGGCGTGGGGCGCGGCACGGTCTGAGGCCGCGCGCCGCGCAGGCCGAACGTTTTGACGGTAAAACGGGCCGTCCGGCGTTCCGCGGCGGTAGTATTACTTTTTCTTAAAACCTTGTATTCCCCCGCCGATTTTGCTACACTTACACATGGGCTGCGCGCTTTGAATCGCCGCCCGGCCGGAAAGACAAAAAGCGGCGGAATACCGCCAGATACGGATATGGGGGAAATTGCCATGCAATCGGATATCGAGATCGCGCAGGCGGCGGTTCTGCGCCCCGTCAGTCAGCTGGCGGACGCGCTTGGCCTTTCGCCGGAGGATGTCATACCCTACGGCCGCTACAAGGCCAAGCTCAACCACAAGCTGATCCACAGCTCCCGCCCGGACGGCAAGCTGATTTTGGTCACGGCCATCAGTCCCACCCCGGCCGGGGAGGGCAAAACCACCACCAGCGTGGGCCTGGCGGACGCTTTGTGCGCGCTGGGCAACAAAACCATGCTCTGCCTGCGGGAGCCCTCGCTGGGGCCGGTGTTCGGCATCAAGGGCGGCGCGGCGGGCGGCGGCTACGCCCAGGTGGTGCCCATGGAGGATATCAATCTCCATTTTACCGGCGATCTGCACGCCATCGGTACAGCCAACAACCTGCTGGCCGCCATGATCGACAACTCGATCCAGCATGGCAACCCGCTTGGCATCGACCCGCGCCGCGTCACCTGGAAGCGGTGCATGGATATGAACGACCGCCAGCTTCGCTTTTTGATCGACGGGCTGGGCGGCAAGGCCAACGGCACGCCCCGGGAGGACGGCTTTGACATTACGGTGGCCAGCGAGATCATGGCCATCTTTTGCCTGGCTACCGATCTTCGGGATCTCAAGGAGCGGCTGTCCCGCATCGTGTGCGCCTACACCTTTGACGGCAAGCCGGTTACGGCCGGGGCGCTGGGCGCGGCGGGCGCCATGACGGCCCTGCTCAAGGACGCCATCGACCCCAACCTGGTGCAGACGCTGGAAAACAATCCCGCCATCATCCACGGCGGCCCCTTTGCGAACATTGCGCACGGCTGCAACAGCGTTACGGCCACCAGGCTGAGCCTTAAACTGGCCGATTACGTCGTGACCGAGGCCGGCTTTGGCGCGGATCTTGGCGCCGAGAAATTTTTGGACATCAAATGCCGGATGGCGGGCCTTTCGCCGGACGCCGTGGTTCTGGTGGCCACCGTGCGTGCGCTCAAGCATCACGGCGGTTGCGCCAGGCAGGATCTGGGCACGCCCAGCCCCGCGCTGGTCCGCAAGGGTGCAGCCAATCTGGCCCGCCATATCGATAACCTCAAAAATCAGTTTGGGCTGCCCGTCTGCGTGGCGATCAACGCCTTCCCCACCGACACCGAGGCCGAGATGGACGAGATCCGCGCGGTCTGCGCGGCGGCAGGCGTCCCCTGCGCGCTGAGCGAGGTATTTGCCCGCGGCGGCGAGGGCGGCAAGGCGCTGGCCCAAACCGTGCTTTCGATTTTGGAGCATCGCCCGATCCGCTTCACCTATGACCTGGCCCAGTCTTTGCCCGAGAAGATCGAGGCCGTCGCCAAAAAGATCTACCGGGCGGACGGTGTGGCCTACGCGCCCGCCGCCCAAAAAACGCTGGACGAGCTGGCCGCCATGGGCTACGGCGGGCTGCCCGTGTGTATTGCCAAAACGCAGTATTCCTTCAGCGACGACGCCAAACTTCTGGCCGCCCCCACCGGCTTTACGATGCAGGTGCGGGAGGTGCGGCTTTCGGCGGGCGCAGGCTTTGTGGTCGTAATTTGCGGCAACATCATGACCATGCCCGGGCTGCCCCGCCATCCTGCCGCCATGGACATCGACTGCGACGAAAACGGCAAAATTTCCGGCTTGTTCTGATTTTGTTCCGATTCCTCGTTTTGCCCAGGCGCCAAAAGGCCCGGAGGCTGTTTTGCAGCAGCCTCCGGGCCTTTTTCTTTCCGTTTGGAATTGTTTGGAACCTCCCGGGCAACGCAAAGCGCGACAAAGCCGCCCCCGCTTTGCGCCGGGACGGCTCTGCCGCGTGCCTGGAGGCAGCCCCGCCGCCATGGGCCTGAAAAGCCCAAGGCGCGGCATTCCTCCGTCTATGCCCTGTTATTACTGCCGAATGGCATTGACGACCTCGTTCAGGTCATTTTCATTCTCGCAAACAATCTTGACAGGACGGCTGTAATCGAGGCTCATCATCCCCAGGATGCTTTTTGCATCCGCGATGCTGCCCTTCATGTCATGCACGCCGACGTCGTTGTAGCACTTGGCGGCGGCAGACACGATTCCCTGCACTTCCGTGAAGTTGGAAACCTTGACTTGTCTCACCATAACGTATCCCTCCATAAAGATAACCGTTGTAAGGGTCGTATGGCCGTATTGCCATCCCCGCCTTACAGTTTGTATTATAACACAGGTATTCCCCGCGGCACGCCCCGGGATTCTTTCGGCATTCTTTTTCTACAAGATGCACAAAAGCGATATGTGTATAATTGGGCTTTTGGCGGGTCTGCCAAACAAACAGGGGGTTGAAACGATTCAAAACACATTATTTTCAATATAGGCGCTCGCATTTTATACTTTCGGATTGATTCATTCCATTTTTTGTCCTTTTTCCCTGCTTTTCACCAAGCTTCATTCCGTATCGGCAAGGTCAAACGCGCAACAAAACTACATATATAATGGAAAATTCGCCCAGACGTGCCCTTTCAGTGCGCCAAGCCCTTCATGGTGAGAGAAATCCGTTTTTTCGTCTTGTCAACGTCAAGAATCTTCACTCTTACAATGTCGCCCACCTTCAGCACCTCACGCGGGTGCCGAATGTACCGGTCCGATATTTGGGAAATATGCACAAGGCCGTCCTGGTGGACGCCGATGTCCACAAAAGCGCCGAAATCGATGACGTTCCGCACCGTGCCGGACAGCTCCATCCCCGGTTTCAGGTCCTCCATGCTCATCACATCGCTGCGCAAAAGAGGGGCCGGCAGGCTGTCCCGGACATCGCGGCCCGGCTTGAGCAGTTCAGCCATGATGTCCCGCAGGGTCGGCTCGCCCACGCCTGTTTTGGCGCACAGGGCGGCCATGCCCAAGGCGCCGGCCTTTCGGGGCAGTTCGGCAATCCGCTCGGTGCCGATATCGGCCTCCCTGTAGCCGCAGGCGGCCAGCAGTTCCCGGGCGGCGGGGTAGCTTTCGGGGTGGACGGCGGTGGCGTCCAGCGGGTTTTTGGCGCCCGGCAGCCGCAGAAAGCCCGCACACTGGGTAAAAGCCTTGGGGCCAAGGCCCTTGACCTTTTTCAACTCGGCGCGGCTGACAAACGCGCCTTCCTCCTCGCGCCGGGCCACGATATTCTTGGCCGTGGCGCCCGTAATGCCCGCCACCCGCCGCAGCAGCGGCGCCGAGGCCGTGTTCAGATCGACCCCCACCGAGTTGACGCAATCCTCCACAACGCCGTCCAGCGTCTCGTCCAGCCGCTTCTGGGGCATATCGTGCTGGTACTGCCCCACCCCAACAGCCTTTGGTTCGATCTTGACCAGCTCGGCCAGCGGGTCCTGCAGCCGCCGCGCGATGGATACCGCGCTGCGCAGGTTGACGTCGAACTGAGGAAACTCCTCGGCCGCCAGCTTGCTGGCCGAATAGACGCTGGCCCCCGCCTCGCTGACCACCATATATTGCAGGCGCAGGCCCTTCTCCTCGGCAAGCTCCCGGATGACTTCAGCGGCAAAACGCTCCGTCTCGCTGCCCGCAGTGCCGTTTCCGATGGCCAGAATTTCCACGCCGTGGCGCAAAATCAGCCCCTTGATGGCCGCCTTTGCCTGCGGCACCCTCTTAAATTCAGGCACAGGATAGACGACCGTCGTGTCCAGCACCTTGCCGGTGGGGTCCACCACGGCCACCTTGCAGCCCATGCGGTAGCCGGGATCAAGGCCCATGGCCACCTTGCCGCGGATGGGCGGCTGCAGCAGCAGCTGGCGCAGATTATCCCCGAACACCTGGATCGCGCCCTCGGCGGCCTTATCGCTCAAATCGCCGCGCAGCTCGGTTTCCAGGCTGGGGTGGATCAGCCGCTTGTAGGCATCCTGCGCGGCGGCCTCCACCAGCGCGGCGCTGGCCCCGCCCCCGGCGCGAACAAACGGACGGCACGCGATCCCGGCGGCACGCTCGGCGTCCACCTGGATGCTCACCTTCAAAAAGCCTTCCCGCTCGCCCCGATCCAGCGCCAGCACCCGGTGGCCGGGAATCTTGGCAAGCGGCTCGGTATAATCGTAATACGGCGCGTACACGCTGTCCTCCTGCTTGGCGCGGGTGCTTTTGACCTGGCCAAAGGCCCGGTAATACTGCCGCAGCACGGCGCGGCAGGCTGCATCGTCGGAGAACGCCTCGGCCAGAATATCCTGTGCGCCCGCCAGCGCGGCGGCGGCGTCGGGCACCTCGCCGTTCACATAGGCGGCCGCCTCGGCCGGTGGGTCAATGCGGGCGTCCTGCCGCAGCAGCAGCTCCGCCAACGGCTGCAGACCCCTGGCCTTGGCCACGCTGGCCCGCGTTTTGCGCTTGGGCTTGTAGGGGCGGTAAAGATCCTCCACCTCGGCCAACGTTTTGGCGGCGGCCAGTCCCTTTTCCAGCGCGGGGGTCAGCGCGCCCTGCTCGGTTATGCTGCGGGCAACTTCTTCCTTGCGGGCATCCAGCCCGCGCAGGTATTCCAGCCGCTCCCCCAGCTGGCGAAGCACCTGGTCGTCCATCGAGCCGGTGGCCTCCTTGCGATAGCGGGCAATAAACGGGATCGTGTTGCCTGCGTCGATCAGTTCCATCGCGCCGGTCACGTTTTTCAGCTCCAGATGCAGCTCCCCGGCAATTTGCTGTGCGTGATTGATCATAATGGTTCGTCGTCCTCTTTCTGTTCGGTTTGTTGGGGCGTCCCTGCGCCGTCGGGCGGTTCCGGCGGCGCCAGAGGCGCAGGCCCGCCCGGAAATTCAGGTTCCGGTTCCGGCTGGGGCGCCGGGTTCGGCGCGGGGTTCCCGGGTGCGGCGGGGCTCTCCGGCGCCAAAGCAGCGGCCGGGCGGCGTTTGCGGCGGATAAGCGCAAACAGGTAGGCCGCGTACACCAGCACGGCTCCCACCACGATCCGCCCCGACAGCGCCAGCCCCGGCGTATGGTAGGTAAACACGATCGTGTCCGCTCCCGCGGGGGCGCGCACAGCCATCAGACCGTCGTCCACCTTCTCGATCACGGCGGCTTCGCCGTTCACCGTAGCCGTAAAGCCATCGTCGTACGGCACGCTGAAAAGTACCAGATTGTCCCGCGCCAGGGTGATCGTGGCCGTAAAGCCGGTATCGCTGGCCGCAAAGCCGGTTGCGGCCCCGGCGCGGCGGGCATCGCAGTCCGCCGTGTACTGGGCGTAGGTGCGGCGTGCGGCGTCCTCCTCGGAGAGCGGCGTCAGCAGATCACCGTAGCGGGCGATCTGCGCATCCGAGAGAACAATGGCCTTCATCAGCAGGTTGCCGCGCTCCTTCTCCTCGGTCTGGCGGTAGATGCTCTCCCGCAGATAGGAATCGTACACAAAGCCCATCGGCACCCAGTTTTCGTTTTCATAGATCTGGTAGCTGCCGCTGCTGCCGTACAACCGCCAGCCGTCCAGCTTTTCGTCCTGCCACTCGCGCTCCTTGACCGCAGGCACCAGCGTGAACCGCACTCCCAAAAGCCCTCGCAGCGCATACAGGCTGACGTCCGGCTTGGAGTTGACGTCCCGCGTAACCCCCACCGTGGGGTAAAATTCCAATATATGGGGCGCCACCGTCGAGTTGAAAAACTGGATGCAGCTTTTATTCAGCCACAGTCCCATGTTGTTAAAGCAGCCGTAGGCGTCCACGCGGTAAAAAGCATCGTCGGGCAGCGCGGCGTTCAGGTCGTCGGCCTCCCGATAGGTCTGCTGCACAAAGGCGCTGTCGTGGTTCCACTGGCCGTACTTGGTCAGGGAAAGATGCAGGGTGGCGTATACAAAGGTAAAGCAGCAAACGCCCGCCAGCAGCACGCCGGCCAGCTGCTGGCGGCGCCGGGGCGTGCGGAACACCCGCAGCAGCAGCGCAAACAGCAGCACCCCCGCCACGCTGACAAGATAGACGGCCCAAAACCGTGCCTGATTCTGCACCACGCCCAGCTTCCAATTGCCGTCCGCGTCCTTGTTGGGCACCAGCGCAAAGGCCGCGGCGCTGGCCGTAAACAGCGCCACCGTTGTGACGGCGCCGCGAAAATCCGCGCGGCGGTTTTCCAGCGCCATCACGCTGGCCGCGCACAGCACCAGCAGCGGCATATAGTACCACCGCGCGTAGTAGCTGGAATTGAGGGCATAGAAGGCGCTGTTGAGCGCAGGCACAAACGCGCACACCAGCGACGCCTTCAGGATGCGGGCAAACGGATGGCGCGGCCGGATGCGGCAGAACGCAAGCCCGCCCGCTATGCCGAACAGCGGCAGGTAGGCCGTCAGGCTGGTCCATTTCAGGACGCCCTCGTTGAACATATCAAGCAGATAGGGCGCCTCCGGCATCAGGAACATGCTGTACAGGATGGCCAGGTATTGCTGCGCCTTGCCGTACACCAGCCAGCCGTAGCCGTTGAACGGATCGATGGTGCGCGGATTTTGCAGCAGCGAAAGCCCGGCAGGAATCAGCAGCAGGCAGCCCAGCGCGCAGCCCAGCAGCGTTTCAAACGCCAGGCGGCCAAGCAGCCGCGGGCGCAGCTTATACAGCCGCCCCCCTGTCATGCAGGCAAAGTAGATGACCAGAAACACGGCCTGCCCGGCAAAAAAGAAATAGTTGTTGAGCAGGTTGAGCCCCACCCAGAACGGAAACACGCCCCGCCGTCCATCCAGCACGGCCTCGTCCAGCGAGGCCAGCATGTACGGAAACAGCGCCACAACGTCCAGAAAGTGGTTGAAAAAGATATTATAGATCGTAAACCCGGAAAAAGCGTACAGGCAGGCGCCAAGCACGGCCATATTCTCGTTTTTGGGCCAGCGGCGCAGCCACAGGTAGGCTCCGCCCCCGGCCAGCGCGATTTTCAGGCAGAGCAGCGGCACCATCAGCCAGGGCAGCCAGCGGCCCGGGAACAGCAGGCTGAACCAGAAGAAGGGACTGCCGACCAGGTAGAACGAGTAAGCGTTGACAAATCCGCTGCCCAGATCGGTGGCCCAGCTGAAACTGCCGCCGTTTTTGACAAAGCGGTTGGCGTAGGCGTAGAACGGAATTTGCTGGTCGTTAAAGTCCCCTGCGTAGTGAAAAAAACCGCCCGAAAGCCCATCGACGATGCAATGGGGCAAAAAGACGGCCACCGCCACCAGCAGGCAGAGAAAAAACACCTGTCGGTAACGGCTTTTCGGTTTTGTAAGCGGCGGCAGCTCCACAATGCGTACCCCTTTTCTGCGCGAGCCTTGGTAACAGGCAGGCAGGTATGGTATAATACAAGGAATCAACTTTGGATGATGCTTTTCTATGATAGCATTATAGTAAAGAATTGGAAAGAAGGCAATGCCGTGCATACCTATCCGTTCAATGCGCTGCTGGCGCGGATGAAATACATCACACGCTGGAGCCTGATGCGCAATGGCCGGCCCGAAAGTCTGAGCGAACACACCGCCGATACCGCGCTGCTGGCCCACACCCTCTGCCTGATCGCACTGCGCTGTACCGGCACCGCCCAGCCCGGCGAGCTTAGGCCCGACACGGTGGCGGCGGCGGCGCTCTACCATGACGCGCCAGAAATTTTGACCGGCGATATGCCCACCCCTGTCAAATACAAGAACGAGGCGCTGCGCACGGCCTACAAGGCGCTGGAAAAGCAGAGCGCAGGCGCGATGGCCGCGCTGCTTCCGCCCGCGCTGGCCCCCGCGCTGGCCCCCTACCTGACCGGGGAGGTCCTAAGCCCCGCCGAGCAGAAGCTGCTCAAGGCGGCCGACCGCCTTTCGGCGCTTCTGAAATGCGTGGAGGAGGGCCAGGGCGGCAACCGGGAGTTTGACGCGGCCCGCGCCCAGCAGGAGCAGGCGCTCCATGCGATGGACTGCCCCGAGGCCGAGTATTTTCTGGCGCATATGCTGCCCTGCTACACCCAAAACCTGGACGAACTGACCCGCGGCCGGTTCTGACCGCCCGCCTGCGTGCGGCGCAAAGCAAGACGAGCGTACGCTGTATTTTCAGGCGCCGTCTTCCTTCTGCAAACGGTAAACCGCATCGATCAGCCTGTCCACATCGGAAAAATGCTCCAGCATCGAGCAATACCGCCGCAAAGCCGCCGCGCCCTGCAGCCCTTTCATATAATACATGGCCTGGCTGCGCGCCTGCGGCATGGCCACCCACTCGCCCTTTATCTCGCACATCTCATAGATCTGCGCGCGCATCGCGGCCATCCTCTGGCGCAGCGTGGGCGGCACGGGCATCGGCCGGCCGGTCAGCGCGGCCCGCAGCGCCTCAAACAGCCAGGGATCGCCCAGCGCCCCCCGGCCGATCATCACCCCGTCGCAACCGGTTTGCTCCATCAGGGCCAGCGCCTGTGCCGCCGTGGTCAGATCGCCGTTGCCCAGCACGGGGATCCGCACGGCCTGCTTGACGGCCCGGATGATGCCGGGGTCGATGGGCGGCAGGTACATCTGCTCGGTGGTGCGGCCATGCACGGCCAGCAGCGCGGCCCCGTTGGCCTCGCACTGCTGCGCCACCTCCACCGCCGTAACATGGGCGGCGTCCCACCCGGCCCGCATCTTGACCGTGACCGGGGCATCCCCCGCCGCGTCCTTGACGGCCCGCACGATTTTGCCGCATAGCGGCGGATCCAGCAGCAATCTGCTGCCCGCGCCCGTGGCCGTGATTTTGGGGGCCGGGCACCCCATATTGAGATCGATCGCATCAAACGCGATGCCCGCCTGCCGGACAAGCCCCACGGCCTCGGCCAGCGTCCCGGGCGAATCTCCGAAAAGCTGCACGGCGTACAGGCCCCTCGGCGCGGGGTCCCGCAGCAGCGCAAGACTTTTTTTATCGCCAAAGGTGATGGCCTTGGCGCTGGCCATCTCGCTGACCGTGTACGCGGCGCCGTGGTCGGCCATCAGGTGGCGGCAGGGCGCATCGCTAAAGCCCGCCATCGGCGCAAACACCCCGCCGGCGGGCAATTTATGGCTGCCAAGCTGCATATGCAGCCCCCTTCCTATTGACAAAGCAACGCTAAAAACGAAAACTCCGGTTTTTTTTACGGGAAAAGCTCTCTCAGTATACCACAAACGCGCGCCGCGTGGCAATTTGTGGTATACTACTGTTTCAGAAAGATTTTTACGGAGGTAGCCATGAAAATTTTGGTATTGGACGGCAACAGCCTGGTCAACCGCGCCTTTTTCGGCATCAAGCTGCTTACCACCAAGGACGGACGGTTTACAAACGCCATCTACGGGTTTCAAAACATTCTGCTCAACCTGCTTGCCGCCCACCAGCCCGACGCCGTAGCCATCGCGTGGGACGAAAAAGCCCCCACCTTCCGCCACACGGCCTACGACGGCTACAAGGCCACCCGCCATGGCATGCCGGAGGAGCTGGCCGGGCAGATGCCGGTGCTGAAGGCGCTTTTGGGCGATCTTGGCTTTGTGCAGGTGTCCAAGCCCGGCTGGGAGGCCGACGACATTCTGGGCACGCTGGCCGCCGCAGCCAGTGCGCAGGGCGGCACCGCCCTGCTGGCCACCGGCGACCGGGACAGCCTGCAGCTGGTAAGCCCCGATACGACCGTGCTGCTGGCCACCAACCGGGAGACGCTTGTGATGGACGAGGCCGCCATCCGGGAAAAATACGGCGTGGCCCCTGCCCAGCTGATCGAGGTGAAAAGCCTGATGGGCGACGCCTCGGACAATATCCCCGGCGTGGCGGGCATCGGCGAAAAGACGGCGCTGGCGCTGGTGCAGAAGTTCGGCTCGCTGGCGGGGGTGTATACCGCTTTGGACGATCCCGCTATCAAACCCAAGCAGCGGGAGAACCTGCAAAACCACAAGGCCGAGGCCGAGCTTTCCCGTATGCTGGGCACCATCCGCTGCGACGCCCCCGTGGACACCGACCTTGCCCACTACCGCCGCCTGCCCGGCGACCCCGCCGCCGCGGCCCGCCTGCTGGCCGATCTGGAAATGCACGCGCTGGCCGGGCGCTGGCAGCTGGACGAAGGCCCCGCCCCCGCCGCGCAGGCCGACCTGCCCCAGCGGGAGCCGGGGGCTTTGCCGCCCGCCTGGCAGGGACGGTACTATGTTGCCCGGCAGCCCGCCGGGGCCTGGTATGCGGTGCAGGCCGACGGCGCCGGGCAGACCGTCTGCCAGCTGGACGAGGCCCTTCTGCCCGCCTTGCTGGACAGCGACGCCGAGCTTTGGACGTTTGACGCCAAGCCCCTCTACCACATTGCGCTGGCGGCGGGCGGCGTTGGCCGCGCCATTCGCTTTGACGGCAAACTGGCCGCCTACCTGCTCAACCCCTCGGCCAGCCGGTACGAGGTTGCCCCCCTTGCCGCCGAGTACCGCGCCGCACCGCTGTTCGCCTGCCCGGCGCTTCCGGACGCCGGGCTGCTGCCCCCCTTGTGCGAGGCGCTGGCGGCGGCGCTGGACGGCCAGAAGATGCGCGCCTTGCACGACGAGATGGAACTGCCCCTGGCCCGCGTGCTGGCCGATATGGAGCGCATCGGCTTTGCGGTGGACGCCGACGGCATCCGCGCCTTCGGCGTGGAGCTTTCCGCCGAGCTGCAGCGACTGCTGGCCTCCATCTACCGGGAAGTAGGGTACACCTTCAATCTCAACAGTCCCAAGCAGCTGGGCGAGGCGCTGTTTGACAAGCTGCAGCTGCCCACCCGCAAAAAGACCAAGAGCGGCTATTCCACCGACGCCGATACATTGGAAAGCCTGCGCCCCTACAGCCCGGTCGTGGAGGACATCCTCAAATACCGCACCTACCAGAAGCTCAACTCCACCTATGTGGAGGGGCTGCTCAAGGCGCTGGCGCCGGACGGGCGCATCCACTCCACCTTTATCCAGACCGAGGCCCGCACCGGGCGCATCAGCTCCACCGAGCCGAATTTGCAGAATATTCCCATCCGCACCGAGCTGGGCAGCCGTCTGCGCGGCTATTTTGTGGCGGGGCCGGGCAACACCCTGGTGGACGCCGATTACTCCCAGATCGAGCTGCGCATTCTGGCCCACATCACCGGGGACGAGGCCATGCAGCAGGCCTTCCGCACCGGCGCGGACATCCACCGCTCCACGGCGGCCAAGATCTACCACCTTCCGCCCGAGCAAATCACCCCTGCACTACGCACCTCGGCCAAGGCCATCAACTTCGGCATCATGTACGGCAAGGGCGCCTTCTCGCTCAGCAAGGATCTGGGCATCAGCGTCAAGGAGGCCGACCAGTTCCTTAAAACCTATCTGGACACCTTTCCCAAGGTGGACGGCTATATGAAGACCTGCATCGCGGACGCCAAGGACAAGGGCTATGTGGAAACGCTGTTCGGCCGCCGCCGTCCGCTGCCCGAGCTGGCCAGCTCCAACTTTCAGGTGCGGGCCGGGGGCGAGCGGATGGCCCGCAACACGCCCATCCAGGGCACGGCGGCCGATATCATCAAGCTGGCCATGGTACACGTTTGGCAGCGGCTGCGGGAGGAGCATTTGCAGGCCCGGCTGCTGCTGCAGGTCCACGACGAGCTGATCGTGGAAGCCCCTGCCGCCGAGGCGTCCCGCGTTACGCTGCTGCTGCAGCAGGAGATGGAAAACGTGGTGCGGTACGCCGTGCCTCTTACCGCCGAGGTAGGCACCGGCGAGACCTGGCTGCTGGCTCATTGAGCGGCCCTTATTACAAACCAGAAGGACGTATCCATATGTATGTTTTAGGAATCGAATCCAGCTGCGACGAAACGGCCGCCGCCGTTGTGCGGGACGGCCGGGTGCTTTGCTCCAACGTCATCAGCACCAGCGTGCAGGAGCAGGCGCTGTACGGCGGCGTTGTGCCTGAAATTGCCAGCCGCCGCCACGCCGAGTATATCAGCGGCACCGTTGAAAGGGCGCTGGCCGACGCCGGGCTTTCCATCGGGGCGGTGGACGCCGTGGCCGTCACCTTTGCCCCGGGGCTGATCGGCGCCGTGCTGGTGGGGGTCAACTTTGCCAAGGGCCTTGCTTACGGCGCGGACAAGCCGCTGGTGCCGGTGCATCATCTGCGCGGGCACATCGCGGCCAACTACCTGACCCACCCCGACCTGCAGCCGCCGTTTTTGTGCCTGGTTGCCAGCGGCGGGCACAGCCACATCGTCCAGGTGGAGGATTGGTGCCGCTACCGCGTTTTGGGCCGCACCGTGGACGACGCCGCAGGCGAAGCCTTTGACAAGGTGGCCCGCACGCTGGGCCTTCCCTACCCAGGCGGCCCCAGCGTGGCCAAGGCAGCCCGTACGGGCGATCCCCACGCCTACAAGCTGCCCACCCCCCATGTGGCGGGCAAATACAACGTGAGCTTTTCGGGCCTTAAAACCGCCGTTCTCAACGAGGTGCACAACGCCGGGCAGCGGGGCGGCAGCGTATCGGTACCCGATATGGCGGCCAGCTTTCAGGAGCGCATCGCCCAGATCCTGGCCAAAAAGCTGCTGGCCGCCGCCGCCGATACCAACGCCAAAACGATCTGCCTGGCCGGCGGCGTGGCGGCCAACGGGCGGCTTCGCCAGCTGGTGAACGACGGCGCGCAAAAGCTGGGCGCCCGGGTCTGCCTGCCCGAGCTTCGCTTTTGCGGCGACAACGGCGCCATGATCGCGGCGCAGGGCTACTATGAGTTTTTAGACGGAAATCTTGCCGGGCTTACCCTGAACGGCCAGCCCACCCTGCCCATCGATTACCGCTGAGCGGTAAAATTCCGCTTGCCCTTGCGGAAAAAGCGCGGATATTGTAAAATGAAAGAAATTTTGTAGATTGTGGAGTGCGAGGGAATTATGGCAGACGAAAAATTCAGCAATTTTATCACCGAGGTCATCGACGAGGACCTTGCCCAGGGCAAGGTGAAGGAGATTCACACCCGGTTTCCGCCGGAGCCGAACGGCTACCTGCACATCGGCTCGGCCAAGGCCATTTTCATCAACTACATGGTGGCCAAAACCTACGGCGGCAAGTTCAATCTTCGCTTTGACGATACCAACCCCGCGCGCGAGGGGGACGAGTATGTGCAAAGCATCCTCCGGGATCTGGAATGGCTGGGCGCCACCCCGAACGGCGGCGTGTTTTACGGCAGCGATTATTTTGACCGCTGCTACGCCTTTGCGGAAAAGCTGATCCTTGAGGGCAAGGCCTATGTGGACGACCTTCCCCGCGAGGAAATGCAGGAATACCGCGGCAGCGACGCCGGCAAGCCCAGCCGCCCCAGCCCCTGCCGCGACCGCACGCCCGAGGAAAATCTCGCGCTGTTCCGTCAGATGCGGGACGGCAAGTTTGCCGACGGCGAAAAAACCCTGCGCGCCAGGATCGACCTGGCCAGCCCCAACATGAACCTTCGGGATCCCGCCATCTACCGCATCAAGCATGTGGAGCATCACCGCCAGGGCGACAAATGGTGCATCTATCCTCTGTACGATTTCGCCCACCCGATTCAGGACGCCATCGAGGGGATCACCCATTCGCTTTGCAGCCTGGAATTTCTCAACCACCGCCCCCTGTACGACTGGGTCATCCAAAACACCGTGGGCGGCGAGTTCCCCAAGCAGCGGGAGTTTGCCCGTCTGAACGTTACCAACACCGTGATGAGCAAGCGGTATCTGCGCGAGCTGGTGGAAAAAGGCATCGTAGACGGATGGGACGACCCCCGCATGCCCACGCTGAGCGGGCTGCGCCGCCGCGGCTACACCCCTTCCAGCATCTTCCGCTTTGTGCAGGAGGCCGGCGTTTCCAAGTCCGACAATCTTGTGGATATGCGCCAGCTGGAGGCCGTTCTGCGCGCCGAGCTGGAGCTTTCCGCCCCCCGCCGGGTGGCCGTGCTGGCGCCCGTCCGGCTGATCCTGGACAACTATCCCGCCGATAAGACCGAGACCTTCCCCCTGCCCAACAACCCCAACCGGGAAGCCGCCGACGATTCCACCCGCGGGGTGACCTTTGGCCGGGAGCTTTGGATCGACCGCAGCGATTTCTTTGAGGTCCCGCCGCCGAAGTTCAAGCGGCTGAGCCTTGGCAGCGAGGTGCGGCTGATGGGCGCGTACCTTGTTCGCTGCACCGGCGTGGACAAGGACGCCGACGGCGCCGTGACCGCCATCCACGCCACGGCCGATTTGGAAACCGGCAACGG
Organism: uncultured Subdoligranulum sp.; assembly: GCA_964458285.1. Classification (GTDB taxonomy): domain Bacteria; phylum Bacillota; class Clostridia; order Oscillospirales; family Ruminococcaceae; genus Gemmiger. Next base: position 227,414 of record CAYWID010000002.1, on the reverse strand, counting down.
CAACCCCGCCGACGGCCGCAAGGTGCGCGGCACCATCCACTGGGTCAATTGCCGGGACTGCGTGGATGCCGATGTGCAGCTGTACGACAAGCTGTTTACCGAGGAAAACATGAACGCCCTCCCCGAGGGCGCGGATTTCAAGGATTACCTCAACCCCGAAAGCGTTGTCGCCGTGCGGGGCGCCAAGCTGGAGGCGGCGCTGGCCGATGCCCGGCCCGGCGAGCGGTTCCAGTTTGTGCGCACCGGCTACTTTACGCCGGACGCCAACCACCCCGGCGTCTACAACCGCATCGTCACCTTAAAGGACAGCTTCAAGCTGTAAAAAACACAAATGATCCGCGCGTCGCCGCTGCCCCTGCAGTGCGCCGCGCGGGTCTTTTTTTCAGCGTCCTACGCCCGGACCTCCTGGGCCGCAATCCGCCGCCGCAGCCAGCCGCCCCGCAGGTAGTAGACCAGAAACAGAACGGACGCCGTCACCCAGGTCATCGGGTAGCTGAACTCGACCGCCTGCACCGTGTGGTGGAAGGGCACCACGGCCAACAGCCAGCCCACCCGCAGCCCGCATACGCCGAAGCAGGTGATCAAGGTGGGCACCCGCACATCCCCGCAGCCGCGCAGCGTGCCGGAAAACACCTCGATGCAGATGTAGGTAAGGTAGGTGGGCACCAGAAAGTGCATCATCTGCACCCCCTGGGCGATCACGGCGGCATCCCGCGTGAACAGCCCGAACAGCAGGCCGCTGGCCGGATACAGCGCCAGCGAGATGGCTGCCGTGATGCCCGCCGCCAGCCGAAGGCAGACCCACGCGCCCCGCTTGACCCTGTCATACTGGCGGGCGCCGAAGTTCTGGCCCGCAAAGGTCGTGATGGAGATGCCCAGCGAGCTGATCGTCATCCAGAACAGAAAATCGATCTTGCCGTACACGCTCCAGGCAGCCACGGCGGTGGTGCCAAAGCCGTTGATGCCCCGCTGGATGATGATGTTGCTCAGGCTGTACAGGCTGCTTTGCAGCGCGGCCGGCAGCCCGATGCGGCATATATCGGCCAGAATCTCCCTGTCCGGCCGCAGCGCCGACCACCGCAGATGCCAGGGCATCCCCTCGGAACCGGCCAGGCAGCGCAGGGTCAGCCAGGCGCTGACACACTCGCTCAGAACAGTGGCCAGCGCGGCGCCCGCCACCCCCCAGCGAAACCCCAGCACAAACAACAGATCCAGCGCCACGTTGCACAGGGAGGCGATGACCAAAAAGTACAAGGGCCGCTTGGAATCCCCCACCGCCCGCAAAATAGCCGTACCCATGTTGTATAGCATCTGCGGGATCATCCCCAGAAAATAGATGCGCAGATACAGCGCCGAGGTATCAAGAATTTCCGCCGGGGTATCCATCAAAACCAACGCCGTGCGGGAGACGGCCAGGCCAAGCGCCGTCAGCAGTGCGCCGCCCGCCAGGGCCAGCACCAGCGCCGTGTGAACCTGCCGGTCCACGGCGTCCCTGTCCCCGGCGCCGTACCGCTGGGAGATGATGACCCCGGCGCCGTTGCACAGCCCCACAAAAAAACCCACCAGCAGCTGCACCAGCGTGCCTGTGGCGCCCACGGCGGCCAGCGCCGCCGTGCCCACCACGTTGCCGACCACCAGCGTATCGACCGTGTTGTAAAACTGCTGAAAAAAGGTTCCCATCCAGATGGGTAAAAAAAATAGCAGCAATTGCTGCGTAATCCCGCCGGTCAAAATCCGGTTGGGGGTGTTGGCGCGTTCCATTCCGTTCATCCTTTTCGTGTTTCACTCTTTTCGCTTTCTTCAGTTTATGCTATAATCAAGCTATTGTAAAGGGGGAATTGTCGTTTGGCCTCTCTGGGCGAAAATCTGACGTTTCGGTGGGCGCCCTGCGCGGACGGCGCGCGTCTGCTGCGGGTGTACGGCGACACCCCCTGCCCGGCGCTGCCGTCCCGCCTTGCGGGGCGGCCCCTGACCGAGATTGCCCCCTACTGCTTTGCCGCAAGCCCCCGCGCCGGACGCGCGGGGGCGCTGTGGGCCGCGCCGGGCGCCGGGGGCGCGGCGGTCCCGGACGCTTCCCACCCTCTTTGCGGGGATTTTCTCACCGATGTCCGTCTGCCTGCCTCCGTGCGGGTCCTGGACAGCGCGGTTTTCTACAATTGCCGCTCTCTGCGCAGCCTGACCGTCGGCCCCGCCATCGAGGCGCTGGGCAGCGATCTTTTCACCAACTGCGGCGCGCTGGCCGATCTGTACGTCACCGCCCAGCCCGGTTCCCCCACCGGGCTGAAAAAGCTGTTGAGCGCCCTTACTGCCGATATCACCGTGCATTTTCTGGCTCCGGACGAGCAGGCCCGCCTTTTTTACCCCGAGTATTTTGAGTGGCTGGACGAGAACACCCCCGCCCACATCTTCAATCACAGCATTGAGGGCGAGGGCTACCGCTACCGCCAGTGCTTTGACGGCGGAAGGCAGCTGTTTGCCGAGTACGACGCGGCCTTTTCCCAGGCTGCGGTGGGCGAAACGCCCGCCAAGCTCTGCCGTCTGGCCCTGGGGCGGCTGCGCTTTCCCTGCGCGCTGACGGCGGAGGCCCAGGCCGCCTACCGCGGCTGGCTGGCCGACCACCTGCCGGACGCCCTTTCCTTTATACTGGACGCACGGGACGCCGGCGCCCTAGGCTGGCTGTGCGGCAGCGGCCTGCCGGACGCCGCGCTGCTGGCGCAGGGTGCGGCCCGCTGCGGCCGCCTTGGCTGGACGGAGGGCGCGGCCCTGCTGCTGAACGCCGCCGCCTGCCGAAAACGAACGCCCCGCCGGTACGATTTCGATTGATCTTTCCGCATTCTGTACGCCGCGCCGCCCATTCCGCGGCCGGCACGGAGGTGATTGTGATGCCGCAGCCCCAAACCCAGGCCGAGTGGACGCGCACAATGGCGCTGCGCGTTTTGCAGCGCACCCGCGGCGAGCTGTACCTGCAATTGCGGTATATGAACACCGCCCTCTGCGCGCTGCGCTGGGAACCTGTCGAGGAAGGCGGCGCCATGGCCACCGACGGCGCCGCGCTCTATGTGCCCTGCGGCTGGCTGCTGGAAATTTACCGCAAAAATCCCCGCTACCTGCCCCGCGCCTACCTGCACAGCGTGCTGCACTGCGTATTTCGCCACCTGTGGCTGCGCGCCGGGCGGGACCGGGCGCTTTGGGATCTCGCCTGCGACATTGCGGTCGAGTACCTGCTGGACACCTGGGGTGCGCCCGCGCTGGCCCGCCCGGTGGGCTGGCTGCGGCAGCAGACCTACGCGGCGCTCTCGGCCCGGTGCCGGGTCATGAGCGCGGGGCCGCTCTGCCGCGCTCTGCTGGCGCTGTACGGCGCGGAGCCCGCCCGCCTGGCCAAGCTGCACCAGGAATTTTACTGCGACAGCCACGCATACTGGCCCGCCGATCCAGACGCGCCCCAGGCGCAGGCGGCCGGCAAAAACTGGGAGCAGCTGGGCCGCCAGACCCAACTGGACCAGCAGCAGGCCGGGCAGCAGGCCGGCAGCGATGCGGGCGCCGAAGCGCTGCTGGCCCAGGTGCGGGCCGGGCAGACGCGGCGTCTTTACCGGGATTTTTTGCGCAAGTTTGCCACTTTGCGGGAGGAGCCGCACCTTGACCCCGACGAATTCGACCTGGGCTATTACACCTACGGCTTGCAGGTGTACGGCGACCTGCCCCTGATCGAGCCGCTGGAAACGCGGGAGGTCAAAAAGGTGCGGGATTTCGTGATCGTGCTGGATACCAGCGATTCCACCTCCGGCGCGCTGGTCAAAGCTTTTTTGAAGGAAACCTTCACCCTGCTGAAAACCGCCGACCGCTTTTTTACCCACTGCAACATTCTGGTGCTGCAATGCGACGACGCCGTGCGTGCCGAAACCTGGCTGACCGAGCTTGACCAGCTGGAACGCTATCTGGGCGGTTTTACCCTGTGCGGCGGCGGCGGAACCGATTTCCGGCCCGCTTTTGCCCGGATCGACGCCCTGCGCGGGCAGGGCAAGCTGCCGGATCTGAAGGGCGTGCTCTACTTTACCGACGGCAAGGGAACCTACCCTGCCGTGCGCCCCCCGTATGAAGTGGCGTTTGTGTTTTTGGATACAGGCGCCCCGCCGCCGGAGCCGCCTGCCTGGGCCATGCGGCTGCTGCTTGACCCCGAGGAGCTGCTTCCCACCGAGCCCGCCCCGCCGTTTGCGCCGTCCCCCGACGATGCCGACGATCCCGACGAGCTGCCCGCCCTGTAACGGAACAATCTTGCAAAGGAGCCCTGAACATGGACATTCAACGCGCCAAACAGGAAATCAAAAACGCCGTGGCTGCCTATCTTGCCAAGGACGAGACGGGCGCTTACGCCATGCCCGCCATCCGCCAGCGGCCCCTGCTGCTGATGGGCCCGCCCGGCCTTGGCAAAACCCAGATCATGGAGCAGATTGCGCAGGAATGCCACATTGGGCTGGTGGCCTACACAATCACCCATCACACCCGCCAAAGTGCGGTCGGCCTGCCGTTTATCCGCCAGCGCAAGTTCGGCGGGCAGGATTACAGCGTGACCGAGTACACGATGAGCGAGATCATCGCCAGCGTCTACCGCAGGATGGAGGCCACCGGCTTAAAGGAAGGCATCCTGTTTATTGACGAGATCAACTGCGTGTCCGAGACGCTGGCCCCCACCATGCTGCAATTCCTGCAGGGCAAAACCTTCGGCAACCAGGCCGTCCCGGCAGGCTGGGTGATTGTGGCGGCAGGCAATCCGCCCGAATACAACAAATCGGTGCGGGATTTTGATATCGTTACCCTGGACCGAGTGCGCCGGATGGACATCGAGCCCAGCCTGCCGGTCTGGCAGAACTATGCCCGCGCCCGGCGGCTTCACCCGGCCATCCTGGCCTACCTGGAACTGCGGCCCCAGCATTTTTACAAGATCGAAAACGATGTGGACGGTCCCCGCTTTGTGACGGCCCGCGGCTGGGAGGATCTTTCCGCCCTGCTGGCCGCCCACGCGGCGCTGAATCTGCCGGTGGACGAGAGCGTGATCAGCCAGTATCTTCGCCACCCCGAGGTTGCGCGGGATTTTGCCGCCTACTGGGAGCTGTACAAAAAGTACCGCGCCGATTACGGCGTGGAGGATATCCTGCACGGCCGCGCGGCGGATGCCGTGGTGGAACGGGCGCTTCGCGCCGCCTTTGACGAGCGGCTGTCTCTTGTCAGCCTGCTCAACGCGGGGCTGAACGTCCGGTTTGAGGCCGCACAGACGGCGGGCGCCGTCACGGACGGATGCTATCGCCAGCTGCGGGCTTTCAAGCGCGCGCTGCAGCCCGCGGGCGCCGTGCTGACCCCGCCCGACGCCAACGCCCTGTTTGCGGGGCTGGTGCAGGATGCCGACCGGCGCCTGGCGGACGGCAAGGCCGCCGGACAGCTCAGCGCGCGGGAAATTCTGGTGCAAAGCCGCACCTGCTCCCTGCTGTCCGGCTGGGCGGCCCACCTGGCCGCGCTGGGCCAAACGCCCGATGCCGACATCGCCTTTGATACCGTGCGGGAAAGCTTCAACCAGCAGGTACGCCGCCGGGAGCAGGTGGTGGCACAAGCCTCCGACGCGCTGGAATTTGCTTTTGATTTTATGGAGCGCGCTTTTGGCGAGGGTCAGGAGATGGTCGTTTTTGTCAACGAGCTGGCCCTTGGCCCCGACTCCGCCCCCTTCCTGGCCGAGAACGATTGCGAGCGTTTTACCGCCTACAGCAAGCGCCTGCTGCTGGCGGAAGGCCAGAACGAGCTGGACGCCGAGCTGGATGCCGAGCTGAACCGCAACGACCGGCTGCAAAACGAACACAGCCGCGCGTTCTGACCGCAAGCACCGGCCGGCCTCCCTGCCGGATTCCGCACAGCCCTTTTTCCAAGAAAACCGGCCGCCCTGTTCCATCGCGGAGCAGGGCGGCCGGTTCGCTTTTTGCTGTTTTGTCTTATGCCGCCGGGGAGGAGGCGCTGTCGGCGGAGGACGCCGTATCTTCCGAGGAAGCGGAATCCGAGGCGGCGTCCGCAGCCGAATCCGAAGCCGCATCCGATTGCGGTCCGCTGTCGGCAGGCGCCTCGGAATCGGACGCAGGCTGGGCGTTCGCATCGGAGGAAGCGGCGGAATCCGCCAGGCTGGAGCTTAGGTTGCTCTCCACCATGGCCTGGGGGTCGCTGGCCGCCGCGGCCGTCGAATCGCCCGAGGTGCTGCTGGCCGCGGAGGACGCCGGCGCCACCATCTCGCTGTCTTGCAGCGCCGTCAGATACCAGTGACGGTTGGCGCCGCGGGTAAACACATAATCCATATACTTGGTCGGTTCGGTAGGCGCAGCCAGGGTCAGACTGCTGCTTCCGTTCAGTGTGGGCACATACCCGACCGTCACAATCGTCTTGCCGTTTTTGGTGGCGATTTTTTCAACCGTCGGCGTAAACAGGCCCACCGAACCGGTGATGGGCACCAGGTAGCCCTGTTTTTCCTCGCTGTACTGGTAGTTCATCTCCGTCGTCTCAAAGGCGCCGTCCGTGATGGGGTAATCCGGCCCCAAAAGGTTGGAGATGTAGGTATCCACCTCCAGCTTGGGCAAAATCACGCAGCCGGTGGCCTCGTCGCGCTCATAGGTGTCCAGCGTGCCGCCGTTTTTCTGGATTTGGTATACGGTTCCCCAGATGGCCGCCTGCTTGAACACATTGGGATCGACCGCGGCCGCATCGTCAAAGGGCAGGGTGTCGAACATGACCAGCCCGTACAGGCGATCCGCGTAACCGGCCTTGCGGTCGGAATCGTCCAGTGCGCTGCGCAGCCCCTTCATGGCCCAGCCAAGCACAGTCACCAGCCCGATCAATACCAAAACCACCACGACCGCCCCCACCAGCTGGCGGGCAACGCGGCGGCTGTTGCGCAATTGTTCTTCTCTTGAAATTGCCATGCAAGTTCTCCTTAAACACATCGGAACGGGGTTTTTGGGCTCCACGGCCCGCAAAGCGGCGGGCGGCGGCCTCCCGGCGCACAACCGGGCATAGCATACAGTATAGCACAAACGCCGCCGCATTGCAAAGGCAAGCGGCGGCATTCCTGACCGGGCGGCACAAAAACGGGCCGCGCCAAGTCCTTTATTTATTTTTGTACATCTGCTCGTAATACTTCTGGTAGTCGCCGCTGGTAACATGTTCCATCCAAGCCTTGTGGTTCAGATACCAATCGATCGTCAGCACAATGCCCTTCTCAAACGGCGTCTCGGGATACCAGCCCAGATCATTCTTGATCTTGGTGGGGTCAATGCCGTAGCGGCGGTCATGCCCCAGGCGATCCTCCACATGCTTGATCAGCGCCTCGCTGATGCCTTCGTCCTGCAGCCGGTCGTGCAGCTGGCGGATGACCGTCTTGACGATGAAGATGTTGGGGCGCTCGTTGTGACCGCCCACGTTGTAGACCTCGCCCACCTTGCCGTTGCTGGCGACCATGTCGATGGCCTTGCAGTGATCCTCCACATACAGCCAGTCCCGCACCTGCATACCGTCGCCGTAGACAGGCAGCTGCTTGTGGTTCTCGGCATTGTGAATCAGCAGGGGAATCAGCTTCTCGGGAAACTGGTAGGGGCCGTAGTTGTTGGAACAGCGGGTAATGTTGACAGGCATCCCGTAGGTATCGTGGAACGCCGTCACAAACAGATCGGCGCTGGCCTTGCTGGAGGAATAGGGGCTGTGCGGGCACAGCGGCGTGGTTTCCATAAAATAGCCCTCGGCGCCCAGTGCGCCGTACACCTCGTCGGTGGAAACCTGGCAGTACTTTTTGCCCGGCTTCCAGGTTTTGGCATCCGCATCATACCAGGCGTCCTTGCAGCGCTGCAGAAGGTTGACGGTGCCCATCACGTTGGACTGCACAAAAATTTCCGGGTTTTTGATGCTGCGATCCACATGGCTCTCGGCCGCGAAATTGATGACGTAGTCGGGGTCGTACTTGGCCAGCAGCTCGGCCACCAGCGTCTTGTCGCAGATATCGCCCTGCACAAAAATGTGGCGGGGGTCGCCCTCGCACTCCTGCAGGTTCTCCAGGTTGCCCGCGTAGGTCAGCTTATCCAGGTTGACAAGGCGGATCTCGGGGTACTTTTTCAGCATATAGTAGACAAAGTTGGAGCCGATAAACCCGGCGCAGCCGGTGACAAGATAGGTTTTCATCGATTTGTATTCCTCTCTGTTTCAAATTCGTTGGGTGGCGCGCGGCGGTCACTGGCCGTCCCAGTTGTCAAAGAACATCTGCAGGGCCGGTTTCCAGTCCCGCATCTCGTCCCCCACCGTGCAGCGGAGCATCCGGTTTTCAAGCGCGCTCCACGCAGGGCGGTCGGCGCTCTTGGGGTGCTGCGCCGCATAGTCCTTGCTGGAGATCGGTTTCACGATGCAGGCTTCCCCCGAAAGACGGATGATTTCGGAAGCAAAATCGTACCAGCTGCACACGCCGCTGCCGGTGCAGTGGTAAATGCCGTAGTCATGGCTGACCGAAAGCTTGAGCAGATGGTAGGCCAGATCCACCGCGTTGGTGGGGTTGCCCAGCTGGTCGTTTACGACTGTAAGCTCGCTGTGCGTCCTGGCCAGGTTGACCATGGTCTTTACAAAGTTTTTGCCGCCGTAGCCGTACAGCCAGGCCGTGCGCACAATGATCGTGCGGCGGCAAAAGCGCTGCGCGTACTGTTCGCCCAGCAGCTTGGTCTGCCCATAGGCCGAGATTGGCGCCGGAATTGCACACTCGTCCAGCGGCACGCCCCCGTTGGGCGTGCCGGGAAACACATAATCGGTGGAAAGATGGATAAAGCGGGCGCCCACTTTCTCACAGGCCATAGCCAGGTTGCGCGGGCCCAGCGCGTTCACCTTAAACGCCGCGTCGCGGTTGGTCTCGCAGCCGTTCACGTTGGTGAAGGCCGCGCAGTTGATGACCGTGTCCGGCTGGTGGCGGCGGATGTAGTTGATCGTCTCCTCGCGGTCGGTGATGTCCAGCTCCTCCACATCGATGGCGATCACGCTGGCGGTTTTAAGCCGCTCCGGCAAGGGTCCCAGTTCGCTCTCTCCGGTCTTGAGCTGCTTGCACAGCTCGCCGCCCAGCTGCCCCTTGCAGCCTGTAATCAGGATTTTCATGGCAATGCCTCCCCGTAGGGCGGGGCGCCTCGCTTTTTTGCGCACCGCCGCACCCGTAACGTATACTCACTTAATATTTCAGCTTATCGTCCGCCACATTGCGCAGATGCTGGCCATAGGGCGATTTTCCGTAGCGATCCGCACTTTCCAGCAGCTTTTCGCGGCTGATCCAGCCGTATTTGTAGGCGATCTCCTCGGGCGCGCTGATCTTGATGCCCTGCCGCTGCTCGATCATCCGCACAAAATCGGCGGCGTCCACCAGGCTGTCCATCGTGCCGGTGTCCAGCCAGGCATAACCGCGGCCCAGCAGCTGCACATCCAGCAGACCCTCGTTAAGGTACATCTCGTTCAGCGTGGTGATTTCCAGCTCCCCGCGCGGCGAGGGTTTGACCCTTCTGGCCATTTTTACCACGTCGCGGTTGTAGAAATACAGCCCCGTAACGGCGTAATTGCTCTTGGGCGCGGCGGGCTTTTCCTCAATGGAGGTAGCGCGGCCATTGCCGTCGAACGCCACAACGCCAAACCGCTCGGGGTCCGTCACATAGTAGCCAAACACCGTGGAGCGGCCCTCCTCGGCGTTTTGCACGGCCAGCTTGAGCCGCTTGCCAAACCCGGCGCCGTAGAAAATGTTGTCCCCCAGCACCATCGCGCAGGGCTCGTCCCCGATAAATTCCTCGCCCAGCAAGAAGGCCTGCGCAAGTCCGTCCGGCGAGGGCTGCACCTTATATTGCAGACGAATGCCGTACTGGCTGCCATCGCCCAGCAGCGCTTCAAAGCGCGGCGTGTCCACCGGCGTGGAGATGATCAGAATATCCTGGATGCCCGCCAGCATCAGCGTGGAAAGCGGATAGTAGATCATGGGTTTATCGTACACCGGCAGCAGCTGCTTGGAAGTAACCATGGTCAGCGGATACAGCCGGGTTCCGGCGCCGCCCGCCAAAATAATACCTTTCATTGCAAAACGCTCCTTATTATGCAGGGCCGGGGCCCTGGCAGATATATTCCATTATAAACGTTTTGGCGCCCGCACACAAGAGTTTTTTCTGATACAAAGCCGCAAAAGCAGCAATTCGGCTTTTGGCGCCGTGCGGCGGAAAGCAGGCTTTGCTTCGTCAAAATATTTCCAAATTGTTATCTTTCTGTGCAAATATTGACGCCGCCCCCACAAAATGATACAATAAGGAATAACAGCGGGAAAATCCTGCCTCCCCGGCCGGCAGGATTGCGGCCCTGTGCGGGGTTTTGATGGGATTCCCGCGCGTTTTATGGAATTTTTTCATTTTTATTTATAAAAATATGCCAAGGAGGCTTCCGCTTGAAACAGCTGATCGGTGCTTTGCTGGTTGCTGCCATGTTGGTTTTGTTTGCCGCCTGTGCAGGCAGCCCTTCCGTCTCCCAGGTTTCTTCTGTCGGGGAGACTTCTGCTTCGGGTGATGCTACCGCGGCGGCGCCAACCGCCACCCCCTCCTCCAGTTCCCGCAACGAGCCTGTCTCTGTGAGCGAGACCTACGCCAAGGCGGACGTCGTCTCCGGCTCCGGGGCAAGTTCGTCCCCGGCAGCCACCGCCCCAGCCGCAACCGCGGCTCCGGTTTCGGTCGATACCCCGGCCACGGGGGATTTTCCCCTGGTTTACTTTGTGGGGGCTCTGGGGTTGATCCTGGTTTGCACCGGCGGTTTGCTGATGCTGCGCCGTATCTGAATTGCAAAATTGCCGCCCGGTTTGCGGCAAAGCCTCTTTGGCCGCAAAGAGGCTTTCTTTTTTTATGGAGGAAGGGAGGTTCGCGCCGTGCGTGTCCGCAAGCCTTATGCGCATCTGGACGGCAGCACCGCCTACTACCCTTATGCCGCGCGCACCGGCCTGCGCAGGCGGCAGCAGCGCAAGGCCGCTTTGCTGCGCGCGCTTGGCCTTTTGCTGGTTTGCTGCGCCCTTACGCTTGTGGGGCGGCAGTATCTTTTGCGGGACGGCCAGCCCAGCGCTCCCCTGCTGGCGCCCGCCACGGCGGAAAGCGCCGCGCAGGTTCCCGCGCAGGCGGCCCCCGTTGCGGTCAGCATACGGATGGCCACCGCCGAAGCCGCAGCGCCGCAGGCGGAGCCGGGCGGTGCCGCACAGTCCCCCGCCGTGATGCCCGCCCTGCAGGCGCTGTACCGGCGCAACCCCGATCTTGTTGGCTGGCTGACGGTGGATGGCACCCGAATCGATTATCCTGTTCTTCAAACGCCGGAGGAAAACGAATACTATCTGCGGCGGGATTTCGACGGAAATTTTTCGCTGTCCGGCAGCCTGTTTCTTGACGCAAAGTGCCGGATCGGCCCGCCCGCCACGGCCAACTGGCTGATTTACGGGCATAATATGAGCAGCGGCGGGATGTTTGCCACCCTGCTCCGCTACCGCGACCCTTCCTTTTATGCAGCGCACCCTACCCTGCAGTTCAGCACGCTGCAAAAAACCAGCCGCTGGCAGATCGTTGCCGTGATCGCCACCAGGCTGGACGCCGACGCGCTGCCCTACTACGCATTTTTTGACGCCGCCGACGCGGCCGAATGGCAGCGGTGGTACGACGCCCTCCGCGCGCGGGCCCTGTATGACACCGGGCAAACGGCCCGCTACGGCGATCAGCTGCTGACCTTGTCCACCTGCGAGACCAGCAATGCGTTTACCGACAAACGCTTTGCCGTGATTGCAAAGCGCCTGGACTGACGGACGGGAGGATTTTTCTTGATGACGCTTGCCGCCGATTGCATCGGCATCCTGTGTATTTTATTCTGGGGCTGGTGGCTGTGCCGCGCCCTGCGCCTGCCGGGCGGCTTTGGGCCGATTTTGGGCGTTTGTCTGGTCATGGTGTGGATGCAGGCCGTGGGCGGCTGGTGGCCGAGCGCGGTCGCGCTGCTGGCGGGCGCCGCCTACACGGCCACCCGCGGCCACCGGCAGGATTTTGCACGCTATCTGGTCAGCCCCGGCGTGCTGGGTTTTCTGGCCGGCCTTGTGTTGCTGGAGCTTGCCTTTGCCCTGCGGGCGCCCCGCTTTCAGACCTGGGATGAATTCAGCCATTGGGGCGTATTTTTCAAAAACCTATTTTATGGGCGGCGCTTCGCCATCTGGGAGCCGGGCCGCAGCCTGGAACATCAGACCTACCCGCAGGGCGGGGCGGCCCTGTACGGTTTGTTTGCGCTTTTGCGCCGCACCTACGCCGAGCGCGACGTCTTTTTGGCAATGGATGTTCCCCTTTTGGCGGCAGGCAGCGCGCTGTTTGCCGTAGTAAAGCCGGCAGGCCGCATTCCCTGTGCGCTCTACCGCCTGGCCGCAGCGGCCGCCGTGCCGCTGATGCTGGCGCTGTTCGGCCCCGATACCCCCTACACAACCGTCTACATGGATGCGGCGGTGGGGGCTGTTTTTGCGGCCGGGCTTGCTTTGCTGGCCGTGCCGGTGCCGCCGGACGCCGAGCGGGCGCGCGGCTGGGCCGTGGGCCTGCTGGCTGCCGGCGCGGCCGCCCTCAAGGAGATTGGCGGCCTGTTTGCGCTCTGCCTGCTGGGGATCTGGCTGGCGCAAAGCCTGCTGGCCGTCCTTCCTCAATACGGCCGGGGGCACGCCGCCGGGGCAGGCCGCCTTGGGGGACGGCTGGCCGCGCGGATATTGCCCGCCGCCGGGCTGACCGGCGCCAGCATCCTGCTCTGGAAGCTCACCCTGCTGTTTCTGCACCGCACCGACGACCAGTTTGCGGGCATGGGCCCCGGCGCCTTTTTCCGGTGCTGGCAGGAAGCCCGCAGCGGCGCAGACCCCTATTTTTATAGCGTCTGGCAGGTTTTTTACACCAAAGTGCGCACCGCGCCGCTGCTTTTTGGGTGGAGTACCTTCAAGCTGGGCCTTGTGTGCGCTTTGCTGGGGCTGGGGCTGGCGGCGCTGGCCTGGCGGCTGGGCGGAAAAGGGCGCGGCGGCGTGATTGCCCTGATCCCTCTGTTGATGACGCTGTTTTTTCCGCTCTACCTGTTTGTGCTGTTCTACGTCTATATCGGCGGCATGAGCCCCTATGAAGCCATGAAGGCGGCCAGCTACGAGCGGTACGCCTGCTGCTGGTTTATCGGATGGTTTGGGGCGCTGGCTGCCGTGGCCCTGGCGTTGGCGCCGATGCTGCCCCGGCCCCGCTGGCAGACGGCGCTCTCCCTGGGGGTTGCCGCACTGCTGGCTGCCAACGGCCTGCTGCCGCTGTTCCAAACCGGCCTGGCCGACAGCTTTTCCCTTCCGCCTGAGGGCTGGCGGGATGATGAGCTGGCAACGGCGGACGCCCTGCGCGCCGCGCTGGGCGGCACCGATGCCAACATCTGGCTGTTGAGCGCCGACGCCGACCTTGCCTACCAGAATATGTGGTATTATCACTATGAGCTGTACCCGCTGCGCGTCGATATTGAGACGGCCAGCAGCGAGGAGGGCGTGGATCTCGGCTACAATCTGGCCGAGCATTCGATCGGGTATCTGGTGCTTTTCGGCGCAACGGATGCCTTTGCGGCCCAGTACGGCAGCTGGTTTGCCGATGGGCTGGCCGCCGCCCGCCAATCCGGCGGCGCGCCTGCGGTGTACGCGGCGGCCGCCGGCGCGGACGGCGCCTGGCGGCTCTCCCCCGTAGGCTGACTTCTTCCGCCCTTTTTGCGGCGGCCGGCCGCGCAGCCCGGCGTGCGCCGTTGTCTTTCGTCCCTTTGCGGGCCGCCGATACCACAAACCGGCGCCATGCCTTTTCTCGCTCCCTTGCGGGACGCACAGAAAGGCACGGCGCCGGTTTGTTGTTTTTGGGGATGAGGGTTACTTTTGATCCGCCTGGGCAGCGGCCTGCTCGGCGCGCTTTTTGGCGATGGCGGCCAGAGCGTCCCGGCGGGAGAGGTTGATGCGGCCCTGCTGGTCGATCTCGGTCACCATCACGATGATCGGGTCGCCGACCGCCACCACATCCTCGACGTGTTCCACGCGCTTGTCGTCCAGCTTGGAGATATGGACAAGGCCTTCCTTGCCGGGGGCGATCTCCACAAACGCGCCGAAGTTCATCAGCCGGGTCACGCGGCCCTTGTAGATGGCGCCCACCTCAGGATCCTCCACGATCGTCTTGATGGCCGTGATGGCGCCCTCGGCCTTCTGCGGGTCGGGCGAAGAGATGAACACATGGCCGTCCTCCGCCACATCGATCTTGCACTCATAGGTGGCGCAGAGTTCCTGGATGACCTTGCCGCCCTTGCCGATGACATCCTTGATCTTATCGGTCGGGATCTGCATACTGAACATCTTGGGCGCGTAGCGGCTAAGCTCCTTGCGCGGCTCCGCGATGCAGGGCTTGATGATCTCGTCCAGGATATACAGGCGGCCCTTGCGGCACTTTTCCAGGGCTTCTTCCACGATGTCGTAGCTCAAACCGTCCACCTTGATGTCCATCTGGATGGCCGTGATGCCGCGGCGGGTACCGCCCACCTTAAAGTCCATATCGCCGTGGAAATCCTCCACGCCCTGGATGTCCAGCATGGTCATCCAGCGCTCGCCCTCGGTGATCAGACCGCAGGAGATGCCGGCCACCGGCGCCTTGATGGGCACGCCGGCATCCATCAGCGCCAGCGTGGAACCGCAGATGGCGGCCTGGGAGGTGGAGCCGTTGGAGGACAGCACCTCGGACACGCAGCGGATCGTGTAGGGGAAATCCTCCAGGGAGGGCAGCACCGGCAGCAGCGCGCGCTCTGCCAGCGCGCCGTGGCCAACCTCGCGGCGGCCCGGGCTGCGGGGCGCGCGGGCCTCGCCGGTGGAGTACGGCGGCATATTGTAGTGGTGAATATACCGCTTGGTGGGCGTATCGGAAAGATCGTCCATCAGCTGATTGTCCTTGGTGTTGCCCAGCGTGCAGGCAGTCAGCACCTGGGTCTGGCCGCGGGTGAACATACCCGAGCCGTGGACGCGGGGCAGAATGCCGACCTCGGCGGCCAGCGGACGGATCTCGTTGATGCCGCGGCCGTCCACCCGTTTGCCCTCGTCAAGCAGCCAGCGGCGAACCACCTGCTTTTGCATCTTGTAGCTGACATAGTCGAGGGTGGCGTCGTCCAGCTCGGGATGCTCGGCGGAAACCTGCGCCAGAATGGGGCGAAGGGCGGCATCGCGAGCGTTTTTATCGTCGGTGTCCATGGCGGCCTTGAACTCGTCCAGGTGCTTGGCCTTGACGTCGTTCAGCATATCGTAATCAAGATCGACCGAGGGAAAATCCACCTTCGGCTTGCCGATCTCAGCCACGATGCCGTTGATAAAGGCCAGCAGCTTTTTGATCTCGGCGTGGGCCAACTTGATGGCGTCCATCATGGTGGCTTCGTCCACCTCGTTGGCGCCCGCCTCGATCATTACGATCTTGTCCATTGAGGCGGCCACGGTCAGGGCCAGGTCGCTCTTGGCGCGCTGCTCCTCGTTGGGGTTGAGAACCAGCTCGCCTTCCACCAGGCCGACGGCACAGCCGCCGATGGGGCCGCGCCAGGGAATGTCCGACATGGCGATGACCAGCGAGGCGCCGTTCATGCCGGCAATCTCGGGCGAATGATCGGGGTCCATGCTCATCACGGTCATGGTGACGCAGACATCGTTGCGCATATCCTTGGGGAACAGCGGGCGGATGGGGCGATCGACGACGCGCGAGCAGAGGATCGCGTGTTCGCCGGGGCGGCCTTCCCGGCGCATAAAGCTGCCGGGAATGCGGCCGTCCGCGTAAAGTTTTTCTTCAAACTCAACGCTGAGCGGGAAGAAATCCACGCCCTCGCGCGGCTTGTCGCTCATGGTCACGTTGCACAGCACACAGGTGTCGCCGTAGCGGATCATGGCGCTGCCGTTGGAGAGGGTACACATTTTGCCGGTTTCCACCACAAACGGGCGGCCTGCAAACGTGGTTTCAAAGCGGCGGTACCTCGGAAAAGTTTCTTTGCGGGATGCAAATTCCAATGCCATTTTTTCTCCTCCTTTGGCGCTGCGCGGGCGGCAGACCCGGCAGCGCCGGTTTTTATCACCGAAAGGCGGAGCCGCAGTTTTGAGCAATAAAGCCAGCGGAGGAGCCACCTGTTCCCCCGTTCGATTTACTGCACAAATCCACAGCCCGCCCCCTGGTTCCAACAGCCAGGGGCAGCCCCGCGGCCAACCGGCCCGGGCGCCGCCCCAAACAAACAAAAAGCGGGCAAGGCGCTTGTGTGCGCCCTGCCCGTTGTCGCAATTACTTGCGCAGACCCAGCTCAGCGATCAGGGCACGGTAACGGTTGATGTCCTTTTTCTGCAGATAGGCCAGCAGATTGCGGCGGCGGCCTACCATCTTGAACAGGCCGCGGCGGCTGTGGTTATCGTTTTTGTTGGTCTTGAGATGCTCGGTGAGGTGGTTGATGCGCGCGGTGAGCAGCGCAACCTGCACCTCAGGAGAACCCGTATCGCCCTCGTGAATGGCGGCCTTTTCGATGATAACCTTCTTGTCTTCCATGGATATACCTCTCTTTAATAAAATTTGCCAACGGCGCAGCGAAGGGTTGCAAGGTTCCCCGATGCGGGGCATACGCCCAGGGCCGGGCCGCGGTAACGTTTAGAGTATACCATATTGCCGCTGCATTTACAAGCGGATTTTGCAGGTTGCGCGGGATTTAGCGGCGCCGCGGGCGGCAAACTTTTGCACCTCTTTTTGGTTATTTTGCGTATCGGCATCGCCGCCCCCGGCCATTCTGTCACAGTGCGGCAAAGTAGGCGCGGCTTTTGGCGGCGGCGTCAAAGATGCAGGCTTTAAGCTCCTCCAGGCTGTTGTACCGCCGCACCGGCTCCAGATAACGGTGAAATTCCAGCAGCGGCGCGGTGCCGTACAAAGCGGGGCCGTGGTAATCCGGCAAAAATGTTTCGCAGGTGACGGCGCCCTCGTCGGTAATGGTGGGGCGGCGGCCCAGCCCTGTGGCGCCCGCGTACCACTGGCCCCCCACCCGCGCGCGGGTTATGTACACGCCGCTGGCGGGCATCAGCGTACCGGCCGGGTAGTGCTGGTTGATGGTGGGCGCGCCCAGCTTGGTGCTGCCGATCTGCTGCCCGTGGGCAACCGGCCAGTCGATGGCGTAGGGGTCGCCCAGCATGGCGTTGGCATCCGCCAGCCGTCCTTCTTCCAGCGCGGCGCGGATGCGGGTGGAGGAGACGGTTTGCCCGGCGTACTGCGCCATGGCAACCACCTGCACCGTAATGCCTGCCTGCGCGCAAAGCGCACGAAGCAGCGCCACATCCCCGGCCGCGTGGGCGCCAAAGGTAAAGTTATCGCCGCAAAAAACCGCCTTGGCCCCAAAGCATCCGACCAAAATGGTCTGAACAAAATCCTCCGGCGAAAGGGCGCAGAAGCTCTCGAACGGAGGCTCCAGGCAATAGGCGATCCCCTGCCGTCCGATGCGCGCCTGTTTTTGGGCGTTGGATAAAATCCGCCCGCCCTTCAGGGTGTTGCCCGCGGGCAGGGAAAAGGTAAACGCCGCCGGGGTCAGGCCATAGGCGCCCGCATAGCAGACCGCCGTATTCAACACGGCCCGATGGCCGAGGTGAACGCCGTCAAAAAAGCCGAGCGCCACCGCGCTGCCCCGAAAAGGCGCGCCGTCGGCGGTTGCAGCCCCCGCAAAAAAAGAGGTCAGGGTGTTCCATGTGCGCATTCGGTTCGCGCCGTCCTTTCGCAAAAAAGTTTTTCAACCTGCAAAACCCCGTCTGTGATCTGCGCCAGGCCAAGGAATTGCCCGTCCTCGCCGTAAACGCGGTAGCGGCCGTCCGCCGCCGGATACTGGCTGGTGGGGCAGCCGTTGAGGAGATGGGCTTTGACCGTCTCCCCCACCGCAAGGGCCGGCAGCGGCGCAAAGACGCGCTCGGTCGGCAAAATCCAATCGGCCAGCCGGGCGGGGTCGTTCTCCCCCGCCGCCAGGATTTCGGGCAGGGTGTGACAGTCCGCCAGCGTAAAAACGCCGGCCTGCGTGCGCCGAAGCGCCGCCAGCGTGGCGGGCAGGCCAAGCGCCGCCCCCAAATCCTCGGCCAGGGTGCGGATGTAGGTGCCCTTGGAGCAGGCCACGCGCAGGGTCAGCTCGCCGGGCGCCGCAGCGCCGTCCAGCAGCGTCAGTTCCCTGATGGTGACGGTGCGGGGGGTGCGGGCCACGGTTTTTCCGGCGCGGGCCGCCTTATACAGGGGTTGACCGTTGACCTTGACGGCCGAGTACATGGGCGGAAGCTGCTGCTGCTCCCCCAAAAAGCGGGGCAGCGCGGCCTGCAGAGCTTCCCGCAGCGCCGCCGCGTCGGGCAGCGCCCCGGCCTGTTCCAGCACGGCGCCGGTCACATCGCCGGTGTCGGTGCGAAGCCCAAAGCGGAGGGTTGCTTCGTAGGTTTTGTCGTGATCGGGCTGGCGGTCGGCGGCGGCTGTGGCCGCCCCGATAAACACTGCGAGCACACCGGTCGCCATAGGATCCAGTGTGCCCGAATGTCCCAGCTTGCGGGTGCCCAGGGTATGCCGCAGCTTGGCCAGCACATCAAAACTGGTCCAGCCGGCAGGTTTATCCACCGGCAGAATTCCGTTTTTCATCATGCTGTTGTCCTTTTGTTTTTGGCGGGAACCGATCAGGCGTTGGCGCCTTCCATCCGATCCAGCTCTTTTTTAACTTCCTGCAAAATGGCGTGCTTGGCGTTTTCCAGGTTGCCGGAAATCTCGCACCCGGCAGCGCGGGGATGCCCGCCGCCGCCCAGCCGCCGCGCGATAGCGCTGGCGTTGATGGTGCGGTCGGTGCGCACGCTGATGCGGTAGCTGCCGTCCGGCTGCTGGCGCAGCGTCAGACCCACCCGCACCCCCTCGATCGAGCGAGGCAGGCTGGTCAGGTCTTCCAACTCCGCGTTGGCGGCGCCGGTGCGGGTGATCTGATCCCAGGTCAGGCAGATCATCGCGCAGCGTTCGTCAAAAAAGAACTGCAGGCTTTCGAGCGCGAGCTTTTCGGCCTCCACCCGCCCGTGGGAGCGGTTTTCAAACAGAATTTCGTTGAGGCGTTCCAGATCGGCGCCCGCATCGATCAGCCGCGCGGCGGCCAGATGGGTGCGGCCCGTGGTGCTGGTGAACCGGAAACAGCCGGTATCGGTGGCAAGCCCCGTGTACAGGCAGTTGGCCATCTCGGCGTCCAGGGTGACGCCAAGATCATCCATAAAGCTTGTAAGCAGCTCGCAGGTGGCCGCCGCGGTATCGTCCAGCAGGGTGGCGTAGGCATACCCGCTGTTGGTGCCGTGGTGGTCAATGCAAAGGTTGGCCCGCTCCACATAGGTCTGCACGTTCCGCTGCTCGCCAAAAAGCTGAATGCTGGCAACGTCCACCGCAACCACAAAGTCCGGCTCAAATTCGCCGTTGTAGCGTTCAAATTTCATATAGGCGTACATATCGGGGATGGGATCGCTGCAAAGCACGGCGGCGGTTTTGCCCAGCTGGCGCAAGGCCAGATAAAGCGCGCCCGCGCCGCCCACCGTGTCTCCGTCAGGGTTTTTATGGCATAGAATCAGGATATTGTCGGCACTGCGCAGACGTTCGGCAGCAGTCTGTCGGTCCACGGATTCGGTCATAGTGTTCCTCTTCTCTTTCTTTTCAGAAAAACAGTCCGTTGTGGGGCGGAAAGGCCCGATAAAGCGCCAGGGAGCGCTTTATTCCTCCCCGTCTTGCGCGGGCAGGCTTTCCCCGGGCGCGTCCGACGGGCGCAGATCCCTGAGAACCTCGTTGATATGGGCCGCATAGGCGGCGCCGTCGTCCTCCACAAACACAAAGCGGGGCGCCTTGCGGATGTGCATCCGGCGGCTGATCTCGGTGCGGACATGACCGGCGGCGGCATTGAGCGCCTTGACCACCGGCGCAGGGCCGCCCTCGCGTCCCAGCACGCTGACGTAGACCTTGGCTACATCCAGGTCGGGCGTAACATCCAGCCGGGTCACGGTCAGCAGGCCGCCCGTAAGCCGGGGGTCCTTCATCTGGCCGATGATTCCGATCAGCTCCCGCTTCATGTCCTGGGCCATCCGGCCCTGATTTTTTGTTGGCATGGATTTCTCCTTATTGGCAGGGGGCGGCGTTTACTCGCGGTACTCCTCCAGTTTGAAGCACTCGAACACGTCGCCTTCCTTGATATCGGCAAACTTTTCCAGCGTAATGCCGCATTCAAAGCCCTCGGCCACTTCCTTGGCGTCGTCCTTGAACCGCTTGAGGGAGGCGATGGCATCCTCCACAATCACGATGCCGTCGCGCACAACGCGGATCTGGCCGTCGCGGGTAATCTTGCCCGAGGTTACGCGGCAGCCCGCCACGGTGCCGACCGAGCTGATCTTGTACACCTGGCGGCACTGTGCCTCGCCCAGCGCGACCTCGCGCACCTTGGGCGCCAGCATACCCTTGAGGGCGTCGCCGACATCGTTGATGGCGTCATAGATCACGCGGTACATCCGCATTTCCACCTTGGCCTGTTCGGCCTCGGCCTTGGCAACCGCGTCCGGGCGGACGTTGAAGCCGATGATGATGGCGTTGGAGGCATCGGCAAGCGCAACATCGCTCTTGCTGACGGCGCCCACGCCCGCGTGGATGACCCGCACCCGCACCTCGTCGTTGGAAAGTTTTTCCAGGCTTTGCTTGACGGCCTCGGCGGAGCCCTGCACATCGGCCTTGACGACCACGGCCAGCTCCTTCATATCGTTCTGGGCCATCTGATCGAACAGATTGTCCAGCGTGACCTTGGTGTAGGCGGCAAACTGCTTTTCCTTGTTCTCGGTCATGCGGCGGTCGGCCAGCTCACGGGCAAGGCGCTCGTCCTCAACGGCCTCGAAGATATCGCCCGCGACCGGCACTTCGGTCAGGCCGGTGATCTCAACAGGCATGGAAGGCCCGGCTTCCTCGACCTCGACCCCCTTGTCGTTGCGCATGGTGCGCACACGGCCCACGGCGGTGCCCGCGATCAGGCAATCGCCGCGATGCAGCGTGCCGTTCTGAACAAGAACCGTGGCCACAGGGCCCTGGCCCTTGTCCAGGCGGGCCTCCACGACGGCGCCCTTGCCGCGGCGGGTCGGGTTGGCCTTCAGCTCCATCAGTTCGGCTTCCAGCGCGATGCGCTCCAGCAGATCGTCGATGCCCTGGCCGGTCACGGCGGACACGGGGATGCAGGCAACGTCGCCGCCCCAGTCCTCGGGCACGATCTCGTACTTGGTCAGCTGTTCCTTGACGCGCTCGGGGTTGGCGGTAGGCTTATCCATCTTGTTGATGGCCACAATAATCTTGACGTTGGCCGCCTTGGCGTGGTTGATGGACTCGATGGTCTGGGGCATGATGCCGTCGTCGGCGGCCACAACCAGCACCGCGATATCGGTCATGTTGGCGCCGCGGGCGCGCATCGAAGTGAACGCCTCGTGGCCGGGGGTGTCCAGGAAGGTGATGGGGCTGTCGTTGATCCGCACCTGGTACGCGCCGATGGCCTGGGTGATGCCGCCGGCTTCGCCTGCGGTCACATTGGTTTTGCGGATGGCGTCCAGGATCGAGGTCTTGCCGTGGTCAACGTGGCCCATGACCACGACGACCGGCGGACGGGTGACCAGCGCCTCGGCCGTGTCGTCGTCCTGCACAAACAGCCGCTCCTCGATCGAAACGTGTACCTCATGCTCGACCTTGGCGTGGAATTCCTCGGCCACAAGCGCGGCGGAATCGAAATCCACAATATCGGAGGCGGCGTGCATCTCGCCCATCGTCATAAACTTGGCAACAACCTTGGCCACGTTCTGCTTGAGGCGGGTGGCCAGCTCCCCGACAGAGATCTCGTCCGGGATGGAAATTTTAAGCTGCGCGTTGCGGGCTTTTTCCAGCTGGATGCGCTGCAAACGCTCGGCCTCGGTCTCACGGCGGCGGCCGAACTGCTGGCCGCGCTGACGGTTTTTGTTGGTAAATTTCTGCTTGTTGCCGGAAGGCTGGTTTTTGCGGCGGTTGGGCTGGTTGCGGCTGTCGGCCAGATCGTCATAGCGGACGTTGAATTTGTCCACGTTGACGTCCACGGTGCGGGTGTCCACCTGCACCTGGGCGCGGTTGACCTCCACCTTCTCGGTGGCGACCGGCGCCTTGGCGCCGGTATCGGCGGCAAGATCCATGATGCTGACCCGCTTTTCCTTCCGCTTTTCGGGCATCTTTTCCGGCTGGCGGCGGGCATCCGCCGGCGCCGCTTTGGCGGCGGGCTGGGCGGAAACGGCCGGCGCGGGCGCCGGGGCGGCCTTGGCGGCCGGGGCCGGGGCCGGGGCAGTTTCCTGGCGGGCGGCCGGCTCCGCCTTGGCGGCAGGCTGCACGGGGGCCGGGGCCGGCGCCGCTTTGGCGGCCGGGGCGGCCTTGGCGGCGGGCTGCGCGGGCGCGGCCGGGGCGGCGGGCGCGGGCGCTTTCACGGGGGCCGGCTTCGGGGCCTGCATGGCGGCAAAATAGTCCTCCATGCTGTTCTCGGCGGCATCGCGGGTCAGCTGCTCCAGCAGCAGGTTGACCTCGCTCTCCTCAAACGCGGTGCCGGGCTTTTTGGCCTCCCCGGTCATACCCGCAACCATCTCAATGGCCTTTTTGGGGGCGATATCAAAATCTTTGGCAATCTCGTTGATTTTATACTTAAAGTCCATGGGCTATCCTCCTAAAGTCAAGCTAGATGTTGGGCGCACAGCCGTGCCAGGTTCCCGTCCGTCACGCCGTAGACGGCGGTGGGGCGGGGCGTTAGCATTGCAAGCTGCACACTGGTGAGCGGCATTGTTTTGCAGGGGATCACCTTGTCACACAATGTGTGCATGTGGTCAGCCGTGCGCTGGCTGGCATCCGAGGCCAGCAGCACCAGTACGACTTTGCCGCGCAAGGCGGCTTCCTCCACACGGTCATAGCCATAAAGCAGCCTGCCTGCTTTGCGGCAGATACCCAGGGCCCCAAGCAGAGCTTCTTCATGCGTCGGCATGGGGCATCGCCTCCTTTGCGGTTTGGGCGGCACACTGCATTTCCTCGGTCAGGCGGTCAAAGACCTCGGCCGGGATGGGCACGCCCAACGCGTTTTCCAGTCGTTTTGCCTTGCGCGCTTTGGCAAGGCAGGCGGGGTCGGGGCAAAGATAGGCGCCGCGCCCGGCCGCCTTGCCCCGAAGATCGATGCCGATCTCCCCTTCCGGGCTGCGGACGACCCGCACCAGTTCCTTCTTCAAACGCTGGGTGTTGCACCCGACGCAACGGCGGACAGGTTGTTTTTTCTGCTGCAAATGGCTGACCTCTTTTCACGAAATTGAAAACAGCGGGAGGAAAGCGGCCCCGCGCGGGGGCAGGAACGGAATCAGGCCTCGGGTTCCTCGCCGTAATAGCCCGATTCCGGGCGGATATCGATGTTATAGCCGGTCAGGCGGGCGCAAAGGCGGGCGTTCTGGCCCTTGTTGCCGATGGCCAGGCTGAGCTGGTGATCGGGCACCGTGACGCGGCAGCCCTTGACCTCGCCGGGCAGCAGCTCCACCTTGACGACCTTGGCCGGGGAAAGCGCCGCGCTGATAAACTCGGTGATGTCGTCGCTCCATTTGATGATGTCGATCTTTTCGCCGTTGAGCTCCTCAACGATCTTTTCCACGCGGGCGCCGTGCGCGCCGATGCAGGCGCCCACAGGATCCACGTTGGGATCATGGCTGGCGACCGCCATCTTTGTGCGGGCGCCGGCCTCGCGGGCGATGGCCTTGATCTCAACGGTGCCGTCGTAGATTTCCGGCACTTCGATCTCAAACATCCGCTTGACCAGGCCGGGGTGGGTGCGGCTGATGGTGACGCGGGGGCCGCGCTCGGTGGCGGTAACCTCCACCACATACACCTGCAGAAGCTGGCCCTCGGTGTAGGTTTCGCCGGGAACCTGCTCGTTGCGGGGCAGCACGGCAGAGCCGCCCTTGCCCATGTCCAGCGTGATGTTGCCGCGGTCGGGATCGATGGAAACGACCGTTGCCGTGATGATCTCATGGGAGCGGGACTGCATCTCGCTGACCTGCTGGCTGCGCTCGGCCTCGCGGATGCCCTGGCGGATCACATGCTTGGCGGTCCGGGCGGCAATGCGGCCGAATTCCTTGGTTTTGAGCGGGGTGATGACATGCTGGCCCACCTTGATCGATTTGCGGGTGCGCTGCGCGTCCTCCAGGCTGACCTGGGTGTGGGGGTTTTCGACTTCCTCCACGACCTCCTGGGACAGGCTGGCCCGGAAAACGCCCAGCGCGGGGTCGATATCGACGATGACGTTGTCGTCCTCCACCTCGTAGTCCTTCTTGACCGCGATGATGATCGCGGCCTTGATCTTCTCGATCAGGTAGTCGGCAGGCAGGCCGCGCTCCTTTTCCAGAGCGGAGAGCGCCTCAAAAAAATCATTGTTCGTGGTGGTTGTAGCCATTTTCCGGTATCCTCCCAATATTCTATGTAGGGTAATTGTTGGTATTGCCGCGCGGCAGGCACGGCGTATCCGCCCCCGGCCTGAAAGCCGGCAAAGGACGGCGCAGGCGCGAAAGAAGCGCCGGTCAGAACAGATCCTCGTCGTCGCGCAGCTTGACATACCCTGCGGCGCCCAGCGGGAACGAAACTTCCCCGTCCCCGGTCGTAAGCGTCACGGTTTCCTCCGCGGAAAAGCCCGTCAGCGTGCCGGTCAGATCACGGCGGCCAGCCTCGTCGGGGCGGATCAGGTGTGCCGCAGCCGGTTGGCCCATGCAGGCGGCAAAATGCTCGGGGCGGGTCAGGCGGCGGCCCAATCCGGGGCTGCCGACCTCCAGATAATAGCTTTCGGCAATGGGGTCGGCCTCGTCCAGCAGCGGATCGATGGCACGGGAAACGGCCTCGCAGGTATCGGTGTCCATGGGTTCCCCGGCCGTGCCGCGCTCCACCAAAACACGCAGGAACCAGTCCGGGCCTTCCTTTTCATAGCGCACGTCCCAAAGGCGCAGGCCCATCCCCTCCACGACGGGACGAACCAGCGCCTCCACCACCGCGACCACCGAGCCGCCGGATTTGTTTTTGGCTTTCGCCATAAAAAGTAAAGCCCCCTATCATAAAAAGAAAGCGGACCTTTGCGGCCCACTTTCCAATAAAACGTATCGAACATATGAACTATACCATACCCGCACGCAAAATGCAAGCGCTGCGGCGCGAAAAATTGCGGTGCGATACCGTTTTGTAATGATTTTTGCGAAAAAATCGCCTGCTCAGAAGGCCCACTCGCCATTTTGGAAGATCTGCACGGTCCGTCCCGCGCCGGTCAGGCCGGTGATGCAGGTATCGGGCGCGCCAACCATCACGTCCTCGTGGATGGCGGAATCGTTGAGGCCCTTTTCCATCAGCTGGGCGCGGGTCAGCGCGCTGCCGCCCCGGATGTTGGTGGGATACCCCGCGCCAAACGCGATGTGGCAGGCGGCGTTCTCGTCAAACAGGGTGTTGTAGAACAGCACGCCGCTGCGGTTGATGGGGCTGGACACCGGCACCAGCGCGACCTCCCCGATGCGGCCGGCGTTTTCATCGGTTTGCAGCAGCTCGGCCAGCAGGGCGGCGTTTTCCTCGGCGCCGTGTTCCACGACCTGGCCCTCCCGGAAGGTAACGTGCCAGCCGCGGATCAGCTGGCCGTTGTACACATAGGGCTTGGTGCCGTAAACAGTGCCCTCCACATGGCGGCGGTCGGGCGCGCAGAACACTTCCTCGGTGGGGACGTTGGCTATAAATTCAATGCCGCGCTCACTCAGGCTGGACGCACCCTCCCAGGTGGCGTCCTGCGCCAGCCCCACCGTCAGATCGGTGCCGTTGGCGCTGGTCATGCGGATGCTGGCAAGGTTCCAGGCGTTAAGCTGATCCCGGCGGGCCTTGGTTTTGGCGACGTGTTCCTTCCAGGCCGAGACCGGATCGCCGCCTGTGACGCGGCAAACCTCAAAGATCGTCTGCCACAGCTTTTCCACGGCCTCGGCCTCGGGCAGGTCGGGATAGACGCGCCTGGCCCATGCGGGCGCCGGGATGGCGGCCACGCACCACTGGACGCGGTCGTTCATCGTGTACTCGCTCCAGGGCTTGAGGGCGTTGCGCCGCGCCAGCGATACGCGGTTCAGCTTGCCCGCGTCCAGCCCGGCCAGCGCCTCGGGATCCTCGGCGTGGATGGCCAGGGTGCAGCAGCCGTCCGGGTCCTCGGCGTAGTCCAGATAGCTGCGCAGCTCATAGGGGCGGACGTTTTTCAGGTCCGCCTCGGCGGCCAGCTCCATCCCCAGCCGGGTCAGCGCGTCGTCCTCATAGCGCACCACAACGGTCTTGGCGCCGGCTTCGTACCCGGCGCGGGCGCAGGCGTGGGCAAATTCCGGCATCGATACCGGGCAGCGGATGATAAAACTCTGCCGCGGCCGGACATTGACGCCCACCTTGACAAGAAAATCCGCGTAGAGCTGCAGATGCGTTTGGTTCATAGCGTTCCTCCTTTGGTTTGGGCAATCCCGCACGCGTTTGCGGCGCGCGCCGGCCGGCGTGCTTTGCCGGCGGGACGCGCGCCAGGCCGCTTGGCGGGCATTGGGCGGCGCCGCCTCTCGGGTTTGCAGGAAAAAGGGGGCGGCAGAGGTTCTCCCCTGCCGCCCTATGGTTTGCTTAAAAGCGGATTTTATCCTCAATATAAGCCTTCAGTTCGGAGATGGGCAGCCGAACCTGCTCCATGGTATCGCGGTCGCGCACCGTGACGCAGTTGTCGCCGGGTTTGGCGTCGTCGCCCACGGTATCGAAATCGACCGTCACGCACAGCGGGGTGCCGATCTCGTCCTGGCGGCGGTACCGCTTGCCGATCGAACCCGCGTCGTCGTAATCGACCATGAAATCCCTGGCCAGCTCGCTGCGGATCTCCATGGCCTTCTCGCCCAGTTTTTTGGACAGGGGCAGCACCGCGCACTTGAAGGGCGCCAGGAAGGGATGCAGCCGCAGCACGGTACGCACATCCTCCTTGCCCTTGGCATCGGTCAGATGCTCCTCGTCGTACGCCTCGCACAGGAAGGCCAGCGCCACACGGTCGCAGCCGAGGGACGGCTCGATGACATAGGGAATGTAGTGGTCGTTCGTCTCGGGGTCAAAATATTCAAGGCTCTTGCCGCTGGCTTCCTGGTGGCGGCCAAGGTCGTAGTTGGTCCGGTCGGCAATGCCCCAAAGCTCGCCCCAATCGGTGAACGGGAAAGCATACTCGATATCGGTGGTGGCGCGGCTGTAGAAGGCCAGCTCGGCAGGCTCATGGTCGCGCAGGCGAAGATTCTCGGCCTTGATGCCCAAGGAGAGCAGCCATTTTTCGCAGGTGTCCTTCCAGTAGGCGAACCATTCCAGGTCGGTGCCCGGCTTGCAGAAGAACTCGCACTCCATCTGCTCGAACTCGCGGGTGCGGAAGGTGAAGTTGCCCGGCGTGATCTCGTTGCGGAACGCCTTGCCCACCTGGCAGACGCCGAACGGCAGCTTGCGGCGGGTGGTGCGCTGGATGTTGGCAAAGTTGACAAAGATGCCCTGCGCGGTCTCGGGGCGAAGATAGCAGGTGGAGGAGGAATCCTCGGTGACGCCGATGGCCGTCTTGAACATCAGGTTGAACTTGCGGATGGGCGTAAAATCGTGCTTGCCGCACACCGGGCAGACGACCTCGGGGTGGGCCGCAATAAAGGCGTCCATCTCGTCAAAGGTCATTCCGTCCACATCGACGTTCCGGCCGGGCTCGCAGTCGGCAATCAGCTTATCGGCGCGGTTGCGGCTGTGGCAGGCGCGGCAATCCACCAGCGGATCGCTGAAATTGCCCACATGGCCGGTCGTAACCCAGGTCTGCGGGTTCATCAAAATGGCGGCGTCCAGCCCTACGTTGTAGGGGCTTTCCTGCACAAACTTCTTCAGCCATGCCTTCTTGACGTTGTTCTTGAACTCAACGCCCAGCGGGCCGTAGTCCCAGCTGTTGGCCAGGCCGCCGTAGATTTCGCTGCCGGCGTACACATAGCCCCGGTTTTTGCACAGGTTGACGATCATGTCCAATGTTTTTTCGCTGTTTTTCATCTTGTTTTGTACTCCTCCTGCGTGGCTGGCTGCCACACCTTTGTTTGCCCGCGCCGTGCGAAGCGGTTTCGCCGGACGCGGTACATAGTGGTTAGTATACCACATCCGCCGCGGCCCGTACAGAGGGCCGCCAAAATCTTTGGCGGTTTTTTGCCGAAAACGTCGCTCCCTCCTTGCCTGGCTTTGCGGCGCGCGCCGCAAAGGCGCTCTTGCAAATCCGCGCGTTTTCCTGTATCGTAAAGAAGAACAAACCGCCGCCGAAAGCGGAAAAGGAGGGCTTGTATTTTTATGAAAGACATCATGCTGTTTACCCGCAAGGACGACCCCTACTGCCTGCAGGCAAAGGACTGGATGCGGGAGGTTTTGCTGGCCCACCCCGAGTATGAGGATATCCCTCTGACCGAGTTGGATGTGGAGGAACACGCCGACATCGTCCACCGCTACCGCTACAGCTTTTTGCCGGTGTATTTTGTGGGCGGCGAAAAAGCGTGCGAGTGCCCCCTCAAGCGGGAGCGCATCGCCGAGGTGTTTGCCCGCGCCTGGCGCGAGACCTGAGGGCGGCGCCATGCCGGACATCACCAAGCGGGCGCTGGCGGACTCGCTGAAAAAGCTGCTGGCCGTAAAGCCCCTGGACAAACTGACGGTTTCCGACCTTGCCGCCGACTGCGGCATCAACCGGCAGACCTTTTACTACCACTTTCGGGACCTGTACGACCTGATCGACTGGACCTACGAGAACGACGCCGCGGCCTGCATCGGAGCCAACCGCACCTACAATACCTGGCAGCGGGGCCTGCTGGGCGTTTTTGGCTACATTCTGCAAAACCGGGCCTTTGTGCTGGCCACCTGCCGGGAACCGACCCGCCAGCATCTGATCGGTTTTTTGTACAAGCAGGTCTATCAGCTTTTGTATAATGTTGCCAACGAGGCCGCCGCCGGACTGGACGTCAGTTATGCGGACAAGGCCTTTGTGGCCCATTTTTACAAATACGGTTTTGTGGGGTTGGTGCTGGACTGGATCGACCGCGGCATGACGGATTCTCCCGCCCTGCTGGTGGAAAAGCTCTCGGTCGTGATGGAAGGCAACCTGCCCGGCGCGCTGGCGCGGCTGCGCCGCGAGACGGCCGCCCCGCCTCCGGGCGGCGCCCCGCCCCCCGCGCAGGCAAAAAAATAAGCAACAGGCGGAAAAGCCTGCCCCCCGGCGAAAATTCGTCGGCAAAGGGCGGTTTTTCCGCCTGTTTTTTAATTGGCGCCGGCCGCTTCCGGCCGCTTATTGTGCGCGGGCTTTGTGCAGCCGCACCACGTTCCAGGAGGCGCGGGGCAGTCGGGCCGTCAGGGCGCCGTTTTGCATCTCGTCGCCGGTAAGGATGGCCGGAGCCACCCGCTGGGCGTCGGCGCTGTTCTCGGCCTTGAGGTCGTCGGCGGTCAGGGTCAGATGCTCGGTAAGGGCGTATCCCGCAAAGCCGCGCAGATCGGCCTCTAGGGTAAGATCGTTGGCGAGATCGCGGTTGAGCAGGAACAGGGTCAGCTCGTCCTGCGTCCCGTCGGCCACGGCCGCGCACAGCACGGCATCCACCGCGCCATGGCCGGAGGTTTCCACCCGCGGCGAACGAACCAGCGGCTCCAGCGCGGTGCCCCGGCCATAGCGGGAGGCGTGCAGGAAGGGATAGAAAATCGTCTGCGCCCAGGCTTTGCCGCCGTTCGGCTCCGTCATGATGGGCGCGATGACGTTGACAAGCTGGGCCAGGCAGGCCATTTTGACCCGGTCGGCATGGCGCATCAGGGTGATGAGCATGCCGCCCACCAGCAGCGCATCCTCAAAGGTGTAGTGATCCTCCAGCAGGCGCGGCGCCGTCTGCCACGGCCGGTTGGCCATGGCGTCGTTATCGGCGGCGGCTGTGTGGAACCATACGTTCCACTCGTCAAAGCTCAGGTTGATCTTTTTGGTTCCCCGCTTTTTCGCCTGCACAAAATCGCAGGTGGCGATCACCGTGCGGATAAACGCATCCATATCGTCGGCGCGGGCCAGAAAATCCTGCGTGTCGCCGTCGGTGTTGCCGTAGTACTGGTGGAGGGAGACAAAATCCACATAGTCGTAGGTATGTTCCAGGGTCGTGGCCTCCCACTGGGGGAAGGTGGGCATGGCCAGGTTGGAGCTGCCGCAGGAAACCAGCTGGATGGAAGGGTCGATCAGCCGCATGGCCTTGGCCGTCTCGGCGGCCAGGCGGCCATACTCGTCCATCGTCTTGTGGCCGATCTGCCAGGGGCCGTCCATCTCGTTGCCCAGGCACCAGGTTTTGATGTTGTGGGGTTCCCTGTAGCCGTGGGCGATGCGCAGATCGCTGTATTTGGTGCCGCCCGGATGGTTGCAGTACTCCAGCAGGTTGCAGGCGTCCGCAATGCCGCGGGTACCCAGATTGACCGCCATCATCACCTCGGCCCCGGCGTCTTTGGCCCAGCCCGCAAACTCGTTGAGGCCGACGGCGTTCTGCTCGGTGCTGCGCCAGGCAAGCTCCAGCCGTTTGGGGCGCTGGGCAGCCGGGCCTACGCTGTCCTCCCAGAAAAAGTTGGAGACGAAATTGCCGCCCGGATACCGCACGATCGGCACACGGAGCTGCCGCACCATCTCCAGCACATCGGTGCGGAACCCCTGCGCGTTGGCCAGCGGGTGGCCGGGGCAATAGATGCCGTCGTACACGGCGCGGCCCAGATGCTCGATAAACGAGCCGTAAAGGCGGCGGTCGATCTCCCCAACGGCAAAATCCTGGTCTACCGTGATTTTTACAGTGTTGTTTTGCATACAATCTTCCCTCTTTTGTTTGACCCGCGCTCACAGCAGGCATGCACGGAGCGGCGGGATGTTTTCAAGGATGAACCGGCCGATCAGGTAGGGTATCCCCGCAGCCAGAACCCAGAGTACGAGCGGGTTTTCGATGCCCGCCGCACGGCAGACCTGCACGACCGACTGATGCAGGGCCATGATGGGGATGGTGTACCGTCCAAAGCTGCACAGCGCGGCGCCCAGCCCCCGCGCCGGAAGGATGCGGGAAAGATTGGCCAGCAGGACAAAGCCCGCAAAGGGTACCGCAAAATCCAGCAGCGGGTAGCGGTGGGTGTGGCTCCAAAGCTCGATGGCAAAGCCGTTGAGGTAGGCGCTGACCCCCAGCAGACGAAGCGCCAGCAGCACCGCCAGCAGCACCGCGGCCGCGGCACAGGCCCAGCGGCGGAAAAGCAGCGGTTTGAGGTAACGGCCCATCGCCATGTAGCAGCAGCCGATAAAGCCTACGTCCCACAGCCAGGGGGTCGGCCCCGTGCCACGGATCAGGTATACGGCCTCCCAGTGGGCAAAAGCCCAGAAGGCAAGGTAGATTCCCAGCCGCACCGGCAGCCTTGCCGCGGTCTTTTCGACCAGATAGAACAGTGCGCAGGCCGTGAAGGAAGCCGTCAAAAACCAGAGCGCGCCGCAATAAAACTGGTTCAGCTCCTGCCCGCCCAGCAGCAGGGTGGGTATCTTTTTGGCCCAGAAGCGGCGGGTGTTGTAGCCGTGCAGCGCAGCCCACGCCAGTTGACTGCCCGCGATAAGCAGCAGGTACAGCGCATAGGGCACAAGGATGCGGCGGGCGCGCTTTGCAATCAATCTGCCCAGCGGAACGTCGCTTTCCCGGTAAAGATACCCGCTGACCATGAAAAAGGCGGGCAGATGAAACAGAAACAGATACGCGGCGGGCTGGTCAAGGGTGTTGTACGGCCCCGGCAGGATATGACCGATCACAACGCTTAAAATCAGAAGGCCCTTGAGCCTGTCCAGCCAGACTTCCCGCGCCTGGGCGGCGGGGCGGGCGGCGGCCGGTTGGCCCCGCCGGGCGGCAAGGGGCTGCGGACGGACGGCGGCAGTGGTTTCCATTGGCCTATCCTCGGTTCTTTATAATATGGTTGGTTTCGGCGCTTTCAGCGCAGGCGAAGCTCGGCCACGGCCCCGGCGGGCAGCGTTACGGCGACGGCGCCGTTTTGCACGGTGCAGCCGCAGGGCTTTTCGCAGACGGCGTCGGGGTTTTCAAAGGTGTTGTGCGCATGCAGCTCGGCCGTCAGAATGCGGGCCTCGGTCACGGTGCGGGCGGCGCCGTCGCCAAACAGCAGTTCGACCGTCTCGGGCGCATCGGCGCGCAGGTTGGCCAGCGTCACGGTCACGATGCCGTCCTTGACGGAGACCGACTCGGTGACGGCGGGCATTTGCCAGTCCCCCGCTCCCACCGTGGCGGCGCCGATCAATTCGCTGTGAAGCAGCGCGGCCCCCTGGTGGTGGCGGTACATATGCAGCACATGGTAGGTGGGCGTTTTGATCATCCGGCTGCCGTCGGTCAGCAAAACCGCCTGCAAAACGTTGACCATCTGGGCCAGGCAGGCCATTTTGACGCGGTCGCAGTGCTTGTTGAACACGTTCAGGGTGATGGCGGCCACGGCTGCGTCCCGCTGGGTGTTCTGCTGGTAGAGGAAGCCCGGGTTGGTGCCCGGCTCCACGGTAAACCAGTCTCCCCACTCGTCCACGCTCAAACCGATCTTTTTTTCGGGATCGTAGCGGTCCAGGATCGCGCTGTGGCGGGCGATCAGCGTATCCATCGCCAGGGCCTTGCCCATCGTCTTGTACCAGGCGGCCTCGTCGAACGCAGTGGCGCTGCCCTTGATCTCCCAGCCCTCGGGATGGACGTAATAGTGCAGGGAAAGCAGATCCATAAACCCGTGAAGCTGGGGCGGCGTATGGTCAAAACAGGTGGCCAGCACCCCCTCGGTCCAGTGGTAGTCGTCCACGTTGGGGCCGCAGCAAACCTTTTTGATCGGATGCGCGGGATCGTAATTTCGCACATAGGTCTGGTACTGACGGTAAAGGCTGCCGTAAAATTCCGGCGTCATATTGCCGCCGCAACCCCAGTTTTCGTTGCCGATGCCAAAATAATCGACCTGCCAGGGTTCCTCGCGGCCATTTTTGCGGCGCAGATCGGCCATGGGCGATATCCCGCCAAAGGTCATGTACTCGACCCACTCGTTCATCTCCCGCACGGTGCCGCTGCCCAGGTTGCCGTTGACGTAGGTCTTGCAGCCGATCTGGCGGCAGAATTCCATAAACTCGTGGGTGCCGAAGGAATTGTCCTCGGTCACGCCGCCCCAGTGGGAGTTGATCATTTTTTTGCGGCCCTCCGCAGGGCCGATGCCGTCCATCCAATGGTATTCATCGGCAAAGCACCCGCCGGGCCAGCGAAGCACCGGCACCTGCAAGGCGCGCAGGGCTTCCACCACATCGGTGCGCATTCCGTTCACGTTGGGAATATCGGAATTTTTGCCCACAAACAGCCCGCCGTAGATGCCCCGGCCAAGATGCTCGGAAAAATGACCGTAGATTTCGGGCGCGATCGTTCCCTCGGGGCGTGTGGTATCAATCATCAGTTTCATTGCAGTTCTCCTCGCATTGCAGGCGTTCAGCCGGTGTAGGAAAGGTCGGGCATCCCGTCGGGCCGCCAGCGCACCGGCAGCAGCCGCGCGCTGCGGCTGGGATCGTACAGGGGGTTGCCCGTGACCTCGGGGGTGGGGCGGGCATGGTACACCAGCACGTCGTTGCCGGCGTCGTCCACCGTGAAGGAATTGTGTCCCGGCCCGTAGATGCCGCGGGCGGGGTCGGTTTGCAGAAGCGGCTGCCGGGCCTTGTGCCAGACGCGGGGATCAAGCAGATCGTCCGTCTCGCGCGCCCAGAGCAGGCCCACGCAGTAGGCAGGGCCCGTATCGCTGGCCGAGTAGGTCAAAAACACCCGTCCCCCATGGCGCAGGACCGCCGGGCCCTCGTTGACCCAGAAGCCGCGCCGCTCCCAGTCGTAATCGGGGCCGGAAAGAAGCACCTGCGCAGTTTTCAGCTGCCAGGGCGACGCCATCTCGGCAATGTAGAGGTTGGAAATCTGCTGCCCCACGCTGACCTTCTCGGCCCAGACGAAATACCGCCTGCCGCCGTTCTCAAACACGGTGGCATCGAGCGAGAACGCCTCAAAGGAGAAAGGATCGTCGGGCGCACGGCGCATTTTCCCCAGCTCCTGCCAGGGGCCGGCCAGGGGGTCTTGGCCTGTGCAGCGCAGCACATAAGGGCGGATCTGCCACATGGCGTCCTGCTCCCCGCCCGCAAAGTAAAGATACCAGGCGCCGTCCAGCCAGTGCAGCTCCGGCGCCCAGATGTTGCGGCTCATGGGCCCGCCGGGATGGCGGTGCCAGACTTCTTTTTCAGGTGCGGCGGGCAGTTCCGCCAGGCTGCGGGCCCGGCGGAGCCGGATGCCGTCGTACTCCGGCACCGAGGCTGTAAAATAATACCAGCCGTCCGTATGGCGGTAAACATAAGGATCGGCGCGCTGTTCGATCCAGGGGGCTTGCGCGCGCGTTGGTCTTGTCGTCATCAGATCTCCCCGGGCCGGGGCGCGGCGGCTTTTTTCAGCCCTTGACCGCGCCGGTAGTCAGGCCCTCGATAAAATATTTCTGGAAGCAGAGAAACACCGCCAGCACCGGCAGCAGCGAGAACATAGACCCCGCAATCAATATATCGTAGTTGTTGCCGTAGGGGGTGAGCAGGGTGTTCAGGCCGATGGGCAGCGTAAACTTTTGCGCCGAGCGAAGCACCAGCATGGGCCACAGCACGTTGTTCCAGGAGCCCATCGAGCAAAGGATCGCCATGGCCGCAAAGGCGGGCTTGGTCAGGGGCAGCATGATCCGCACGCAGATGCCGTACTCGGTGGCACCGTCGATCCGGCCCGCATCCAGCAGCTCATGCGGCATGCCGATCATATACTGGCGGAAAAAGAAGATGGTGGAGGCGCTGCACAATCCCGGCAGCAGGATGCCCCAGATGGAATCCACCAGCTTCATATTGATGATTTCCCGGTAGAGGGGCAGCATCAGGATTTCAAACGGCACCATCATGGTGGCGATGACCAGGAAGAACAGGATGCCCTTGCCCTTGAAATCGTACATGGAAAAGCCGTAGGCGATGAAATAGCAGACGAGCAGGGTAAGCACCACCGTGACCAGCGTCAGAATCAGGCTGTTCTTGAACCAGTTGAAGAACTTGACCGAGTCCTCGTTGCCGCTGAGCAGGTAGATGTAGTTGTTGAGGTTCATGGTGGAAAAGTTGAGGTCGATGCTCAGGCCCTTGCGGATCAGCTCCCGGCCGGGGCGGAAGGAGGCGCAAAGCCCGGCCACCAGCGGAAACGCAATGAGCGCACAGAGAATGGCGAAAAACGCCGTGCTGAGGATGGTAAGCGCCTTTTTGCCCGGCCCGCCGATCTCGCTTTGGGTCTGCGCCGTATCTTTTACCGCGTTCATGTTCAGCCTTCCTCCTTTTTAAAGGTGCCGTTCAAAACCAGCTGCACCATGTTGATGACAAGGGCGATCACCAGCAGCACCAGGCCGACCGCCGAGGCGTAGCCCATCTGGTTTTTCTCGATGCCGCGCCGGTACAGATAGCCGACGATGGTCAGCCCGATATTGTCCGGCGAGGCGTTGCCGGCCCACAGCATGTAGCTTTCCAGGAACATGGCCAGCCCGGCGTAGACCGAGATGGTCAGCACATAGATGGTGGTGGGCCTGAGCAGCGGCAGCGTGATCCGCCAGAACTTCTGCCAGCCGCCTGCGCCGTCGATCTCGGCGGCCTCGTACAGGTCGCGGTCGATCTGCTTTAAGCCGGACATAAAATAGAGCATGTTCACGCCCGTCCAGCGCCAGCAGCAGATCAGCAGCAGCGCCATCATGCCGGTGGTGTGCATTTTCAGCCATTTGATGGGGGCCATGCCCAGCATTTGCATCAGAACGTTCATCTGGCCGGTGGCGTACTCGGAAAACATCAGCCGGAACAGCGTGCCCGAAATAACCACCGAGGTCAAAGCGGGCAGGTAGAGCAGCACCTTCCAAACGCCCTTTGCCTTGACAAGGCGGCTGTCCATCAAAACGGCAAACAGCATGGGAAACGGGATGAGCAGCACCAGCGTGAACAGCATATATTCAAAGCTGTTGCCCACCGCCGTGCGGAACACGCTGTCCTTGAGAAGCTTGGCATAATTTTGCAGCCCCACAAAGGTGGTGGCCGTGGGCTGGATATCCTCAAAGCTCATCTTGATGGTGGAGCAGAACGGATAGATCCAGAAGAGCAGAAAGCTGAGAACAAAAGGCAGCACAAACACATAGGGCGCGACCTTGGGCGAGTACAAAAATTGCCGCATCAGCCCGGATTTTTCGGTTTTGGTTTTCACGGTACGAAGCCTCCCATAAAAGGCGGGCTGCCGGAGCGCGCCTGTTCAGGCTCTCCCAGGCAACCCGTCGTTTGTCTATCTTGTACTGTCGGTTACAGCTGGCTGTTGATGGTATCCTGCGCTTCCTTGAGCGCGTCCTCCACCGACTTGCCGTTTTCAAAAATATCGTTGAGGGTGGTCAGGTTGATCTGGTCGTTGATGATGGAGGAATTCTGCACCACCGAGATCTTGCCGATCTGATCCGCAATGCCGTTGAGAACATCGTAGGGGTAGTTGCGGAAGAAAGTGTTGTACTGGTTGGTATCGTCGTGTGCAAAGGCGGGATCGCTCCACAGCGAGGTGTTGCAGACATCGAAGCCAAGCTGGTTCCAGATTTCCTTCTCGCCGTCGGGGCTCATCTTGGCGTAGCAGTCGAACGCGGCGGCCAGTTCCTTGTTGGCGGATTGCTGGGTAACCACGGTGCCGGTGCCGCCGATGCCCACGCTGCAGGGCTGGCCGGCCTCAAACACGGGGCACTTGGCAATGTACCAGTTGCCCTTTTCCTCGGGCATATAGTTGATAAAGCGGCTCATAAACCACATGGCTTTGGGGAAGGAAACGATGTTGTGGTCAAGAATGTTCTGGAACCCGGCCTCAAGATCGACCTGCCCGTCCGGCGAGACCTCCGCGATCCCCTCGTCCAGCCATTTGGCCTGCTGGCTCAGCATATTGCTGACCGATTTCAGCTGTACGTTCGGGGTGCCGCTGAAGCCGCCGGTCCAGTCCTCGCCGTACTCGGCCATGGCAAGCCACAGCCAGTCGGTTCCGCCGGTGTCCACGCTGGTCCAGTACTTGCCCTGCTCGCCGCGGGCTTCCACATACTTCTTGCCCAGCGCCTCGTAATCGTCCCAGGTAACAACCTTATCCACGTCCGCCTGGGTGATGCCGTACTTTTCCAGCTCAGCCATATTATAGTACATCACGGTGGCGCCTACATGGAAGGGCGCGCCGTAGTGCTTGCCGTCGGACCCGGCGTAGGTATCCAGCCGGCTCTGAACCATGTCGGCCTTGTAGGGGGCCATCGCGTCGTCCAGCGGGTAAAGCCAGGTGTCCAGGCCGTTGACGACGTTGGGGAACTGCCCAACCTCGACATCGCAGAGATCCGGGGCGCCGGTGCCGGCGTTCAGGCTGGCCAGCAGCTTGGTGTGCATATCGCCGTAGGGGTAGGTGGTGGTGGTCAGCTGGATGGTTTTGTCCGGGTTGGCCGCGTTCCACTTGTCCACCATGCCGCCGTAGAAAGCAGCATGCGCATCCACAAATGTCCACAGCTCCAGGTGTGCGCCGTTGGCGTCGCCGTAGGTGGAAACCACCGGCGCGTCCTCCGCGGCGGAATCCGCGGCGGCATCCTCCGACGTTGCGTCCGAGGACGCGGTATCGGCGGTGGTGCCGGCTGCGGCCGACCCGCCGCAGCCGGCCAGACAACCGACCGCCACGGCGGCGCTCAGCGCCAGGCTAAGACTTTTTGCTCCCAGTTTTTTCATTTTGTTTCTCCTCCTGTTTTCTCATTTAGCATTGGCTAAACTAGTTTTTGTCGGCTATCGTTAAATTTTACACATCCCCGGCAGGGGTCGTGGATGCTGTTCCTTTCTTCTGGCCGACCTGCTGATTGTAGAGTACACCCGGGGATGCAGAAAGTCAACGTTTATTTTAGAATAAATCAAAACATTTTAGATGTTTGTTTATTTTGTACGAAGACGCCTCGTCCTTTTTGGCCATATTTGCCTGTGTTGTCGAAGGAAGGCCGGATTGTCTCCCGGCCGTGCGGAACTTGTCCGGTTTTATATATTCTTTATTAAGAATTATTTTAGAATATTGTAATTATCTCGTTGACCTACCCCGGAAAGCGGGCTATACTGGGGGTGCGCTTTTCCGGTTTTCCTTGGGCGGCACCGTACATTTTCCACCGGCCTGCTTGGCCGTGCCCCACGCCGGAATTGTGCGGTATTGCCCTTGCCGTTTATCCGTTATCGCTATACAATGAAGAAGGAGTAGATTCCATGTCAGACTGCAAGCCTTTCTGCCAGCCCCTGCCGCTGGGCGCCGTGTCGGTGTCCGACCCGTTCTGGCAGCCTCAGATGGAGCTGGTGCGCACAGCGGTGCTCCCCTACCAGTGGGAGATCCTCAACGACCGGGTTCCGGGCGCCGCCCCCAGCTTTTGTATGCACAACTTCCGGGCGGCGGCCAAGCTGAACCGCCGCCGCCAAAACGGCGCCTGGCAGCCGCCCCGGTACACCTTCCGCGGCTTTGAGGCTCTGCCCGACGATCCAGCCCATCCCGATGACGACAAGTTCTACGGTTTTGTCTTTCAGGACAGCGATTTTGCAAAATGGATCGAGGCCGTGGGGTATTCCCTGGCCAACCATCCCGACCCCGCGCTGGAGCGCACGGCCGACGCGGCGATTGCAGAGGTGTGCGCCGCCCAGCAGGAGGACGGGTACCTGGATACCTACTACATCCTCAACGGGCTGGACCGGGCCTTTACCAACCTGCGCGACCACCACGAGCTGTACTGCTTTGGGCATCTGGCGGAAGGCGCCGTCGCCTACTGGCAGGCCACCGGCAAGACCGCGCTGCTGAAGGCCGTCTGCCGCTATGCCGATCTTTTGTGCCGCCGCTTTGCCGACGGCCCCGACGGCTGCGCCGGATACCCCGGCCACGAGATTGCCGAGATGGCCCTCTTCCGCCTGTACGAGGCGACTGGCACGGTGCGCTACCGCGACCTGGGCCAGCGTTTTTTGGATCACCGCGGCCGCCGGCCCTACTACTTTGACGCCGAGGACGCCCCCCGCCCGGCCGCGGATCCCGACGGACGGCGCTACCGCTACTACCAGGCGCATCAGCCGGTGCGGGAACAGCGGGAGGCCGTGGGCCACGCCGTGCGGGCCATGTACCTGTACTGCGGCATGGCGGACAGTGCCCGGCTGACGGGCGACGCCGCGATGACCGAGGCCTGCCGCGCTTTGTGGCGGGACGTGACCGCGCGCAAAATGTATGTGACGGGCGGCGTGGGCAGCACCGCGCAGGGCGAATCCTTTACCTTTGCCTACGATCTGCCCAACGACACCGCGTATGCCGAAACCTGCGCTGCGATCGGGCTGGTGTTTTTTGCCCGCCGGATGCTTGCGCTGGAGCCCCGCGCCGCCTACGCGGATGTGATGGAGCGGGCGCTGTACAACGGCGTTCTGGCCGGTATGTCTGCCGACGGCAAGCGGTTTTTCTACGTCAACCCGCTGGAGGTTCTGCCCGCCGCCTGCGCGGGCGACCCCCGCAAGGAGCATGTCAAGGCCGTGCGGCAGCGTTGGTTCGGCTGTGCCTGCTGCCCGCCCAATCTGGCGCGGCTGGTCGGCTCGGTGGCGCAGTATGCCTTTGCGGCGGCGGGTGAAACGCTGTACATCCACCTGCATTTGGGCGGCACGGTTCGTCAGCCTCTGCCCTGCGGCGAAGCTGTATGGGAAACCGAATCCACCCTGCCCTGGGCCGGGCAGTTCCGGCTGACTGCCCGCAGTCTGCCCGCCGGGCAGCGCCTGCGGGCGGCCGTCCGCATCCCCGGCTGGTGCGGCGGGCAGTACACCCTGACGGGCGCCGGGCATTTGACCCGCACGATGGAAAACGGTTATCTGGTGCTGTCCGGCAACTGGCGGCCAGGCGATACCGTGACCTTCAGCTTTGCTTTGCACGCCCGGCTGACCCGCGCCAATCCGCTGGTGCGGGAGGATATTGGCCGGGTTTGCGTGGAACGCGGGCCGCTCATCTACTGTCTGGAGCAGGCCGATAACGGCGCAAACCTTCATCTTTGCCGCATCGATCCCAGCGCCCCGCTGTCAGCGGCGCCGGTCACGCTTTTGCCCGGCCTCACGGTTCCCGCCGTTGAAGCCCGCGGCTTCCGCACCCCTGCGCCTGCCGCCGAGGCGCCGCTGTACGCGGCCGCCGCCCCTGTCCCGGAGGCGGAGGGCGTTCGCCTGCGCTTTATCCCTTACTATCTGTGGAACAACCGCGGCGAGGGCGAGATGGCCGTCTGGGTGCGCGCGCCGGAGGGGCCTTTGGGCGCCGACTGAACCCGCGCCCGCGGCAACGCGCCCTCCCCCAAAAAAGAAAGGAAGATTTCCATGGGCCTTTTGACCGATACGCTGGCCGCCCGCCGCTGCCCCGGCTGGGAGGATTTTTTGGCCCGCGAGGCCGCTCTCCCCTATTTTGCCGCGCTGGACGCCTTTGTGACGGCGCGCAGCCGTCAGAGCGCCGTCTACCCGCCGCCCGAAGATCTGTTCAACGCCTTCTCGGTACCGCCCGCGCAGATCCGCGTGGTGATACTGGGGCAGGATCCCTACCATGAACCCGGGCAGGCCATGGGGCTGGCGTTCTCGGTGCGGCAGGGAGTTCCCGCGCCGCCCACGCTGCGCAACATCCGCCGCGAGCTTGCCGACGACCAGGGCGTAGCCGTCGCCGGCACCGACCTGACCCCCTGGGCCGCGCAGGGCGTTTTTTTGCTGAACGCCGTGCTGACCGTGGATGCCGGGCGGGCATTCTCCCACGCGGGGCAGGGCTGGGAGCCGTTTGTGGATCACACGCTCCGCTTTGTATGCGCGGCCGGCCGGAGCCCGCTGGCCGCGGTGCTTTGGGGGGCGGCGGCCCGCAAAAACAAAGCCCTGTTTACCGAATGCTGCGCCCATCGCCCCCTGCTGGTGGTGGAGTCCGCCCATCCCAGCCCGCTATCCGCCTACCGCGGC
Source organism: uncultured Subdoligranulum sp. (assembly GCA_964458285.1). Lineage (GTDB taxonomy): Bacteria > Bacillota > Clostridia > Oscillospirales > Ruminococcaceae > Gemmiger. The sequence continues at coordinate 186,188 of CAYWID010000002.1, read as the reverse complement.
TTTTTCGGTTCCCGCCCGTTTGGCCGCGTCAATGCGTTTTTGGCGGAACAGGGCGCCGCCCCGGTCAACTGGCAGCTTTAAGCCGGTGCCGCAGCCGATCCGCCGCCCTGCACCGCAACAAAAAGTTTACTTTTGGCGGTGCAAATCGGCTCGTAATTTGTTGCCGCATCTGTTATAATAAGGGTAACGAACGGCAGACCGTGCCGGAACCAAAAAGCTGGCCGGCCCGCCGCATTGAAGGAGGCTATGCCACAATGAAAGTTACATGTACGGGACGCAGAGTTACCTTGAAGCCCACTTTTGTGGAACGCGCCGAAGCCAAACTTTCCCGGATGGACAAGTTCTTTCCGGGCCAGGCCGAAGCCAAGGTGACCGTCAATGTGGAAAAGCACCGCCAGACGGTGGAGATCACCGTGCGGGATAACGGCCTGACGCTGCGCGCCGAGAAGGCGTCCGAGCGTATGGAAGACGCGCTGGACGACGCGATTGAGCTGCTGCAGCGCCGTGTGGTGAAAAACCGCAAGCGCCTGGGCGACAAACTCACTTCCCCCGCCACCTGGCCCGCCGATGCGCCCGCTGCCGAGCCCGAGGAGAGCTTCGACGTGATCCGCGAAAAGCGGTTTGCCGTAAGGCCGTGCAGCACCGAGGAAGCCATTTTGCAGATGAACCTGCTTGACCACAGCTTTTTCCTCTACCGCAACGCGGAGGATGGGCAGATTCAGGTTGTATATCGCCGTGCCGATGGCGGCTACGGCGTTCTGATCCCCCAGGAATAAACACCGCATTGCCCAACAGCAAGGGCGGGTCTCCGATCGGAGACCCGCCCTTGCTGTTTCTTTTTCGTGATCGCAATTTTTAGCGCATGGCGCAGAAGGAACGCGGCAAAGAAGGCCGCAGGCAGGCCGACGCCTGCCAAAGGCAACAACGCAGCAGGGCGCGTGTTGCCGCGGCGGAACTGTCGCGTTCTTTCTGCGGATTGCTCTAGGGTTCCTCAATGACCGAGGCCGTCGGGGCAGGCGACGCGCTGGCGCTTGGGCGCGGCGACGCGCTGGCGCTTGGGCGCGGGCTGGCCGTAGCCTTGGCGTTTTCGGGCGTGGCGCTCTCCGAGGTGGCCGCGCTCAGGGTAGGATCGCCGTTGGGGTAGGCATCGCTGTCGCTGTTCTCCCCATACAGAAAATCATGCAGAATGCGAATGTTTTCCGTCCAGTCGGGGTCAAACATTTCCCGGTCGTCCATGCCGACGCGCACGCCGTAGGTTCCCTCGGCAGGCAGCGACATCTGGTCGGCCTTGACCCCGATAAAGCCCGGCAGCTGGGTCAGCAGCGCCGCGATCTCGTTCTTGGTAAAATTGGTTTGCACCAGCGGCAGGGCCTTGTCCAGCAGCGTGTTGATCTGCGCCGGGTTGGCCGTTTTCAGTTGATCCATCACGGCCTGGATGACCGTGCGCTGCCGTTCGATGCGTTTCCAGTCGCTGTCGATGGCGCGCAGCCGGGCATATTGCAGCGCCGTATAGCCGTCAAAATGGTTCCAGCCCGGATGCACCTTGTTTACGATCAGCATCGAGTTGGAGGGCACTTCCCAGTTGAGGGCCTTTGCCTCCTGGTCGGTCAGGTTGAGATCGACGCCGCCCACCGAGTCCACAATCTCGACAAACGAGTTGAAATTGACCCGGACATAGTGATCGACCTGGACGTTGAAGCAATCCTCCACCGTTTTCATGGTCAGCCACGCGCCGCCGTAGCGGAAGGTATGGGTGATCCAGTCGTACTGGCCGTCGTAGCCGTCCAACAGGATCGGCACGCCGGTAGCCCGCTCAATGGAAACCAGCTTGACGGTATTTTCCTTGATGTTGAGCGATACAAGGATCATGCTGTCGGCGCGGGCATCCTCGCTGTACTCGGTGGTGGCGCTGGTGCCGTCCAGCCGGTCCAGGTGGGTGAAAGCGTCGGCATCGTTGACGGCATCGGTGCGCTCATCCGTGGCGATCAGCAGGATGTTCAGCACGTTGGCGTCCGCAAAAGGGCTTCCGGCGGGCATGGCCATCTCGGCGGTGCTTTGCTGCAGCCCCGCCGTGTTCAGATCCTGATCCTCATCCCGGTTGATAGAGCCGACAAAAGACAATTTGCCATCGTCAAACCGAATCAGATCCAGCTTGCTGTTGATGTACAGCCCCGCCGAAACGGCCAGCACGACCAGAATGGCCAGCACCCACAGCACAACCCTGCGCAGGCGGGATTTCTTTTGGGGCGGCGGGTTGGAGGAAGCCGCTTCGGCGGGCGCGGCGTCCCCAGCCGCCGGCGCGTCCTTCCGTGCAGCCTCCGCCTCCGGCTGCTCCGGGTCCGCCAGCGCGACGCCGCCTGCCTCGGTTTCCCTCTCGTTGGGTTCCTGCATAGTTTTTCCCCTCAATTTATCCTTAAAATTACGGCATTTCCTTTTCCCTTGTGTAAAAACAAGGCCATTTTTTTATTTTAGCACAATTCGACAAATTTTCCATAGAGAATTTGACATATCTCAAGAAAATCTTTTCCAGTTTTGCCTGCACGGTAAAAAGCGGGCTGCAAAAAGCCGTTTTGCAGGCTGCACAGCCCACAAAACGGCTTTTTTTCACACTGTCACCTGTTTTTTCGGGGCCGAAGCCGCAGCAGCCTTTGCTTTCCGGCGCTCCAGGCGCAAGTCTGCGCCACAAAGGCCGTGCCCGCAAACAGGGTGACCGCCAGCCCGCGCCATACAAACCACCCGTGCTGGATGGAATGGGTGCGCAGCACGGCAAACCACACCGGCGCCATCAGCGCGGTCAGGGCCAGCGGCAGATGGGCCGCCAGCGCAGCGCGGCTGCGCACGCACAGGCAAAACAGCACCGCGCCCAGGCCAAGCGCCAGCACAAGCGGCAGCACAAGCCCGCGGGAGACGAGCGTTTGCCCCACAAAACGGAAGATGTTGCCCCAACTCAAGGTCATGCCGTGCCAGGTATCCCCGGCCGTGCGCACCTGTGCCTGGTGCAGCGCGTCCCCGGCCACGTCCGCCCCCGTCACCAGCGGCGCAATCGCCCATTTGAGCGCCCATGCGCCGCCGTAGCCTGCGCCCCAGACGATGCTGCCGCCCGCCACGGTGCCGCAGCCGCGCAGCCCGCGCCGGGCCTCCGCCCGGTCGCCCGGCTGCAGCAGCCAGACCGTCATGGGCAGGCCCAGCGTAAGGATGGGCGTTACCAGCAGATCCATAAACGCGGTGGCGGCCCCCACGGCCGCCAGCCCCAAAAGCAGCGCCTGCGGGCGGCGCGGGCGGGCCAGCACCCACAGGCAGGCCGCGTAGGCCAGAACAAAGCAGGTAAAAAACTGCAGCTGCCGCGGCACAAAAAAGCAAGAGACCAAAACCTGGCTGATGCCGAACCACCAGGCCGCCCGCCGCCCGCAGCGCGCGGCGATGCGCCAAAGCAGCAGCGCCAGCAGCGCGCCGCCCAGCAGATAGTTGACGACCCGTATCTGGCCGTAGGTAAACACCAGCAGCAGCGGCCGCAGCCAGATCAGATAGCCATGCCAATACCGCGCATAGGAGAAGGGCGTAAGCCCTTCCGCGCTTGTGCCGGAAGCGCGGGCATCCAGGTAAACGGCCAAATCCTGCGGCAGGGTGGTAAAATTGTCCACGTTGTAGGCGGTGTTGGTCATCATGGCCGTGAGCGGCGGCGTCTCATCGGCGCTGGCGGCCTCAAACAGCATGACGGTATCGGTGTAATTGTCCATCTGAAAAAGCTTGAACCCAAAAAATTCCGGGTACAGCCCTTCCTGCTGAAGCAGCGGCACCGACCGCACAATGTTGCCGCGCACCGCCCCGCCGGGCAGCGCATACGCCCCCAGCAAAAGCAGAAACAGCACGCCGACCGTGGCCAGCAGCACGCCGACCGCGCTGCCGGCAAACTTTGCCGCGCTTTGCAGTCTGTGCGCCGTCATTGCAGCAGCGCGCCCGATGCCTGCGCCAGCGCGTTGTTGACGGCGTCCGCCTCGGCGGCAGACTTGCCGACGGCGGAAAGGTAGATTTTGATCTTCGGCTCGGTGCCGGAGGGCCGGATCATCAGCTTGGCGCCGTTGGCAAACCGCCATTCCAGCACGTTGGCCGCGGGCAGGCCGGTTTTTTCGCTCTGCTCGTAATCGGTCACGCCGGTGACCGCGTAGCCTGCCACCTGGGCGGGCGCGTTGGCGCGCAGCCCGGCCATGATGGCCTGCATCCGGGCCATCCCGTCTGCGCCCTCAAAGGCCGCCGCGTGCAGCTGGTTGCGGTAGAAGCCGTACTCGGCGTAAAGGTCCTGCATGGCCTCCCAGAGCGTTTTGCCCTGCTTGCGGTACCAGCGCGCGGCCTCGCAGATCAGCAGCGCCGCGTTGACGGCGTCCTTGTCCCGCACATGGCTGCCGGAAAGATAGCCGTAACTCTCCTCAAAGCCAAAAATATAGCGGTCGGCCTGGCCCTGCGCTTCCAGCAGGCCGATCTGCTCCCCGATAAACTTAAAGCCTGTCAGCGTGCGGCGAAGCTCGACGCCGTATTCGGCCGCCACCGGGGTGGCCATATCGGTAGATACAATGGTGGTGACGGCCACCGGATGCTCCGGCAGCGTCCCCTGCTCCCGGCGCAGACGGCAGATGTACGCCAGCAGCAGCACCCCGACCTCGTTGCCGGTCATCAGGGCATAGGCGCCTCCCGCCGTAACCGGCACCGCGATGCCGCAGCGGTCGCAGTCGGGATCGGTGCCGAGAAGCAGGTCGGGCCTGACTGCCTCGCACAGCTCCAGACCCTTCTGCATAGCCTCCCGGATTTCGGGGTTGGGGTAGGGGCAAGTGGGGAAATGGCCGTCCGGCCACTGCTGTTCGGGCACGATCGTGACATCCGTCACCCCGATATCGGCCAGCATCCGGGTCACGCACTCCCGCCCGGTGCCGTTGAGCGGCGTGTATACAACCTTGAGGGGGGCGTTATCGGCCCGCTTATCCACCTTTTGCGCCTCCACCGCCGCAATAAAGCGGTCAAGCGTCGCCTCCGGCGTGTAGCGGATCAGCCCCTTTTGAAGGCCCTCGTCAAAAGCCATGACCCGCACATCGGCAAAGATGTCCAGCTTTTCGATGGCGGCCAGCACCCGGGCGGCGGCCTCCAGCGTGATCTGGCAGCCGTCCGCCCCGTACACCTTGTAGCCGTTGTACTTGGCCGGGTTGTGGCTGGCCGTCACGCAGACGCCGGCATCGGCGCCAAGATCCCGCACCGCAAAGCTGAGCGCCGGCGTGGGCTCCAGCCGGGGGTAAAGCCAGGCCGTGATGCCGTTGGCCGCCAGTACGCAGGCAGTTTCCCGGGCAAAGAGATCGCTGTTGATCCGGCTGTCATAGCTGATGGCGACGGATTTTTCGCCCGCGCTCTGCCGCAAAAAATCGGCAAGGCCCTGGGTGGCCTTGCGAACCGTATACAGATTCATCCGGTTGGTGCCCATCCCCAGCACTCCGCGCAGGCCGCCGGTGCCAAACTCCAGATCGCGGTAAAAGCGGTCGGTCACTTCCGCATCCGAAAGCCCGGTCAGTTCGGCCTTATCCTGCGCGGATACCTCTTCGGCCGCCTGCCAGCGGGCCAGTTCCTTATATACCTCTTTGCTCATCAGCCATGTACCCCCTATGTCTTTTGAAAAAATCAAGCCGGGCAGCCTGTGCGCCCCGCCTGACCATTATTATAGCGGAAACCCTGCGGCGCTTCAACTAAAAAAGCAAAACGCGCACATTTAGCCTGCTTTTGCCAAAATCACACCCCTGCATCCCCCTGACGCGCCACCGAAAGAACAATGCCCATCTCCCCCAGCAGCATCAGCAGACTGGTGCCGCCCGAGGAAAAAAACGGCAGGCTGATGCCGGTGTTGGGGATGGAATTGGTCACGACCGCGATATTCAAAAGCGCCTGCAGCGTGACCTGCACCACAAACCCCACCGTGAGCAGCGCGCCAAATTTGTCCCGCGCGCGCAGGGCGATCGTCATGCCGCGCACAAGCAGCAGCAAAAACAGCGCCAGCACCAGCGCGGCCCCCACAAAGCCCAGCTCCTCGCAAAGAATCGAAAAGATGAAATCGTTCTGCGGTTCCGGCACATAAAGGTATTTTTGGCGGCTGTTGCCCAGCCCCAGCCCCGCCATCCCGCCCGAGGCGATGGCATACAGGCTTTGGATGGTCTGGTGGCCCTCGCCAAGGGGGTCTGCAAAGGGATTTTTCCAGGAGGAAAGCCTTGCCGCGGCATAGGGCACCAGGTCCGGCAACAGCACCACGGCGCCGCCTACGGCCCCCGCCCCAAGCCCGGCAGCCAGCGCAAACCAGCGCAGGCCCGTGCCGCCCACAAACAGAAGCACCGCCCCGATGGCCAAAATCAGCAGGGTGCCTGAGAGATGCGGCTCCAGCAGCATCAGCACGGCCACCGCCCCCAGCAGCAGGCCAAACGGCAGCACCCCCACCGAGAAGGTTTTCATCCGGTCATGGTTGAGGGAGATCAGGTGGGCAAACAGCACAACCACCGAAAACTTGGCGATCTCGCTGGGCTGCAGCGTGCCAAGGCCCGGCAGCACCAGCCAGCGCCGGCATCCGTTATACTCTGGCATGAGCAGCACCAGCGCCAGCAGAACCAGCGATGCGCCCATCAGCGGCCAGGCAAACCGGTGCCAGACATGGTAATCCACCAGCGAAGCCGCGTACATGGCCGCCACCCCGACCGCCGCGTACAAAAGCTGGGGGCGAATGTAGGTGTAGGCATCCCCCCGGCGGTAGAGCGCCACCGCGTACCCGGCTGAAAACAGCATGACCAGCCCATAGCCCAGCAAAGCCAGCAGGATCAGCAGAAACGGAACATCCAGCGCGGGCTGCCCTGCAATGCGCCGCAGCCCCTGGCGCCGGACGTCAATTTTTTCCGACACAAAGTCACCCCCTTCCTGACAGTGTACGCAGGAAGGGGGCGGCTTAGTCGTTTGCAGCTATCCCATTCAGTAGGCGGTAAGGCTGGTGCCGGGAAAATAATGGCCAAGGATGGCGCGGTAATCCCAGCCGTTGTTGGCATAGCCGACCGCGCCCCACTGGCTCATGCCGCAGCCGTGGCCGTAGCCGTACACATCAAAAAGAAAACAGTCCAGCCCCGCATCGTAAGTGAAGGTAAAGCACTGGCTGCGAAGGCTGCGGCCGTCCACGCTCTGCCCGGCAGTCAGCTTTTCGCGGAACCACCGGCCGGAGCAGGTGGTGTTGGCGCCGTCGTCGGGGCCGATCTGCATCTGCGCCACCCAGCCGTACTGGTTGGCGGACAGGATTTTGAACCAGCCGTTGGGGTCTGCCCCGCTCAGGTCGATCCCCAGCAATTCCTGAATGCGGGCGGCGAGCGCCTGGCGGGAAAACCGCGCGCAGCCGGTGCTGGCCCCGTTCGTGTTCCAATTGGAGGCCGTGTCCTTGTCATAGGGGCTGTCCACCGCCTGCAGCCAGGCGATGCTGTTGCCCCAGACATCGGCGGCCGAAGCCGTTCCTGTGGAGGCCGCGGCAAAATAGGGTGTAAAACATACGCTGCCGTTTACGCTTACCAGCACATGGGCGACCTCCTGCGCGGCGGCCAGCGCAGCGGCGCCGGGCTCCTGCCCCGCCACCGAGGGATAGCCGCCCTGGCTTACGATCCAGCAGTGCGCGGCCACACATTGGGCCTTGTACGCTTCGGCAGGCGCGTTGGCCCCCAGCTCGTTCTGCGCGATCATGGCCAGGCAGCGCACCAAATCCAGCGTCTGCTGGCTGCCGTTCATGGTAACGTTGATCGTCTCCCCTTCCGCGGAACCGGCAAACACCGGCTCCGGCACCGCGGCCGCCGTCGGCGCCGCCGTTGCGGCCGGTTGGTCGGACGCCGCCTGCACGGCCGGGGTCGGGCTGGCGGTCGGCGAAGCCGTGGCCGCCGCGGAAAGCTGGGTGACCGCCACGGCCTGGCTGGGTACCCCGCCCTCGGCGCCTTGGGCGATGGTCGTTTCCACGGCGTTGGACTTGCCCGCCACATCCGTAAGGCCGGCCAGCAGCTTATCGGCGGAGGCAAGCACCGCCTGGGTGTTCGCCGCCATGCTGGCTGCCTGCTCCACAAGCGAATCCGCCCCGGCGGCATCGGCCGTGGCGGCAGGCTCCGCCGCGCTCTCGGCGGATTTGGCGGGCAGGGTCAGCCCTGTATACCAGGCCATCGCGTCCGCCAGCTTTTGCGAAACATCCGGCATCTGCGTGCCCTTGGCCGCATACTGCGCGGCTGTGAGAAGCGGATCGTCCCGTCTGGTGATGGCCGAGCCGGAGAGCTGGGCGTTCTCCCCCTCCCCGATCCTGCGCCCCGTGACGCAAAGCGAAACGCTGTCGGCGCCGCTGCCCGCATACAGGGTCAGGAACTGGGCGCCGTCCGACGCCGTCACCCCCGTATCCACCAGACTGCGCGCGCGCAGCCCCGTCACAAGCGCCAGATACTCCGCATAGGTGGGGTACTCCCCCTGCGAAAGCGCGGTAAACGCGCCGCTTCCCTTTTCCTGCGGATCCCAGTAAAAAACAGAGAGAATTTTGTAGCGGTAGGCCCCCTCCGCGGTGTACAGCGTAAATCCGGCGTTGCGCTGCAGAATATTCATATCCGCCATGCCGGCCAGCGAATTTCCGCCGCAGTCCAGCAGCGTGTTGGATGCCCCGGCGCTCTGCAGTCGGTTTTGCCGCAGCACCGGGCGGACGGCGTTCTCGGCTGTGGCGGCCGCACCGATCAGTTCGCCGCCAAAGGCGGCTTTTTCCCCGGTGCGGGGCTGTTCCGCCGTGTAAACAAGCTCGCCCTCGGCGCCCGGAAACGCCAGATACCCCGCCACATCGGTTTGCTTTTTGGCGGCCGCCGCCAGATAGGCATTGGCCTTCTCGTCAAACGCAGCGGTGCCGTACCCCGTGGCCGACGGCTTGGCCCCGATGTCCGTGCGGAAATACCAGTACAGCCCGGCGGCGCCCGCCAATAGCAGCACCCCCAAGACGAGCGCAAAGGCGATCAGCGTCCGGCGCTGGCGGCGTTCGCTTTTTTCGATCACGGCCAGGCTGCGGTTTTTCATGGGGTTGGCAACATCGTCCGGCGAATTGGGGTCGAACAGGTGGTGCGCCGCCGCGCGGAATTCCTCGGGACGGCGAGGAATGCCGGCGTCCCGTGCGGGCGGAATGCCAAAATCGTCCGGGCCGCCCGCATCGGGGGCGGGCGTCCTGAACTCCGGCACTTCCTCGTCCAGGATCGAATGGGCGGGCGGCGCGGCGCGGCGCTCGGGCGCGGCATCGGCCCCGGATGCGCCGTCCTGTGGTTGCGCATACGCGGGGGGCGGCACAAAGCCGGCGCCCGCCGCGGAAAAATCCGGCTTTTCGGCGGGCTGGGCCTGGGCGGCGTCCTCCTCAAACACAATCTGGCCGGTAGCCTGCGCAGGCTCCGGCTGCACCGCGCGGGCAGCGCGGGCAGCACCTGCGCGCGGCCAGGCGGTTTGCCGCGCCGATGCGGCATCGCCACCCGCGGCGCGGGCCGCCTGCGGCGCAGGCTCCACCGCCGTGTAGCCGGGGGCGGGCGCCGTCACGCGGGGCATTTCGGCCGTATGGTCAAAGTCCAGCATCGGCTCAAAATCCGGCGCCTTGTTGCCCCGCGCCGCATGGGCCGTGCGGGGGCGGCGAAGCGAAAAGCGAAGCGTATCGCTCAGGGGAGAAAGCTGCCCCGCCTTGGATACGATCAGCATGGGCGTATCGTGGCCGGGGCGGAACGCCACCGTGTCGCTACTGGGCCGGATGCCCAGCGCGCGGCGCCGCACCAGATCCAGAAGATGGTTGCCGATGGCCGCGTCCGAAAGCTCGGGGCTGACGGCGCAGGCCATCGCGCCTTTTTTATCGCAGAGCATGACGGCAGGCGCCTGCCCCACCGTGGCCGGTATGTAGGCTACCGCATAATCCGCGCCGCCCACGGTCAGGGCCAGTTGCGCCCGCGCTGCCGCCGACTGTAAAATGTCCCCGGGAAATTTTTTGCTGATGGCCGCCGGGGTCACGATTTTCCGGGCATTTTCGGGGTTGGCGTAGGTCTGGGTGCCAAAATCAAAGACAGCCTCGCTGTGTTCCAGCGGCTGCAAAAGTCCGCCCACCAGCCGGCCGGTGGGTTCGTCCGCCGCCACCAGAAGTCTGCGTTTTTTGAGCATGGCATCCAGCGCAGCCTGCGCCAGACTGACCTCCCCGGTGGCGTACAGCGTATCGCCAAATCGGGCAGCCAGCTTTTGAGACCATTTTTCACAGTAGCTCTCGGCCATGGCCTGGGTGGGCGCGGAGGCCTGCACGCAGATGGCAAATTCTCCGTCCCGCTCCAGCAGCCGCAGTCCCGGGCAGCCCTCGGCCTGCGCCGTGCGCAAGACGCCCATCACCTCCGATGAGGTGGGGCCGAACACGCGCAGAATACGCAGCTGCGTTTGCAGCATGAAAAACACCCCCAACATGATCCGGCAGGGCGGTGGCCCCGCCGCAATGATTCGTCAAAGATCCAGCAGCCCGGGCGCGGTATCTGCCGCGAAGGGCAGCGCGCCCGGCACCGGAAGTTCCAGCGCCATCCGGCGCAAAAGGTCCAGCGCGTACAGCGCGGCGCGCGCCCGGACGACGGCCCGCTCCGGGTAGCCGGAGAGCGGCAGCCGAAGCAGCCAGCCCTTGCCCGTGCGCCCGTCGGCGCCCGCCAGATAGACGGTTCCCACGGGTTTGCCGGGCAGCGCCCCGCCGGGCCCCGCAATGCCGGTGATCCCGACGGCGAGCGCTGCGCCCGAGGCGCGCAGCGCCCCAAACGCCATCGCCGCCGCCACCGGCCCCGAAGCCACGTTGTACCGTGCGATCAACGCCGGGCTGACGCCCAGAAGCTTTTCCTTGGCGGCCTCGGCGTAGGTGACGAAACCATAGCCAAACACCCGGCTGGCGCCGGGCACGTTCGTCAGCCGCTCGGCCACCAAACCGCCCGTACAGCTTTCCGCCGTGGCGATCCGCAGGTTTTTTTGCTGCAAAAGGCGCACCAGCGTGTATTCCAGCCCCGGCACATCCACATCGTAGGCAGCGTCGCCAAGCCGCGCCCGCACCTGCTCGATGCCGCGGCGGCAGGCGGCCTCAGCCTCGGCGGCGGTGGCGGCCCTGGCCGTGACCCGGATCTCGCTTTCGCCGGTTTTGCAGTAGATGGCCACCGTGGGGTTGACCGAATCGAACAGTTCCCCCACCTTGGCCGCAATGCTGCTCTCTCCCCCCAGCACCCGCAGCGTGCTGCTGCGGATGGTGCCGTCCTGCTTTGCTTCCAGCAGCGGACGCACCTGTTCCTTCCACATGGCCTTCATCTCCCGCGGAACGCCCGGCATCAGCGCCGCGGCGCGGCCATCTGCCTCAAACCAGGCGCCGGGCGCGGTGCCGTGGGCGTTGGGCAGCTTATGCCCCCGCGTGGGCACCATGGCCTGTTTGCGGTTGTTGGCCGTGGGCACGCGGTTGTTCCGGGCAAAAAACGCTTCGATCTTTTGCCATTCCTCCGCGTCAAAGTGCAGCGTATCGCCAAAGGCTTCAGCCACCGTTTCCTTGGTAAGATCGTCCTCGGTGGGGCCAAGTCCGCCTGAAAAAAGCAGCAGATCGCTGCGGGCCATGGCCTGCAAAACCAGCTCCCGCAGGCGGGCGACGTTATCCCCCACAACGTGCTGGTGCATGACCGAAATGCCCAGCTCGGCCAGTTCCCGGCTCAAATACTGTGCGTTGGTATTGACGATATCCCCCAGCAGCAGCTCGGTTCCCACACAGATGATCTCTGCGGTCATAGGTTTTGTCTCCTCCGCATTTTCTTTGTCTTACAAAAAGCCATTCAAAATTCCGGCTCGTCCCCCATATGGATGGGAATTTTCTCGATCGTCCCGGCCGCGGCCTGTTCCAGCGCGGCCAGCCCCGGCATCCCGGCCTCGGCGGCCTCGATCTCGGCCAGGGTGGGCCGCGTTTTGGGGTGCGGCGGCGTAAAAATCGTGCAGCAATCCTCATACGGCTCGATGGAGGTGTCAAAGGTGCCGATCCTGCGGGAAAGCGCAATAATCTCCGTTTTATCCATCCCGATCAACGGCCGAAGCACCGGCAGCGGCTGGGCGGCGTCCGTGCAGGCGATGGCCTGCAAGGTCTGGCTGGCCACCTGACCCAGGCTTTCGCCGGTGACAAGGGCCTCCATCTCGCTCTGGGCCGCCACCAACGCCGCAATGCGCAGCATACTGCGCCGCATCAGCACCGTGAACAGAACCTCGGGCGCATGATCGCGGATGTATTCCTGCGGCTTGGTGTAGGGCACCACAAACAGCATGCAGTTGCCGGTGTAGGTGCTTACCTCCCGGGCCAGCGCCCGTACCTTGAGCTTGGCGCGCAGGCTGGTGTAGGGCGGCGAGGCAAAATGAATATGGTGCAGGGCCAGCCCCCGCCGCGCCATGCAGTAGGCCGCCACAGGGCTGTCGATGCCGCCGGACAGCAGATTGAGCGCCCGCCCACTGGTACCCACCGGCATTCCGCCCGCGCCGGGCAGCTTGGGGCCGTGGACGTACGCGCCAAAATCCCGGATCTCCACCATCACCTCCAGCTGGGGATTGTGGACATCCACCCGCAGGTGCGGGTGCTGGCCCAGCAGGTAGGCGCCCAGTTCGCGGCTGATCTCGGGGCTGGTCATCGGGTAACGCTTGTCCGACCGCTTGGCCTCCACCTTGAAGGTGCGCACATCGCGCAGCGCCGGGCCAAGATAGGTCTCCGCCGTGCGGCAGATCGTAGCAAAATCCTTGGCGCAGGTGGCGTTGCGGCTCAGCTTTACGATGCCGAAGATCGTGGAGATTCGCCGGTACGCCTCATCCATATCGATGTCTTCGGTCTGCGGCTCAATAAAAATCGTGCTTTGCGCCGCCGAGATCTTCCATTTGCCCAGCGGGTCCAGGCGCCAGCGGATGCTTTTGATCAGGCGGGACTCAAACGTGTTTTTGTTGAGGCCCTTCATGGTCATTTCGCCCTCGTAGGCCAAGATTGTTTCTTTCATGCGGTGTTGCCTTTCCTGTTTTCCATTTTCCAATGTTCTTTACATGCGTGACGGCGCAGCGTTTACAGGCGGATGGGCTGCAGCTCTGCCAGGCCCGCCCGCAGGGCGTCCAGCAGCGCGCCGACATCCCCGGGCGTATTGTCGGCGCAAAAGCTGACCCGGATGGCCGTGTCGATCGTCTCGGCATCGCAGCCCATGGCGGTCAGGGTGTGGCTGGGCTCCCCCTTCTCGCAGGCGCTGCCGCTGGAAACATAGATTTTCCGGTCGCTCAAATAGTTGAGCAGCGTCTGGCTTTTGACACGGTGCTGGGAAAAATTGAGGACCTCGGGCAAGGCGTCGTCGGGCGAGTTGACCGTGATGCCGGGCATCTCCGCCAATCCCCGCCTAAGCTGATCGTTAAGGGCGCGTACCGTGGCGGCACGGGTTTTCAGGGTGCGGGCGCCCTTTTCGGCGGCAAGGCCAAGGCCCACCGCGTAGGGCAGGTTCTCGGTGCCGGGGCGAACGCCGTTCTCCTGCCCGCCGCCTAAAAACGGCGGCTGAAGGTTATGCCCTGTGCGCAGGTACAGCGCGCCAATCCCCTTGGGCGCGTGAACCTTATGGCCGGAAACAGAGAGACTGTCGATATTTTTCAGCTCCAGCGGCATCCGCAGCCAGGCCTGCACGGCGTCCACATGGACGGCGGTACGGCTGTTGCGCGCCTTGACGCTTGCCGCCAGCCCGGCCACGTTCTGCACGGCGCCCGTCTCGTTGTTGACAGCCATGCAGGACACCAGCACGGTTTTGGCATCGACGGCGGCCAGCATTTTTGCAGGATCCAGCCGACCGTCCCGTTCGGGCGGAATTTCAACAACCGTAAAGCCCCGCGCCGCCAGCGCCCGCAGCGGCAGCTGGACGCTGGGATGCTCAAAGCCCGACACAACGATCTTGTCGCCCCAGCTTTGCCGGGGAAGGGCCGCACCCTGCAGCGCGATGTTGTTGCCTTCCGACCCGCAGGCCGTAAAAATCAACTCGCGCGGCGCGCAGCCGATGCTTCTGGCCACCTTGGCGCGGGCGGCGGTCAGGGCCTCGTGGGCCAGAACCGCGGGTTCGTACAGGCTGGAGGGGTTGGCCCAGCAGCCGGTAAGCGCCGCCGAAACGGCTTGCGCCACCTCGGGGTCCACCATCGTGGTGGCTGCGTTGTCTAAATAATGGATCGTTGGGTCTTGCCGCATTGATCAGACTTCCCTTTTTCTCTGTTTTCCGTTTTCTGCCTTTTCTTTTTCCCGCGCAGATATACAGGTTAAAGTATACACGGTTTCGCGCCCAAACACAAGCCTCGGGTTGCGGCGCAGCCCATTTCCCCGGCTTTTTGGATTGACAACCGCCCCGCCATGCGGTACGATAAATGTGTTTCTATACTTTTATATAGGGGAAAGAGGGGCCGTTATGCGATACGGTTTTATTGGCTGCGGCAATATGGGCGGCGCGGTGGCGCGGGCCGTATGCCGGGGGGCAGGCGCCCAAAATGTGCTGCTGGCAAACCGCACCCCCGCCAAGGCGCAGGCGCTTGCCGGCGAACTGGGCTGCGCGTTTGGCGCAAACGCGGACGCCGCAGACTGTGATTTTGTGTTTTTGGGCGTAAAACCCCAGATGATGCCGGCCATGCTGGCCGAGCTGGCGCCCGTACTGGCAGCCCGCCAGCCGGGCTTTGTATTGGTCACGATGGCGGCGGGGCTTTCAATGGCCCGCATCCGCGCGCTGGCCGGGGGCGCGTACCCGATCATCCGCATAATGCCCAACACCCCCGCGGCGCTGGGCGAAGGGATGATCCAATACTGCGCGGCGGGCCTTCCCGAAGGGATGCTGGATGCCTTTTTGGCGGCCATGGCCCCGGCGGGGCGGCTGGACGCCCTGCCCGAAGAGCTGATCGACGCGGCCTGCTGCGTTTCGGGCTGCGGCCCTGCGTGGGTGTATCAGTTTATCGAGGCGCTGGCGGACGGCGGGGTCGCCTGCGGGTTGCCCCGCGCCAAGGCGCAGGCGTACGCGGCGCAGACACTGCTGGGCAGCGCAAAGATGGTGCTGGAAAGCGGCTTGCATCCCGGTGCGCTCAAGGACGCCGTGTGCAGCCCGGGCGGCTCCACCATCCAGGGCGTGCGGGTGCTGGAGGAACGGGCCTTCCGGGGCGCCGTGACCGATGCCGTGATTGCCGCCTACGAAAAAACCAGAGATTTGGGGAAGTAAAATGCGTATCGTTGTAAAAATCGGCACCAGCACCCTGGCCCACGCGGGCGGGCGGCTCAACATCCGCCACACCGAGGCGCTGGTCAAGACATTGAGCGACTTAAAAAACGCCGGGCACGAGTTGATTTTGGTATCCTCGGGCGCCATCGGGCTGGGCGCGGGCAAATTGCAGATCGCCCGTCCCACCGATATGCCCACCAAGCAGGCGGCGGCCTCGGTGGGACAATGCGAGCTGATGTATGTGTACGACCGGCTGTTTGCCCAGTACAACCACACCGTGGCCCAGATTTTGGTGACGCGGGAGGATTTTGACAATGCCGACCGCTGCATGAACCTTAAAAACACCCTGTTCCGCCTGCTGCAGCTGGGAGCCATCCCCGTCATCAACGAGAACGACAGCGTGGCCACCGAGGAGATCGCCCTTGGCGACAACGACACGCTGGGCGCCGTGGTTTCCCGGTATATCCAGGCAGATCTGCTGGTGGTGCTGAGCGATATCGACGGGCTGTACACCGCAGACCCGCACACCCACCCGGACGCCCTGCTGATCCACCGCGTGGACGAGATCACCCCTGAGATCGAGCGGCTGGCCGGCGGCGCCGGTTCCAAGCTGGGCACCGGCGGGATGGCCACCAAACTGAGCGCCGCCCGCATTGCCACGGGCGCAGGTGTGGATATGGTGATTGCGAACGGCAACGAGCCCGCCGCGCTGTACGATATCGTGGAGGGCAAGCCGGTGGGTACCCGGTTTGCCCGGCATCTGTAAACCGAAAGCCGGGCAGCGGCACACATATACAAGAAAAGCCGGGAGGTTTTTGCCATGACCACAAGAGAAATTCTCGAAGCGGCGCAGTCGGCCAAGCTGGCCCTTGCGCTGGCCGATACCGATACCAAAAACCAGGCGCTGGAAAAGATGGCTGTCTGCCTGACCGCCGCCGCGCCCGGAATTTTGGCCGCCAACAAGGCCGATCTGGAGGCCGCGCGGGGCAGCCTGTCGGACGTGATGCTGGATCGCCTGGCCCTGACCCCCACCCGCCTGGCCGATATGGCCCGCGGCATGCGGGAGGTTGCCGCCCTGCCCGACCCCGTGGGCGAGGTGCTGCGCAAGGTATTGCGCCCGAACGGCCTGGTGATCGAAAAAACAGCCGTTCCGATGGGCGTTATCGCCATCATCTACGAAAGCCGCCCCAACGTCACCTCGGATGCGGCGGCGCTGGCCGTCAAGGCAGGCAGCGCCTGCGTGCTGCGCTGCGGCAAGGAAGCCTGGCGCAGCAGCAGCGCGATTGTGGCCGCACTGCGCGAGGGGCTGTTCCAGGCTGGGCTACCCGTGGAGGGCGTCAGCCTGGTGGAGGACACCACCCACGCCAGCGCCAATGAACTGATGACCGCAAACGGTCTGGTCGATCTGCTGATCCCGCGCGGCGGCGCCGGGCTGATTTCGGCCTGCGTTGCCAACGCGACGGTGCCCTGCATCCAGACCGGCACCGGCATCTGCCATGTCTATGTGGACGCGGCCGCCGACCTGGAGATGGCTGTGCGGATCATTGAAAACGCCAAAACCAGCCGTCCCAGCGTCTGCAACGCCGAGGAGGCATGCCTTGTTCACCGGGATGTGGCGGCGCAGTTTTTGCCGCTACTGCGCAAGGTTTTGGTCACCGACCGCGCCGCCGGGGGAAATACCCCGGTGGAGCTGATTCTGGACAAGCGGGCCGCCGCCGTCATCCCCGGCACGCCGGCGGGCGCCCGGGATTTCGACACCGAGTTTTTGGATTACAAGCTGGCTGTGGCCGTGGTGGACAGCGTGGACGAGGCCATTTTGCACATTGCCCGCCATTCCACCCACCATAGCGACGGTATCGTGACCGCCGACGAGAACGCCGCCCACCGTTTTGCCGCCTGCGTGGACAGCGCAGCCGTGTACATCAACGCTTCCACCCGCTTTACCGATGGCGGCGAGTTTGGCCTTGGCTGCGAAATGGGCATCTCCACCCAAAAGCAGCCCCCGCGCGGGCCGATGGGCCTGGCTGAGCTGTGTACCTACAAGTACATCGTCCGCGGCAGCGGGCAGGTGCGGGGCGGTGCGGGCGCGCGGCTGCAAAAGCCGGGCTGCTGAAAGGCCCTTCCCTCTCCGGCCAAAAATCACCCTGCGGCGCCGCGCAGCCGATGCCTTTGCGTTCTCCTGACGAAAAAACCGTCCCCGGCAGCTTGGCTTGCCGGGGACGGTTTCTTTTTTTAGAAAGCAGAAAGGTTTGGCGGCGCTTGCGCCCGCCTCACTTCATCACGGCGCCCTCGTTGGCGGAGGCCACCATCCGGGCATAGCGGGAAAGCCAGCCGGTCTTGATGTTGGGTTCACGCGGAACGTAGGCTGCGCGGCGGCGGGCAAGCTCGGCGTCGTCCACCTCCAGCGTGATGCCGGCGGCGGGAATGTTGATGGAGATCGTGTCGCCCTCGGCTATCAGACCGATCGGCCCGCCCGAGGCGGCCTCCGGGCTGACATGACCGATGGCCGCGCCGCGGCTGGCGCCCGAGAAACGGCCGTCCGTGATAAGGGCCACCTCCTTGTCGAGCTTCATTCCGGCCAGCGCGCTGGTGGGGTTGAGCATCTCCCGCATACCGGGGCCGCCCCGCGGCCCCTCGTAGCGGATGACCACCACGTCGCCGGGAACGATTTTCCCCTTATAGATGGCGTCGATGGCGGTTTCCTCGCTGTCAAACACGCGGGCAGGGCCGGAATGCACCTGCATCTCGGGCGCGACGGCGCTTCGCTTGACCACGCAGCCGTCCGGCGCGATGTTGCCCCACAAAATTTGCAGGCCGCCGGTGGGCGAATAGGGATCCTCGATGGGGCGGATGGCGCGGGTGTCCAGAATTTTGGCATCCGCGATATTCTCCCCCAGCGTCTTGCCGGTCACGGTGGGCGCATCCAGGTCAAGCAGCCCCTTCTTGGCAAGCTCGGCCTGCACGGCCGGGATGCCGCCCGCCGCGTAAAGGTCCGGCATATGGGTGGGGCCTGCCGGGGCCAGGTGGCAGAGGTTGGGGGTGTTGGCGCTGATTTCGTTGAAAATTTTGAGATCCAACGGCACCCCGGCCTCGTGCGCGATGGCAAGCAGGTGCAGCACCGTGTTGGTAGAGCAGCCCAGCGCCATATCGCAGGTCAGCGCGTTGCGCAGGGATCGCTCGTTGATGATCTGCCGGGCCGTCACGCCCTTTTTGACCAGCTCCATGATCGCCATGCCCGCGTGTTTGCCAAGCTGCAGCCGCTTGGAGTAAACCGCCGGGATGGTGCCGTTGCCGGGCAGTGCGATGCCGACGGCCTCGCACAGGCAATTCATGCTGTTGGCCGTGTACATGCCCGAGCAGCTGCCGCAGCTGGGGCAGCAATTGCAGGTGCAATCCTCCAGCTGCTCCTCGGTGATCATCCCGGCCTTGTAGGCGCCGACCGCCTCAAACATTTTGGAAAGACTGACCTCCTGGCCATCGTACCGGCCTGCCAGCATCGGCCCGCCCGAGCAGACCACGGCCGGAACATCCATCCGAACGGCGGCCATCACCATGCCGGGCACAATCTTGTCACAGTTGGGCACCAGAACCAGGCCGTCCAGCTGGTGGGCCATGGTCATCGTCTCCACGCTGTCGCAGATCAGCTCGCGGGAAGCCAGCGAGTATTTCATCCCGATATGCCCCATCGCAATACCGTCGCACACGCCGATGGAGGGGATCAGGATGGGGGTGCCGCCCGCCATCTCCACGCCGGTTTTGACGGCGTCGGCCAGCTTATCCAGGTTCATGTGCCCGGGCACGATCTCGCTGTAAGCCGAGACCACGCCGATCAGCGGGCGATCCAGCTCCTCAGGCGTGTAGCCCAGCGCGTAAAACAGGCTGCGGTTGGGCGCCCGCTCGGAGCCTTTTGTCACGTTGTCACTGCGCAAAGTGTTTTCCTCCTTATGGAAATGTAGGTGCCAAAAGCGGGCAGCAGCCCAATGCCGCTGCCCGCCGCGTGGTTTCGGGGTAGTGTGCTTACTTTTTCAGCCAGCTCATCATGCCGCGCAGCTCGGCGCCCACCTTCTCGATGAGAAGATCGGCCTCCATGCGGCGCTTGGCAAGGAAGTGAACCTTGCGGCCTCCCTTGGGGCTCATCTCGGTCAGGAACTCGCTGGCAAAGGTGCCGTCCTGGATCTCGGTCAAAACCTGCTTCATTTCCTTGCGGGTCTCGGCGGTGATCAGGCGCTTGCCGGTGCGGTAATCGCCGTACTCTGCCGTGTTGGAGATCGAGTAGCGCATCTTGGAGAAGCCGCCCTCGTTGATCAGGTCAACGATCAGCTTCATTTCGTGGCAGGTCTCAAAGTACGCCATCTCGGGCGCGTAGCCGGCCTCCACCAGCGTATCGAAACCGGCATGGATCAGCTCGGAAACGCCGCCGCAGAGAACGGCCTGCTCGCCGAACAGATCGGTCTCGGTCTCCTCCTTGAAGGTCGTCTCCAGGATGCCCGCGCGGCCTGCGCCGATGCCGGAAGCATACGCCAGCGCCAGTTCCTTGGCTTTGCCGGTGTAGTCCTGGTAAACGCTGATCAGGCTGGGAACGCCGTGGCCGCCCACATACTGGCTGCGAACCGTGTGGCCGGGGCCCTTGGGGGCGATCATGATGACGTCCACATGCTCCGGCGGCTGGATGGTCTTGAAGTGGATGTTAAAGCCGTGGGCAAACGCAAGCGCCTTGCCCTCGGTCATGTAGGGGGCGACCTGCGCGTTGTAGATATCGGCGCAAAGCTCGTCCGGCACCAGCATCATCACGATATCGCCGGCCTTGGCGGCATCCTCGACCTCCATCACCTTGAAGTTGGGGTGATCGGCGGCAAACGTGGTGGCTTTCTCCCAGTGGGCGGAACCCTTGCGCAGGCCGACCACAACGTTGACGCCGCTCTCGGCCAGGTTCATGGAATGGGCGTGGCCCTGGCTGCCGAAGCCGATGACGGCCACGGTTTTGCCATCCAAAACGCCAAGGTTGCAGTCGCTGTCGTAATACTTTTTGATTGCCATGATAAACTACTCCTTTTTATTGTTAAATTTTCGGTTACCTGACGAATATTTCAGCCCGCGCGGGGCGGAAAACAAAAGGATAGGCCCGCCGCTTTACGGCTTGGGGCAGCTTGCGCCGGGGTGCTGCACCTGGGCGGCCCGCACATCCTGCGGCGGTTTTTGCAGGTGCCGGTGCATCCCGCCGCGCTCCAGCGCCGTTACGCCGGTGCGGCACATTTCCAGCACATCGTAGTCCTTGAACATCAGCAGAAAAGCGTCGATCTTCTCAGGCTTGCCGGTCAGCTCAAACACCATGCTGTCGGGCGAAAGATCGATGATCTTGGCCTTGTAGATCGCGCAGATTTCCCGCAGCTCGGCGCGGTTGCGCACATCGGACGCCACCTTGAGCAGCAGCAGTTCCCGTTGCAGGCTGTTTTCCTCGTCCAGTTCAAAAATCTGGCGGGTGACCTCCAGGCGGTCGGTTTGCAGAATCAGCTGGCTCAGGTCCTTCTCGTCCCCGTGGATCGTGACCGTAATCCGGCTGATGGCCGGATCGTTGGTGGCCGATACGGTCAGGCTGTCAATGTTGAAGCCGCGGCGGCAGAACAGGCTGGATACCCGGGCCAGAACGCCGTTCTGGTTATCCACCAGCAGGCTGATGACCCTGCGCTTGTTATCGGGTTGTTCGTTTTGCATCGTCTGTTCTCCTTTCGGTCAATTCATGATGATGGAGGTGATGTCGCCGCCGCCGGGGATCATGGGCAGCACCTTCTCGTCCTTGCCGATGCGGCAGTCGATCCAGCTGGGGCCCTTTTGCTGCATCGCGTCCGCAAAGGCCGCGGCGAATTCGGCGGGCGTCTCGCAGCGGTAGCCTTTGGCGCCAAAGCCCTCGGCCAGCTTGACAAAGTCTGTTTTCCGGCCGGGGTCGGTGCTGGAATACCGCTTGCCGTAGAAGCTTGTCTGCCACTGGCGGACCATCCCCAGCACCTGGTTGTCGAAAATCACCGTGATGACGGGCAATTCGTAGCTTACGGCCGTGCAGCCCTCGTTGAGATTCATATGGAAGCTGCCGTCGCCGGTAAGCATGACAACGCGGGTGTCGTTGCCCAGCGCAACCTGTGCGCCGATGGCCGCACCGTAGCCAAAGCCCATCGTGCCAAGGCCGCCGCTGGTCAAAAAGCCGCGGCTTTTGGTCAGCTTCAAATACTGGGCGGCCCACATCTGGTGCTGACCCACGTCGGTGACGTACACGGCGTCCGGCCCGGCCTGGCGGCAGATCTCCCCGATGATCTGGTGGGGTTTGAGAACCGTTTCGCTGTCCTTGGGGTGGTAGTCCCGCGCCTGCCAGGCGTGTACCTGGGCCACCCAATCCTCATGGGCGGCGGGCTTGACGTAGGGCAGCAGCCCGCGCAGGATGTAGGCGGCATCCCCAATCAGCGAAAGATCGATGGAAACGTTCTTGCCCATCTCGCTGGGGTCGATATCGATCTGGATGATTGTGGCGCGCTTGGCAAACTTGTCCGGATTGAGGGCCACGCGGTCGGAGAAGCGGGTGCCGATGGCGATGACGACATCGGCCTCGTCGATGGCTTTGTTGGCGCTGTAACAGCCGTGCATCCCCAGCAGCCCCAGGTTGAGCGGCTCGCCGTAGCTCAAAACGCCGGCGGCCATCAGGGTGTAGGTGGCAGGGATGCCGGCCTTTTCCACCAGCTCCCGCAACGGCTGGCAGGCTGCCGCGCTGCGGACGCCGCCGCCAAAGTAGATGACCGGGCGCTTGGCCTCGTTGATGATCCCGGCTGCCTGGCGGACCTTGTCCTCATCGAACCGGGTCACGGTGCGGATCAGCTCAGGCTCCCGCGGAAAAAACTCACAGCTGTTGGCCGTGACGTCCTTGGGGATATCCACCAGCACCGGGCCCTTGCGGCCGCTCTGGGCGATGCGGAAGGCGCTGCGCATGGTATCGGCCAGATCCTCCACCTTGCGCACCGTGTAGTTGTGCTTGGTGATGGGCATCGTGATGCCCTCGATGTAAGCCTCCTGAAAGCTGTCCCGCCCAAGCAGGGTGGTGGCCACGTTGCCCGTGAAGGCAACCATCGGCACGCTGTCCATGTAGGCGGTGGCGATGCCGGTGACCAGGTTGGTGGCGCCGGGGCCGCTGGTGGCCAGCACCACGCCGGTTTTGCCGGTGGCGCGGGCGTAGCCGTCCGCCGCGTGGGAGGCGCCCTGTTCGTGCGCCGTCAGGATATGGCGGATGCGATCCTGATTTTTATACAGTTCGTCGTAGAGGTTGAGGACCGAACCGCCGGGATAGCCAAAGATGGTATCCACCCCCTGCTCGGCCAGCACTTCCACAAAAATCTGGGAACCTGTCAGCTTCATTGTCGTTTCTCCTTCCTCTCTTGCCCGCAAATAAAAAGGCCCTCGTCTCCTGTAGGTTTCAAGAGACAAAGGCCTGTTCAGCACTCTGCGGTACCACTCTTATTGGCGCATAGCGCGCCCACTCACGGGCTTCCAACAAAGCCCCGCACGGTAACGGGTGCCCCCGGATTCCGCTATGGCCAGCCACGGGCCGGTTCTTACGGAATCTGCTCCGGGATGACTTCACCGCCTGCGTTCCCGCTGCCTTGCACCGACCGGCAACTCTCTCTCGGACGACAGGGCGGCTACTACTTCCCTTCCAAGCATTTACTGATTTGAGTGAACTATACCGCAAAACGAAAGCGATGTCAACACCTTTTCGGCACTTTCGCAAAATAAAGCACTAAAGTGTTTGGATTTGGCTTGCAAGGCCCCGTTTCTGCGATTATACTGAGGGTAGTCTCTTGAAAAATGAGGGGGAACAATACAAAAATGGAAAATTCCGAACTGGACGCCCGCCTGCGCGGGCTGGTGGTGCTGCGGGGCATCCTGCAAAACCCCGTGATCGAAAAATTTGGCCGGATGCTGGCCGCCGTACCCCAGACCGGGGCGGACACGCCCGCGTTTATCGGGGCGGCGGCCGATTTTGCAGCCGCGCTTTTTGCGCGCGGCACCGATTGGTCGGCCTATCTGCTGGATGTGATTCTGCAAAGCGAGAACGTCTGCATCCGCAAAGCTGCCGATGGGGGCGCCGGGCCGCTGCTGGAGGAATGCCTTGGGCGGGAGCTTGCCTTTTTGCAGGCGATGGGCGGCACCGGGCTGGACGATCTGCTGGCCGCCGCGCCCGCGGATGTGCGTGCCGTCTGCGCGTTTTTGCCCCGCTGGGAACACGCCCCGCTTGACTATGCGGCGCGGTACGCGGCGCGCTGCGGCGAGGTGGCCCGCAAAGGGTACGGACTGTTTGCGCAGTACCATGTGTTTACCGTGGAGGACGGGGCGCTGGTGCCGGTGCGCTACCCCGACCCCCAGCGGCTGAGCGAGCTGCCCGGCTACGAGCGTGAACGGGAGAAGGTTCTGCTGAACACCCGCGCCCTGCTGGAGGGCCTGCCCGCCAACAACGTGCTGCTGTACGGCGACGCAGGCACCGGAAAATCCAGCACTGTCAAGGCCATCGCCAACGAGTTTGCCGACGAGGGGCTGCGTCTGGTGGAGGTCAAGAAAAACCAGCTCTATCAGCTTCCCGGCCTGATGGATTCGCTGGCGCGCAACCCGCTCAAGTTCATCCTGTTCATCGATGATCTGAGCTTTACGTCCAACGACGACAATTTTGCGGCCCTCAAGGCCATCCTGGAGGGAAGCGTGGGCGGCCGCAGCCAGAATATCGCGGTCTACGCAACCTCCAACCGGCGCCATTTGATCAAGGAGACGCTGACCGACCGCGCAGGCGACGATATCCACGAGGCCGATACCCGGCAGGAGCTGATGAGCCTTTCGGCCCGGTTCGGCCTGACCGTGACCTTCCAGCAGCCCGACAAGGAGCGGTTTGAAAACATTCTGCTTGAGCTGGCCCGCCAGTACAGCGTTCAGATGCCCTCCGACCAGCTGTTTATCAAGGGCGAGGCCTTTGCCCTGCGCGCCGGGGGCCGCAGCCCCCGCGTAGCCCGCCAGTTTATCGAGTTGTGCAAGGCCCATGTAAAGTTCTGATGCGGCGCCGCTTTCGGCGTCCATTTTCCCCGCCCGGTTTTTGCCGGGCGGGCTTTTTTGTCGCGCGCGGGATGCCCGCCGGGTTCTGGCGGGGCAGCCGGTTTACGGAGACGCCTCAGGCCCGCTCGCTGACCAACTGGAACCCGGCCTTTTGCAGTTCCTCCCGGATCTGGCGGATCTGCTCGGCGTCGCGGGTTTCCAGGCTCAGCTTGAGGAAGCAGCTGGTAATCGTCATGCTGGTATCGCCGCGGTCATGGTGGACGCTGATGATGTTGCCGCCCAGACGGCTGATGATCTCGCTTACCTTCAAAAGCTGGCCCGGCTTATCCTCCAGCGCAATCATCAGGTTGGTCTTGCGGCCGCTCATCAACAGGCCGCGGGTGATGACGCGGGACAGGATGTTGACATCGATGTTGCCGCCCGAAATCAGGCAGACCGTTTTTTTGCCCGCGATGGGCAGCTTGTCAAACAGGGCGGCGGCCACCGGCACAGCGCCCGCGCCCTCGGCCACCAGCTTCTGTTTTTCCATCAATGCCAGAATGGCGGCGGCGATCTCGTCCTCGCTCACGGTCACAATCTCGTCCACATACTGTTCCACCATCTGGAAGGTCGTCTCTCCGGGTGTCTTGACCGCGATGCCGTCCGCAAAGGTATCGGCACAGGAAAGCGTCTCGTACTTATGGTCCCGCTTGGCGTTGTACATGCTGGCCGCGCCTGCCGCCTGCACGCCGTACACCTTGACGTCGGGACGCAGGCTCTTGATGGCAAACGCCACGCCCGAGATCAGCCCGCCCCCGCCGATGGGCACAATGACCGCCTCCACATCGGGCAGCTGATCCAGAATTTCCAGCCCGATCGTCCCCTGCCCGGCAATGACCAGCTCGTCGTCGTAGGGATGGATGAAGGTCATCCCCGTTTCCTGCTGCAGCTGCACCGCGCGGTCATGCGCATCGTCGTAAGTGCCGGGCACCAGGCAAACCTCGGCGCCCAGCCGCTTGGTGTTTTCCACCTTCATGATGGGGGCGCCGTCCGGCATGCACACAACGCTTTTAATCCCCATCCGGGTGGCGGCCAGCGCCACGCCCTGCGCGTGGTTGCCCGCGCTGCAGGCAATAACGCCCTTGGCCCGTTCCTCGGCATTGAGCTGGCTGATCTTATAGTAGGCGCCGCGCAGCTTAAAGCTGCCCGTGTGCTGCAGATTTTCGGTTTTCAGGTAAAGCCGGTTCCCCTCGCAGAGCTGGGGCGCAGCAATCAGATCGGTGCGGCGGGCAACGTCCTTCAGGACGAAAGCGGCATGGTAGATTTTATCCAGCGTGAGCATTTCCATTCCCCCTGTTTTGTGGGGCAGGCAAAACGACGGACCGGACGGCCTGCGGCGGACGGTTTTGCCCATCCATCGGCAGGCCCCCCGGCCCGTCGGTCTTCCCCGTTGAAGCGATAGCCTGATTATAGTTGAATAGAATTGATTTGTAAAGTGAATTTACTTCATGTTTTGTTTTTTCGGCACCGTGTCTTGTTTTTTTCCACTTTCTTCTTTATCCTGTGCCAATATGCCAACAGGCCCGGCGCTTTGGCCGGGCCTGTTTGTTTTGGCGGGCGCCTTTACGCCTGCCACCCCTTGGCGATATCGACCCACCCCGCAAAGTTCTGTACGGCGGTCTCCAGCTCGGGCACGGTGAGCCGCACGGCGGAGCTGGCGGTACCTGCCGCCGGGTAGACGGCATCAAAGCGGCGGAGCGATTCGTCCAGGTAAACCTTTACGGACGGCAGGATCGCAAACGGGCAGACGCCGCCCATCGGGTGGCCAACCGTACCGGGCAGCTCGTCCGGACGGATCATAACGGCCTTGGCGCCGAAGACTGCCTTGAAACGGGGATTGTCCACCTTGCCGTCCCCTGCCAGCACCACCAGCACCGAATGGCCCTTGATGTCAAACGCCATCGTCTTGGCGATGCGGCGTTCCTCGCACCCCAGTGCGGCGGCAGCCTCGGCCACGGTGGCGCTGGAATCCGTGAAGGTTTTGATCCGGTCGGCCAGCTGTTTGGCCGCCAGATACTCGGTTACGCTTTGCAAAGACATTTTTCATACCCTCTATCGTTCAAAAAGCATTCCGCGTTTTGGCGCGCTCGGCAGGCGGCTTTTTACGCCGTGTTCCGGGCCGGACGCCGCGATCACCGCCGCTTGCCCAGCAGATGGACGCGAATGTAACGGAAACAGGCTTCCTCTCCCTCGTCCCGCAGCAGCTTCAGGCAGGTTTCCAACTCGGCCCGGGTATCCGGGTGCAGCAGATAGTGATCCTTGCTGTGATCGTAGTAGTTCCAGGCATCGGCGTTGGTATAGGCGCTGCCGCGGTAATTTTCGCTGGCCGCGATGCGGTCGCAGACCATCTCGGCCAGGTAGCGGGGCGGCATCTTCATGCCGGTCATCGCGTGGGAGCCCTCGACGGCGTAGTCGATCCAGTATTCCAGGTGATGGCGGTTGCGGCCCTTGTGGTGAAGCCAGGCCGCACTGTAGCCCTTTTCCCGTCGCTGGGCGTTGTTGGGGCTGCAATCCCCCTGCCAGTATTTGGCGCCGGCCCAGAACTCCACCGGCGAATACTTGCTCAGGTCATGGGTAAGCCCCTGCCAGTACAGCCCGCAGCGGAAACAGTTGCGCCGCACCAGCACATAGTGGTGATGAATCGTCTTAAAATGGCGGATCGGATGCCACATGGTCTTGTCATTCCCTCATTGTTTGGCGGCAGCGGGCAAAAATGCCCGCACCAGCGTTTGGAGCAAAAGCGCCCACAGCGCGCAGCAGCCCGGCACAAAGGCGAACTGCCAGAGCATGGGCATCAGCTGGGTGTGGATATCGGCGTGGGCCTTGGAAAGAACCATCCATGAGACCGGCGCCAGAAACGCCAGCCCCCACACCGCAGCGGCCGGCGCCAAACCGCGCAGCAGCGCCGTCCGGTGCAGCGCCGCCAGCAAAAGCGCCGATGCGGCCAGCGCCGCCAGCGTGGCCAGCAGCAGCGGCCACAGGGCGATCTGCCAGCGCCCCGCCCGCAGCACCACCGTGGCATCGGCCACGATGTATTTGTACAGCACGCCCGGCACCGTAACGCCCGCGCGAACCGTATCGTCGCTCATGCTCATGCGGGAACCGGCGGCCCCCAGCATATTTTGCAGGCTTTGGCCCCAGCCGCCAAAATACAGCCGCCCCTGCACCAGCCAGACGCACAGCGCCGCCGCCACGCCGCCGACGCCCGCGACCCCGGCCCCCGCCATCCGGCCCAGCCAGCGGCGGCGGCCTGCGGCGCCGAGACCGGGCGCCGCCCAGGCCGCGACAAGCGGAGCCTCGCAGAGGATCAGGTAAGCGGAAACAAACTCAAACCCGCACAGGCAGCGAAGCAGGCAGGCCAAAAAGACCAGCAGATATCCCCAGCGGGGCGTTCCGGCCGCCTCCCCTGCCCCGGCCGTCCCGGCGCAGAGGGCGATGCCCGCCAGCGGCGGCAGCAGCCAAAGCCATAGGCACCAGTAAAGGTCCTTCATGCCGGTTTGCAGCCAGGGCGCGGCCGCCAGAGCCGCACACCAGCCAAGGCCGGTCAGCCAGCCGAAGCGGCGTCCCAGCGACCAGCCCACCGTGAGGGCCGCCATATAAAACAATACGCTGTTGAGCAGGTACAGCCGGCTTTCCCGCGCAGTGCCATCCGGCACAAACACCGAGAACACCTTGTTGGCCGCCCCCAGCGCCCAGCCCTGCAGGCCGCTCTGGTGGGTGTAGCTGTGGTATTGGGCGGGATCGACCGGCGTATTGTCCCGGTAGAGATAGCGGTTCTGCTCACCGCCCCAGTCCTCGGTGTAAACGCCCATAAAGCCGCCCGGCGCCGATTGATCCTGCTGCATCTGAAGCATCCGGCCAAACACCAGCGCCTCCGAGTAATCGTCCCAGCTGCCGGTGTGGTAGGTGCTGTCGTTATGCAGCGCAAGCGCCAGTACCAGCGAGAGAGCCAGTGCCGCGCAAAAATACAGCAAAGCAAGCAGCCCCCGGGAAGGCTGCCTGCGGGTGGTTCGGCTGCCGGGCGCCCCCGGCGTACATTCAGGTTTGTGTAGCACTTGCGTCGTCCTTTGTTGTTTTTTTGCGGCGGGCAAATACCCAGCCCGCCAGCCCCAGCGCCGTCAGAAGGCTGACGGCGGCCGATGCGTGCTGAACGGCGGTGCCGGTGTAGCGCACCGTGACGGTGCCCGCGCCAAGCCCTGCCGGGACGCTCAGCTCCACCCGGCCCGCGCCGTCCTTGTGGAGGGGCAGCGTCAGGCTCTGGCCGTCCGCCCCCTGCCACCGGGCCGTATAGCCCTTGTAATAGAGCTTGGG
This sequence comes from uncultured Subdoligranulum sp., assembly GCA_964458285.1. GTDB lineage: Bacteria > Bacillota > Clostridia > Oscillospirales > Ruminococcaceae > Gemmiger. The sequence goes on along the minus strand of CAYWID010000002.1, from coordinate 157,485 downwards.
AATGCCGTACAGCCCCGGCGTGCCGTCGAACGCGAAGGTGAAAGCGCCGTTAGGCCGGTATGCCCCGGTGTGGGCGCCGCGGACATCCGTGTACTGCGCATCCGGTTCAAACGCGAAGGCGGTGATATCGACGCCGTCCGGCACCCACTCCTGCCCGACAAGATAGAAGGTTTCCCCCCGCTGGGAGGTAAAGTAATTGTCCGGGTAGTTGACGAGCGCGGGCAGGCTGCCCCACTGGAAGCCAAATCCCAGCGCCGAAACGCCGAAAGCCAGCGCCACCGCGGCGGCGGGCAGCCAGCGTCTGGCCGGGGCCGCGTCTTTTCCGGGGGCAGCCGCATTTTTCGCCGGTTGCAAAAGCGCCGCCCCGGGCAGGGCCACGGCCAGCGACAGGCAAAACTGGCTGAGCATATTCAGCCGCCAGGGAAATTGCACCGAGGTCAGGAACGTCTTGTCCAAAAGCTGCCAGGGAAAGCCCCCCGCCAGCGGCGCCAGCCCCAGCAGTACCCCGGCTGCCAGCAGCGCCGCGGCAAGGCGGCGATCGCCCGCAGCGGCGCTGCCCCGCCGCCTTGCCGACAGCAGCAGCGCCGCCGCCGCCAGCGGCAGCACAAAGCCGGTGACGCCGGGGGCCTGGTAGTTGCCCGGGTTCAGATAGTCCGCCAGCGGCACCGTATTAAACCGCAGCGCCGTAAGGGGCCGGGTGGTTACGCGGAAGGTATCGCTGCCAAACTGTTCCAGCATGGGCGCCCAGTAGTAGCAGCCCAGCAGCAGGCAGACCCCCGCCGCCGCGGCCAGCCTGGCCAAAATGCGGGGGTGCAGCAGCCGCGGCAGGCGGCACAGGCACCAGCCCACCGCAAACAGCCCGCACAGCGTGAGCGAAATGGTGTGGGTGAGCAGCAGCCCGGCAAACCCGGCCCCCAGCACCCACGGCTTTTGAAAGCCTTGCTCGGTAAGATCGTACAGACCCCAGACCACCAGCGGCAAAAACGCCATGGCCTGCACTTCGCCCAGCGCGCTGCGGATGAACAGGTTGGCGAAATGGTACTGGCTTAGACTGTACAGCACCATCAGCAGCAGGCCGCCGCGATGGCTGCGGGTAATGCCCCGCCCCGCCGCATAGGCGGTCAGCGCCGCCAGCAGCGCATAGAGCAGAAAAGCGAACTTGAATGCCAGCTCGGGGCCGACGCCGGCGGCCCGCACCAAGGCGGCGGGCAACAGCAGCACATCCGGGTAAAACAGCCCCGCCGCATAGCCGTAACCGCCGCACAGCAGCGCATAGACAGGCTGCGGCCAGCCCGCGCCGCCCCGCAGGGCCTGCGCCAGACCTTCAATCCGCAGAAGGTGAAACAGCGCGTCATGCCCGGCGGCAAGGTCGCGGTTGGCAAAAGGCAGCGCGCAGAGCAGCAGCACCGCCCCCAGCCAAAGCAGCAGGCTTTGCCGCTCCCGCCGGGCGGCGGCGGCGATTTTGGGAGGTTTGGCCATCCGCTGTCTCCTTACCGATCCCACTTGTCGCACAGCGAGGTGATCTGCCCCGCAAACCGGGCCAGATCCTTGTTGGCGCCGCCCCGGTTGTGTTCAATAACCACCAGCAGCCGCTTGCCCATGTTGAGCAGCCGTTCAAACGCCGGGCTGGTCTTGCCCTCCTGCGGCTTGCCGGGCTGGTCCTCATGCGCAAGACGGGTGCGGTTGCCCTCGGCCAGGCAGGCGACGGTGCGGTCCGACAACTCGTAGGTGCCGCCGCTGTAGGGTGCGGCGGCCGCATAGCCCTGCCCGGCCAGCCGCGCGGCCCAAAGGTCGGCCACTGCGTCGTCCCCGTGGTTGACAAACACCTGCGCGGGGCGGGGCTCGAAATGGTCGATCCAGGTTTGCAGACCGTCACAGTCGGCATGTCCGGAAAGCCCGCCCATCGTGCAGATCTCGGCCTTGACCTGGACGGTCTCGCCAAACAGCCGAACCTCGTCCGCGCCGTCCAGCAGGATGCGTCCCAGCGTTCCTCCGGCCTGATAGCCCACAAACAGGATCGTGCATTCGGGCCGCCACAGGTTGTGCTTGAGATGGTGGCGGATGCGGCCCGCATCGCACATGCCGGACGCCGAGATGATGACCTTGGGGATCGCATCGGCGTTGATAGCCATCGACTCCTCTTTTTTCTCGGCGGTGACAAGATCCGGGAACCAGAGCGGATTTTCCCCTTTTTGCAGGACGGCAAGGGTTTCTTCGTCACAGCACTCGCCGAAATTCTCGCGGAAGATGGTCGTGGAGCGGTTGGCCAACGGGCTGTCCACATAGACGGGGAAGCCGTCGTGGCCGTGAACCAGCCCGGCCTCCTTGATCTGGCGCAGAAAATACAGCAGTTCCTGGGTGCGGCCCACCGCAAAGCTGGGGATGACGACGTTGCCGCCGCGGTCAAAGGTGCGTTGGAGCAGCCCGGCCAAAAAGGCTGTGAAATCCGGCTTCGGCCCGTGGGAGCGGTCGCCGTAGGTGGATTCCATCACGACGTAGTCGGCCGCGGTCAAATACTGCGGGTCGCGCAGAAGGGGCTGGTTGAGGTTTCCGATGTCCCCCGAAAAAACGAGCTTCTCGGTCTTTCCCTTCTCGGTCACGGCCAGGGTCAGGGAGGCGCTGCCCAGCAGATGGCCCACATCGGTAAAGGTAACGCACACGCCGCCCAGCACTTCCACCGGCTGGCCGTAGGGCTGGGGCCGGAACTGGGCCATAACCTTCTCGGCATCCTCGACTGTGTAATCGGGCTCCACCAGCTCCCGGCCGCTGCGCTGCGCCTTGCGGTTGCGCCACTCGGCGTCCTGCTCCTGGATATGGGCGGAATCCTCCAGCATGATGCCGCACAGGTCGGTGGTGGCGGCGGTGGCGTAGATGGGGCCGCGGAACCCGTTCTTGTAAAGGTACGGTATCCGGCCCGAGTGATCGATGTGGGCGTGGGTCAGCAGAATCGCCTCCACCTCGCCGGGGGCCAGCGGCAGGGGCGCGTTCTCATAGGTATCGCCCCCCTGCTCCATCCCGCAATCCACCAAAAACCGATGTCCGGCGGCTTCCACCAGCGTGCAGCTGCCGGTCACCTCATGCGCGGCGCCCAAAAAGGTCAATTTCATAGCGATATCCTCCCTGTTGGTGCTGACCGGGGTCAGCTTGTCAAATCCTGCCGTCCCACGCCGTATTTGGGCGCTTCTGGCAGGGTGAAATCGGTCTGGAACGCGGTGGTTGCATCGCTGATGGCCATGCGCACCGCCCAGTAGGCGTCGCCGTAGTCCCGCAGAACCGTGTAGCTTTGATCGCTCATCCCGGCAAGGGTGGCGGTATCGGTAACCAGCAGCAGGGGCGCGTCGGTGGCGTCCGGCTGGATCAGGCCGTCCTCGTAGGTTTGAACGGCGCCCGCGGCCAGCAGCTCGGACAGCATATTGCCGTGGGTAAGCACCAGCTGTACGCGGGACGCCGCGGGCAGGGCCCCCAGCAGCGCGCCGCGTGTGACGCCGCCGGGGGCAAGCTCGGTCACGCCCCCGGCCAGCGCCATCGGCGCGGTAAGCCCCTGCGCGGCGCCCTGCCAGTTGGCGGCGTCCGCGGTGGCCAGCGCCGCATAGGCGGCGGCTACATAGTTGCCGAACGAGACCCGCTTGGTGCTGCCGCCGGCCGCCAGGGTGAACAGGGTCTGCGCTTTCACTTCCTCGTCCCCGGCTGCCAGTTCATCCAGGTCGTTTTTGGTTTGCTGCCAGGCTGTTTTGCCGCTTTCGCCCCAGTTTTGCAGCCCGTCCGCCTTGATCTGGGCGGCGGCCACGCTGACGGTGCCGTCCGGTGCAAAATTCAGCAACAGCTTGCCCACGCTGTCGGTTCCGCCGCCGGCCGCCAAAATCGCGTGCGCTGCATCGTCGGCGGCCGCATCGGCCGAGATCGTGTAGGTGACGCCCAGCGATTGCAGCGTATCGTAGAGGGCGGCGGCATCCACGCCGGGGCCAGCCACGCAAAGAATCGCATCGGCGTTCTGCGCCTTAAGGGCCGCCGCCTGCTCCCCCGCCGTCTTGGCAAGGTCGGCTTCGGTCAGGGCGGCGGCGCCCGCGTAGTTTTCTTTTGCCGCCAGGCCAAAGATGCCGATCCGCTTGCCCGCCCGCAGCAGCAGGGTGTTCATCCCGTTTGAGATGCGGTTACCGTTCCAGCAGGTGGTGCGGTAGAACAGCGGTTCGCCGGCGTCGGTAAGCAGGTTGGCGGACACGGTCGGCCCGCTGGTTCCGGCCGCCACGCTCAACGCGCGCTCGGTGCCGTAGGCAAGGTCTGGCGCGCCGAGAAGCTGAAGGTCGTACCCGGCGCTGTTGAAGGCCGAGAACACATCCACGCCGCCGGTCAGGCTGGCCGCCGCCGAGCCCTGCAAACTGCCGCCGGCATCCAGCAGGATGGCGTCCGGCGCATCGGCCTTGAGGGCTGCGATATCGGCAAACGTGATTGCGCCGCTGAAATTGGCCCGCAGGTTGCCGGTAGCCAGCACCGGCACCGTCACGCTGCCCACCCGCACGGTGCAGGCGGCGGATTTTTTGCCGTCCGCCAGCGTAGCCGTCACCGTGCAGGCGCCCTCGCCCTTGGCCTTGACAACGCCATTTTTGTCCACCGCAGCCACGGAGGCATCGCTGCTGGTCCAGAAAATCTGCTGCCCGCCCTCCTTGACGGTTGCCTCGTCGGTCAGCAGGGTGGCCTTATCCCCCTTCTGGCCCAGCCAGAGCTGGTCGGTGTAGGTATCGTTGGTAAAGCCGGGCACGCCTTTTTTGCCCTTGGCGTCCTTAATGCCGGTAAACATCAATTGTTCCATCACAAAATCGATGTCCACCGTTTCGCTTTCCACGCCGTAGTTCGCGCCTGGCTCCTGGTAACTGGCCTGCCACATATTGTAGGCGCCGGTGTAGTTCAGCTCAGACGAATACCGCGCAATCCACAGCTCATTGCGCCATTTGTCGAACCCGGAATCGCCAAACCTGCCCCGCACCCAGTTCAGGGAGGCATACAGCCCCTCCCGGCCTGTGTAGCCGTAGGATTCCAGCTGGGTGAAAAAGGCCGATACGATGCTGGCCATCTCCTCCGGAAAAACGCCGGTGACAGCCTTGTCCTCCAGATCGTAATAAACAGGATAGCTCAGCTGGTAGGGCGCGGCTGTATAATCGGCCAGCCCTTCGTGGTCTGGCTTTTTCAGGCCCAGCAGGCGGGCCACATGGTCGGCCTCGCTTCGGGCCTGCTCCTCGCTGGTGGCGTAGGAATACAGGTAGGTGCCGAACGGGATGCCAAGCCGGGTGCAGGCGTCCGCGTTGGTTTTCCAAAAATCGTCGTCCTGGGTATAGGTTCCCTCGCCGTTCCATTCGCTGCCGATGCCGCAGCGCAGGATGGCAAAATCGATGCCCGCCGCCTTTGCCTTGTTCCAGTCGATTGTACCCTGGTACTTGGATACATCGATTCCCTTTAAGGTGGCCGCCATGATGGGCTGGCCCACGTCGTTAAAATAATAACCCGCGTCGTTTTTGGCCCAGGTACCGGCGCTCTCCCCCGTTTCCGGGGTAAGCGGCGCCTTTTGGCCGCCGCAGGCAAACAGGCTGGCGCCCAGCAGCGCAAGCATCAGGCCAAGACCCAGCCGGCGCAGCAGCCCGCGGCCCATTGGATGTTGCTTTTTCACGGCATTATGTCCTTTCGTTCGATTGTACAGCGTATGCGGCGGCGCATGGCGCCATGCCCGGGCTGCCTGACCGCCGCGCCGTCGTCCCAAAAGCGGCAAGCATTCCAAGGCAAACTCCGCGGCAACGCAAGCCTTGCTGCGGTATACGCTAAAATATAGTGCTATTTTACCATTTTGCGGGCGCAATTACAATCTTATGACAAAATCCGCCATGATTTGCAGAAACGGCCCAAAAGGCCCCGGCGCTTTCATGGCGGAAAAGCGCCGGGGTCTTGATGGTCCTGCTGCCGTTTCCGCCTTTGACCAGGGCGGTCAGCCGTTGTCGCGCTCCATCAGAATGCGGTGGAGGGTGCGGTAAAGCAGCTCCGGCTCGATCGGCTTGGAGAGATGCGCGTTCATACCCGCAGCCCGGCTTTTTTCGATGTCCTCCTCAAAGGCGTTGGCGGTCATGGCAATGATCGGGATGGTTTTGGCGTCCGCCTTATCCCAGTGGCGGATGTTGCTGGTGGCCTGCAGGCCGTCCATAATGGGCATCCGCACGTCCATCAGGATTGCATCGTAGTACCCAACCGGGGTCCGGGTGAACATTTCCAGCGCCTTCAGCCCGTTGGTCGCCACCTCCACCGTAAAGTGGCGCAGCTCCAGAATGCTTTTGGCAATCTCGGCATTGATCTGATTATCCTCCGCCAGGAGCAGACGACGCCCCGCAAAATCAAAGTTTGCCTCCTTCACCGGATGTGTCTCCGCCTGGCCCTTGGCCTTTTGGAAGGCGGAGACCAGCGTTGCCTTGAACAGCGGCTTGGATACCAGCAGGTTGGCGCCCGCGGCGCGCGCCTCGGCCTCGATCGATTCCCAGTCGTAGGACGAGATGATGATGATGGTCACCTCGGGGCCGACGATGCGCCGGATCTGGCGGGTCGTCTCAACGCCGTCCATATCAGGCATTTTCCAGTCGATCAGGATAAAATCATAGAACGCGGATTTGGAGGCGTTGTCCCGCACCCGCTCAACGGCCTCGCGGCCGGAGGATACCCACTCGCCGATCATGCCGATGTCCCGCAAAATAGAGCTTGCCTGCTCGCAGATGATCACATCGTCGTCCACCACCAGGGTATGCAGTTTTTCCAGGTTGCTGTAAACCGGTTTTTGCTGGATGGGAACCGTCTCGTTGACGGTGAGCGGCACATCGATCGTAAACTCGCTGCCAACCCCCACAATGCTGCGCACCCGGATGGTGCCGCCCATCAGACCCACCAGATTTTTGGTGATGGCAAGGCCCAGGCCGGTGCCGCCAAAAGTGGTGGTGGTCGTGGTATCAGCCTGCTCAAACGGTTCAAAGATCCGTGTGTTGTTCTCCTCGCTGATGCCGCAGCCTGTATCCCCCACCACAAAGCGGATGGCGGCCGTGTTTTCCCGCCGCCCCAGCTGCTGAATATCCAGCCATACGCGGCCCTTCTGGGTAAATTTGACGGCGTTGCCCAACACGTTGATCAGCACTTGCTGAAGCTTCATGGCATCGCCCACATACGCTTCCTCGATCTCGTTGGCCACGATGCACTCGTAATCCAGCCCTTTTGCGGCCGCCTGATTGTAGATGATGGTGTTGATGTTGGCGATAAACTCCCGGAAAAGGAAGGTTTCCTTTTTAAGCAGCATTTTTCCGCTTTCGATGCGGGACATATCAAGGATATCGTTGATCAGGCTCAGCAGATACCGCGCCGAGATGCCGATTTTGCTGATGCAGTTTGAAACCTTCTCGTCGTTCCCGATGGCCTGCGCCGCCAGCGTATCCATCCCGATGATGGCGTTCATGGGGGTGCGTATCTCATGGCTCATGCGGGACAAAAAGGCGGTTTTGGCCACGCTGGCCTGCTGGGCGGCTGTCAGCGCGTCCCGCAGTTTTTCTTCCTGTGCAAGCTGCTGGCTTTGCAGCTCGGTAAAATCGGTCACGATCAGCACCATCTGGCGCAGATCCGGCTCCAGGTAATAAAAGTCGAACCGCTTGTTGCGCATTTCGCCCGCGCTGCGGATCGTAAACGCACCGGTGTAGCAGCCGCTTTTTTCCAGCCCGTTCAGTACCGCCGGCAGCGCCATAAAGTCCATGAACGCCTGGCGTTCTTCCCCCAGGACATACTGCTCCGCAAAGGCGGAAATCCCCGCGTTGTACCCGCGCCGCTCGCCTATGTTCAGCTTGTACCGTTTTTGGTTGACGCTCAAAAATTCTACCGAATCGTCCGTTGCGTCCACGCTGAGGATGCCGTCGTACCGCCGCACCAAAACATCATTGAGGATATGCTCGATGACCTTGTCCCGGTTGATATTTTGCGCGGTAAAAAAGCCAATAACATCCTCCCCGCCGGGACGGCGCACCATCGTCATGGAGGAGCGCGCCCAAATGGCGCCGCAGCGGGGCGGTTTATAATGGCCGTCCACGGCAATCGCCCGCTGTCCGCTCTGGTAGGCAGTCTGCAGCGCCGCACGGCTGAACCGGGCCTGCAGCACCTCGCGCTCTGCCTTGCGCGGCATCCAGGAGATGATCTTGTCCAGCATCGCGTCGTAGCCGTCCGGAAAACCGCTCCGGATATTGGGGTCTATCCCCCCCCAGCGACTCAATTTTGTTGGCGGACAGATTGATGCGCAGCGCCGCCAGATATGTGCCGGAAAGAGAATCCAAAAACGCCTGCGCCGTCAGATAATCTTTTTCCAGCTGTTCATCCTGCCGCTTGATCTCATCTATATCGCTGTAGACCGCGTAAAGATAGCGCTTATCCACCGCCTCAAAGACGGTAAAATTAACGCTGACCCATTTATAGACCGGGTGTTCGGGCTTTCCCGTCCGCAGCCGGTAGGTGATATGTTCCATTTCTTTTGTACGGCAGTGTTTTTTGAGAAAATCCGCCAAAGGCGCGCGGTCTTTGGGATGAATCGCCTCGTAGACATCTCCCGCGTACCATTCCCAGGCCTGCGCGGAGGTACACCCCATCATCTGGCAGAATTCTTCCGAGAAGGAGTGGGCGGTGAGCTGGTTCTGTGCGTCCAGCGTAAACAGGGCGGATACCGACGGCAAGCCATTTACGGTGTCCAAAAGCTTTTTGGTCATCTCTGCCGCCTGTTTTTCGGCCTCTTTTTCATGATCGATGTTGATATAGGAGGCGTAGCAAACCTGCGCGCCATCCTCCACGCGGTCAGACAGGCGGGCCATCAGCCGAACCCAGTGCAGTTCGCCGTTCTCTCCGATGCAGCGATAATCCACACAATAGCGATGGTTTGGTTCCGCAAGCGTCCTCTTCCACTCGGTATAAATGCGCGGGCGATCCTCCGGAACGATCCGTTCAATCGCATCGCGGCCCATAAAGCTATCCCAATAGGTTTTGCTGCCGCAATGTACCCGGTAGTATTCCTCATTGGTATAGACAAGCTCAAAAGCATTGTTGCGTATATGGTAAAGTCCCAGCCCCACAGGGGAGTCCTCGGTCAGCGAAAGATTTTCGGCCCGGAGTTTGTCCGCCTGCTTCCGGGTATGCAAAACGTCGGTGATATCCATCCCGATGAGGTCGTAGACCCATCCCTGTTCCTGCCGGAAAGCCGCGTAGGCGTCCAGCTGCAGGTCACAGTGCTTACCGTCGCCGCGCCGGGTAGGATAGCGGATCTGGATATCCTCCCCGTTGGCCGCCTTTTGCAGAAATTTAGCCCCCATGCTGCTGACAAGCTCCGCACTGATGTCCCGTCGGATGCGGTGAAGAATGCCCTGGGCATAGTCCTCCTCGGAGGTGCCAAAAAAGCGGCACATCTGCTGACAATTTTCAAGCGGGTAGATATCCCCCTCTTTAACTAGGCAACGGCAGGTAAAGCTGCGTATGGTCAGCTTTGCCTCATTCTGGTCAGCCATCATGAAACGTCCAGTCCTTTCCGTGCAAAAGCGGCGGCAGCTTGCCGCGCATTCCGCCATTGCCGTATCCCCCTGCAGCCAAACAACAAACTTTAGAATATTCTCATTATGGCATAGTTTTCCACTGTTTGCAAGCTCTGCGCCCTTCTCTGCCGCCAAAGACGCAAAATGCGCCGGGGCAGCACAGTCTGTGCCCCGGCGCGGGTGGTCAGCAGCCTGCGGCGGCCGCAGAGCGCTGAAAGCGGCGCGGCGCTTGCCGCTCCTAGGAATAGCTTTGCAGGATGTGCAGTTTTTCAGCGGCGGCCTTTGCCTCGCTGCGGCGGCTGACGCCCAGCTTTTGCAGGATATGGCTCACATGGGTTTTGACCGTAGGCAGCTTGATATCCAGCACATTGCAGATCTCGCTGTTGCTGAGGTCATGGCAGATCAGCTTTAAAACCTGCATCTCCGCCGAGGAAAGCGGTTCCAGCAGGGGGCTTTCGCACTTCAAAAAGCGGGGATAGTGGATGGCCATCGACCTTGCGGCGGTCACCAGCTTATCCAGGAACACCGGTTCCTTATTCCATGCGGTATCGTGCAAAAGCGGCAGGATGGCCGCTCCAAAATCCGCGACCGGCCGCACAAAACTGTATTCCCGGCAGGTATCCCGCGCAGCATCCAGCTCTGCGCGCCAGGTGTCGTCGTTCAGGCGGTAATGGCAGATGGCCATCAGCAGGCGGACGTAGAGCATATCCATCGTCCGCTCGCAATGCACGCAGTAGGAGGAAAGCCGCGCCAGGACCAGCAGTGCGCTCTCGCAGTCTCCCTGCGCGATCAGGCACATGACCCGGGTAAGGTACTGGTAGCGTTTGAGCGCGCGCAGGCGCACATCGTCCCGGGGGGCGCCCTCCTGCATCCAGCGGGCCGCCTGTTCCGTGTTGCCTTCCAGCAGATGAATGCGGCAGATAAACGCATCCATATTGCCCAAAAAGCGGGTTTCGCCGCTCTCCACAAATTTGCTGCGGATGTTCTGCAGGGCTTCCATGGCGGCGGCGGTCCGCCCCTGGGCCAGCTGTACGCGCGCCAGCAGCGCAATGACCACAAATTCGATGTCGGGCGTGCCGCGGGTCTGGATCTCGCCCAGGCGCGCCATCAGCGTGAGCAGCCGGGCGGAGACATCCTCTCCTTTTTCAAACTTGCTTTCGCAAAGGCTGCAGTCGCCCAGTGCCACGCCGTCGCGCCCAAGCACGTCCTCCACCGGTTTGCACACCGTAGCATACAGCACATCGTCCTTTTTGGACCACTCGCAAAAATCCTTGCCGCCGTTCATGATGCTGGGCAGCGTGCTGGTGACCGAAAAGGAAGGAAGCGTCGTGCCTTTTTCCGAGATGACCCGGAACGCATTGCACAAAATTTCCAGGATATTGTGCGTGCCGCGCTGCGGCAGCGCAATATCCAGGTAGGCAAGCTTGCCCCGCACATTGCTGTACTCGCTGTCGGTGCGCTTGATGCGGGACACATAGGCCTTGAGTTCATCGTACCATTTTTCGGACTCATCAAAATCCATGCACATGGCCGTAAGCATACTCATGCCGCACATCAGCGCGGGCGAGCGAAGGATTTCCTCCCGCGGCAAGGCGTAGTAGTATTTTTCCATCTCATAGTAGTGGCCGATGCCGGGGTGCAGCTCGGCATTTTTTTCCAACAGCTCTGATACATGGCGGAACTCTCCCGCGCTGTTGTAGCACTCCAGCGCCCGCGCAATGTTATCGTGAAGCTCGTAATAAAGCGCCGCACGCCCATACAGCGCCCTCTGCTCGATCACGGAAAGCTCATGCTCATATTCCCACAGCAAAAACTCTCGGAAAATCGGCCAGAAATGGCAGGTGTCCACGCCGTCGAATTGCAGCATGGAGGTATCGCGCAATACATGGCTCATCAACTCTCCCGCGCGCGGGTTGCCGCTTACCATCTTGGCAAATTCAACGTCAAACTGTTCAAACGGCGCAACGTCCAGCAGCAAGCGGCGCAGGGGCGGCGGAAAGCGGCGGAAAACGGACTCGTCGTAATAGGCAAACAGCTCGCGCTTAACCGCCGCCAGCACCAGCGGGCTGTAGGGCTTGTCCGGCGCCAGGTGCGGGCTTAACAACTCCAGCGCGACAGGATATCCGTTGATGTCCCGCTGGATGTCGGTCATTTCGCTGCCCGTTACCATCACGCCGCGGGATTCCAGCATCTTACGCGCGGTAACACGTTCCATCAGCAAATTTTGCGTACCGAACACCTGCATCTCGCCCGCCAGCCGGTAGGGCATCAGCCACCCCGGCACAGGGCCACGGCCAAGCAGTACAAAATGGAGATCCCGCTGGCTTTCGATCAGCGCGCAAAGAAGCTGCTGCTCCGCAATAGGCATCAGCTGCAGATCATCCACCAACAGGACGTCGCAGTTTTTGGGCAGGTTCAAATCAGCCAGCTTGCCGTCTCCGCCGGTCACCTCCGCCAGCGTGTGCCCTGCCAGCAAGGCGTGCGCCGCGGTGGTTTTTCCGCATCCGCAGGGGGCGCTGAACAGCGTGAGGCGGTAGCGCTTCCAGTTGGACTGAAAGACTTCCTCCAGTTCCGGGTTAATGCTTGCCGGGTAGATGCTGTTCATCCGTGATGGATTCCCAGCTGCTGTCCGGCAGGGACAGGGTGTAGGCGCCTTCCGCCTCGCTGTAATTGATGGTCAGTTCGCCGGTATCGGTGACTGTATTGTAGTCCTGCGTCTGGCCAAGCGCCGCGTTGTACCAATCCTCGTTGGAATAATCGGTTTCGGCTTCCTGGTAGCCTGTCACCTGGGACACGCCGCTCTGGTTGCCGCCGCTGCCCCCGGCCAGAATGCTCAGAAACGAATTGTAAAAATCCTCGGCGCCGTTGCATCCCACCTCGGTCAGATTGCTCATGACCGTCTGGTAGTAGTCCGGGCTGGTGTACGGAAAATAGGTCGCCAGGCCGTAGGAGCCTGACAAATCCGAGCGATTGCGGTATTTGACCGCGCTGAAAAGCGCGCGGATCAGTTCCTCGCCGCCTTTCACGTCGGTGCGCTGCACATAGTCCACCAGATCGATCTGTTCGCATTGCCCCTCCGCATAGGAGCGGCTTTTGCTCCGCGCAACCGAAAGCTCGGTAAAACCGTCTTGCGTTTGCAGCATGGTATCGGCCTGCTGGTAGTAGTTGACGCAAGCCTGGTAAAGCGCCGGAATCTCGCGCAGGTCCAGAAGGGAGAGGGTCACGTCGTCGTTGCCGTAGAAGGAACCGTAATCATCGATCAGGCGCGCGCCAAGCTCCAATGTGGGCATCGACGGGTCGTCCGACAGCGCCTTGAAGGATTTGGTGTAGTCCCAGCCGTAGCCGGGTTCGGTTTCCTCGCTGGCCAGCAGGTAATCCGCGTAGGGTTCAAACGCATAGCCAACCTCAAGCGTAGCCATCAGGCAGGCGTCAAAGGACATGATATCCAGCTTAACGCCGCTGTCCGAAACGGCACCCGCCATTTCGTACAGATCCAGATTGTCGTTGGGGTAATTATCGTCCTGGCCAAAGCCTCCCAGCGTGCCGCCGCCGTGATCCCAAAGAACCAGCATATAGCGATCCGCCGGGTACGTCTGCGCCGACCAGGATACAAAATCCGCCAGCGCCTCCCTGGTACACATGGAGCCCTGCCCGATATCGTCCACCTCGGTAAATTTGCCGTTCTGGATCAGCCAGCGCTGGCGGGTATCGGCTGAAATGCCAAGGTCTTTCCATTCTGTGGAGCCGCCGGTCTGCACCACGATGTTGAGGTTTTTGCCGTTTCTGGAGGCAATCATCTCTTTCAGGTCGTCCGTAGCGGAACCGTTCTCGCTTTCCAGGTTGGAGCCGATCATGTAGACCATCACCGTGACGGACTTGGCGTTCTCGGCCGATACATAATGGTCGCGCAGGCCGTCGGCCTGCTGGGTAACGCCCCAGACGCCGTACTCACCGCCCGCATAGCCGGGCGTAAGGCTGTCGCCGCCCGCGGCCAGTTCGGTGACAAGGGTGGAGGTTTTACTTTTTTTTACAGTGGTATCGTTGTACGGCTCGTAGTCGGAATCATCTCCGGCCATAAGCCCCACCACAAACAGAGCGCCGACAAGCACAACAAAGAGCAGCACCAGGATCAGCAGTATTTTTGCCAGCGTGTGCTTCTTTTTAGGCGGCGCGGCAACATTGGATTCCATGGGCGGTCATCTTCCTTTCCTATATATAAGAAGGGGCCGTTGCATTTTTCGTTTATTTTTTCAGCAGACCTTTTTCCTCCAGCAGACGGGAGATTTCGGCGCCTACTTCGCGGGTGCCGCGGTTGGAATCAATATTTTCCTTATTGACGATATCATACCAGCCGCCCGTTACCGCATCGCCCAAAGCCTCCTTGGCCAAACCGCCGACGCCGTTGTAGGCCTTGACGATCATGATGGTGGTGCCGGAAACGGAAACCTGCAGATAGTATTTGTTGACCGGCGGAAACCTGATGGCCCGCATAATGCCGCTGCCGGTGATCTCCGGCTTGCCCATGCTGTAGGTGCCGTCCTTGATGATTTCAAACAACTGGTCGGTATTCATTTTTTCGGTGGTCTTGATTTTATCGTAACCCTTAAAAGCATCCTTGCTGCTCTGTGCAAACTTATCAAACAAACCCATCTGATTGCCTCGCTTTCCTGAATGGCCTCCGTGCGGCTCGCGCTTTTGCTGTGACGGCGCCGCATACGCCCTATTTCTGAGTACAGTTACAGTATACGGAAAGTATGTTTTTCTGTCATCATACCAAAGGATGATTTTGCCGTTTTTTAGAGATAATTCGTATAATTTTTTTTGAAATTCGCGCAATGTTTACATGTATTAAAAAACATTTACAATCATTTTTGCCCGGCGCCGCCGTCTTTTCCTACAGAAAAAAGCCCGCGTTCCGGCATCTGTGCCAAAACGCGAGCCTTGCTTCTGTCTGTATATTCTTGCAGGATCTGTTTACAGGTTTTCGCCGATCCCCGCAATCAGGTGGTGAAACTGCTCGTCCTCACTGACGACAAGCACCGGCTTGGAGAAATCCAGCGCATAGATGCCGATGTAGCTTTTGGCATCGATGATAACCTTGTCGTCCTCCGAGTGCAGGCCCACATCGCAGGGGCATTTGGTGGCCAGATACTGAACTTCCTGCAATTCCTGGATGGTGTGAAAGTGCTTTTTGGTGATCATGGCGCGCCTCCTTTTTCATAAGCCCGGCCCCTGCCCTGCCGCCGTATGCAGTCAAAGGGCAAAAGCAGACCGGGGGTGGTCACAGTTTTTCGGCATCGTCGGGGTACAGGCAGCGGATCTCATGCGCGGCGCAATATTCCAGCCAATGCTGGGGCGGCCTGCGGTCCAACACCATGGCGTCGATCTCCTCCACGCCGCAGATGTGGGCAAAGCCCACCGCATCCAGCTTGGTGGAATCGGCCACCAGGATCGTTTCGCGGGCGCAGCGCATCATTACCCGCTTGGTCTCGGCAAAATCTTCGTTGCCGTCGGTCAGGCCGGCCTCCAGATCGGCGCCCTTGCAGGATAGAAACGCCTTTTCCACATGGTAGGCGCGCAATCCCTCCTGCACCTGCGGGCCGCCCAGCGCAAGATACCCCTCCCGCAGGCTTCCGCCGGGGGAGATGATTTTCCAGCCTGGCATCTCGGCCAGTTCGATCATGATTTCGATGGAATTGGTGATGACGGTCAGGTTCTTTTTGTCCTTGAGCGCCCGGGCGATGAACACCGCCGTTGAGCTGGCGTCCAGAATGATATGGTCGCCGCTTTCCACCAGTTCGGCAACCAGGCGGGCAATCCGCTGTTTGCCGGTGATGTTGCGCTTTTTACGGACGTTGAAAGGCATGTCAATGCTGGCGTTCTCGTTAAGAACCGCGCCGCCGTAGCTTTTTACGGCCAGCCCGTCCTTATCCAGCCGATCCAGATCGCGCCGGATCGTCTCCTCCGACACGCCGAACCGCTGGCTCAGCTCACTGACCACCACACTTTTGTCTTCCTGTAAACATTCGAGAATTTTTGTGCGACGTTCCTGTGCAAACATGGTCGTTCACCCTTATCTGCCCTGCCGCGGGCTGCGGCGGGCTGTTTTGTGGTTTCTATGCAACATCATAGCACACAGGGGCGGCCTTTGCAATTACAGGATGGACTTGCAGATTTGCAAATCGGGCTGGGGGATGACGCTGGAATCCAGGTACATCCCCTTTTCGCCCACGCCCTGCCGCGCCTTCTGGATGGCGGCCTCCACGGCGGCTACCTCGCCGGTCAGCATCAGGTAGCTTTTGCCGCACATCCCTTTGGCCAGGCGCAGCTCAATCAGGCTTACCGCGGCGGTCTTGGCGGCTTCGTCGGCGGCCACCACGATGGAGGCGGCGTCGTAGCCTTCCAGAATGCCCAGCGCCCGGATGTTCTCCACCTTGGTGGTGCCGTAAATGGCCGGAAAGATATCCGGGTGGGGATTGCCCAGCACAAAGGTGCTGATAAGGTGATCCGTGTCCATCTTTTCGGCCACATCGACGGCAGCCCGGATGGCGCTTAGATCCCCCTCAAACAGGGCAATGTACTTGCCGGGGCAGACGGTCTCGCCCTCGATCAGCCGCACCGCGGCAGCTTTGACCATCCGGTCGGCGGCGGTTACGCCGGAGGAGACGGTTTTAAATTCGATCATACCCAGGGCTTTGCTCATGCGTTACTCCTCCTTGCGTTCCAAAATGGCGAACTGGGGATTGCAGGCCACCACCCGCCCGCAGATGGGCGCGTGGATGGCCACGCTCAACCCCTTGCCGGGCGCGCCGATAACCTGACCGCGGGCGACATCCTCCCCCACCGCGACGACCGGCTGGGCCGGCGATCCGATGTGCTGGCTGAACCGCACCGTCACCCGTTTGACCGGGCGGAGCGCAGCGTCCAGCGGCGCAGGATGCTCGTAGGGGGCCAGACCGGTGCGGGCGGCAAGGCGCGGTTCCGGCACCCGACGGAAGGGGCGTTCCTCCTTGACGGGGCCGAACGCCGCGTCCTGCGGCGGCTTGATGCCCGCCTGGCGCAAACCGTTCTTGTAAATTGTAATCAGGGTGCGTGGCGCCAGGCTCTGGGGGCAGGCATACAGCTCGCAGATGCCGCAGCCGCAGCAGAACATCGTGTCCAGAAAGACGTTGGCATCCCGGAAGTCGTTGTTGGCGGCAGCCCGCATGAACAGATGGGGCTGGATGGGATGGCCCAGCGCATTGCGGGGGCAAAGATCGGTGCAGCTTTGGCACTGGCAGCAGACCGAGGCCGCCCGCTTGAGGGAGATGGAGGCGCTGGCCGTGCGGGCCAGCACCAGCGAGTGATCGGGCGGAAGAACCAGCACCGCGTTGGTGGTTTTGGTAACGGGCTGTGCCTCGCTGCCAAGGTTGCCCATCATGGGGCCGCCCACAAGAAGGGCGGGGTTTGCAATGGCGGCGCCGCCCGCCATCGCAAGCAGCTCCCCGATGGGGGTGCCGATCGGCACCCGCACCGTAACGGGGCTTTTGACGGCCCCCGCCACGGTGACCAGCTTATCGACGACCGGCGCGCCGCTTTCCAGCGCCCGGTGGATGTTGAACATCGTTTCGACGTTGAACACCACAACGCCCTGCTCAATAGGCAGGCCGCCCGGGCGAACGACCCGGCCGGTGGCCTCATAGATCAGCACGACCTCGTCGCCGGTGGGATAAACGCTGGCCAGCTCTGCCAGGCGCATGGCCGGGTAGGCGGGCAGAACCTGCCGCACGGCCTCGACCGTCGCCTGATACTCGGCCTTTACGCAGACGATGGCCTGTTTGGCGCCCAGCGTCTCGGCAACCGCGGCAAACGCGGATAATATCTCCGGCGCGCGGCGGGCCAACAGCTGGCGGTGAAGGGTCAAAAGCGGTTCACACTCGGCACAGTTGAGAAGCACCGTATCCGCGCGGGGGTCCAGCTTGGCGTAGGTGGGAAACCCCGCCCCGCCCGCACCCACAACGCCGCTGTTTTGCAGCAGCGTTTTCAATGCCTGCAATTCCATGTTACGTCCTCTCATGCAAAGTGGTTGCAGTCATCGTCCAGTATGCCGACGATGGCGGCGTCGATGGGAGCGGATTCCTTGCTGCAGCCGATGCGTGCCGCGCTGCCCAGCGCAACCAGCACATACTCGCCCACGCCGGCGCCTACATTGTCCACGGCGACAAGGCGCTCGGCATCCCGGGACATTCCGGCCACCGGCTCCACCACCATGAACTTGCTGCCAACCAGGCGGTCGTTTTTGCGTGTGGAGACAACGCTCCCCACCACCTTGCCTACGATCATTGCTGTCTCCCCCTTTGGGCTGTGTTGCCGCGCGGCAAAGGGCGTCAGTCCTTCACCAGCGTGACGGTATCGCCGGTTTTCAGCCCGGCGGCATTGGCTTCATCGGTATCAATGTGCATTTCCAGCGTAAAGCTGGGATCCACCCGGATCTTGACCTCGTCAAAGCGGGTGGGGCGGGCGCCCCCGAAGGTGACCCCCACAAACATCCCGTCCCGCACGCCGAAGCGCTCGGCATCGGCGGGGCTCATGTGGATGTGGCGGGCCGCCACGATGCAGCCCTCGGTCAGATAGACGGTGCCGCAGGGGCCGATCAGGGTGAGGGGCGCGCTGCCCGCCACATCGCCGGACTCCCGCAAGGGCGCCTTGACGCCCAGCTTCATGGCGTCCGAGGCGGAAATTTCCACCTGGGTCGCCTTGCGGGTAGGGCCAAGCACCCGGATGTTTTCGATAAACTTCATCCGGGAGCTGACGACCATAACCGTCTCATTGCAGGCGTACTGGCCGCCCATCAGATCCTTCTTTTTGGTAAGGGTGTGGCCGGGGCCGAACAAGGTCTCGACATCCGCCTGGGTCAGATGGATGTGCCGGGCCGATACCCCCACGGGAACCGTGTACTCTTCGCCTGCGCCGTAGCGGCGCAGCGTTTCCACCACCAGTGCGGTGATGGCTGTGATTTCACTTGGTTGAAGGTGATGCAGCGGGTGCCCTCGGGGGCGGTTACGCCGATCATCGCCAGCAGGGTGGGCGCGTCCCGCCCGACGCATTTGCGGTTGAGCTTGCCGCCCGGCGCCACGATCGCGGTGAGTTGCTCCTGCTGGGCCTCGTCGATGAGGTAGCAGCCCTGCTCGGTGGTCATGTAGTAGAGAAGCTCGTCGGCAATGCTTTCCACGGCGACGATCTCCTTCTCGGCGATGCAGGGAAGGTTGTTGTCGAAGGTGCAGCCGTCCACAATATCCTTGGCAGCCTTGTGGAGATCGGCCGTCTCATCGACCAGCGCCGGGGGGTTGCCCGCGCCGGCGCCGATGCCGCGCTTGCCGCTGGACAGCACCGCCGTCACAACGCCGGGGCCGCCTGTGGCGGAAATAAGCGTAATATCGCGGCTTTTCATCATGATGCCGCTGGCCTCCATGGTGGGCTCGGTCACGCTGACGGCCACATTATCGGGGCCGCCCGCCTCCAGGGAGGCTTCGTTGACCAGCCCGATGGCGTACTGCGAGACCTTGACCGCGTTGGGATGGGGGCAGAACACGATCGTGTTGCCTGCCGCGATCATCCCGATGGCGTTGCACAGGATCGTTTCGCTGGGGTTGGTGCAGGGGGTGATGGAGCCGATGACGCCGAACGGGCCCATCTCGATCAGGGTCAGCCCCTTGTCGCCGCTCCAGGCGATGGTGGTGATATCCTCGGTGCCGGGGGTTTTTTCCGCCAGAAGCTGATGCTTGAGGATCTTGTGGGGCACATTGCCCATCCCTGTTTCCTCAACGCCCATCCGGGCCAGCTTCTCGGCGTTCTCGCGGGTTTTGCGGCGGATGTTCGATACGATTTTTTCCCGCTGCTCCATCGACATGAGGCGAACCGTCTCCTCGGCCTTTTTGGCCGCCGCGATGGCCGCATTCATATCGTCAAACATGCCGTGCGGACGGGGTGCGGCCTTGCCGCTGCCCTCGATGCGGGCGACGACCTCCTGCACGATGGTTTGTACCAGTGCTTCGTTGATCGGCATTTTGTTTCCCCCTTATTTGCCCAGCTGTTCCAGCACCTTGCGGGTGATCTCGGCCACCAGCTCAGGGTTCGCAGCCTTGCCTTCGGAATTGACGCTGCCCACGCCGTTCGGCGCAGAGTGGCATCCGCCGCCGCAGTTATGGCAGTTCATGCCGTTCTTGTTCTGGCACAGATCGGCGGGATGCTTGCCCGGCAGGCCCATCTTGCGGCGGATCTCGTACAGCTTTTCGATGGTGTTCTGGTCAAACTCCTTGGGGCCGCCCAGCATCTTGGACTTGTAGAGCAGCTCGGCGTAGAACTCAACGGATTCCATCTTATGGTACGCGGCCAGAAGGTCGGTACTCCAGGTCAGCGCGCCGTGGCTTTCCAGCAGAACGGCGTCGTAGTAGGGCAGATACTTCTCCACGTTGTCGGGGATCTCGGTCGTGGAGGGCGTGCCGTATTCGGCGATGGGCACGCAGCCCAGCGCGATGACGGCCTCCGGCATGATGGGCTGGGTGAGCGGGATGCCCGCGATGGCAAACGCCGTGGCAAAGGTGGGATGCGCATGGACAACGGCGCCGACATCGGGCCGCTTCTCATAGACGCGCAGGTGCATCTTGATCTCGC
This sequence comes from uncultured Subdoligranulum sp., assembly GCA_964458285.1. Taxonomy (GTDB): domain Bacteria; phylum Bacillota; class Clostridia; order Oscillospirales; family Ruminococcaceae; genus Gemmiger. Next base: position 137,260 of record CAYWID010000002.1, on the reverse strand, counting down.
TGGACGGCTTAAAACCTTTGTTTGCCTGCAGGATGTTGCCCTTGGTGTCCACCTTGCAGATGTACTCCGGCGTCATAAAGCCCTTGGAAACGCCGGTGGGGGTGCAAAGGATCTCGTTGTCGCTGATTTTGACCGAGATGTTGCCATCGTTGGCCGCAACCATATTGCGGTTGTAGATCCGCTTGCCGATCTCACAAATTTGTTTTTTGACCTCGTACTCGTTTACCATATTGGTTGACCCTCCCAAGGTTGGCCGTTTGGCCGGTTTTGTGTGTTTTTGTTGTTTCTGTTGGTATTATAGCGCATGAAACCACATAAGTCAACAGTCGCACCGGATATTTTTGGGCGTTTTTCTCGGATTTATGTGTTTGATTCTGTTGTATTGTGGTTTTGTGCTGTTTGCGGGTGCCGTTTTTTAAGCGGTTGGGCGCCGTTCGCCCATTTTCATCTTACGTCCGGGTGATGGCGCAGGTCTCGTAATGCAGCGTATCGGCCGCGTAGCGCAGCATGGCGCCCAGGGCCGCCTCCACGGCGGAGACGGTGCCGGTAACGGTCAGAGAGCCGTTTTCCCGGCAATCCAGCAGGCCAAGGGTAACGCCCGCGGCCTTGATGCCGATATCGGCCAGGATGATGGCCGTTTCCGCAGGGGTGACCGTCACAATGCCGATGGCCGCGCGGGGCTGGCCGGGCAGGCCGATCTTTTCAAACAAAATCGCGTCCGGGTTGGCGATCAGGTGGGCCAGCGTGATCTGCCGGCCGGGCACCAGTTCCTGAACAATGTGTTGTTTTTGGGCTTCGTTTTCCAAAAGCGTCATCGGTCAGCCTCCGATCTGGCAATGCAGGCCGCTTTCCCGCTCGGCGGCCCGGCGCAGACTTTCCATCTGCGCCGGCTCGGGCGGCAAAAGCTGCGGCAGGGTGTATTCCCGGCCAAGCTGGGCGTATTTGTCCTGGCCCAGCCGGTGGTAGGGCAGCAGGTGCAGCTGTCTGACGCCCGGCAGCGAGGCAGCGTACCGCGCGATGGCCGTAATTTCCGGCACGGTATCGTTGAAAGTGGGTACCACAGGCACCCGGATGATCAGATCGGTCAGACCGCTTTCGGCAATTTTGCGGGCGTTTTCCAGCATCAGTTCATTGCGGCGCCCCGTAAAGGCCTTGTGCTTTTCCGGGTTCATGTGCTTGATGTCCAGCAGGTAGGTGTCCAGATAAGGCAAGATGCCCTCGACGACCGGCCACTCGGCACAGCCCATGCTCTCCATCGCCGTGGAAATGCCGGTTTCCTTGGCGGCGCGGAACATGGCCCCCGCAAAGGCGGGCTGGCAGAGGCTTTCCCCGCCCGAAAGGGTCAGCCCGCCGCCCGATCGGCGGTAGTAGGGGCGATCCTTCTCAACGGTTTCCATGACCTCGGCCACCGTCACGTCCTGCCCCACCAGCACGGTTTTGCCGTTGATGGTGCGGGGCTCGATGGCAAAGGACTGGCTCTCCGGGTTGCAGCACCAGCGGCAGCGCAGCACGCAGCCCTTGAGAAAGACGATGGTGCGGATGCCGGGACCGTCGTGGATGGAATAACGCTGGATATCAAAGATGCGTCCTTTGGTGGATAGATACTCGTCCATGTTGGCTCCTTTTTTGGCGGGGCCGGGAAATTGGCATTTCCCTTACATCCCCTGCTCGGTGCGGCGGATGATATCGTCCTGCAGCGAGCGCGAAAGGGTTGTGAACAGCGCGCTGTACCCAGCCACCCGGACCACCAGATGGCGGTACTGCTCGGGGTGCTTTTGGGCATCCAGCAGGGTTTCGCGGCTGACGACGTTGAACTGCATGTGCATCCCCTTCTGATCAAAGAAGGAGCGGATCAGATCAATGAATTTCAGCAGGCCCTGGCTGCCGCTGAGCGCGGAAGGGTGGAATTTCTGGTTGAACAGGGTGCCGTTGGAGGCGATGCCGTGATCCAGCTTGGCCACCGAGTTGCAGGCAGCCGTGGGGCCGTGGGTATCCCGCCCGGCGCTGGGCGAAACGCCGTCCGCCACCGGCATGTGGGCCAGGCGTCCATCCGGGGTGGCGCCGGTCTGCGCGCCCAGAGGCACATTGGCCGATACCGGGTACAGCCCTGCCTGAAACTGCCCGCCGCGCGGATTGCGGAAGGTTTCCAGCGGCTTTGTGTAGGTGTAGGCCACATCGCGCGCAAAGAGGTCAACCTCCGGCAGGTCGTTGCCGAACTTGGGCGCCTCGTCGATCAGGGTGTAGACCTTCTCGCAAAGCTCCTTCTGGGCGGGCGTAAGCTCCATGGTCAGCACGCTGCGGACGATCTGGGCCAACTCGTCCGCGCTGACCTCCCTGCCCTGCCGCTGAAGATTTTTGGCCACCTCGCAGGCGGTCTCGGCGGCAGACTGGGCGTCGAAGCCCTTGCCGTAATTGAGGGCCAGCACGGTTTTCAGCTCGGCCAGCGTGAAGGCGTGCTGCTCAAACGCCAGGGTCTTGATTGCGTAGAGCGAATCGGCCATATTGGCTACGCCAAAGCCCTGCGGACCGGTGAAATTGTAGACGGCGCCGCCCTCCTGGACGGTCTTGCCGCGGGAAAGGCAATCCTCCACCATGCTGGAAAGAAAAGCCAGCGGGCAGCGCTGGGCGTGGGCTGTATCGATGGCGTTGTCCGCGTTGACCAGCAGCGAGATCATGTAGTTCATCTGGGCCTTGTAGGCGTTGTAGAACTCCTCAAAGCTGTGCATATTGGCCACTTCGCCGGTGCGGATGCTGATCTGTTCCCCGCGCGACACGCCGTTCGAGAACACCAGCTCAAGCGGGCGGCACATATTGAAGAAGGCCGCATCGTGCCAGCCGTCGGTTTTGCCGCCCTTCTGGGGCTCCACGCAGCCGATGATGCAGTAATCGCGGGCTTCCTCCAGCGGAATGCCGCGGCTCATCATGCTGGGGATGATGACCTCGTCGTTGTAGTAGGCGGGCAGGCCGATGCCGGTGCGGGTCAGATCCGCGGCGTGCAGCAGCAGATCCTGCGGGGAGCCGTTCCATACCCGGATGGACAGGGACGGCATGGGCAGAAAAACGTGCTTGGACGCCGTGATGCACATGAACGAGAGATCGTTGGTGGCGTCCAGCCCCTCGGCGGTCTGGCCGCCGACGATCAAGTTTTGGAACAGGCTGTAGCCCGCAAAGCCCTCGGCGCTGGCGGCGTCCCGGCATTTGTTGAGGTCGTTGAGCTTGACCCAGATGCAGTCGAGCAGCTCCTGCGCAAACGCGCGGGTAATCTTGCCCGCGGCCAGGTCGCGCTGGAAGTAGGGGTTCATGTATTGATCGAACCGGCCCGGCGAGATCGAGTGGCCGCTGGATTCCATCTGGATCAGCTGCTGAACAAACCAGAAGCTCTGGCAGGCCTCGTAAAAATTCTGGGCGCCGCGCGCCGGAACGTTGCGGCAGTTTTTGGCGATCAGCGTCAGCTCGGCGCGGCGGGCGGGGTCGGCGCAGGCGGCGGCCTCCTTCTCGGCCAGCGCGGCATAACGGCGGGCGTAGCCGATGACGGCCTCGCAGCTTAGAATCACCGCATCCAGAAAGGCGCTGCGGGTGGCGTAGTCGGCATCGCCAAAGTGGCAGGCCGCGCGGCGGGTGCGGGCGTCGGTCAAAATGCCCTCGTAGCCGATGGCCAGCACCGTGTCATAGTGGACGCAGATATGGCCGATGCCGTTGTAAAAGTAGTTGCCGGGGGTGAAAACCGCGTGGTCGATGGCCTTGCGGGCCTCCGGCGCCATGTAGGCGGTGGCCAGCTCGCTGGTGGTTTTGCCCTTCCAGTAGCGGTCAACCTCCCGCAGTTCCTTCTTGGTCTGCTCGGCAATAAAGAAAGGGTCGGCGCTGCGGGTGGCCACCGTGTCAAACTCGGCCTCCAGCCACTCGTAGGAATACTCAGGGAAGGTCTGGCAGCCGCGTGGCGCCAGCGTGCTGCTGCCCACGATCAGCTCCTCGGGCCGGATGATGATGGGGATATTTTCCAGGATATGGGCAAAGGCCTTGGCGTGGCGAAGCACGATCGGCTCGCCCTCGGTCTGGCGGTAGGATTCGGTCAGCAGGCGGGCGCGGGCCGATTCGATCTCGGGCATTTTGGCGTACAGGTGCGCCACCATGCGGGGAATCCGCTCGCTTTTCGGCAGCGGTTGGTTGTAGCAGGCATATCTCACGATGGTGCGCATCGAGAAGGCGCGCGAGCTGCTCACTTTGACCGACAAGCGCGCCGGGGAGATCGCCGAGGAGGTCGGCTTTTCCGACCCGCACTATTTCTCGGTCACCTTCAAGCGGGTGACGGGCGTCACCCCGCGGGAATACCGCACCCAGCACCGTGCCGCCCAGTAAGCGGCGCCCCACCAAGCATATCGGGAGAAAATCGCCATGCGCTACTTCCATGACAGACTGCGCAACCGGGTTTACAGCATCGGCACCAGCATGGTGCTGTATTTTGTGCTGCTGATTTCGGTGGTCATCCTGCTTGTTTCGATCCTGTCCTACACCTTCTCGGTGCGGGATATGCAGGAGCTTTCGATCAGCTACACCGAGAGTTTGATTGCCGAGATCAACGCGGGCGTTGATTCCTATATCGACAACATCAAAAGCATGTCCTCCGTCATCTGCGAAAACCGGGACGTGCAGGCGCTGATGGCCCTGTACAACGGCGCAGCCGGGGAGACCCTGACCGGGGAGACCGCCGCCCGGGCCGAAACCCTGCGCCAAAACACCCTGCGCCATTTGCAGGTGGTGGCCGGCACCCGCAGCGAGATCACCAACATTGCGGTCATCTCCTTGTACCACGACGTAGTGTTTGACGATGCGGCCCTCCACGCCAATCCCTGCGCCAACTACGAACAGGCGGATTGGTATCTGAAACCCCTGACCAGCAAGGAAAAGATCGTCGTTTCCCCCTCCCATGTGCAGGATCTTGTCAACGGTGAATACCGCTGGGTCATCTCCATCTCCCGCGCCGTGCTGGATCCCGATACCGGCGAGGTGACCGGCGTTATGGTCATCGATCTGAGCTTTTATGCCATCCGCGCCATCTGTGAGACGGTGCAGCTTGGGCAGAACGGCTACGCCTACCTGATCGACGACAACCGCAACATCATCTACCACCCGCAGCAGCAGCTATTGTATGCAGGCGTCAAAACCGAGCCGCTCAGCCGGATCCTGGGCGCGCCTTCCAACACGCTGGCGGGCGAAGGGAACCGCATCTACGTCAAAAACCGCAGCGAGCTGACAGGCTGGACGACGGTGGGCGTAATCAACGGCGGCGAGCTGCTGCGCGGGCGCGCCAAGCTTATCAACTTTTACTTTACCCTGAGCGCGCTGAGCCTGCTGTTTGCCTCGCTGGCCGCGCTGGGCATTTCCAGCAGCATCACCCGGCCCCTGAAGCAGCTGGAAGCCACCATGCACGGCGTGGAGGAGGGCGATCTTACCCTGCGCGCCTCCACCGATGTCAACAACGAGATCGGCCATTTGGGCAAGGTGTTCAACACGATGATCTCCCGGCTGCGGGCGCTGATGGAAACGACCGTCGCCAACGAGGAGGCCAAGCGCAAGAGCGAGATCAATGCCCTGCAGGCACAGATCAACCCGCATTTCCTCTACAACACGCTGGACAGCATCATCTGGATGTCGGCGGCCGGCAAGAACGAGGAAGTGACCGAGATGACGGCTGCCCTGGCCAAGCTGTTCCGCACCAGCATCAGCATGGGCGATAATTTTGTGCCGCTGCGCAATGAGACGGAAAACATCCGCAGTTATCTGACCATCCAGAAAATGCGGTACGGGGATAAGCTTTCCTATGTGCTGGCGGTGGACGACGGGCTGTTGGATTACCTGGTGCCCAAGCTGATTTTGCAGCCCATTGTGGAGAACGCGCTCTACCACGGCATCAAGCTGAGTCCCCGCCCCGGCACCATCACGATCGGCGGCTACCCCACCGATACGGAGCTGATTTTGACTGTGCAGGACGACGGCGTGGGCATGACGGCCGAGCAGCTGGCCCACCTGTTTGACGCCCGGGAGAACGGCGACAGGGGCATTGGGGTGCAGAACGTGCAAAACCGCATCCGGCTTTGCTACGGCCCCGCCTACGGCCTGCGCTACACAAGCGATCCCGGCACAGGCACGCGGGTCGAAATTCATCTGCCTTTGGGCGGCGCGGAGGTGCGCGGATGAGCAAAATACATTACCGGCTGCTGCTGGCAGGCATCACCCTCTGCATTGCAGTCTTTTCCGTCTTCTGGTGGAGCGAACGCCGCAAGGCAAACGCCACCCCCGACCAGCGCCCTTACCGCATCGAGGTCCTGTTCAAATCCTATGACCGCCCCCCTGCCTTCTGGTCCAATGTGGGCGACGGGATTATGGCCGCCGAAAAAGAGTTTGGCGTAACCTGCAACATTACGGCCCCCGCAAACGAGGGCGATATCGACACCCAGATCTCGCTGATGGAAGCCGCCATCGCCCGCAAGCCGGATGCGATCATCCTGGCCGCAGCCGATTACGAAAAGCTGGCGCCGGTCTGCAGCCAAGCGGCGGCGGCGGGTATTCTGCTTCTGACCGTGGACAGCGACGTGGACAGCAGCGCCCGCAAGGCCTTTGTAGGCACCAACAATGTGGAAATCGGCCAAAAGCTGGCCCAGCTTTTGAGCGAGCAGATCGGCGACGAGGCCCTGTTCGGGGTGATTTCCCATGTGGAGGGCACGGCCACCGCCACCGACCGCCTTTCCGGCCTGACCGGCAGCACCCCCAACGCCGATACCCGGATGGCGGGTTTTGCCTACTGCAACGGCAGCGAGGAGCTGGCCCGACAGTACACGATCCAAATGCTGGCGGAACACCCGGACATCAAAGGCATGGTGGGCCTGAACGAGAGCAGCGCGCTGGGCATCGCCCGCGCCTTGACGGAGCTTGGCAAGGCCGGGGAAATTTCTCTGGTCGTCTGCGACAGCTCCGAGAAGCAGGTGCAATTTTTGGAAAACGGCACCATCAACGCCTGCGTGGTGCAAAACCCCTTCAGCATGGGATATCTGAGCGTTGCCAACGCGGTGCGCCTTTTAAACCGTCAGAGCGTGGAGCCCATCACCTACACGGACAGCGTGATCGTCCGGCGGGAGAACCTGAACACCGCCAGCTACCAGCAGTTGATTATCCCCTTCACGCCGTAAATCTTTTCCTGAGAAAACGCCGCACAATTTCGGTTCAAACAGCCCGGCGCCTGTTCTGCCGGCCGTGGTGCGCCGGAATTGTGCGGTATTGCTTTATCCATAAAAAACGTGATTGCCGCACCGGGTCAAGACCGGTGCGGCAATCACATTTTTATGGGAAGGAGCTTATGGAGGAAGGAGTAAATGGCAAGGTTTACTTGTACAGCGGGCCGTAGGTGGCGCAGGCCTTGTAATCGGCCGCCTGCTTATCCTCGGTGCCGAAGGCCGCCCAGGCATGGGGACGGTAGACCTTCTCATCCGGCACGTTGTGCATGGTGACGGGGATGCGGAGCATTGCTGCCGTCGTAATAAGATCGGCGCCCACATGGCCGTAGACGGTCACGCCGTGGTTGGCGCCCCAGTTGGCCATCACGCTGTAGACATCGGTGAAAGCGCCGTGCCCGGTCAGGCGGGGGCAGAACCAGGTGGTGGGCCAGGTGCGGTCGGTGCGGTTATCGATGGTCTTGTGGATATCGTCGGGCAGGTTGGCGGTCCAGCCTTCGGCGATCTGCAGCACGGGGCCGATGCCGTCCACGATGTTGAAGCGAAGCATGGTCACCGGCATCTCGGCCACGCAGCGGAAGTGGCTGGAGAATCCGCCGCCGCGGAAATACTCGTAGTTGGCGCGGCACCAGTCGGTAGCGTTCAGGCAAGCCTCGCGGTCGGCGTCGGTCATCTCCCAGAAGGGCTTCATGCAGCCTTCGCCGGCGGCATTTTTGCTGGCGCCGCAGCCGTCCAGCGCGGTCGCGCCCGAGTTGATCAGATGGATGAAACCGTTGGCGGCCACGCCGTCCGGCTTATGGCCGGTCACGCGTTCGCAGGCCTCGGGGCTCCAGTAGGTGCGCACATCATGGAAGCAGGGCGCCGAGCCGGAAACCAGCGTGCCCAGCAGCATGGCGATGCCGTTGCAGGTATCGTTCTCGGTCGCAAAGGCGGTGGGCGCCTTGGGGCCGTTCCAGTCAAAGGTGGAGGCCATGATTGCCTCGGTAAAATCGGCGTTGGGCAGCCAGTCGGTCCACTGGCGCTGGCCCTGGAAGCCGCCCGCGACCGCATTGTGGCCCAGCGCCTCCTCGTGCCAGCCAAGCTCGGCCAGACGCGGGTTGCCGTACAGGATATCCCGCATGACCAGCGTCATCTTGACGATGAACTCCCAGTCCTTGTCGGCGGGAATATACTTGGATTTTGTGATAACTTCCGGGAAGGTCTTGCCGGCGTTGCAGTCCACGCCCTCGGGGCAGTTGGCCTTGACCCAGGCCAGCGCCTTCTCGTACTCCTCGGGGTCATAGATGCCGAGGTTCACGCGGCGAAGGATTTCCACCTCGTCCACCCACTCGGCGCGCAGGCCCAGATACTTCTGGAAAACGTTGGCGTCGCAATAGCTGCCCGCGATGCCCATGGCGACGGCGCCGATGTTGACAAACGCCTTGTTTTTCATCCAGCCCACCGCCACGGCGCCCCGTGCAAAGCGGAGAATCTTTTCCGAAACGTCCGCCGGGATGGAGGTATCGCTGGCCTCCTGCACATCATGCCCGTAGATCGAGAAGGCGGGCAAACCGCGCTGCGCATGGGCCGCCAGCACGGCCGCCAGATAGACGGCGCCCGGGCGCTCGGTTCCGTTGAAGCCCCAGACCGCCTTGATGGTGGTGGGGTCCATGTCGAAGGTCTCGGTGCCGTAGCACCAGCAGGGCGTTACCGAGAGGGTAGCCACCACGTTCTGGGTGGAGAACTGCTCGGCAACCTTGGCGGCCTCGGTGCCGCCGCCGATCGTGGTGCAGCCCACAACACACTGAACGGGGGTGCCGTCCGGGTACTTGAGGGTCTCGCTGATCAGTTTGGCCGCGCTCTCGGCCATGCCCATGGTCTGGGCCTCCAGGTTTTCACGCACGCCGCCCCAGCGGCCGTCGATGACGGGACGAATGCCGATTTTTGGATACAGCATAATTTTTCTCTCCTTTTATCGTATTATTTTTTGATTTGGATCACAGCAGTTTTTTAAACCGCTCGTAGGCTTGGTTCCAATCCGCCGCATCGGCGGGCAGATAGCGGTGAAGGGGCTCGCTCTTTTCCACCAGTTCCCGGCCCGCATCCAGGTTGGGCAGCACGCCCAGCGCCACCAGCTGGATCAGGATATTGCCCAGCGCCGTAGCTTCCACCGGGCCGGCCACCACCGGCAGCCCGGTGCTGTTGGCGCTCATCTGGCAGAGCAGCTTGGCCTGTGCGCCGCCGCCCACAATGTGGAGGGTATCGAACGGCCGGCCGGTCACAGTTCCAAGCTGCTCGACCGCATAGCGGTATTTGAGGGCCAGGCTTTCGTAAATGCAGCGGGTAATCTCCCCCACCGTTCCGGGCACCGGCTGACCGGTGCGGCGGCAGTAGGCCTGCACCCGGCCCGGCATATCCCCGGGAGGGGTGAACTCGGGCGCATCGGGGTCGATGAAGGACTGGAGCGGCTTGGCGGCCAGGGCCATTGTTTCCAGCTCCCCAAAGCCGTATTCCTGCCCGGCCTTGCGCCAGGCGCGGCGGCTCTCCTGGATCAGCCAGAGGCCGATAATATTTTTGAGATAATTGACCTTGCCGTTGGCGCCCCGCTCGTTGGAAAGCCCCAGCGATCCGCTGGCCGCCGTCAGAACCGGCGCGTCCAGCTCGGTGCCCAGCAGGCTCCAGGTGCCGCAGGACAAAAAGGCGGGATGCGGCGTTTTGGCCGGCACCGCCGCCACCGCACACTGGGTATCGTGGCCGGCCACGGCCACGAGCTTTGCCTGTCCCAGCTGCCCGGCAATTGTTCCGCTGGGAACCGGCGCGGGCAGCAGCGAAGCGGGTATGCCAAAGGTGTCCAGCACCGTGCTGTTCCAGCGCCCCGTGTTGGGGTCAAGCATCTGGCTGGTGGAGGCGATGCTCTCCTCGCAGACGGCGGGGCCCCCGAGAAGGTAGCGGAAAAGATCCGGCATGAAGAGAAGCGTTTTGGCCTTGGCCAGCTGCGCCGGATCCTGCTTTTGCAGGGCCAGCAGCTGGAACAGGGTGTTGAGGGACATGATCTGGTTGCCGGTTTCTTTATACAGCTCGTTGGCGTCCATTTTGGCCAGCGCCTCGGCCACCATCCCCTCGGTGCGGGCGTCCCGGTAATGCACGGGGTCGCCAAGCAGGTTGCCCTGCGCATCCAGCAGGCCAAAGTCCACGCCCCAGGTGTCAAAGCCCAGGCTGTCGAACTCGCCGGCCTTGGCGATGCCGTTTTTCACCTCCGCCAGCAATGTCCGGATGTCCCAGCAAAAATGGCCGTCCGCCATCCGGGGGCTGTTCTCAAACCGATGCACCTCACGGCAGGTCAGCGCGCCGTCTTTGTATGCGGCAAGGATCGCCCGCCCGCTGGAAGCGCCGAAATCAAACGCAAGCACGGTGGCCGTGCGGGGTGCGTTCCCCGGCTGTACGCCCGCGCTCATTGCACCACGCCCTTTTTGAGCAGGATGTTCGCGTAGATGGCGGTTTCGCCGGTGGCAATGATCGCGTAGACCTTTTTGGCGCGATCATAGAACGCAAAACGCTCGATCATCTCGATCTCGCTGTGGTCGGGGTCGTGCTTTTTCAGCAGTTCCTTATAGGTATCCCAAATCGTGGGAACCACGGGATCCCCGGGCACGACCTCCATCAAGGCCACCGGTTTCCGGCTGTACTGATCCAGCGGCAGCACCGAGAGGACGGCGTCCAGAATCTCCGGCACGCCGTGGCCGTCGGCCCGCACCACGATGGCATCCTTGCCCACGCTCTCGGCGGGAAAATTGCCGTCCGCAATGACCAGCTCGTCGCCATGGCCCATCTCGCACAGCACCTTGAGCAGCTCGGGGGAAAGAATCGGCGGTATATTTTTCAGCATCGTATATCCTCCTGACTGGATGGCATTCTGCCATTTTTCCACGCCGCCCGGCCGTACCGGCAAAGCGAGATGCGGAAATTTGTTTCATTACCTGTATTATACGGTTGTATTTTGTGGTTTGCTTGGTGTATAATCGAAGTGGAAAGCACGATATTCACTTTCTGACGGATTTTTGCCGCAATCATTCCGAAAGCCGGGCTGTTTGGCGTTTCCGTCCCCGTATCGCCTCATTGAAGAGATAAGGAGCAGCCGTCATGCGCTATCTTGCCACGCACGAAAACAAAACGCGCGGTACGTTTGATTTTCCCATTGAGTTCCACTATGTGGACCCGGGGCACCCGCGCTACCATATGCCCTTTCACTGGCATATGGAGTTTGAATTGATCCTGGTTTTATCGGGCAGTTTTACCTTATCGATGGGCGGCATAACACGGGAGCTGAACGCCGGGGCCTCCGCCTTTGTGCCGGACGGCGTCATCCACGGCGGGGAGCCGCACAGCTGCGTGTACGAGTGCCTGGTGTTCGATTTCACCCGTTTTCAGCAGGCAAACGGTATCGGCCGGCAAGCCTTGCGGGATGCTCTGAACGCCGCGGTGCAGCGCCAGCACGTATTTTTAGCAGGAAGCCAAGCCGCGAAAATCATCGATACACTGTTTGAAACCATGGAAAAAGAGGCCGTTGGATACGAGTTTTCCACCTCAGGGCTGCTTTGGCAGCTGATGGGGCTGCTGGTGCAGCACACCGCCGCCGAGCAGCCCCCGCCGCGTGACAAGCGCGCGGAGCAGATGAAGCAGGTTTTACGCCGCATCCGCCAGAATTATGCCGATCCGCTAACGCTTGAGGATCTGGCCGGGGAAGCCGGGATGGCGCCCCGCTATTTCTGCCGCGCCTTCCGGCAGATTACCGGCCGAACGCCGATCGACTATCTCAACTACTACCGCATCGAGTGCGCCGGGGAGCTGTTGTGCGTTACGGAGGATTCCGTCACCGAGATCGCCCTGTCCTGCGGCTTCAACGACCTGAGCTATTTTGCGCGGGCTTTCCGGCGGTACAAGGGCGTTTCCGCGCTGGAGTACCGGCACACAAAGCATTGAGGTTTGCCAAATCGTCACAAAACAATCACAACACCACAGAATTATGGCATTGCTGTTTTTGCGTGTTCCGGCCTGTTTTTTACCAATTTTCACTTTTCAAGCCGTCGGTTCCGTGTTACAATGCAAACACAGGCCCTATTTTTTACGGGGCGGCGCCGGAATGCCCCGGCGCGCCGCCCCACCGGGAGGTTTTTATGCTGCAACTGATCGCCAGCGATTTGGACGGCACGCTGTTGCCGCACGGCCAACAGGCTCTGGAGCCCGCCGTTCTTGCGGCCATCGCGGCGCTGAACGCGCGCGGCATCCGTTTTTGCGTGCTGAGCGGCCGCAGCGGCCCGGATCTGGCCGGATTTTTTTCTTCCCTGCCTCAATCCCCGATCTTCGGGTGCGAGAACGGCGCCCTCGTCTTTGCCGGCGATCGGGTTCTGTGCCAGTTTCCCCTGCCCCGCCCGCTGTGCCGGGAACTGACCGCCCAGCTTTTGGCGGAGCCGGAGGGCGGTGTGTCCCTCACCACCGCGGCGGGCTGTTTTGTCATCACCCAAAACGAAGAATTTGTCCGCCGGGTGGACGCGGGGTTGTCCCCGGCCGCACCCTCCCGCCGGGTGGGCGCTACGGAGGACATCCCCGGCGAGATCGTCAAGCTATCGGCCTGGTTCGGCGGCCGTGCCGAGGACGCGCGGGCACGTTTTGCGCCGGTATGGACGCGATATGTCAACCTGCGCGTCAGCGGCGAATGGCTGGAGTTTTCCCGTGCGCACAAGGGCACCGCGCTGGCGCAGATCACCGCCGCCCTTGGCATTTCCCCGGCCGATGTGCTGGCGCTTGGCAACGACATGGAGGATATCCCTCTGTTCCGTTTTGCCGGGGACAGCTGCGCCGCCCCAAGCGCCCCGGCGGCGGTGCAGCAGGCCGCGGCGCGCCCGCCGCAAGCCCCGGCGGCGCTGCTGCTGGCCCTGGCCGGGCAGTCCTGATTTTGCCATATGCTCCGCGCAGGCAGCAAAAAAAGCGGCAGGCGTCCCTTTTGCAAGGGGCGCCTGCCGCTTTTTTTGCTGCCGCAAGGGCAGGATTTCCGACAGAAAATTCCATGCTTCTTTTCAGAAGAACCCGTTGTGAAAATTCGTAGGCATTTTTATGCTTTTCGTTGGTTTTTCGGTCCATTTTTTCATTATTTGTGATATTCTATTTACCGGCCGCCAGTACGCGGAAAACGATTTGTGTAAAATCCGCGCCTGGGAAACTCAGCTTGGGAGGTTGTACGATGCAAAGCAAAAAAGGGAAAGTGAAAGATCTTTTGGGTTACAGCTGCCGCGCCTGTATCAACGCACAATGCCATGTACAGCTGACCCGCCGGGATTGCCTGTACCTGCGCATCCCGCGGGAATGCTCCCTCTGCCATGCAACCAAAAACATTGTGGCGGAGCTGACGCTGCAGGGCCGGCTACACACCCTGTTTCACTGATGCCGGCCGCTTGGGCCGGACCGGCAGGTCAAACAGGCGTTCCGCTCCATAGGAACGGCGGCGCCTGTTTGTTTTTTTGCTGCAAAGCAACCCCAAAGGGGGCAGGCGGCTAGGCTGGCGTTTGCATTGCCGCCAGGCTGCACTAAATGCGAAACGCCAGCCAGCACAGCCCAAGCTGTGCGGCAAGCAGCAGCGGCACCGTCAGCGTAAATTTGAGATGCCGCGTTTTATGGCGGAACAGCAGCATGGCCGCCAGCGCGCCCGCCGCGCCGCCCAGCGCCGCACCGCCCAGCAGAACCGATTCCCGGATGCGCCACCGATGCGTGCGGGCGCGCCGTTTGTCGGCGCCAAAAAGCACAAAGGTGATCAAGCTGGCAATTCCCAGCCAGCCGCACACCAGGGCGGGCGCCGTCAAAATAGCTTCCTTCAACCGGGTACCCCCTCTCCTTCCACCGATACCAGCGGATTTTTGGCGGCTTCCAGCAGAAACAGATAGGGGTACTCCTGCCGGATATGGCTCATATGACAGAGCCAGTTCACCATGATCTCCCGCACCACGCGCGCCACATCCTCGTTGAGATGCACGGCATCCTCGGGCTGCAACGCGGAAAAATCCAGCCGGGCGTTTAATTCGTCCCCCAGGTGGAAGATGGCCCACAGCATATCGGTAAAATCCTCATGCTCCAGCAGGGACGGGTTGGAGGCGATGACCAGCATCGAAAGTCTTTTTTGCGCCAGCAGCAGCTTCAGCTCCGCAAAATCCGACGGGCGGCACCGCACCGATACCTCGGCGGTGCGCAGCGTCTTTTCCGCCGCAAGAAACTCGCGCTCCTGCCATTTGGGGTCAATGTGCAGCATCGGTTTCAGATCCTTCATGTCCGTGCGGGCCAAAAGACGGTTGAGCATCTCGGTGCCAAGGTCAAAGAAAAACGAGCTTGCCAGCATCTGCGTTTTGGCAAGGCGGTCCCGCTTTTCCCGCTCGGCCATCACGCCGCCCAAAACGATCGTGACCACCGCGATCTGGGCCGGAAGAAAGGCCCAGTCCTGGAGCATATAGAACAGCGTGTCCCTCGAATCGTGAAAAAAAGCATACTGCACCAGGTAGATGACGGCGGAGAGCAGAAAAAGCCCCGTCACCACCAGCGCCGTTGTGTGTTTTTGCAGCAGCTTACGCATGGGGATCCTCCTGCCGCGGCGCCTTGCCGGGGGGCAGCGGCCTGCGTTTTGCCGTGTAGCTGTCCACCTCGATGCAAAGCACCCGCACAACCGTGGTCAGGGCGTCCGTAAAGGTAAAATCCTTCCCCGTCTGGGTTTTCATCAGGATGGTCAGCGCCTGCTTTTTTTCCTCCACATCGGTCACGTCGCGGGCGGTGCCCCGCCCCATCACGCAGGCGTACCCGGTACCGTACTGGCAGGGCAGCTCGCCGCCAAAGGGCATGATCTCCGTCTCAACGGAAAAGGCGACCCGCGGATTTTTGGCAAGCACCGCATACTTGTAACCCTCGCGCGCGCCATGCACATACAGCCGCAGCCTGCCGTCGGTTTCCGTCCAGCCGTAATTCATCGGCACCACATAAGGCCAGCCGTCCTCACACAGGCCAAGATGCACCACCTTGCCCTGATCCAGAATCGCCGTGATCTGCCCGTGATCCGTTATCTCCCGTTCTCGCCGCATCATACCAAAACACACCCTTTCCGTTTTTTTCATTATACCACACCGGCGCAGATAATTCTTCCTCCCGGCAAATATTCCGCCGCCGCGCGTGCGGATTTGTCGGGTATATTTAGGTAAAAACAACAGCAATTTCAAATTCGGGAAAAGTATGGGAAAGCCATCCGATTTATGGCGAACAAATTTGTACATTCCTTTTATTATGTGCTATAATCCAGAAGGTTCTCATGCTCGGCCTTCCGTTCGGCTCTCTCCCGCGCAAGCGAAAGCAGAGCCGTGGACACCCCGCGCGGTTCCGCGCAAATTCAGGATTCATCGCCGCCCGCGAAAGATACCGCCGCAGCGCAGAGAAGGAGTGTTTTGGGGTATGGATACCATTCAAATTACCCTGTTGGGGGATTTTTCCATTACGATAAACGGCAAGCCCGCGCTGGCTGCGCTGGCTTGCGCGCGCAAGGCGCAACAGCTGATGCAATATCTGCTGCTGGCGCAGGGGCGGGCGGTTCCGCACGCGGAGCTGATCCGCGCATTGTGGGGCACGGATTCCTGCGGCAACCCGGATATGGCGCTGCGGGCTTTGCTGCACCGGATCCGCAAGGCGCTGCAGGCGGAAAATCTTGCACCCCTGCGCGGCTGCATTTTGACCAACCGCGGTACATACCAGTGGAATTTGTCCCTGTCCGCAGAAGTGGACCTGTTTACGCTGCGCGACCTTCTCTCCCAATTTGAAGCCGGCGCGCAGTCCGGCACAGAAGCCGCGCTGGCCGAGCAGGTGCTGGACAAATACCAGAGCCGCCTGCTGCCCGATGGCGTTGCCGAGCCTTGGGTGGAGCGCGCCAGTTTGCAGCTGCATGTGCGGGTGCAGTCGGCGGCCTTTGCGTTGCTGAAAATCCGCAAGGAGCAGAACCGGAACGAGGACGTGGTACGCATTTGTCGTCAGCTGCTGGAGGTGGATCCCTACAGTGAGCGCGTCCATCTGGAGCTGATTCTGGCACTGAACGCCTGCGGGCGCATCGATGCCGCCGCGGAGGCTGCCGACGATGCCGCCCGCCTGGGTTATCCGCATCTGGGCAGCCGCCATGCGGTGCAATCCGCCTACCGGCGCCTGAACAGCGCCAACGAGGCATCCGAAAGCGATCTCTCGCTTATTTTGGACGCCATCGACCGGGAGGACGACGCCGTAGGCGCCTACATTTGCGATTATGCGGTTTTTCGCGCGCTTTATCTTCATCATCGACGTATGCAGGAACGTTACGGCATGCCCCTGTACGCGGCACTGCTGACGCTGGGCGGAAGCGGCTCCCCTGTCGGCGATACCGGCGTGGAAGTCGAGATGAACCACCTGCAGCGCATTTTGCGCACGGAACTGCGGCGGTGCGATGTTGCGGCGCGCTACAGCAACAATCAGTTCGTGGCTTTGCTGAGCGGCGTTAGCGTCAGCAGCGGGCAGAACCCCCTGGAGCGCGTAAAGGCGGAATTTTACCATCGCTACGGGGATGCGCAGTTTGCCCTTTCGTATCGAATTTATGTGCCCGCAGGGCAGGAGACGCCCGTGCGAAAAGCCCGCATGCTGGAATAGGATGCCGCGCACCGCGGCCGGTCCTTTGCAGAAAAAGCCGGCGCGCTGCTTTCCCTTGGAAGGCAGCGCGCCGGCTTTTTTATTTTTGCCTTAGGCGGCGCTTATCCTTCGTCCGCCGCCGGGTCGCCCGCAGCGGCCCAGTCCCCTTCGGTATCCAGAAACACCGCCGAGCTTTTGCGCACCTGCGTTCCCGCCTGCGGGTACATCCGCCGGACGACGGTTCCCCCGCCCGACAGGCTGCCCGTAAGGCCCAGCGCCGTCAGCGCGGCCTGGGCGGCCCCCGCGCTTTTGCCCAAAAGATCGGGCAGGGTGACAAAGTACCGCGCCTGCTCCTCGGGCGTGTACTGGGGCGCAACGCCCCGTGCGGGCAGCGATTTTTCCAGCACCTCGGCACAGACGGGGGCCGAAAGCCCGCCGCCGCTGGTCGTCCAACTGTGGGGTTCGTCCAGGCAGACCAGCACGGCAAGCTGGGGGTCGTCGATGGGCGCCACGGCCACAAAGCTGGCGATGCGGGCGCGCTCGTCCGCGCTGTCAAGCTTTTGGCTGGTGCCGGATTTGCCCCCCACCCGGTAGCCTGCCACGGCGGCGTTTTTGCCGGTGCCCTCGGCCACCACGCCCGCCATCAGCTTCCGCATGGTGGCCGAGGTTTCCGCGGAGATCACCTGCGTTTTGACTTTGGGCAGCGTCTTTGACACGGTGTTGCCCTCGGCGTCGGTGATTCTGGCCACCACATAGGGCTGCATCAGCCGCCCGCCGTTCACAATGGCCGCCACCGCCGTAAGCATTTGCAGGTAGCTGACCTTGCTGCTTTGGCCAAACGCACAGCTGGCCAGTTCCACCGGGCCCATACGGTCAACGGTATAGTATTCGCTCTTTTTCGCTTCGGCGGGCAGATCGATGCCGGTGGCCGCGCGCAGCCCAAAGCCGGCAAAATAACGGCAGAAATTTTCCTTGCCCAGCCGCATTCCCACCTGGATAAAGCAGGGGTTGCAGGAGACGCACAACCCCTGCCGGAAGGTTTCCAGCCCGTGGATATGGCCGTTTGCACAGCGGAACCGGGTGCCTGCCACGCTGATGGACCCCGCGCAGACAAATTGGCTTTCCGGCGTGCAGGCCCCCGTGTCCAGCGCTGCCGAGGCCGTGATCAGCTTAAAAACGCTGCCTGGCTCGTACAGATCGCTTACCGCCTTGTTCCGCCACTGGGCCTGCTGGGCCTGCTGCAGCGCATCGGTGCGGGCCTGCCCGGACAAAGCGTTCACGGCGGCGCGGGCGTCGGCGTCCACCAGGGTGCGCGGGTCGTTGGGGTCGTAATCCGGCTTGACGGACATGGCCAGGATCGCGCCGGTGTTGACATCCATCACAATGCCCACCCCCCGGCAGGCCACATGATGCTCGGCCACCGCCGCCGAAAGCGCGCTTTCAAGGTAATGCTGGATCCGCGCATCGATGGTCAGGGTCAGGGTGTTGCCCTGCACCGGGTCCACAAGGATGCTGTAATTTTGCGGCATATCGTACCCCCAGGCGTTTTTTGCCGAGAGTACCCGCCCGTTTTGGCCCGTCAGGGCGGCATCGTACCGAAGTTCCAGCCCGGAAAGCCCCCGGTTATCGACATCCGTAAACCCCAGCAGACAGCCCATGAAATTCCCCTGCGGGTAGACCCGCTTGGTATCCTGCAAAATCTGGATGGCCGTTGTTCCGTTTGCCAGGCACCAGCGCCGCACCGCGTCCGCCAGTGTCTTGTCCACCCGGCGGCGAAGCAGGCAGTCGTTGGCGGTGCGTGCGCGGAATTTTTCCAGCGTGGCCGCCTCGTCGATGTCCAGAATTTCGCTCATCGCCCGGGCGGCGGGGGCCACCAGTTCGTCCGGCAGCTCCCGCGGGGAGGCCCGGATGGTCCATACCGTCCGGCTGGCCGCCAGCAGGGTGCCGTCCGCCGCATAAATTTCCCCGCGCGCCGCCGGAACCACCGTATCCCGCAGCTGCTGGGCCGCCGCCCTTTCGGCGTAGCCGTCCGGATCCGCCACCTGCAGCGTGTACAGCCGCGCCGCCAGCGCTCCAAAGCAGCCCACGGCCAGCAGCGCTGCCAACAGTCTGGTGCGAAGCCGCATCCCGGCATCCTGGGCGGGGTAAATGTGCCTCGCCTCCACCGTATTTCGCTTTCTGGGCGGCATTGCCCGCCGTTTTCGCCTGTTCCACACAAAAATCCCCCCCCACGCAGCCAGTGTATGCGGCTGTGCGGAGGGGAATGTTTCGTTCAGCAGGGATTTACAGGGTGTGGGAAAGCTGGGGCGGACCGCCCGCAAGGCTTTCCGCCGTGGCAGGCGGCGGCGGGGCCGCCGGGCCGCCGTTTTGGCGGTTTTCCTGGTTTTCCCGCGCAACGGCCAGCATCAGCTTGATGCGATTTTCCTGGTTGACGCGGGTGGCGCTGGGGTCGTAATCGACCGGGGTGATGTTGGCCTCGGGGTGAAGCGCCCGGATGCGGTTGATCATTCCCTTGCCCACGATGTGGTTGGGCAGGCAGCCGAAGGGCTGTGCGCAAACAATGTTGGGGTAGCCGCCTTCCACCAGCTCGATCATCTCGGCAGTCAGCAGCCAGCCCTCCCCCATCTTGGCGCCCAGCGAGATAATGCCGTCGGGCTTTTTCATCAGTTCCCGGAACGATCCCGGCGCGTAGAAGCCGTCGCGGCGCAAGGCGTCGTTCATGGCGTTGCCGATGCCGTCCAGCCAGCCCAAAAAGGCATCGGCGCCTTTCGCCATAAGCGGATTCCCGCCGTACAACTCCTGGGTGATCGTGGTGTTGGCCACACAGTATTCAATAAAGCCCATCAGCCCCGGCAGGTTGACCTCGCACCCCTGGGATTCCAAAAACCGGACGAGGTCGTTGTTGCCCAGCGGCGAATATTTGACATAAATTTCGCCCACGACGCCCACCCGGATCCTGGCTGTGCGGGTGACGGGGATCCTGGCAAAATCCGCCGTGATGGCCGGGAACTGCTTTTTCATCCCCGAGGCCGAAAAGTAACGGTTGTCCCGCATCCATCCGCCGATGACGCCCAGCCAGCGCTCGGCGGCGGCGTCGGCATCCCCGGCATGATCCTCGTAGGGCACGGTCTGGCTGCGCAAAGCGCAGAGAAGATCGCCGTAAAAGATGGCAGCCACCAGCTTGCGCAGAAGATGCAGGGAGAGCGGAATGCCGCTGCCCTTTTCAAGGCCGGAAAAATTGAGGGAGGCCACGGGGATCTTTTCGTACCCGGCCTTGACCAGCGCCTTGCGCAGCAGCTTGATGTAGTTGGAGGCCCGGCAGCCGCCGCCCGTCTGGGAGATCAGCAGCGCCGTGTGGTCAAGATCGTACTTGCCGCTGTTCAGGGCGTCCAAAAACTGACCGATGACCAGCAGCGCCGGGTAGCAGGTGTCGTTGTGGACGTACTTTAAGCCAAGCTGCGCCACCTCGCTGCCGCAGTTGCCCAGCACCTCCACCTGATAGCCCTCGCTCTCCATGGCGGCGGCAATCAGCCGGAACTGGGTAACGGCCATGTTGGGCACCAGGATCTTGTGGGTCTTGATCATGTCCTTGGTAAAATTCGGGGTCATGTATTCCATGCTGTTATCCTCACTTTACCGCGCCGCCGCGGTTTTGGGCAGCCTTCTCGTCCAGCGCCGCAAACAGGCTGCGCAGACGGATGTTGACCGCGCCCAGGTTGGTGATCTCATCGATTTTAAGCTGGGTGTACAGTTTGCCGCCCTCCTGCAAAATCTGGCGCGTTTCATCGGTCGTGATGGCGTCCACGCCGCAGCCGAAGGACACAAGCTGCACAAGATCCATATCGGGCTGGGCGGTGCAGTATTTGGCCGCCGCGTACAGGCGGCTGTGGTAGGTCCACTGGTTCAGCACCGAGGTCGGGAATTTTTCGACCAGCTGGGACACCGAATCCTCGGTCACGACCGCCGCGCCCTGCCGGACGATCAGCTTGTCGATGCCGTGGTTGACCTCCGGGTCCACATGGTAGGGGCGGCCCGCCAGCACGATGATCCGCCGCCCCTCGGCGCGGGCCTTGGCGATGATCTCGCCGCCCAGGCGGCGCACCTCGGCCATGTGGGCGTCGTAGGCCGCGTAGGCCGCCGCGCTGGCCGCCCTGACCTCCGCCGCCGTGATGCCGGGGAAATACTTGGCCAGAATGCCCGGCATCTTGGCCTCAAAATCCTTGCGGCGATGGATGCCGATATAATCGCACAGGAAGGGGATATTGCCAAGCTCGGGGCAGTTGCCGGCCAGCACCTCCGGGTAATAGGCCACGACCGGGCAGTTGTAGTGGTTATCGCCCAGTCCCTCGTCAAAATTGTAAGTCAGGCAAGGGTAGAAGATGGCGTCGCAGCCCATTTGGGCCAGCCTGGCAATATGCCCGTGGGACAGTTTGGCCGGGAAGCAGGCCGTATCGCTGGGGATGGTGGCCTGCCCCTGCTGGTAGAGCGCCCGGTCGGACGCGCCGGTGTGGACCACCGCAAAGCCAAGCCTGGTGAAGAAGGCGTGCCAGAAGGGCAGCATCTCGTACAGGTTGAGGCAGAGCGGGATGCCGATGGTGCCGCGGACGGCGGGCCCCGGCTTGAGATCCAGCAAAAGCCGCAGCTTGGCCGCGTACAGATCCAGGCTTTCGTCCTCGGCCTTGCCGGTCACGGGTTTGTCGCACCGGTTGCCCGAGATAAATTTTTGTCCGTCCGGGAAAGCGTTGATGGTCAGCTGGCAGCGGTTGCCGCAGCCGTGGCAGGCGACGTGGGATACCTTCTGGTTGAAGTTTTCCAGCTCCTCCTCGCTGAGCAGGGTGCTGACGGCGGGCTTGCCGCCCCGCTCCGCCAGCGACATCCCGTGCAGCGCAGCGCCGTAAGCGCCCATCAGCCCGGCAATGTCGGGCCGGATGACCTCAACGCCCATCTCCTTCTCAAACGCGCGGAGAACCGCCTCGTTGTAGAAGGTGCCGCCCTGCACCACGATGTTGCGGCCCAGCTCCTCGGGGCTGGAAGCGCGGATTACCTTGTACAGCGCATTTTTGACCACCGAGATCGAAAGCCCGGCGCTGATGTTTTCCATCGTGGCGCCGTCCTTCTGGGCCTGCTTGACGCTGGAATTCATAAACACCGTGCAGCGGCTGCCAAGATCCACCGGGCGGTCGGCAAAAAGGCCCAGCGCGGCAAACTCCTTGACATCATACCCCAGCGCCTGCGCAAAGGTCTGCAAAAAGCTGCCGCAGCCAGAGGAGCAGGCCTCGTTGAGGAAGATGTTGCTGATGGCGCCGTTTTCGATCTTGAAGCACTTCATATCCTGCCCGCCGATATCGATGATGAAATCGACATCCGGCATAAAATACTTGGCCGCCGTAAAGTGCGCCACCGTCTCCACCACGCCGTAATCGCAGCGGAAGGCATTTTTGACCAGCTCTTCCCCGTAGCCGGTGGCCGTGACGCTGGCCACCTTCAGCCCCGGGTGACGGCTGTAAATATCCTGCAGCACGGCCCGGATCAGAGGCAGCGGATTGCCTAAGTTGGGCTGGTAGCTCGTGTACAGAATCTGCCGGTTCTCGTCCACCACGGCCAGCTTGACCGTGGTGGAGCCCGCATCGATGCCGATATGCACGGGGCCGCAGTCAGCCCCAAAAGGCACGCAGGGCACCGTAGCCTTGAGATGACGGGCGTGGAACGCCTCGTACTCCTCCCGGTTGGCAAACAGCGGCGGCTGGCTGGCGTAGGTGGCCGTGGCGCTGTAATCGGCCAGGCGGTCGGCCACCTCGGCCAGATCAAAGACCGCGTCCGCGTAGTAGGCGGCGCCCAGCGCCACATACAGCAGGCTGTGTTCGGGGCAGGTGCCGGTTACCCCCAGCGTTTTGTCAAAGCTCTGGCGCAGCACCTTGGAGAAGGTAAGCGGCCCGCCCAGGTACAAAATGTTGCCCGTGATGGGCCGCCCCTGCGCCAACCCCGCGATGGTCTGGTTGACGACCGCCTGATAGATCGACGCCGCGATGTCCCCTGCCTGTGCGCCCTGGTTGATCAGGGGCTGGATATCGCTCTTGGCAAACACGCCGCAGCGGCTGGCGATCGTGTAGGTGCGGGTGGCCGTCTGGGCGGCGGCGTCCATTTCGTCGGTCGAAAGCTTAAGCAGCGTGGCCATCTGGTCGATAAAAGCGCCGGTGCCGCCCGCGCAGCTGCCGTTCATGCGCACCTCGGTGCCGTTGGTCAAAAACAGGATTTTGGCATCCTCGCCGCCCAGCTCGATCACGCAGTCCGCCTCCGGCGAGAGCCGCTTGGCCGCCACGCGGGTGGCAAACACCTCCTGCACAAACGGAACCTTGCAGCTGTCGGCCAGGCCCATGCCCGCCGAGCCCGATATTGCCAGCATGGCCTTGCCGCCCGGCACGACCTCGGCGGCAAGACGGCGCAAAATTTCCTGGCCTTTTTCCAGTATATGACTGTAGTGGCGCTCATAGGTGGAATAGATCAGATGTTCCGCCTCGTCCAGCACCACGCATTTGATGGTGGTGGAGCCGATATCCAGCCCAACTCTCATAACAGATTACCCCCGGGGAACTTTCCCAAAAGGGCCCGCGCACGGCGAACCCGGATGATGGCGGCAAAATCGTTTTGCCGCTTTTACCGCAAAGGGTGCCTGCCCCGCAAAAAAACACAGGGCAGACACGATATATGGATATATTGTAGCATTTGCAGGAGATTTTGGCAACCAAACACAATGCCTTGTTTGACCAAAAAGCCTCCAAAGCAGCGTTTCAACGCGGCAATTTTACCGTGCAAAGAGCAAAACCGCCCGGCAAACGAAAAAAAAGGCCGCAAAAAGCGGTGCCGCGGTCCCTGTTCCGCTGCACCGCCCTCTGCGGTTTGACAGATTGCAAAAAAAGGAATGTGAGAAAAAGAAAAGAGGAAAAAGAAGAAGGAAAAAATGTAATGAAAAAGCGGTTCCCGGAAGGGCCGGTCCCTGTTCCGTTCCTTTTGGGAACAAGTACACTATACCGCCAAGATATGACAAATGTGTGACAAAAACTTCAAAAAAGCGAGAAAGAAGTTATAATAAAGCATGAACAGCCAATTTTTTGTTGCTTCCCCGCCGGTCGGGCCGTGTTTTCCGCCGGCGGCAGCCCAATTTCACAAAGGAGCCGCACCATGCCAAACCGCATCAACTACGACCGGGAGATGGAAACCATCCTGGCCGCGCTTGCCCCAAAAAAGGAGAAGCCCGCCCTGCTGCTGCACGCCTGCTGTGCGCCCTGTTCCAGCGCCACCCTGGAGCGGCTGACCGGGCACTTTGCCCTGACCATCCTTTACTACAATCCCAACATCTATCCGCCCGCCGAGTATCACCGCCGGGAGGCTGAACTGGAACGGTTTGTGCAGGAGGCCGGGTACGCGGGGATCCGGGTGGCGGAGCTTCCCTATGAGCCTGAGGAATTTTACCGCGCCGTGCAAGGCCTGGAAAACGAGCCCGAGCGGGGTGCCCGCTGCACGGTCTGCTACCGGCTGCGGCTTGAGGCTGCGGCCCGGTACGCGGCGGCCCACGGCTTTGCCTGGTTCACCACCACCCTGACCATCTCTCCGGTCAAGGACCCCGTCCGGCTGAACGAGATCGGCGCAGAGATGGCGGCGCGGTACGGGGTGCGGTACCTGCCCAGCGAGTTCCGCAAGCGGGACGGCTACAAGCGCAGCCTGGCCCTGAGCGCCGAATACGGGCTGTACCGGCAGGATTACTGCGGGTGCGTGTTCAGCAAGCGGGAGCGCGGCGTGTAAAACGACGCGCCGGACGTGCTTTGTGCATTTTTGCTACTACATCTTGTGTTTTTTTAAAAAAATTCTACAAAATGTGTTTCGGCTTTTTGGTTGACAAACAAGGCCGGGAAAGCGTATACTGCCAGTATCAGGTCACGCGACTGACGGAAGTGGGAGCAACACCCACAGGGAGCGCGGCCGCTGTTATGCCGACCGTCTGGGCAAACTACCCGGATGGTGGGCTTTTTTTGTCCCTTTTCCGGTGCGGGGGAGGTCATTCTATGTTGGGCGCGATTCATTCGATCGAAAGTATGGGGCTTGTGGACGGGCCGGGCATCCGGGCCGTGGTATTTTTGCAGGGCTGCCTGCTCCGCTGCCGGTTTTGCCACAACCCGGACACCTGGACGCCGGCGGATCCCGCCGCCGATTTCCCGCAAAACAGCCCGGCGGCCAATTCCGGCACCGGCCTGCGGCTGACCCCCGCCGCGCTGACGGCGCGGCTGGCGCGGTTCGCCCCCTACTTTGCCCGCAGCGGCGGCGGGGTGACTTTCTCGGGCGGGGAGCCGCTGCTGCAGCCGGAGTTTTTGACAAAGACGCTGGCCCTCTGCCGCGCAGAGGGGCTGCACACCTGTCTGGACACCGCCGGGGTGGGCCGCCCCAACACCGACTATGCGGCGCTGCTGCAAGCCGCCGATCTGGTCTTGTACGACGTCAAGCACTGGGAACCGGCGGCCTACCGGGCTTTGACCGGCCGCGACATTGCGGAAACCGAGCGGTTCCAGGACGCTTTGCGGGCCAGCGGCAAGCCCTTCTGGGTGCGCCACGTTGTGATGCCCGGCGCCACAGACTGCGACGACGCCATGCGGGATCTGGCCGGGTATCTGAACCGGCGTCTGGCTGGCGCGGCGCGGGTGGAGCTGCTGCCCTATCATCGGCTGGGGCTGCCCAAATACCAGGCCATGGGGCTTGCCTATCCGCTCGGCGCCCTGCCCCCGATGGACCCCGAAGCCTGCGCGGCCTTGCAGCAGCGCTGGTTTGGCGCGTAAACCCCCGGCTTTTTGCATTTTCCGCAATTATGCGATATTTGAATATTTTTCTACATATCAACCGAACAAGAAGGAGCGCAGCAGCATGGAAGCAGCACAGCAGACGGCATGGCAGAAATTCAACGGCGGCAACTGGCAGAAGCAGATCGATGTCCGCGATTTTATCGAGACAAACTACACCCTGTACGAGGGCGACGCAGCCTTTTTGGCCGGCCCGACGGCCCGCACCCGCGCAGTGTGGGAAAAATGCACGGCTCTTTTGGCCGAGGAACTGCAAAAGGGCGGCGTGCTGGATGTGGAGACCCACAAGATCAGCGGCATTTTAAACTTTGCCCCCGGCTACATCGACCGGGAGAACGAGGTTATCGTGGGCCTGCAGACGGATGCGCCGCTCAAGCGGATGGTCAACCTGTACGGCGGCGTGCGCATGGCCGAGCAGAGTCTGGAGGAGTACGGCTACACGCTTGACCCCGCCATCAAGAAGCATTTTTGCGAGTACCGCAAGACCCACAACGAGGGCGTGTTCGACGCCTACCCGGCCCGGGTGCGCGCGGCCCGCCACGCGGGACTGCTGACAGGCCTGCCCGACGCCTACGGCCGGGGGCGGATCATCGGGGATTACCGCCGCCTGGCCCTGTACGGCACCGATTTTCTGGTTGCACAGAAAAAGCAGGATCTAGAGGAGCTGGACGGCCCCATGACGGAGGACCGCATCCGCCTGCGGGAAGAAGTCTCGATGCAGATCCGTGCGCTGCGCCAGATTGCCGAGATGGCCGCCGGGTACGGCGTGGACGTCACCAAGCCCGCCGAGACTGCGCAGCAGGCCGTGCAGGCCGTGTATATGGGGTATCTTGCGGGCGTCAAGGAAAACAACGGCGCCGCCACCAGTCTGGGCCGCACCTCGACCTTTTTGGACATCTACCTTCAGCGCGACCTGGACGCCGGGCTGTTGGACGAGGCCGGCGCGCAGGAGTTGATCGACCAGTTCATCATCAAGCTGCGCCTGGTGCGACATCTGCGCACGCCCGAGTACAATGAGCTGTTTGGCGGCGACCCGACCTGGGTAACCGAATCCATCGGCGGCATGAGCATTCACGGCAAACCGCTCGTAACCAAAAATTCTTTCCGTTACCTGCACACGCTGGAAAACCTTGGCACCGCGCCCGAGCCCAACCTGACCGTTTTGTGGAGCGAGCATCTGCCTGCCGCCTTCAAGGATTACTGCGGCCATATCTCGATCGCGACCGATTCCATCCAGTACGAGAACGACGACGTCATGCGGCCCGTCTACGGCGACGATTATGCGATCGCCTGCTGCGTATCGGCCATGGCGATGGGCAAGCAGATGCAGTTTTTTGGGGCGCGGTGCAATCTGGCCAAGAGCCTGCTGTACGCCATCAACGGCGGCGTGGACGAGAAGAAGGGCACGCTGGTGGTGCCCGGCATCCCGGCACTGACCGGCGAGGTGCTGCACTTTGACGAGGTTTGGGCCAACTACAGGAAGGTGATGGCCTATGTGGCGGGGCTGTATGTGGACGCCAACAACATCATCCACTATATGCACGACAAATACGCCTACGAGGCCAGCCAGCTGGCCCTGCACGATACCAACGTCGAGCGGCTGATGGCCTTTGGCGTGGCGGGGCTCAGCGTGGCGGCGGACAGCCTTTCGGCCATCCGGTACGCAACCGTACGGCCCATCCGCAGCGAGACAGGCGTGGCCGTCGATTTTGTTGCCGAGGGCGCCTACCCCGCCTACGGCAACGACGACGACCGGGTGGACAGCTTGGCTGTGGACATCGTCAGCTTTTTCAGTGCCGAGCTGAAAAAGCATCCTCTCTACCGGGGCGCCAGGCACACCCTCTCGGCGCTTACGATCACCAGCAACGTGATGTACGGTAAAAAGACCGGCACCACCCCGGACGGCCGCAAGGCGGGCGAACCGCTGGCCCCCGGCGCCAACCCGATGCACGGGCGGGACAAATCCGGCGCGCTGGCCTCGCTGAACTCGGTGGCAAAAATTCCTTACCGCAACGTCTGCCAGGACGGCGTATCCAACACCTTCTCGATCGTGCCGGGGGCACTGGGCCGCACCGAGACCGAGCGCAGAAGAAATCTGGTGGCGATTTTGGACGGCTATTTTGTCCAGGGCGCCCATCATCTGAACGTCAACGTCCTCTGCCGCCAGACCCTGCTGGACGCAATGGAACATCCCGAGCAGTACCCCACCCTGACCATCCGGGTATCCGGCTACGCGGTCAATTTCCACCGCTTGAGCCGGGAGCAGCAGCTGGAGGTCATCAGCCGTACTTTTCACGAGGCCATGTAAGCGGCAGGAGCATCTGCTTTTTATCCGGCTCTGAAGGAAGCAAAGCGGATTTATCGCCGAACGACTGCAAAAAAAGAGAATGGCGCCGTCCTTGGCAACGCTATGCGCCGCGGTTGGTTTGCTTTTTTCTGCCTATGCAAACAGCGTGATAGCGATCGCTGGCTTTTATGGCGCCGACCGCAGGGCCAGCGCCATGAAGGCGGCCAGCCTAAAAACGAACCGTAAAAAACCGCACCCCGTTCCTCAGGCAAGCGCAATGCTTGCTCTGGCAAATGGGGTGCGGTTTTGTTGTTATTCCATCTCGATCGTTGCAGGGGGCTTGGTGGTATAGTCAAACAGGACGCGGTTAATGTTTTTGACCTCGTTGACGATGCGGTTGGCCGCCGCCACGATCGTGGCCTGGGGCAGCATTGTGACCTCTGCCGTCATAAAATCGGTGGTGGTCACGGCGCGCAGGGCAATTGCGTAATCATAGGTGCGCTCGTCCCCCATCACGCCCACGCTGCGCATATTGGTCAGCGCGGCAAAATACTGACTGGGGCGCTCGCTTATAGGCAGCTTGCCCACCTCCTCGCGCCAGATGGCATCGGCCTCCTGCACGATGGCAACCTTTTCGGCGGTCACGTCGCCGATGATGCGGATGGCAAGCCCCGGGCCGGGGAACGGCTGGCGGGATACAAGATACTCCGGCAGGCCAAGTTCCCGGCCTGCCTGCCGCACCTCGTCCTTGAAAAGGTCGCGCAGCGGTTCCACAAGATCCTTGAAATCCACCGTGTCCGGCAATCCGCCGACATTATGGTGGCTCTTGATGACCGCGGATTCGCCGCCGAGACCGCTTTCCACCACATCGGGATAGATCGTTCCCTGGGCTAAAAAGTCTACGGCGCCGATCTTTTTGGCTTCATCCTCAAACACGCGGATGAACTCCTCGCCAATGATCTTACGCTTGCGCTCGGGCGCGGCCTCCCCTTTCAGCTTGCCGTAAAAACGCTCACGCGCGTCCACGCAGATGAAGTTGAGGTCGAAGGAGCCGCCCTCGCCGAACACCTCGCAAACCTGCTCCCGCTCGTTTTTCCGCAGAAGACCGTGATCCACAAACACACAGGTAAGTTGCTTGCCTACCGCCCGCGCCAGCAGCGCCGCGCAGACGCTGGAATCGACGCCGCCCGAAAGCGCGCAAAGCACCTTGCCGCCGCCGATCTTCCGCCGCAGCTCCTCTACCGTATGTTCCACAAAGGAATCCATCTTCCAGGTTCCGGCGCAGCCGCAGACCTTGTATACAAAGTTGTGCAGGATCTGGGTGCCGTGCTGGGTATGCAACACCTCCGGGTGGAACTGTACACAGTACAGGCCATGGCCGGCATCCTGCGCGGCTGCCACCGGGCAATTGGGGGTGTGCGCCGTCACGGCAAAGCCGGGCGCAGGATCGGCAATATAGTCGTTGTGGCTCATCCAGCAGATGTTCTGCGCCGGGATGCCGTCAAAAAGGGCGCTGGAATTGTTGATGTCCACCAGCGTCTTTCCGTACTCCCGCTCGGGCGCACGGGCGACCTTGCCGCCCAGCATATGCATCATCAATTGACTGCCGTAGCAGATGCCCAGGATGGGCACGCCCCAGGTGTAGATTTCGGGGTCGATGGTGGGCGAATCCGGCAGATAAGCGCTGTTGGGGCCGCCGGTAAAGATAATCCCTTTGGGGTTTTTCGCCTTGATCTTGGCAAGCGGCGTTCTATACGAATAAATCTCACAGTATACGTTGCATTCACGCACACGGCGGGCAATCAGCTGGTTATACTGACCGCCAAAATCCAGCACGATCACGGTTTCCTGCTGCATGGATGGCTCCTCTCTCATTGCAATGATTTGACTGTCATTATACCACAAACAGCAAAAAAAAGGTAGATGAGCGCACAAAAAAGCAGATTTGCGGCGCAGTTTTGCCCCTTTTTCGCATAAGCGATAGAAAAACCGGCTCCCGCCGCAAGGCAGGAGCCGGTGAAACAGTCCGAAAACTTATTTCTCGATCTTGGCGACAACGCCGGAGCCAACGGTATGGCCGCCTTCGCGGATAGCGAAGCGCAGGTTCTCTTCCATGGCAACGGGGGTGATCAGCTCAACATGCATCTGGATGTTATCGCCAGGCATGCACATCTCGGTGCCATCCGGCAGGGTGATGACGCCGGTCACATCGGTGGTGCGGAAGTAGAACTGCGGACGATAGTTGTTGAAGAACGGGGTATGACGGCCGCCCTCTTCCTTCTTCAGGACGTAGACGCTGCCATCAAACACGGTGTGAGGATGGACAGAACCCGGCGCGGCAATAACCTGGCCACGCTCGATCTGGTCACGGTCAACACCACGGAGCAGCGCGCCGATGTTGTCGCCGGCCTCGGCAAAGTCGAGGCTCTTGCGGAACATTTCCAGGCCGGTGATGGTGGTGGTCAGCTTCTCGGGCTTGATGCCGACGATTTCCATCTGATCGCCAACCTTGGCGGTGCCGCGCTCCACACGGCCGGTGGCAACGGTGCCGCGGCCGGAAATGGTCATGACGTCCTCAACGGGCATCAGGAAAGGCTTATCGGCAGCGCGGTCGGGCGTGGGGATGTAGCTGTCAACAGCCGCCATCAGCTCCCAAATGCACTTGTACTCAGGCGCATCGATATCCTTGGAGGTGGACTCCAGGGCCTTCAACGCAGAGCCGCGGATGATCGGGGTGTTCTCGCCGTCAAACTCGTAGCTGGAGAGCAGTTCGCGGATTTCCATCTCGACCAGATCAAGCAGCTCGTCGTCGTCGACCATGTCGCACTTGTTCATGAACACAACGATTTTGGGCACGCCGACCTGACGGGCAAGCAGGATATGCTCGCGGGTCTGGGGCATCGGGCCGTCGGTGGCGGCCACGACCAGAATCGCGCCGTCCATCTGGGCAGCACCGGTGATCATGTTCTTGATATAGTCAGCATGGCCCGGGCAGTCGACGTGGGCATAGTGACGCTTCTCGGTGTGGTACTCGACGTGCGCGGTGTTGATCGTGATGCCGCGGGCCTTCTCTTCGGGGGCCTTGTCGATGCTGGAGTAATCCATAAAGTCCGCGTCGCCCTTGAGCGCGAGAACCTTGGTGATCGCAGCAGTCAGGGTAGTCTTGCCGTGGTCGACGTGCCCGATGGTGCCGATATTGACGTGCTCAAGCGAGCGGTCAAATTTTGCCTTTTCAGCCATTGGAATATCCTCCTTTAATTAAAAACAATTTTTGTAGGCTTTGCAAGCCTATCATACTAGATTATGGGCAAAAAATCAAGCAAAACGCTCAAATTAGCCCTTGCTGCGGTCGGTCATGATCTTGTCGGCGATATTCTTGGGCACCTGCTGGTAGACGGCGGGCTCCATGGAATACTGGCCGCGGCCCTGCGTTTTGCTGCGCAGATCGGTGGCGTAGCCGAACATCTCGGCCAGAGGCACCATGGCGTTGACGCGCTGGGTGCCGGACAGGGCTTCCATGCCCTGAATCTGGCCGCGGCGGCTGTTCAAATCGCCGATCACATCGCCCATATATTCGTCGGGTACAATGACCGCAACCTTCATGATAGGCTCCATGATGACGGGATCAGCCTTCTTCATGGCATCCTTGAACGCCATGGAACCGGCAATCTGGAACGCCATTTCGGAGGAGTCGACCTCGTGGAACGAGCCGTCCCACAGCGTGACCTTGACATCCACGACCGGATAACCGGCCAGAACGCCCGCCTTCATGGCACCCTGAACGCCCTGATCGACGGCAGGAATAAATTCCTTCGGAATCGCGCCGCCAACGACGCCGTTGACGAACTCGTACCCCTTGCCCTCGTTGGGCTCGATCTTGATCTTGACATGGCCGTACTGGCCCTTGCCGCCGGACTGGCGGGCGTACTTGGTCTCCTGGTTGGCCTCCTTGCGGACGGTCTCACGGTAGGCGACCTGCGGTGCGCCGACGTTCGCCTCGACCTTGAACTCGCGGAGCAGACGATCCACGATGATTTCCAGGTGAAGCTCGCCCATGCCGGCGATGATGGTCTGGCCGGTCTCTTCATCGGTCCAGGTGCGGAAAGTCGGATCCTCCTCGGCGAGCTTGCTCAGCGCAATACCCATCTTCTCGGAGCCGGCCTTGGTCTTGGGCTCGATGGCAACGCGGATAACAGGCTCCGGGAAGTTCATGCTCTCCAAAATAATGGGGTGCTTTTCATCGCAGAGGGTGTCACCGGTGGTGGTGTTCTTGAGGCCGACGGCGGCGGCGATATCGCCCGCGTAGCAAACGTCGATATCCTTGCGGTTATTGGCGTGCATCTGCAGGATACGGCCGATGCGCTCGTCCTGATCCTTGACCGAGTTGTAGACGGTGGTGCCCGCCGCGACCGTGCCGGAATAGACGCGGAAGAAGCAGAGCTTGCCGACATACGGGTCGGTCATGATCTTGAACGCCAGGGCGGAGAACGGCGCTTCGTCCGTGGAAGGACGATGCTCCTCCTCGCCGGTTTCGGGATTGGTGCCCTTGATGTCCTCAACGTCGGTCGGGGCGGGCATATAATCCACAACGGCATCCAGCAGCTTCTGAACGCCCTTGTTGCGGTAGGAAGAACCGCAGGTAACGGGAACGATCTCGTTGGAGATGGTGGCCTTGCGAAGACCCGCCTTGATCTCTTCCTTGGTCAGCTCCTCGCCTTCCAGGTACTTCATCATCAGGTTTTCGTCGGTTTCGGCCACAGCCTCGATCAGCTTGTCGCGATACTCCTGCGCCTGGGCCTTCATATCCTCGGGGATATCCTCCACACGGACATCGTTGCCCATATCGTCGTAGTAAATATCGGCGGTCATGTCGATCAGGTCGATGATGCCCTTGAAGGTATCCTCCTGGCCGACCGGCAGCTGGATCGGAACGCCGTTGGCGTGCAGGCGCTCGTGAAGCATCCGCACGCAGCGGAAGAAGTCCGCGCCCATGGTATCCATCTTGTTGACGTACACCATGCGGGGAACGTGATACTCATCGGCCTGGCGCCACACGGTCTCAGACTGAGGCTCCACGCCGCCCTTGGCAGCCAGAACGGTCACAGAACCGTCCAGCACGCGAAGAGAGCGCTGCACTTCAACCGTAAAGTCAACGTGGCCCGGGGTGTCGATGATGTTGATGCGGTGCCTGTTTGCCTTGAAGGCTGCAGGGTCATGCTGTGTCTCGGTATGGCTCCAGTAGCAGGTGGTAGCAGCGGAAGTGATGGTGATACCACGCTCCTGCTCCTGTTCCATCCAGTCCATTGTGGCAGCGCCGTCATGCACTTCACCGATCTTGTGGTTGATGCCGGTGTAGTACAGAATGCGCTCCGTGGTGGTGGTTTTACCTGCGTCGATGTGAGCCATGATACCGATATTTCTGGTCATTTGCAGAGAAACATCTCTCGGCGTTGCCATGGCTTAAACCTCCTAAGTCTTGAAAGCAAACAATCAATAGCGATAGTGCGCGAAAGCCTTGTTGGCCTCGGCCATCTTGTGGGTATCCTCGCGCTTCTTGACCGCGTTGCCGGTGTTGTTGGTCGCGTCGACAATCTCGGCGGCCAGACGGGCGGACATGGTCTTTTCGCCGCGGGTGCGGCTGTAGAGCGTGAGCCAGCGCAGACCAAGGGTCTCGCGGCGGGCGGGGCTGACCTCCAGGGGAACCTGGTAGGTGGAGCCGCCGACGCGGCGGGCTTTGACTTCGAGGCTGGGCATGATGTTCTCCAAAGCTTTTTCGAACATCTCAAGCGGATCATTGCCGGTCTTTTCCTTCACGGTGTCAAAAGCATCGTAAACGATTTTCTGGGCAACGCCCTTTTTGCCATCCAGCATGATCGAGTTGATCAGGCGGGTGACGATCTTGGAATTATAAATAGGATCTGCCAGAACGTCGCGTTTTGCGACATTACCTCTTCTGGGCATCTTTCTTCCCTCCTTCACAGAATGATATCATCGGTACTCGAAAGTATGAAAACTCCCGTAAGGCCACAAAGAGGCATGCCAGGCATACCTGCTTAATGGCGAAAAGATGTTTCCTTACTTCTTGGCACCGGCCTTGGGACGCTTTGCGCCGTATTTGCTGCGCGCCTGGTTACGGTTTGCAACACCCTGGGTATCCAAGGTACCACGGATGATGTGGTAACGGACACCGGGAAGATCCTTGACACGACCGCCACGGATCAGAACGACGCTGTGCTCTTGCAGGTTATGGCCGATACCAGGAATGTAAGAGGTGACCTCAATACCATTCGTGAGTTTGACACGGGCAACTTTGCGCAGAGCAGAGTTCGGCTTTTTAGGGGTCATGGTACGCACAGCCGTGCAGACGCCGCGCTTCTGGGGGCTCTCCAGATAGGTGTATTCCTTCTTCTGGGAGTTGTAGCTGCGAAGAAGTGCGGGTGCAGTGCTCTTGCGTACGCTGACCTCACGGCCTTTGCGTACGAGCTGGTTAAAAGTAGGCATTTCTTTTCTCCTTTCTTTCTTTATCCGCCGTCGGTTTTGCGGTGGTTTTACGCCAAACGGGCGCAAAATGCCCGCAGACCGCGGTAAGATTTATTCTACCGTAAAGTCGCTTGTCTGTCAAGCGTATTCACAAAAATACGGTGAAAAAATCGTGCAAACAGACAAAGCCGGCGGGACGCACGCTTCAGCTTTGCGCCCGCAGCGCGGCGTAGGCGGCTTCGGCATCGGCCAGAATCCGTTCAAACTTTTGCAGGGCGGCTTCAATGGGGGCCGATGTTGCCAGGTCTACCCCCGCACGGCGAAGCTCGTCAAGCGGGTAGGCGCTGCCGCCCATCGCAAGGAAAGCCAGATAATCGGCGACGGCGGGTTCGCCGCGCCGCAAAATCCCTTCCGAGAGGGCCACGGCGGTCGAATAGCCGGTGGCGTACTTATAGACGTAGAAGGGCCGGTAGAAATGCGGGATGCGCGCCCACTCGTACTGCACCTCGTCGTCCAGCACCAGCGCAGGGCCGAAATACGCGGCCACCAAACGGCGGTAAAGGGCATTGAGCGCCTCCGGGTTGAGGGCCTCCCCCCGCTCCAGCATCGCGTGGGCCTCCCGCTCAAACTCAGCAAACATTGTCTGGCGGTAGACGGTGCCCTTGAAGTTTTCCAGATACTGGTTCAAAAGATACAGCCGCATATCGACCGGGATTTCCTGCCCGAGAAGCTGCTCGATCATCAGGTTTTCATTGACCGTGGAGGCGACCTCGGCCACGAACAGGGTGTAATCGGCGTACTGCGGCGGCTGGGCGTGGTTGGAGAACCAGCTGTGGAGCGAATGCCCCATCTCGTGCGCGATGGTGGATACGCTGTCCAGCGTGCCGGTAAAGTTGGTCAGGATATAGGGGCTGGAATCGTAGGTGCCGGAGGAGTAGGCGCCGCCGCTTTTGCCCTTGTTGGGGTAAACGTCGATCCACCGCTCGGCAAAGCCCTTGCGGACGATCTCGCCGTAGGTCCCGCCCAGGGGGGCCACGGCGTCCAGCACCATCCGCCGGGCCTGTTCGTAGGTGTAGCTCACTTTAAGATCGGGCACCAGCGGCGCGTAGACATCGTAGTAATGCAGCTCGGAAAGGCCCAGCACCTCCCGCCGGAAGGCTGCGTAGCGGTGCATGGCCGGCAGGTGCGCCCGCACGGTCGAGACAAGATTGTCGTACACCTCGCCGGGGATGTTCTCCCCCGCCATCGACATGGCGCGGGAGGATCCGTAATGGCGGGCCTGCGCCTCAAACGCGGCGGCCTTGACGGCGCCTGCGTAGGCGGCCGCAAAGGTATTGCTGTGCTGGCGGTAGCTCTTGTAGAACTGTTCAAACGCGCTTTTGCGCAGCGCGCGGTCGGGGGTGGACTGCAGCACGATGTAGTTGGCGCCCGTCAGGGGCACCTTCTCCCCTGCCGCGTTGGTCGCGTCCTCAAAAACAAGATCGGCATCCTGCAAATTCTCGGCGATCTCTCCGGGGGCGGCGGCCACCTCGCCCATTCCGGCCATCAGCTTTTCCTCGGCGGTGGAAAGCGTGTGGGCCTTGCGGCGCAAAAGATCCTGCAGGGCAAAGCGGTAATCAGCCAGCGCAGGCGCATCCACCAGGGCCTGCAGCGTCTCCTGCGGCAGGGCAAGGATTTCCGGCTCGGCGAAGGAAAGCGCCGAAGCCGCCCTGACATACTTGGCGGAAACGCGCGCGTACATACTTTGGGCCGCCGCCGCGCGGGTATCCTCGCTGCGGCGGAGGGAGGCATAGCAGTACAGGTTGGAAAGCTCGCGCAGCAGCGCGGTTTCCGCCTGCAAAAAGGCGCGGACGGAGGCGGCGTCCCGCAAAGTGCCCGCAAAGGCCGGAACGGCGGCCAGCTTTGCGTCCAGCGCGGCAAACGCGGTCTCCCAGGCGGCATCGTCGGCATACATCCGGGTCAGATCCCACTGAAACGCCGGGTCAAGCGTGCCGCGCTCAGGGACAGCGGAAGGGGTTTGTTCCATCTGTTTTTCTCCTTTATCGTGGTTGGCCCCCGTGCAGGGGGCGGTGAAAGCAATGCTTTACCGGGTTTATTTTAACACAGTATGCCCCCAAAAAACAGGCAGCCCGCCCTTCCCTGACGGAAAAGCGGGCTGCCCTGGTTTTTTTGGCAGGGAAATTGCTTATTCGGCGTGATCGTAGGCGGCGCCGGCGGCGTCGCGGGCCTCCTCGGCCTGGGCCAGCTCGGCTTCAACCTCCGGCAGGCCGGTACCCGCGGGGATCAGCTTGCCAATGATGACGTTCTCCTTCAAACCGGAGAGCGGATCGATCTTGCCCTTGATGGCGGCCTCGGTCAGAACGCGGGTGGTCTCCTGGAAGGAGGCCGCGGAAAGGAAGCTGTCGGTCGCAAGGCTCGACTTGGTGATGCCCAGCAGCACCTGGCTGGTCTCGATCCGCTTGAGATCGGTCTCGCCGGCGTCGATGCGGGCCTGCAGCTCCTCGTTGGCGATCATGACATCGCGGCGGTCCACCACGCTGCCGGGGATAAACTCGCTGGAGCCGCCGTCCTCGATCCGCACCTTGCGCATCATCTGGCGAACGATGACTTCGATATGCTTATCGTTGATTTCCACGCCCTGCAGGCGGTAAACCTTCTGCACCTCGCTGATCAGGTAATCCTGCGTGGCGATCCGGCCCTTGACGGCCAGGATATCCTGCGGGTAGGCGTGGCCCTCGGTGATGAGGGCGCCCTTCTCGATGTTGTCGCCCTCCAGCACCTTGACGCGCTGGCCGAACGGGATGATATAGCTCTTGGTCAAGGGCGCGCCGTTGTCGTCCACGCCGTTGACCTCCACATGGCGGGTCTTTTTGGTATCGTCGATGTGGACAAGGCCGCCGATCTCGCTCATGATGGCCATCGCCTTGGGGCGGCGGCTCTCAAACAGTTCCTCAACGCGGGGAAGACCCTGGGTGATATCCTCGGCCGACGCAATGCCGCCTGTATGGAAGGTACGCATGGTCAGCTGGGTGCCGGGTTCACCGATAGACTGGGCCGCGATGATGCCGACGCTCTCGCCCAGACGGACACAGTCGCCGTTGGACATATTGGAGCCGTAGCAGCGGGCGCACACGCCGACATGGGCGCGGCAGGTCATCACGCTGCGGATCATCAGCTCCTTGATGCCGGCCTTCTCGATCCGCTCGGCATCGAACATATCCATCATCTTTTCCTTGGATACGATCAGGCGGCCGGTGGCGGGGTCATGGACATCGTTCAGCGCGTAGCGGCCGATCAGACGCTCGGCAAAGCTCTCGATGGAGGCGTTGCCCTCGCTGATCTCTCGCACCAGCACGCCCTCGGTGGGATGGCAGTCCTCCTCGCGGATGATGACCTCCTGCGAGACATCGACCAGGCGGCGGGTCAGATAGCCGGAGTCCGCGGTGCGAAGCGCGGTATCTGCCAGGCCCTTGCGGGCGCCTCGGGAGGAAATGAAGTATTCCAGGATGTTCAAGCCCTCGCGGTAGTTGGCGCGGATGGGCATTTCCAGCGTTTTGCCGGCCGTGTTGGCCAGCAGGCCGCGCATGCCGGCCAGCTGTTTGATCTGGTCCATGGAGCCGCGGGCGCCGGAGTCGGACATCATATAGATAGGATTGCGCTGGTGGTTGGTTTTCAGGTTGGTGGAAAGCGCGGTGGAGACCTGCTCGGTGGCGTCCTGCCAGATCTCAACGGTCTTTTTGTAGCGCTCGTCATCGGAGATCAGGCCACGGTTGAAGTTTTTCATGACCTTCTCGATCTTCTTATCGGCGGCGGTCAGAATGTCGGGCTTTTCATCCGGGATGATGGCGTCCGGCACGGCGACCGTGATGGCCGAGAGGGTCGAATACTTGTAGCCCTGCGCCTTGATGGCATCCAGCATGATGGCCGTGGTCTTGGTGCCATGCTTGGTCAGGCAGCGGCTGATAATGTCGGGCAGCTTTTTCTTGGTGACCTGGAAGCCGATCTCGTAGTCGAACTTATGGGCGGGATCGGAACGATCCACATAGCCAAGATCCTGCGGGATGGGCGTGTTGAAGATGATGTTGCCCACCGTGGTGGTGACAAGGGCGCTCTGCTCGGCGCCGTCAAGGGTCATGGTGCGGCGCACCTGGATGGGCGCCTGCAGGGTGACGACGTGTTCGGCAAAGGCCATCAGCGCCTCGGCCTCGTCGCGGAAAATCTTGCCGTGGCCGGGATCCTGCGGGTTGACCATGGTCAGATAGTAGGAGCCCAGGATCATATCCTGCGTGGGCACCGTGACGGGCTCGCCGTCGGAGGGCTTGAGCAGGTTGCCGGAGGCCAGCATCAGCATTTTGGCTTCGCGCTGGGCTTCGGTGGAAAGCGGAAGATGGACGGCCATCTGGTCGCCGTCAAAGTCGGCGTTGAACGGGGTGCAGACCAGCGGGTGCAGCTTGATGGCGCGGCCCTCGACCAGAACCGGCTCGAACGCCTGGATGCCCAGGCGGTGAAGCGTGGGCGCGCGGTTGAGCAGCACCGGGTGGCCCTTGATGACGGTCTCCAGCGAGTCCCATACCTCGGGGCGGGCGCGCTCGACCATCTTGCGGGCCGATTTGATGTTGTTGGCAGAGCCTTTTTTCACCAGGTCCTTCATAACAAAGGGCTTGAACAGCTCCAGCGCCATCAGCTTGGGCAGACCGCACTGGTACATCTTCAGCTCGGGGCCGACGACGATGACCGAACGGCCCGAATAGTCGACGCGCTTGCCCAGCAGGTTCTGGCGGAACCGGCCCTGCTTGCCCTTGAGCATATCGGAAAGGCTCTTGAGGGCGCGGTTGTTGGGGCCGGTGACGGGGCGGCCGCGGCGGCCGTTATCGATCAGGGCGTCCACAGCCTCCTGGAGCATCCGCTTTTCGTTGCGGACGATGATATCCGGCGCGCCCAATTCCAGCAGCCGCTTGAGGCGGTTGTTGCGGTTGATCACGCGGCGGTACAGGTCGTTCAAATCAGAGGTGGCAAAGCGGCCGCCGTCCAGCTGCACCATGGGGCGCAGATCGGGCGGGATGACCGGGATGACGTTCATCACCATCCACTCGGGCCGCTGACCCGAGAGGCGGAAGGCATCCACGCACTCCAACCGCTTGAGCAGGCGAACCCGTTTCTGGCCGCTGGCGGTTTCCAGCTCGTCGTGCAGCTCCTTGGACAGCGCGTCCAGATCGATCTCGGCCAGCAGCTTCTGCACGGCCTCGGCGCCCATGGAAGCCTCAAAGTTATCCTCAAACTTATCGCGCATTTCCTTGTACTCGCGCTCGGTCAAAAGCTGCTTTTTTTCCAGCGGGGTAAAGCCGGGATCGGTGACGATATAGTTGGCAAAGTACAGCACCTTGTCCAGCTGGCGGGGGCTGACGTCCAGCATCAGGCCGATCCGGCTGGGGATGCCCTTGAAATACCAGATATGGGATACCGGGGCGGCCAGTTCAATGTGGCCCATCCGCTCGCGGCGGACCTTGGCGCGGGTAACCTCCACGCCGCATTTATCACAGATCTTGCCCTTGTAGCGGATGCGCTTGTATTTGCCGCAGTGGCATTCCCAGTCCTTGGTAGGTCCAAAAATGCGCTCGCAGAAAAGGCCGTCGCGCTCCGGCTTCAAGG
Source organism: uncultured Subdoligranulum sp. (assembly GCA_964458285.1). Classification (GTDB taxonomy): domain Bacteria; phylum Bacillota; class Clostridia; order Oscillospirales; family Ruminococcaceae; genus Gemmiger. The sequence continues at coordinate 97,124 of CAYWID010000002.1, read as the reverse complement.
TGCGGTAATTGATGGTTTCGGGCTTTTTGACCTCGCCGTAGCTCCAGGCACGGATCTGATCCGGAGACGCAAGGCCGATTTTGATAGAATCGAACTCTTTATTTTCCATTCAGCGAACCCTCTCATTTCACTCAAGACTCATCGTGGAAGCGCGGACGGTCATTCAACGTCATCGTTCTTGAACAGCTCGTCGATATTCTCCAGCGCGGCGGCATCGGGGTCCTGCTCCTCTTCCTCCTCGTCCAGGTCGGATTCAAAGCCCTCATCGGCGTCCTTCACGCTGTAATCGTCCTGCAGCTCGCTCTCCACCAGCACGTCGTCGCCCACATCGCGGGTGTCAAAGCTGGTTTCCTCGTCGTCAAACTCCTGACGCATATCCACTTCGTTGCCTTCGTGATCCTGCACCACAACGTCCAGGCCAAGGCTCTGCAGCTCCTTGAGCAGCACGCGGAAGCTCTCGGGGATGCCGGGCTTGGGCACGTCGTCGCCCTTGACGATCGCTTCGTAGGTCTTTACACGGCCCACAACGTCGTCGGACTTGACGGTCAGGATTTCCTGCAGGGTGTAGGCGGCGCCGTAGGCTTCCAGCGCCCAGACTTCCATCTCGCCGAAGCGCTGGCCGCCAAACTGGGCTTTGCCGCCCAAAGGCTGCTGGGTGACAAGGCTGTAGGGGCCGGTGGAGCGGGCGTGGATCTTATCGTCCACCAGGTGATGCAGCTTGAGGTAGTACATATAGCCGACCGTGACCTTGGAGGGGAACTTTTCGCCGGTGCGGCCATCGTACACGGTGGTTTTGCCGTCGTCGGTCAGATCGATCCTGCTGAAGTCGATGATATGGCCTTTCTCGCCCATCAGGCGGTCCAGGCGGGTGGGGTACGCGGGCGCGTCGCCGTTGTGCCACTTTTCCCGGGCATCGGCAAAGCAATCGCGGATATCGGATTCGTGCGCGCCGTCAAAGACGGGGGTCTGCACCTTCCAGCCAAGGGCCTTGGCCACATAGCCGAGGTTGACTTCCAGCACCTGCCCGATGTTCATACGGGAAGGCACGCCCAGGGGGTTCAGCACGATGTCAAGCGGGGTGCCGTCGGGCAGGAAGGGCATATCCTCCTGCGGCAGAATGCGGGACACAACGCCCTTGTTGCCGTGACGGCCGGCCATTTTGTCGCCGACGCTGATCTTGCGCTTCTGGGCAATATAGCAGCGCACGCACTGGCGGACGCCGGGCTGCAGCTCGTCGCTGTTCTCCGGGGTGAACACCTTGACGTCCACCACGATGCCGTACTCGCCATGGGGCACGCGCAGGGAGGTGTCGCGCACCTCGCGGGCTTTTTCGCCAAAAATGGCGCGGAGCAGCCGCTCCTCAGCGGTCAGCTCGGTCTCGCCCTTGGGGGTGACCTTGCCGACCAGGATATCGCCCGCCGTCACCTCGGCGCCCACGCGGATGATGCCGCGGTCGTCCAGATCCTTCAGGGCTTCGTCGCCGACGTTGGGGATATCGCGGGTGATCTCCTCGGGGCCAAGCTTGGTTTCGCGGGCCTCGGTTTCATACTCCTCGATGTGGATGGAGGTGTAGACGTCCTCGCGCACGATCTTCTCGTTGAGCAGGACGGCGTCCTCGTAGTTGTAGCCCTCCCAGGTCATAAAGCCGACCAGCGCGTTTTTGCCCAGGCTGATCTCGCCGTTTTTGGTGGCGGGGCCGTCGGCGACAACGTCGCCGGGGCGGATCACATCGCCCAGACGGACGATGGGGCGCTGGTTGATGCAGGTGCCCTGGTTGGAGCGCATGAATTTGATCAGCTCGTAGGTATCGGCGGAGCCGTCCTCGCAGCGGACGACGACCTTCTCGGCATCGACGTACTCCACGGTGCCGCCGCGGCGGGCAAGAATGCAGACGCCCGAGTCGGTGGCCGCCTTGTACTCCATGCCGGTGGCCACGATGGGCTGCTGGGTGACCATAAGGGGCACGGCCTGCCGCTGCATGTTGGAGCCCATCAGGGCGCGGTTGCAGTCGTCGTTTTCCAGGAAGGGGATCATGGCGGTCGCCACAGACACCATCATGCGGGGCGAAACGTCCATGAAATCGACCTGGTCGTCCTCAAATTCCTGGATATCGTTGCGGTGGCGGCCCGAAACGCGGCTGCGGACAAAGCGGTTGTTTTCATCCAGCGGCTCGTTGGCCTGCGCGACGATGTACTCGTCCTCGACGTCGGCGGTCATATAGATGACCTCGTCCGTCACGCGGCCGGTCGCCTTGTCAACGCGGCGGTAGGGCGCTTCGACAAAGCCGTACTTGTTGATCTTGGCAAAGGTGGCCAGGTAGGAGATCAGGCCGATGTTGGGGCCTTCCGGCGTCTCGATGGGGCAAAGACGGCCGTAGTGGGTGTAATGCACGTCGCGGACTTCAAATCCTGCGCGGTCACGGGACAGGCCGCCCGGGCCCAGCGCAGAAAGACGGCGCTTGTGGGTAAGCTCGGCCAGCGGGTTGTTCTGATCCATAAACTGGGACAGCGGGCTGGAACCGATAAACTCCTTGATGGCAGCCACCACGGGGCGAATGTTGACAAGGTTCTGGGGGGTGATCTCGGCGGCGTCCTGGTTTTGCAGGGTCATGCGCTCGCGGATCACGCGCTCCATGCGGGAAAAGCCGATGCGGAACTGGTTTTGAAGCAGCTCGCCCACGCTGCGGACGCGGCGGTTGCCCAGATGGTCGATCTCATCGGTGGTGCCGATGCCGTGGTCAAGGCCGATCAGGTAGTTGATGGAAGCGAAAATATCATCCACGGTGACCGTGCGGTTGATCAGGATATCGTGGTTTTTGCGCAGCAGCTCCTTCTGCTCCTCCGGCTCGGAGGTAGCGTCCAGGATCTTGCGGATCTCGGCAAAGGAGGCGCGCTCGTTGATGCCGCAGGCCTCCACGTCGAAGCTGAAGAAGGGCTGCGCATCCACACAGCCGTTGGAAATCACGATGACCGGGGTGGGATCCTCTGTTTTGCGCTCCACCAGCACCACCACGCGGGTGACGCCGGCGGCGTCGATGCCGTCGGCCTTCTCGCGGGTGATCTTCTCCCCTCTTGCCACCAGCAGCTCGCCGGTGAGCGGGGCGACGACATCCTCGCCGGCGTGGTAGCCCTCGATACGGCGGACCAGCGCCAGCTTTTTGTTCATCTTATAGCGGCCGAACCGGGCCAGATCGTACCGGCGGGCGTCAAAAAACAGTGAATCCAGATGGCTGCGGGAGCTTTCCACCGTCGGCGGCTCGCCGGGGCGCAGCTTGCGATAGCATTCCAGCAGGCCTTCCTCGGTGTTGTGGGTGGCGTCCTTCTCCAGCGTGGCGTTGATTTTGGGCTCGGAATCGCCGAACACCTGCTTGATCTGATCGTCGGTGCCAAGGCCCAGTGCGCGCAGCAGCACGGTGACGGGCAGCTTGCGGTTTTTATCGATGCGGACATAGAAAGCGTCCACGGAATCAGTCTCGTACTCCAGCCAGGCGCCGCGGTTGGGGTTCATGGTGGCGGTAAACAGATCCTTGCCGGTGCGGTCCTTGCTGGAACCGTAGTAGACGCCCGGAGAACGAACCAACTGCGAAACGATAACACGCTCGGCGCCGTTGGAAATAAAGGTGCCGGAATCCGTCATGAGCGGAAAATCGCCCATGAAAATTTCCTGCTCCTTGACCTCGCCGGTCTGCTTGTTGAGCAGCCGGGCCGTGACATACAGGGGCGCCGCATACGTTGCGTCGCGCTCCTTGCACTCCTTGATCGTATATTTGGGGTGCTTGTCCAGGCGGAAGTCGATAAAGTCGAGCACCAGGTTGCCGGTGTAGTCCTCGATCGAGGAAATATCGTGGAACACCTCGCGCAGACCCTCGTCCAGAAACCAATTGTAAGAGTTCTTCTGGATTTCGATCAGGTTCGGCATCCCGATAACTTCGTCGATGCGGGAAAAGCTCATTCTGGTAGTTCTACCGTTCTGTACGGGCTTGACCTTTACCATAAAATGCCACCACTCCTATTCTCAAGATTGACAAACTTGGCAAAAGCGACTTCAAGGCCCCCGGCCCGCGTACAAATCTTCGGCATTTTTAACAAACTTTTCGATTTGCTTTGCATGGCCAATTGCCTTTAGGGCGCTCTATTCCATTTTTTGATACTTGTCCAGTATACGTTAAAAAAGCCGCATTGTCAAGCCATTCGGCGGTATTTTTGCGGTTTAACGCAGCATGTGTGATACGCCAGGGTAAGTGTATACTTTTTCATTCATTTTCCCGAAAAAGCCGAAAAAAAGCCGCTTGACAAATTCCGTTTACCCCGGCGGTATGGTGATTTTGGCAACAACCGCCGAAATCTTACGCAGAGGCGTGGGCTTGACAAGCGGCGCACGGCCTGTTCAGCCGCTAAAAAAAGCGCCCGGAAGAAATCCGGGCAGCCTTTTCTTAAATCTGTACGCAGCGGGGGATCAATCCAAAAAGTCGCGGAGTTTTTTGCTGCGGCTGGGGTGGCGAAGCTTGCGCAGGGCCTTGGCCTCGATCTGGCGGATGCGCTCCCGGGTGACGTTGAACTCTTTGCCCACTTCCTCCAGCGTGCGGGGGCGGCCGTCCTCCAAACCAAAACGGAGGCGCAGCACCTTCTCCTCGCGGGGGGTCAGGGTTTTCAGCACTTCGGCCAGCTGCTCCTTGAGCAGGGTCTGGCTGGCGGCCTCGGCGGGAACGGGGGCTTCGTCGTCAGGGATAAAGTCGCCCAGGTGGCTGTCCTCCTCCTCCCCGATGGGGGTTTCCAGGCTGACGGGCTCCTGCGCCACCCGCATGATCTCCCGCACCTTGTCCACCGGCATATCCAGCCGCTCGGCAATCTCGTCGGCGGTCGGCTCGTGACCGTTTTCGTGCAAAAGCTGGCTGGATACCTTCTTGACCTTGTTGATCGTTTCCACCATGTGGACGGGAATGCGGATGGTGCGGGCCTGGTCCGCGATGGCGCGGGTGATGGCCTGCCGGATCCACCAGGTCGCGTAGGTGGAGAATTTGAAACCCTTGGTATGGTCAAACTTTTCCACGGCCTTGATCAGGCCCAGGTTGCCCTCCTGGATCAGATCCAAAAACTGCATGCCGCGGCCCACATACCGCTTGGCGATGGAAACCACCAGACGGAGGTTTGCCTCCGAAAGCCGCTGCTTGGCGCGGTCGCCCTTGGGGCCGCCGTCCTTGATGTCCAGCGCAAGCTGAATCTCCTCGTCGGGGGTAAGCAGCGGCACCCGGCCGATCTCCTTCAGGTAAACCTTGACGGGGTCGTCGATGGCCACGCCCTCGGCAGAAAGGGTATCCTCAAAATCGTCCACGCTGTCCTCGGTGATGACGGCGGCGTCGGCGGCGGCCTCGTCCGGCTCATCGTCCACAATCTCGATGCCGTGGCCTTCCAGCGATTCATACAGTTTTTCCAGCTGGTCAACGTCGAAGTTGCTCTCCTCCAGCGCGTCGTTGATTTCCCGCGTCGTCAGTTTGCCGTTGCGGCGGCCATTCTCGATCAGTTCATGGATCACGTTTTTCTTTTCTGCCATAAGTATTTCTCCTTTGGTTTTTAGTCTGCCCTCTATCGAAAGATTTATCAGAACGGGAAAATCCCGGCTTTTCCCCGGGAGGAAACGCCGCCCGATTCCGCTGTGGGCACGCCGGCCGGGGCGTGCCACGCAAGGGACGCGGCAAAGAAAGCCGCCGCGCTGTTACCGTGAAGATCTCCCGGCCGCTACGGCTCGTTCTCTCCGCTTTTGGGCGGTTCCTTGGCCTTGCGCAGGCTGGCCAGATATTGCTTCAGCTCCTGGCCGGACATACTGGCCGCCTCCTTGCTGCGGGGGGTGGCCTGCCGCACCCGGTTCAGGTGCATATCGATATCCTGCCTGGTCGGCGTCCAATCGACGTTCTGCGCGAGGATCTGCGCCACCTTGGACCGCTCCTCGGCGGTCAAAAAGGCCGCCAGCCCGGTCAGATTGGGCTCGATGTGATTTTCCGCGCAGCGATAGACCGCCTCGATGCCGTTGCGCACCTCCGGCAGCACCAGATCGTCCAGCCGAAGATTTTGGCGGATGTACTCGATCTGCTCATGGTCCTTGAGCATGGCCGCGAGCAGCTGCCGGGACGAGCTGGCCGCCCCCAGCGCCGTGTCCCCGCCCTTGTCGTAGGGTACCTTGATGGACGCCGCGATCCCCTGCGCGGCCAGCCTGCTCTGCTCTTTTTTGCGGTCCTTCCAGCCGGTGGATTTGACCGCGGTTTCCAGCTGGTTGAGGATGGCTGTCTTGGCGATGCCCGTCTCCGACGCGATCCGCCCTGCGTAGACGTCCCGCGCCGTGGGGCTGACATGCCCGGCCAAAATGTTGATGGCCTGCCGCACATAGTCCAGCCGTCCGTCGTCGGTGGCAAGGTCGTAGCGGGATTTTGCCTTGCTCAGTTCAAACTCGGTGGGGTTGGCGGTGCCGTTCAGGATGGCCTCAAAGCGGTCGTGGCCATATTTTTTGATGAATTCGTCGGGATCCTTGGCGCCGGGGATGGTCAGCACCGATACCTTGACCGGGCTGCCGGAAAACAGGCCCAGGCTGCGCTCGGTGGCCTTCTGGCCCGCCTCGTCGGAATCGTAGCTCAGCACCACTTCCTCGGCGTAGTCCTCGATCAGCTTGACCTGGTCGGGCGTCAGGGCCGTGCCGCAGGCGCAGACGGCGGTATCGAACCCGGCCTCGTGCATACTGATGACGTCCATGTACCCCTCGCAGAGGATGTACCGCTTTTGGGGCGATTTTTTGGCCACATTGAGGGCGAACAGCGTTTTGGACTTTTTGTAGACCAGCGTTTCGGGGCTGTTGATGTATTTGGGCTTGGAATCGTCCAGAACCCGCCCGCCGAACGCGATGATGTTGCCCCGGATATCAATGATGGGCACCATGACGCGGTGGCGGAAGATATCGTACAGATTGCCCTTGGCGCTCCGCTTGACAAGGCCGGAGCTTTCCAGTTCCTCCTCCGCGAAGCCGCGGCGGCGCAGCTCATGCAGCAGACCGGAGAAATCGTCGGGCGCGTAGCCAAGGCCGAACCGGCGGATGGCCGCGTCCGACAGGCCGCGCTTTTGCTTCCAGTAGCGGCGGGCCAGGGCGGCCTCGGGCGTTTCGGCGTTGAGCTGGTCAAAAAAATAGCGGGCCGCACAGCGGTTGATCTCCAAAAGGCGGCTGCGCGCGCGGCCCTCCTTGTCGTCCTCCTCGGGCAGGGGCATTCCGGCACGGGAGGCCAGCGATTTGACGGCCTCCACATAGCCCAGGTTGTTGATCCGCTTGACGAAGGTGATGACATCGCCGCCTGCCCCGCAGCCGAAGCAATAAAAGCTCTGCGTTTCGGGGTAGACCACAAAGGAGGGCGTTTTTTCCGAGTGGAAAGGGCAAAGCCCGGTGCTGGTGCGGCCGCGGCGGCGCAGCTGAACGTACTGCTGCACCACCTCGGTGATATCGTTGCGGCGCACCACTTCCTGTATGTATTCCTGTGGGATCAAACGGGGTCTCCTTTCCTGTATTGTCCCGGCTGAGGCGGCGGCAGGGGCGCGGCGGCGCTCACAGCACCTGCCACTTCTGCGGGACAAACAGCTCCTCAAACAGATGGGTGGCAAACGCATCGCTCATGCCGCTGATGTAGTCGGCGGCGGCGCGGTCGGCTCCCTCGCTGTATGCGATCTGCATATAAAAATTCGGCATCAGGCTGGGATCGTCCGTCAGCCGCTCGTATAGCTCGGCCACCAGCTTGTCCACCTTTTTTTCTTCCCGCTTGGCGTTTTTGTCCACATAGACCGTGGCGTACATAAAATCCTTGAGGATTTGATAGGCCGCCTCCACGGCGGGCGAAAACCGCATGGCGCCGTTGCCGCTGTGCGCCACCAGATCGGTGATCATCGTGGTGATGCGGGCGGATTTGCTGCCGCCCAGCACGGCGGTGGCCTCCGCGGGCAGAGCGGCGGCGTCCAGCACCCCGGCCGAGATGGCGTCCTCGATGTCGTGGTTCAAAAAGGCGATATGGTCGGCCAGACGGACGGTTTTCCCCTCCATGGTGCGGGCCCAGGCCCCCCTGGTGTGGGTAATGATGCCGTTGCGCACCTCCCAGCTCAGGTTCAGCCCTGCGCCGTCCTTCTCCAGATAATCCACCACCCGCAGGCTTTGGCGGTAGTGGGAAAAGCCGCCCGGGCAAAGCCGGTCAAGCGCCCGCTCCCCCGCGTGGCCGAAGGGCGTGTGGCCGAGGTCGTGCCCCAGCGCGACGGCCTCGGTCAGATCCTCGTTGAGGCGGAGCGCCCGCGCGATCGTGCGGGCGATCTGGGCCACCTCCAGCGTGTGGGTAAGACGGGTGCGGTAATGGTCTCCCTCGGGCGAGAGAAAGACCTGTGTTTTTTGCTTGAGGCGCCGGAACGCCTTGCAGTGGATGATGCGGTCGCGATCCCGCTGGTACACCGTGCGCAGGGGATCCTGCGCCTCGGGCCGAAGCCGGCCGCGGCTGTTCTGGCTGCGCGCCGCGTCCGGGCTGAGCGTCATCCGCTCCAGCAGCTCGGTGTTTTCCCGTATGGTCATGGGCAGCGCCTCCTTTGCCTGTTTGCGGGCCGTTTTTGCCCTCTTAGATAAGAATACGACAAAACCGGCAGAAACACTCTTTTCCGGGCGGCTTTTTCCTCAAAATTCCGCTTTTGAACCTGATCGCCGCCGTTTTCCTCAATACGGCGCAAAGACCGGCGCCGAAACCGACACCGATACCGTCCCGCGGGAAAGCTCGGTCACGGCGCGGCAAAGCGCGCCTTCCTGCCCGGCGGGCATCCGCCAGGAAAGCGCCACCGCCGCGCCGAACTCCGGCTCGGCCAGGCGGCCGCCCGCCTGCCGCACCAGCCGTTCCACCGGCTCGTACAGCGGGTAGGGCAGCGCGGCGCGGCAGATGACGACTTCCCGCACCGTCACGACGGAAGCCGCCGCCAGCGCCCCCGCAGCGGCGGCCGTGTAGGCCCGCACCAGCCCGCCGGTGCCAAGCAGTATCCCCCCAAAATACCGCGTGACCACCACGATCACATCCGTCAGCCCCGCGTGGGCGATCGTTTCCAGCACCGGGGTTCCCGCCGTCTTGGCGGGTTCCCCGTCGTCGGAATAGCGGGTGCGGCCGTCCCGGCGCAGCACATAGGCGTAGACATTGTGGCGGGCCGTGCGGTTGGCCGCGCGCACCCCGTTCAAAACGGCCAGCGCGGCATCCTCCGTATCGGCAAAGGATGCCAGCGCCAGAAAACGGCTCTTTTTTTCCTCATAGGTACAGCGGGCGCTGCCCTCAATGGTTCGGTATTCCGCCATGGCGTTTTTTCCCCCTTGCAGCTTTTGCAAACAGCAAAAAAGGCGGTTTGTCGCCAAACCGCCTTAAAGGTCCTTGTATGGGATGGGACGCAATCACTTGCCCATGCCGTAACGGCGCTTGAAGCGCTCAACGCGTCCGCCGGTATCGACGAGCTTCTGCTTGCCGGTGTAGAACGGATGGCAGTTGCTGCAAACTTCGACGTGGATCTCCGGCCGGGTGGAACGGGTGTGAATCACGTTGCCGCAGGCACAAGTGATGGTGCAGTCCATATACTTCGGATGGATGCCTTCTTTCATTGCTTTTCACCTCTTTCTCGATCATGACTTCGGGAGCCATAGTTTGTATCTATGCGCTCATCACAATCTTCAAATACGGCTACCAGCATACGCCATCCTGTGCGAACGGAGCAGCCATCGGAACGATTGCCAGATTATTTTACCAGACGGCGGCGCGCTTGTCAAGAGGCCGCTCAGCCCAGCAGCGGCTTGACGGCGGCGGCCAGCGCGTCCTTCTGGGCCTGCGCTTCGGCCAGATCCTTGCCCAGCGTGGTGAAATAGGTTTTGATCTTGGGCTCGGTGCCGGAGGGGCGCACCACCACGGCGGCGCCGTTTTCCAGCGTGTAGATCAGCACGTTGGCGGCGGGCAGACCCGTTTCCTCGGGCTTTTCGTAGTCGGTGACCTTGGCGACCTTGTGGCCCGCAAACTCCTTCGGCGGGTTTTTGCGCAGATCGGCCATGATGCCGGCCATCTTGTCCATGCCGGACAAGCCGGGGAACTCAAAGCTGTCCACCTTGTTCAGATAGCGGCCATACTCGCGGTAGATGCGCTCCAGCTCCTCCTTGATGGAGCTGCCCTGCGCGCGGTAGTAGGCGGCCATCTCGCAGATCAGCATACTGCCGACGATGGCATCCTTGTCGCGGACGTAGGGCCCGGCCAGATAGCCGTAACTCTCCTCAAAGCCAAAGATAAAGCGATCCACCTGGCCGTCGGCCTCCAGCCTTGCGATCTGGTCGCCGATCCACTTGAAGCCGGTCAGAACGTTGCGGCACTCCACGCCGTAATGCTTTGCCACGGCATCGGCCAGCGGGGTGGAAACGATAGACTTGCACAGCACCGGATCCTTGGGCATGGTGCCCTGCTCGATGCGGCCCGCGCAGATGTAGTCCAGCAGCAGCACGCCCACCTCGTTGCCGGTCAGCAGCTCGTAGCTGCCGTCCTTGCAGCGCACGGCGATGCCCACGCGGTCGGCGTCGGGGTCGGTGGCCAGCATCAGATCGGCGCCGGATTTTTCGGCCAGTTCCAGGCCGAGGCGAAGCGCCTCAAAGATTTCCGGGTTGGGATAGGGGCAGGTGGGGAAGTTGCCGTCCGGATCCTTCTGCTCGGGCACGACCGTGATATCGGTGATGCCGATGTCGCCCAAAACATGGGTGACGGGCACCAGGCCCGAACCGTTGAGCGGGCTGTACACCAGCTTGAGGCCCGCGGTTTTGCAGATGCCGGGACGGATGGCGCGGGACTCGATGGCCTTGTACAGCGCCTCGATGCAGTCATCGCCCACATACTCGATCATGCCGGAGGCAAGGCCGTCCGCGAAGGGCACGGTTCTGGCGCCCGCCAGCACATCGGTTTTCTGGATCTCGGCGTAGACGACGTCGGCGGCCTCGTCGGTCATCTGGCAGCCGTCCGGGCCGTAGGCCTTGTAGCCGTTGTATTTGGCTGGGTTGTGGCTGGCCGTGACCATAATGCCCGCGTTACAGTGATAATAGCGGGTGGCGAACGAGAGGGCCGGCACCGGCATCAGCGCCTTGTAGATGCGCACATGGATGCCGTTGGCGGCCAGCACCTCGGCGGCGGCCCTGGCAAACAGATCGCTCTTGTTGCGGCTGTCAAAGCTGATGGCGACGGTCTGGGTGCCGTTCTGGGTCTTGACCCAGTTGGCCAGTCCCTGGGTGGCCTGCCGCACCACATAGACGTTCATCCGGTTGGTGCCCGCGCCGATTACCCCGCGCAGGCCCGCCGTGCCGAATTGCAGCGAGACGGCAAACCGATCCTGAATGGCGGCGTCATCGTCCCGGATGCCTTCCAGCTCGGGCTTCAAATCGGGATCGTCCAGCGGCGTGGCCATCCAGTAGTCATACATTTTTTTATACATTGTAAACACCTTCGCTTTCGTCTGGTTCGCGGTTTTGGGCATAATAACTAAGATAACTATAGCAATCCGGGCGGAGCTTGTCAATCCAAACGAGAGGATTTCGCCACTTTTTCCGCAATGCCCTTGTAGATTGGCCCGGCAGGCGGTATACTTTTGGTATGTTTTACCATAAAGGGGTTGTTGCATCGATGTTTACGCGCGTCACCAGCTTTGGCGTATCGGGCCTTGCCGGCTATGCGGTGGTGGTGGAGGCCGATCTCTCGGGCGGTCTGCCCCAGTTCAACCTGGTGGGTCTGCCCGATTCCGCCGTCAAGGAGAGCGCCGAGCGCGTGCGCAGCGCGGCCAAAAACCTCGGTTTTCCTTGGCCCGCCAGCCGGATCACGGTCAACCTGGCCCCCGCGGACGTCCGCAAGACGGGACCGGTGTACGATCTGCCGGTGTTTCTGGGCCTGCTGGCCGCGCAGGGCCAGCTGCCCGCGCCCCGGCCCGACCAGGCCTTTTTGGGGGAGCTGGGGCTGGACGGCGCCCTGCGGCCGGTGGCCGGCGCGCTGCCGATGGCCCTGGCCGCCGGAAAATGCGGCGTGCGGGAGCTTTTTGTTCCTGCCGGGAACGCGGCCGAAGCCGCCGAGGCCGCGCAGGGCGGCGCGCTGACCGTGTACGGCGCCCGCAGCGCGCGGGAGGTTGTGCGTCACCTGACCGGGGACGCGCCCCTCTCCCCCGCTTTGCCCGAAGGCGGCACGGAGAGCGGCGGCTGGCTCGGCCCCGACTTTGCCGATGTACGCGGTCAGGCGGAGGCCCGCCGGGCGCTGGAGGTGGCGGCGGCGGGCGGGCACAATGCGCTGATGATCGGCCCGCCCGGCACGGGAAAGAGCATGCTGGCCAAGCGGATGCCGGGCATTCTGCCGCCGCTTGCCTACGAGGAAGCCCTGGAAACGACGGCCATCTACTCGGTGGCGGGGCTGCTGCCCGCCGGAAGCGGCCTGCTGCGCCAGCGGCCCTTCCGCAGCCCGCATCACAGCGTCAGCGCCGCGGCCATCGCGGGCGGCGGCGCCGCGCCCCGCCCCGGCGAGGTGAGCCTGGCGCACAACGGCGTGCTGTTCCTGGACGAGCTGCCCGAGTTCAGCCGGGACGCCCTGGAGGTGCTGCGCCAGCCGATGGAGGACGGGCAGGTGACCGTGAGCCGGGTACACGGCAGCGCCACCTACCCCTGCCGCTTTATGCTGCTGGCCGCCATGAACCCCTGCAAGTGCGGGTATTTCGGCCATCCCACCCACCCCTGCACCTGCACCCCCAGCGTGATCGACCGCTACCGCCAGCGGATCTCGGGGCCGCTGCTTGACCGCATCGACCTTCATGTGGAGGTGGCCCCCGTCGAGTACGAGGCCCTGGCCGCCGAGGCGGGCGGGGAATCCAGCGCCGCCATCCGGGCGCGGGTGGATGCCGCCCGTGCAGTGCAGCGCCAGCGGTACGCGGGGCTGGGCTTCGGCTGCAATGCGCACCTGCCCTCGGGCCGGCTGCGCGGCTTTTGCCCGCTTTCCCCCGCCGCCGAGCGGCTGCTGCGGGGCGCCTTTGAAAAGATGGGGTACAGCGCCCGCGCCTACGACCGCATCCTGCGGGTGGCCCGCACGGTCGCCGACCTGGACGGCGCCGAGCAGATCGGCCCGGCGCATCTTTCGGAGGCGCTGCAATACCGCAGCCTTGACCGAAAATACTGGTACGCGCAGTAGACGGCCTTTTTTTCGATAAAACGCCCCGCCGGGAAAATTCCAGCATGGAGCTTTCCCGGCGAGGCGCTTTTTTATACCGTTTTGCTTTCCTGCCGCAGCAGAGCTTCCAGCTTTTGGGCGCTGGCAGCCCAGGAATAGCGGGCCAGCACAGCCTGCGGGTCATGGCCGGGGCGGGTATCGTCCACGCTGCCGGTGTTGCGGGAAAGATCGATAAAATCCGCGTTGTCCCGGTAGACCTCCCGCATGCAGGGGGTATCGCTGACCAGCACCCGCGGCGCGCCGCAGGCGATGGCCTCCATGGGCGGGATGCCGAACCCCTCGTACAGGGTGGGGAACAGAAACGCCTTGCAGTGGGCCATCAGCGCGCGGGCCTGCCCGTCCGTGACATAGCCAAGGTAGCGGACATTGGGCAGATCGGCAAGGCCAAGCTCCCCCGCCGCCCGGGCAAGGCTGCCGCCCCCCGCAATGGCAAACAGGGCGTCCGGTTTGTTCCGGGCCGCCCGAAGCACCCAGGGAAAATTTTTGTTTTTGAGCAGATTTGCCATCGAAAAATAGTAGCTGCCCGGCTTCAGCTCCGGCCAGCGGTCGAACACGGTCTCGTCCGGCGCAATCCGCTCCATGTGCTGCCAGCCGCTGGGGATGCAGACGATCCTTTCCGCCGGAACGTGGTAGGCGGCCATCAGTTCGGCCTTGGAAAACGCGGTCAGGGTGATGATTTTCCGGGCCTTGCGCACGATGGCCCGGTATTGCAGGCAATGCCAGGCCGCCGAGAGCCTGTCCCGCGCGGTGGTATAAAAATCCGGTCTTGCCTTGTAGCAGATATCCAGGACGGCGGCGACGCCCCGGAACCCGCGCAGCGGAATGACATTGCAGAGGCAAAGCCCCATCCGCCCGCTTTTTTTTAAGTAGCGCGGATACTCAAGCTGCTCCCACCGCATCCCGGTATGGTTGCCCCAGCGCACCAGGCGGATCGCCCGGTAGGCGGGCAGTGTGCAGCCCTCGGGCAGGTTCTGCGGCACCACGGCCTCCACCTCGCCGGGGGCGACAAGCTTGTCCAGCTCCGCCAGCAATTCCAGCGCGTTGCGCTGCATGCCCGAAAGCCGCTGGGTGTAAAACAGGCCGTCCACGGCAATGTGCATTTGGTTCATCGGTTGGCTTCCTCCCTTGTTTTGCGGCGTTACAGCAGGCCGTATGCCTGCTTGAGGGTCAGCACCCGGCGCACGCTCTCGTCAATGCGGGCCTCGTCCAGCCCGCCGTTCTCCACGGCGTCCATCACGCCGTCGAACGCTTCGGGCAGACCGTTGGGCATCAGCAGAAGATCGGCGCCCGCCTGCAGGGACAGCACCGCCGCATCCGCCGCCGAATAAGACTGGGTGATGGCCCCCATGGCCAGCGAATCGGTGATGACCACCCCGTCAAAGCCCAGTTCCCCGCGCAGGCGGTGGGTGATGATCTCCTGGGAAAGCGAGGCCGGCAGCCCGTCCGATGCGGCGTTGGGGACGGCAATGTGGGCAACCATCACAAGATCGGTTCCCGCGCCGATGCCCGCCTGAAAGGGGATCATCTCGCAGGAAAGCATTTCCTGCCAGGTTTTGTCGCTCAAGGCGCTGCCGTCATGGGTGTCGTCGTCGGTATCGCCGTGGCCGGGGAAATGCTTGAGGCAGCTCATGATGCCCGCCTCGTGCAGGCCCGCCACCTCGGCGGCCACCATCCGGCCCGCCAGCACCGGGTCGCTGCCGAACGCGCGCGACCCGATCACCGTGTTGTCCGGGTTGGTGTTGACATCGGCCACGGGCGCGAAATCCAGGTTGAAGCCGTACTCCGCCAGATACCCGCCGATCGTTTTGCCCGCCCGGCGGGCGTTCTCCGGGATCCCGGTGGCGGCCACATCGTCCATGGACCCCACCTGCGGCACAAGAAACGCCGGATGGTTGGCCAGCCGAGCCACCCGGCCGCCCTCCTCGTCCACCGCCATCAGCAGCGGAACGCCGCTTGCGCTTTGCAGATCGGCGATAAAGGTCGTAAGCTGACCGGGATCGGCGATGTTTTTGCCGAACATTGCAATGCCGCCCACCGGGTAATCGGCCAGCCGCTCCCGCATGGACCGGGACAGCGCCCTGGAGCCCGCCGCCTTGTCGTCGTTGATCTCCTCCAGGGGCAGCGCGGGATCAAGCGCGTCGGGCCGGATCAAAAACAGCTGGCCAACTTTTTCCCGCAGGGTCATGCCCGCCATCCTGATCCCGATCGGATCGGCCGCCTGGACCGGGGACGGCGCGGCGGTCGGGGCGGCGGCCGCAGACGCAGACGGCGCGGCGGTCGGGGCGGCGCCGGTTCCCGGCATGCCGGCCGTGCAGCCCGGCATCAGGCAGACCGCCAGGGCCAGCGCCAACACTTTTTTCCCCCGTTGAAATCGCATCGCTGCGCACACCTCCTTTCGCTTTGGTATAGCTCTGCTAAAAAGATACCATGTTTTTGCCCGCCGCACAACCGATTTTAAGGCCCACGCCTGCAAAAAGCGGGCAGGGCCTGCCGTTTGGCAAACCCTGCCCGCTTTTAGAGAAAATTTCAGAGCCGTCCGCAGAAACAGCGCTGCCGTTCCGCCGCATTCTTTCTGCGTCATGCTCCGGGGCGCCGCCGCACAATTCTTATGCGGGGCGTCCCGTCCGGGCGCGCGCCGGCCTGATCGGCGGGAACCGTGCAGCGTTGCCGCCGCATCATTCCACCGGGTACTGTGCGGCAGCCTCGGCAGTCTCGGCAGTGTCCGCCGCGGCCAGCAGCGATTCCTTGGTGACGGCAAACGCACTCAGATTTTCGGCGGCCACCTCATACACCACGCCCGGCGCGTCCGTCGTGGTCAGGTAACAGGATGCGGCGTCCGCCGGGTCGGCGGCGCCGAACGCCACCGTAACCGTCTTGCCGTCCGCCGTGCCCAGCGTGATTTTTGCATTGGGCTGGTCAAGCCCGTAGCTGGCAGGCGCCGCCGGGGCCGTCACGCTCCAGCTGGTTTTCAGCCCGCAGAGGGTGCTGGCCATCCGGCTGACCGTATCCTGGTTCAGCGCGTAACCGGTATCGTCGGCCAAAACCCAGCTGTCGCCGTTCTTCTGGAAGCGAAGCGCTGCGCCGCCGTAATCCACGGTCATGGCAGTCACCTCGGTGTCGGTCAGGGTGGTCACGCTCTGCGCCGCATACAGTTCCTTTGCGGTTTTGCAAAGGCTGCTCAGGCTGTCGGCGGCGATCATGTAGACGGCGTCGCTGCCCTTTACCCGCGCATAGTAGGCGCTTGTCATGGTGTTTTCGGCGCCCACGGTCAGTTCAAACGAGCTGTCCCCCGCCGTGAGGGCGAAGGTCATCGTGGGGCTGTCAAAGCCCATCGCGGCGCTCTCGGAGGTATCTGTCAGCTGGCGCGTCGCCTTTAGGGCGGCGATATCGGCGGCCACCAGGTCTGCGGCGCTCTGGTCGATGGGCAGCTTGGGGTCCTCGTCCAGCGTCCAGACGGCGCTCTCGCCCGTAGCCTTCTTGGTCAGCGAAACCGAGATATTGTTGGAGGCGTCCGTATAGCGAAGCGCCGTGACGCTGTCGATGCCGATGGCGGAAAGCGGCGTGCCCGTATCGGCTTCGGTATCCGCCGGCCGGCTCTTCAGCACGGCCAGGCCGACGCCCAGCCCCACCGCCAGCACACCCAACGCCGCCAGCGGAATCCATTTCTTTTTGTTCATTTACCCTTTGCTCCTAACAAAACGCAGTTATTTGCGGCGGCGAAGCACAAAGATCACGATGCCCACCACCAGGCAGACGACCGGCAGCGCAAGGACGAACAGCAGCCCAAAGCCCATCACGGCCGTCGTCGGCACCACCAGGCTGGCGGCGCTCAGGCTCTTGGCATCAATCACGACCGCGTTTTCTTCGCCGTTCATCCAGTTGACGATGCTGCCCAACAGCTGGGAATTGCCGCCCGAAACCGCCTGATCGATGTTGCTGACAAAGATATTGGCGCAGTTGATCCAGGCAACACGGGCGTTGGTGGCGGTATTCTCCACCGCCACCGCCACGTTGAACGGGCCGGTGGGGTCGGTATCGCTCTGCTGCGCCGTCTCGGCGGTGGCGTAATTTTGCATCGCGTAGGAGGAAGCGGTCGTTGTAAGCAGGGGGCTGACGGTCAGATCGGCGTTGGCATCGTCGGTCAAAATGCCCTGTGCAACGGGCGCAAAGACGTACATCCCGTCCGTCATGCCGCCCGTCACATCGTTCCTGGAAACATCGGGCAGCAGGTAGGTCTGGGGATACCGATAGGCGTAATGGCTGCTCTCATTTTCGATCAGCAGGCCCGGCTGGCGGCTCATTCCATATTCCGCCAGCAGCCCGTCCAGGTTGGGGGTGGATATCTCCATGCCGGTGGTGACCAAAAGACGTCCGCCGTTGTCCAGATAGGTTTTGACGGCGGCGATGTCGTCGGCGCTGAAATCGGTCTGCGGGTTGTTGATCAGCAGTACGGAGGCGTCCGAGGGCACCGCGCCGGTGGACACAAGGCTGAGCGACTGCACCGTGACCTTGGCGTTGGACAGCGTATCGGTGAAGGTGGATTCCAGTGCGGTCTCGCCGTGGCCGGAAAGCTGGTACAGCACATAGGCCGTGCTGCTGGTGACCTTGGCGATGCCGCCGGTCAGGGCGGACTCGGCGTTGAAGCTGGTGGAATAGCTGCCGGTGCTGGAATAGTTCGAGTAATCGGCCTGGTACATATCGTTGTAATCCACGATGGAGGACTGGTCGCCGCACACAAGGATCACGCTGCCCGAGGTCGCGTTCTGCGCGTCGTACTGCTGCGCAAAGGTCGGGTACATGGCAGGGTCGCGCTGCTGCCAGGTAAAGTGGCTGCTCTCGCCCGCGTAGCGGTCGAGGATGCGGGTGATGTTGGCGTCCTCGCTGCCGGTCTCGGCCAGATAATAGGCCGTCACGTCCTTGTCCAGCGCCTTGAGCATGGTCTTGGTGGTATCGCTCAGCGTGAACAGACCCGAGGTGGAAATGTCGTACTGGGTATACTTGGTGGGCACCGCGCCCGCCACCAGATTGACGAGGATGACCGCCGCCAGCATCACGACGGCCAGCGCGCTGGCGTAGGCGCCGTTTTTCAGGTTGCGGGTACCCGCCGCCTTCTGGGATTCGGTAGGCTGCCCCTTTGCGGGGGACGCGGAAGGCGCCGCGTTCGCAGTTTTTTTAAAGTTCATTGTTTTCTGCCCCTTTCCTTAGTTCCAGCGGCGTTTTTCCAACGCCTGGCCCGTCAAAAAAAGGAACAGCACGATGACCGACAGATAGTAGACGATGCCGGTAAGATCAAACATTCCGCCGATAAAGTTCTGGAACGGCTTGAACAGCGCCAGCGCGCTGAGAACCGCGTTGAAGGCGGTCAGCAGCCAGGCGGCGCGCAGCTTGAACAGGATGACCAGCACAACGGCTCCGGCGCAGAAAACGCCGCAGCCCACGGTCAGGCTTTTGCAGGACAGGCCTACGATGACGGCCGCAATGGCCAGCAGCACGGCAAACACGATCAGCGCCAGTGTGTTGCCGCTGGTAAACAGGGATTTGATGCCTTCCATCAGGTAGCTGACCAGCAGCGCGCCGAAGGTGCCGATGTAGGCAAGAATCTGGTTTTCGGTCAGCGCCGAGATAAACGTGCCCACGGCGATGCAGGCGGCCCCTGTCAGCAGGTAGGCGAACAGCGCCGCATAGGCGCTGACCAGCGAAACCGTGCCGAAGGCGTGCAGGATCAGCGGCATCACACAGGCGACGGCCACCGGAATGCAGAAGATGACCAGCTCGGCAAAATACTTGCCCAGCACAATGCCGGGGATGGAGACAGGGCTTGTCAGCAGCAGCTGATCGGTTTTGTTGCGGCGCTCATCGGCAAAGCTGCGCATGGTGAGGGCCGGCAGAATGAACAGCAGCACCAGTATCGTGCTGTTGACGGTGGTGGCAAAATCCTGCGAGGCGTAGATCAGGTTGTTGGCCGTGAAATACAGCCCCATAAACCCCGTCAGGACGGCGATCAACACATAGCCGATCATGCTGGTGAAATAGCTTTTGGTTTCCCGCTTGAAAATCGCGCCCATGTTTACGCACCCTCCTTCGTATCGGTTCCGGCCTGCGCCGGGGCTGAAGGCGAGGTTCCGGCCGCGGGGGGCGTCCCGGCCTCCTGGGCCGCGGGCTTAGGGCTATCCGCCGCATCCGAAGTTTCCTCCTGCGCGGGGGCGGCGGTTTTTTCCGCAGGCGCCCCGTCCGCCGGGGCATTCGGCTCGGCGTCCTGCCCGGCCCATTCGGAGGGCTGTTCGGTCAATTGCAGGAAAACATCCTCCAGGCTCATGGTCTGGTTGGACAGGGAAAGAACCGGACAGCCGGAGGCAGCCAGCGCCGCGGAGAGGGCCGCGCGCAGATCGGTGCCGGAGGCGCTTGCCGCGGTAAAGCTGACCTCGTTGCCCTTCTCGGCGGTGACCTGCACGTTGGACAGCCCCGTCACCGTGGCGGCGGCGGCCAGCACGGCCTCGCGGGTGCCCATGGCGGTGGCCGAGATCACGCCGCGGGCGGCCAGCTTGCCGGCCAGCTCCTCGGGCGTGCCCTGCGCCACCAGCTTGCCGTTTGCAATGATCAGCACCTGATCGCAGACGGCCTGCACCTCGCTCAGAATGTGGCTGGACAGGATGACCGTGTGCGACTTGCCCAGATCGTGGATCAGGCTGCGGATCTCGATCATCTGCGCGGGGTCCAGCCCGACGGTCGGCTCGTCCAGAATAATCAGCTTGGGGCTGCCCAGCAGCGCCCCCGCAATGCCCACCCGCTGGCGGTAGCCTTTGGAGAGGTTGCGGATCAGCCGGTCGGCCATATCCTGCAGCGCGGTGCGGCTCATGGCGCGCTCCACGTTCTCGGCGCGATCAGCCTTTTTGCGCACGCCCTTCAGCTCGGCCACAAACAGAAGATACTCCCGCACGGTCATATCGGTGTAGAGCGGCGGCTGCTCCGGCAGATAGCCGATGCAGGACTTTGCCTCGCGGGGTTCCTCCAGAATATCGTGGCCATCGATCTTTACCGTGCCCACGGTGGGCGAAATATAGCCCGTCACCATGTTCATGGTGGTGGATTTTCCGGCGCCGTTGGGTCCCAGCAGGCCATAGATGCAGCCATCCTCGACGGTAAAGCTGATGTCATCCACGGCACAGTGGTTTCCATAGCGCTTTGTCAGATGATTTACTTCGATCAAAGCACGCACACTCCTTTTCATCATAAGTCTATCGAGATTATAAAAGCGAAATGTGAAAATTATAGGGTAGACGTTTGAAGAACTGTGAAAATCCGTTTACAAAGTGGATGCAAGCCAAAATTTGGGGGGCTCCACCCTGTTTTTCAGCAAAAAAGCCGGGCCGCGCGGGCGGCGGAAATCGTTTCCGTCCGCCCGCGCGGCCCAGCCGGTTGTTTGGTCAAAGGCGGCCGTCTTCGCTTACCGCCGCATTCCCTCCGCCAGCGCATCGGCGATCCTGTCCGCCACCTCGTCCTTGGACAGCAGCGGCAGCTCCTGCGCGCCCGCCGCCGTGATCAACGTCACCACGTTGGTGTCGACGCCAAACCCGGCGCCCGGCACCTTGAGGTTGTTGGCCACGATCATGTCGAGGTTTTTCTTTTTAAGCTTGGCTGTGGAGTTTTCCACAAGGTCGCGCGTTTCCATCGAAAACCCGCACACGAACAGCCCCTGCGGTTTGTTTGCCCCCACCCAGGCCAGGATGTCCTCGGTGCGTTCCAGCGCAAGAGTCAGCTCGCCGTCGCTTTTTTTGATCTTGTCCTGTGCGACCGCAGCGGGGCGGTAATCGGCCACCGCGGCAGCCATCACCAAAGCATCGGCACCGGGGACGCCGGCCCGGACGGCCGCAAACAGTTCGGCCGCCGTTGTGAAGGGAACGGTTTTGACAAACGGCACCGGGCGCAGGGCCGTGGGCGCGGTGAGCAGGGTGACATCCGCGCCGCGCTGCATACAGGCCCGCGCTACCGCGTACCCCATCTTGCCGGTGGAATGGTTGGTGATGTAGCGCACAGGATCCATCGGTTCGCAGGTGGCGCCCGCCGTCACCACGATTTTTTTGCCCAGCAGATCCTTGTCGTGCGCCAGCTCCCGGTAGACGTAATCGAGCAGAACGTCCTCCGCGGGCAGGCGGCCGGCGCCGACATCGCCGCAGGCCAGCGCCCCCGCGCCCGAGGGGATGACTGTAAAACCGTAGCGCCGCAGCGTTTCCAGATTATCCCGGGTGATGGGGTTTTCCAGCATATGGGTGTTCATGGCCGGGGCCACCAGCTTGGGGCAGGCGGCGGCCAGCGTGACGGTCGAAAGCATATCGTCGGCCAGGCCGTGCGCCAGCTTGGCAAGCGTGTTGGCCGTGGCCGGGGCGATCAGAAGAAGATCCGCCTTGTTGGCCAGCGAGATATGCGCCACATCAAACTGAAAATTGCGGTCAAAGGTATCGACGATGCAGCGCCGCCCGGTCAGCGTTTCAAACACCAGCGGCGCGATAAACTCGGTGGCATGGCGGGTCATCAGCACATCGACCTCGGCGCCGGCTTTGACCAGCGCATGGGCCACATTGGGCATTTTGTAGGCGGCAATGCCCCCGGTAATGCCCAGCACAACGGTTTTTCCCTGCAAATTCATAGCGGTACTTTCCTTTTCTGTTCAATCTACGGGCAGGTCGCGTCAAGGCAGCCCGCCCCGGTTTTGCCGCCCCGCTCCCGGACTGCCCCAGCGCATGACGCAGAAAGAACGCGGCAAAGGAGGCGCGGCGGAGCTGTTGCGCCGGGTCTGCGGATTGCGCCAGCGGGGAACGGCCGGCCGGCGTTGCTTTCCGGCGGCTTTTCTGGCTATCAGTATACTTGGATTGGCCGGAATTGTAAAGCGGCGGCGGTTTTCGTTGGCAAACGGCGCGCAAGCTGGTATAATAACGGTATTTGAGAGATCGGAAAGGGGCTGCCGCATGATTCTGGCTGTGGATATCGGCAATTCCAACGTCTGCATCGGCGGGTTGGAGGGGCAGCGGGTGTTGTTTACCACCCGGATGGTCACCCGCCCCCGCTGCACGGAGGACGAATATACCGCCGAGTTGAAATTTCTGCTGAGCCGGCGCAAAATCGCGCCCACCGCTTTTGCGGGCGCCATCGTGTGCAGCGTGGTGCCGGGACTGACCCCCGTGCTGGCCGCGGCCTGCCGCCGCCTGACCGGGCTTGCCCCCCTGCTGGTGACAAGCGCCCTGCAAAGCGGGCTGACCCTTGCCGTGGACGAACCCGAGCGAGTAGGTCACGACCGGATTGCCGACGCGGCGGCTGCGGCGGCGCTTTATCCCCTTCCCTGCATGACGGTCGATCTTGGCACCGCCACCACCTACAACGTCATCGATGGGTCGCGGCGGTTTTTGGGCGGTTTTATTGTGCCGGGGGTCCAGACCAGCCTGCGGGCCATCAGCGCAGGGACGGCGCAGCTGCCCCCCATTGCACCCGAAACGCCGGACGGGCTGATCGGCCGCAACACGGTGGATGCGCTCAACAACGGCGCGATGTTCGGCACGGCGGCCATGCTGGACGGGCTGGCCCAGCGGGTGGAGGAAAGCCTGGGCGTTCCGCTGACCGTGGTGGCCACCGGCGGTCTGGCCCCCTGCATTACCCCGTGCTGCCGCCGCCCCGTCCGGTACGATGCCGAGCTGCTGTTCAGGGGGCTGGCCATCCTGTACGAAAAAAACACCTGATGTTTTCCGCTTCTGGTGCAAGGCGCCGCCCTCGCTTTGGCGGCGGCAGGGGTTTGCACCCAAAAAACCGGCAGAACCCCGGCGTATGCCTGCACATACGCCGGGGTTCTGCCGGTTTTTGGATGGGTGCGCCTTATTCCTTATCGCCGGCGTCGTCGCCCAGATCCTCGGCGCTGCAGCTCTCGCAGTTGCCATCGCAGTTTTCAAACTCGATGTCAAAGGCGGCGCCGCAGTTGGGGCAGACAAGCTCCTTGTTCAGCAGCGAGTCCTCGTCCACGGTGGTGACGGTGTTGCAGTTGGGGCAGGTCACCTCATAGGTGGCTTCCTCGCCGTCGTCCTCGTCCTCGTCGTCCTCATCCTCATACAGATCGGCCATCAGGTCGTCCATATCCTCGTCCAGGGTGTCCAACTCGTCATACACCTGATCCAGTGCGTCGTCATGCTCGGTGACGGTGCCGGCCAGTTCCTCCAGCAGGTCCATCATGGCCGTGATCACTTTGCCGTTCTTGGAGTTCTCGTCAAACTCCATCCCGCTCATCAGGCCGCGGATGTAAGCCGCTTTTGCGTTGAGATCCATCGCCATAGTTCTACCTCCTACGAGCGCAATGCTCTAAAAAAGCCGGGCGGCACAGAATAAAGTCCACCCGGCAAAATCCATACAATCCGACAGAATACGATTACACGCGCTCCATATACTCGCCGGTGCGGGTATCGATGCGGATCTTCTCGCCCTCGTTGATGAAAAGCGGCACGCGAATCTCGGCGCCGGTTTCCAGCTTGGCGGGTTTGAGGGTGTTGGTGGCCGTGTTGCCCTTGAAGCCGGGCTCGGTCTCGGTCACTTCAAGATCGATGAAGTTGGGAATTTCCACGCTGAAAACCTTGCCCTTGTAGGACAGCAGCTTGCAGGCCTCATTCTCCTTGCAGAACTTGAAGTTGTCCGGCACATCCTTGGCGTTGACCGGGATATCGTCGTAAGTCTCGCTGTCCATAAAATGGAAAAGATCGCCGTCCGCGTAGCTGTAGGTCACATCCTTGCGCTCAATGAACGCCTGGGGGAACTTGGCGGTAGGATTGTAGCTGGTCTCAACGACCGAGCCGGTGATGACGTTCTTGGTCTTGGTACGCACAAAAGCAGCGCCCTTGCCGGGCTTGACGTGCTGGAACTCAACAACCTGAAGCACCTGGCCGTCCTGCTCAAAAGTTACGCCGTTGCGAAATTCGCCTGCAGAGATCATAAGGAAACTCCTCCATTAAACTAATATCATTCCATACTCTTTAGCTATTTTACCCGAAAACACGCCGCTTTTCAACCCCCGCCACAGGTTTTTTAGGGCAAAAGCGGACGTTTTTTCGTCAAAACACCGCCGTGGGGGCAGCGCCAGGCCCTTGGACACGGCTCAGCCCCCGGAAACGGCGGCTGCGGCGCCGCGGTAGATTTCCTGCAGCGTCCGCGCGTCCTCGGCCTGGGTGCCCGCCGATTCGCAGATCACGACCGGCGCCAGCGCGCGTTCCCGCAGCAGCGTCAGCAGCGGCGCGTGCGGCGGGCCGTACTGGGTATCGGCAAAGGTCAAATGGTTTTTTTCGCCGCCCGCCGTGTAGGCAATGCGGGAAAAATGCACATGAAACCGCCGGGCGCGCTCGTCCGGCAGCGCGGCGGCGATCCCGTCCAGAATTTTTTCGTAGTCCCGCCGGGTGGTCAGACCGCCGTGGGTGCGGGCGTACAGGTGGCCGAAATCCACACAGGGCGTGATGCGCGGGTCCACCCGGCACAGGGCCAGGACTTCGTCCAGCGTGCCCAACTGGTTGAGCTTGCCCAGCGTTTCGGGGCAAAGGACACAGTCGCCGTAGCCGGCGGCGTCCACGGCCTCCACCATGCGGCGCATGGTATCGATGGCTTTTTCCAGCGCGGCCTCCCGGCTCTGCTTGCCGCAGGAGCCTGGATGGAAGATGACGCGGCGGCCGCCCAGCGCCCGCACCAGCGCACAGCTTTGGAGGATATACTCGACGCTGTGCAGCCGTTTATCCTCCTCCATGCTGCTCATGCTGATGTAGTAGGGCGCGTGAACCGAGAGCGCGATATCTTTTTCAGCACAGGCGGCGCCCAGGCGCACAGCCCGCTCGGGCGCCAGCCGTACGCCGTGGCCGCACTGGTACTCGAACGCGCCAAGGCCGAAGGAGGCCGTGTAGGCTGCGATATCCTCCGGCGTGGTGCCGTTATAACTTTCGGCCAGACCCGCAGGCCCGAAGCGGGGCAAATCAGCCACGCACCTTTCCCCCCTTCTGATAAAATTTTTCATAAAAGCGCTTTTCAAACCGGCGCCTAAAGGCCACCCCGCGGGAGCGGTCGGCTCCGCGCGGCAGGGTGAGCAGGCAGGGTATGCCGTACAGCCCGGCGGCCAGGCGGTCGGTGAAAAGCTGATCCCCCACCATGGCCATCCGGCTGCGGGGCACGCCCAGGCGGCGGCTGGCTATGCCAAGACCCACGCCCAGGGGCTTGCAGGCCAGCGGTACCCAGGCCAGGCCGATCTTTTCGGCAAACGGGCGTACCCGCGCCGGGGTGTTGTTGGACACGACGGTCAGACTGATGCCTGCGGCGCGCATGGTTTGCAGCCAGGCGGCCACGGCGGCGGGCAGCTCCTGGCTGCCGTCCCCGGTCAGGGTATTATCCACATCCAGCACCAGCGCGGTAATGCCCTGCCCCTGCAAAAAAGCCGGGGTGATGGCCTCCACGTTTTGAAAGACGATCTCCGGGGTGAGCAACATCCAAATCACCTCGTTTCTGTCATGGAAACACACAAATACAGCAAAAAGCGGACCCGCCAGGCGGGTCCGCTGTGCCGTTCAAATTCTTTTGCTGCATTCCGCGCAAAATTACTTGAATTTGCGCTTGCGGGCAGCTTCGGACTTTTTCTTGCGGCGCACAGACGGCTTCTCGTAAGCCTCGCGTTTGCGCACCTCGGCGAGTACACCGCTGCGAGCGGTGCTGCGCTTGAAACGGCGCAGGGCGCTCTCCAGGGATTCGCCCTCTTTGACACGGATCTCCGACATCTTGTTTTCCCTCCCTTGCCTTAGACAGGAGTATGCCAGCGGATTTGCGGAACAATTTGCAAACCAGCCAGTATCGTAAATTATACTATAGGTACAAGCGAAATGTCAACCTTGTTTTTCCCATTGCGCTGCAAATTTATAAATTATTTTCAAAGCAGCCCGTTATGGATCCGCGCCCGGCCTCCGGGCAGGGCATTTGCCGGGCCGGGGGCGGCGGCGCAAGCCCGCCTCAGCCCTTGACGGCAAGGTTGACCAGCTTGCCCTTGACATAAATTTCTTTGGCGATCGTCTTGCCTGCGATGGCCTCGGCCACGGCCGGATCGGCCTTGGCTTTGGCGATGGCCTCGGCCGGGGCGATCGCGGCGGCCACGGTCAGGCGCGCGCGCACCTTGCCGTTGACCTGCACCGCGATCTCGATGGTATCCTCCACACACTTGGCTTCATCGTAGGAGGGCCATTGCGCGTGGGCGATCTGACCCTTGAACCCGGCCTTCTGCCAGAGTTCTTCCGCGATGTGGGGGGCAAAGGGATCCAGCAGAACCAGCAGCGCGGCGAACTCGTCGCGGGTGGCGCCGCCGTTGTCATACAGCGCGTTGACCAAAATCATCAGCTGTGCGATGGCGGTGTTGGCCTTGAGCGAATCGATATCCTCCCCCACCTTGCGGATGGAGCGGTTGAAAACGGCCTCCAGCGCGGGGCGATACCCCTCGCCGGGCAGCAGCATTTCGCCCAGGCCCCAGATGCGCTCCAAAAAGCGTTTGCAGCCCTTGATGGAGGAGGTGTTCCAGGGCGCGGCCTTTTCAAAATCGCCGATGAACATCTCATACAGGCGCATGGTATCGGCGCCGTACTCGTTGACGATATCGTCCGGGTTGACCACGTTGCCGCGGCTCTTGGACATTTTCTCGCCGTTCTCGCCCAGGATCATCCCGTGGCTGGTGCGCTTTTGGTAGGGCTCCGCGGTGGGCACCACCCCGATATCATAGAGGAACTTGTGCCAGAACCGGCTGTAGAGCAGGTGAAGCGTGGTATGCTCCATACCGCCGTTGTACCAGTCCACCGGCATCCAGTATGCCAGCGCTTCCTTGCTGGCGATGGCGGTATCGTTGTGGGGGTCGCAGTAGCGCAGAAAGTACCAGCTGGAGCCCGCCCACTGGGGCATGGTATCAGTCTCCCGCTTGGCGGGGCCGCCGCAGCAGGGGCAGGTGGTGTTGACCCAGTCGGTATGGCGGGCCAGCGGGCTTTCGCCGTCGGGGCCAGGCTCAAAATCGCTGATTTCGGGCAGACGGAGGGGCAGCTCGCTCTCCGGCAGGGGCTGCCAGCCGCATTTTTCACAATAAACCATCGGGATCGGCTCGCCCCAGTAGCGTTGGCGGCTGAACACCCAGTCCCGCAGTTTGAAGTTGACCTTGAGCCGGCCCTTGTGGTTTTCCTCCAGCCAGGCGGCCACCTTCTTTTTGGCCTCCTCCACCGAAAGCCCGTTCAAAAAGCCGGAGTTGACCAGCGTGCCGGTGGCCACATCGGTGAACGCCGCCTCGTCGAGATGGCTTTCCTCTGTGCCGCGGACGACCTCGATGATGGGCAGGCCGAACTTTTTGGCGAACGCCCAGTCGCGGGTATCGTGGGCGGGCACCGCCATGATGGCGCCGGTGCCATAGGTGGCCAGCACATAGTCCGAGATGAAAACCGGCACTTCCTGCCCGTTGACCGGGCTGACGGCCCGCACGCCCTCGATCCGAACGCCGGTCTTGTCCTTGTTCAGCTCGGTGCGCTCAAAGTCGCTCTTGCGGGCAGCCTCGGCCTGGTAGGCGCGCACTTCGTCCACGTTTTTGACAAGGCCCGCCCGGATCCAGGTCTCGATGGCCGCGTGTTCAGGGCTGACGACCATGTAGGTGACGCCGAACAGCGTGTCCGCGCGGGTGGTGTAGACGGTCAGGGTATCGCCCGCCGTCGTGTCGAAATGAACCTCCGCGCCGTGGCTGCGGCTGATCCAGTTGATCTGCTGGGTCTTGATGCGGTCCAGATAATCCACCTTGTCAAGATCATCGATCAGGCGGTCGGCGTAGGCGGTGATCTTGAGCATCCACTGGCTCTTGACCCGCTGCACCACGGGGGAATGGCAGCGCTCGCAGCAGCCGTCCACGACCTCCTCGTTGGCCAGCACGACCTTGCAGCCGGTACACCAGTTGACGGTCGTCTCCTTTTTATAGGCCAGGCCCTTTTTATAAAGCTGAAGGAAAATCCACTGGGTCCACTTGTAGTAGCCTGGGTCGGTGGTGTTGACCTCGCGGTCCCAGTCAAACGAAAGACCCAGCGATTTGAGCTGGCTCTTGAACCGGGCCACGTTCTGCTCCGTCACGATTTCGGGATTGATATGGTTTTTGAGGGCGTAGTTCTCGGTGGGCAGGCCGAAAGCGTCCCAGCCCATCGGATACAGCACGTTGAAGCCCTGCAGCCGTTTTTTGCGGCAGATGATGTCCATGGCCGTGTAGCTGCGGGGATGGCCCACATGCAGCCCCTGCCCGGAAGGATACGGGAACTCCACCAGCCCGTAAAACTTGGGCTTGGCATGATCGATCTCGGCGTGGAAGGTATCCTCGTCCTCCCACACCTTCTGCCATTTGGCCTCAACATCCTTAAAATCGTATCTCACAGTATAACACTCTCTCCCCCGGCGGAGCTTTCCCGCCGTTAATCTGGTTTGATCCGCGCAACCGTCCCCGCCGCGCAGCGCGGGCGGCGCTTTCGGCTTTATTCGGGCTGCGCGGCGCTGTCCGGCGCGGGCAGCCGCCACTCGGTCTCCGGCATCGGGCTGGCGTCTGCCCAAAGATGCTCAAGATCGTAGAAATCGTGGGCCTCCTGGGTGAACACATGAACAATGACGCTGCCGTAATCCAGCAGAATCCACCGCTTGCCGTCGTGCCCCTCGGTGCGAAGCACCTGCACGCCTTTGCGGCCAAGCTGGAAATCCGCCTCGTCGGCCAGCGCGCCCACATGGGTGGTGGAGGTGCCGGTGGCAATGACAAAATAATCGGTTACGGTGGTCAGATCCTCCACCCGAAGCACCTTGATATCGCGGCCCTTCTTGGCGTCAAGGGCGCGGGCCAGATCAATGGCAAGTTCCTTGCTGTCCATCCAAACTCTCCTTTGTTATCGGTGGTTATGCGGCGGGCGAGGATGCCTCGCCCGCTGTCGAATCGCTGCCGGCGGAGGCCGCGTTGGGGTCTGCGGTGGCGGCCGGGTCCACATAGGTGACGGTGTTGGAGCCGTCCAGGTTGTCGGTCTGCTGGGCATCGGCCGATTGCTTGTTCAGATCGCCCATCCACTGCACGTTGGGGTCGGAGGCCGTCAGGCCGGAAACCGACACCAGATCGTCCCGGATGCCGAGCGAAGCCGCGTCCACGGCCCCCGTGTTGGGGCGGAAATACTGGTTGAGCAGGGCGGCGTCCTCCTGCCGGGCCGCCACGACAACCGAGTTGCCGTTGTACTCGGGCGCGCCCATATAGACGGGCATCTGGCAGACCATCATGCTGGAGCTGGGAATCTTAAGCATGCTGACCGCCACGCTGACCAGCTGGGAGACCGGCAGGCTCGTCTGCATATAGTTGAGCATGACCGGGGTGAGCTTGGCGATGTCAAAAACGCTCATTTCCTTCATGCGGCGGAACAGGGCGGAGTAGAAATACCGCTGCATGTTCAGCCGGTCCAGGTCGGAGTTGGCGTAGCCCTCGCCCTTGCGGTTGCGGACGAAGAATTCGGCGGCATCGCCGGTCAGGGTCTGGTAGCCCTGCTTGAGGGTGCTTCCGCCGTAGGACATATCGTGCGGCACATACACCTCAAACGGCGCGAAGGTATCGACAATTTCTTTGAAGGACTGCATATTGATCGAGATGTACCCGTCAATGGGCAGCTTGAACTGGTCGTTGATCAACTCGCACAGACGGCCCACATCGTTGTTCTGGGCGCGGGCCACGCCGTTGATCTGGTAGTTGCCGGAAACGCCGGTGTCGTCGGTGACAAGGATGTTGCGGGGGATCTGCAGCATACCGACCGTCTTGTTGACGAAATCGAAGTGAACGTACATGATCATATCGGTCATGCCGTCGTTGGCGGTATCGCTGTACATATCGGCGCGGGCTTCCTCCCAATCGATGCCCACGATCAGGACGTTCAGCTCCGAGCCCTGAAATTCCTTGGGCGTGTTGATAAGCTGGCTGAGGGTGATGCTGCCTGCCGAGGGCGAGATGGCGTGCCAGATGATGGCCAGCGTCGCGCCGAAAATCAGGATCAGCGCCGCGAGGGTACCCAGCAGAATTTTCCACCAGGCGCCCTTCTTTTTCGCCTTTTTGCCTTTTTTGCCTTTGCCGCCGTCGTCCGGGGTTTCCCGGCCGCCGCGCGGCGGTTTTCCGGAGCCGCCGCTGCCGCCCGCGGAACGGCTGCCGCCGCCCCGCCCGGAGGCGCCGCCGCCATTGCTGCCCGCACGGTAGACCGTCTGCGTTTTTGCCTGCGGCACCGCCTCCGCCGTCTCCGTTGCCTGCACGGCGGGCGCCGGCTGGGGGGCGGGCTGCTGCACAGAGGCCCGGCGCGCCTGGCGCGCCGCAAACTCCTCGTCGCCGTCGATATCGTAAGGTTTGCCGGAGCCCTGGGTCTTGCGCAGATCCAACTGCTGTACCTTGGGGCGGGCAAAGCTGGCCGTACTTTCCTGCGCGCGCTGCTGCATGGCCTGCAGCTGGCGGGCGCGGGCGGCCGCCTTGGCCTCCTCCGCCGACTGTACCTGCCGTGCCTGCTGGTATCCCTGCTGGGACAAGCTGCGCTGGCGTGCATACCGTTCCTGTGCTTGCCGCACGGCCTGCGCGCGGCTGGCGGACGGCGCCGGCTGCTCCTCCGACGGCGCGGCGGGCTCAGGCGCGGCGCGGCGGATGGTGGGCGCCATCTGGCGCGCCGCCTGCCGGGACGCCTCCATGGCGGGGTCGTTGATGATGGCTGGCCGGGAAGCCGCCGTGCGTACGGTGCGCTGGGGCTGCCCCGCGCGATAGACGGTGCGCTCTGCGCCGGGTGCCGTACCGTCGCCTGAATAGGCGGCGCCTGTATTGAGTTTGCGTGGCTCGCTCATCCAATTTCCTCCTGCTTTTCACTTGCGGCGGATGGCAGCCTGCACATCCTCCAGCGCGGCGGCGGACTCCGGGTCCACGGTTTTGCCGCTGTCTTTTACAAACTGTATGCTCTGCTCCAACGCACGGCAGAGCGCCAGATCCAAATCCTGAAACGCCAAGGTGCGAAGCTCGTCCACTCCGGGAAAGTCCCGCTCGGCGCTGATCATATCGGCCAGGAATAAAATTTTATCCAAAAGGCCCATGTTCCGTTTGCCTGTGGTGTGGCAGCGGATGGCCGACAGAATTTCCGGGTCGGTCACGCCCCACCGGGTCTGGCAGAGGATGGCGGCTGCGATGCCGTGCCAGATGGGCACGGGCCGCGCCTGGGCATTTTCTGCTATTATAGCATTGTCCTGAAAAATCTGCAACAACTGCGCCGGGGGCAGCTCCTTTGCGCTGTCATGCAAAAGCGCGGCCAGCTCGGCCTTCTCGGGGTCGGCGCCGTAGCGTTTGGCCAGCGCCACCGCCATTTTTTTGACGTTGATCGTGTGGCGGTAGCGCTTGGCGCTCAGCCGCCCCTTCACCAGTTTTTTTGCTTCCTCGCAGGTCAATTTCAAGTCCCCTTTTCATGCGCGTCCTGTTTTGCCGCCGTCCGGATCCTTTTGCCGGTACAATTTGTTCTCCCGCATGATCCGCAGCACCGACGGCGGCACCAGCGCGGCCAGCTGCTCCGGGCCAAACATCCCCTGCCGTATCTCATGGGAGGCGCAGGAAAACGCCGGAGCATGGGCAAACACGATGTGCCCGCCCGCCGCGCGCAGCGTTTGCGCCATCCGGCGCAGCGCGGGCAGATCGCCGTCCCGGCGGCTTTGCACCACCAGGGTGGCCAGCGAAAGGATCTCCCGCCATTCCCGCCATTCCTCAAAGCTCAGCAGCATATCGCTGCCCACGGCCAGGTAAAGGTGCGCGCCCGGCCATTTTTGGCGCAGCATCCGCAACGTATCCACCGTGTAGCTTCGCCCGCCCCGGTCGATCTCCCAGGCGCTGATCTCGGCGCCGGGCACAGCGTCTGCAAAGCAGCCGCACATGGCCAGCCGCAGCGCGGCCGGGGTGGCGCTGGCCGCCTTGTGGGGCGGCACGCCCGCAGGCATCACCACCACGCGGTCGGGTTTGACCGCCTGCACGGCGGCCTTCAGGTTCCGGATATGCCCGTTGTGGGGCGGATCAAACGTGCCCCCGTACAGCAAGATCCGTTTCATTTGGCAAGCAGGGCGGCAAACGCCGATTCCTTCTTCTTTTTGAGGAACAGAACGAATCTGCGGCCGATGACCTGCACGCATTCGGCGCCGGTGGCCCCGCTCAACACGTCGGCGGCCTCACGGGCCGTATAGGGGCTGGTTTCCAACACTGTAAGCTTGATAAGTTCGCGGGCGGCCAGGCAATCCGCCACGGCGGTCACCACGCTCTCGTCGATCTCGCCCTTGCCCAGCTGAAAAACCGGGTCGATGGTGTTTGCGGCGCTGCGCAGTGCCGCGCGCTGTTTGCTGGTAAGCATCGTGTTACTCCTTTGTGTTGTGCCGCGCCCGGCCGCCCTGAAAGGCGGCGCCGCGGCGCGGGAAAATGGCATGTTGCGGTTCAGCCCAAAAAGGCGGGCAGGGCGGCCTCCAGTTTTTCCATGGCGCGGCCCCGGTGGCTGACGGCATCCTTCTCGGCGTCCGCCAGCTCGGCGTAGGTGCGGCTTGCGCGGTTGGGCGCCTTGCCGCCCTCCGGCAGGCCGACAAAATCCGGGATGAATAGCGGGTCGTAGCCAAAGCCGTTTTCCCCCCGCCCGGCGGTGCCGATGCGCCCCGGGCACTCGCCGCGGCAGACAAGGCGGCGGCCGTCCGGCAGCAGCAGGCAGACGGCCGATACAAACCGGGCCTGGCGCGCCTGTGCGGGGACATCGGCCAACGCGGCCAGCAGCTTGCGGTTGTTGGCCGCGTCGTCGCCGTGCGTCCCCGCGTACCGGGCGCTGTACACACCCGGCTCGCCGTTCAGCGCGTCCACGCAAAGCCCCGAATCATCGGCCACGGTGGGCAGGCCGGTGACGCGGCAGAAGGCCTCGGCTTTCAGCGCGGCGTTCTCCTCAAAAGTGGCGCCCGTCTCCTCCGGGTCAAGGGCGACGCCCAGCTCCCGCAGGCTGCGAACCGTGTGCCCGGCTTTTTCCAGAATGCGGCGCAGCTCCCGGAGTTTGCCCGCGTTGTTGGTAGCGGCGCATACGGTCATTGCTCTGCCTCCTGTTCATGCCTGGGCACCTCGGGCAGCAGCGCCTCCGAGAAATCGGTGGCCGAGAAGAACAGCAGATCGTCGATCTTCTCCCCCACCCCCACAAAGCGGATGGGCAGGCCCAGTTTTTCGCGCACGCCCACGATGCAGCCGCCTCTGGGGGTTCCGTCCAGCTTGGTCAGCACCACGCCGGTGGCGCCCGCCGCGCGGCAGAATTCCTGCGCCTGGCTGATGGCGTTCTGGCCCGTGATGGCGTCCAACACCAGCAGCACTTCCAGGCTGGCCTCCGGGCTGGCCTTTTTGACGCTGCGGGTGATCTTGGAAAGCTCCTCCATCAGGCCCTTTTTATTATGCAGGCGGCCCGCCGTATCGGCGATGACGATATCATAGCCGCGGGCGGCGGCGCTTTGGACTGCGTCGTAGATGACGGCGGCGGGGTCGGCGCCCTCCCCCGCCTTGACCAGCGGCACATCGGCCCGCCCGGCCCAAAGCTCCAGTTGCTCGCTGGCGGCGGCGCGGAAGGTATCGCCCGCGGCCAGCATCACCCGCTTGTCCAGATCCTTATACAGGTAGGCCAGCTTGGCGATCGTGGTGGTTTTGCCCACCCCGTTCACCCCGATGACCAGGATGACGGCCGGTTTGCCCGAAAGATCCATGTCGTCGGTGGGGCTCATCTCCAGGCGGATGATCTCCCGCAGGGCCTTCAGGGCCTGGTCGCCGGTTTTGAGGTGATCCTCCCGGACCTTGTCCCGCAGCTCGTCCACCAGGCGGATCGAGCAATCGGGGCCGACATCGGCCAGGATCAGTTCCTCCTCCAGGTCATTGTAGAGGTCGTCGTTGATTTCG
Organism: uncultured Subdoligranulum sp.; assembly: GCA_964458285.1. Taxonomy (GTDB): domain Bacteria; phylum Bacillota; class Clostridia; order Oscillospirales; family Ruminococcaceae; genus Gemmiger. The sequence goes on along the minus strand of CAYWID010000002.1, from coordinate 62,886 downwards.
GCGCCGGTCAGGGTGTTGACAATGTTGGCAAAAAAGCCGGTGCGGGTTTTTTCCAGCCCGGCCTCGATCTTTTTTTTGCGGTTAAAAAAGCCCATGGGATTCTCCTTTGAACTGGTTGACTGGTTGAAGGGTTCAGCTGATCAGCTCGGCGGCGATATGGTCAAGATCAAGCTTGAGGATTTTGGATACGCCGTCCTCCTGCATGGTCACGCCGTACAGTACGTCGGCGGCTTCCATCGTGCCGCGCCGGTGGGTGATGACGATGAACTGGGTGTTATCGGTCATGCGGCGCAGGTATTGCGCGTACCGCACGACGTTGACGTCGTCCAGCGCGGCCTCAATCTCGTCCAGAATGCAGAATGGCGCGGGGTTGACGGCCAGAATGGCAAAATAGATCGAGATGGCCACCAGCGCCTGCTCGCCGCCGGACAGCGCCGACAGGTTTTTGATGACCTTGCCGGGGGGCGACACCTCGATCTCGATGCCGCTTTCCAGCACGTTGTTCTCGTCCGAAAGGTACAGCCGGGCGCTGCCGCCGCCGAAAAGCTCCCGGAAGATGCTGCCGAAATGCTGATTGATCCTGCGGAAGCTGCCGGTAAACAGCTCCCGCATCTCGGCGGAAAGCTCGGTGATCATTCTGTTCAGCTCCGTGCGGGATTTTTCCACATCCGTCACCTGCGCCTTCAAGAAGTCGTACCGTTCCTTCACTTCCTTATACTCATCGATGGCGCCCACATTGACGTTGCCCAGCGCCCGGATCTTGCCCCGAACCTCGGCCACAAGGCGGCGAAGCTCGGTTATGTTTTCAAACGGCACGCAGAGAGCCTCGGCCTCGGTCTCGGCAAGCTGGTATTCCTCCCACAGCTTGGCGGCCGTGGCATTCAGCTCCTCCTCCGCGGCGGTCTTGCGCTCGGCCAGGCGGGCCATCTCGCCGCTCATCTTCTCCCGCTCATCGGTCAGCGTCCTGTTTTCCTGGCCCATGCGGGTAATCTCGGCTTCCTTTTCCATCCGCTGCCGGTTGGCGGCGCGGATCGCCTCCTCCAGCGCGGCAATCTTCTTGTCGCTCTCGGTGCGGGTCGTCTCGATCTCGTGGATCTTGCCCTTGTTGGCTTCGATCTTTGCCTCGTTGGCGGCTTGGGTGGCCAGCAGCTCCCGCGCGCGGGCCTCGGCCTCGCCGGTACGGCCGGCCAGCGAAACGAGCGCGGCGCGGTGAAGGTCGATGTCCTTGCCGTCGGCCAGGCGCTTCATCTGGCGCTCGCTCAGTTCCGCATTGAGGGCGTCCCGCCGGGCCGCGAAAGCCGTGGTGGACGCGCCCAGCGCGTCCAGCTCGGTGCGGCAGCGGGCGGCCTCGGCCTCGGCGGCCTGGCGGTCGGCGTTTGCAGCGGCGGCGGCGGTCTGGTTCTCGGCAAGCTGGCTTTGCAGCGCGGCGCGCTCGGCCTCCAGCCTCCCGGCGGCCCCCGCGGCATCGGCCACGGCGGCGGTCAGGCGTTCCAGTTCCATCCCGGCGCGCAGCTTGTCGGCGGCGGCGGTCATCCCCTCGCTCTCGGCGCCGGACAGCTGGGCCGTCAGGGTGTCCGCCTCGGTCTTGCGGGCGGCGGCGTCCTTCCCGGCGGCAGCGCGGCGGGCGGCCAGCTTTTCCAGCTGGGCGCGCAGCTCCTCCAACTCCTGCTTGCGGCTGAAAACGCCCGCGCTGCGGGCCGTGGAGCCGCCCGTAAAGCTGCCGCCGGCATTGACGACCTGCCCGTCCAGCGTGACGACGCGGTTGCGGTAGCCAAGCTTTTTGGCCACGGCGGATGCCTCGGCCAGATCCTCGACCACAATAATGCGCCCCAGCAGGTCGTCCAGAACGGGGCGGTAGCGGGCGTCGGCCTCCACCAGATCGGCGGCCACCTCGGCGGTGCCGGTCAAAGGACCGGTGAAGCGGCTGCCCCGCATGGTGTCCAGCGGCAGAAAAGTGGCACGCCCGGCCCGCTCCTCCTTCAAAAAGGCGATGGCGGCGCGGGCGGCGCCCTCGTTTTCCACGACGATGTTTTGCAGCGCATAGCCCAGCGCAGTCTCGATGGCCGTTTCGTATCCTTTTTTGACGGTCAAAATGCCCGCCACCGGCCCAACGATCCCCCGCAGCCGCTTGCCGGCCGCCGCGTGCATCACGGTTTTCACGCTCTGCTGGTAGCCGTCCATGTTCCGTTCCAGATCTTCCAGAATGCGGATGCGCTGCTGGGCGTTGCTCTGCGCCCGCTCGCACTGCTGCAGGGCGGCATCGGCATCGGCCAGCTGGGTTCGGCGGCTCTGCAATTTCAATTTCAAGCCCGCCCGGATATTGTCCAGCCTGGTCACGGCCTCGGCGGCCGCGTTCAGCCGGGCGGCGGCTTCGTCCCGCCCGGCGCGCAGCTTTTCGGCGTTGGCGTCCCCGTCCCGGCGGGCCGTCTCGATGGCGGCCATCCGCTCGTTCGCGGCGGCGGCGGCGCTCTCGGCGGCGGCCTGCCGGACGCGGGCCGCCGTGGCCGCATCGGCAAAGCGGGCCGCCGTGGCCGTCACAACGTCCCGGCGCTCCCCGCTTTCCATGGCCTCGCGGTCCAGCGCCGCCAGCTCGGCCCGCAGCGCGGCCATGGTCTCGTCCAACCCGGCCATGCCGGTTTGGAGGGCGGCGATGGCCGCCTCATGTCCGGCACGCTCGGCTTCCAGATTCTGACGCCCCGCGCTGCCCCGCGTCAGCTCGGCTTTCGCCTCCCCGATGATCTGCTGGCTGTGCAGAATCTCGTTTTTCAGCACGGCGATCTCGCTGTCGCTGCTGCCCTGCTGCTCGGTCACGGTGCGTATCTCGGTGTTGGCTTCCTCCACCCGCAGCATCAGCGCCCGCGCCTCGGCGCGCAACGCCTCGGTTTTTTCGTCAAAAGCGTCCAGCTGCCCGCTCAGACGGCGGTAATCGGCCTCGGCGGCCTCGTATCGGCGCTGCTGGTCCCGCACGGCATCCTTGGCGCGGCGGATCGAATCGACCCAAAGGGTCACCTCCAGCTCCTTGCGGCGGGCGGAGAGCGCCAGAAATTGCCTGGCCTTGCCGCTTTCCTTTTCCAAAGGGCCGACCCGGTGTTCCAGCTCTCCCAAAATATCGCGCAGACGCGCAAGATTTTCTTCAGCGGCCGCCAAGCGGCGCTCGGCCTCGTTTTTGCGGTAGCGGTAGCGGGCGATGCCGGAGGCCTCCTCAAAAATTTCGCGGCGCTCGCCCGATTTGGCGCCCACGATCTCGGCGATGCGGCCCTGCCCCACGATGGCGTAGCCGTCCCGGCCCAGGCCGGTGTCCAGCAGAAGCTCGTACACATCCTTGAGGCGGACGCTCTGTCCGTTGATGGTATATTCGCTCTCTCCGCTGCGGTAGTAGCGGCGGCCGATCGTCACCTCGTCGGCGTCCATCGCAAGACCGTGATCGGCGTTGTCGACGGTCAGGTTGACGGCGGCAAAGCCCATGGCGCCGCGGGTCTGGGTGCCGCCGAAGATGACGTCCTCCATCTTGCCCGCGCCGCGCAGCTGCTTGGAGCTGGTTTCGCCCATGACCCAGCGGATGGCGTCGGAAATATTGCTTTTTCCCGAACCGTTCGGCCCCACCACGCCCGTGATGCCGGTGCCGATGGTGATGCGGGTGCGATCCGGGAAACTTTTAAAACCTTGGATCTCGAGTTCTTTCAGGCGCATTCGGCCACTCCTTATACTTGATTGGGAAGGAAGCCGCGGGCGGCTTTACCGTCCGTCCGGCGCGGGCTTTTCGCCCGGCACCAGCCCCATCAGGCAGAGCGCGCTGCGCGCCGCCTGCTGTTCGGCCGCCTTTTTGCTTCGCCCCTCGCCGCGGGCGATGCAGTTGGAGTTGAGGTATACGGCCACCACAAAATGCTTGTTGTGATCCGGGCCCGACTCGGACTCCACCTCGTAGCGGAGTTTTTCCTCGGGGTTTTGCTGGATAACCTCCTGCAGGCGGGTCTTGTAGTCGTCCTCGGCGGTCTTGCCCTCGGTGATGAAGGGCAGGATGAACCGGCGGGCCTGTTCCATCCCGCCGTCCAGGTACAGCGCCGCAATCACGGCCTCAAACGCATCGGACACCACGCTGGGTCGGGTGCGCCCGCCGCCCAGATCCTCGCCGCGGCCCAGCCGCAGATACCCGCCCAGATCAATCTCCTGCGCAAACTGGAACAGCGCGTCCTCCGAGACAAGGGAAGCCCGCATCCGGGTCAGTTCGCCCTCGGGCCGGGTGGAATGGTGGAACAGGTGGTCGGCCACCACGACCGATAAAACGCTGTCGCCCAAAAATTCCAGCCGCTCGTTATGGCGCACCGGCGCCTTGGCCTCGTTGGCAAAGCTGGTATGGGTGAGCGCGGTGATCAAAAGCGAGGGATCGGAAAACCGGTAGTGCAGCACCTCGCGCATAAATTCTTCGGGAGTATGGTTCTTCATCACAGTTCGACCTTTTGTTCAAATATAGTTCCATCGATAAGCGGAAAGCGAACAGGCGCGGCGCCATTATTCGGCGGGTTCCGCGTCGGCCTCGCCCCCGGCCTGGGCGGCCGTCTCGGCCAAAGCGGCCTCCATCGTGCCGCACAGGTCGTTTTCCACGCAGGTTTTGGCCTGCCGGATGGCGTTTTTGATCCCCTTGGGATGGCTGGAGCCGTGCGCCTTGATGATCGGCTTTGCCGCGCCCAGCAGGGGCGCGCCGCCGACGGCCTCGGCGTCCATGTTTTCTTTGAGAACCTTGAAGCCGCCCTTGACGCCGAGGTAGGACAGCTTGGTGACGATGCTGGACAGAAACACTTCCTTAAGCATCCCCAGCAGCATCTTTGCCATCCCCTCGGACAGCTTGAGGACGACGTTGCCCACAAATCCGTCGCACACCACCACATCGGCGGTACCGGTGGGCACGTCGCGCGGCTCGATGTTGCCGATGAAACGGATGGCCGGATTGGCTTTGAGCAGGGCGTGGGCCTCCCGGTAGACGGGGGTGCCCTTGGATTCCTCGGCGCCGTTGTTGATAAGGGCCACGGCGGGGTCTGGCCGGCCCATGACCTTTTGCATATACACGCTGCCCATCGTGCCGAAGGCGTTCAGGGTGCCGGCGCGGCACTCAACGTTGGCGCCGCAGTCCAGCAGCAGATATTTTTGCTTGCTGCCCGGCATGCAGGTGGCCAGCGCGGGCCGCTTGACCCCCTTCACGGTCTTGACGATCAGGCTGGCCCCCACATGGAGCGCCCCCGTCGAGCCCGCCGACACAAAGGCATCGCCCTGGCCGTCCCGCAGCATGGTCAGCCCCTTGACAAGGCTGGAATCCGGCTTGCGCCGGATGACCCTGACGGGGTCGTCGCACATTTCCACCGTCTCGGTACAGGGCACAACCGTAAAGCCGTCCAGAGAAAGACGGTTCTCGGCGGCGGCAGCGCGGATGGCGGCCTCGTCGCCCAGCAGCACAAGCTCCATCCCCTCGCCAAATTCCTTTTTGGCGTCGGCGGCTCCCTGCAGAATGCAAAGCGGGGCGTTATCGCCGCCCATGGCGTCCAGCAGAATTTTCATAACTCCGTTCCTCCTAACTATGGTAGCACGGCATGCGGCCTTTGAACATCCGCGTTTTTGTAAATTTTCTGTAATGTATTCCCTACCGGTTTTCCAATAGCGCCGCCCAGCGGTCCATTGCGGCCTGCGCCGTCTCGGAGAGGGCCAGGTAGCGCGCCCGCTTGTCCCGGATATCGGGACGGCCGGGCAGGATGCCCATGTTGGCGCCCATCGGCTGAAAATCCTTGTTGGGGGCGGTGATGTACGCCACCAGCGCGCCGCACATCGTCTCGGCGGGGGGCGGGGGCAGCGTCTGTCCGCGGCCGCGCGCCAGAATGTTGCGCGCCGCCAGAAGCCCCGAGGCAGCCGATTCCATATACCCCTCAAAGCCGGTAATCTGACCCGCAAAAAACACGTTGGGGTGTTTCCGCAGGCAAAGCTGCGGGGTCAGCACAGCAGGGCTTTCCAAAAAGGTGTTGCGGTGCATCACGCCGTAGCGCACAAACTCGGCGTGTTCCAGCCCGGGAATCATCGAGAACACCCGCTTCTGCTCGCCCCATTTAAGGTTGGTCTGAAAACCGACCAGATTATACAGGCTGCGGGCCGTGTTCTCGGCGCGAAGCTGCACATTGGCCCAGGGACGGTGGCCGGTGCGGGGGTCGCGCAGGCCAACGGGACGCAGCGGGCCGAACCGCATGGTATCGGCGCCGCGGCCCGCCATGACCTCGATGGGCATACAGCCCTCGTAGACGGTCAGATTGCCGTCAAAATCATGAAGCGGCGCCCGCTCGGCGGCGGTAAGGGCCGCGTAAAAATCCTCGTACTCCTGCCTGTTGAAGGGGCAGTTGAGGTAATCGGCCTCGCCGCGGTCATAGCGGGAGGCGGCAAACACCCGGTCAAAGTTCAGGCTTTCGGCCGTCACAATGGGCGCCACCGCGTCAAAGAAGGAGAGGCGGCGCCCCCCGGTCAGCCCGGCGATGGCCTCCGCCAGCCCGCCCTCGGTCAAGGGGCCGGTAGCCACCAGCGTGGGGGCGGCGGCGGCCGGATCCAGCGCGGTCGCCTCCTCCCGGTGGAGCGTGATGTTGGGATGGGCCTCCACCAGCCCGGTCACCTCGGCCGCAAACACATCCCGGTCCACGGCCAGCGCGCCCCCGGCAGCCACGCGGGCCTTCTCGGCGCAGGGCAGCAGATGGGAGCCCATCCGGCGCATCTCGCATTTCAGCAGGCCGGAGGCAGAATCGGGCCGCTCGGCCTTGAGGGAGTTGGAGCAGATCAGCTCGGCAAAAAGGGGGGATTTGTGCGCGGGGGAAAAGTGCGCGGGCTTCTGCTCGTACAGATCCACCCGCACCCCGGCATCGGCCAGCCAGAGGGCGGCCTCGCACCCGGCCAGCCCCGCGCCCAGAACGGTCACATTCATCGCTTGTTTCCTTTGCTCTTGCATCCGCGTGTTTATTTCTTTTCGATCGGCTTGCTGAACCCGCAGCCTTCCTTCAGGCAGAGAAGCTGGCCGCTCTTTTTAAACAGGGTGGCGCCGCACTGGGGGCAGGTTTCGGTCACCGGCTCGTCCCAGGTCATAAACTTACAGTTTGGATAGTTGCCGCACCCGTAGTAGATGCGACCCTTGGCGCTTTTGCGCACCAGCATGTGCCCGCCGCACAGCGGGCACAGCCCGCCGGTATCCTTGACGAGGGGGCGCGCATTTTTACATTCCGGAAAGCCGCTGCAAGCCAAAAACTTGCCGTACTTGCCCGATTTGATGACCATGGGCCGGCCGCATTTTTCGCAGACCTCGTCGGTGGGGATATCGGCCACCTTGACCTTTTTCCCCTCCATGTTCTTCTCGGCCTGCTCCAGGCTGCCCGCAAAACCCTGGTAGAAGCTGTCCACCGTGCTGACCCAGTCGGCCTGGCCGTTCTCAACGGTATCCAGCTTTTTTTCCATCTCGGCGCTGAACGCGACATCCACGATATCGGGGAACTGCTCAAGCATGACCTGGTTGACGGCCTGTCCAAGCGGGGTGGTCTTGAGTTTTTTGTTTTCCTTCTCCACATAGCCGCGATCCACGATCGTCGTGATGATGGGCGCATAGGTGGAGGGGCGGCCGATGCCGTTTTCCTCCAGCGCGTGGATCAGGGTGGCCTCGCTGTACAGGGCCGGCGGCTGGGTGAATTTCTGCTCCGGGTTGAGCTTTTTCAGGTTGAGGGCCTGGCCCGCCGTCAGGGGCGGCAGGGCCGTCTCCTTCTTTTCCTTCTCATCGGTGGCCTCCTCGTACAGAACCGAGTAGCCGTCAAAGGTGACCGTGTAGCCGCTGGCGCGGAACAGGTACTCCCCCGCCGTGACCGAGACGGACATCGTGTCCTGCACGCAGTCGGCCATCTGGCTGGCCATAAAACGGCTCCAGATCAGGCGGTACAGCTTGGCGGTATCGCCCGAGATGTTCTGTTCGACCTCCTCGGGGGTAAGCCCCGGAACCGAGGGGCGGATCGCCTCGTGCGCATCCTGCGCGGCAGTGGCCGAGCGGGATTTCCACACCCGCTTTTTCTCACAGATGTAGTTCTGGCCCCAGCGCCCGCCGATATATTCTTTGGCGGCGGCCACGGCCTCGTCCGAGATGCGGAGCGAGTCGGTACGCATATAGGTGATCAGGCCCATCGTGCCGTGGTCGGCAATATCCACGCCTTCGTACAGCGTCTGGGCCGCCCGCATGGTGCGGGTGGCCGAAAAGCCGAACCGGCGGCTGGCCTCCTGCTGCAGGGTGGAGGTGATGAAGGGAGGCGCCGGAACCCGGTGGCGCTTGCCCTTGTCCACGTTGGAAACCGCGTAGGGCTTGCCTGCCAGTGCGTCCACAACGCCCTGGGCCTGCGCGGCGTTTTTGACCACAAGCTTTTTGCCGTCCGCCGTGGCGGCCAGCCGGGCCGTGAACGTTCCCTTCTCCCCCTTGGGCTGCAGGGTGGCGTCGATGTTCCAATATTCGTCGGGCTTGAAATTTTCAATTTCCAGCTCCCGGTCGCGGATCAGCCGGACGGCCACGCTTTGCACGCGGCCCGCCGAAAGGCCGCGGCGCACCTTTCGCCACAAAAACGGCGAAAGCTTGTAGCCCACCAGGCGATCCAGCTCCCGCCGGGCCTGCTGGGCGTTGAACAAGTCCATGTCGATGGCGCGCGGATGCTCCATGCCGTCCCGCACGCCCTTTTTGGTGATTTCGTCAAAGGTGATGCGGTTGGTGGCCGTGGGGTCCAGCCCCAGAATGTTGGCCAGATGCCAGCTGATGGCCTCCCCCTCGCGGTCCGGGTCGGTCGCAAGAAGAACGCCGTCGGCCTTTTTGGCCTCGGCTTTCAGCTCCCGCACCAGCTTTTCCTTCCCCTTGATGGTGATGTATTTGGGCGCGTACCCGTGCTCCACATCAATGCCCAGCTGGCTGGCGGGCAGATCCCGCACATGGCCCATGCTGGCCGTCACCCTGTAGTCCTTGCCAAGGTATTTGCCGATGGTTTTGGCCTTGGCGGGGGATTCCACGATCACTAACTTAGCCATTGTATTTTCTCCTGTTCCTCAAAAAAGGCCGTCCGGGCGCCAGAAGCGCCAAACCCGGGCAACGCTTTTCCGGTATTGTTCCGCAGCGCCCAAGGGCCGTCCGCACAATGCCCGCCGATCGGCTGGCACGCGGCCCGCCGGAATTGTGCGGTGCCGCCCAAGAGAACCGGGCCGCGCGGACAGCGGCAGCCTGCCGTCCCGTTCCATAAACAGCGGCGCCGATCGTTCCGTCGTATCAGGTGGCGGCATACCGCCGCCCGGGGGCCGCCACCGCCGCGCCGGAGATTTCCAGCTCGGTCAGCGCGGCAAGCACCGCACCGGCAGGCATACCGCAGACGGCGCAGATCTCAGCCGCCGCGCGGGGCTTGGGCCCAAGGGCCGCCAGCACGGTCTGCGCCTCGGGCGAAAGCGTTTTTGCCAGTTCGTCCGGGTCGGTCAGGCCGGGGCGCGGCGCGGCGGCGGGCGAAGGCGCCGCGTGCAAAGCCGAAAGCACATCCTGCCCCGTGCGCAGCACCGTGGCCCTGCCGCTGTGCAGCAGCTCGTTGGTGCCCTCGCTCACGGCGCTGAAAATGCTGCCCGGCACCGCAAACACCGGGCGTCCGTACCGCTGCGCGTGGGACACGGTGTTCATGGTGCCGCTGCGCGTCCGGGCCTCGGCCACGCACAGCGCCTCCGAAAGCCCGGCGATCAACCGGTTGCGGGCCAGAAAGGTGGCTTTCTGGTCGTACCTGCAGCCGGGCGGATACTCGCTGACGACGGCGCCGCCCGCCTCCTCCTCGATCCTTCGCCGCAGCCCGGCGTGACCGGCCGGGTAGGTGTGGTCGATGGGGGTGCCGAGAAAACCGATCGTCGGGGCGCCCGCCTCCACGGCGGCCCGCTGCGCTTCGCCGTCCAGCCCGTCGGCCAGGCCGCTTACGATGACGGCGCCTCCCTCGGCCAACTCCCGCGCGATCTGGCGGCAGGCCTGCACCCCGTAGCTGGTGGGGCGGCGGGTGCCCACCATCCCCACATACCGGCTCCCGTTCAGGCAAAGCGGGCTGCCCGTCACATACAATACAGGCGGCAGGTCGGGCAGCTCCCGCAGCCGGGCCGGGTAATCGCCGTCGTCGGGGGTAAGCACCGTCACGCCCAACTGCTGGCAGCGCAAAAGCACCGGCAGATACGCGGCAGGCTCGGTTTCCCGCAGCCGCCGGGCCGCTGCGCGCGGAAACTGCGCCGACAGATCCTCCTGCCCGCGCGCCTCGTACAGCGCGCGGGCGGAGCCGTACAGCCGCACGGCTTCGCCGCCGGGCGAAACGTCCAGCCCCAGCGCGCCGGCCAGCCACATCCAGTATAGCGCCTGATCCATTTTCGTCAATCCTCCACGCCGCGAAAATGCCAGAGCAGCACGCTGCCCGCCACCCCCGCGTTCAGGCTCTCGACCCGGTCGGTCATCGGGATGCGCACCGCGCGGTCGCAGGCCGCCACGGTATCCGCGCGCAGTCCCTGCCCCTCGCTGCCGATGACCAGGCACAGCCCTTTTGCAAACGGCCCCTGCACGCTGTGCAGCGGCTCGCTGTGGCAGAGCGCCGCGGCCAGGCAGGTCACCCCGCGCGCCCGCAGCCGGGCCAGCGCGGCAGGCAGTTCCTCGACTGCCAGCACCGGCACCCGGCCGGCGGCGCCCATCGAGGCGCGCAGGGTCTTGGGCGCAAAGGGCGATGCGCAGCCCCGGCTGAGCAGCACTGCGTCAAAGCCAAAGGCGGCGGCGCTGCGCAGCAGGGTGCCCACGTTGCCGGGGTCCTGCACGTTCTCCAGCGCCAAAATCCGCGCGGCGCCGGCAAGCAGCGCGTCGGCGTCGGGGCGGGGCGTCTCAAACAGGGCAAACGCCCCCTGCGGCGTCTGCACCCCGGCCAGCTTTTGGGCCACCGGCTCGCTGACCAGAACCGTGCGGTCGGGCCAGGCGTTCAGCGCGCCCTGGCGGGCCAGCGCAGCCTCGGTCAGGTAGAGCGCGCGCAGGGTGCAGCTTTTGGCCAGCTCGGCGATCAGCTTGGGCCCCTCGGCAAAAAACAAACCGTCGGCCTCCCGCTGGGCCGCGCTGGCGGCCAGCCTGACGGCATACTTGACGGCCTCGTTGTCCCTGCTGGTGATTTTTTCCATGCGCTTACCTCCCGCGCGGCCGGCGGAAGGCGGCGTTGGCCGGCCGCCCTGCGCCGCGCCGTTCCGTCATCCCCGTACACAAAAACGACGCCCGCACACGCGAGCGTCTTTTTTTATTCTGGTTGCTTTTGGTTGCCTGCGGCAGTCCTCACAGGGCGGCTTTGGCGGTGGAAACCAGCGCCTCAAAGCTCTTGGGATCGTTAATCGCCATCTCGGAGAGCATCTTGCGGTTCAGCACGACGCCCGCCTTGTTCAGGCCGTTCATAAAGGAGGAATAGTTCATGCCCAGGGGACGAACCGCATTGTTGATGCGGGCGATCCAGAGGGTGCGGAACTCACGCTTCTTGAGCTTGCGGCCCACGAACGCATAGTTGCCGCTCTTCATGACGGCCTGTTTGGCCATCTTGAAATGCTTGGATTTGGAGCCGTAGTAGCCCTTGGCCAGCTTGAGGGTCTTGGAGCGGTGCTTCCGCGTCATTATTGCGCCTTTGATACGTGCCATTGTCGTTATCTCCTTTTATACAGTCACAAATTCTTGTTGTTGGCAGCTCCCGGCTCAGCCGTAGGGCATCATTTTCTTAACGGCGGCCTCGTTGGTCTTGTCGCAGTATGCAGGCATACGCAGGCCACGGGTGAGCTTGGTGGTCTTTTTGGTCAGAATGTGACGGCGGTAAGCGGAGTTGCGCTTGATTTTGCCGCTGGCAGTCATCTTGAAGCGCTTTTTGGCGCCGGAAAGGGTCTTGAGTTTCATCTTAGCCATTGTAGTTTCCTCCTAAAATGTTACTTGTTCGGGCTGGGGTTGGGGGAGAGGAACATCATCATGCTGCGGCCTTCCAGCTTGGGGATCTTATCAATCACCACGCCCGGCAACGCCTGCGCAAAACGGTTTTCCACTTCGATACCCAGGCTGGTGTGCGCCATCTCGCGGCCGCGGAACCGGATCGAGACCTTCAGCTTGTGGCCCTGCTGCAAAAACTTTTGCGCCTGGTTCACTTTGGTGTTGAAGTCGTTGGTATCAATGTTGAGAGAAAGGCGGATTTCCTTCAGTTCAACCACTTTCTGGTTTTTCTTGGCTTCCTTTTCCTTTTTCTGCATCTCAAAACGATACTTGCCGTAGTCCAGAATCTTGCAGACAGGCGGCTTGGCCTGCGGCGCGACCTTAACCAGATCCATGTCGTTTTCAATGGCGATGCGCAACGCATCGCGCGGGCTCATAACGCCCATCTGCTGGCCTTCCGCGCCGATCAGCCGGACTTCCTTGTCGCGGATCTGCTCGTTGATTTCCAGTTCTTTGGAATTGCTGTTGCTGGCGATTGGAATACACCTCCGTCACAAATCAAAAATGAATAAAAGCGGCTGCCGAAAAAGCAGCCGCCGAACAACACAGAAAACATCTGTACTCTCTGCGTATGACCCGGGGCCTTTGCCCGCAAGGTGAGCCGACGGCATATCGCCGGATGCTGCTTTTTTTACAGCCATAAGTTTACCATGCCGGGTGCAGGCTGTCAAGAACTTTCCAGAACTTTTTTCTCTATTCCCCGTATTTTTTGCAATCTGCATATAGTCAGGCCCAGGGAATTATGATATAGTTATAGGAAATTGTGTGCAGGGCCGCCCACCTTTTGTGCGGGGCCGCCCGCGCGGGGAAATTTTCCCTTTATAAAGGATAGGTGTTGGGTGTGGAAAAGATTCGTGTCGGTTTGTTTTTCGGCAGCATTTCCAGCGAGCATGAGGTCAGCTGCGTATCGGCGGCGGCCTGGGTGCGCGCGATGGCGCAGCCGCCCTGCGCCGGCAAGTACGCGCTGACCCTGGTGGGCATCACCAAGGCAGGCCGCTGGCTCAAATTCGACGGTACGCCGGACGCCATGGCCGACGGCAGCTGGCAGCGCGATCCGTCCTGCCGCCCCTGCGTGCTGAGCCCCGACCGCCAGGATCACGGCCTGCTGCTGCAAGGCGCGCAGGGCGCCGAGATTCTGCCCCTGGACGTTGCGGTGCCCATCCTGCACGGCCGCAACGGCGAGGACGGCGCCATCCAGGGGTTGTTTCAGCTGGCAGGCATCCCCTATCTGGGCTGCGGCGTGCTGGCCAGCGCGGTCTGCATGGACAAAGCCGTGGCCAACACTTTGATGGACGCCGCCGGGGTTCCCCACTGCGCCTGGTGCTGGGCCGACCGCGGCGAGGCCGACGATTTTGATGCGCTGGCCCGCAAGGTGGAGGCAAAGCTCGCCTATCCCGTTTTCGTCAAGCCTGCCAACGCGGGCTCCAGCGTGGGCATCAGCAAGGCCAGAAACCGCGATGCCCTGCGCGAGGCCGTCCGGGTGGCCCTGGCCGAGGACGAGAAGGTCGTGTTTGAGCAATTCATCGACGGGCAGGAGGTTGAGTGCGCGGCCATCGGCAACACGGCCCGCGACAGCACGGCCACCCGCCCCGGCGAGATCCTGGCCGGCGCCGAGTTCTACACCTACGACGACAAATACAAAAACGGCGTTTCCCAGGTGGTGATCCCTGCCAGACTGAGCGAAGAAAAGCTGGACGAGGTCGCCCGCCTGGCCGTACACGCCTACCGCGCGCTGGGCTGTACCGGCCTGGCCCGCTGCGATTTCTTTGTGGAGCGGGGCACCGGCCGGGTGCTTTGCAACGAGCTGAACACCCTGCCCGGCTTTACGGCCATCAGCATGTACCCCAAGCTGATGGAACACGAGGGGGTGTCCTTCCCCGCGCTGGCCGACCGCCTGATTGAACTGGCCCGCAGCAGAAGAAAGGAAGCGTATTGATTTATGGATTCGCGTCCCATCGGCGTTTTTGACAGCGGCCTTGGCGGATTGACCGCCGTGCGCCAGCTTCGGCGGCTTTTGCCCGGGGAGGACATCGTCTACTTTGGGGATACGGGCCGGGTTCCCTACGGCCCGCGCGGGCGGGACATCATTGTGCAGTACGCCCGGCAGGACATTCGCTTTTTGCTGAGCAAGCAAGTCAAGTACGTCATGGCGGCCTGCGGCACCGTCAGCTCCACCTATCCGCCGGAGGAAGCCGCCGCCTTGCCGGTTCCCTTCTCGGGCGTGGTGGACGCCGCCGTTCACGAAGCCGTCCGGGCGACCCGGAACGGCAGGATCGGCGTGATCGGCACGGCGGCCACCATCCGCAGCGGCAGCTACGAAAAGCAGCTCAAGGCGTTGCTGCCCGGCGCGGCTCTGACCGCCCGCGCCTGCCCGATGTTTGTATCCCTGGTGGAAAACGGCTATGTGGACGACGGCAACCCGGTCACCGAGCTGGTCATCGCCGAATATCTGACCGCCGTGCGGGATGCCGGGGTGGACACCCTGATCCTGGGCTGCACCCACTACCCTCTGCTCAAGCGGATGATCGGCCGGTTTATGGGCGAGAACGTCGTGCTGATCGATCCCGGCAAGGTGACGGCCAACGCGGCCGCCGGGGCGCTGGCCGCGCGCGGGCTGCTGAACGGCCGGGACGGGGGCGGCGCCACCCGCTTTTACGTCAGCGACAGCACCGAGAGCTTTGCCGCCGCCGAAGCCCTTTTCATGGGGGATTACGCGGGCGGCGCCGTTGAACGCATTCCCATCGAGACCTACTGACGATACAGCAAAGGCCAAAGGAACTAAAAAAACAATGGAACAAAATTATCTGATACGGATCACCGGCACCATGGAGCGGGACGGCCAGCGGGAGAGCGTGGAGCTGCTGACCCACGGCAGCTACACCCACCGCGACGGCAGCTATTATATTGTGTACGACGAAACGGAGGCCTCCGGCTACGAGGGCTGCACCACCACCGTCAAGGTTTCGGAGGATGCCCGGCGGGTGGCCATGCTGCGCTACGGCAAGGTGCCCGGCCAGCTGATTCTGGAAAAAGGCACCCGCCATCTGTGCCATTACGAGACAGGGGCCGGGGCGGTATCGCTGGGGGTTTCCGCCGACGAGATTCATCACCATCTCAGCGACGCCGGCGGCACCATCCATTTCAGCTACACGCTGGACTCCGGAAGCGAGAATTTTTTGAGCCGGAATCTTGTGGACATCACGGTAAAGCATCTTGCGCAGAAGGCCGACTGTTCGGCCGAGGACGCAAAAAAGGAGAAGAAGCCGATATGACAGACTACCAGAACTACAATCCCCGCCAAACCGCGCTGGACGCCGCCCGCGCCCTGCTGACCGAGGCGGCCCGCGCCGCCATGGCCGACGGCAGCCTGCCTGAGGCCGCACTTCCTGTGTTTATCGTGGAGATCCCGGCGGACACCAAAAACGGCGACGTCGCCTCCAACCTGGCCATGGTGGGCGCCCGCGCGTTCCGCAAGGCGCCCCGCCAGATTGCCGAGATTCTGGCCGCCCACCTGGTTCTGACGGGCAGCCTGTTTGACCGGGCGGAGATTGCCGGGCCGGGCTTCCTGAACCTGTTTTTGGGCGCGGCCTGGTTTACCAGCGTGGCGCGTGCCGCCTGCGCCAACGCCGCCTACGGCCGCACCGACGCCGGGCAGGGCCGCCGCTACAATGTCGAATTTGTTTCCGCCAACCCCACCGGCCCCATGCACATGGGCAATGCGCGCGGCGGCGCTTTGGGCGACTGCCTGGCCGCCTGCCTGGACTGGGCCGGGTACGACGTAACACGGGAGTTTTACGTCAACGACGCGGGCAACCAGATCCAGAAGTTCGGCAAAAGCCTTGCCATCCGCTACCTTCAGCTTTACCGCGGCGAGAAGGCCGTTCCCCTGCCCGAGGAATGCTACCAGGGCGCCGATATCATTGCGCGCGCCCAAGAGTTTGCCGATGTCCACGGCGACAGCTATGTGAACGCCGATTTTGAAGTGCTGAAGCAGGCGCTGATTGATGACGCGCTGCCCAAAAACATCGCGGGGCTGCAGCGCGACCTGGGCAAGTACCGCATCCGGTACGACGTCTGGTTCCGGGAAAGCACCCTCCACGAGAGCGGCGCCGTGGACGACATCATCCGGCTTTTGCTGGACAAGGGCGCCTGCTACCGCGCCGAGGACGGCGCTGTGATGTATCGCAGCGCCCAGTACAGCAGCAAATACGGCGTTGCCAACAAGAAAAAGAGCGACGACGGCGAGGAGGAGGAAGCCAAGGACGAGGTGCTGGTGCGCGCCAACGGCATCCCCACCTACTTTGCCGCCGACATCGCCTACCACTACAACAAACTGGCCGTGCGCGGCTTTGAAAAAGCCATCGACGTCTGGGGCGCCGACCACCACGGCCATGTGGCCCGGATGAAGGGCGCCATGGACGCCGTGGGGCTGAGCGGCGATCAGCTGGACGTTGTGCTGATGCAGATGGTCAACCTGATGCGCAACGGCAAGCCCGTGCGGATGAGCAAGCGGACCGGCAAGGCCATCACCCTGACCGATCTGCTGGAGGAGGTGCCGATCGATTCGGCCCGCTTCTTCTTCAACCAGCGCGAAAGCTCCAGCACGCTGGACTTTGATCTGGATCTGGCCGTAAAAAACGACAGCGACAACCCTGTATACTATGTCCAGTATGCCCACGCGCGGATTTGCTCGGTCCTTAAAAAGCTGGAAGGCGAGGGCATCGCTTTCGGCGGGGCCGAGGGCGTGGATTCCGCCGTTCTGACCGACCCCAGCGAGGTGGCGCTGCTTCGCCTGCTCTCGGCTTTCCCCGCTGAGATCGTGGCCGCTGCCGAAAAGTACGATCCCGCCCGCATCACCCGCTTTGTGATCGAGCTGGCCGGGGCTTTCCACAAATTCTATAACGCCTGCCGCATCCTGGGCGCGGAACCTGCTGTACAGCAGGGCCGCATCGCCCTGTGCCTGGGCGTCAAGAACGTGATTTTCAACGTTCTTACGATGTTCAAAGTTGACGTGCCTGAAAGCATGTAACGCCTGTGCGCTAAAAACGGCTGGCGGCCTTTCCCTTTGGAAAGGCCGCCAGCCGTTTTTAGGTACACCGAACATATTTATTATAGCATATCCGTCAATGCACTTTCAAGCCATAACCTGTACGATTCTTGCACAAACCTTTCCTGCAAACCTTGTCCAGTTTGCGAATAGACCTTTGGGGGAGGCCGTGGTATAGTATAGTCACAGAAAGAAAACAGCCGAAGATAAGGAACCGAAGAGTTCCAAGAACCGAGCGTAACTTCCCCTACAGCGCAGCGTTTTCTCCGCATAATCCGAACCCGCCCGGCAAAATCCGCCGGGAAAGGATGTAGGAGCGGTAAGCGCAATGCAGCACCGGGAGCCCTACAATCGGAAGGTCGGCGGGATTCGCAGGAAAGGAGGCTCAGACCCATGGCAAAAGTTGAAGAACCTGTTCAGCATCGGCAGGTCTGGGCTTGCTGAGGCGAAAGGACCACATCAAAGCCGCAGGTCTTTACCTGTAAAAGGTTTAACATTTGATGGTAAGGTTCTACAATTACCCAACAACAAGCTCACGATCTGCCAACAGATCACCGCATACAGTATAAAGGCTCTTTTTGAACGTGAAATGGCAAGGGATGGAAGTCATGATTCCACCGAACAGCTAGCTGGTTCACTTTTCAAGAAAGGTAACAAGACCAATGTACTAGTCTAAAGAGGAGTTTTCCTCTGCATCAACCCCTGCCCCCTTAGCAAAGCAAATGCCTTTACCTTGGTTCCACAAATGCGCAGCCTTTGCAAATTCCCTATCCGCTGGTGGCAACTAGTAAATCCAATCTCCAGAAACTTTTCCGGCAACCTTGACCAGGGCTTCTGGTTTACAGGCAATGTTCTTCCCCCACAGCGGGGCAGCAATCCCGGCAGTATGTTTTCTGGATACTTCTTCCCCAGAGTACCGGATCCGGTTTTTCCTTCGCATGACGCAAATAACGAACGCAACGGTAACTTCTGAAATCTTCGCATTTCTGACGACATGGCAAAATCTTTCAAGAAAGGGTAAACGATCCAAAGTTTTCAGGATGAGGTACCTCATGGAAATGAGTTTTCAGTCCGAAAAATAGGATTCCCGGGTATGAGGCTATGACTCCGATCCAGATTTAAAATGTCCCGGCGCCCATCCGATAGGGCGCCGGGATTTTTTATTGCCTGCCGCACGATGGTGCCCCTCCCGTTTCGTCAGAGCCAAGAAAAATCCTGCCGCCGTACGATTTGCACAGCGGCAGGATTTAATCTTATGGCTTTTCTGGGCCTGGCAGATGCGGGCATTTGCCGCCCCATTTCCTAACCGCGTTTACGCGGCCTTTTTGCCCTTGTTTAAAAAAGCCAGCAGCGGCACCGTCACAGCGGCAGCCACCGCACAGCAGACGACCGCCTCGATCAGTCCCTGCAGCCCTACCAGCAAAAGGACAAAGGTGAAGGGATTGGTGCTGCCGATGCCCGCAGCCAGCTGCTGCACATAGTCGATGCGATAGAAAAACAGCACCAGGCACCCCATGAACAGCACCGTGTTCAGCACGGGGGCGCTCAGGGCGCCCAGGGTGCAGCAAAGCTTGGTTTTTTCCGGCATGGCCTTTTTCAGCGCGCCGTAAAACAGCGCGCAGAACAGCCCGCACAGCAGCCTCGCCACCACGCAGTTGACAAAGGTCAGCGCCGGGCTGGCGCTGAACAGGGCCGTGCCCATCACGCTGCCGCCCTGCATGGCGTTGACAAAGCTGGTCAGCCCGAACACCGTGCCCAGCACGGCGCCGCCCAGCGGCCCCAGCACCATGGCGCCGATGGCCACCGGGATGGTGAGCAGGCTCAGGCTGAGCGGCCCAATGGGCAGATACCCCAGCGGTGTGTACGCCAAAACCAGTTCCAGCGCCACCAAAAGCGCCAGTTGGGTCAGGGTGCGGACGTTTGCCTTGGATGTTTTCATCATTTTTTCCTCCTGCTGCCGTCTTTTCTGCAAAGTACAGCGCTTATTGTGAAGGGGCGGGTTCGGGGCTTTCCCGAAAAAAGCGCGCCCCCGCGGATTCAGTATACCGCAGGGGCGTCTGTTTTGCAATTCTTTTTCCGGCGAACCGTTTTGCGGCGTTTTCCGCCAGGCCGTTCGCGCTCCGTGAGGCAGGGCAGGTTCAGTAGCCGCCAAGCGTAGCCGCCATCACGGCCTTGATGGTGTGCATTCTGTTTTCCGCCTCCTGAAATACGATCGACTGCGGGCTGGTGAACACCTCGTCGGTCACCTCCATGGCGTCGCGGCCAAACCGCTCCCCCATCTCGCGGCCCACCTCGGTCTTGCGGTCATGGAAGGCGGGCAGGCAATGCATGAACACAGCCTGCGGGCCGGCCTTCTGCATCAGCGCCGCATTGATCTGGTAGGGCGAAAGGTCGCGGATGCGCTGGGCCCACACCTCAGTCGGCTCCCCCATGCTTACCCACACATCGGTATACAGCACATCGGCCCCCGCCACTGCGTCGGCCGGATTCTCACTGAACGTGATCGTGGCGCCCGTCTCGGCGGCAATGGCGCGGCATTGCTCCACAAGGGCCGCGTTGGGCTGGTAAGCCTTGGGCGCACAGGCCGTAAAATGCAGCCCCATCTTGGCGCAGCCGATCATCAGCGAGTTGCCCATATTGTACCGCGCATCCCCCAGGTAGACAAAACGGATTCCCTTCAGATGGCCGAAATGCTCCCGGATCGTCAAAAAGTCCGCCAAAATCTGGGTAGGATGGTACTCGTTGGTCAGGCCGTTCCACACGGGCACCGGCGCATACCTGGCCAGTTCCTCCACAATGGCCTGGCCATAGCCGCGGTATTCGATGCCGTCGTACATGGCGCCCAACACCTGCGCGGTATCGGCAATGCTCTCCTTCTTGCCGATCTGGCTGTCCTTGGGGTTCAGATAGGTGGTGCCCATGCCCAGGTCGTGCGCCGCCACCTCAAAGCTGCAGCGGGTGCGGGTGGACGTTTTTTCAAAAATCAGGGCTACGTTCTTGCCGTGCAGCGTATCATGGGCAATGCCGGCCTTCTTTTTGGCCTTTAGTTCGGCCGAAAGCGTCAGCAGTGCCTCGATCTCCTGCGGTGTGTAGTCCAGCAGCGTCAAAAAATCTTTGCCTTTCAAATTCATGGTGTTTCCCCTCCTGTTGTGTTGCTTCCATTATGGCACAGCCGTAACTGTCCCGCAAGGGGTTTATGCAAATTTTCTTTAAATATACGCATTTTTAGCATAATTATTCATTCTTATGCTTTTTGGAAACGTTTTTGTGCAATCTGTAAGGTTCTTTCTGCGCAAAAGTACAAAAAGTCGGGTTATTTGCCTCTGGTTTTTTTCATCGGGAAGTGTATAATAAATGATAGTTAATTGTTTAACAGCACTTGCCGCATGTACACCGCCTGTGCGCGTCATCTGGGGAGGAAATCACTGTGAAACGCAAAAAACTGATTTTGGTCGTGTCTCCGCCGGCTTCCGGCAAGACCTTCATCTCCAAAAAAATCGCCGAGAATTTGCAGCACATTGTCTATCTGGACAAAGACACCCTGATTCCTCTGTCCCGCAAGATTTTTGAGGTAGCCAACCAGCCCTTTGACCGCAGCTCCGCTTTTTTTGAAACCTGGATCCGCAACCCGGAGTATGACGTCATTCTGGATCTTGCGTTCGACGCGCTGACCTACGAGGATATCGTGCTGGTCAACGCCCCCTTCACCCGCGAGGTACACGACACCGGCTACATCAAAAAGCTGCGTGCCCGGCTGGACGCCCAGTGCAACGCCAGTCTTGTCATCGTGTGGGTGCAAACGGCGCCCGAGGTCTGCCACCAGCGAATGATCGACCGCAACTCCGACCGCGACACCTGGAAGCTGACCCATTGGAACGATTATGTTCGGACGATCGATTTCACCATTCCGCCCTACCTGCTGACCCCCACCTACCGGGATTGCTTTTTTGTGTTCAAAAACTCCTCCGAGGAGGAGTACCAGGCCTCCATGCAGGAGCTGATTCCCAGCCTGGAAGCTGAGCGCTGAATCGTTTGCCTCATCCGCCCTCCGGCTTGCTGCCGGGGGGCGTTTTTCTTGGTTTGCTTGCATATTTGGCGGCTTGGCTTTATAATACTGTATAGTTTACGATGGGGGGAGAGATTGCTTGGAACCGCAAAAAAAGCCGGTGCTGGGCATATTGGGGGGCCTTGGGCCGGCGGCCACCTGCTATTTGTACCAGATGCTGACCGACCACACGCCCGCCGCCTGCGACCAGGATCATCTGGACATTGTTATTTCCAGCCGTGCTTCCACGCCCGACCGCACGGCCTTCATCACCGGGCAAAGCAAGGACGACCCGTTTGCCGTGATGGAGCGGGACGGCGAGATGCTGGTCAAGTACGGCGCCACGATCCTGGCCATTCCCTGCAACACGGCGCATTATTTTTACGACCGCCTGGCCGCCGCGCTGCCGGTGCCGGTGCTGAACATGCCCCGGCTGACCGTAGCCGACGCCAAGGCGGCGGGCTGCACCAAACTTGGGATTTTGGCCACCGACGGCACCCTGCTTTCGGGCACCTACCAGATGATGTGCCGGGAAGCCGGCCTTGCCTGGGCGGTTCCCTCCCCCGCGCATCAGCAGGCCGTCATGGAGATCATTTACCGGCAGATCAAGCAGGGGCAGCGGGCCGATATGGCGCGCTTCAACGCCGCCGCCGAGGATCTGCGCGCGCAGGGCTGCAACAGGGCCGTGCTGGGCTGCACGGAATTGAGCCTTGTCAAGCGGGACGAACATCTGGGCGCCTTTTTTATCGACAGCACCGAGGTTCTGTGCCGTCACACCCTGCTGGCCTGCGGCATCACGCCGATCGGATTTTGACCCTGCGGCGCCTGCCTTCAACAATCTGCGCGTCATGCGCGTTCGGAAAGGATACCACAAACCATGGAAAACGAGAAGAAAACCTTTTACATTACAACGCCCATCTACTACCCCAGCGATAAACTGCACATCGGCCACAGCTATACGACGGTGGCCTGCGACGCACTGGCCCGCTACAAGCGGCTGCAGGGGCGGGATGTTCTGTTTTTGACCGGCAGCGACGAGCATGGCCAGAAAATCCAGGACAAGGCCGCCGCCAAGGGCGTAACCCCCAAGGAATACGTGGACGGGATCGTGGCCACCATCAAGGATCTTTGGAAGCTGATGGACATCAGCTACGACCGCTACATCCGCACCACCGACGACTACCATGTAAAGAGCGTCCAGAAAATTTTTACCGACCTTTATACAAAGGGCGACATCTACAAAAGCACCTACAAGGGGATGTACTGCAAGCCCTGCGAGAGCTTTTGGACCGAAAGCCAGCTGGTGGACGGCAAGTGCCCGGACTGCGGCGGCCCCGTCTATGAGGCCGAGGAGGAAGCCTACTTCTTCAAAACCGGCAGGTACGCCGACCGCCTGCTGCAATACTATGAAGATCACCCCGATTTCATCCAGCCTGCCAGCCGCAAAAACGAGATGATCGCCTTCATCAAGCAGGGGCTGCAGGATACCTGCGTTTCCCGCACCAGCGTGAGCTGGGGCATCCCGGTGCCGTTTGACCCCCGCCATACAATCTACGTCTGGATCGATGCGCTTTCCAACTACATCACGGCGCTGGGCTACGGCAACGACGCCTACCACGATTACGACAAATTCTGGCCCGCCGATGTTCACATGGTGGGCAAGGAAATTCTGCGCTTCCACACGATCATCTGGCCCGCCATGCTGATGGCGCTGGATCTGCCTCTGCCCACCAAGGTGTTTGGCCACGGCTGGGTGCTGCTGAACGGCGGCAAAATGAGCAAATCCAAGGGCAACGTTGTGGATCCTGTGGTTCTGTGCGACCGCTACGGCGTGGACGCCATCCGCTACTTTTTGCTGCGGGAGGTGCCGTTCGGCAACGACGGCGTGTTCACGAACGAGGCGCTTATCAACCGCATCAACAGCGATTTGGCCAACGACCTGGGCAACCTGCTTTCCCGCACGGTGGCCATGGTGGAAAAGTACTTTGACGGCACGGTGGCCGCGGGCGGCCAGGCCGATCCGATGGACGGCGAGCTGACCGCGATGACGGCCGCCCTGCCCGACAGGGTCACCGCCGCCATGGACGCGCTGGACGCCCCGCAGGCTCTGATCCACATCTTTGACGTGGTGCAGCGCGCCAACAAGTACATCGACGAGACAGCCCCCTGGGTGCTTGCCAAAACCGAGGCAGGCAAGCCGCGGCTGCAGGCGGTTTTGTACAACCTTTGCCGCGCGCTGCACACCGCCGCCATTCTGCTGCAGGCGGCCCTGCCCAACACGGCCCCCAAGATGGCTGCACAGCTGGGCCTTGCCGTGCCCGAGATGACCTTTGCCGGCCTGACCGAGCAGAAGGCCGCCTACACGGTACACAAGGGCGATGCGCTTTTCCCCCGCATTGATGTCGCCAAGGAGATCGCCTACCTGGAAGCCGAGGACGCCCGCCGCAAGGAGGCCGCCGCCGCGAAGGAGAACGCCGCCGCCCCGGCTGCCGAAACCGCGCCCGCCGCGCACGAGGCTGAGATCAGCTTTGACGACTTTATGAAAACCGAGCTGCTGGTGGCCGAGGTGCGCGCCTGCGAGGCGATGAAGGAGAGCAAAAAACTGCTGCATCTGACGGTATTTGACGGTGAGCGGGAGCGCTGCATCCTTTCCGGCATCGCCAAGTGGTACAAGCCCGAGGATCTGGTGGGCAAAAAAGTAGGCATTGTGGCCAACCTGGCGCCCCGCCCCATGATGAAGGGCAAGTACGTCAGCGAGGGGATGATTGTGGCTGCCGATACCGAGGACGGCGGCTGCGCCATCGCCTTCTATCCCGCGTCCGTCAAGCCCGGCAGCCGCATCCACTAAGGCAGGGCCGCGCTTTTGCAACATGCTGTGGAACTTTCCGGCGCGTCCGGCAACCGTCTGGACGCTTTGTTTTCCGCCCCAGCGCCCGCCGTGGGCTTTGCCGTCCTATGCAACCTGCTGTGGGGCTGCGCGTTCCCTTTCATCAAGCTGGGCTACCGGCTGTTTGCCATCCGAACCGGGGACACGCCCGCCCTGCTCTGCTTTGCGGGGGTGCGGTTCTTGCTGGGCGGGGCGCTGGTCTGGTGCTTTGGCAGTCTGCTTCGCCGGCGCCCGCTGGCGCTGCCCCGCAGCCCTGCCCTGCTGGCCGAGTGCTGCGCGCTGGGCCTGTGGCAGACCACTGCGCAGTATTTTTTCTACTACACCGCCGTGGCCCGGCTGACCGGCGCTTTCGGCAGCATTTTGAATGCTTCCTCCAGCTTTTTGGGGGTGCTGATGGCCCATTTTTTGTACGGCAAGGCCGACCGGCTCACCCCACGCAAGGCGCTGGGCTGTGCGCTGGGCTTTGCCGGGGTGCTGGCCGCCACTTTGGGCAACACGGGCGGCGGCAGCGCAGCGGGCATTGCAGCCATGCTGGGCGCCACTTTGCTGTTTACCCTTGCCGGACCCTGGAACAAGCGGCTCAACGCACGGGCGGACAGCTTTGCGGTCTGCGCCGTCAACCTGACCGTGGGCGGCGCGGTGCTGCTGGCGCTGGGACTGCTTGGCGGCGGAAGGCTTAGGCTGGCGGCGCAAAACCGCGCTGCCGGGGCGGTCGTACTGCTGTTTCTGGCGTTCATCTCGGCTGCCGGCTATCTGCTCTGGGCGCTGTTGATGAAAAACAATCCTGTCTCCCGCATCAGTGTTTTCGGGCTGCTGATCCCGGTGGTGACCACCCTGCTCTCGGCCCTGCTCAACGGGGAGCCGCTTTGGCAATGGCAATATCTGGCTGCGCTGGCGTTGGTCTGCACGGGCATCCTGCTCGTCAACCGGCCCGCGCGGGTACACAGGGAGGAGGACCCGGCGTGACCGATCTTTTCGATACCCATGCCCACTATGCCTCCGCGGCGTTCGACGCCGACCGCGACGCCGTGCTGGGCGCGCTGCCGGAGAGCGGCGTGTGCGGCGTGGTGGAATGCGCCACCCACTCGGGCGATGCACCCGCCGTGCTGGCGCTGGCGCATCGCTGGCCGTTTGTTCACGCGGCGCTGGGCATCCATCCCGAAAGCCTGGGCGATGCGCGCGCCCCCACCGTGGCCGTGTACGGCGGCGACTGGCGGGCCGAGCTGAACGCCCTGCGCCCCCTGCTGGCCGACCCTGCCGTGGCGGCCATCGGGGAGATTGGGCTGGACCACCACTGGCCCATTCCGGCGCGGGAGCAATACGAGCTGTTTGAGGCCCAGCTGGCGCTGGCCGCCGCGCTGGACAAACCCGTGCTGGTGCATGACCGGGAGGCGCACGCCGAGGTGTACGAGCTGCTGCGCCGCTACCGCCCGCGCGGCATTCTGCACTGCTACAGCGGCAGCGCCGAGGATGCCCGGTGGCTGACCGCGCAGGGTATGCTGCTGGGCTTTGGCGGCGCCGTCACCTTCCGGGGGGCCAAGCGGGCCGCCCGGGTGCTGGAAAGCGTCCCCCATGCCAGCGCCGTGCTGGAAACGGACTGCCCCTACATGACCCCCGAGCCGCGGCGCGGCCAGCGCAACGACAGCCGAAACCTTGCCCTTGTGGCCGAAACCATCGCCGCTTTATGGGGTGTTTGCGCCCAACAGGTGGCCAGCGAGACAGCAAAAAACGCCAAATCATTATTTTCTTTATAATATATACAATTTGTATATACAAATTTTGAAGCATACAGGAGTGTTCAACTATGAAAGCACGCATCCCGAAACACCGCGAATTTGTGATTGATTTTCCGAAGGAAGTGGACGAGGCCAAGGCCGCCGAGGGCTGGGACAAGCTGAACGAGATTGTGGAGGAATACAAAAAAAGCCACAACGGTCAAAGCGTGTACGCCCCCACCTTTATTGAGGACTGCGAACCCGCCGTGAAGGAGCTGCAAAAAACCTACGGCTTTACCTACACGGTGCAGGACTGCTGAAGCACCGCCAAAAATCCCCGCCCGGCGCATGGAAACGCACCGGGCGGGGATTTTCGTTTATTTTGCTTTCCTGGAGCTTTCAAACCGTTTTACGCCGCGTCAGGAATCGTCGCGGTTAAAGCGGTGGACGCCCGACGGGATCACGTCGTTATAGACGTCATCCGACAAACCGTAGTCTCCGCCGGTGAACAGGTCGCTCAGCCAGGTAGCCATCATAGAGAGGTTCAACATAATCCCATCTCCTTTCGTTCTATCTTTATTATACGCACGCGGCGGGCAAATTGCAATTCGCATTTTGTACAAACTTACAATATTTGTTTTTATATTGCACTTTATTTCGTTAAATTGTACATAGCCATTTTGCATTTGTGCGCGCTACGCACACACTTCCTTCCACGCCTCCTGCATGGTATCGGCAGAGAACAGAAACGCCCCGTCCGCCCCGTATACCTCGATATGACCGCCCACATTTTTAAACTGCATTTCCATTTTTCAGCCGCCTTTCTTTTTGTTCTGGTAACAGTATAGCAGAAAGGCAGTACTATAATTTGTACTTTATCTGTTTGTGGGCTGTTTTGCAGTCCGTTACATGGCACTTTTAAGCGCAGCCGCGCCTTTGGCCGCCCGGAGTATGACGCAGAAAGCACGCGGCAGTTGCGCCGCGTGCTTTCTGCGGGTCGCGCTAAATCCGCAGCCGATCCAGCAGCCGCAGGACGAAAAGCACCCAGAAGCAAAGAAAAAACCAGAGCAGCGTGTATTTGGGGCAGATCAGCCCGGCCAGGTTGCCCCATTCCCGGCTGTAATCCCACACCCGAAGATGCCACAGCCGCGTGCAGGCCAGCCCCGCGGCCAGCTCCACCAGCGTGACGCCCGCGGCCCCCGCGGCCGCGCACACGGGCAGCGGCGCCGCCAGCGCACGGTTCAGCCACCCCAGCAGGCACAGGCAGGCGCCGCCCGCCACAAACATCGTCCAATGGCTGCCGCCCCGCCAGGCCAGCTCAATCCCCACATAGGCGGCCCCGCCCAGGGCAAACAGACTGATTGCGTTCCACGGTTCCAAAAAAGCGCCCCCCGTACAAACATTGCCTTTAGTTTGTGCAGGGGGCGCGCAAAGTATTGCGCCGATTCTTGGTTTTTGCCGTTTTTTTGCGCGCGTCAGGGCTTGCGGCGGCGATTGGGTTCCAAAATAATCGCAGCCACCCACACAAAGGCGTAAACGGCCACCGCAATCATGGTAAGCACCACCACCACTTTAAAGTAGGTGCTGCCGAAAAACTCCCCGATCTTGGCCAGCGTGTACAGCACCTGGTTGCGGCTTACATCGCTGCCCGCAATCAAATTGACGGTGCCAAGCTTCTCCCCGTTGAGGGAGAGGGTGACCGTGCCCACCAGATCGCCCTGTTTGATGGGGGCGCTCACCTTGGCGGGCAGGTCAAAGGTCTGGGTGGTCAGAGCGGCGCCGCCCGCCGGCATCAGGGTACTCATGCTGTCGGCCGGGTAAAGCATCAGGGTGTCGGTCTGGGTGGAATAGGCCACGGGAATCTCGGTGATGGGCTGGGTGGTGTCCAGCGCGGCGCTGATGGCAAAGGTCTTGAACACCCAGTCCATCAGCTTGCCCGTTTCCAGCAGGGCCGAGCGCTGGTTGTCCGGGTCCGCACTGTGCGGGCTGTTGAGTACCGAGCAGATGTAGGTTTCCCCGTTCTGGGTATGCCAGCTCACAAAATTTTGCCAGTCGTCCAGCGTACCCGTCTTGCCGCCCTTGGTGTAGTCCCGGTAGTAGGGGCTGTCCGGCACAACCATCTTATCGGTGTTCTGGATGATGTAGGTGCCGGGGGTTGTATAGCGGTCGTTGGTGCCCATATCGTAGGTGGTGGCGGCCGCCGCCTGCACAAAGGCATCGTAGGCGATGGCCGCACGCAGCATCAGGTAGGCGTCCTGCGCGGTCGTCACGTTGCCGGGATCGATGCCGCAGGGGTCGGTGAAGATGGTGCCGGTGCAGCCGATGGCCTTGGCCTCGGCGTTCATTTTTTCCACAAAGGCGCTGACGCTGCCGCCCCCCATGTAATCGGCCACAATGTAGGCTGCCTCGTTGCCGGAGGGCAGCAGCATCGCGTAGAGCAGGTCGCGCAGAGAGTGCGTCTCCCCTTTCCGAATATCCGCCGTAGAGGCGTTCAGGCCGTACAGGATATCGTAGATGTAGCCGGGTGCCGTCACGGTGACGGCATCCAGTTGATCCTGATAGCTTTGCAGCAGCAGCAGGCAGGTCATCACCTTGGTCACGCTGGCCGAGGACAGCGGCTGGGTGGCGTTTTTCTGGTACACCACAATGTTGGTGTCGGTATTGACAAGATAGACCGCCTGCGCCGCCACATCAAAATCGGGCGCATAGCCTTCCATGGCCGACGCGGGCGCGGCCACCAGAAGCGCCAGCACCAGCAGCGTGAGCAGGCTGGCAAGGAATTTTTTCATAAGCTGCGGCGTTCCTTTGCTTGTGAGTAGATAGGCGTACAGGAATAGTATACCAAAAAAGCCGCCCGGATAAAAGCCCATCCGGGCGGCGGCGGGCTTTTTTCACGGTTTGACGGTTCAGCGCAGCCCAAAAGCGTGCCTTTGCCGCAAAGCGGAAGGCTCAGTTCAGCGCACCCGCGTTGGCAAACAGCCGTTCCACCTCGCCGGCCAAAAGCTGGTGTTCGGGCCGGGCCAGGCCGGGATCCAGCGCCAGCAGCGCCCTGGCCTCGGTCTGGGCCACGGTCAGGGTTCGGGTGTCCTGCACAAGATCGGCGATTTGCAGGGTGGGCAGACCGTGCTGCGCCTCGCCGAAAAAGTCGCCTGGGCCGCGGTGTTCCAGATCGTACCGCGCCACCGCAAAGCCGTCCGCCGTGCGGCAAAGAAAATTCAGCCGCTCGCGCACGCCCTGGCTGTCGTTGTCCGAAACAAGGATGCAGCACGAATCCGCCGCGCCGCGCCCCACCCGGCCCCGCAGCTGGTGCAGCGCCGAAAGGCCGAACCGCTCGGCATTCTCGATGACCATGACCGTGGCGTTGGGCACATCCACCCCCACCTCGATGACCGTGGTGGAAACCAGCGCGTCCAGCCGCCCAGCCTTGAAATCCGCCATGACGGCGTCCTTCTCCCGGGCCTTGAGTTTGCCGTGCAGCAGCCCCAGCCGCCGACCCGGCAGCAGCGGCTGGGCAGTCTGCTCAAAATAGCTTTTGACGGCCTTCATCCCGGCATCCAGCTCGTTTTCCTCAATCGCCGGGCAGACGATGTACGCCTGATGCCCGGCCGCGATCTGCTTTTCCAGAAAGCCGTACATATCCCGCCGTTTTTTGCCGGTCACAAACCAAGTGCGGATCGGCTTGCGGCCGGGAGGCAGCTCGTCCAGCACCGAGATATCGAGGTCGCCATACAGCAGCAGCCCCAGCGTGCGCGGGATGGGGGTGGCGCTCATCACCAGCAGATGGGGGCTTTTGGCTTTGCCGGCCAAAATGCCCCGCTGCCGTACGCCGAACCGGTGCTGCTCGTCCACGATGGCGAGGCCGAGATTATGGAACGCAACACGGTCGGTCAGCACCGCGTGGGTGCCCACCACCAGCCCGGCCCGGCCATCCGCGATGGCGGCCAGCGCCACCCGCCGCTCGGCGGCCTTCATGCCGCCCGTCAGCAGGGTGACATTGACCCCAAACGGTTCCAGCCGGTCGGCCATGGTGGCGGCGTGCTGGCGGGCCAGAATTTCGGTGGGGGCCAGCAGGGCGCTTTGCCAGCCGTTCTGGGCGGCCGTCCAGATGGCGGCAGCGGCCACCAGCGTCTTGCCGCTGCCCACATCGCCCTGCAGCAGGCGGTTCATCGGCACCGTGCGGGCCAGATCGGCGCAGATTTCCCCGGTGGCGCGGCGCTGGGCCCCGGTGGGTGCATAGGGCAGGCTACGCCAGAAGGGGGTAAGATCGACGAGGCGCATCGGCGCGCAGGTACCGGCGCGATCATGCCCGCGCAGCAAAATGATGCCGAGCTGCAAAACGTACAGCTCCTCAAAAATCAGGCGGCGGCGGGCGGCGGCGGCGGCCTCGGCGGTTGGGGGCGCATGGATGTCCCGCACGGCCACGCACTTGGGCGGCATTTTGTATTTTTGCAGCAGGGCCTCGGGCAGCGGCTCGGGCATAGCGTCCGCCGCGCCCAGCGCCCCCTGCACGGCCCGGGCAATGCGGCTGCTGGGCAGCCCGTCCGTGGCGCCGTAGACGGGCAGCAGAGGCGCCTGTGCCACCTGCGCCTCCGTGCGCACCAGCGGGTGCAGCAGCTCCCGCCGCGTCAGAATACCCGCAATCCGCCCCTCAAAATAGTAGGTTTTGCCGGGTTCCAGCTGCTCTGCCGCATAAGAGGCGTTAAACCAGGAGAGGATCAGGGTGCCGGTTTCGTCGGCGGCCAGCACCCGGTTGAGAATTCGGCCCCCCGCAATGCGGCGGGCGGGCTCCCGCTGCAATACCTCGGCCTTTACGCAGCAGTCGGTATCGAACGGAGCCTCGACCACCGTGTAGGGCTGCGAATAGTCGATGTAGCGGCGCGGATAATGGCGCAGCAGATCCTGCACCGTGCGGATGCCCAGTTTTTCAAACTTTTTGGCATAGGCGGGGCCTACCCCCTTCACATACTGGATCCCGTCGGCAAGTTCCGGCAACGCGCTCTCCCCTTTCCCCCAAAATCCGCCCAACGCGATGTTTTTCGCCGTTTTCAGAAAGGGGCGGCACAAGCGTGCCGCCCCTTTCTGAAAACGCAAGGTTTCCCGGCCTTATTCCACCGAGATCATATAATAGTATACCGGCTGGCCGCCGCTGATATGGCTGACCTCGATGTTGCCGCCGCACTTGGCGCGCACAAGGTCGGTGGTGCGCTCGGCTTCCTCGTCGCTGACATCGCAGCCGGAGATCACCGTGATAAACTGCGTGTCCTTCCGCTTCATGCTGCGGGCCAGGCGGTAGGTCATCTTGGTGATATCGCTGCCGGTGGCCACGATCCGCCCGTTTTCCAGCGCCATGATCTCGCCCTTTTTGATCTGCTTGCCGTCGAACTCGCTGTCGCGGGCTGCGTAGGTGATCATGCCGGTGGACACCTGCTCGGCGGCAGACATCATATTGACCGCGTTGGCGTCAGCCTCCCCCTCGGGGTCGAAGTTGAGCATGGCGGTCATCCCCTGCGGCACGGTGCGGGTGGGCAGAACGACCACCTTGCGGTCGGCCAGCTTTTCGGCCTGCTCGGCTGCCATGATGATGTTTTTGTTGTTGGGCAGCACAAACACGGTTCTGGCCGGAACGCTCTGCACCGCCGAGAGGATGTCCTCGGTGGCAGGGTTCATGGTCTGCCCGCCCGATACGACGGCGTCCACGCCAAGGTCATGGAAAACATTTTTCAGTCCCTCCCCGGCAGCCACGGCCACAAAGCCGTAGGCACGCTCGGGATCGACGGCCGCGTAAACGAAGGTGTCGGCGCCGCCGGCGGCGGCAACCTCCTCGGCGGCGGCCTGCTTTTCCAGCCCCTTGCCCTGCTGCTGGCGGGCCAGGAACTGCTCGTGCATATTCTCGATCTTGAAATCGGTCAGATAGCCGTACTTGATGGCTTCCGAGAGCATCATGCCGGGGTCGCTGGTGTGAACATGGCAGTTGGCGACATCGTCATCCTCGATCACTACGACCGAGTCTCCGTTCGATTCCAAAAACGCGCGCAGACGGGTCACGCTGGCGTTCTCGCTCTTGTGGAGCAAAAACTGGGTGCAGTACCCGTTCTTGATTTCCTCCACCTTCATCAGGTCGTCGGCAAAAACGCCCTTTCCGGCGGCTTCGCTGGAAACCTTGGGCTTCTCGGCCACCTCGCCGCCTTCGATCGGCTCGCCGCCGTCAAAGACCTGCTTCATCCCCTCAAACACCAGCATGATGCCCTGGCCGCCCGCATCCACAACGCCGGCCTTCTTCAGCACGGGCAGCAGGTTGGGGGTGTCCTCCAGCGCGGCCTGCCCGGCCTTCATCACAATGTTCCACAGCGCGGGCACATCGGCGGCCGCCGCGTCGGCGGCGGCCTCGCCGGCCATTCTGGTCACGGTGAGGATGGTTCCCTCGGTGGGCTTCATAACGGCCTTGTAGGCCGCGTCC
This sequence comes from uncultured Subdoligranulum sp., assembly GCA_964458285.1. GTDB lineage: Bacteria > Bacillota > Clostridia > Oscillospirales > Ruminococcaceae > Gemmiger. The sequence goes on along the minus strand of CAYWID010000002.1, from coordinate 30,698 downwards.
ACGCCCATCTCCAGCGCCTTGGCAATGTCCGCGGCCTCGGCGTTGGTCTTGCCCGCAAGCGCCTTGGAAAAGCCCCGGAACAGCAGGCTGGTGATGACGCCCGAGTTGCCGCGCGCGCCGCGCAGCATGGCGGAGGCCGCACACTTGCTGGCGTCGGCCACGGTGCAGTCGTCAGGCAGGTTTTCCAGTTCCCGGCAGGCCGCGCCCACCGTCATGCTCATGTTGGTGCCTGTATCGCCGTCGGGCACGGGGAAGACGTTCAGCTCATCCACACGGGTCCGCTGATTGGAAATATTGTTGGCGCCGGAGATCATGGCGTCACGCAGGATTTTGCCAGTTATCATTTACATACACCTCTATTTTTTCCCATTTGCGGATCAGTCGCAGAGAATATCATCCACATACACATCCACGCGCGCGACCTTCAGGCCGGTCGCCCCTTCAACTTCCTCTTTGACGCGATGGGTGATGCTTTGGGTTATGGAACCGATGTTCAGGCCGTAGCCCACCTTGATGTGCAGTTCGATCACAAGGCTGCCGCCTTCCTGCGTGACAAAAACGCCGCGCTCGGGCAGGCTGCCGTTTTTCAGCGCCATCCGCACCATGCTGGTGGGGCTGCTCTGCCCCATGGCCGCGATCCCGTAGCAGCTGCGCGCCGCCTGGGATACAAGGCCGGAAAAGTAATCGTTTGTTAAGGTGATCGTTCCGTAGGGATTGACCTTGGTGATCATCGCCGGTCCTCCTTTATCTGTCTGCCGGGCGGCGGGCGGGCATCGGCTGCCCAAACGCCTGCGCCGGTAGGATGACAATTCTGTATCAGAGTTATTATACACCATCCCGGCCCATTTGAACAGTATAAATTGCCTGCTTTGTGCGGATTGCACACAAGGTTTGCGCATTTGTGGTGCAAAAATCCGTCTGGATTTTAACAATCCATTCACAAAGCGGAAACACAAATCGCGTATACTGAATACAGAATAGCGGAAGAAAAGGAGCCGAGCCAATTATGAATCTGCTGTTTTTCCTGACCCCCAAGCAGGACGTACTGTATATTTACGAGGATTTTACCCTTCGCCAGACTTTGGAAAAATGGGCGAACCAGCGCTATGCAACCATCCCGGTACTGCGCCGCAACGGCGAATATGTGGGCACCATCACCGAGGGCGATCTTTTGTGGGGCATCAAAAACATCCACGGGCTGGACATTGAAGCCAGCGAGGATGTGCCTATCTCCAGCTTTGCACGGCGGCGCGATTACAAGGCGGTGACCGTAACCACCGATATGCCTGCCTTGCTGGAGGCCACGATGGACCAGAACTTTGTGCCCGTGGTGGACGACCGCAACGTGTTTATCGGCATTGTGCGCCGGACCGTCGTGCTGCGCCACCTGTACACGACCCTGCCCCCCGCGATGGATGTAAAAAAGCAGCCCAAGGCCGCCTGGCAGTACGCGCAGCCCAAGTCCTGACGGCAGGCGCCGGGGTTTCCAACGCCGCCCCGCAGGCGGGCAAAGTCAAATAGCCGCAAAAAACCGCCGCACGGTGTTTCCACTGTGCGGCGGCTTTATTTGCCTTTTTGGCGAAGCTTACTTCAGCTCAACCTTGGCGCCGACATCCTCCAGCTTCTTCTGGATATCCTCGGCATCGGCCTTGCTGGCGTTCTCCTTCAGCTTGGCATCGGCAGTCTCAACAAGCTTCTTGGCCTCCATCAGGGAAGCGCCGGTCAGCTCCTTGACAACCTTGATGACCTGCATCTTGTTGGCGCCGACATCCTTCAGGATGACGTCGAACTCGGTCTTTTCCTCAGCGGCAGCGGCCGGAGCAGCGGCGGCAGCCGGAGCGGCAGCGGCGACGGCGGAAACGCCAAACTCTTCGCAGATGGTGTCAACGAGCTCTTTCAGCTCAAGAACCGTCATAGTCTTGACAGACTCGACAATGGCAGTGATTTTTTCAGAAGCCATGGTAGTTACCTCCATATAAAATGTTATTTTTGAAATTTTGTTGCGCTGCCCGCTTAAAGCGTCAGGCGGCGCGGTTCAACCTGCCAAACTCAGGCAGCGGGGGTTTCCTGCTTGTCGACAACCGCCTGCAGGGCAAGGGCCAGACCGCCGATGATCCCGTTGAGGGAACCGGCCAGCATGGAGAGCAACCCTTCGCGGTTGGGCATGGTGGACAGACCCTTGACGCCTTCGGCATCCAGAACCTGGCCATCGCAGAAGCCGGCCTTGACGGCAAAACGCTTGGATTTGTCGTTATCGGCAAACTTGCACAGGATGCGGGCGGCGGCAGCGGGATCCTCCGGAGAGATCGCGACGGCGGTATCCCCCTTGAAGCTCCCGGCCAGTGCCTCGTACGCGGTGCCTTTGACGGCAAGACGCAGCATGGTGTTCTTGACGACGGTGTACTCCACGCCGGCCTCACGCAGCTCCTTGCGAAGCTTGGTGTCGTCGGCGACGGAAATACCGTTGTAGGACACGACCACACCGGCGATCGCACTGGTCAGCTTATCGCTGAGTTCCTTGACGTACGCCTGTTTGGCAGCCATAATCTTATTGTTGGGCATTTGAATATTCACCTCATTCCGCTTGCAAATGAAAAAGCCTCTTTCCCGTTTGCCGGAAAAGAGGCTTTGGAAAAGCAATGCTTTACACAAAACGCACGTTTCTCGGCAGGTGGGGCAGGCCCGTTATGCTGAAACCAGCACCTGCTGTCTTAAAAACAGCATAGATAGTATACCGCAAACGCGCGGCTTTGTCAAGCAGATCTTACACGCCGTATTTCAGGGTGTTCAGGCGGACGCCAGGGCCCATCGTGGTGGCGACGGTGGCGCTCTTGAAGTACTGGCCCTTGGCAGCCGCGGGCTTGGCCTTGGCAATAGCCTCCAGCACGGTATCCAGGTTGACCATGAGCTTTTCGGCGCCGAAGGACGCCTTGCCCACAGGCACATGGATGATGTTCTGCTTGTCCAGGCGGTACTCGATCTTGCCGGCCTTGGCTTCGGTCACAGCGCGGCCGATGTCGGGGGTGACGGTGCCCGCCTTGGGGTTGGGCATGAGGCCGCGGGGGCCCAGCACCTTGCCAAGACGGCCAACCTTGCCCATCATGTCCGGGGTGGTGACGAGGACGTCAAAGTCCAGGAAACCGCCGGAAATTTTGGCGATCAGATCCTCATCGCCCACCAGCTCGGCGCCGGCGGCCTCGGCGGCCTTGGCGGCATCGCCCTTGCAGATGGCGATGACGCGGACGGTCTTGCCGGTGCCGTTGGGCAGAACCACGGCGCCGCGAACCTGCTGGTCCGCGTGGCGGCTGTCGACGCCCAGGCGGACGTGCAGCTCGATGGTTTCGTCAAACTTGGCCTTGGCGGTCTGGCAGCAAAGCTCCAGCGCGGCCTGCGGATCGTACTGTTTATTGCGCTCGATCAATTTAGCGCTTTCGGTATAATGTTTACCGTGAGTCATTCCTTATTCCTCCTGTGTGGTAATTATCGGATTGATTTCCTCCCACGTTACGGCCTGGTGTCAGCCTTCAACGGTGACGCCCATGCTGCGGCAGGTGCCCTTGATCATGCTGACGGCAGCCTCAAGGCTGGCGGCGTTGAGGTCGGGCATCTTCTGCTTGGCAATCTCCTCGGCCTGGGCCAGCGTGATGGACGCGACCTTGGTCTTGTTGGGTACGCCAGAGGCAGTCTCGATGCCGGCGGCCTTTTTGATCAGGACGGGAGCCGGCGGAGTTTTGGTGATGAAGCTGAAAGAGCGATCCGCGTAGACCGTGATGACGACCGGGATGATGTAGCCGATCTCATTTTTGGTGCGCTCGTTGAACTCTTTGGTGAACGCCATGATGTTGACGCCCTTCTGGCCCAAAGCAGGGCCGACGGGCGGGGCCGGCGTTGCCTTGCCGGCGGGGATTTGCAGCTTGATATAGCCAGTAATCTTCTGTGCCATAATGAATGCACCTCCAAATTTTGTGGTGAGTTGCGGCCTGCGGCGCAGGCCTCCCACGAGCGTGCGACCACCGCACGCCCTATAAAAACCGCAGCGCGGCCTTTACCGGAATATTGCGCCTTACAGAAGCTTTACCTGAGAAAGCTCCAGCTCGGCAGGGGTCTCGCGGCCAAACATCGAGATCTTGACGTGTACGCGGCGCGCCTTTTTGTCGATCTCCTCCACCACCGCGACGGAACCCTCCATCGGGCCGGAGGTGATCTCCACGGTATCGCCCACGGCGTAATCGACCTCCGGTTCGGCAATGATCTCGACACCCAGCTTGGCGACCTCGTCCTCGCTGAGGGGCTCCGGCTTGGAAGCCGGGCCTACAAACCCCGTGCAGCCGCGCGTGTTGCGCACGATGTACCAGGTATTGTCGTTCATTACCATCTTGACAAAGACATAGCCGGGGTAAATTTTGCGCTGGACTTCCTTATCGCCCACCTTGTTGTCGTTCTTGTCGAGTTTGTCTTCAAGCACGGTCTCGGTGGGAACCTTGACGTCCTGGATCATGTCCTGAAGACGGCGGTTTTCCACCATCGTCATCAGATCCTGCGCCACTTTGTTCTCGTAGCCGGAATAGGTATGTACCACATACCAGTAAGCCTGTTCAGCCATGCATTGTGCCTCCGCTCAAGGTAAATCAGCCGATCATCAGATGGATGGCGCCGCCAAAAATCACGTCCAAAAGGATCATGACAACAGCGGACACGGCCACCACCGCGACAACCGTGATGGTGTTGGTGCGGGTCTGCTTTTTGCTGGGCCACACGACCTTTTTCATCTCGCTTTTGGTGTCCTTGAAGAACTTGGCCATGTTGCCGAAAAAGGTTTTGACCCGCGTGCCAAACGGAACCTTTTTGGCGGTATCCGTCTTTTTGGCCTTTTTGTCAGCCTTGGCATCGGCTTTGATTTCGGCTTTTGCTGCGGTCTTTTCGTCGACCGCTTTCTTATCCGCCATCTTACGCTCCGCCTTTCTTACTTGGTTTCGCGATGGACAGTATGCTTTTTGCAGAAGCGGCAATACTTTTTCATCTCGAGCCTATCAGGGGAATTCTTCTTATTTTTGGTCTTGTTGTAGTTGCGCTGTTTGCACTCCGTGCAGGCCAGGGTGATTTTGACAGTCATGTTTCGGCACCTCCATTTAACGGTTTCTAAAGCCTCCCTCGCGCTTTACGGGCCGCGCCCAAAAAAGGGCACAAAAAAATAAACCCGCAAAAGAGGTGCTATCATCATAGCATACCCGCCGTTCGGCGTCAAGGGGAGCAGGGTTCCCGGGCGCAAAATTTCTGCTGTTTTCAAAGGGTTTCCGCGGTTTCGCCGTCCGGCGCTTCGCCGTGCAGCGGGCCGTCCAGGGGGATATCCACCCCGGCGCCCAGCGCAAAGCTGAAAACGGTCAGGCGGGTCACGGGCACCGGCAGCCGCTGGCTGAACGCGCGGCGGTACAGCCGCAGCTGCGGGCCGTACTCCCGGCGGTAAAACGAGGGGTCGGTGCTGCGGTCGGTCTTGTAGTCAACGATCTCGGCGCCGTCGTCAAACAGCAGCACCATATCCGCAATGCCCTGCACCAGCACCGGCACTTTGCTTTGGCCCGCCGCGTCCGAGACCTCGCCCGCAGGCAGAGCCGTGATGAAGGGTTCCTCCCGCATCACCTTCTGCGCCGCCTGCACCCGCCCGAAAAGCGGGCCGGCAAAAAAGGTTTCCACCACCCGCAGGTCAAGCTTGGCGGCCAGCGCCGGATCCAGCAGCTTCAGCCCGATCTGCCGCGCCGTCTCGGCGGCAAGATCGGGCGCGCCGTTTTCCAGCGGGATGTTCTGCATAAAGGCATGGATGGCTGTGCCGCGCTCGGCGCCCGTCAGCCCGTCCTTCTGCAAAAAGGCGGGGCGCAGTAGCGCCGTGGGCCGGGCCGCGTGGGTGATCATGCTGACGCTGACCTTGGCCGGAATGCCCTGCAGCCCCTCGTCGGGGCTGCGCCAGGCGAACCGTTCCAGGATGGCGGCCTGCAGGGCCGGATCGGCGGGGGGCGCAGGGGGCGCGGGGGCCTCCGCGGGCGGCGGGGGCGGCGCGACGATCCTGACCGAGAGTGGCGCTTTGCCGGGCAGGCTGCGGGGCAGCCAGCCCACGAAGTCCCACAGCGGTGCGCCCGCCGGGTGCAGCAGCGCCGCCGTCAGCAGCCAGCTGCCCCAGGAAAGCATTCCCTGCAAAGTCTCCGGCCCCGTGACATCGGCATGGGCGCACAGCGCAGGCCCCCGCAGCTCGCTCTCGGGCTTTTTGAGGGGCACCGTGATGAAAAGCGCGTCCTTCGCACGGGTAAGGGCCACATACAGCACCCGCATCTCCTCGCTGCGGCTCTCGGCACGGATGGCCTGCTGCACGGCCGCGTAGGGCAGGGTCTTGTAGCGGCGGGCCTCGTCCCCGGCGCGCAGCATCAGCCCCAGGCCCAGCGTGCGGTGCAGCTGCACCGGGCGGATGGCATCGCTGTTGTTGAACTGGTGGGTGGTATCGGCCACAAAAACAATGGGAAATTCCAGCCCCTTGGAGCGGTGTACCGTCATGATGGATACCCGCCCGGGCCGCACCTGGCCCATTCCGCTCTGGCGCAAACCGCCGTGCTGGCGGGCCGCATGGATGGCCCGGATCAGGCTGGGCAGCCCCGTCCGCCCTGCTCCGGCCGCCCAGGACGCAAAGGCGCGCAGCTCCTCCCGGCAGACCGCGCCGTCCGGCATGGCGCCGACGGCGGCCAGATAGCCGGTGCGGGCAAACAGCTCTTCGATCAGGGCGTCCACGGGCAGGGTGCGGGCCAGCCGGCGGAACTCGGTCAGAGTGCCGACCGCCTGGCGCAGCGCCGGCTCCCGTGCGCGCAGCACGGCGCCGTACAGGCTGCCCTGCTTTTGGCCCCGCCGCAGCCGGATCAGATCGTCGGGCGTGACCGGGAACAGCGGGCTGAGCAGCACGGCGGCCAGCTCCACATCCTGGGCGGGGTTATCCAGAATTTGCAGCAGCGCCGCAAAGGGCCGGATATGGGGCGCATCCAGCAAATCGGCCACCGTATCGGCGTAGACGGGGATTTCCCGGCGGCGCAGAGCGGCCTCGTACAAATCAAAATCCGTCCGGCCCCGCAAAAGGATGCAGAAATCGTCGTACCGGCAGGGCCGGGTCGCGCCGTGGTCGCGCACCAAAAAGCCTGCGGCCGCCATCCCGGCGATTTTCTCGGCAACGGCCTCGGCATCGGCGGCGCGGTCGCCCGTCACGACATCCAGCTCGCAAAGCCCCGGATAGGCCGGGTCGGGCGCGCCCTCCGCCAGCCGCTGCCCGGCGCCGTAGGCCACGCCGCCCAGCTCGGCCGAAAACAGCGTATCAAAGAAGTAGTTGATGCCCTCGATAACGCCCGAGGCGCTGCGAAAGTTGGCGTCCAGCGCGATGGCGCTGCTGTCCGCCGGATTTTGGGGCGGATAGGGCGGCCAGGCGTTCTGCTTTTCGATGAAAATGTCCGGTTCGGCCTGGCGGAAGCGGTAGATGCTCTGCTTGATATCGCCCACAAAAAACAGATTGGAGGCATTCTCGTCGGCAAGGGCAAAGTAGATGGCGTCCTGCAGGGCGTTCGTGTCCTGGTATTCGTCCACCATCACGGCATCGTACTGGGCCGCAACCGTTTTGCCCAGCTCGGTGCGCACGCCCGCCGGGTCGACAAGCAGCGAAAGGGTCAGATGCTCGCAATCGGCGTAATCCAGCAGCTTTTCCTCCAGCTTGGCCTGGTAGTACCGCTCCGAGAACTGCCGCGTCGCCCGGCACAGCGCCGCGACAAGGGGCGCAGCGCGGCGGCGGTCTTCGTCGAACTCGGCGGCGGTGCAGAGCAGCAGATCGGCCAGCATGGCTTTGGCCTGATCCTTGACCTTCTGGCGCAGCTCGCTGGCCGTGGCCGCGGCGGCGTTGCCGTCCTTGCCGCCCTTGATCCGCCCCGCGGCCCGTCCGCCGTTCCAGGCGGCAAGGGTATCCCGCGCGGCGTCCCAGCGGCCGGCTTTAAGCTGCTCCCGCGCCAGGGCCAGCGCCTCGTCGTCGCCCAGCAGAGCGCCGGTGTAGGCGGCATCGGCGGCGGGGTCGGACGCGGCGGCGGTCAGCGCGGCGGCCAGCATCCGCCGCAGCGAATCCAGCCGCCGCACCGCCGCGCCCACCAGGGCGCTGCCCCAGGCCGTCCGGGCCAGCGGCTCGGTCCCCTGCCAGTCGGCGGCAAAGCGGTCAAGCGCGCCGCGCGGGTCGGGCATGGCCGAGAGGAACCCGTACAGATCCAGCACGGTCTGGGCCGCCGTGGCATCCGAGCGGCCGCGGTCATAAAGATCCGCAAAAGCGCAGAAATCGGGATCGGCGTAGGCTTCCTCCAGCACGGCGGAAAGGGTTTCCTGCATGATCCGCTCCCCGGTGGCCTCGTCGGCGATGCCGAAATCCGGCGGCAGGTTTTCGATCTGGGAAAAATGCTGCTGGACAAAATGCAGGCAGAAGGCATCGACCGTGCCGATGGCGGCCCGCTGCAGCAGCAAAGGCTGGCGGCGAAGCCGGGCCGCGTCCTGCCCCGGTGCAGGGCTGCGCAGCGCCCCGGCCAGCGCCGCCGCAATATCGGCGCGCAGCTTGGCCGCCGCCGCGTTGGTGAAGGTCATAATCAGCAGCCTGTCCGCGTTAACGGGGGGCGCATCTCTGGTGATCATCCGCACGGTGCGCTCCACCAGCACGCGGGTCTTGCCGCTGCCCGCCGCCGCGCTGACCAGCAGGCTGCCGCCCCGCGCCTCGATCGCATCGGTCTGGGCCGGGGTAAAGCGCAGCGCGGGCGCGGGCTCAGCGATTTGTCCCATGGTCGGTTCCCTCCTTTTGGGGTGATGTGGGCTGGGGCGCCTGCCCCTCCGGCGCGTCGGGATCCGTCTCAAACAGATGCTCCGGCAGCGCGGGAACGCGCTCGTCCAGGCCGTCCTTATGCAGGCAGACCGCGCGGTAATCGCACCAGGCGCAGCGGGTGCCGCCGGGCGGGCAGAGGGGTGCCGCGGCGATATCGCCGCGGTAAAGATTTTGGGCCATCCGGGTCAGCAGGCGGTCGATGTGGCGGCTGATGTTGGCCAGTTTTTCGGGGCTGGCCAGCACCTTGCCGGCCGATTGGGCGGTCGGCTTGCCGTTTTTGCCGTAATTCAGCGGCACATAGCAGCCGGTGGCCCGGGTATCCATGGCGCCGTAAACGGCAGGGTCATCCAACAGCAGCCCCTGCAGGGCGTAGACGGGCGGGCGGGCGCCCGCTTCCGTCTGCTCCCCCTCCCCCGCGCTGCCGGGGCGGGCCTCGGCGCGGGGGAGGGGGTCGGCCAGCAGGTATTCGACCCCGGCGGCGGCGGCCCCCGGAAAAACGGCCTGCCCGTTGCGCACCAGCGTGAACAGGTACAGCAGCATCTGGCAGTCCTGGCCCCAGTAGACTTCCTTCAGGCTGAAATCCTTGCTGCCGGTCTTGTAATCCACCACGCGCAGGTAGGTTTTGTCCCCCGCGCGCAGGGCGTCCACCCGGTCGATCGTGCCGATGACCCGGACCGTGTGCCCGGCGCCGTCGTCCAGTTCGACGGGCGGCACCACGGGGGCGCCGGGTCTGTCCGCGTCGGGCCCGTCCCCGATCTTCAGCTCGTAGGCCACCGGCTGAAAGCCCGACTGCCGCATATCGCTCTGGATAAAGCCCAGCAGCCCCACAAGGTTTTTGGCCACCCGGCTGAGGAGGTACTGCATCCGCACCCCGGCGCCGGGCAGATTGGCCGCCGCATACCGTTCCACCAGCCCGGCCACCAGCGCGGCAATCCCCTCGGTATCCAGCCGCAAAAAGGCAGGGCCTGCGTCGCGCAGGGCGTTTTCCAGCACCCAGTGGGTCAGGGTGCCGCTGATGTTGGGCGCCAGCTCGGCCTTGGGGCGGGGCTTGGCCCGCAGCACATATTCCATAAAATAGCCGAACGGGCATTGGGTATAGCTTTCAAACCGGGTGGGGCTGATCCGGAGTTCCTTGCCCAGCAGCGCTTCCAGTGCGGCGGTGTCCTGCGCCGTCACCGGCAGCCCCGCCGCAGCCCGCCGCACGGCCGCAAAACCGGGCGCGGCGCACGGGGTCTGCTCCACCGCCTCCAGCGCCTGCTGCACGGCCGCGCGGGCCGGAGTCTGCTCCTGCCAAAGGCTGCCCAGCAGGTCCAGCGCGGCGGCCGGGGTGGCGGCCAGCGCCTCCGGGCCGGGGGCGGCGCACGGCGCGTCCAGCGCGGTCAAGACCGGCGCCAGCGCCGACGAGACGGGCAGCCCCGCCGCGCCGCCCGGCCAGGACAGCCGCAGATACCGCCGCGCCACGGTCAGCGCCTTGTAAAAGCAGACCTGCTCGCGCACGGCGCGGTTCTCAAAGCAATCGGGCAAGTCGGCGCCCTGGGCCATCATGGCATCGCGGTCGGCGTGGTCCAGCAGGCCGGTATCGCCGGGCGTCTTTGGAAACTCGCCCTCGGCCAGCCCCAGCACAAAGCAGGCGTCGATCTCGGGCAGGCGCATCTTGCCCGCCGTCGTAAACAGCACGCTGTCCACGCTCTGGGGGATATGCTCCATATCGGTGGTGCGCAGCAGCAGGCTGAAAAGTTCGCCGTACTCAGCCACGGTCAGGGTGGCGTCGTCCCCCAGCAGCCGCACCATCTGATCCAGCAGGGCCATCACGGTATTCCACTCCCGCAGGGCCTCCTCGGCGGCGGGGATGGCCCCGGCGGCGCGCAGCCCTGCCGCCAGCCGCTCAAGCGTTTTTTCGGCGCCCAGGTTTTCCAAAAGCAGATAGAGTTCCTTCGTCAGGGCGGCGGCCGCCGCCCCTTTGGCCTTTGCAAAAAAGCGGTCGAGCCGGGTCATCAAAAAAACGCGGGCGGATTCCGCCCGGCGCAGATTTTGCCGGTCCTCCTCGGTCTCGCGGTCGGTGTAGCCCGCGGCGCTGCGGGTGAAAGGCGCCCGCCAGTCCGCCGCGCGGAGCGTCCAGGTGTAGGCATAATTTTCCAGCGCGCAGGTTTCGTCCTCGGGCAGATCGGCCAGCCCCGTCTTGAGCAGGCGCAGCAGGCTGTTGGTGGAAAGCCCGCCCCGCAGCAAATCCAGCGCGGCCAGCACGGCGCGGGCCGGGGCCGTGTTCTCGGGCGTGGTGGGCTCGTCGCAGTAGAGCGGGATGTTCAGCAGCCGAAATTCATACCGGACGGCCGAAAGGTACTGCTCGGCGCTGCGGCAGACGACCGCCATCCGCCGGTACGGCGTGCCGGCGCGGGCCAGCTCCCGGATGGCGGCAGCGGCGGCCTTGGCCTCGGCCTGGCGGGTATCGGCGGCATACCAGGCGATGGCGCCGGGATCCGCGGCGGCGGTATGCTCGGGCATGTAGGTGGCGTCGGTCAGAAGGCTGCCCACCTCGGCCAGCACGGGCGCCTCCCGGTGGCGCAGATCCTCGGTCAGCACCCGGCGGGTGAACGGCACCCCGGCCCGGGCCGCCAGACGGCGCAGCACGCTTTCCACCCGGCGGGTGCCGCTGAACACCGTATAGTCCCCCTCCAGTTCCTCGCCGCCGTCCCCGCACAGGCTGATGACGACGTCCGCCACCGGCAGCATGGCGGCCAGTATGGCCCGCTTGCCCGCATTGAATGTATCGAACTCGTCCACAAAGACCGTTTTGCCCGCAAAAAAGGCCGGGCGGGAACCGCCCTGCTCGGCCAGGGCGCGGGCGGCCTGCTCCACGCGGTCGCCGGGATCCGTCAGCACCCCCTGCAAAAGGCCCTCGTAGGCGCCGTACAGCAAGGCCAGCTCGCTCAGTTTTTTCTGGGCTGCGCCGGGCGCGCGGGCGTAGGCTTCCAGTGCTTCGGGGCGGACGCCTGCGCTTTTCAGTTCCTCGATGGTTTGGGCGGCCTTCTCGCAAAAGGCCGTGCTGCGGCACTGACGGCCATAATAATCCAGCTTGCCCTGCAAGTTGTCCACGGCGCGGCGCACCAGCAGCGCCCGGCCCGCGTCGGTCAGGGTGGGCACCGCCGCGCCGCCGTACAGCCGCAGCAGCGTCTCGGCCAGGGAGGTGAAGGAGTAGCTGTCCACATAGCCGGAGAGGGCGTCCCCCAGCACATGGTAGAGAGTGCCCTCGGTGGAGGAGGTGAACTGTTCGGGCACAAGCAGCAGGCTTTCGCGCCCGTTTTCGGCTCGCGCCTTAAGTTCTTGCAGCAGCAGCGTGGATTTTCCGCTGCCGGAGGGGCCAAGGATCAGTTTGAGCATGGTATGTGACCTCCCGGATGTGGTAAAAACCGCGGCGGAACCGCGTTTTGGCATTTTGTCCATTATACCATACCCGCGCAAGCCGTCCTACCCCCGCGGGGGCGGTTATTTTCCGCTTTTCAGGGCCGTTTCCGCCGTGGCGGGCGCGCGCGCCGGGGCAGCCCTATCCGCTTGCTTTCTGCGATCCTGCCAGGCGTTTCGCGCCGCGTCCAGCAGGGCGAAGCGAACCTCGTACCGGCCAAAAACCAGCGCGTTCTCGGCGGGCTGCTCATAACGGCCGGCCGCCGCGCCGGTGCAGAGGGCGGGGTACAAAACGCAGAACCAGTTGTGGCCCGCCGCCGCCCCCAGCGATACCCGCAGGGCCAGGTACTTCCCGGCAGGCAGGGCAAAGCTGCCGTAATCCCTGGCGGCAAAGGGGATTTTTTCCAGGCGGACGGCCACCGGCTGGGGGCTGCCCGCGGCCCGCACCGTGCGCAGGGCCGTGTCGGCGATGGCGGGCAGGGCGGCCGCCACCCGGTCTGCGGCATCGCGGCGGCTGCGGGCGCCCTCCAGCGCGGGGGCAAGCTGCCGCAGCAGGGCGTCCCGCACCCGGAGTTTGAGCGCCTGATCGGCCGGAGCGTCGCTGTTGGCCAGGATGTGCAGGCGGAGGGTATCGGCGCAGACGGCATCGCAAAGGCGCTCGTACCGGGCCGCCGCCGCGGATGCCCCTGCGGTAAGTAGAAAGCCCAGCGCCAGCCCCCAGCACAGGGCCCGGCGGCGAAGCCCCCGGCGGTGCGCGGCCAGGCCCGGCCAAAGACCCGCGTGACGGCGGCCGTCCGAAAAAGAATGTTCCATCATAAAAAAATCGCCTCCTGTGCCGAGAGTTTCGGCCAGCGAAGGCGATTTTATACCGCATGGTTTTCAATTTTTTACGGCGGCGAAGGTTCTTTCAGTTTTCCTCTTTTACCGCGTTTTGGGGGCGCGCCCCGGTTCTGGGTCCCCGCCGCCCCGGCTGCCCCTGCTGCAGCGTGCGGCAGTAAGCCATCCGGGCGCCGCCCCGGTCGGGCTTTGCCAGGTACACCCGCTTGTAGCGGGCCTGCAGGACGGCCTGGGCGGCCCGGGCGGCCTGTTCGCCGGCAAAAATGCCGAACACCGCCGCGCCGCTGCCGGTCATCTGGCTGGCAAGGGCGCCTTGCCCGTCCAGCAAAGCGCGGATGGCGGGCGTTTCCACGGCGCCGCTGCAAGCCTCCAGCGCGTTGCCCGCGGCGGCGCACATCCCGGCCAGATCCCCGGCCCGGATGGCCTCCTCCTGCCGCTGGCAGTCGGGGTGGAGCGGGCTGCCCAGCGCATCGTAGCGGGCAAACGCCTCGGGGGTGGAAATGCCCACGCTGGGCATCACCACCACAAACCAACAGTCCGGGCAGGGCGGCAAAGCTTTCATCAGATCGCCCACGCCCCGCACCCGGCAGCTGCCGCCCAGCAGCGCAAACGGCACGTCCGCGCCGATGCCCGCGCCCAGCGCGCAAAGCTCGCTCATCGAAAGGCGGGCGTCGTACAGTTCGTTCAGGCCCACCAGCGTGCCGGCGGCGTCGGCGCTTCCGCCCGCCATTCCGGCCCGCACCGGCACGTTTTTGCGGATGACGATATCCGCCCCCGCCAACAGCCCCGTGTAGGCAAAAAACGCGGCGGCGGCCTTGACGGCGGTATTTTTTGCGTTGACCGGCACAAAACTGCCCGGCATCCGCACCAGCAGCTTTTCGCTGCGGTGAAGCGTCAGTTTTTCGTGCAGGTTGATCGTCTGCATCACCATGTCAAGGTCATGGTAGCCGTTGGGCAGGGTGCCCACCACATCCAAGGATAGGTTGAGCTTGGCGGGCGCCAGAACGGTCACGCTCTGTTTTTGCATCTGTCCCGCCCCCTGTCACAGCCAGTGATGTTCCTGCAAAAAGGCCCGCATCCGCCGCATGGCCTCCTCCAGATGCTCCACGCTGTAGGCGTAGCTGATCCGGGCGTACCCCTCGCCGGAGGCGCCGAACGCATCGCCGGGCACGATGGCAACATGCTTTTCGTTGAGAAGCAGCTCGCAGAACGCCTCGCTGGAAAGCCCGGTGGACTTCAGGCAGGGGAACACATAGAACGCCCCGCGCGGCTCAAAGCAGGTCAGGCCCATCTCGTTGAGGGCCTTGACCACAAAGCGGCGGCGGCGGTTGTACTCGTCCCGCATCATCTCGATCTGGTCGTCGCACTGGCGCAGGGCCACGATGGCCGCGTACTGGCTGGTGGTGGGCGCCGACATGATGCAGCTCTGGTGGATCTTGGTCATCACCTTCAGCACCGGCGCCGGCCCGGCCGCGTAGCCCAGCCGCCAGCCGGTCATCGCGTAGGACTTGGAAAACCCGTTGATAACGATGGTGCGCTCCCGCATGCCGGGCAGCGAGGCTATGCTGACATGGCGATCCAGCCCGTAGGTCAGCTCGGAATAAATTTCATCGGACAGCACCATCACGTTGGTATCGCGCAGCACCGCCGCGACGGCTTCCAGGTCCTTCTCCCCCATCACGCCGCCCGTGGGGTTGTTGGGGTAAGGCAGGATCAGCAGCTTGGTCTTGGGGGTGATCGCTTTTTTAAGCTCCGCGGCGGTCAGGCGGAAATCATCCTCCTGCCGGGTGGGCAGGTGGACCGGCACGCCGCCCGTCAGCTGGGTGATCGGCTCGTAGCAGACAAAGCAGGGCTCCGGGATGACGACCTCGTCCCCCGGCTCCACCAGCGCGCGGATGGCCAGGTCGATGGCCTCGCTGCCGCCCACCGTGACAAGCACCTCGTCCTCCGGGTGATACCGCAGGTCAAACCGGCGGGCAAGATACTTGACGATCTCGGCGCGCAGCTCCTTCAGGCCCGCATTGGCCGTATACCGGGTCTTGCCCAGCTCCAGGGTGCGGATGCCCGCGTCCCGCACGCTCCACGGGGTTTTGAAATCCGGTTCGCCCACGCCCAGCGAGATGCAGTCCGGCATATCGGCGGCCAGATCAAAAAAGCGCCGTATGCCGGAGGGCCGCATGGCCTTGGCGCCCGGCGCCAGCAAAGAATTGTAATCCATCACAGCACCGTACACTCTCTTTCGTCGGTTTCGTCGTCCTGGTACAGCAGCCCGCCCCGCTTGTAGGTGCGCAGCACAAAGCTGGTGGCCGTGGTCAGCACATCGTCCAGCGGAGAAAGACGCTTGGCCACAAACAGCGCAATCTCCTGGAAGCTGCGCCCCTTGATGATGACCTGCAGGTCGTACCCGCCGCTCATCAGCATAACGCTGTCCACCTCGTCAAACGAGGCGATGACCGAGGCGATCTCGTCAAAGCCGCGGCTCTTTTTGGGAGAAACGTGCAGTTCGATGATGGCTTCCACCTGATTGACGCCGGCCTTTTCCCAGTCCACCAGCGCCTCGTAGCCGCGGATGTAGCCCTTGGCGGCGGCGGCATCCAGCATGGCGGCCACCTCGGCGGCGGGGCGGTTCATCATGGCGGCGATATCCTCCAGCGGCAGCCGCGCGTTCTTTTCCAGGATATGCAGAAGTTCTTCCATCGTTATGCTCTCCTTTATGCTCCGTTTTCCAAGTGTAGTTGGATAGTGTGATTATACCACAGCGGCAGCCAACTTGCAGCAAAACGGCAAATTTTTCGGCTGAAAGTCGTCCGGTTGCTACAAAATCTTCTTTGCATCTGGTATAATGCCTATGTTACCAGAAATATCGGGACAAAAAAAGAGGGGTGTTTATCTATGAGAAAGGCCGTTATCACCGTGATCGGGCAGGACAAGGTGGGCGTGATCGCGCGGGTCAGCGCGGTATGCGCCGAGCTGAACATCAATATTGAGGATGTCACCCAAAGCATCATGCAGGACATGTTCTGCATGATCATGCTGGTGGATCTGTCCGCCTGCACCGCCGCGCCGGACGCCGTGCGCGCCCGCTTTGAGGCGCTTGGCCGGGAGATGAAGATGCAGGTTGCGCTGACCAGGCAGGAAGTCTTTGACGCCATGCATACGATCTGAGGCGAAACGCCGGGGAGGGAAAGAACTATGCGCATCATCAACAGCGGCGACATTCTGGAAACCATCGAAATGCTGACCGCCGAAAATCTGGATGTCCGCACCGTCACCATGGGCATCAGTCTGCTGGACTGCATCGACCCGGACGGCAAGGCCGCCTGCGAGAAAATTTACAACAAGATCGTGGCCCGGGCCGGGCGGCTGGTGCCGGTGGTGAACGGCATCAGTGAGGAATTTGGGATACCCATCGTCAACAAGCGGATCAGCGTGACCCCTGTTTCCATGCTGCTGGGCGCCGCGCCCGACGCCGACCCCGTGGACTATGCCAAAACCCTGGACGCCGCCGCCAAGGCCGTGGGCGTCAATTTTATCGGCGGGTACGGCGCGCTGGTACACAAGGGCTTTTCCGCCGGGGATCTCCGGCTGATCGAAAGCTTGCCCCGCGCGCTGGCCGAGACGGATCTCGTCTGCTCCAGCGTCAACGTGGGTTCCACCAAAAGCGGCATCAACATGGACGCCGTCCGGCTGATGGGCCAGGCCGTGCGCAAAACCGCCGAGCTTACCCGGGAGCATATGTGCCTGGGCGACGCCAAGCTGGTCGTTTTCTGCAACGCGCCGGAGGACAACCCTTTTATGGCAGGGGCGTTCCACGGCCCCGGCGAGCCGGACTGCGAGATCCATGTGGGCGTATCGGGCCCGGGCGCGGTCCGCGCCGCGCTGGCCAAGCTGCCCAAGGACGCCCCCATGGACGAGGTGGCCGAGCTGGTCAAGCGGACAGCCTTTAAAATCACCCGCCTGGGCCAGCTGGTGGCCAACCTTGCCAGCGCGCGCCTTGGCGTGCCGGCGGGCATTATCGATCTGTCGCTGGCGCCCACCCCCGCCATCGGGGACAGCGTGGCCAACATTTTGGAGGAAATGGGCCTCGAAAGCTGCGGCTGCTGCGGCACCACGGCCTGCCTGGCGCTGCTGAACGACGCCGTCAAAAAAGGCGGCGTGATGGCCTCCAACCATGTGGGCGGGCTTTCGGGCGCGTTCATCCCTGTTTCCGAGGACGACGGGATGATCAAGGCCGCCGAGTGCGGCAGCCTGACGCTGGAAAAGCTGGAAGCCATGACCGCCGTTTGCAGCGTGGGCATCGACATGGTGGTGATTCCCGGCGACACTTCGGCCGAGGTCATCAGCGCCCTGATCGCGGACGAGGCCGCCATCGGGATGGTAAACAGCAAGACCACCGCCGTCCGTGTGATCCCCGCCATCGGTCACAAGGCCGGGGACGTGCTGGATTTCGGCGGGCTGCTGGGCCACGCCCCCATCATGCCCATATCGCCCTTTAAACCGGATGTGATGATTCACCGCGGCGGGCGGATTCCCGCGCCCATGCAGGCGCTGAAAAACTGACGGGGAATGCCGCGCAAGTCCCGGGCGGGGCACGCCGGCCGGGGCGCTTTGCCGCACAGCCTGTATAAAACAGCTCCCTTTGGCCCATACTGCCGGGCGAAAGGGGGCATTTGCATGTCTGTTTTCAACAAGGCCGTCCTGCTTGCGCTGATTTTGGGCGGGCTGAACGGCGCCGTGCAGGCTCTATGGGGGCTGGACGTTCTGGCCTGGCTGGGCGGCGGCGCTTTTGCCTGGCCCTGCCGCGCGGCGTACAGCGTGATCGGCCTTGCCGCCGTCTGCGCGCTGCCCATGCTGGCCAGCCTTCCGCCCGAGCGCGACCCGCCTGAGCCGAACGCGCCCTGACCCGCCGCAGCCCGCCGGGCCCTTGCGCCGGAAACAGCCGATGCGTGCCGAAAAACAGCCTGCCCGGACGGACAGACAACTTTTTTCGGCATTCGCACCGGCTGTTTTTTGTTTTTCCCGGCGGCCCGCCGGGAACTCAATCGCCGATCCGGGTAAAGCGGCGGAAGGTTTTGCCCTCCCGCGTGACCGTCTCGTTCCACATCGAGGCCGGGCGCACCCAGTAGCCGCGCGCGCCGTACAAAGCCTGGTACACCACCATTTCCTCCTCTGTCTCGGAGTGGCGGGCCGTGAACAGCACCCGGTAGCGGTTGCCCTTGAAATGCTCGTAGAGGCCGGGCAGGATTGCTTCTTCCATTGTGTTCTCCTTCTCAATGCTTCGGTTTTCAGTCCGTCGGGTCGGCAAGCCCCGCGCTCTCGCGGGCGCGCAGCCCCACGCTCAGCACCAACCCCACGCTCAGGTACATCATCACCACGCTGGAACCTCCTGCCGAGAAAAAGGGCAGCGTTACCCCAATGACCGGCAGCACCTGCAGGTTCATCCCCAGGTTGATGACGCACTGCCAGAACAGCGCGGCAAAAATCCCCACGCAGAGGTAACGGCCCAGCGCGTCGGTGCTGCGGCGGGCGATCTGCAGCGTGCGCAGGGTCACGCCCAGCAGCAGCGCCAGCACGGCCATCCCGCCCAAAAAGCCCAGTGCGTTGGCCAGATAGCTGAAAACGAAATCGTTCCAGGCGTTGGGCACAAAAACATGCTGCCCGCCAAACAGGCCCTGCCCGGTCAGCCCGCCGGTGCCGATGGCCATCGCGCCCTTGTTCTGCTGGTAAGCGATATCGGCCAGCGCGGGATCGTCCGGGTGCAGCACGGCCAGAATCCGCTTGAACTGGTAACCCTTGAGGATGCCCGGGCGAAGCGCCAGCAGCGCGCCGCCGCCAAAACCCGCGGCGGCCAGCGCCCCCCACACAAGGCCCCGCGCCGCGCCGCCCGCGTACAGCAGGATCAGCCCCACGCCCAAAAACACCAGCGCGGTGCCGTCGTCCCCCTGCCAGTGGATGACGGCCGCGGGCAGCAGCAGATGCGCCAGCAGCGCCAGCAGGTTGGCCGGGCGGTTGACCCTGCCCCGGACCCTGCTCAGGTGGTAGGAAAACGTCAAAATAAAGCTGATCTTGGCAAGCTCGGCAGGCTGAAAGGTCATCCCGCCCACACGGTACCAGCTGTAGTTGGCGGTGCCGCCCGCATCGTACCCGATTGTAACGAAGCCGGTGCTGAAATTGTGCAGAAACAGCGTGGGCAGCACCAGCCCCCAGGCCACGATCGCATGGAGCGGCCAGGCGCGGGCCAGCGCGCGGTAATCGATGGTGGAAAACACCACGGCCAGCATCACGCCCAGCAGGCTGGCGATCAGCTGCACCGAGGCCTTGTTGTTGGAACCGCCCAGCTCGCTCTGGCCGATGGACATCAGCACCGCCACGCTCAAAACCGAGCAGCAGCCGCACAGCAGCAGATATCCCGTATCGGCCCGCCTTGCGTAGCGCCGCAGCAGCTTCAGCATTCGCCCGCCCCCTTTCCCGCAGTTTCTCCCATTATAGCAAGCAAATTCCCGATTGTCACCCCAAAAAAGCCCCGCAGCAAATTTACAAAACGCCGCCGTTGCTGTATAATATGATGTTTAGATGCCGCAAATTGCCAACGGAGGATTTTTTTATGGCCGAATACATCACCCGTTCCCGCGCCGAGACCGTCGCCCTGGGGCGCAGGCTGGCCGCCGCGCTCCGTCCCGGCACCCTGATCGCCTTCACCGGCGGGCTGGGCGCGGGCAAAACCGCCCTGTGCCAGGGCATTGCGGAGGGGCTGGGCTGCATCGATCCCGTCTCCAGCCCTACCTTTGCCATCGTCAACTATTACCGCGGCCCGCGGCCCTTCGCCCACTTTGACCTCTACCGCATCCACACCGAGGAGGACCTGGCCGGGGCAGGCTTTTACGATTATCTGGACGCGGGCGCCGTCGTCGCCGCCGAATGGAGCGAAAACTGCGCCGCCCTGCTGGCGCGGGAATCGCCCGTAGCCATCGACATCGCGCCGCTGGACGATACCACCCGCCGCATCACGGTGACCGGGCTGCAAAAGCCGGAATAAAGGGAGACTGCCATGTATTTGCTTGCCATCGATACCGCCGGGCGCACCGCCGCCGTGGCCGTTTTGCAGGACGATACCCTGCTGTACGAGGCTTTTTCCGACACCGGCTTCACCCACAGCGAAACGCTGCTGCCGATGGCGGACGCCGCCCTCAAGGCCTGCGGGCTGACCCCCGCGCAGATCGATCTGTACGGCGTGACGGCAGGCCCCGGCAGCTTTACGGGGCTGCGCATCGGGCTGGCCGCCGTCAAGGGGCTGGCCTTTGCGGCCAACACCCCCTGCGCGGGCGTATCTACGCTGGACGCGCTGGCGCGCGGGGTGAACGGCGCGGGCACCGTGGTGGCCGCGCTGGACGCCCGCCGGGGCCAGGTGTACTGGGCGGGTTTTGACCTTGCCGGTCACGCCCGGCTTACGCCGGACGACGCCGCGCCGGTGACCGAGCTTGCCAATTTTGTGGCAACCTGTAAAAAGCCGGTATTTTTTGTTGGCGATGGCGCCGCATTGTGTTACAATACTTTTGAAAAGACCGAGGGGGTTTTGCCCTGCCCGCCCGCCTTGCGCGGGTGCCGGGGCGCCGGGGTGGCACTGGCCGCCCGCGCGCAGTGGCAGGCCGGGCAGGCCGTTGCGCCCGCCGCGCTGCTGCCCAGCTACCACCGGCTGAGCCAGGCCGAGCGGGAACGGGCCGAGCGGGAAGCCGCCGGCGCCGCGCAGGCCCCCGCCAACCGTGAAGCGAAAAAGGAGTGTTTTGCAGATGAATGAAGAAAAGCCCGTCGCCCTGGGTGCGGACCACGGCGGCTATTTCCTCAAGGAGGAAATCAAAAAGCATCTGGAGGAGCGCAAAATTCCTTACCGGGATTTTGGCGCCTACAGCCCCGAGAGCTGCGATTACCCGGATATGGCCGTGCCGCCCTGCCAGGCGGTGCTGGCCGGGGAATGCCGCTGCGCGCTGCTGTTTTGCGGCACCGGCGTGGGCATCTCCATCAGCGCCAACAAGCTGCACGGCATCCGGGCCTGCTGCTGCAGCGAGACCTTCAGCGCAGAGTATACCCGCCGCCACAACGACGCCAACGCCCTTTGCATGGGCGGGCGGGTGGTCGGCCCGGGGCTGGCCGCCGCCATCGTCGATCTGTTTTTGGATACCCCCTTTGAGGGCGGGCGGCATCAGCGGCGGATTGATAAAATCACCGCGCTGGAAACCCGGTAACCGTGTTTTTTCTGCAAGGGCAGACAAGCAATAGCCTTCGCTGACCGAACAACAAACTAACGTGTAAGGAGCAAATCGAACATGAGCGTTGTAGAGATTGTAGACCATCCCCTGATCCAGCACAAAATCAGCCTGATGCGTGACAAAAACACCGGCACCAAGGAATTCCGTGATTTGGTGAGCGAGGTTGCCATGCTCCTCTGCTATGAGGCCACCCGCGATCTTCCCACCGAGGAAGTCGAAGTCGAAACCCCCATCGCGCTGGCCAGAACCAAGGTGCTGGCGGGCCGCAAGCTGGCGCTGGTGCCTATTCTGCGCGCCGGCCTCGGCATGGTGGACGGCATGCTGAACCTGATCCCCGCCGCCAAGGTGGGCCACATCGGCCTGTACCGCAACGAGCAGACCCTGGAGCCTGTGGAATACTACTGCAAGCTGCCCAAGGACATTGCCGAGCGCGAAGTGCTGGTGCTGGATCCCATGCTGGCTACCGGCGGCAGCGCCTCCGACGCGATCTCCCAGATCAAGAAGCACGGCGCCCGCCATATCAAATTTATCGGTCTGATTGCCGCGCCAGAGGGGCTGAAGGCCCTGCATACCGCCCATCCCGATGTGGATATCTATGTAGGCACGCTCGACCAGAAGCTCAACGAGAACGGTTACATCATCCCCGGCCTGGGCGATGCGGGCGACCGCATTTTCGGCACCAAATGATTGCCCGCCGCCGTTTGTTTTGCACGGGCGGCTTGCACTGCGGGCCGCCCCAAGATTTGTCTGCGATTGGGATGTTAATGGAATAGCATGAAAAATACCTTTCGGAATTCCCTGATTCTTTGCCTGATCAGCAGTGTTCTGCTGGTTTTTGCACTGATTTTAGCCGTATGCAGCGCCCTGCCGCTGCTTTTGCGGGTGCTTTTGGCGCTTGGGTATCTGGCGCTGCTGGCCTGGCACTGGCTGCTTTTTTTGCAGTCCGTCCGAAAAAGCGACAACGATCAGCTGAAAGCGCGGGTGCATCTGTTGCTGACCTCTCTCTCCTCCGGCGACGGCGCGCGCGTGCGCGCCGCGGCCGCGCGGCGCGCACATGCGGGGGGGCCGGCGGGCGCCGCCGCACCGGCACAGGAGGCATCGGGCAGGCCGGGGTTCCCGGCGCCCCACACCGTCTACCATGCCGCGCCCCATCCCCCTGCGGCGGTTTCCGCGCCGCCCCTTGCCGCACCTCTTTCCGGCGCGGCGGCGCCGCCCTTCCCGGCCAGGCGGGCCGGCGCCCCGGCGCCTGAAGCTTCCCCCGCGCCAAGCCGGGTTCCGGCCTTCCCGGCCGCTTCCCCCCCGCCGCCCACCGCAGTGGCGGCGCCCCCCCCCCCCCCCCCCCCGCCCGGG
>CAYWID010000002.1:0-7921 GCA_964458285.1 uncultured Subdoligranulum sp. | reverse complement strand
CAGCTCATTGGCGGCGCCCCGCCCGCCCGAGCCTGCGCAGGCTGCCCCAAACCGCCCCCTGACCTCCGGTCAGCCGACGGTTCCCCTGCCCCAGGTGGAGTATGTGCCCGCCCCGCCCGCCGCGGAGCCGGAAAACGAGCCGGTCATCCCGCCAGCCCGCCGCTTCTCCCTTGTGGAGGAGGACGACGCGCCGCCGGCGCACCCGGCGCCCGCCCCGGCACAGACGGAAGGCGCGGATTCGTCCGCGCCCGCCCAGGAGGCGAAGTCGTCGGATTCCCTTGAGCAGGTGATCGCCCGCATCAAGCCGCTGGCCGTTCTTGATGCCGAGCTGGATCCGCTTCTGTCCGAGGATGAGCGCCGCGAAGCTTTTGAGCGTTTGAAAGCCGCCGATCTCGCGCGGCAGCGCCGCCGGGCGGCCGCCATGGCCACCGGCACCATCCGTCCCACCGGCCAGGCAGACCCCACCCCCGTGCGGATGCCCCGCGACGCGGACCGCCGTGAGCTGCAGCGCCATGTGCTGGAGCGGGTGCGTCAGACCCGCAGCGAACAGAGCGAGAGCGAACCGACCGCCGCCGGCGCCCCGGAAAACGCACCGGAAACAGACGCGCGTGCCCTGCCGGACGAGAACGCCCCGCGGGTATGGCAAAGCCTGACGCCCTCCCTGTCCGCCGATGCCGTTCCGGCGGCGCCCGCCGCCGCCTTTGCCGCGGCCGCCGGTATTCCGCTGGACACACCGCTGGATGAGCTGCCCGCCCTGCCGGACGATGAGAGCGCCCTGGAACGAGCGACCCGCAGCCGGGTGCTGGAGGAAACGCAGGCCAGCGCGCAGCAGCTTTTGAAGGACCGCGCGGTACATCGCGCGCTGGAGGAAGCCCGCCAGCAGGAGGAACGACGCAAGACCATCCAAAAAAGTCAGACCGCGCAGGCACAGCGCCGCCCCGCCGGGCAATCGCCTGAGGGGGACGGCCCCGCCGGGGACGATACGCCCGCCGGAACCTGAAGCAATCCCCGGAAACGGCGCGGCAGCGCACGCCGCCGCCTCCTTTGTCGCATTTTTCCGGGTCATGCTCTTGAGCGCCCGCACCGGAAGGGTGCGCCGTTTCCTTGAAAAAGTCCAAAAGCCGCCGCAAAAGGTTGACGCAACTCGTCCAGCCTTTGCGGCGGCTCTTTTTGTGGGCGGCGGTCTTACGGCTGTGCGCCGGCCCCGGCCTGCGCCGCGTAGCGTTCCACCAGCAGGTCCACGCAGGCGCCATAGCTTTTCATCCCCAGCGGCTGATCAAAGCCGCTGAGCATGCCGCTGTACACGGTCTCCCCCGCCTGCTTGGTCGGGCCTTCCCATTGATCCCAGTAGCGGTTGTTCTGTCGCAAGTCTGCTTTTGCGGCATCGCACAAAGCGGCATAGCTGGCATCGGCCGCCGCGCGGTCGCTCTCATACAGCGCGTTGGAGAGATACAGGTAACCGAAAAGCCAGCCTGCATACGCCCAGTTCCGGTTGCCGCTGGTCACGCAGGCTTCCACCGCGCAATAGTTGGCTTCCAGCTCGGCGGCAACCCCGCGCTGGTGGGCGATCTCGTGGGCGATCGTAGGCCCAAGAAAGACCGCCGGACAATCCACATTGAGGGTCGTCTCCCCAAACAGCGGGCAGATATAGCCGGTAAAGCCTGCCGCACTCATGATTTTGGAATAGACGGCAGGCTTGGGCCGCCGTGAAGTTCCGGCCAGAAACGGGTACTCGCTTTCCAGCCCGTCGTAGACCATGCCATATTGGCGCAGAAGCTCCCGCCTGGACACGGCGTAGGTTCCGTCGGCATTCCTCGGCACCGTATAGGCTGTCCCGTTGACGCGCGCCGCAAAATAGGCCGTCACGGAGGTCAGCGCCTCGGTGGAAACGGCTGCCGACTGCATACCGGCCTGCTGCGCGAAGGTGGGAACATAGTATTGGGTGCCCCAAAACGCACAAACGCCCCCGTAGATCCAAACACCCGCCGTGCAAACGTGCAGCAGCCAGGCCAGAAACCGCGCAGGCCATCCGCCGCGCGGGCGGCGGAATACCCGCGCAAGCCCGGCCAGCACAGCCAACGCCAACAGCGTGGCCCCCACCTCGCAGCTGCTCAGCGGCAGCGGATCGACCAGCGCCGCCGCCAGCCGCTTGTAGGGCATTGAACCATGCGCCACCCACCACGCCATGGCGCCGGCGTTCCGCTTGGCAGCCTGGAACAGCGCAATCCCCAAAAGCCCCGCAAGCAGCAGCACAAGACCGGCGCGGTGCTGCAGAACAAACGCCCTGCCCGCAGCGCCCGCCTTTTTTACCGCGGGGTACATTTTTGACCGCTTTCCGGTTCCCGGCTGCTGCTCCATGGGGTGCCTCCCTTGCCTGGCGGCGCACAGATTTTGGGCCGTCTGTACGGCTCGCTCTGCCAGGCGGTTCTGTGTGCATCATACCACGGCGCGGGGGAAAAAGGAAGAAGCAACCTCCGCCGCCCGCCGCCCGGCAAACGGGCCGCCGTTCAAGCCGCCGATCGGGAGGCCGGGTCGGGCACCCGGCGCACCAGCAGCGCCGCCCCCACGCTCAAGACCAGCCCGATGGCAAAAATCAGGTTGAGCGCCCAGCCAAGGCGCCCAAAGCCGCTGATGGTAGCCGAGCAGAGGACCGAGCCCAGGCATGCCGCGATACCGGTGCAGGCCGCGTTGGCCGCAAAATAGACGCCCTGCGCCGCCGAGGGCATATGCTCCAGCTGCAGCTTGAACATACCCACGCCCAGCCCCGCATAGGCCACTGCGTTGATCAGGCAGCAGGCCGGGAACAGCAGCCAAAGGGTATTTTCCGTCATCAGCAGCCAGAGAACGCCGGTGGCCGACACAAGCCCCATGCAGCCAAAGCACACATACTTCCAGCCGATCCGCTCCGCGGCTCGGTTCATAAGCGGGGTACACAGCGCGCGCAGCAGGTTGCCTGCCACAGACCACAGCAGGATTGTCTCAAACGGAAGATGCAGCACCTGGATCTGATAGGTCGTTGCATAGCTGCCCAAAAACATCCCTGCAAAACTCCACAGAACGCCGGCCGCCAAAACCGGGCGAAATATCCGATCCGCAAGCGCCTTTCGCGGCGAGATGCGGGCCGTGCGGGGCATCGGCCGGGGCGGGTCGATGCGGAACAGCGGCGGAACGCTGCACGCCAGGCTCACGCTCAAAAAAACCGCGCAAAACAGAAACGCCAGCCGCATTGTGTTCTGCTTTTGCCCCCAGCTCAGCGACAGGTTGACTGCACAGCTGGACACCGTAACCATCACCATGAACGCCGTCTCCCGCAAAGCGTAGTAATCGCTGGAAATTTTGCGGTTCAGGGAATTGACCATCCAGTCGTTCATGGCAGGGCCAACCAGCTGGTTGAGAACCAGCGCCGTCAAATAAGCCAGCGGGGCCACCGCCGCCCCCAGCGGCATCGGCAGCAGCACCGAGAAAAAGCAGACCGGCAGCATCGCACGCCAGGCCACACTCAGGCCGCGCGTCATGCGCGCCGGGTGCGTGGTGCGCTGGTACATGCCCGAGCCGGCCATCTGCAAAACCGGCAGGGTGGATGTAAACCCAGCGATCAGGTTGGTCAGCCACAGCGGCATTCCGTAATAGTCCATCAGCGCCGCAACCACCGTTCCGGCGCCGGCCCAGTACGCGCTGTTGGCGAACATATTATCCAAAAAAAATCCTTTTGCGTTTCGTTCCATTGTTCTGCTGTGCGCCGCGCGTCCAAGCGCGGGGCGGCCTCCTGGTTTCCTGTGTTATTCTTGTTTTCCCCTTGCAAAAAGGCTGCGGCAGCACACCCGCCAGGCTATGGAAAAATCGCACATCAATTTCGCAGCATCGCACATTTTTTCATACTTTGCTGCTCTTTTCCTGTGTGGCTTCCGGCCTTGTGCAAATGGACAACTGTCAGTATAGCAGGAATCCCAAAATAGTCCAGCCCCCCGCAGCCCATTTTTCAAGTATATTTTTCCCAGGGCCGCATCCGGCATCAAAAAGGCGGGAGAAGGAGCGATTTATCCAAATAAATCGTTCCTTCTCCCGCCTTTTTTGCTTGCGCCCGGCCGGGCGTAAGCTCACGCGTCGCTCCTCTGCGGCTTGCAGGCTCGCAAGGCCACAAACAAGCCGATCAGCGCAACCGTAAGCAGCGTGTGGCTGATGCCTGCCATCCCGGAGATAGCCGCCGAAGCCCCCGCAGACAGCGCCGTCTGCCGTACCTGCACAATCCCGCGCACAAAAAACATGACGGTCATAAAGGGCAGACCGATGTTGTACAGGATCATAAAAAGGCGGAACCCCTTTTGGCTCGTCAGATCGGTGCTTTGGGCAAACAACGCAACCAGCAAAAACATCAGCGTCCCCAGCGCAAACAGGTGCAGATGGGTAAAGGCCAGGGTCGTTCTGCCGGTAAAGCTGTAAAATTTGGTAAATTCACGGTAGAATACGCCGCAGGCAATGGCCGCCATGGCATAAAGAAAAGCCAGATTGCAATACTTCTTCATAGTCGCAGGACACTCCTTTACCTATTTTCATTTAATATGAACTATGTTCAGTATAACATGACGGGTGCGAAACCGCAAGTGCTTTCAGAACTTTGTCTCACGAAAAAAGAGCGCGCCTTCTTTTGCAGAAGGCGCGCCCCAGGCAGTTGTCGGTTGGGCCAAAGAGGTTCAAAAGCGTTTGCCCATTTTTTCCATGTATTTTTTGGTTTCGGCTACCACAACGCCGCTCAGCGCAATGATCGCGATCAGGTTGGGGATGGCCATCAGGCCGTTGAAGATATCCGCAATTGTCCAAACCGCGGATACCGTCATGAAGGGACCGATCATAACGCAAAAGATATACAGCCAGCGGTAACCCTTTACAATGGCCCGATTTCCCTTGACAAGGTATTCCAGGCACCGTTCGCTGTAGTAATCCCAACCCAAAATGGTCGTGAAGGCAAAAAACACCAGGCAGATCATCAGCAAAAAGCCAGCCACCGCATTGGGAAAAGGCAGGCCAAGCTGAAACGCCTTGGTGGTGACCGCAACTCCTTCCAGCCCGATGTTCCAGGTGCCTGTGATCACGATGCTCAGGCCTGTCATGGTGCAGATCACGATGGTGTCGATGATCGTGCCCATCATCGAAATCAAGCCCTGGCGCGCAGGCTCATCGGTATGGGCTGCCGCAGCCGCAATGGGCGCGCTGCCAAGTCCCGCCTCATTGGAAAAAATACCGCGCGCAATCCCCTTCTGCATAGCCACCAGCATGGCGCCCAGCGCGCCGCCCGCCATGGCGCGAAGCCCAAACGCGCCCTGTACAATCTCCGCAATGGCCGCCGGGATCGCCGTCACATGGGTGATCAGGATGATCAGCGCCGTGCCCACATACAAAATGGCCATAAAAGGCACCAGTACCTCGGCCACCTTGGAAATGCGCTGTAAACCGCCGATGATGACAAGCCCCACACAGATCGTCAGCAGAATGCCGGAAATCACGACCGTCCAGGAGTACGGGCGGCCCATCAGCGTGACGGACCACCGGTTGGCGGGGTCAAAAAAATTGTTGACCGCACTGGTAATGCCGTTGATCTGGGTGAAGGTGCCAATGCCCAGCAAGCCGACGCCTACGCCGAAAAAAGCAAAGATTTTGCCAAGCCAGGCCCATTTTTTCCCCATGCCGTTTTCAATATAATAGAAAGGCCCGCCCACGATGTGCCCGTCCGGCGCCACTTTGCGGAATTTGACCGCCAAAAGGCATTCGGAGTATTTGGTGGCAGTTCCCAGCAGCGCCGCAAGCCACATCCAGAACATGGCGCCGGGGCCGCCCGCCACGATCGCGGTGGCCACGCCCACAATGTTGCCGGTGCCGATGGTGGCCGAAAGCGCCGTACACAGCGCGCCAAAGCTTGAAACCTCGCCGTCCTCGCCGCTGCGCTCGTTGGCCATGACATGCCGGATCGCCATCGGCAGCCTGGTGATCTGCAAGCCATGCAGCCGGACGGTCAGATAAATGCCCACCGCCAAAATCAGCACGATCAGCGGTATGCCCCACACAAAGCTATCAATTTTGCCCAGAATAAGATCCATTTCTTGAAACATGCTGTTCCTCCCACTTGTTTTTGGCAGCCCGCACTGCCCAATGCAAAACAGTTCCATTGCCGAAATTCCGCACAAAAAAAGAGGCTGATATCCTCAGCCTCCAAAGAGTAGAACATACACATAACAGGTGCTCTGTCCTTTTGCCTGAGAGATCGGCAGGGGTCTTTCCCCTGCGTTACACCTTCGGCGCCCGTTTTCGGGACTCTCCAGAGTAGATCGGTGCGGCTCGATTTTCCGCTGTAAAGCAGCATAGCATATTTTGGATAAAAATGCAATCCTGAAATTGGGCAATAGCTACAATTTTGTTCGCAGGCATCCCCTTTTGCGGGCCGGCAAGCTGCTTAACCCGCCGCACCGCATCTGCTTCCGGCATCCCAGTCAGTACGACTCGTAATGGACGCGGTCGGGCAAATAGCGATCCACAAAATGGTTGGCATTTTCCTCCTGCGGGTAGCCAAGCGCCACAACGGCAAACGGCTTGCAGTTCTGCGGCAGCGAAAACTGGGTGCAGATCGCCTCCACGCGCTCGCTTGCCGGATGCACGCCCAGCCACACGCCGCCAAGGCCCTGCGCTACGGCTTCCAGCAGAATATTTTCGGTAGCCGCGCCCAGGTCCTGCTGCCAGTTTTCAGCAAAGCGCATCCGCTCGGTATTTCCCAGCACGACAATGGCAAGCGCGGCCCTGCCGATCGGCCCTGCATAAGGGCTCATGCCCGCCAACTGCTTCAGCGTGTTCCGCTTCTGGATGACCAGAAATTCCCACGGCTGCTGGTTGCCTGCAGAGGGCGCCTGCATGGCGGCCTTTAGAAGCTTTTCCACCTTGTGCGGTTCAACCTCTCTTGCCTGAAAGCTGCGGATACTGCGGCGCGTAAAAATTGCATCCATACCGTTTTACCTCTGTTTCTTCCATTCATTGTTGAGCGATTCAGCATCGCCTTTGTCAGCATTATACTTCAATATTGAATTTTATGCAAGCGGCGATCCCGGCTTTCACGGTTGTGGTGCAGCCGCAAAACGATTGGCAAAGCGCGCAGTTCGTGGTAAAATACCGTTATGCCGGTGCGAAGCGCGCCAGAAACCAGGTATGCGGCCGGGCAGCCCCGCACCATCTGAACGCCAATGCGGTTGAGGCTTTGGCGTTTGTATGCGCTTACACGATCAAAAAGGAGCGTTGAATCATGCTGGAAACCGGAATAAAGGGATTCGCCTGTGTGAACGTCACCCCTGCCAATACGGCCTTGGCCATGGGCAGCGGGACTCTTGCGGTTTTTGCCACCCCCGCGTTGGCCGCTTTGGTTGAGCAGGCCTGCTGGCAAAGCGTTGCGCCTCATCTGGAGCAGGGCTGCTGCACGGTTGGAAGCCGCCTTGTGCTGGCCCACAGCGCCCCTTCCCCGCTTGGCGCCGTGGTACGCTGCGAATGCACGCTCGTCTCTCTTGAAAAGCGAAAACTGTTTTTTACCGCGCGTATGTGGGATGACGCCGGCGAGATCGGCACCGCCGAGCATGAGCGTTTTATTGTGCAGGGCGATCGCTTTCGTGAAAAAGCCGCCGCACGCAAGGCGTAACGCATCCTTGTTGTTCCATCCAGAAAATCCGTTTGCTTTTTGGCCGGGCGGTACCGCTATTCCAGGATTTCAGCATATAGTATAAAGAAAAAAGCCCTGCCGAAGCAGAGCTTTCTGGTGACCCGTGCGGGAATCGAACCCACGTTAACGGCGTGAGAGGCCGCTGTCTTAACCGCTTGACCAACGGGCCATAATAACAAGAGAAGCCGGCGTCTACCTATTTTCACAGGTCGTTTCCAACCAACTATCTTC
>CAYWID010000001.1:0-379087 GCA_964458285.1 uncultured Subdoligranulum sp. | reverse complement strand
GGCGGTTGCTATGGTTCGTTCAAGCCTGGCTGACTTAAAGGGATAACCACATTTCATAATTTGATGGAGGTGGGCTTCTGCTACCAGGGCAGCGGAAAAATGGTGTGCGCCGAGGGCGCGCGCCCCTACGCGGCCGGCACCGTCACCATGATACCGCGCAACACGTCCCACGCCTTTGTGCCGGACGACCCCGGCCTGCCGGAGCGGTGGGAGTTCTTTTATTTTGACGCGGTGCAGACCCTTTGCCGCCATGAGCAGGAGTACACCCTGCTGGTGCGCCGGGTCATCCGCCGCCTGGGCACCCGCGCCCATCTGGTGACGGACGCAGAACAGCCCGGCGCGGCGGCCATGACCCGCGCCATCCTGGAGCTGATGCGCCGCCCCGCCAGCGAAATACGCTGGCGGGAAAGCGACCATCTGCTGTTTTCTCTTCTGCTGGAATTTGCCGATGTGGTGCCCAACCCCGAACCCGACTACCGGCAGGACAATACCGAGATTACCATCGTCTACCGCGCCATGCAGTATGTGGAGGGCCACTACCAGCAGCCCATCCGCATCGGCGACCTGGCCGGGTTCTGCAATTTGAGCGAGACGCACTACCGCCGCCTGTTTGACCAGATCGTGGGGATGTCCCCGGCCGAATACATCAACCTGGTGCGGGTGCAAAAGGCCTGCGAGCTGATGAAATACGGCGACGATTCGATGGAGGCGGTGGCCAAGAAAACCGGGTTCAGCTCCCAGGCGTCCTTCAACCGCAATTTCGTCAAGCTGGTGGGGGTGCCGCCCTACCGCTGGAAAAGCCGGGACCGGCGCCTTTTTTCCGGCGACAACGCGCCCGAGCCGCTGCTGCCCGGCCAGCCTGCCGCGCCCCGCAAACGAAAATTGCGGGTGATGGCCGGGGATTGAACCGGCGGCAAGCCCTGCGGCAAAAATCGCCCCCGCGCCGCACAGCGCGGGGGTTTTTGCTGCCCGGCGCTTGCAAAAAACGCGCGCTGCCCCTATAATGAAACCCGAAAAGCAGGAATCCCCAAAGGGCTTGGAGCAGTGCCGCGCACGGCCTGCGTATCCGCTTGGCGCGCTGTTGCCTTTTCCGTTTTGACGGGAGCGGACCGGCCCTTTGGGGCAAAAGCACGCAATGCGGCGCAATGCCGGGAAACGAGGGCCAGGGATGGAAGCAACACAGGAAAAAACGATCTACACCGTGGTGGTGGCCGACGATGAGGACGAGCTGCGGGAGGCCGTTTGCAGCATGATCCCCTGGGAGACGCTGGGGTTTTCCCTGGTGGGGGAGGCCAACAACGGGCTGGACGCGCTGGAGCTTGTGGAAAAGCGGGAGCCCGACCTGCTGCTGACCGACATCCGCATGCCCTTTATCTCGGGCATAGAGCTGGCGCGGCAGGTGCGGGAGATACGCCCGGCCATGAACATCGCGTTTTTGAGCGGCTACGACGACTTTGAGTACGCCAAGCAGGCCATCCAGTACAACATCATCAGCTATATGCTCAAGCCGCTGACCATGGAGGGCCTTGCCCAGGAGCTGACCCGCATCCATGAGAAGATCGACGCCCAGTTCCACAGTCTGCAGACCGAGACGCGGCGGCAGGCCGGGCGGGAAAATTTTTTGATGCCCCTGCTTTTGGACGACGGCGCGGGCAGCGGCCAGCCCCCCGTGCCCGAAACGCAGCTGCGCGGCTGGGCGCTGGAATGCGGCCTGCTGGCCGACGCGCAGGATACCCCACGCTATGTGGTGCTGGTGACCTGCCTGCTTGGCCCGGACGGCGCCAACCGCACCACCCCGGCCCAGGTGTTTCCGGTGGAGACGCTGGCCGAAAAATACCTGCGCCATGTCAGCTTTTTCAGCTGCGGCAAGGTGGTGACCCTGCTGATGGGCAACCCCTCCGATTTTGAGGAGTACCTGCATATTCTGGGCGACGAGATCATCCAGGTGGCGCAGCGCGTGCTGCGCTGCCGGGGCGCGGTGGGGGTGAGCCGGGAAACCGACAGGCTGGCCGGCCTGCACACCGCCTACCGCGAAGCCGTGGAGGCGCTGAGCCAAAACGGCGCGGGGGAGGGCGGCGTGACCTTTATCACCGATGTGCAGGGCCAGCCCGCGGCTCTTTCGGGCGATGCGGCCGGGCGGATCACCCGCATTGCGGACGCGCTGCGGGCGGAATCCCGCGCGGGCGTGGACGCCGGGCTGGACGATATGGTGGACGCCTCCCACAACGCGCAGTACGGGCGCACCTGGCTGGACGCGGCGGCCTTGCAGCTGGTGAGCGAGGTGTACCGGGTGCTGTACGCGGGCGCCGGGCCCGACGCCGTGCGCGAATTGCAGGGGCAAAACATCCTGCCCGACACAAACTTCCGCCAGATGACGGCGCCCGAGCTGAAAAAGGCGCTGGAGGACTTCTGCTTTTGCGCCATGGACCTGCTGAGCAGCCAGCAGAAGAAGGGCGGCAGCCAGCTTTGCCGCCGCGCGCTGGACGCCATCAACCAGAACTACAGCGATGAAAGCCTTTCGCTGGTATCCCTGAGCGCCCTGCTGGACGTAAGCCCCAACCATCTTTCGGCCTGCATCAAAAAGTACGAGGGCGAAAGCTTTATCAACATCCTGATCCAGAAGCGGATGGACGCAGCGCGCGAGCTGCTGCTCAACTCGCCCCTCAAGATCCAGGAGATCGCCCAGCGGTGCGGCTACCAGGACCAGCATTATTTCAGCTATTGCTTTAAAAAATACTGCGGCGCATCGCCCAACGTGCTGCGCCGCCAGCATGAGGCGGAGAAAGGCGGCGCCCAGTGAGCGAACAGGAAACAGGCGCCCCCGCGCAAACCGAACCAATCCCCGGCAGGGGCGCCCGGCGGGGCGTGAGCATGACGACCATCCTGGTGGCCATTGTGATGGGGCTGGTGGCCGTGGTGCTGGTGTGCAGCGTGGTCGCGTTTTCGGGCCGCTACCGCACGGCCACCATCCAGAACGCCAAGACCAGCAGCAGCCAGGCCGTGACCCAGGCCGCCAGCACCGTCCGGAGCTACAGCGAGGACATGAGCGAGGTCATGGCCATGCTGATTGCGGCGCTGGGCGACGAAGAGACCAGCAACACCGAGTTTTTCTCGGCCTTTCTCAAGATGCGCCCCGACGTTATCGCCGTGACCACCTACGGCAGCGACGGCGGCCTGCTGCAATGCTGGGCGCTGGACCACACCCCCAAGGCAAACATCCTGCGCAACCTTTCCTTTGACCGGGAGCAGGCTGAACAGGAGGGGGAGCGGTACGTCTCGGCGCCCCATGTGGAAACCATTTTCGACGGCTACTACCCCTGGGTCGTCACCATGACGGCCCGGCTGCACAACGGGAGCCGCGCCGCCTGGGTGGCGCTGGATTTGAGCTTTACCGGCATTTCCAGCTACATCAGCAACGTGGGCATCGGCCAGCACGGCTACTGCTTTTTGATGGACAACGGCGGCAACATCATCTACCACCCCCAGCAACAGCTGATCTACAGCGGCCTGAAGGCCGAGGATACCGCCCGGCTGGTGACCCTGGCCGACGGCACCTACGCCGACGACAAGGTGATCTACAGCCTGCAAAGCATACCCGGCAGCAGCTGGCGTGTGGTGGGCGTAAGCTACGTCAGCGAGCTGGTCAACGAAAACGTGCTGGGAATGCTGCGCATCCTGCTGGGGCTGGCGGCCGCCATCTTTGGGGTGACGCTGCTGGTAAGCTGGATCGTATCGGGCTTTTTGAGCCGCCCGCTGCGGCAGCTTTCCTCGGCCATGACGGCGTTTGAGGGCGATGCCGGCGGGTTTGCCTACCAGCCCGTGCGCGGCGCGCGGGAGGTGGACGACCTTTCGGCCTCCTTTGGCCATATGGTTGTGCGCATCCAGCGGCTGATGGCCATGGTGCGGGAGGAGGAAGTCAACCTGCGCAAGACCGAGCTGAAGGCCCTGCAGGCCCAGATCAACCCGCATTTTTTGTACAATACGCTGGATTCCATCGCCTGGATGTGCGAGCGGGGCCGCAACGCGGACGCCGTGCAGATGGTACACGCGCTGGCAAGGCTGTTCCGCATCAGCATAAGCCGCGGCCACGAGCTGATACCGGTGCGCAAGGAACTGGAACACGCCGAAAGCTACCTGCAGATCCAGAAATACCGCTACAAAAACCAGTTTACCTACACGTTTGACGTTGACCCCGCCTGCGAGGATTTTCTCTGCAACAAGATCACCCTGCAGCCCATCATCGAGAACGCCATCTGCCACGGGCTGGATCTGATGGTGGACGAGGGAACCATTGAGGTGAAGGTGCGGCAGGACGGCGGCGACATCTTGTTCAGCGTGACCGACAACGGCGTGGGAATGACCGCCGGGCAGATTGAATCGATGATGAACCGGGAACCGAGCGACCGCACGGGCATCGGCATCAAGAACGTGAACGACCGGCTGCGCATCTATTTCGGCGAGCCCTACGGCCTGACCATCCACAGCGAGCCGGACGTGGGCACCTGCGTGGAGATACGGATGCCCAAGGTGACGGAGGAGGGTGCCTATGAAACGCGCTGACGCGCCCCGGCGGGCCGCCTGCTGGCTTTGCTGCGCCCTTTGCGCCGCGCTGCTGGCGGGCTGCGCCGCCGATGCCGCCCAAAACGCCCCGGCAAGCGCGCAGGGCAAGCACAAGGTGATGCTGGTGGCCAAATCCGTCAGCACCGAGTTCTGGAAATCCGTTTTTGCGGGGGCCGACGCCGCCGCGACCGAGTACAACCTGGATTTGAACATCACCGGCGCCGCCACCGAGGAGGACTACGCCGGCCAGAACGAGCTGGTGGCCAAGGCCGTCGCCAACGGGGCCGAGGCGCTGGTGTTTTCCGCCATCGACTACGAGGCCAACGCCGCCGCCATCGATGCCGCCGCCCGCGCGGGCGTGCAGGTGGTGGCCATTGACAGCGGCGTGCATTCCGGCGCGGTATCCGCCTACATCGGCACCGACAACTACGCCGCCGGGCAGATGGCCGCCCGCGCCGCTCTTGACAGCGGGTACGACCGGATTGTGGTGGGCCTTGTCAACTACGATGTGAACAGCGCCAACGGCCAGGAGCGGGAGCGCGCCGTGCGCGACACCCTGGCGGGGGACGGCCGCGTGACGATTGCGGCCGCCATCAACACCCTGGCGCTGGCCGCCAACGCCCGGGCCGACACCGCCGCCATGCTGGCCGCCTATCCTGAGATCAACACCCTGATCGCCTTTAACGAGCCTACCGCCGTGGGCGCGGCCCGCGCCGTGCGCGAGCGCGGTTTGGGCGGCGCAACCTGGCTGGTGGGCTTTGACAGCAATGTGGAAACCATCGACAAGCTGCAGACCGGCGAGGTGGACGCCCTGATCGTGCAAAACCCCTACGCGATGGGCTATTTGGGGGTGGAAAGCGCCTACAAGCTGCTTTCCGGCCAGAAAAACGCCCTGCCGGCCACCCTGGACACCGCCACCACGACCGTGGAAAGGGAAAATATGTTCACCGTGGACAGCCAAAAAGCACTGTTCGCCTTCGAGTGATTTATGCAATATGCCCAATAAATGTGATAAATACTTGGTGAAACCGTGTGAAAGAATAAAAAAATGCCAAGTGAATCGGTGAAATTTCACCTTGTTTTGAAAGGAAATTTCCTGTACCATAAGACTTGCAAACGGGGCATACAACCACGGAGGGAAAACTTGTACGCCCCACAAAACGGAAATTTTAGGAGGAAAACAAACATGAAAAAAGCACTTGCCGTTCTTCTTGCCACCGGTATGGCCCTGAGCCTTGCCGCCTGCGGTTCCAGCGCGTCGTCCTCTGCCGCCGCCAGCTCCACCGCGGAAAGCACCGCCTCCAGCACGGCGGAAAGCACCGCCTCCAGCACGGCCGACAGCGCCGCCGCTGCCACGGCCGATCTTTCCAAGGCCAACATCGGCGTGTTCTATTACTCCTTCTCCGATACCTACATCTCCAGCGTCCGCTCCGCCCTGGACGGCGATCTGACCAAGCTGGGCGTCAAGTATCAGGACTATGACGGCAACTCCAACCAGACCACCCAGAACGAGCAGATCGACACCGCCATCGCTTCCGGCGCCAACCTGCTGATCGTCAACCTGGTCACCTCCGGCTCCTCCGACGCTTCCAGCGCCATCTGCGACAAGGCGCAGGCCGCCGGCATCCCCGTTATCTTCTTCAACCGCGCGGTCGAGGAGGACGGCAAGGAGGGCGCCGTGCTGGGCAAGTACACCAACGTCGCCTTTGTCGGCACCGATGCCCCCGAGGCCGGCCATATGCAGGGCAAGATGGTTGGCAACTACGTCGTCAAGAATTTTGACGCCATGGACCTGAACAAGGACGGCAAGATCAGCTACGCGATGTTCAAGGGCGACGCCGCCAACGTGGAGGCCATCTACCGCACCCAGTACGGCGTGGAGGATGCCGACGCCGTGATCACCGCCGCAGGCAAGCCCGCGCTGGAGTACTTCGACGCCTCCAACAAGGACAAGTTCCAGCTTGACCTGCAGGGCAACTGGAGCGCCCAGGCCGCCAACGAATACATGAACACCAACCTGAGCCAGTACAACGAAGGCAACAAGAACATGATCGAGCTGATCATCTGCAACAACGACAACATGGCCGAGGGCTGCATCAGCGCGCTGAACGCCGCAGGGTACAACCTGGGCACCGGCAAGGGCGGCACCACCATCCCCGTGTTCGGCGTGGACGCCACCGATTCCGCCAAGCAGCTGATTGCGGACGGCAAGATGGCCGGCACCATCAAGCAGGATGCACAGGGCATGGCCGACTGCATCAGCGCGCTGACCACCAACGCCGCCTCCGGGCAGGATCTGCTGGCCAACACCGATTCCTACACCAAGGATACCAAGAACAACCTCAACAACAAGATCTACATCGCCTACCAGGAATACGCGGGCTGATCCGGCACAGGCATTGTTCCGATAAAAGTTTTGGTTAAATAGAAAAGGGCGGCTGTTGTTTCGGCAGCAGCCGCCTTTTCATGGTTAGGAGGACATGGACGATGGAACAAAATGTTCTGCTGCAAATGACAGACATTTCCAAGTCATTCCCCGGCGTCAAGGCGCTGGATCATGTCTCGCTCACGGTGCGCAAGGGCACCGTACACGCCCTGATGGGGGAGAACGGCGCGGGCAAATCCACCCTGATGAAATGCCTGTTCGGCATTTATTCCAAGGACGAGGGAAGCATTCAGCTGGAGGGGAAGGAAGTATCCTTCAAAACCAGCAAGGAAGCGCTGGAAAACGGCGTGGCCATGGTGCATCAGGAGTTGAACCAGGCGCTGAAGCGAAACGTGATGGACAATATCTGGCTGGGCCGCTATCCCACCAAGGGCGGCGTGATGGTGGACGAGAAAAAAATGTACACCGATACCAAGGCCGTCTTTGACGATCTGGGCATCGATGTGGATCCCCACCGCATTATGAGTACCCTGCCGGTTTCCCAGCGGCAGATGGTGGAGATCGCCAAGGCGGTATCCTATCACTCCAAGGTCATCGTGTTCGACGAACCTACGTCGAGTTTGACCGAGGAGGAAGTGGAGCATCTGTTCCGCATCATCAACATGCTGCGGGACCGCGGCGTGGGCATCATCTACATCAGCCACAAGATGGCTGAAATTTTGCGCATCAGCGACGACATTACGGTTATGCGCGACGGCACCTGGGTCGCTACCCGCCCCGCCAGCGAGCTGGATATGCCCACCATCATCAAGCTGATGGTCGGCCGTGAGCTGGGCAACCAGTTCCCGCCCAAGACCAACAAGCCCGGCGAGGTGTACCTGGAAGTCAACCACCTGACCGCCATGTATTCCGCCCTTAAGGACGTTTGCTTTACGGCCCGCCGCGGCGAGGTTGTGGGGCTGGCCGGCCTGGACGGCAGCGGCCGCACCGAGACGCTGGAAAACATCTTCGGCGTGGCCACCCGCAGGGACGGCGAAATCAAGCTGGGCGGCAAGGTTGTCAGAAACCGCAACTCCCGCGAGAGCATCAAAAACGGCTTTGCCCTGCTGACCGAGGAACGCCGCGCGACCGGCATCTTCGGCATACTGAGCATCCGCGAGAACACCGTGATCTCCAGCCTGGGCAAACACCTGAAATTTGGCATCATGCTGGACGACGCCAGCATGAAGAAGGACACCCAGTGGTCCATCGACGCCATGCAGACCAAAACCCCCAGCCAGGAAACCAAGATCCGCAGCCTGTCGGGCGGCAACCAGCAAAAGGTCATTCTGGGCCGCTGGCTGCTTACCCAGCCCGAGGTGCTGCTGCTGGACGAACCCACCCGCGGCATTGATGTGGGCGCCAAGTACGAGATCTACCAGCTGATTCTGGATTTGGCCAACAAAGGCAAGACCATCATCATGGTATCGTCCGAAATGCCGGAGCTGCTGGGCGTATGTGACCGCATTCTGGTGATGAGCGGCGGGCGGCTGGCCGGCGAGGTCGATGCCCGCAACACTACCCAGGAAGCCATTATGACGCTGGCTGCCAAATATGTGTAAAGAGGGAGGAGCCATTCCATGAATATCGCTGCAAAGTTTAAGCAAAACATGGCGGAGTTCCAGGCGCTGGACGCCAAGGACAAAAAGCGCGCCGTGGGCGACGGGCTGATCAACAACGCAATCTACATTTTGCTGGTCATCTTCGTGATCTATACATGGAGCCGCAACAACAGCTTCATTTCCATGGGTTCCATCATCAACATCCTCAGCCTTTCCGCCTCCTCGATCCCCATCGCGCTGGGCATCGCGGGCTGCATCGTACTGACCGGCACCGACCTTTCGGCCGGGCGCGTGGTCGGTTTGTCGGCGGCCATCTCGGCGGCCATGCTGCAGGCGTCCGACTGGGGCAACAAAATGTTCCCCAACCTGCCGGAAATGCCCATCCCCCTCGTCATCCTGATGGTGATTCTGGTGGGCGGCATCGTCGGCGTCGTCAACGGCTTCTTCGTGGCAAAATTCCAGCTGCATCCCTTTATCGTGACGCTGGCCACCCAGCTGATCGTTTACGGCATCATCCTGGAATTTTACATGCTCAACGGCAACAACGGCCAGCCCCTTTCCGGCCTGGGCGACCGCTACAAGAACTTTGTGACCGGCGCGTGGTTTAAAATTCCCACCGGCACCGGCCAGACCATCACCGTGCCCCTGTATGTTCTGTACGCCATCATCATGACGATCATCATGTGGTTTATCTGGAACAAGACGACCTTCGGCAAAAATATGTTCGCCGTCGGTTCCAACCCCGAGGCGGCCAACGTCTCCGGCGTAAACGTCTTCAAAACCACCGTGCTGGTTCACACCCTGGCCGGCTGCATGTATGGCATCGAGGGCTTTATCGAGTCCGCCCGCATCGCCTCCAACACGGCCAACACCGGCCTGAACTACGAGAGCGACGCCATTGCGGCCTGCGTGATCGGCGGCGTATCGTTCGTAGGCGGCACCGGCAAGATCAGCGGCATCGTCACCGGCGTGCTGCTGCTCCGCATCATCTTTGTCGCGCTGAACTTCCTGTCCATCAGCGGCAATATGCAGTACATCATCAAGGGTCTGATCATCCTGATCGCCTGCTCGATCGATATGCGCAAATATCTGGTTCGCAAGTGAGAAATGCCCATGAATGACAACAACGCGGAACCCCGCGCCGATACCCCCGCCGCCGCGCCCGCCGCCCCGGCCGCAAGCCAAAGCCCCGCCAAAAAGCGGTGGTTCGGCCGCGGCATTTACGGCAGCAAGGATGTGCCCATCCGGGTGCTGGACATCTGCATTGGCCTGATGGTGGCGGCGGCCCTGCTGCTGACGGTTTTCAACGCCAATTTCGGCGGATTTACCATCACCTTCAACACCGGCATGAGCGATGTGACCGTGGCTGCCCAAAAGCTGAAGCACGGCCAGACCATCGCCCGGCCCGAGACGCCGCTGCGCCCCGGCTATACGCTGGTGGGGTGGAGCGCCGCCCAGGATGAGACGACAGCGTGGGATTTTTCTACCCCCGTGGAGAGCGATATGACGCTTTACGCGGTGTGGCAGCCCGCGCAGGTGACCGTCCGGTTTGATCTGGCCGGCGGCAATGTGGACGGGGCTTCCGTCCTGCCCGACATGACCGTGACCTACAGCCTGCCTTACGGCGATTTGCCCGTTCCCACCAAGGAGGGGGCGACCTTTGGCGGCTGGCAGTACAGCGGCCGGATTGTGACCGCGTCCGACGAGGTGACCGCCACCGGGGAGCATACCCTGACGGCGCTTTGGAACTGACGGCGCGCACAGGCTTTCTTTTGCCATTCTCCGGTTTACCAACCACACAAGAGGCTTCGCTTTGGGCGGAGCCTTTTGTGTTTGGTGAAAAAGCGGCGGCCGTCTTGCAACAGGCGGGGAAGTGCCGTATACTGTTACCATGCCGCCGCCGGAAAGCACGGCGCCAGGCAAACGATACCACGCTTACGCAATAAAGGAAAACAAACCATGACGGAAACCAAAACCAGGCGGGCGGCCCTGCTGGCGCTGGCGCTGCTGCTGGCGGCCCAGCTGGCCGTGCTGCTGTACTATGGCGCCATGAAGCAGAATTTTTATGTGGACGGGTATTTTTCCTTCAACCTGGGCAACTCCCGCTCGCCGCTGGTGGAGGGAGGCAGCTTTCAGTGGGGAACCACCACGCCCGAAGCC
This sequence comes from uncultured Subdoligranulum sp., assembly GCA_964458285.1. GTDB lineage: Bacteria > Bacillota > Clostridia > Oscillospirales > Ruminococcaceae > Gemmiger. Next base: position 368,380 of record CAYWID010000001.1, on the reverse strand, counting down.
TATGCACACGACTACCTGGCCGTGACGCCCGGCAACGCGCTCAACCTGCGGCAGGTCTGGCACGACCAGGCCGTGGACGTTCATCCGCCCCTTTACTATCTGGTGATCCATCTGCTCAGCGCGGTGTTTTTGCGGGGCTGGCGGTTTGGCCCCGCTTTGCGGCTGGGGCTGGCCGTCAACTTTGCCTTTGCGCTGGGCAGCACCGCGCTGGCGTACGACTGCCTGCGCCGGATTACCGGCTCCCGCGCGGCGGCGCTGGCGGGCGCGGCGCTGGCCGCGCTTTCGCCCAGCGTGATCGATATGGCCACGCTGGTGCGGATGTACGTCATGGCGGGCTTTTTTGTGCTGCTGGCCGTCCGCTGGCATCTGGCGCACTGGCAAAAACCGCTGACCCGGCGCGGGCTGGCGGGCCTGCTGGCGGTTGCCGCGGCAGGCATATTGACCCATTATTACGTTTTGCTGTTCCTGTTTTTTATGGGGCTGTGGTTCGGCGTGCGGCTGCTGGCGCAGCGGCGCCGGCGGGACGCGGCGGCCTACGCGGGTACGCTGGCGGGCAGCGTGGCGCTCTCGCTTGCCGTTTTTCCCGGGATGTACGGGCATCTGTTTTCCAGCTACCGCGGCACCGAGGCGGCAGCCAATTTGACCGATGCCTCGCCGGCCGGGCGGCTGTTTGGGCAGGACGGGATGGCCGCGCTGCTTGACCGCTTTCTGCTGGGCGGGCGCGGCGCGCTGCTGGCGGCCGGGCTGGCCGTTTTGTGGTGCGCGGCGCTGGCGGCCTTTTTTATAAGGAAAACCGGGACGAAAAAGGCCGGGGCGGGGGAGGCTGCAAAGGCTTCTGCCCCCCGTGGGGGAACGGCTGCGCAGCCCGCGGTCTGCCCGGGCGGGGCCGTGATGCTGGCTTTTACCTGCCTGTGCAACTTTGTGCTGATCAGCAAGATCGCGGCCTTTGTCACGCTGCGCTACCAGTACTTTCTTTGCCTTCCCGCGCTGATTGCGCTGGCGGCGGCGGTGTATTTCGGCGCGCGGGCGCTGCCGGGGCCGGGGCGGCGGAAGGCGGGCCTGGCGCTGGGTACGGCGGGCATCCTGGCGCTGACGGCGGCCACGGCGCTCTCGGTGCGGCCGGAGGCGTATGAGTACCTGAACCTGGACGCCGGCCCCCGCAAGGCGCAGATTGCGGCAAGCGGCGTTACCCAGATGGTGTTTGTGGGGGACGCGGGCTGGCATACCCTCGACTTTTTTGAGGAGGTGGAGGGGATGCAGACCCTGCGGTATCTGCGCCCCGACGAGGTGGAAAGCCTGCGGGACGCCGGGCTGGCGGGCCAGCGCTTTTACCTGTACGCGGCCACCCAGGCCGCCGTGGAACCGGACGCGCTGGTGGCGCTGGTGCAGGCCGTGTACCCGCAGGACAGCATCACCTACCAGTTTGAATCCACCTTTGCCAAGGTCTACCTGGTGGAACCGGCGGCTGCCTGACAAAAAAACAAAAACAACGGCGCGCCGATGGGAGGCAGATTTTTGCCCCGCGTCGGCGCGCCGTTTTGCGCCGCCCGCCCCGGCCGTGAAAACCTTGTGAAATGGTGGGAATTTGCCTGGAGGGGGATTGACTTTCCTTAGTGTAACTAATATAATTACATTAAAGAAAGCGGCCGACGGCTGAAGGGGAACGCCCCCGCAGGCGGCAGCCAACCGACAACCCCCACAAAGAAGGAGGCACCCTGATGAAAATCAAAAAACCGTTTGCCGCGCTCGGCGCGCTTGCCCTGTGTGCTGTTTTTACCGCCTGCGGCGCCACCGCCGCCATGGACGGGATGAGCGGCAGCACGGCCGACAGCACAGCCGGCTCCGCCGCAATGGAGGAGGATTCGATGACCGCCGCGGGCGTGACCAAGATCACCGCCGAGGAAGGCAAAAAGATGCTGGATGCGGGCGGCGTGACGCTGGTGGACGTGCGCACCGCCGAGGAGTACGCCGAAAAGCACATCGAGGGCGCGCTGCTGGTCCCGAACGAGGAGATCGGCGATACGATGCCCGCCCTGCTGCCCGATCAGAACGCGACGATCCTTGTGTACTGCCGCAGCGGCCGCCGCAGCGCCGAAGCCGCCGCCAAGCTGGCCAAGCTCGGCTACACCAAGCTGTACGACATGGGCGGCATCAAGGACTGGCCCTATGAAACGGTGGCGGGCGCGTTTGACGCCAATGCCGCGGGGACGGCGGATTCCGGCGCGGCCGACGCGATGGCCGAAAAGACCAAGGAGGGAACGTTGGCCTCCTTTGCGGCCACGACGCTGGATGGAAAAAGCGTTGACGAAAGCCTGTTTTCCGGGTATGATTTGACTATGGTCAATGTGTGGGCCACCTACTGCGGCCCCTGCCTGCGCGAGATGCCCGAGCTGGGCGAGCTGAGCGGCGAGTACGCCGACAAGGGCGTGCAGATCGTGGGCATTGTGTCCGATTTGCAGCCCAACCAGGATTGGGGCTTCAGCGAGAAAGCCCTTGCCAACGCCAGCGCGCTGGTGCAGCAGACCGGCGCCAGCTACATCCACCTGCTGCCCTCGCAGGACTTGTACACCGCCTTGCTGGGCGATGTGTATGCGGTGCCCACCACCGTTTTTGTGGACAAGGACGGCAAGGTTGTGGGCGACCCCGTTGTGGGCGGCCACAGCAAGGCCGACTGGGTCAAGATCATTGAAAGCCATTTGAGCGAGGTGAAAACCGCATGACCGCCGAATTTCCTACCGCCGTTCATGCGCTGGTGTACCTGCACCACAAGGGCGCGGTAGTGCCAAGCGCGGAACTGGCCGATAACATCTGCACCAACCCGGCGCGGGTGCGCAAGATCATGGCGGCCCTGTGCCGCGCGGGGCTTGCCTTTGCCACCGAGGGCCGCGCAAGCGGCTACCATACGGGGCCGGAGGCGGGCGCCGTCACGCTGCGGCAGGTGGCCGACGCGCTGGGCGAGGTGCCGGTGGCGGTAAGCTGGCGTTCCGGCGATGTGGACAGGGAGTGCCTTGTCTCCTCCGGGATGGCCGCCGCCATGGACGGGGTTTACGGCCTTCTCAACGACCGCTGCCGCGATGCGCTGGCGGAGCTTACGATCGAACAGATCAGCAGATCGGTGCTGATACGCAAAAAAAACGGCGGGCTTTCTGCCGCCGACCAACAAGGAGGAAACCATAATGGCAAACCAAAAGTATGACGCAATCGTTCTGGGCTTTGGCAAGGGCGGCAAAACCCTTTCGGGCGCGCTGGCCAAGCAGGGCAAAAAGGTGGCGCTGGTGGAGCGTTCCAGCGGCATGTACGGCGGCACCTGCATCAACGTGGGCTGCATCCCGTCCAAATCGCTGGTGACCAGCGCCGCGGCGGCCGCCCCCCACAAAAACGACCCCTACGAGATCAAGGCGGCCCGCTATGCCGCCGCCATTGCGGAAAAACGCCGCGTAACCGCCTTTTTGAGGGATAAAAACTACCACAAGCTGGCGGATCTGCCCAATGTGACCGTTGTGGACGGCGTGGGCCGGTTTACCTCCCCCACCACGGTGGCCGTGCAGGGCAAGGACGGCGAGGTGGTGCTGGAAGCTGAAAAAATCTTTATCAACACCGGCTCCCGCCCCGTAGACCCCGGCATTGCAGGGCTGGAAAACAACCCCAGGGCCTACACCAGCGAAAGCCTGATGGACGAGGACAAGCTGCCCGCCCGCCTGGCGCTGATCGGCGCGGGGTATATCGGGATGGAGTTTGCCTCGATGTACGCCAACTTTGGCGCCGAGGTTACGGTTTTGCAGGATGCGGGCGATTTCCTCCCCCGCGAGGACCGCGACGTGGCCGACGAGATCCGCCGCATTTTGGAAAAGCAGGGCGTCCGGTTTATTCTGGGCGCAGTCACCTCCCGGCTGGACGGCGGCACCGTCCACTACACCCAGAACGGCGAGGCCCACACGCTGGAAGCCGATGCCGTCCTGATTGCGACCGGACGCCGCCCGGCCACCGACGACCTGGACGCCGCCAGGGCCGGCGTGGCCCTGACCCCGCGCGGCGCCGTGCAGGTGGACGATGCGCTGCGCACCACGGCCCCCAACATCTGGGCCATGGGCGACGTGGCGGGCGGTTTGCAGTTCACCTATGTTTCGCTGGATGATTTCCGCATCGTCAAGGCGCAGCTGACCGGAACGCCCGGCCACACCACCGCCGACCGCGCCGCCGCCCCCGCGGGCGTTGCCTACAGCGTGTTCATGGACACCCCGCTGGGCCGCGCCGGCATTACCGAGGCGCAGGCCATGGCGAAGGGGCTGGACTGCCGCGTGGTCAAGCTGCCCACCGCCGCCGTGCCCAAGGCGCAGGTGCTGCGCAAGACCGACGGCTTTTTGAAGGCCGTTATCGATAACAAGACCGGCAAAATTCTGGGCGCGGCGCTGCTGTGCCCGGAGGCCTACGAGGTCATCAACACGGTGGCGATGGCGATGGATCTGGGCGCCGATTACACGGTGCTGCGCGACCGCATCTACACCCATCCCACCATGACCGAGGCCCTGAACGATCTGTTTGCCCTATGAGGGGGCGGGGCGTGACCGTCGGGCTGCTGGCGGCGGCGCTGGCCCTGCTGGCGGTGGGCATTGCAACCGGGGAACCCGGCGTGGTGCTGCAAAAGGCCGCCCAGATCTGCACCGAGTGCATCGGGCTGGGGTGACGCCATGGCACAGACGAACAAGACCGCACGCGGCGCGGCCGGGCGGGTCGCCCGCGGCGAAAAACGCCGCCACGGCATCCAGCTTTTGGCGGCGCTGCTTACAAACGGACATCTTTCCGGCTTTGCGACCGGCAAAATCTACCAGGGGCCGGGCAAATACGTCTGCGTGCCGGGGCTGAACTGCTACTCCTGCCCGGGCGCCGTCGGTTCCTGCCCCATCGGCTCGCTGCAGGCCGTGCTGGGCGGGCGGGGCAAAAGCTTTTCCTACTATGTGCTGGGGCTGATGCTGCTGTTCGGCACCGTGTTCGGCAGGCTGATCTGCGGCTTTCTCTGCCCGTTTGGGCTGGTGCAGGATCTGCTGCACAAAATTCCGCTGCCGAAGGGCTGGAAGCGAAAAGTGCCGCCCCCCATCGATAAGCCCCTGCGCCGGCTCAAATGGGTGCTGCTGGCGGGGCTGGTGGTGCTGGCGCCGATCTTTTTGACGGACCCCTACGGCATTGGCGCGCCCGCCTTCTGCAAGTACGTTTGCCCGGCCGGCATTTTGGAGGGCGGCCTTCCGCTGCTGCTGACCAACCCCTCCCTGCGCGGGGCGCTCGGCTTTCTGTTTGACTGGAAGCTGCTGATCCTGCTTGCCGTCGTGGTCGGCTCCACCGCGGTGTACCGGCCTTTTTGCAAATATCTCTGCCCGCTGGGGGCGTTTTACGGGCTGTTCAACAAACTCAGCGTCTACCGGATGTCGATCGACGAACACGCCTGCATCCGCTGCGGCGCCTGCGAGCGGGCCTGCAAGATGGAGGTGCCGGTGATGACCGACCCCAACAGCCCCGAGTGCATCCGCTGCGGCGTATGCAAAAATGTTTGCCCCACGGGGGCCATCCACAGCGGTTTTGGCTGCGCGGCCTGCCGCAAAACGGACGGCCTGCCCGCCGAAAGGCCGCAGACGACGCCCGCCGCGGCGAAGGAGGCGCAGGGGAACGACCCCGCCGCCGGCGCTGCCGAACCGCCCGCGCCCCGCGAACCGTAAGGGACGCCGCGCGGCGGCCCCAAGCCTCCGCTTGCCGGCTGCCCCCACGCAACCATCCGAAAAAGTCCTCCGCCGTCCGGCGCGCTGCTGTTTGCAGGGCCGGGCGGCGGAGGACTTTGTTTTGGGATCGGCGCGGCCGGCAGGGCGGGAAACGGTCAGGGGGCGCCGGGGTCGCCGCCGGGCGCGTCAAAACGGTCCGGGGCGTCGGGGGCGGCGGACGGGACCCCGCCGCCGGGAGGGGAGGCATCGGCACGGCAGGGGGGCGCGGCCCCGCCCGGCGCGCCGGGCGGGGCGGAAAAGCCCGGCGCGGGGGCTTCGGCCCCGCGGGCGGCGCGCTTGCGGCGGCGGACGCACTCGGTCAGCAGATACTCGATCTGGCCGTTGAGGGAGCGGAAGTCGTCCTCCGCCCAGGCGGCAAGATCCTGGTACAGGCCGGCCGAAAGCCGCAGCGGCACCTGCTTTTTGTCTTCTTTGCGGGCCATGGCTCAATACAGGCTGCCGGAGTTGACCACCGGCTGCGCGTCCCGGTTGCCGCAAAGCACGACCAGCAGGTTGGAGACCATGGCCGCCTTCCGCTCGTCGTCCAGCTCCACCACGCCGCCGTCCGCCAGCTTGGTCAGGGCCATTTCCACCATCCCTACGGCGCCGTCCACGATCATCTTGCGGGCATCAATGATGGCCGAGGCCTGCTGGCGCTGCAGCATGACGGCCGCAATCTCGGGCGCGTAGGCCAGGTAGGTGATGCGGGCCTCCAGAATTTCCAGCCCGGCATCGGCCACCCGCAGCTGGATCTCGTCCCGGATGCGCTTGGCCACCACCTCGCTGGAACCGCGCAGGGAACCCTCGTCCGGCTCGCCGTCGCCGGTGGTGTCCACGTTCTGGGCTACATCGTAGGGATAGATGCGCACGATGTTGCGCAGCGAAGCATCACATTGCAGCGACAAAAATTCCTTGTAATTGTCCACGTTGAACACGGCCCTGGCCGTATCGGTCACCCGCCAGATCACCGCGATGCCGATCTCGACCGGGTTGCCGAGGCAATCGTTGATCTTTTGGCGGTTGTTGTTGAGGGTAAGCACCTTCAACGAAATCTTTTTGCTTTGGGCGGCCTCGCCCCCCTTGAGGGCGGCCGCGGCGGCGGCGCGGGGATTGTCGTTGACATCGCCGCTTTGCCGCAGGGAGGTGGCCGACGCCGGGTTGAGCGCCGTGCAGAACGGGTTGACAAAGTAGAAGCCCTCCCCCTTGAGGGTGCCGATGTACCGGCCGAACAGGGTCAGCACCAGCGCCTCCTGCGGCTTCAGCACCTTGAGGCCCAGCCAGAGCAGCCAGCCGGTGCAGATCCAGGCAAGGGCGGCCAGCAGCAGCAGGATCCCCGGCACGCCGCCCAGCGCATCGGCAAGGGGCAGCAGCAAAAACGCAAACACATACCCGGCAATGGTGCCCACCAGCACCGGCATGCCCGGCCTGGCCTGCAAAAGCTTTTCTTCCATGGTTTTGATGGCATTCATCCAAAGGTCAGCTCCTTTTCTTTTTGATATCATAATGATATCACTACTTTTGGAAAAAGCAAGGGGAAAACGGAGAAAACCCAAAAAACAGGCCGGGGCATTGCCGTAAAAGCCCCCCTTGCCGGGGGCGGCCGCGCTTTGCGCCCGCGCGCGGGGGCAAAATCCTGCCCAAAAGGTTGCGCGCGCGGGGGCAATGGCGTAAAATAAAAGCGATAAGCGAAAAAGGGGGAACCGAAAATGGATGGCAAAACAAGCACCCGCACGGCTTCGGTGGAGCTGCTGCGGTTTATAGCCGCCGTGGCCATTATGCTGGTGCATTTTACGGCGGTGTACGGGCACCGCCAGACGCTGGCGCTGTACGCCTATGTGTTTGTGGATTTCTTTTTGCTGCTGACCGGCTTTTTTATGATGCAATACCTGCAGACGCACGAAAAGGCCAGCGATCCCGCGCCCTACATCCTGCGCAAGGCGGCAGGCGTTTACCCGGTGTTTCTGTTTGCGTTTTCGATGCAATTCATCCTTTTTGTCTACAGCAACCATGTGCGCGGGGCCTACGCCTGGATCAAAGCGCTGTTCCATTTCAAGTGGGAGGTGCTGCTGCTCCACTGCGCGGGCTTTTTGAAGGACCCTTCCTTCAATGTGGATTACCTGCTGGGGCAGGACTGGTATCTTTCGGCCATGCTGCTGGGGCTGCTGTTCGTCTACCCGCTGGCGCTGTACTGGCGGCGGCTGTTTACGGCGTGGCTGGCCCCGGCGGCCACCATCCTGATTTACGCGCTGCTGATCCAGAACTACGGCGAGCTGAACGTGGGCAGCGAGTATCTGGGCGTTGTATCCACGGCCATTTTGCGGGGCGTGGCGGGCCTGTGCGCAGGCAGCGTATGCTACACGGCCTACGCGCGCCTGCGCGCGCGGACGCTGACGGCGGCGCACCGGCGGGCGCTGAGCGCGGTGGAGGTGCTGCTGTGGGTGCTGGTGGCGCTGCTGCTGAGCCCCTGGCGCTATTCAAGCGACCTGGACGCCCCCTTCTACCTGCTGCTGTTTGCGGTGCTGGTGGAGCTGGCCGTGCGGGATGAATTTGGGATTTCCCACTTTCTTAACCACCACGGCGCCGCGGTTTGGCGGGCGCTGGGGGAACTTTCGCTCTACACCTACCTGCTGCACTGGACCGTGATGACGGCCATGAATACGGTGTGGCCCGGCGCCCCCATGGGGCTGGCCATGCCGGTCTATTTTGCGGTAACGCTGGCAGGCTCGGCGGCGCTGCTGTGGGTGCGCCGCCGCCGCAAGAGCGCGGCGCCGGTGGCGGCCGGCGTGGCGGTGCTGCTGGGCGTATCGCTCGGCGTGGCCATGCTGGGCTGAAGCCCTGCCCGCAACGCAAAAGCATCCCGCGTCCCGCCCGGCAAAACCGGGAAAGGGGCGCGGGATGCTTATTTGTTGCGCCGCCGCCGCAAAATCAGCGGGGATTGCGGCGGCCGGCGGGCTTTTTGCGCACGCTGTACCCAAAGCTGCCCAGCTTTTTGCCCAGCGCCAGATACTCCCCGTGGGAGTAGACGATCAGCCCGGCGCGGTTCAGGCAGAGCTTGCCGGCCTCGTCCAGCAGGGTTTCGTCCACATCCACGGCCACCACCTCGGCCAAAAACAGATCGTGGCTGCCCAGCGGGATGCGCCGGGCGACGCGGCATTCCAGATTGAGGGGGCTTTCGGCCAGCAGAACGGTGTCGATCCGGGCGGCGGGCAGCGGGGTAAGGCCCATCGCGGCCCACTTGTCCACCTCGCGCCCGCTTTTTACGCCGCACCAGTCCACGGCGCGGACAAGGCCCTGGGTGGGCAGATTGATGACGAACACGCCGCTCTCGGCGATCAGATGGTGGCTGAAACGCTCGGGCCGGACGCTGATGCTGACCATCGAGGGCTGGGTGCAGACGGTGCCGCACCACCCCACGGTGATAAGATTGGGCTGTGCGGCCGGGCCGCAGCTGACCAACACCGGCGGCTCCGGGTTGAGCAGGGTGGAGCCCTTCCATACCTGACGCGCCATAAATCAGCCCTCCTTTTCAGCGGGGGCCTGCGGGGCGCAGGGCGCGGGGACGGGGACGCCCGGGGCTTCCGGCTGCCAGGTGCGCTCGCTGATGATGTAGCGGGGGCGGGCCTTCGTCTCCATGTAAATCTTGCCGATGTACTCCCCGATCACGCCCAGGCAGATCAGCTGCACGCCCGATACAAAGCAGATGATGCTGGTCATGCTGGCCCAGCCGGACACCGTGCGGCCCAGCGCGGCCTCCACAACGGCCCAGATTACCCCGATAAAGCTGACCAGCGCCACCGCCGCGCCAAACCCCGTGATCAGGCGGATGGGCTTGACCGAAAGGCTGGTGATGCCGTCGAACGCAAGGGCCAGCATTTTGGACAGGGGATAGTGGCTTTCGCCCGCAAGGCGCTCGTGCCGCTCGTAGGAGACCGTGGTGCTGGCAAAGCCGACGAGCGGCACCATGCCCCGCAAAAACAGGTTGACCTCCCTGAAATTGGCAAACTCGTTCAGGGCGCGGGCGCTCATCAGCCGGTAATCGGCGTGGTTGTAGACGACCTCGGCCCCCATCGCGTTCAGCAGTTTGTAAAAGCTTTGGGCCGTAAACCGCTTGAAAAACGTATCGGTGTCCCGGCGGCTGCGCACGCCGTACACGATCTCGCACCCGGCGCGGTAGGCGTCCACCATGGCGTCCATGGCGTTGATGTCGTCCTGGCCGTCGCAGTCGATCGAGATCGTGATGTCGCAGCGGGTGCGGGCCTCCATCAGCCCGGCCAGCACCGCGTTCTGGTGGCCGCGGTTGCGGCTTTGGCTGATGCCCAGGTAGTGCGGGTCGCTTGCGGCAAGGCCGCGCAAAATCTGCCAGGTATCGTCCCGGGAACCGTCGTTTACAAAAAGCACCCGGCTGTCCGGGCTGATTTTTCCGGCGGCGGACAGCGCCTGCAGCTTTTGCAGAAACTGGGGCGCCGTGATGGGCAGAACCGCCTGCTCATTGTAGCAGGGGACGACGATGTACAAAACGGGCTGTGTGCGGTCGTTCATGATTGGAGGTTGCTCCCTTCCTGATATTGCGCCCGCAGGCGCACGCGATCCAGAATTTTAAAGCTGCCGCGGTAGGTTTCGATCAGGCCCTCCCGCTGCATCCGGCCAAGCTCCCGGCTGAGGGCGCTGCGGTCGCAGTTAAGGTAATCGGCCAGGCCGCTGCGGGTAAGCGCCACCGAGAAGGTATCGCTGCCGCGCTGCTCGGCCTCGTCCAGCAGCCAAATGCTGATGCGCGCGCGCAGGCTTTTGCAGATCAGCAGCTCCACCCGGCGGTCCAGCGCAAAATACTTGCTGCTGATGGTGGCGATCAGGTTTTGCAGCAGTTGATAGTGGCTGTTGTGCGCGCTGGCGCAGGGATGGATGATTTTGCTGTAGGGCAGGTAGACGGCCATGCAGGCCGTGGCCGCCAGCACCGTGACGGGGCTTTTTTCCCGCGAGCCCGAAAGCACATCCCCAAACAGGCCGCCGGGGCCCATCTCGGTGATGGTGACGCTGGCGCCGTCCGGCGTGTTTTTGACCGCCGTGATCCGCCCCTCCAGCACAATGCCTACCTCCCGGTTGGAATACCCGGCCAGAAGCAGAATCTCGCCCTTGCGGTAGCGCCGCACCCGGGGCGCAAAACAGGACAGAATGCGGTCCAGCTCATCGTCCCGCATGGCGGTAAGCAGTGAGGTTTGCCGCAAAAGAGGGTAATAGGGTGTCAAATCCGTAACAAATACCTCCCGTGTTGCAGGGGCAACAGAAAATTTTCTTTCATTATAGTATAGTATGCCTAGAAAAGCAAGAGTGTGCCGCGCGGGCGGCGGGCCGGGCCGGTCAAGCGCGACAGGCCGGACGTCCGCGACGGCATTCTTTTGCGGTTTGGAAAGAGGAAGGTAATGCAAACGATGAATTGGACAAAACGCCTGTGCGCCGGGCTGACGGCGCTGGTTCTGTGCGCGGGCCTGGCTGGCTGCGGCGCCGCCGCGCCCGCCGCCGCGAGCGAGAGCGCCGCCGCTTCCAGCGCGGCCGCCCCCGCCCCGACCGAGGCCCCCACCGCCGCCCCCACCGCCGCCCCGGCCAGCCCCGAGACATCCGCCGCCGGGCTGCGGGTGGCCGGGCTGAAAGGCCCCACCACGATGGGCCTTGTCAACCTGATGTCCGCCAGCGAGGGCGGCACCGCCGAGGGCAGCTACGCCTTCTCGGTGTATGGCGCGGCCGACGAGGTTGTGCCGCTGCTTGTCAAGGGCGAGCTGGACGCCGCCGCTGTGCCCGCCAACCTGGCCGCCACCCTGTACCAGAAAACCAAGGGCGCCGTGCAGGTGGCCTGCGTCAACACGCTGGGCGTGCTGTATGTGGTGGAAAAGGGCGATGCCGTTAAGACCGTGGCCGATTTGAAGGGCCAGACCATCCTGACCACCGGCAAGGGCACCACCCCCGAGTATGTGCTGCGCTATCTGCTGAAAGCGAACGGCCTTGACCCGGACAAGGATGTGACCATCCGGTATTTCAGCGAGGCGACCGAGGCGCTGAGCCAGCTGCAGGCGGGCGCGGGCACGATCGCCATGCTGCCGCAGCCGTTTGTGACCGGGGCGCTGGCCCAGGTGGACGGGCTGCGCGTGGCGCTGGATTTGAACGCCGAGTGGCAGAAGGCCGCGGGCAGCAAGCTGGTGACCGGCGTGCTGGTGGTGCGCAAGGACGCCGCCGCCAAGGACCCCGCCGCGTTTGCCGCCTTTATGAAGGAATACCAGGCCAGCGTGGAAAAGGCCAACAGCGACCTGCCCGGCACCGCCGCCCTGTGCGAGAAGTACGGCATCGTGGCCAAGGCCGCGCTTGCCCAGAAGGCCCTGCCCCAGTGCAACATCGTGTTTGAAACGGGCGATGAGATGCAGACCGACCTGACCAATTACTACCAGGTGCTGTTTGACGCCGACCCCGCCAGCGTGGGCGGCGCCATGCCGGACGCCGCGTTCTACTATGCCGGGTAAGCCGGGCAAAACCGAACACAAGGACCGCTGCGGTCGCCTTTCGCCCTGGGGGCGGCGGGCGGCCGTGTTCGTGTTTTGGGCGGCGGCGTGGCAGGGCGCGGCCATGGCGCTGGGCAACGGCGGCCTGTTTTTGGCAACCCCCGCCGCCACGCTGGCCGCCCTGGCGCGGCTGGCCCCCACGGCGGATTTTTGGGCGCGCATCGGGTTTTCCTCGCTGCGGATATTGGCGGGCTTTGGGCTGGCCGTTGCGTTTGGGCTGGCGCTGGGCGCCGCCGGGGCGCGCTGGCCAGCCGTGGGCGCGCTGCTGGCCCCGCCCATGCAGATCATCCGGGCCATGCCGGTGGCCAGCTTTGTGATTTTGGCCCTGCTGTGGGTGGACGGGGGCAATTTATCGGTGGTGGTCAGCTTTACCCATGTGCTGCCGGTGGTTTACGCGGGGGTGACGGCGGGCATTTCCGATACCGACGCCGCGCTGCTGGAGATGGCCAGGGTCTACCGCCTGCCGCTGGCGCGGCGGCTGCGGTATATCTGGCTGCCGGGGATTTTTCCCGCTTTTTGCGAAAGCTGCGTGGCCGCCATGGGGATGTGCTGGAAAAGCGGCGTATCGGCGGAGGTCATCGGCCTGCCGGACCACAGCCTGGGCGACGCGCTTTACCGCGCCAAGATCACCCTGTCCACGCCCGATGTGTTTGCCTGGACGCTGGTGATTGTGCTGCTCTCTGCGCTGCTGTCCCGCCTGGCGGCAGGGGGGCTGCGCCGTGCCAAGGCTGCGCTTTGCGGCGAAAAAACGCCGCCGAAACGGGAAGGAGGGCCGCGCGATGCGTGAAGCGGACAGGCAAACAGCCCCCGCGCTTACCGTGCGGGGGCTGTGCAAGGCGTTTGACGGCCGGGCCGTGCTGCGGGATTTTTCGCTTTCGGCAAAAGGGCCGCTGGTGCTGATGGGCCCCTCCGGCTGCGGAAAAACAACGCTGCTGCGCATTTTGATGGGGCTGGAAACCGCCGATGCCGGGGAAATAACCGGCGTGGGGCGGGTGGGGGCCGTGTTTCAGGAGGACAGGCTTTGCCCCCAGCTTTCGGCCGCGGAAAACATCGCCCTGGTGGGCGGGGACGAGGCGGCCGCGCGCCGGGAGCTTGCGGCGCTGGGCTTTGGCACGGCGGAGCTGGCCTGCGCGGCGGGGCGGCTTTCCGGCGGGCAAAAACGGCGGGCCGCGCTGCTGCGGGCGCTGCTTTGCCCCGCGGCGGATACCCTGCTGCTGGACGAACCCTTTACCGGCATGGACGCCGCGCTGGTGGCCGAGGCCGCCGCCGCCACGGTGCGGCTGACGGCGGGCCGCGCCGCGCTGCTGGTTACCCACGACGCCGAGGCCGCCGCCCTGCTGGGCTGGCCGGTGCGGCGGATGGGGTAGGACGGCGAAAAGCGGCGCGGCCGGGCCGCAGGCTTTGCCCGGCCGCCGGGCGGGCAAGGCAAAACGCCCCCGCGGCCTGCGCGCGTTTGCCGCGGGACCGCGGTTGGGGAAGGCCGGGGTTACAGCAGCTCGGCCAGAATGGCGTTTTGCACCACCATCCCGGCAGGGGTAAGGCGCAGGGTGCGGCCGTCGTAACAGGCAAGGCCGCCGGCGGCGCACCGGCGCAAAAACGCCTGCTGGCGCGGGGTGAACGCCGCGCCGTACCGGGCCCGGTAATCGGCCAGATCCAGCCCCGAGGTCAGGCGAAGCTGCAGGATCAGCCAGTCCTCGGCGTTGCAGGGGCCTTCGTCCTGCTCGCGCAGGGCGCCCGCCGTGAAGGCGGCGGTATCGTTGGGCCAGAACCGCCGCCGCCCGCCCAGGCAGCTGTGGGCCGCCGGGCCGATGCCAAGGTAATCCCGGCAGTACCAGTACAAAAGATTGTGGCGGCCCGCGTGGCCGGGGCGGCAGAAGTTGGAAATTTCGTACTGCGCGTACCCGGCCCGGGCAAGCCCGGCCGCCGCGTACAGGTAAAAATCGGCCGCGGCGTCGGGGTCGGGCAGACCGGGCGGCGGGTTGCGGGCAAAGGCCGTGCCCGGCTCGATCTTGAGCAGGTAGGCCGAAATGTGGGTGCAGCCGCCTTCGGCCAGAAGGGCCAGCGTTTCGTCAAATTCGGCGTTGGAGTAGCCGGGCAGGGCCAGCATGATGTCCCCGCAAAGCTCCCGGAACCCGGCGGCCCGGGCCCAGGCAAGCGCCTGCGCCGCGCGGGCCGCCGTGTGGGTGCGCCCCAGCGTGCGGAGCTGGCTGTCCCGCGCGGACTGCACGCCAAAGCTTAACCGGTTGACCCCCGCCGCCAAAAAGCCCGCAAGCGTTGCGGGGGTTACGGTATCGGGGTTGGCCTCCAGCGTGACCTCGGCGCCGGGCAGGGGATCGGCCGCCCGCACCAGCGCCGCAACCTGCGCGGGCGAGAGCAGCGCCGGGGTGCCGCCGCCGAAATAGACCGTGGCGGGGCGGCGGGGCAGCGCGGCCAGCTCCCGCAAAAGGGCGTCCACATAGGCCTGCGGCACGCCGCGGCTGCCGGGCGCCGCGTAAAAATCGCAATATCGGCACTTGGACAGGCAGTACGGAACGTGCAGGTAGACCCCCAAAGCCGAAGGCGGCGGGGCGGGCGGGGCATAAAAAGACGGTGCCTCCATAGCAGCAAACCTCCCAAAACAGCGCAAAATCGGCACGATTTCACAAATTTGCAACACAAACGCTTGACAAAGCGTGTATAATAAGCATACCCAAACAGAAAGGGGAATGCAATCATGGATACAAAATATACGAACATTGCCTATGCGGAAAGCCCGTACGGAACCCTGAACCAATATATGAGCCGAACCTTCGGCTGGATGTTTGCGGGGCTGCTGGTCACCTTTGGCGTGGCCATCGGCACCGTGGTATCGGGCGCGTACGCGCTGCTGTTCAACTCGGGACTGATTTTTGTCACCACCATCGCGGAGCTGGTGCTGGTGATGGTGCTGTCCTTCCGCATTGAAAAACTGCAGCCCAACACGGCGGGCGCGCTGTTTTTCAGCTACGCGGTGCTGAACGGCCTGAATTTCAGCGTCTATTTTGTCGTGTACCAGCTTTCGACCCTGCTTTTGGCCTTTTTGGTCGGCTCGGTCTACTTCGGCATCATGGCGCTGTACGGCATCCGCACGGCCAAGGATCTTTCCGGCTGGGGGCCGATGCTGTTCGGCGCGCTGATCACCCTGCTGGTGGTCACGCTGGCGGGCACCCTGGGCGCGGTGTTCTTCGGCTGGAATTTCGGCGCGATGGATCTGCTGGTATCGGCCGTCGGGCTGCTGATCTTCATGGGCTTTACCGCCTACGACACCCAAAAAATCAAGTATTACTACAGCGTGTACGGCGGCGACGAGGCCATGCTGCGCAAATCCAGCATTATCGGCGCGCTGCAGCTGTACCTGGATTATATCAACATCCTGCTGTACGTCATCCGCATTGTGGGCCGCAACAGCCGCAATTGACGGCTGCCCCAAACGGCAAACCCTGCTGAAAACAGGCCGCGCCGCGGGCGCTTTTCCCCGGGAGGGGGAAGGCCCGCGGCGCGGCTTTTTTGACGCCGGGACACCCCCCGGCAGGCGAAGAATGCCGCCCGCGGCCCGGCGCGGCATAAACCGGCGCGCTAGGCTTCCCTGGCCGCGGCCAGGCGCAGGCTGCACGGCAGGCTGACGGCCAGCGCGGCCAGCCCGGCGGCGGGCAGCCCCGCCAGATACACCGCCGGGGGCAGCGCGTTCAGCCGGGCGGCCAGCGCGTGCAGCGCGGCCCCCAGCCCGGGGCTGACGGCCGCCGCGCGGGCAACCGCCATCCCGCCCACAAACACCGCCGCAAACACGGCCATGGTGGCGTTGCGGGCCTGGGTGGCCCCAAACCGGTAGGTCATGGGCAGCAAAATGGCCATGTACGCCAGCACCGCGGCCATGGCGCCCAGGCACCCGGCCGCCGATTCCATCGACAGCGCGCCGCCCCGCGCCGCGGCGAAAACCGCGGCGATGCCCATGGACAGCCCGCCGCCGCCCGCCACGCAGAGCAGGCACAGCAGGTACTTGCTGCCCACCAGCGCCGCGCGGGACACCGGCAGGGTGCGGGCGTAGGTTTCCCAGTGGGCGTACTCGTCGTAAGAAAGGCTGCTGAGGCTGAAAAGCCCCAGCACAAAGATAAAGCCGAACAGCATGGCGGGGGCATCGGCCACCACGGCGGCCGCCAGGTAGACCAGCAGGATTACGGGCAGGGACCGCCGCCCCGCGCAGGCCACCGTGATCAAATCCTTGTACAAAAGCCCCTTCATCGTTCGTCCCTCCCCGAATAATAGCGCATGATATCGTCAATTCCGGCGGGGTCGCAGATTGCGCCGGGCAGCAGCGCGCGGGCCTGCGCCCGGTTTTTGACAAGGCTTTCGGCCCCAAAGGCGTTTGGCCGTGTGTGAATGACCATCCCCGCGGGCAGGGCCGCCAGCGCCGCGGCCGGGCAGCGAAGCAGGCCGTACTCCTGCAGCAGATCGTCCTTGTTTTCCTGAAACAGCAGACGGCCGCCGTGCAGGTAGGCGATGCTGTCCGCCACCTGTTCCAGATCGGCCGTGATATGGCTGCTGAGAAGGATGCTGTGCCCCTCGTCCTGGATGAAGGCAAGAAACAGATCCAGCAGCTCCCCGCGCACAACGGGGTCCAGCCCGCCGGTGGCCTCGTCCAAAAGCAGAAGCCGGGGATGATGGGCCAGCGCGGCGGCCAGGCCCAGCTTCATCCGCATGCCGCGGCTATAGGCTTTGACGGGCTTTTTTTCGGCCAGGTCAAAGGCGCGCAGCTGGGCCGCGTAGGCGGCGGCGTCCCACCGGGCGCCGAAAATGCCCGCCAGGCTGACGCCGATCTGCCGGGCGTTGAGCCCCTCGTAAAAATAGGCGTCCTCAAACACGACGCCCACCTCGGCCCGCAGGGCGGGGTCGGCGGGGGAACCGCCCAGCAGGCAAACCTGGCCGCCATCGGCCCGGTTGACCCCCGCCAGCAGCTTGAGGGCGGTGGTTTTGCCCGCGCCGTTTTCGCCCACCAGCCCCACAATGCTGCCCCACGGCACCGTAAGATCCAGCGGGCCGAGCGTAAAGCCCCGGTACGCCTTGGTTGCGCCGCGCAGCGCGGCGGCGGGTTCGGTTTGTTGCATACGGCCCATAAATCAGCCCTCCCAAAGCAGACGAAGCGTTTCGGTCAGTTCTTCCAGCGTAAGGCCGCCGCGCCGCGCCGCATCCACGGCGTTTTGCAGGTGGGCCTCGGCGGTTTTCAGGCTTTCCTCCCGGTGGAGCGACGGATTTTGCGGCGCCACAAAGCAGCCCTTGCCCGGCACCGTCACCACAAAGCCCGCCGCCTCCAAATCGTCGTAGGCGCGCTTGGTGGTGATGACGCTGATGCGCAGCTCCCGCGCCAGCAGCCGGATGCTGGGCAGCGCCTGCCCCGGCTGCAAGGCGCCGGCCAGAATTTTATCCCGGATCTGCCGGGTAAGCTGGGCGTAGATCGGCTCCTGCCCGGTGTTGGTCAGGTACAATTCCATCGGTCGGCCCCCGTTTTCTCGTTGTGCGCAAACTGTTCATGTTGAGTATATACAGTATATACAGATGCCGCCGCCCTGTCAAGGGGGGCGCAAAAAAAAGCCCGCCCCGCCAAAAACGGCGGAACGGGCCGGGGCTGCCGGGGCAAGGGGGAGCAAGGCGCGGCGGCCGTCAGGCCGGGTCGTCCGGCAGGCGGACGCGCACGCCGCGATGCTCCACCGAGGTGGAAAACACGATCTGGGTGCGGGTGCGGCCAAACTGCTGCAAATGATTGATGAACAGGTCCAGCTCCTGCGTGGTGGAAAACAGCACCTCGATCAGCATGCTGTAATCGCCGGTGACGCAGTTGCATTCAACGACCTGGGGGCAATTCTGGATGTAGGGGTAAAACTCCGGCTTGCGCTGCGGGTCCATGTCCAGGTTGATGAAGGCTTTGACCCGGTAGCCCACGGCGGGCGCGTTGATCTGCGCCTGGTAGCCCGTCAGAATGCCGGAATTTTCCAGCCGCGCGATGCGGGCCGAAACCGCGGGCGAGGACAAAAACACCTTATCCGCAATCTCCTTTAAGGGTGCGCGGGCGTTCAGCTGTAAAATATCCACGATCTTGCGGTCGATGTGATCCATGCTTTTCCTCCCGGATGCCGCCCTTTGCGGGCGCTGCGCCAAACTTTATTAAGAAGTATAGCACGCACAGGACAAAAATGGAAGAGTAAAACGAAGAATCTTATGTTTTGAAGGGCAACGGCCGGTTCGGCGCCGAAGGCCGCGCCGTGCGGCGGGCCGCGCGTCAGGCCGGCGGGAACAGCAGGGTTTGCGGGTCCGTGCGCTGCCCGCCCGCCAAGACCTCCAGATGCAGGTGGGGGCCGGTGGAATTGCCGGTGGCGCCCACGGTGCCCAGTTGCCCGCCCTGGGCCACCGGCGCGCCCGCCGTAACGGCAAGGCTGTCCAGGTGGGCGTACAGGGTGACAAGGGGGCTGCCGTCGGCCCCGACGCCATGGTAGACGATCACGCAGTTGCCGTAGCTGCCGTTGTATTGGGCCAGCAGCACCACGCCGCCCTGCACGGCCAGCACGGGGGTGCCGGCATCGGCGGCGAAATCGGTGCCAAGGTGGCCGCCGGTCTGGAAAGAACGGCTGATGCGGCTGTAGGCGGCGAGGGGCGGCGCAAACGATGCGCCCGCCCGGAAGGGGAGCAGCGCCGCGGCGCTGTTGGCCAAAGCCTCAAGGGGCGCCGTGCGGGCGGAGGCTTGCGGGGCATCCGCCGTGCGGGCGGCCGGGACGCCGGTTGCGGCCGCATCGGCCAGGTATTGGGCCACGCTCTCCTGCAAGGCGGCCAGCGTTTCGGCTGAAAGCGAAACAGGCGGCTGGGCGTCGGCGGCGGGCAGGGACGCGCTCCCGGCGGTGGCGGCGCTCTCGGCGGTGGCGGCGCTTCCGGGGCCGGCGGTGGGTTGGGGCGCGGTCTGGGCGGCGGCGGGCGCGGGGCCGGGGCCTGCGGCGGAGGCCGTGCCGCCGCCCGCGGCGGCGGATACGGTGGGGCGCGCCGCGCAGGCGGCCAGGCAAAGGGCCGCCAGCAGGCCGCACAGGGGCAAAGCGGCCCGGCGCGGGCGGCGGTAGCGCAGCAGGTGGCCCACCCGGCGGCGGACATCGCTTTGGCCAAAGGCCAGCGCGCCCGGCATGGCCGCGGCGCCGGCAAATTGCAGCAGCACCGCCCCGTAGGCCGCGCGGCGGGCCGGGCTTTGGCCGCGGGTGGCGGCCTCGTCGCAGGCGGCCTCCAGCTGGCGGCTGAACTGGCCAAAGGCCAGCCAGGCCAGCGGGTTCCACCAGTGCAGCGCCGCGGCCAGGTAAAACAGCGGCTTGGTAAGGGTATCGCGGCAGCGGATATGGGCGCGCTCGTGCAGCAGCACCCCAATGCGCTGCTCCCCGGCCAGGGCGGCGGGCAGGTAGATGCGCGGGCGGAAAAGCCCCAGCGTAAACGGCACGGCAATGCCCGCGCCCGTGTAGCAGCCGTCCGGCGTGCGGCAGGCCAGGGCTACGCGGCGGCGCAGCCGGGCAAGCGCCAGCCCGGCGCGGACGGACAAAAACAGGACGCCCGCGCCCCACACGGCGGCCAGCCATTGCCAGAGGGCCGGCGCGCCCGGCAGACCCGGCGGCGGCGCGGCCAGCAGGCGGGCAAGGGACGGGGGAACCTCCGCCGAAGCCCCGGCGGAAAGCGAAGGGGCAGGCCCGGCGGCATCCGTTCCGGCGGTTGCGCCGGGCGCGGCGGCTGCGCGGGCTTCGGCCCCGGGCGCGGCGGCGGCCCCGGGCGCGCCAGCGGCGGGCAGGGCGGCGGCGTCCTGCGGCAAAACCGCAAGGGCGGCGGCGTCCGTCGCCTTGACGGCGGCATGGGCCAGCGCGGCAAGGGGCAGCCCGGCCTGGCCGGGCAGCGAAAGGCGCACCCCGAACGGGCACAGGAACCGAAGCCCCACGGCCAGCCAAAGCAGCGCCAGCAGCCGCCCGGGCGCGCGCAGGCGGCCCAGCAGCGCCGTGAGCAGCCCAACGGCCAGCGCGGCGGCGCCGCCCCAGACGCCGACGGCCATCCAACCAAGAAAAAGGCTCACGGTTTGCCGCCTCCTTCCCTGGGCGGCGCGCCGCGCCGGGCCTCGTCCAGCAGGGCGCGGATTTCGGCGGCCTCCTGCTCGCTGATGGCGCGGCCGTCCAGAAAGGCCGCCACAAACCGCGGCAGGCTGCCCTCAAAGGCGCGCTCCACCACGGCGGCGCTCTCGGCCCGGCGCACCGCGCTCTGCGGCACCAGCGCCGTCACGGTGCCGTTTTCGTTTTGCAGAAGGCGGCGCTCGCACAGCTTTTTAAGCACCGTGTAGGCCGTGCTTTTTTTCCAGCCAAGTTCCTCGGCCGCAAGGGCCGCCAGCTTGCCGCTGGCAAGCGGCTCGTTGGCCCACACAAGGGCGGCAAAGCGGTATTCGCCCTCCGCCAGGCGCAAGGGTTCGTTTGTCATCAATACGTCACTCCTTTGACGGCCGGGCAGGGCCTGCAAACGGCGCGCCGCGCCCCGGGGGGCGGCGCGCCGCCGGCCTGCACCGGCAAAACAATGGGTCTATTGCGATAGACTAGCCTGTAATGCGTAGTCTATCATAATAGACCGCGCCTGTCAACCCATCCGGCGCAAAAAAAGCGGCGGCGCAAAGGCGCCGCCGGTGCGCAACAAAACGCAGAAGGAAGGGCGGATTGTTGCGCATCCGCCGTCCGCCCGGCGTTTCCGCCCCACGGCAGAAATGCAACAAAAAGATAAAAACGGAAGGGCATTGCCGGGGCGGGGAAGGCGTAAACCGACGCGCGCCTGCCGCCAAGCGGGGGGCGCAAAACCCGCGCGGGCGGACGCAGAGCCGGGGGGGCATAGGGCCGGGCGGGGCAAAAGGGCGGGGAGGCGGGGCCGGATACAGGCAAGCCGGGCCGGGCCGGGCGGCAAGCCGGACAAGGCCGGGGGCAAAAGGCCGGGCAAGCCGGGGGCCGGGGCAGGGCAAAGACGGGCCGCGGAAGGGACACGGCGGGCCGGGGGCCGGACACGGGCGGGCCGGGCCGGACAAAAAAAGCCCCCTTCCGCCGAAACGCAGGGCCTGCGCATCGGAAAAAAAGGGGGATAAACCGGCACCGGGCGGTGCGGGCCTCTGCCGGGCGGCCGCACGGCCCCGCAAAGCCCAACCAACGCAAAGCCCCCTGCCGGGGCCGATGGCTCGGGGCCTTCCCGGGGGATTGGACGCCGCTCCACAGGCCGGAGCCTGCGCGCCGGGGCGGCCGCGGCCCCCTCAGTTCAGCGTTTTGCCGAAAAAGGCCAGCTCGGGGCGGATCACGGCCATCAGGGCGTCGAACTGGTCGGGCGTAAGGCTCTGGGCGCCGTCGCTTTTGGCCCTGGCGGGGTCGTTGTGCACCTCGATCATCAGGCCGTCGGCCCCCACGGCCACCGCCGCCTGCGCAAGGCTTGGCACCATAAAGGCGATGCCCGCCGCGTGGCTGGGGTCGATCACAACGGGCAGGTGGGTCATTTTTTTGAGCATGGGCACCGCCGAAAGATCCAGCGTGTTGCGCATGCTTGTCTCAAACGTGCGGATGCCGCGCTCGCACAGCACAACGTTGGGGTTGCCCTCGGCCATGATGTACTCGGCGCTCATCACCAGCTCCTCCAGCGTGGCCGAAAGCCCCCGCTTGAGCAGCACCGGCGTCTGGGTCTTGCCCACGGCCTTGAGCAGCTCAAAGTTCTGCATATCCCGCGCGCCGATCTGGATCATGTCCACCCCGGCCTGCTCAAACAGGGGGATATGCTCGTTGTTCATCAGCTCGGTCACAATGGGCTGGCCGGTCGCGGCGCGGGCCTTGGCCAGCAGCGCCAGCCCCTCGGCCCGCAGGCCCTGGAACGAGTAGGGGCTGGTGCGCGGCTTGAACGCGCCGCCCCGCAAAATGCCGGCCCCCGCCGCCTTGACCCGCTGCGCCACCTCCACGATCTGGCTTTCGCATTCCACGCTGCACGGCCCGGCCATCACGGCAAAATACCCGCCGCCGATCCGGATCCCCGCGCCGCCCACGCTTACCACGGTGTCGTCCGGGTGAAATTTGCGGTTCGCTTTTTTGTACGGCTCCGATACCCGGCGGCAGGTATCCACCACGGGGTTGGCCAGCAGCCAGCTTTCGCTCAGCGCCTTGGTGTCCCCGATCAGCCCCAGAATGTGGGTGTCGCTGCCGGTGGAATCGTTGATGGTAAAGCCCATCTGGCGCAGCTCGGCGCAAAAGGCCTCCACCTGCGCGGGGGCGGCGTTTGGTTTCAGTACGACGATCATAAAGCAACTCTCCTGTTTGTTTTGTCGGTTTTGTGCTGTTTTGCGTAAAAAATCTTCGGATCGGCCGCGGCCGGCGGCGGCGCCGTTCCCGGCCCCCGCCGGCCGCGTGGCGCGCCCTGCGCCCGCCGCCGGGACGCCTGCTTCGCGCCTTGATGCGCAGCCGGGCAGCCCGTGGCGCGCCCTGCGTCCCGCGCATAGCGGCCGGCGGCCGCACACCCTTTTGCGCCGCCCCCTGCGCCCGCCGGCGCAGCGAAAACGGCGGGGTAGATCCGCAATGGGTATACTTTAACACTGTAAACCGATAAAGTCAACCCCCGCGGCGCAAAATCCACAAAAAAGCCGCCGCATTTTTGTGGCAAAGTTTTGACAGCCCCGCCCGGGCGGGGTATAATGGGCGCGTGAAGCCAACGCGCTGAAACAATACCTGCAAAAAGGGGATGCCGATTTTGGGCAAAGAAGCAAAAACGAACGCGATGCGGCTGCTGGAACGGGCCGGAATACCCTACCTGCCGCACGAATACCCGCACGAGGAGGGCCAGGCGGTGGACGGCGCCGCGGTGGCGCGGCTGACCGGGCAGGACCCGGCGCGGGTGTTCAAAACGCTGGTCACCCAGGGGGCGGACAAACAGTTTTATGTATTTGTGTTGCCTGTTTTGGCCGAGCTGGATCTGAAAAAGGCGGCGAAGGCTGCGGGCGTCAAGAGCGTGGCGATGATTCATGTGGCGGAAATCAACAAGATCACCGGCTATGTGCGGGGCGGGTGCAGCCCCGTGGGGATGAAGAAATCGTTCCCGACCGTGTTTGACGAAAGCTGCCTTGCCCAGCCTTCGATTCTGGTATCGGGCGGGCGGATCGGCACCCAGGTGGAGGTGGCGCCCGCCGCGCTGGTGGCGGCCGTGCGCGGCAAAACAGCCGCCATCACGGTGCAGGGCGGCGCGGACGAGGACGAAAAAGCATGATGAGACTGGATAAATACCTGTCGGCGGCGCTGGGGGTGTCCCGCAGCGAGGCCCGCAAAACGATTGCGGCGGGGCGTGTGGCCGTGGACGGCGCGCCCTGCAAAAAGGCCGACGCCCCGCTGGACGAGGCCCGCCAGGCGGTGGCCGTGGACGGCCGGGAGCTGGGCGGCGCCTACCAGCCCTATGTCTATTTGATGCTTAACAAACCGGCGGGGGTGGTATCGGCCAGCCGGGACGCGCGGGAGGTCACGGTGGCCGATCTTGTGCGGGACGCCTTTCCGCGGCGCACGCTGTTCCCCGCGGGGCGGCTGGACAAAACAAGCACCGGCTTTGTGCTGCTTACCGACGACGGCGCCTTTGCCCACGCCATTCTGGCCCCGGGGCGGCACGTTGCCAAGCGGTACAGGGTGACGCTGGACACCCCGCTTACCCCGGCCATGACGGCGGGGTTTGCGGCGGGCGTAACCCTGGCCGACGGCGAGACGATGGCCCCCGCCCTGGCCGTCCCCGCCGACCCCGCCGACCCCTGCGCGGCGCTTGTCACGCTGCACCAGGGGGTGTACCATCAGATCAAGCGGATGTTCGGGGTGTACGGCGCGGGGGTGAACGGGCTGCACCGGCTGGGCATCGGGCCGGTGGCGCTGGACGAAACGCTGGCGCCGGGCGGCTGGCGGGCGCTGACCGCGGCCGAGGTGGAAAGCCTGCGCGCGGCGGCGCGGCGGCCCGCAAAGCCCGGCGCGGCGGCGCAAAACGGCGATGCTGCGGCAAAATAGACGCGCCGTGCGGCGGCGCGCGGACGCACGGCGAAAAACCGGCAAAAAAAGTGGGATTTTTCGCCTGCGCTTGCTTGACAAACCCGCTTTTGGATGCTACAATAACAAAGCCCTTGAGGGACAGACATCGGCGCCCGTAGCTCAGCAGGATAGAGCAACTGCCTTCTAAGCAGTGGGCCGGGGGTTCGAGTCCCTTCGGGCGCATTTCTATGGTGCCCATAGCGTAGTTGGCCTAACGCGCCAGATTGTGGATCTGGAGACCGTGGGTTCGAATCCCACTGGGCACCCCACACAAAAACCCGCACGACCGCCGAGCAGCCCGGCCCGGTCGTGCGGGCTTTTTTGTTTGCCCTGCGGAATGGAAATAAATGGCAGAACTGGAAATTCCGCCCCCCGCGCGCGGCCTGCCCGCGCGGCGGGCCGACCCCCTGCCAAGGGCGGTGCGCGGCACAGCGCCCTGCACGCATCCGCGCGCGGCAAAAGCCCGGATTTTGGCTTAACGGCGGCGTTTGCGCCGTGACGGTGTAAAAGAAAAGGAAAAAGAGAAGGAAAAGGAGAAAGATAAGGAGAGAGTGTGTCTTTGCGCCTTTGGCGCAAAGACTGGAAAAAGCAGCCCTTGCGGGCTGCCGCACACACGCTGGAAAAAACGGAGGATCGGGGGGAGGCGGGGAACGGACGGCGGGGGAGGCGCGGAGGCGAACAGGGAAACGCAACAGGCAGGCCCGGCGCGGGGAACGGGCGGGGGACGAAGGACTGTCCGCGCCCGGATGCCTGTTTGGCCCGCCCGCCTGCCTGCCCGGCAGGTTTGCCGCGTGCTGCGCCCGCCTGTTGGAAACATCGTCGCTGTACTTTTTGTCAAATGCCCGGCAGGTTTGCCGCGTGCTGCGCCCGCCCGGGCGGCGCGGCCGAAGGCCGAACCCCGGCCGGACAAACCGCCTGCCAAAAGACGGAAAACAGCCGCCTTGCGCTGCAAGGCGGCTGAGAGGCCCGGAAACGCCCCTGCAAAGGGAAGGGAATGATGGGATATACCTTGACCTTTGACGCGCCGCAAGGGCCGTTAAAATCGACGCGGCGGGATTTGCCGGAGCGGCCCGCCCCCGGCCCCCGCGAAGGCCGAAAAGCCGCAAAGCAGAAACAAAAGCAAAACAAAGCAAAACAAAGCCCCCCGGCGCGGCAGCCGGTCTGCCGCATCGGGGGGGGACAAAATGGTTGGGCCGGCGAGATTCGAACTCACGTATGGAGGAGTCAAAGTCCTCTGCCTTACCGCTTGGCGACGGCCCACCGACAAGGGCTTATTATACACGATGCGGGAAAAAAATGCAAGAAGAAAAAACGCCCCGCGGCCCGCAGGAAGAAAAGGCCGCCCCGCGGGACGGAAGCCCGGGCGTGGCGCGCTCTGCCCGCTTCCCGTGATTATGCCGCCCCTGATACGCCGGCTGTAGTCCGCACTGCCCGCTTCGCCCGCGCCGCCCCCCGCGCAGCCTTTGGCGCGCGGAACCCGGCGCGCGGAAATAAGCAACAATACTCCATGCAAAGCGCCGCAAAACGTCTGCACGGCTCCGCAGCCGTTGCGCAACAAAATGCGCAACAGCCCGAAAAGCAGCGCGGCCCGCGCCGCCGCTTTTTCTTATTGCAGGCCCTTTTCGGCCGCGTACTCCTCGATCAGCTCCCGCTCCAGAAACGGCGTTTTGACCCCGGCGCGGTCGCGGTAGGCCTCGTGCCCCTTGCCGATCACCGCAATCAGATCGCCCTTCTGCGCGTGGTCGATCGCGTAATGCAGCGCGTCCAGCCGGTCGGGGATCTCCACAAAGGCGGCGTTCGGGTTGCCCTTGGCCATCCCCGTCCGGATATCGGCCAGGATGTCCTCCACCTTCTCAAAGCGGTTGTTGTCCTCGGTCAAAATGCAAAAATCGGCCATTCTGGCGCAAACCTCGCCCATGCCGTACCGCCGCAGCTTGCTTCGGTTGCCGCCGCAGCCAAACACCACCACCATCCGGGCCGGATGGTAGGCTTTCAGGGTTTCCAGCAGGCTTTCGGCGGCGGCCTCGTTGTGGGCGTAGTCCAGCAGCACCGTAAAATCGCGGCTGACGGGCACCAGCTCCACCCGGCCCTTGACGACGGCCGCGGCCAGCCCCGCCCGGATCGCGTCGTCCCCGATGCCCAGCGCCCGCGCCGCGCCGATGGTGGCCAGCGCGTTGTAAATGCTGAACTGCCCCGGCATATTGACCTGCACATCCAGGTTTTCTCTGCCCGATACATGGAACGCCACGCCCAGCATCGTTTTGCTGCGCAGCAGCTCGTAGCCGTCGGCGGCGCGGAAATCGGCCGCGGGGTCGGTCATCCCGTAGGTAAGCAGGGCGCAGGTGCAGCCCTCCAGCAGGGCCGGGGTGTTGGGGTCGTCGGCGTTGACCACGCCGGTATCGCAGCGGCGGAAAAGCTGGCCCTTCCACGCGCGGTATTCCTCAAAGCTGGCATGCTCGCCGGGGGCGATGTGGTCCGGGTAAAGGTTGGTGAACACCCCCACCCGGTAGCGGATGCCCGCCACGCGGTCCATCATCAGCCCCTGGCTGGAAACCTCCATCACGCAGGTATCGCACCCGGCGTCCCGCAGCTGGCGCAGAATGCGCTGCAGATCGTTGCTTTCCGGCGTGGTGTTGTTCAGGTCGTAGTGGTGGCCGGGGTAGTACACCCCGTTTGTGCCGATCATCCCCACCTTGCGGCCCGCGGCCTCCAGCACGGCCTTGATCATATGGGTGGTGGTGGTTTTGCCCTTGGTGCCGGTAACGCCCACCATGGTCATTTCGTCCGCCGGAAACCCGTAGAACGCCGCCGAAAGCAGCGCCAGCGCGTAGCGGGTGCGGGGCGTTTGCAGCACGGTCACGCCGCGCAAAGCGCCCAGCACGGCGGCGGGCAGGCTATGCTCAATAACCAGCACCGCGGCGCCTTTGGCGGCGACCTCGGCGGCAAGCTCGTGGCTGTCCCGCCGGGTGCCCACGATGCAGACGAACGCGCCGTCCTTTTCCACCTTGCGGGAATCGTAATAGATGCCGGAAACCGGCACGTTGGCATCGCCCTGCACCACCGTGTAGTCAAACAGGGGGCCCTTGAGCAGTTGTTTCAGCAGCATAGTTTCCACCTCAGCGTTTCACAAAATATTCGTCGTACCAAACCAGGAACATGAACACGCACCAAATCTGCCGCCAGTTGTCCCGCTTGCCGGAAACGTGCTGGTCCAGCATGGCGTTCAGGGCTTTCGTGTTGAAAAATTCGCCCGCCGCCGGGGTGTTGAAGGCCTGCCGCACCACGGCGGCGTATTTTTCGTCCCGAAGCCAGGCCCGCACCGGCACCGGAAAGCCAAGCTTTTTTTTGTCGGCGGTTTGGGCGGGCAGCAGCTTTTCGGCGGCGCCCCGCAGCGCGATCTTGGTTTGCCCGGCGTTCACCTTGCAGCCCGTGGGGATGCGGCTGGCCAGCTCAAACACCTTGCGGTCCAAAAACGGCACCCGCAGCTCCAGGCTGTTGGCCATGCTCATCTTGTCCGCCTTGAGCAGGATGTCGCCCACCATCCAAAGGTTGAGGTCGCAGGTTTCCATCTGGGTCACGGCGTCCTGGTTTTTGGCGGCCTCCAGGTAGGGGCGGGACAGATCCGTCGGCCTGACGGCGCCCGTGTAGCGGCGCAGCAGTTGTTTTTTGCGGCGCTCGCCCATCAGGTTGGTGTTGCCGATGTACCGCTCGGCCAGCGGTTTGCCGCGGCGCACAAGAAAGTTGACCCCGCGCACGGGGGGCAGCAGCCCGGCCACGCCGCCCACGGCCCGCCGCAGCCAGAGGGGCAGGCGGTCGTACCAGCACACCGTAAAGGGCTCCTTGTAGATGTTGTAGCCGCCGAAAAACTCATCGGCGCCCTCGCCCGAAAGGCAGACCTTGACCTGGCGGGCGGCCTCCCGGTTGACGAAGAACAGCGCCGCCGAGGCCGCGTCGGCCAGCGGCTCGTCCATATGGTACTGGATTTTGCCAAGATTGGCCCAGTATTCCTCCGGCGTGATGCGGTAGGCGTAGTTTTTGACCCCGATATGGTCCGAAAACGCCCGCGCGTAGTCGGTTTCGTCGTACTGCTTGTCGGCAAAGCCGACCGTGAAGGTTTTGTCCACATCGGCCAGCGCGGCCATGTAGCTGGAATCCACGCCCGAGGATAAAAAGCTGCCCACCTCCACGTCCGCGATCTTGTGGGCCTGCACGCTCTCCCGCATGGCGGCGGCGATGTCGTCCTCCCACTGGGCCAGGGTGCGGGTGTCGTCGGGGTCGAACACGGGATGCCAGTAGGGCGTTACCGTGACCTGGCCCTTCTGCCACAGCAGGCTGTGGGCGGGCATCAGTTTTTTGACGCCCTTGAAAAACGTATCCTCCCCCGGGGAATACTGGTAGGAAAGGTACAGCTCCAGCTGGCTTTGGTTCAACTCCTTGTGAAAATCCGGGTGGGGCAAAAAGCTTTTGATCTCGCTGCCGAACAGCAGGGTGCCGGTGGCGGGGTCCTGGTAATAGTAGAAGGGCTTGATGCCGAAATGGTCGCGCGCGCAAAACAGGGTTTGGGCGGCGTCGTCCCAGATGGCAAAGGTGAACATCCCGCGCAGGCGGGCAAGCAGCTCCCGGCCCCACTGCTCGTACCCGTGCAGCAGCACCTCGGTGTCGCAGTGGGTGGCAAAGGTGTGGCCCGCAGCCTCCAGCTCGGCCCGAAGGGGCTGAAAGTTGTAGATTTCGCCGTTGAAAATGCAGCAGAGGCGGCCGTCCTCGTTGAACATCGGCTGCCGCCCGCCCTCAAGATCGATGATCGAAAGCCGGCGATGCCCCAGCGCCACCGGCCCGCGAAGAAATTTTCCCTGGCCGTCCGGGCCGCGGTGGGCGATGGCGTCCATCATGGCCTGCAAAACGGCGTCCGCATCGGCGCGCGCGCCGACAAATCCAACAATTCCACACATACTACGTTATCCCTCTGTCGTTTATCCCGGCGCCTGCCGGTTTTTTTCCATGCCGGGCCGCGGCCCGGTATCGCTTTAGTATACTCGTTTTTTTGGCATTTGCAAAGCATTGCGCGTCCTTTTGTCCCGGCGGGGCGGGGCGGCGGGGCAAAGGGGGGCGGCCCGGGCGCTTTTGCGCGCCCCCGCGCCGCCGTTTGACAGGAACACCGTTTAGAAGTACAATACAAAACAGGCCGAAGGGACGGCGCCGCGCAACGGGCGGGCGCCGCCGCGCCGGGGGGCCGCGCAGCGCGGCTTTGGCCCGGCGCGGCCCCCCGCAAAGGGCCGCACAAAAGGGGTGGCAGTATGACGGATTTTTTGCCGGTTTTGCTTGGCAGCGACGCCAACGTGTACGGTATGGCGCGCAGCTTTTACCAGCAGTACGGGGTGACGAGCGTGGCCGTGTGCAAGGGCGCGCTGGTGGCCACGGCCCATTCGCGGCTGGTGCGCATCGGCGTGGTGGAGCCGGATCTGGAGCGGGACGAGGTTTTTGTGCGCACGCTGGTGGCCTTTGCCAAGGCCAACGGCGGCAGGCCGCTGGTGCTGGTGTCCTGCGCGGACGGCTACACGATCCTGCTGGCCCGCAACCGGGACGCGCTTGCGCCCTACTACCGGTTTGCCTGCCCCAGCCTGGAAACGGTGCTGAACCTGGACATCAAGGATCATTTTTACAAAGCCTGCGCGGCGCACGGGCTGTCGTACCCGCAAACGGCCACCTGCACGGCGCAAAATTACAGGCAGATCGCGCTGCCGTTCGCGTTTCCGGTCATCATCAAGGCCAGCAACTCGGCGGCATACTGGAACTGCCGTTTTCCGCACAAGAAAAAGGTGTTTCTGGCTGCCGACCGCGCCGAGTTCGACGCCATCACGGCGGCCGTCTACGGCAGCAGCTACCGGGACGACCTGATTCTGCAGGAGTATATCCCCGGCGACGACAACTGCATGCGGGTGCTGAACGCCTACTGCGGGCTGGATCACAAGGTGCATCTGATGGCGCTGGGGCGCCCCCTTTTGGAGGAGCAGACGCCCGAGGGCATCGGCAACTACGCGGCCATTTTGAGCGACCCCGCCCTCAACGATGCGGCGCTGCTGGCGCGGATGCGCGCCTTTTTGGAGGATGTGGGCTGGGAGGGCTACGCCAACTTCGATATGAAGCTGGACGCGCGCACCGGCGAATACAAGCTGTTTGAGATGAACCCCCGGCAGGGCCGCAGCAGCTATTTTGTGACGGCGGCGGGCTACAACCTGACCCGCTGGCTGGTGGAGGATGTGCTGGAACACCGGGACACCGGCTTTACGGTGGCCGAAAGCGAAAGCCTGTGGATGATTGCGCCCTACGGGGTGATTGAAAAGTATCTGCGGGACCCGGCGCTGCTGGCCAAGGCGCGGGCGCTGAAAAAGGCCGGCAAATGCGCCCACCAGCTTTTTTGCCGGGAGGACGCAAACCTTCGCCGCTGGCTTTGGTACGCGCGCAGCCAGCTCAATTATTATCGAAAGACGGCCAAATATTACGGCAACAAGGGCCTGCGGGACTGACGCGGGGGTTTTTTAAACCATCGCGGCGCAAAAACACCGCGGCAACAGGGCCGCGCGCTGCCGCAGGGCCGCCCGAAAAGCGGCGCGCGGCGCGCGGCGGATTTGGATGGCGGCCCCGGCGCGGGGCGGGGAAGGATGGGAAAACGATGTGTGGTATAACAGGGTTTGCACAGCGCAGGCAGGATGCGGCGGCGGCGCAGGCCATCGTGAAGGCGATGGCCGATCTGATCGCCTACCGCGGCCCGGACGGCGAGGGCTACTATGTGGACGGGCAGGTGGCGCTGGGGCACCGCCGGCTTTCAATCATCGATCTTGCGGGCGGCAGGCAGCCGATGTTCAACGAGGACGGCACCAAGGTCGTCATTTTCAACGGCGAAATCTACAACTTTCAGCCCCTTCGGGCCGAGCTGGAGGCCGCGGGCCACGTTTTTGCCACCCACAGCGATACCGAGGTGCTGCTGCACGGGTACGAGCAGTGGGGCAGCGAGCTGCCCAAGCGGCTGCGCGGGATGTTCACCTTTGTGCTGTGGGACAAAACCGCCCGCACCATGTTTGGCGCGCGGGATATTTTCGGCATCAAGCCCTTCTACTATTACAACCGGGACGGGCTGTTTCTGTTTGGCAGCGAGATCAAAAGCTTTCTGGCCCACCCGGGCTTTAAAAAGGAGCTGAACGAGGCCCGCCTGCCCGAGTATCTGAGCATCGAGTATATCCCCAACGAGGAAACGATGTTCAAAAACGTGTTCAAGCTGCCGGGGGCGCACAGCTTTACCTGGAAGGACGGCGCGCTGCAGATCGAGCGGTACTACGATATCCGCTACCATGTGGACGAGAGCAAAACCGAGGAGCAGTGGGAGCAGGCCATCACCGATACCTTCGCTGAAAGCGTAAAGGCCCATCAGATCGCGGATGTGGAGGTGGGGTGTTTTCTTTCCTCCGGCGTCGATTCCAGCTTTGTCGTGAACGAGGTCGCCAAGGGCACGCCCCATGTCAAAAGCTTTTCGGTCGGCTACGCCGAGGAGCAATACTCCGAGCTGCCCTACGCGCAGGCCTTCAGCCGGGAGATCGGGGTGCCCAACATTGCCAACAAGGTGGATGCCGACCAGTTTTTTGAGGCCAACCGGGTCATCCAGTGGTATCTGGACGAGCCGATGCCCAACCCGGCCGAGGTGCCGCTGTATTTTCTGGCGCAGAACGCGCGCAAATCGGTCAAGGTGGTGCTATCGGGCGAGGGGGCGGACGAGCTGTTCGGCGGCTACCCCCTGTATTGCCAGGCGGTGCATTTTATGGCGTACGAGCGCAGGGTTCCGGCGCCGCTGCGCAGGGCGGCGGGCGCGGCCGCGGCCAGGCTGCCGGAATTTAAGGGCAAGCATTTTCTGGTGCGCGGGGCCATGCCGCACTGGCAGCGGTATCTGCGCGCCAACTATGTTTTCGCCGATCCCGCCGAGCGGGACAAGTACCTGAAAAAGGATTACCACAGCCCCCGGCCCGAGACGTTTTTCAAGCCCTACTTTGACAAGGTGGCCGGCCTGGACGAGCCCACCCAGCTGCAATGGGTGGATATGCACACCTGGATGCTCTACGATATTTTGCTTAAAGCGGATAGAATGAGCATGGCCAACAGCCTGGAGCTGCGGGTGCCTTTTTTGGACAGGGAGGTGCTGGAGCTGGCCCTTTCCATCCCGCAGCGGTACCGTTCCGGCAAGGAGGCCACCAAGATCGCCCTGCGCGGCGCGGCCTTCCGCCAGCTGCCCGAGAGCGTTGCCCACCGCAAAAAGCTGGGTTTTCCGGTGCCCTTGAACGATTGGCTGCGCCAGGACAAGTATTACGCGATGGTGCGCGAAAAGTTTACCGGCCCCGTGGCGGAGCAGTTCTTTGACACCGGGGCGCTGCTGACCCTTCTGGACGACCACAAGGCGGGCCGGGCCAAAAACATGACCAAGATCTGGAGCTTTTATTCGTTTATTTTGTGGTACGAGCTGTACTTTGTGCAAAACGGCGCCCCGGCCGGCGTGTACGACCGCCCCGCGGCCCAATAAGTCTGTAAGCGAACCCACCCGGCGCCGCGCGCTCCCGGCAGGCTGCAGAACGGAACATTTTCCGCGCGCGGGCCAAAAAGACAAAGCTTTTCCCGGAATAACCCGTAAAAACCGATAAAAATTCCCCAAAGCCCCGCCGCGGCGCAATGCCGGGCGCGGGTGCTTTGGGGAATTTTTGTCCGGGGCTGTCCACTGCCCCGGCGCGGCGGTTCCCCCGCAGGCCCCGGACCGGGGCCTGCGGGGCGCGCGGCGCAAGGCGCGCCCCGGCGGCTTATCGCTTGCGGCGAAGCCGCTGGTCGCTGCCGAAAAACTTGAACATTTTGCAGTTGCCCAAAATGCGGCTGGCGATCTTCTCGGTGTAGCGGGCCTCAAACACGCCCGCCTCGGTGATGTTGGTGGTGTAGATGGTGGGACGGCGGCAGAGCATCCGGGTGTTGATCAGCTCGTACAGGGAGCTGACCGTAAACTGGGTCAGATACTCGGTGCCAAGGTCGTCCACGATCAGCAGGTCGGCCTCCTTGCAGGCGTCCAGCCAGGTATCGGGGGCGGAGCTGTCGAACCGCTCCTTGCCAAGCTGGGCGGCCAGCGCCGCCGCGCTTGTGTACAGTACGTCAAAGCCGCGGTTCAGCACGGCGTCCGCCATGGCCAGCGCCATGTGCGTTTTGCCGATGCCCGCGCTGCCCATAAACAGCAGGTTGGGGCTTTTGGGGCCAAAATGCTCGGCGTAGCGCGAACAATAGGCCAGCACGCGGCCCATGAACTCGCGCGGGGTGCAGCCCAGCTCGGGTTCCGGCACATCGGGGTAGCGGTCCAGCTTGAAGGTATCGAAATCACACAGCGCCAGGGGGGAGGCCGCGTTGATCTCCTCGCGCCGCAGCGCGCGGGTCAGCTCGGCCACGCAGCGGCAGGGGCGGCCGTCCGCAATGCCGGTGTCTTTGCAAAGGGGGCAGGCGTAGCGGGGCGCAAAATTCGCCGGGTCGTGCCCGGCGGCCCGTATGGCCGCATCCAGCGCGGCGTTGGCCCGGTCAAAGGCGGCCTGCGCCTCGGCGCGGCGGGCGTCGCTCTCCCCGCGGGCGGCCCGCAGCACGATCTGGGTGCCGCAGCGGGTCTTTTCGGCCTGCGCGGCCGCAATCTCGGGGTGGGCGGCCATCGTCTGGCGGCGCACGGCGTCCGCCGCCGTCACCGCGCGCTGGCGCCGCGCCGCCACCTCGCGCTGTGCCATGCGAAAAAGCTCGTCCTTGGTGCGCATGGGTTATCCCTCCGTATCCTCGTCAAAAACCGCGTTCCAGTCCTGGTGGAACATATCCTTCATCGGCTTGGCGGGCGCCTTGGCGGTGGCCGTGATGTTGCTGCCCGCCAGCGCCCCCTTGCCCCGCACGGCCTGCACGCCGGTCAGCCCCTGCGCGTGCCAGGACCGCAAAATGCCGTCCACATACCGCACCGTGCGGTGGCTTTGGGCGTGCAGCAGCGCCTCGTCGATCATGTCGGCGCCGTACTGCCATTCCTCGTGCCAGCGGGTGACGGCCCGCCGCTCCCATTGGGTAAGCTGGTCGGGCGCAACGCCGAACAGCCCGGCGGCCTCGGCCTGCCACAGCCCGCGCTGGCGCTCCTGCTTCAAAAAACGCTCCGCGTCGTCCAGCGTTTCCACGCAGGCCTCCCGCCATTTGAGCAGCTCGCGCCCAACGGCGGCCACGCTGCGCCGCCCCTGGCGGTTTACCTCGGCGCAGCAGGTCAGGATAACGTCCGGCTGCCAGCCCTCGTTCAGGTAAAACGCCACCAGCCGCTGCAGCTCGTGGCGGCCTAGCGCCTTGCCAAAGGTGGTCTGGGCTTCCTCGCACAGCACCGCAACATAGGGGTCGTCCACGGCGGAAAGGTCGATCTCGGCGGCTTTTTCCTCCTCGGTCCTGGCGGGGGCCGCCGTCCCCGCCCCGGCGCGCTCCTTCTCCAAAAAGCCGACGCCCGCCCACCAAAGCATCGCGTGTTCGGCCGCGCCCACGCTTTTCAGCCCAAGATCATGGGCGATCGTGCGGGCGTCGGTGCAGTTTTTGGCAAGAATGTACAGTGCCACCCGCACGGCATCGCCCTCCGCGCGGGGCAGGTTTGCCACCACCATCTGCGGTACCTGCAAAAAATCCCCGCTTTGCGCCGCCAGTTTATACCCCATACCGTTTTGTTCCGCCTTTCCGGGGCAGCGCGCCGCGCCCCCTGCATAGACCGTATTATACCATCCCGGCACCCCCCTGTAAAGCAAGGCGGCCCGCCGCCCCGCGCCCCAGGGCGGTACAAACTGTCTGACTGTCTAAAAACACGGGATGGATTTTGGTTGTTTTTTTCTTGCGTTTTTGTTGCACTCGGGCGCGTTTTCCTATAAAATAGTCTTTATACCAAACAAAAGGAGCGATGCAAGATGGGAATGAATATGGTCAAGCTGCCCACCAAAAAAACAAATCTGTTTTTGCGGGTCGCCCACGGGCATTTTGCCACCAGCCACAGCCACATCAATTATTATATTGACGTAACAACGCAAAAAATGCGTCTTTCGGAGGCACGCGCCGTGGCGCAGGAGCTGGTGTCGGATTACCAGATCAGCACAATCGTGGACACCATCCTCTGCCTGGACGGCACCGAGGTCATCGGCGCCTGCCTGGCCAGCGAGCTGACGCGCGACGGTTTTGTGAATATGAACGCCCACCGCACGATCTATGTGGTAACGCCGGAGCATACCTCCGGCAGCCAGCTTTTGTTCCGGGAGAACATCACCCCCATGATCTCGGGCAAGCATGTGCTGGTGCTGGCTGCCTCCGTCACCACCGGCTACACGGCCCAGGCCGCCGTGGAGGCGGTGCGGTACTATGGGGGGATCGTGGCCGGCATCTCGGCCATTTTCGCCACCGTCAAGGAGTGCGAGGGCTACCCCGTCACCTCCATCTTCGACCCCAACGACCTGCCCGATTACGAAAGCCATGATTCGCACGACTGCCCGTGGTGCCGCCAGGGGCTCAGGATCGATGCGCTGGTCAACAGCTACGGCTATTCCACGCTGTAAACGCATGGGGCGGCGCCCGCCCTGCGCCGGAATTATGCGGCTTCCCCTTGACAAGGCTTGCCTGCGCGGGTATAATAACATCTGCCGTGCAGGTGTCGTACATCGGCTAGTATAACAGCCTTCCAAGCTGTGGAGGTGGGTTCGACTCCCATCACCTGCTCCACAATCCATGCGCCGCAGCGCCAAAAGCTGCGGCGCTTTTTTGTGCCTTTTACCCAACAAAAACGGCGTCGTCCCCTGGCGGGGCGGGGCTGCTCTGCCGGGGGGGCTGCCCCGGCTTGGCC
This sequence comes from uncultured Subdoligranulum sp., assembly GCA_964458285.1. Classification (GTDB taxonomy): domain Bacteria; phylum Bacillota; class Clostridia; order Oscillospirales; family Ruminococcaceae; genus Gemmiger. The sequence goes on along the minus strand of CAYWID010000001.1, from coordinate 332,115 downwards.
TTTTAAGAGCGGCGCCGCCCCCGCCGCTCTGCCGGGGGTCTGCGCCGCCCTTCTGCCTCGGCCGTATCCGCTGCTCCGCCGCGCGGGGGGACGCCGCCGCCCCGGCGCGCCTGCAAAAAAACGCCCGGCCGCCAAATTTATCTGCGGCCGGGCTCGTACAGGCGGTGGGGATGGCCGTGCGGGCGGCGCGCCGCCGTCACGGTCAGGGGGTTTCCAGCGGCGCGGTCAGGGCCTGTTTGGCCGCCCGCACCAGCTTTTCGTCCACATAATAGTTCGTCCATTCGTCCAGCCCGGGCAGGCCCATCGGCACATCGGGGTGGCGGTAGCGCATCTTGCTGGGCTCGGCGGCCTTGGCGCTCATGTGGAAGGAGCGCACGGTGGGGTAGCGCCGCCGCAGCGTCAAGATGGCCTCCGGCGTTACGCCGCCGCCCACCAGAATTTCGGGGCCGTGCAGTTCGCCGCGCAGCGAAAGCAGTACGCCGATCTGGTCGGCGCCGGCCAGGCAGTCGGCCGCGCCGCCGCTGGTCAAAATGGCGTCAAAGCCCAGCTTGTGGGCGTCCTTGTAGGCATCGCGCTGGCAGCGCGCCACGTCAAAGGCGCGGTGCAGGGTGGCCGGGGCGCCCCCGGTGGCGGCAATCATCCTGCGCAGGGCCTTCACATCCGGCTCGCCGCCCGGTCTGAGCGCGCCGAACACAAAGCCGGTCGCGCCGCAGCGGTGCAGATCGATGATCTGGGAACACATAAGCTCCAGTTCATCGGCCGTGTACAAAAAGTCGCCGGGGCGCGGGCGCACCATGCAGCGGATGGGAATGTCCGTCGCCTGCCGGATCTGGTACAGCAGCGTGCGCCAGGGCGTAAGCCCGCCCACCGCCAGCGCGCTGCAAAGCTCCAGGCGGTCGGCGCCGCCCTGCACGGCGGCCATGGCGGATGTGTAACTGTCAACGCAAACCTCTAATAGCATGGAATTGCCTCCTGCAAGATTACATATACAAAAAGCCTAGCATATCCGGCAGGCAAAAGCAACTCAAAACGGCTTGCGAACCTACGTTTTTACAAAATTGCAACAGATGCGGCCAAAACCGCGGCCCAAAGCGCCGCCGCGCGCCGTATGTTCGCCGCCTGGCGAAACCGCGCGGCAGCCTGCGGGCCGCCCGGCGCTCAGGCGGCCCGCCCGCCCGGCACCACGCGGATGACGGGCGCGTCCGCCGCGCCCCCGGCCTTGCCGCTGCCGCCGTGCGGCGTGCGGCGGGGCAGCAGCACCCGGCACAAAAAGTCCGCCGCCGCCACCGACAGCGCGGCATACAGCAGCGCCGTTCCGACCGCCAGCGTGGCCTCCACCGCCGCGCTCAGCAGGCTGACCATAAAAACCGCCTCCAAAACCAGCAAAAACTTGCAAAATCCAACCTTGAATGCCGCCATACGGATTCCTCCCTGATGTTTCCTTTTTTTTACCGGGCAGGCCGCGTCCCCGCAGCGCCGCCTACCTGCACAACATTATGTTGTTTCTATCCCCACTATAGAACAACAGTAAGTTGTTGTCAAGCAAAATTACAACAAAATTTCTAAATTATCTCCCCGGATCGTGGGGGTGGGGGCTTTACAAAAACTACCATTGGTTGTATAATAGGCCCTGTAAGAACACACCGTAAGCACAAATGGCGGATGGCGGGGGCGCCGCGCCCCGGCGCCCGGCCATCCCCTTCAAGAACACGAACAACACGGATACAAAGGAGAACAAGCCATGTTTGGAGAACGCCTGAGAGAAGCCAGAAAAGCCAAAAAACTCAGCCAGGTGGAGGTTTCGCGCCTGTTGGGGGTAACGCAGCAGGCGGTCGGCAAATGGGAGACGGGGCATTCCACCCCGGACCCGACCACGGTGGCCCGCCTGGCCGAAATATTGGATACCTCGGCGGACCGGCTTTTGGGCCTGCACAACCCCGGCCGCGAGACGGAGGAGGGCAGCCAGCGCTTTTTTGGCGGGTATGAGCAAAGCCTTATCCCGGTGGTGGGCACCGTGCGCGCGGGCTACGGCGCGCTGGCCTTTGAGGAGGACTACGGCACCGAGTATGCCCGCGTCAAGGACCCGGCCAGCTACTTTTACCTGGTCGTCAAGGGGGACAGCATGGAGCCCCGCATCTCGGACGGGGACCTGGCCCTGGTACACCGCCAGAATACGCTGGAAAGCGGGGATCTGGGCATCATCATCTACGGGGTGGACGGCGAAGGCACGCTGAAAAAATTCATCCAGCGCGGCAACACGGTCATCCTGCACCCCTTCAACGAAAGCTACGAGGACCTTGTCATCAAGGGCGAGGAGCTGGACCACCTGTACATCGCGGGCAAGGTGGTGGAAACCAAGGCCAAGTGGTGACGCGGCGCCGGCGGGGCGCTTTGCCGTGCCCATGCTTTCAGTATAGCAGGCGGTCGGTCCTATAATTTGTACTTGGATGCCCCGGCGCGCGCCCCGGCGGCTGAAAGTCCCGCCTATGGGATGCAAAAAGCGGCGCGCCGTGGGCGGGGGGGCCTTTTGGATGGAACTTGCGGATAAGCTCGCCCTTTTGGCGGACAGCGCCAAGTACGATGTGGCCTGCACCTCCAGCGGCGTGGAGCGGCCGGGCCGGCACGGCAGCCTGGGCAGCTGCAGCCTGCCGGGCATCTGCCATTCCTTCACGCCGGACGGGCGCTGCGTCTCCCTGCTGAAGGTGCTGTTTTCCAACGCCTGCGCCTACGATTGCCGCTACTGCGTCAACCGGCGCAGCAACGATACCCCGCGGGCCAGCTTTGCCCCGCGGGAGCTGGCCGAGCTGACCATCGGCTTTTACCGCCGCAATTACATCGAGGGGCTGTTTCTGTCCAGCGCCGTGCTGGGCGACCCCGATGCCACGATGGAGCGCATGATCGAGGCGCTGCGCCTGCTGCGGCAGGAGTACCGCTTCAACGGGTACATCCACGCCAAGACCATCCCCGGGGCGGACCCGCTGCTGGTGGAGCGGCTGGGCCTTTTGGCCGACAGGCTTTCGGTCAACATCGAGCTGCCGAGCGAGGCCAGCCTCAACCTGCTGGCGCCCGATAAAAAGCGCGCCGGCATCCTGCGGCCGATGGGCCAGATCGCGGCGCAGTCCGCGCAAAGCAGGCGGGATATGGCGGTTTACCGCGGCGCCGCGCCGTTTGCCCCGGCCGGGCAAAGCACCCAGATGATCGTGGGCGCCACGCCCGAAAGCGACCTGCACATCCTCAGCCTGACCGAGGGCCTGTACAAAAAATATGCGCTCAAGCGCGTGTTTTATTCTGCTTACCTGCCTCTGATGCAGGACGAGCATCTGCCTGCCGTCACCTCCCGCCCGCCCCTGCTGCGGGAGCATCGGCTCTACCAGGCCGATTGGCTGCTGCGCTATTACCACTTTACGGCGGAGGAAATCCTGACCCCGGACGAGCCGAACTTCAACCCCTACCTGGACCCCAAGTGCAACTGGGCCGTGCGCCACCCGGCGTTTTTTCCCGTGGAGGTCAACACGGCGCCGCGGGAGGCGCTGCTGCGGGTGCCCGGCATAGGCCCCAAAAGCGCGCTGCGCATTCTGGCGGCGCGGCGGCTCAGCCGCCTTGGCATGGAGGAACTCAGGCGGATGGGGGTGGTGCTGAAGCGGGCGCAGTACTTTATCACCTGCCGCGGCTGCACCGGCGCGCACGGCAGCCGCAGCGAAATCGTAAGCGCCCTTTTGGACCCCGGGGCGTTCGGGGTGGGGGTGCAGCAGCTCAGTCTTGATTCGTTTGTACCCAAGGCCCTGCCGGACGCCGCGCCGCAGGTGCAGGCGCTGGCGGCGTCCGGCGTTCCGGCCGGGCAGGCGGCGCAGATGGTGCGGCAGGAGGCGGTCGGATGGATGGCGCGGCAGCTGTAAGCGATGTTCTTTACCGGTACGACGGCAGTTACCCCGGCTTTTTGTGCTGCATTTTTGAAAGCTACGCCCAAAAGGAACTGCCGCTGGCGGTCTGCGGCCCCGAGGAAGGGCAAACCTCCCTCTACGCGATGCGGGAGATCGAAACCGACCTCCCGCGCGCCCGCCGCGTGGAGAAGGGCGTTGACCGGCTGGGCGGCGCGGTTCGCGCCCGGTTGATGACGGGCTTTTTGAGCGGCGACGACGGCAAGGATCTGACCCTGCTCCGGTTTGCGCGCGCAGCCTTCCGGCAGGGCCCCGGCGCGGCGCAGATGCTGGGCGATCCCGATGTTTCGGCGGCCTTTGCCCTGGAGCGGGCCGTCAACAACGAGGCCTGCTGGATGCGGGAGTTTCTTCGCTTTGAGCAGCGCGGCCCGATGCTGGGCGCGGTGATTCATCCACGGCACTATGTGCTGCCGCTGCTGCGCGCCCACTTTTGCAGCCGCCTGCCGGACGAAAATTTTGTCATTTTGGACGCCGCGCACGGCGCAGCGCTGCTGCGGCAGGGGGCGGACGTGCAGTATTTGCAGATGCGGCAGTTCACCGCCGCGCCCGAGGCGGGCGAGGCCGAATGGCGGGCGCTTTGGCAGCGCTTTTTCCGCGCCCTCACGATCGAGGAGCGCTACAACCCGGCCTGCCAGGCCGGCCATTGCCGCAAACGGTTCTGGCGCGATATGCCCGAGATGCAGGGCGCTCCGCCCGATCTGCGGGGGCAGGCGCGCTGAACCGGCGGCGGCCCGGGCCGCCCGCGCGTCCGGCCCGTATGGTAAAACGGTTCGCTTTGTGGTATACTGAAGCAATCCACAGAACGAACGCGCCGGCGCCGGGCAACACGCCTTCCCGCCGCGCGGCCGTCCCCGGCAGGCGTCGGCCTGCCGGCGTGCCGTCGTCTCGCAGGGCGCGCCGCTTTGCCGGACGAACGGCGGCGCCGCCGCCCAACGCCTGGCCGCCCGCCCGGGGCGCGGTATTGCCCCACACTGCCGATTTTTTGGGAGGAAAACGCCATGCAAAACCATGTGACCGATCCGCGCTTTGCGGAAATTGACCGCTTTGCCGAGGAAAACCGCGAAAACATCCTGCGGGACATCACCCGCCTGTGCGCGGTGCCCAGCGTGGAGGGCGCGCCGGAGCCGGGCGCGCCGTTTGGCGCAGGCCCCCGCGCCGCGCTGGACAAGGCGCTGGAGATTGCGGCGGAGCTGGGGCTGGACACCCACAACGCCGAGGGCTACATCGGTTGGGCCGAGACTTCGCCGATCGGCGCATCGCAGAAATACCTGGCCACCATCACCCACACCGATGTCGTGCCCGAGGGCAACGGCTGGGACGCCGACCCCTACACGGTGCGGATGCGGGACGGCTGGCTGCTGGGCCGCGGCGTTGCCGACGACAAAGGCCCCGGCATTTTGTGCCTGTACGCGCTCAAATACCTCAGGGAGCGGGGCGGCGCGCTTCGCTACCCGGTCCGCGCGCTGCTGGGCACCAACGAGGAAACCCATATGCACGACGTGGACTACTACGAAAAGCATTTTCCGATGCCCGCCTTCTGCTTTACGCCGGACGCCGAGTTCCCGGTGTGCAACGGCGAAAAAGGCGGCTTCAGCGGCAATCTTGTCTCGCCGCCGCTGCCCGACGGCCTGATCGCGGCCTTTGCGGGCGGCGTGGCGCACAACGCCGTGCCCGACCGCGCCCACTGCACGGTGCGCGCGCCGATGGGCCGCTTCAAGCCCGCCGCGGGGATCACGATGGAGGAGAAGGACGGCTGCACGGTGCTGCACGCCGTGGGCAGGAGCGGCCACGCGGCCACGCCCGAGGAAACGATCAACGCGATCGGCCTCCTCGTGGATTGCCTGCTGGAAAGCGGCGTCGGCACGCCCGCCGAGCTTGCCTACCTGCGGGTGCTGGCCCGGCTGCACGGCGCGTCGGACGGCTCCGCGCTGGGCATTGCGGCGGACGACGGCCTGTTCACCCCGCTTACCATCATCGGCGGCACCATGGCCAAAAAGGGCGACCGCCTTTGCCAGAGCTTCGACTGCCGTTTTCCCACCAACACAAACGCCGCGGCCCTTACGGCGGCCCTGTCGGCCGCCTGCGGCACCGCCGCCGAGCTGACGGATGTCACCAGCCGGGTGCCTTTCTATATCGAGGCCGACAGCCCCGCCATCCAAACGCTGATCGGCACCTACAACGAGGTGACCGGGGAAAACAAGACCCCCTTCACGATGGGCGGCGGCACCTACGCCCGGCATTTTCCCTGCGCGGTCAGCTTTGGCCCCGAGCATACCGAGCTGCCGCTGCCCGCGTTTGCCGGGCCGATGCACGGCGCCAACGAGGGCGCAAACTTCGACAAGCTGATCGAGGCGCTTAAAATCTATATTCTGGCGCTGCTTCGCCTGCAGGAGCTTCCGCTTTAAAAACAGGGCCTCCCATGCCCGCATAAGGCGGTTTTTCCTATTTTGCGCGTTTTGTTCCGCGCACGGCAGGTAAAAACCGCTTTTTTGTACACAAAGTTGCCATTTATTCAAAGCAAATCTGTGGTATACTGAAACCAGCACGGCAAAAAGCATTCCACAAAAGCGTGCGCGCCGGGCAAAACGGCGCGCGGTGCGCAAAAAAAGTACGGAACGGCGGTGGCAGCATGGCGCAGAACCAGGCGTATGTTCAGTTTGCGGGCGTATGCAAATACTACACGATGGGGCAGACCCGCATCGCGGCGGCCGACCATGTCGATTTTGAGATCGACCGGGGGGAATTCTGCGTCATTCTGGGCCCCTCCGGCGCAGGCAAAACCACGGTTCTGAATATGCTGGGCGGCATGGATACCTGCGACGAGGGCACGATCTGGCTGGACGGACGGGAGGTCAGCGCCTGCACCCCCCGCCAGCTTACCGAATACCGGCGCTATGACGTCGGTTTTGTGTTCCAGTTTTACAACCTTGTCCAAAATCTGACGGCGCGGGAGAATGTGGAGCTTGCCAGCGAGATCTGCCGCGACCCGCTGGACGCCGACCTTGTGCTGGAGGAGGTGGGCCTGGCCGACCGCCGCGGCAATTTTCCGGCCCAGCTTTCGGGCGGGGAGCAGCAGCGGGTCGCCATCGCGCGGGCGCTGGCCAAAAACCCCAAAATTCTGCTTTGCGATGAACCCACCGGCGCGCTGGACTACAAGACCGGCAAGCAGGTGCTTCGGCTTTTGCAGGATACCTGCCGCCAAAAGGGCCGTACCGTCATCGTGATCACCCATAACAGCGCGCTGGCCGCCATGGCCGACCGCGTCATCCACATCAACAGCGGGCAGGTGGTGGAGATCACCCGCAACGCGGCGCCCGTCCCGGTGGAAAGGATCGAGTGGTGATGAAAACCTACCGCAAAAACATTCTGCGGACGATCCAAAGCACCCGCGGCCGGTTTTTGGCCATCTTTGCCATCGTGGCGCTGGGGGTCGGCTTTCTGGCCGGGCTGCTTTCCACCACGCCCGACATCGGCGATTCGATGGAGCGCTACCTGGACGCGGCCCATTTTTATGATTTCAAGATCGTGTCCACCCTTGGCCTGACCGAGCAGGACGTGGCGGCGCTGCGGGCGCTGCCGGGGGTGGGCGTGCTTCAGGCTGCCTATTCGGCGGATGTGCTGCTGGAACGGCAGGGCGGCGAGACCGAGGTGGCCCGGCTGCACAGCCTGCCCGCCGACGCCGCGGGCGACCCCGCCGGCCCCGATGCCCTCAACCGCCCGGCTTTGACCGAGGGCCGCTGGCCCGCGGCGGACGATGAGTGCGTGGTGGAGGAGGGCGGCAGCCTGCACGGCAGCCAGCCCCGTGTGGGCGAGACGATCACCGTATCGCCGGACAACGAAAAGATCGGCGAAAAGCTTGACCGCACCTCCTTCCGGGTTGTGGGCAAGGTGCGCAATCCCTACTATTTTTCCTACGAGCGGGAGCCTGCCAGCGTGGGCAGCGGCAGCGTGGCGGTCGTGTTCTACCTGCGTCCGGGCGCGTTCGCCTACACGGCCTACACGGAAATTTACGGCAGCGTGACCGGCGCGGCCCCGCTGGACAGCCTGAGCGCGGCCTACCGCCAAAAGGTGGCCGCCGTAACCGAGGCGGCCGAGGGCATCGCGGACGCCCGCTGCGCGGCGCGGTACGACGAGGTTACCTCGGACGCCCGGCAAAAGATCGACGACGCCCGGCAGGAATACGAGGACGCAAAGGCCGAGGCCGAGCAAAAGTTGAGCGACGCCGCGCAAGCCCTGGCCGACGGCAGGCAGGCCCTGCAGGAGGGCCGGGACAAGCTTGCCGAAAGCGAACAGGCCCTGGCCGACGGACGGCGGGAGGTGGCCGACAACGAGCAGACCCTTGCCGAGGGTCAAACCGCGCTAGAGGATGCGATGGTTCGCCTGCGCGACGGCCAGGCCGCCTGGGAGGCGGGCGCCGCCCGCCTTGCCGAGGGCGAGACCCAGCTTGCGGCGGGCAAGGCACAGCTGGAGGAAGGGCAGCGCCAGTACGATGCGGGCCTGGCGCAATATCAGCAGAACGCGGCGGCCGTGCAGGCCGCCGATGACCGCCTGGCTGCCTCCAAGGCCGAGCTGGACGCGGGCCGGGCCGCCTGGGACGGCGCCGCCGCCACCATGGAGACGGCCCGCGCCGCCCAGTCCGCCGGCGAAACCGCCTATGCGGGGCTTTTGGGGCTGCACCAGGCGCAGGAGGGGCTGGACGCGGGCATTGCGGGCATCCGGCAGACCGCCGCCGCGCAGGGCGTGACCCTTACGCGGGAGCAGGCGATGGCCGCTTTTTCCGATGCGGCGCTGGCCGCGATGACGGCCGCCACGCCGGAATCCGCCATGACGCCGGACGAGCAGCAGCAATACAGGCGGATGGCGGCCCTCAACGGGGCGCAGAAGCAGCTGGACGCCGGGGTGGCCGCGCTGATGGAACGGCAGGCCGCGGCAAGCGCGCCCGTAACCGAGGAACAGGCGCGGGCGATGTTTACCGCCGAGGCGCTGGCCGCCCTGCGCGCCCGGCTGGACGACGGCGCCGCCCGGCTTGCGGCAGGGGAGCAGACGCTTGCCGCCAACAAGGCCGCGCTGGACGACGGCCTGGCCGCCTGGCAGCAGGGGCAGGCGCAGCTTGCGGACGCCCACGCCCGGCTGGACGCGGCGGCCGCGCAGCTGGCCGGGGCCAAAACCTCGCTGGACGGCGGCTGGGCCGCCTACAACACCCAGGCCGAGGCCCTTTACGGCGGCAAGGCCGCGCTGGCCGAGAACAAAAAAACGCTGGACAGCGGCTGGGCCGCGCTGACCGACAAGCAGAGCCAGCTTGCCGATGCCCAGAGCCGGCTTGCGGACGCCGGACGCCAGCTGGACGAGGCCGCCCAAGAGCTTGCCGACGGCCGCGCCACGATCGCCGAGAAGGCGCAGGAGCTTGCCGACGGCGAGACGGATTACGCGGCGGCCAAGGCCGAAGCCGACGCCCGGCTTGCCGACGGCAAGGCCAGGATCGACGATGCGCAGCGCCAGCTGGACGAGCTGGAAAAGCCGACCTGGTACGTCTGGGACCGGGACGCCAACGTGAGCTTTCACTCCTTCCGCGGCAACGTGACCAAGGTGGCGGCGCTGGCCTCGGTGTTCCCGGTGTTTTTCTTTGCGGTGGCGGCGCTGGTGGTGCTTACCACCATGACCCGCATGGTGGAGGAGGAGCGCCAGCAGATCGGCACCATGAAGGCGCTGGGCTACCAAAAGGGAACGATCGCCCAAAAATATCTCTGGTACGCGCTGGCGGCGGCGCTCTCGGGCGCGGCGGCGGGGCTGGCCGCGGGGTTCACGGTTTTTCCCGCGGTCATCTGGAACGCCTACGCCACCATCTACTATCTGCCCCGGTTTTACGCGCCCTGGCGCTGGAATTATGCGCTGCTTTCGGGCGGGTCGCTGGTGGCGTGCGCCCTGCTGGCCACCTGGGGCGCCTGCCGCGCCACCCTGCACGAGACGCCCGCCGCCCTGATGCGGCCCCGCGCGCCCAAGGCGGGCAAGCGGATTCTTCTGGAATCCATCCGTCCGCTCTGGCGGCGGCTCACCTTCACCCAGAAGGTCACCTGCCGCAATCTTCTGCGGTACAAAAAACGGTTCTGGATGACCGTGGTCGGGGTGGCGGGCTGCACGGCCCTGCTGGTCACGGGCTTCGGCATCTCGGATTCGATCAACGGCATCATCACCAAGCAGTACAGCGAGATCAGCCTTTACGACCTGATGACGACGGTGCGCAAGCCGGAGGACGCCGCGGCCGGGGACGCCTACGCGGCGCTGTTTGAAAACCCGGCCGTTCAAAGCTCGCTGGCCGTCACGATGGAAAAGGTCAACGAGCCGCTGCCCGACGGCGGCACGGCGGAGGTTTACCTGATGGCGCCGCAGGATCCGGCGGCCCTGCCCGCCTACCTTGACCTGCGCCAGCGGGTGGGCCACAAGCCGGTGCCGCTGGCCCAGAGCGGGGTGGTGCTGAGCGAAAAGCTGGCCTCCCTGCTGGGCGCCCGCGCGGGCGATACCGTCACCCTGCTGAACGCCGAAAAACAGTCGGGCCGGTTTGTGGTTTCGGGCGTGTGCGAAAACTACATCGCCAACTATATCTATCTCAGCCCCGCGGAGTACGCGCGCGGCTTTGGCGCTTCGCCCCGGCCCAACGCAATCCTCTCGGTTCTGGCCGGGGACACCGCCGCCGCGCGGGACGCCCTCTCGGCCAGGCTGCTTGCAAACCGGGAGGTCAGCAGCGTCACCTTTACCACCGATATGGTGGGCACCGTTCTCAACCTGCTCACCTCCATCCACGCGGTGGTCGTCATGATCGTGGTGTGCGCGGCGGGGCTGGCGCTGGTGGTCCTGTACAACCTGACCAACATCAACATCGCCGAGCGCGTCAAGGAGATCGCCACCATCAAGGTGCTGGGCTTTTACGACCGCGAGGTTTCGGCCTACGTCATGCGTGAAAACGTGGCGCTCTCGGTCATTGGGGCGCTGCTGGGCCTGGCGCTGGGGGTGGCGCTTCACCGCTACATCGTCGTCACGGTCGAGGTGGACGCCATGATGTTCGGCCGGGACATCCGGCCCGTAAGCTTTGTGTACGCGCTGGCGCTCACCATGCTGTTCAGCACGGTCGTAAACGCCTTTATGGGCCGCAAGCTCAGGCATATCTCGATGGTGGAGAGCATGAAGGCCCCCGAATGACGCCCTCCGGCCCGCCGCAAAAGGACGCCCTCCGGCCCGCCGCCCGGGCCGAACGCCCCCGGCTCCGCCTGCCGCGCAGCTGAAAAAAACGCGCCGCCCCCGTGCCAAAGGCATTGACAGGGCGGCGCTTTTTTTGTATACTGAAGGCGGGAAATTAGTTAGAACACGAACAATTAGGACTGAAACAGTTCGGGCTGAAACAAAACGGCGGCCCGGGCTGCGCTTTTTCCCGCCGGCAGGAAGCAGGCAGCAATTTATTGGAAAAGAGGCAACACCATGCACACGGAAATCTGCGCCCAAAGCGACCATCTGGGCCCGGCGCTCCACTGCACCTCGCACGAGATACGCCGCGAGCTGGACGCCCGCATCGCCGCGCGCATCGACCCCGAGCTGACCGGGATGCGGGGGCTTGCGCTCAACTACATCGTCAGGTGCAACGCGCTGGGCGGGGATGTCTACCAGCGGGATATCGAAACGCGGTTCCACATCCGGCGGTCCAGCGTCACGGCGCTGCTGCAGGGCATGGAGCAGAGCGGCCTGATCACCCGCTGCCCTGTCGCGCAGGACGCGCGGCTGAAAAAGCTGGTGGCCACCCCGCGCGGGCAGGACTGCTGCCGCCGGATCGTGGCCGAGATCGACCGCTTTGAGGCGCAGCTTCGCCGCGGCCTGGACGATGCGGACATCGCGCAGTTCCATGCCGTGCTGCAAAAGCTGCTGGATAACCTCCACGGGATGGAGAAAGAACGGGGACAGGAGGAAACCTGAATCTATGCTGAACACATTGTATAAAGAAACAAGGGGATTTCGTCTGGTATCGCTGCTCACGCCGGTGTTTATGATCGGCGAGGTGGTGATGGAAATGATCATCCCGCGGCTGATGGCCTCCATCATCGATGAGGGGGTCACGGCGGGCGACCTCGGCCACATTTACCGCACGGGCGGCTGGATGATCGGGGTGGCCGTGGCGGGGCTGTTCTGCGGCATTATGGGCGGCGTGCTGGGCGCGCACGCCTCCACGGGCTACGCGCGCAATCTGCGCCGCGCCATGTACCGCAACATCCAGAAATTCAGCTTTGCCAACATTGATAAATACTCGACGGCGGGGCTTGTCACCCGCATGACCACCGACGTCACCAACATCCAGAACGCCTACCAGATGCTTCTGCGGATGTTTGTGCGCGCCCCGGCCAGCATGATCTGCGCCATGGTGCTTGCCTACAGCATCAACGCGCAGCTTGCCACGATCTACCTGATGGCGGTGCTGCTGCTGGGCGGCGCGCTGGTCTTCATCATGTCGCGCGCGGTGCGCTATTTCTCGGAGGCGTTCCGCCGCTACGACGACCTTAACGAGAGCGTGCAGGAAAACGTCTCGGCCATCCGGGTCGTCAAGGCCTATGTGCGGGAGCCCTACGAGACCCGGAAATTCCAGAAAGCCTCCGACGGCGTTCAAAAGCTGCTGCTGCGCGCCGAGCTGATCCTGAGCTGGAACGCCCCCCTGATGATGGGCACCGTCTACGCCTGCATCCTGCTGATCTCCTGGCTGGGCGCCCGGATGATCGTGCTGAGCGGCGCCACCGCCCTGACCACCGGCAACCTGATGAGCCTGCTTACCTACTGCATGAATATCCTGATGAGCCTGATGATGCTCTCGATGGTGTTCATCATGGTCACGATGTCGGCGGCGTCGGCGCGCCGGGTGGCCGAGGTGCTGGACGAGCATTCCACCCTGGAAAACGGCCCCGACCCCGTGCGCACGGTCCGGGACGGTTCGGTTCGCTTTGACCATGTTGATTTCGCTTACAAGAAGGACGGGGAGAAGGCCCTCAGCGATATCGACCTGCGCATCCCCTCGGGCGAAACGGTGGGCATTTTGGGCGGCACGGGCAGCGCCAAAACCAGCCTGGTGCAGCTGCTGCCCCGCCTGTACGACGTGACGGGCGGCAGCGTGAGCGTGGGCGGCGTGGATGTGCGCCGGTACGACCTGGAAACCCTGCGCAACAGCGTGGCCATGGTGCTGCAAAAGAACGAGCTGTTCAGCGGCACCGTCGCGGAAAACCTGCGCTGGGGCAACCCGGACGCCACCGACGAGGAGCTGCGGGAGGCCTGCCGCCAGGCCTGCGCCGATGAATTTATCGAGCGTTTTCCCGATGGCTACAATACCCACATCGACCAGGGCGGCACCAACGTGTCGGGCGGGCAGAAGCAGCGGCTCTGCATTGCCCGCGCCCTGCTCAAACGGCCCAAAATCCTGATCCTGGACGATTCCACCTCGGCCGTGGATACGGCCACCGACGCCAGGATCCGCCGGGGCTTTGCCGAAAAGATTCCCGGCACAACGGTGTTTATCATCGCGCAGCGGATATCCAGCGTGGAATCGGCCGACCATGTGCTGGTTCTGGACAACGGCCGGGTGGCCGCCTACGGCACGCCCGCCGAGCTGCTGCAAACCAGCCCGATCTACCGGGAGGTCTACAACAGCCAGACCCGCGGCGATGCCGATTTTGATGAGAAGGGGGGCGCCGACAATGGCTGAAACGCGCGTTGTAAAAGGCCCCGGCGGACGGGGCGCGCAGGGCCCGCGGCCCAAGGTCAAGGATCCCGGCAAGGTGTTTGGCCGGATCATGGCCTATATTTTTCGCTACTACCGCTGGCAGAGCATTGCGGTGGTGTGCTGCATCGTGGTCAGCGTGCTGGCCAGCGTGCAGGGCACCCTGTTCCTGCAAACCCTGATCGATGGCTACATCCTGCCGCTGCTCAAGGAAAAAAGCCGGGATTTCGGCGGCCTGGCGGGCGCCATCGGCCGGGTGGCCGGCTTTTACGCGGTGGGCGTGGCGGCGGTTTTTGTGCAAAACCGCATCATGGCCCACATCACCCAGGGTACGCTGAAAAAACTGCGGGACGAGCTGTTCACCCATATGCAAAGCCTGCCCGTCCGCTATTTTGATTCCCACGCGCACGGGGATATCATGTCCATCTACACAAACGACGTCGATACCCTGCGCCAGATGATCAGCCAGTCGCTGCCGCAGCTGCTCAACAGCGGCATCACGGTGGTCAGCGTGCTGATCTCGATGCTGGTGTTAAGCCTGCCGCTCTCCCTGGTCACCCTGGCCATGGTGGGGGTGATGCTGCTGGTCACCAAATACCTGACGACCAACTCGGGCCGGTATTTTGTGTCGCAGCAGCGCGATATCGGCGCGCTCAACGGCTACATCGAGGAGATGATGAACGGCCAGAAGGTCGTCAAGGTCTTTTGCCGGGAGGCCGAGTCCGTCCGCCGGTTCGATGTTCTTAACGACGCGCTGTTCGTCAGCGCCGACAAAGCCAACCTGTTTTCCAACCTTGGCGGCCCCTGCAACACCCAGCTCGGCAATTTAAGCTATGTGCTGTGCGCCATGATCGGCGGCGCGCTGGCCCTCTCGGGCGCAACGGGGCTTACGCTGGGCAAGCTGGCCAGCTTTCTGACCTTTAACCGCAGCTTCAATATGCCCATCAGCCAGATCTCAATGCAGTTCAACGCCATCATCATGGCCCTGGCGGGCGGCCAGCGCGTGTTTGCCCTGCTGGATGAAAAGCCCGAGAGCGACGAGGGCGCCATCACGCTGGTCAACGCCAAAAACGGCCCCGGCGACGCCGTGGAGGAGGCCGCCGAGCGCACCGAGCTTTGGGCCTGGAAGGACGCGCGGGGCGCCGCGCCCGCCTACACGGCCCTCAAGGGGGACATCGTTTTCACCGATGTGGATTTCGGCTACGACCCCCGCAAGATCGTTCTGCACGATATCAGCCTTTACGCCCGCCCGGGGCAAAAGATCGCCTTTGTCGGCTCCACGGGCGCGGGCAAAACCACGATCACCAACCTGATCAACCGCTTTTACGATATCCAGAAGGGCAGCATCCGGTACGACGGGCTGGATATCCGGCAGATCAAAAAGGACGACCTGCGCGCCTCGCTGGGCATTGTTTTGCAGGATACCCACCTGTTTACCGGCACCGTGCTGGAAAACATCCGCTACGGGCGGCTTTCGGCCAGCGATGAGGAATGCGTGGCCGCGGCGCAGCTTGCCAACGCCGACCATTTCATCCGCCACCTGCCCGACGGTTACAAGACCTTGCTTACCGGCGACGGCGCCAACCTGAGCCAGGGCCAGCGCCAGCTTTTGGCGATCGCCCGCGCCGCCGTGGCCGACCCCCCGGTGCTGATCCTGGACGAGGCCACCTCCTCCATCGATACCCGCACCGAGCGGCTGGTGCAGCAGGGGATGGACGGCCTGATGTACGGCCGCACCACCTTTGTCATCGCGCACCGGCTTTCCACCGTGCGCAACGCGGACTGCATCATGGTGCTGGAACAGGGCCGCATTATGGAGCGCGGCACCCACGACGAGCTGATTGCGCAAAAGGGCCGCTATTACAAGCTGTATACCGGAAATTTTGCTGAAAATTCCTGATTGTACACGCACCCTGTTTTGGGCGGCAAAGCCCGCCGTGGTAGGCAAAACTTGACGTAACCCCAAAATATGGTTATAATAGGGGTATTCAAGGCGGTGCGTTGCCGCCGCGAACGGTTGGAATCTGATTTGGGAGGGGTTTGAAATGGCAGTGAGAAACACTGAAAAGAAAGTGGCGCAAACCGTGATCTCGGAGGGCAAATTCTATACCATCCGTGCGGTCAACGGCAAGGTGGTGGAGGTTGCGGACTACAACACCGACAACGGCGCCAAGGTACAGCTGTGGGACGATGCCAACGCCGAGTGGCAGCAGTGGGGCTTTGTCCGGGCGGGCGAGGGTGTGTACCGCATCCAGAACCGTTTTACCGGCAAAATGCTCGATCTGGACTGCGGCGGCGTTACGGACGGCACCCGCGTGCATCAGTGGGAGGGCGCGCAGGCCAGCAGCCAGCTTTGGGTTGTGGAGCCTGTGCATGACGGCCGCGTCAAGATCAAGAGCAACCTGTCCGGCAAATGCCTGGATCTGGTTGCCATGAACACCCAGAACGGGGCGCTGCTCCAGATCTGGGGCGACCAGAACGGCGACAACCAGTTCTGGTTTATCGATGAAGTGACCCGCAAGCCGAAGCCGAACGCCAAAGCGTCCGCCGCCAAGGCCGCCGCCGAGGTCAAGGCCGCCGCCGATAATTTGAGCGACGCCGCCACGGAGGCCGTCAAGGTTGCCGCCGCCGTGGTCAACACGGCCGTCGAGAACGCGGGCAAGATTGCGGATGCCGCCGCCAAGGCGGTTTCCGAGGCGGTTGCCGAGCCGAAGGCCGCCAAGACCGAGAAGGCCGCCCCGGCCAAAAAGTCGGTTGCGCAGGCCGTGAAGGAAGCGCGCGCCAAGAAGGAGGCCGAGCCCAAAAAGCCCGCCGCCAAGCCCGCCCCCAAGGCCGAGGAGAAAAAGCCCGAGGTCAAGCCGGAGGCCCCCAAGCCCGAGGCGAAGCCCGCCGCCAAGCCCGAGGAGAAAAAGCCCGAGGTCAAGCCGGAGGCCCCCAAGCCCGAGGCGAAGCCCGCTCCCAAGGCCGAGGAGAAAAAGCCTGAGGTCAAGCCGGAGGCCCCCAAGGCCGAGGTCAAGCCCGCCCCCAAGGCCGAGGAGAAAAAGCCCGAGGTCAAGCCCGAGGCCCCCAAGCCCGAGGCCAAGCCCGTCCCCAAGGCCGAGGAGAAAAAGCCCGAGGTCAAGCCGGAGGCCCCCAAGGCCGAGGCGAAGCCCGCCGCGCCTGCCGCCAGGCAGACGCCCAAGGCGCCCGCCAAGCCCGGCAAAAAGAGCCATAAAAAGTAAGACCGGCAAGCGTTTTCAGGCATCGACCGGGATCAAACAAAGCAGGGAGCCCCCGCAAAGCTGCGGGGGCTCCCTTTTTGGCTTTTGACCGTGGGTTTCTGCCTTTTTGAGGGCGGGCAAAGCCGCTTTTCAAACGCCTGCGGCGCGGCAGGCTTGCCGTCCGGCCTCAGGCCCTCCTGCGCGCGGCCGTCCGCTGAAAGAACTTGACGATCTCCACAATCGGGATCACGGTGATGGAGAGGGCCAGCGCCACGCCGTACTCGGCCCAGCTGATGGGGGTAAAGCCGAACGCGTTGGCCACAAACGGAACCTCCAGCACCACGGTGGTCAGCACCAGGCTGCCCAGCATGGCGGCCCAAAGCACGATGTTCTGGGTGCGCAGGGTAAACACGCTCTTGCGCTGGCTGCGCATATTGAAGCTGTGGAAAATTTCGCACATGCTCATGGTCAAAAAGGCCATCGTCATCCCGTCCGGGGAAATGCCCTTCGGGAACTCAAAGTAGCCCACCTCCATGCAGTGGCCAAGAATATAGGAAAGCAGGGTGATGGCCGTGATCAAAATGCCCTGGTAGGCAACGTCCACGCCCATGCCGCCCGCAAAAATGCCGTCGGTGCTTTTGCGGGGCGGGCGCTGCATAATGTCGTCCTCGGCGCTTTCCAGGCCAAGCGCCAGCGCGGGGAAGCAGTCGGTGATCAGGTTGATGAACAGCAGATGCACCGGCTTGAGCAGGGTAAAGCCCATCAGGGTGGCCGTAAACACGCCCAGCACCTCGCTCATATTGCTGGCCAGCAAAAACTGGATGGCCTTGCGGATGTTGTCGTAGATGCGGCGGCCCTCGTCCACGGCGTTCACAATGGTGGCAAAGTTGTCGTCCGCCAGCACCATGTCGGCCACGTTCTTGGTCACGTCGGTGCCGGTGATGCCCATGCCCACGCCGATATCGGCGGCCTTGATGCTGGGCGCGTCGTTGACGCCGTCGCCGGTCATGGCCGTGATGCAGCCCGCCTTTTTCCAGGCGTTGACAATGCGCACCTTATGCTCGGGCTGCACGCGGGCGTACACGCCGTAGTTGGCGATCGTGCGGTCAAGCTCCTCGTCGGAGATATCGTCCAGCGCGGCGCCCGTAATGGCCTGCGAAGGATCGGTGATGATGCCAAGCTCGGTGGCGATGGCCACGGCGGTGTCCCTGTGGTCGCCGGTAATCATCACGGGGCGGATGCCGGCGCTGCGGCACTCGGCAATGGCGGCCTTCACCTCGGGGCGCACGGGGTCGATCATGCCGGTCAGGCCGATCAGGCAAAGGCTCTGCTCCAGGTAGGCGGGGTCGTTGCTCTCAGGCACGGCGTCCCAGCGGCGGAAGGCGGCGGCCAGCACCCGCAGGGCCTTGTCGGCCATCCGCTTGTTTTCGGCCAGGATCCCGCGGCGTTTTTCCTCGGTCATGGGCAGGACCTTGCCGTTTTCCAGGTAGTGGGTGCAGCATTTCAGCACCTCGTCGGGCGCGCCCTTGGTGTACTGGATAAAGCCCTCGCCGCTGCGGTGAACCGTGGACATCATCTTGCGCAGCGAATCAAAGGGCGCCTCGTCCACGCGGGGCTCGCGGTCGGCCAGCACATGCTTGGGCAGCCCCACCGACGCCGCGTAGTTGACCAGCGCGGCCTCGGTCGGCTCGCCCTCGGCGGCGCCGCTGTCGTTCAGGTTGGCGTCGCTGCAAAGGGCCATCGCGGTGGCAAGGGGGATCTCGTCGCCCACATGTTCCACCACGGTCATCCGGTTCTGGGTCAGCGTGCCGGTCTTGTCCGAGCAGATGACCTGCGCGCAGCCCAGCGTTTCCACGGCGGTCAGCTTGCGGATTACCGCGCTGCGCTTGCTCATGTTGGTCACGCCGATCGAAAGCACCACGGTCACAACGGTGGCCAGGCCCTCGGGGATGGCGGCCACGGCCAGCGATACGGCCACCATAAAGGTGGAAAGCACCGTGTCCAGGTCAAACCGCCCGGCCGAGATCAGGTTGAAGGCAAAGATGAACACGCAGATGCCCAGCACCAGCTTGGAAAGGGTGCGGCCCAGCTCGTCCAGCTTTTTTTGCAGGGGAGTCTGCTCGTCCTCGGTGGCGGCCAGCGCCCCCGCAATCTTGCCCATCTCGGTATCCATGCCGGTGCCGGTCACAACGGCGCGCCCCCGCCCGTACACCACCGTGGAGCCCATATAGCACATGTTTTTGCGGTCGCCCAGCGGCACGTCCTTGCTGGCAAGGCCCAGCGCCTCGCACAGCTTGTTGACGGGCACGCTCTCGCCGGTCAGGGCGGCTTCCTCGATCTTCAGGCTGGCGCTTTCCAGCAGGCGTCCGTCCGCGGGCACCGCATCGCCGGCCTCCAGCACCACCACGTCGCCCGGCACCAGCTCGGAGGAGGGCAGCGCGATCTGCCTGCCGTCCCGCAGCACCTTGCTGGTGGCGGCGGTCATCGTCTGCAGGGCCTCGATGGCGGCCTCGGCCTTGCTCTCCTGCACCACGCCCAGCACCGCGTTCAGCAGCACGACGATCAGGATGATAAACACCTCGGCCAGGCTTTCGCCCTGCATCAGGTTGGTCACGGCCGATACGCCGGCCGCCACCATCAAAATGATCAGCATGGGGTCCTTCAATTGCGCCAAAAACCGCTGCAGCATGGTCGGCTTGGCGGCCTCTGCCAGCTTGTTGGGGCCAAATTTGGCCAGCCGGTCGGCCGCCTGCGCGGCCGTCAGGCCGCCGTCGGTGCTTTCCACCCTTGCCAGCGTCTCCCCGGCGGACAGCGTGTAAAACTTCTGTTGATTCTCCCGCGTTTCCATTCGATAACAACTCCTCGTCTTATTCAGGTCGCTTCCAAATTCTATAAAAAAAACTCATACGCAAAGGGAACCGTGTCGCCCCGCGTATGAGTCTCATTCTTTGCGGACGGCACCGGGCGTTTAAGCCGTATTGACGATGCCGCCCCGCCCGGCGCCGCCGGGCGGAATTACTCCCTCATCCGATTCTGATTTGATTTTGCGCCTGTATACCGTATAGTATACAATGTTCAGCCCAAAATGCCAAGCCCGGTCAGCAAGGTTTTTACGCCGATCAGCATCAAAATAATGCCGCCCGCCCGCTCCGCCGGGGCTTTGTAGCGCGCGCCGAACAAACTGCCCGCCCAAACGCCCCCCGCCGAGAGCAAAAACGTCGTCAGCCCGATCATCCCGGCGGCGGGCGCAATCCGCACCTCCAGCGCCGCAAAGGATACGCCCACGGCCAGCGCGTCGATGGAGGTGGCCACGGCCAGCGGCAGCATGGCGGCAGGGGAGAAGCTGTCGTCCAGCTTCTCGGCGGGGCCAAAGCTTTCCCGCACCATGTTGGCGCCAATCAGCGCCAGCAGCACAAACGCCACCCAGCCGCCGGCCTTTTCCAGCACGCCGGCAAACCGCGTGCCCAAAAAGTAGCCCAGCGCAGGCATGGCTGCCTGGAACCCGCCAAAGTATGCGCCGCATGCCAGCGCGTGGCGAGGCCTTACCTTGCCCACCGACAACCCTTTGCAGATGGATACCGCAAAGGCGTCCATGGAAAGGCTGACGGCAATCAGCAGCAGATCAAACCAACTCATAGGCAATCCTTCTTTCTGCAGGGGGAGCGCGCAAAAAAAAGCGAGACCTATCCGTTTTCACGGCGCAATGCCGGAAAAACGGATAAGTCTCGCCGTTTAAAACAAAGCCAGGGCGGTTGCCCATCTTGTTGGCGTTGTTGCGCCCCGCCGCCCAAACCGCGGCAGGGCGTCAGCTACTCCCTTATGGTGGGATGATGATACCATGCCGGCAAAAGGTTAGTCAAGCATAATTTTTGCGCGGCGCGTTCCGGCAGGATATTGTGGAGCATTGCCCCGGCGCGCCATTGCACAAACCCCCAAATTGGGGTACAATAAGGCCAGACGGAAAATCAGGAAGGATATGTGTTGACGGTATGCAATATCATGTATTGGCGTTGGATCTGGACGGAACCCTGACCAACCGGGACAAGGTCGTCACCCCGCGCACCAGGGCGGCCCTTTTGGCGGCGGCCGCGCGGGGGGTGCGCATCGTGCTGGCCAGCGGGCGCCCCACGGTGGGCATCGAGCCTCTGGCGCAGGAGCTTGCCCTGGCGCGCAGCGGCGGCTGCATTTTAAGCTACAACGGCGGCAAGATCGTGGATTGCGCCGCCGGCGCCGTGCTGGTGCAGCACGCTTTCCCGCCCGAGCTGATCGCCCCGGTCTGCGCCTTTGCGCACGAAAACGGCGTCCAGGCCCTCACCTACGACGACCGCGGCGTTCTGGCCGAGAATGCCGCCGACCCCTATGTGCAGGAGGAAGCCCGCATCAACCGGATCCCCGTCAACACGGTGCCGGAGCTGGCGGCGGCGGTGCATTTCCCGGTCAATAAATTCCTGCTGGTGGGCGACCCCGCCCGCATGCCGGAGGTGGAGGAAAAAATGCAGCAGCGGTTTGCGGGGCGGCTGTCCATCTACCGCTCCCAGCCGTTTTTTATCGAGACGATGCCCCTTGGCGTCGAGAAGGCGGCGTCCCTCCGGCTGCTGCTGGAGCGCTACGGCCTTGGCCCGCAAAACCTGATGGCCTGCGGCGACGGCTGGAACGACCTGCCCATGCTGGCGCTGGCGGGGCTGGGGGTGGCCATGGGCAACGCGGTGCCGGAGGTCAAGGCGGCGGCGGACTTTGTCACGGCGGACAACGACCACGACGGCGTCGGCCTTGCCGTCGAAAAATTCCTTTTGCAGAAGGAGGGCTGAGCGTGAACCTGATCGTTTTTGACCTGGAATGGAACATCGGCTACCAGCCCAAACTGTTTCGCTACCACGATGTGGAGCTTACCCTGCGCGGGGAGATCATCCAGATCGGCGCGGTGCGGATCGATCTGCAGGGCAACGTGCTGGATACCTTTGAAATGACCCTCAAGCCCCGCATCTTCCGCAAGCTGCAGCACCGCATCGCGCAGGTGACGGGGCTGTGCCAGGGCGATCTGGAGGCCGGGGTGCCCATCGGGCAGGGCCTGGCCGAGTTTCAGCAATGGGCCGGCCCCGACGCGGTTTTTGCCGAATGGGGGCTGGACGATGTGCCTGTCCTCAAGCAAAATCTGTTCCTTTGCGGTTTGGACGAGCGCTGGCCCGCCGTCTGGTATGATCTGCAGCGGGTGTTTCTGGCCCAGTATCCCCGCAAGGAGGGGGAGGGCATGACGCTGGAAAGCGTGGTGGACCGGCTGGGCATCCCCAAGGACGAGCCGTTCCATCACGCGCTGGACGACGCCATGTACACGGTCAGGGTCTGCCGCAAGCTGGCGCTGGCCGATGCGCTGGAAGCCTACCCGCGGGAGGATGAACTGCTGATCGAGTCGCTTTTGACCGATCCGGACGCCCGCTGCAGCGATGTGCGCACCTTTTTCAACCGCTTTGAGCATGACGATTACAAAACCGACCCGGCGCTGTACCAGGTCGGCTGCCCGGTCTGCGGCGCGCCGCTTGCGCTGGACGAGGTGTGGCTCAAGCGGGGCAACACGGGCTATTACACGCTGGCCACCTGCCAGGAGCATGGCCCCTGGCTGCTGCGGTTCAAGCTGTCCCGCCGGGACGGCCTGCACTGGAATTTTGCCCGCTGCCTGGAGGCGCTTCGCCCCGACACGCTGGAACGCTGGCGGCACCAGCGCGCGCTCTATCTGGAGCGGATGAAAAAGCGCGCCGAAAAAGCGCAGCCCGACGGGGAATGACCGTTTGAAAAGGGGATGCCGCCCGGCGGCCCCCATGGAAAGGAAGATGTGCTATGGCGTGGATGATCGTATCGGATTCCTGCTGCGATATACGGGAACTGGAAAACCCCGCCCCCGGGGTGCAGTTTGCGCTGGCGCCCTTCAAAATTCGGGTGGGCCAGCGCGAGTATGTGGACATTCCCACGCTGGATGTCCGCCACATGCTGCGCGCCATGACGGATTACAACGGCGCCAGCACCACCGCCTGCCCCAGCCCCGAGGAATGGGCCGAGCAGTTTTTAAAGGGCGATTATGTGCTGGCGCTTACCATCAGCCACAATCTTTCGGGCAGCTACAACGCGGCCCAAAGCGCGCGGGAGATGGTGCTGGAGGAATATCCCGAAAAGAAGATTTTTGTTCTTGACACCCTCAGCTGCAGCGGCGCGCTGTCCAGCGCGGTGTTTTTGGCCAACCGGATGATCGCGGCGGGCGCCGGGTTTGAGGAAATCTGCCGCACGGTCAGCGGGTACACGCGGGAGGGCCATATCCTGTTTGCCCTGGCCAGCTTTGACAATCTTGCCAAGGCGGGGCGGGTCAGCCGGGTGGTGGGCTTTATCGCGGGGCACCTCAATATGCGGGTGCTGGGCCGCCGCACCGAGGACGGCAAGATCGATTTCTTTTTCAAGACCCGCGGCGAGACCCGCGTGCTGGCCCGTATGCTGGAACAGATGGTGGAGGACGGCTACGACGGCCACCGGGATGTGCAGATTGCCGAGTGCGGCAACGCCCGCGCCGCCGAGCTGCTCTGCCACGGCATCCGCGCCAAGTGGGAAAACGCGCCGGTGCGCATCCTGCCCACGGGCGGCCTGTGCAGCTTTTACGCGCAGGATCAGGGCTTGATTTTGACCTACTGACCGCGGGCGCCTCGCCCTCCGGCGCCCGCCCGGCTTGCACGGGCCGGGGGAAGCGTGTATAATACAAAGACGGCGCCGCGCCATTTCCGCCTGCCGGTTTGGCGCGCGCTTCGCCGCCCCGGATAAATTGCGCGGCATTGCCCGGACGGCTTTCCGCCGCCCCCACACCGCAAGGAGATATACATGGCGGATTACTACACCTATCACAATGAAAACCTCGGCAGGCGCCGCAAGCGCCGGGCCATGATCGCGCTGCTGCTGGTGCTGGCGGCGCTTTGCGCCGCGGCTGGCTATTACAGCTTTGCGCAGCGCGAAAAGGCCGTGCCCGCCATGGCCGATGCCGCCCCCGCGCAGACCGCGGCCCCCGCCCCCACCGCCGCGTCCCCCACGCCCGCGCCCACCCCGGCTACCGCCGAGACGGCCGTCTACACGCCCGCCCGCCTGCTGCCTGCCGTGGACGCCGCCGCGTGGGATACCCTGACCCCTGCGGCCGCCACCATCGACACCGAGTACCGCAACACCGATTACCGGATGGTGGCGCTGCCCATGCTGGGCACGGTCTCCACCAGCTATTTTGACACGGTCACCTTTTTGGGGGACAGTCTCACCCAGGGGCTGGAGCTTTACGATTCCGGCATCAAAAACGCCAAATACTGCGCCTACAAGGGGATCGGCCCCAACTCGGTGGTCAACAACGCCGCCTGCACCGATGAGATCCGCCATGTGACCGAGGTGCCGCTGGATGCGCTGGCCGCCAGCCAGCCCGACTATGTGTACATCCTGTTCGGAACCAACAGCCTGGTGGCGCAGGGCAGCGAGAACGGCTTTTTGGCTTATTACGAAAAAATGATCGATATGATGCGGGAGCGCCTGGACCCCGGCGTCGTGTTCTACATCCAGGCCATACCCGGCGTGCAGGAATGGGTCAGGGACAATATGCCCGGCCTGGACAACGACCGCATCCGCACCGTCAACGATTCCCTGGCCAACCTGGCGCTTCGCAAGGGCTGCTATTTCGTCAACCTGCAGGAGGCCCTGACCATGGCCGACGGCAGCCAGATCGACGAGTTCCAGGTCAAGGACGGCATCCATATGCAGCCATCCGGCTACGCGGCCTGGAACGCCTACCTTTCCACCCACACGGCCTGGAACCGCCGCAGCCTGTACCGGGGACAAAATCCGTACTATATCCTGGGAACCTGAACCCGGCCCGCACCTTTTGGCATTGCCCAAGGGGTGCTTTTTTGTGAATTTTTTTTCAAAAAATCGACAAAAGAAACCCAAAAATGCCCGATGCACCAATCAAAACCCAAAAAACCTAGATATTCTGCACAAATCGACGGTTCCGGCCGGTTTTTTTTTAGCAGTTTATTACATAAAAAACTTGAAATTCTGTTGTAAAACGGGTAATATAAGGATAGCAAAATGCTGGCGGTAGCTGCCGCCGTAAGGGGAGATTACGGTGAATAAAGAAAAAAACACAACAGCAGCCTCGGAGTATCCGATGTATTTGTTCCGGCAGGGCAACAATCAGGAGGCGTACCGGTACTTTGGCGCCCACCTGACACAGCAGGACGGAGAGGCCGGCGCGATGTTCCGCGTCTGGGCGCCCCACGCCAAGGCTGTCTCGGTGGTGGGGGATTTCAACCGCTGGGTACCGGGCAGCCACCCGATGCAAAAAGCGGCGGAGGGCGTCTGGGAGCTGTTTATCCCGGGCATCCGGCAGTTTGATGTGTACAAATACTGCATTACCTCGCAGGCGGACGAGTTGCTTTTCAAGGCGGATCCCTATGCGTTCCACGCAGAGACCCGCCCCTCCAACGGCAGCAAGGTGTACGAGATCGAGGGCTTTTCCTGGACGGATTCCGCTTGGGACGCCGCCCAGAAAAAGAAGGATGTCGTCAACAGCCCGGTCAGCATCTATGAGCTGCACGCCGGAAGCTGGAAAACCAAGGAGGACGGCGTACCCTACAACTACGCCGAGCTGGCCGACCAGCTGATTCCCTACATACAGCAGATGGGCTACACCCATGTGGAGCTGATGCCCATCACCGAATATCCGTTTGACGGCAGCTGGGGCTACCAGGTCACGGGGTACTTTGCGCCCACCAGCCGGTACGGCACCCCCAAGGACTTTATGACCTTTGTGGATAAAATGCACAACGCGGGCATAGGCATCCTTCTGGACTGGGTGCCCGCCCACTTCCCCAAGGACGCCTACGGGCTGTATATGTTCGACGGCGCCCCCTGCTATGAGGACCCCAACCCCCGCCGCGGCGAGCATAAAGAGTGGGGCACCATGGTTTTCAACTACGGCATGGGCGAGATTCAGAGCTTTTTGATTTCCAGCGCGGTGTTCTGGCTGCAAAACTACCATATCGACGGTTTGCGGGTGGACGCCGTGGCCAGCATGCTCTACCTGGACTACAACCGCCGGGACGGCGAGTGGGAGCGCAACGTCAAGGGCGGCAAGGAAAACCTGGAGGCCATCGCCTTCCTGCAAAAGTGCAACAGCGCCGTGCTGGGCCGCTACCCCTACAAAATGATGATTGCCGAGGAATCCACGGCCTGGCCGCTTGTCACCAAGCCGGAGGCCGACGGCGGCCTGGGCTTCAACTTCAAGTGGAACATGGGCTGGATGAACGATATGCTCTCCTACATGAAGACCGACCCGCTTTTCCGCGCGGGCAACCACGGCAAGGTCACGTTCAGCTTTTTCTACGCTTTCAGCGAAAACTTTGTTCTGCCCATCAGTCATGACGAGGTCGTACACGGCAAGGGCAGCCTCATCAACAAGATGCCCGGCGATTACGAGGCCAAGTTCGCCAACCTGCGCACCTTCTACGGCTACATGACGGCCCACCCCGGCAAAAAGCTTCTCTTTATGGGGCAGGAGTTCGGCCAGTTTATTGAGTGGGACGAGAAAAAGCAGCTGGACTGGATGCTGCTTGGCTACGAAAAGCACCGCCAGCTGCAGGCCTACGTCAAGGATCTCAACCATTTCTACGCCGATACCCCGGCCCTGTGGCAGATCGATTACAGCTGGGAGGGCTTCCAGTGGATTATTCCGGACGACAGCCAGCAGAGCGTCATCGCGTTTTTGCGCCGGGACGCCCAGGGCAGGATGCTGCTGGTGGTCTGCAACTTCAACCCCGTCAAGCGGGAGGGCTACCAGATGGGCGTGCCGGTGGCGGGCAGCTATAAGGAGCTGCTCTCGTCCGACGATGCGCGCTACGGCGGCTCGGGCGTTTCCAACGGCACCGTGCGCAGCGAAAAAGGCCCCCTGCACGGCTTTGACCAGCACATCAGCCTGACGCTGCCGCCGCTTTCCACCGTGTATTTCTCGGTGCCGATGCCCCGCGTGCGCAAGCCCGCGGCGGACAAGGATGCCAAACCAGCCGCAAAACCGGCGGCCGGGCAGGCTGCCGGCGGGAAGGCCGCCGCGGCGGAAAAGCCGGAAAAGGCCGCAAAACCGGCGTCCAAGCCGCGCCGGGCCAAAAAGCCGGAGGAAAAGTGAGCCGCCCTGCTTGCAGGGCGCACGATGTTATCAACGGCGAAAGCCGATAAAGGGGAGAATTACTATGGCAAAAGAAATGATCGCAATGATCCTGGCCGGTGGGCAGGGTTCGCGCCTGTACGCGCTGACCCAAAAACTTGCCAAACCTGCGGTTCCGTTCGGGGGCAAGTATCGCATCATCGATTTTCCGCTGTCCAACTGCGTCAATTCCGATATCGACACGGTGGGCATCCTTACCCAGTACCAGCCGCTTGTGCTGAACGAGTATGTCGGCAACGGCCAGCCGTGGGATCTTGACCGCCTGCACGGCGGCGTCCATGTGCTGCCGCCCTACCAGCAGGCCAGCGGGTCGGACTGGTACAAGGGCACGGCCAACGCCATCTACCAGAACATTTCTTTCATTGACCGCTACGATCCCAAATATGTCATCATCCTTTCGGGCGACCAGATCTGCAAGCAGGATTACAGCGATTTTCTTCGCTTTCACAAGGAGAAGAACGCCGAGTTCAGCGTCGCCGTCATGGAAGTGCCATGGAGCGAGGCGCCCCGCTTCGGCCTGATGGTCACCGATGAAACGGACCGCATCAGCGAGTTCCAGGAAAAACCCAAGAACCCCAAGTCGAACCTTGCCTCGATGGGCATCTACATCTTCAACTGGGACATCCTCAAATCCTACCTGATCGCCGACGAGGCCGACCCCAAATCCGAGAACGACTTCGGCAACAACGTCATCCCGGCCCTTCTGCGGGATCAGCGCCGGATGTACGCCTACCACTTCAACGGCTACTGGAAGGACGTCGGCACCATCGGCTCGCTCTGGCAGGCCAACATGGAAGTGCTGGATCCCTCGCACTCCGGCATCAACCTGTTTGACGAAAGCTGGAAAATCTATTCCCGCAACTCGGGCCGCGCCTGCCAGAAGATCGGCCCCGACGCCGATATCTCCAACTCGATGATCACCGAGGGCTGCCGCGTGGACGGCACCGTCAAGGATTCCATCCTGTTCCCGGGCGTCACGGTCGAGAAGGGCGCCACCGTGGAGGCCGCCGTCATCATGGGCGGCACCGTCATCAAGGCGGGCGCCAGCGTCAAGCACTGCATCATCGCCGAGAAGGTGCTGATCGAGGAGGGCGCCGCGGTGGGCGCCATGCCCGAGGGCGGCAACGATATCGCCAACCCCGGCGACGTTGCCACGGTCGGCTCCGACGTCAAGATCGGCAAGGGCGCCACGGTCGGCCCCAAGGCAATGGTTTCCAAAGACGTGAAGGATGGTGAGGAACAATGGTAAACAACAACGCAAGCGCCCTGGGCGTACTTTTTGCCAACACCTACGACAATCTGGTGCCGGAGCTTGTCTCCGAGCGCACCATGGCTTCCATCCCCTTCGGCGGGCGGTACCGCCTGATCGACTTTGTTCTGTCCAGCATGGCCAATGCGGGCGTGGACAACGTTTCCATCATCGTGCGCAAAAACTACCACTCCCTGATGGATCACATCGGCTCCGGCCGTGAATGGGACTTGGCCCGCAAGCGCGGCGGCCTCAACATCGTGCCGCCCTTTGCGGAGCGCAGCGTCAAAATGTACAGCGGCCGCGTGGACGCCATCGCCAGCATCCTGCACTGGCTCAACAGCTGCAAGGAGCGTTACGTCATCCTGTCGGACGTCAACACCGCCCTCAACTTTGACTTCAACGCCCTGCTGGACGCCCACATCCAGTCCAACGCGGATGTGACGGTTGTGTACAACCGCGCCGAGATTCCCGAGGGCGCCAAGAACGACAACTACACCCTGCAGATCAAGGACGGCCGCGTGACCGAGCTGCTCACCAACGATTACCGCCCCGGCGTGCAGAATCTTTCGATGAACATCTACGTCATCGACCGCGAAAGCCTGATCCAGCTGGTGCGCGATGCCGCTGTGCGCGGCCTTGTGTACTTTGAGCGGGATATCCTGGCC
This sequence comes from uncultured Subdoligranulum sp., assembly GCA_964458285.1. Lineage (GTDB taxonomy): Bacteria > Bacillota > Clostridia > Oscillospirales > Ruminococcaceae > Gemmiger. The sequence continues at coordinate 303,090 of CAYWID010000001.1, read as the reverse complement.
CGCAACCTCAGCCTGCTCAACGTGCAGGCCTACGAGTTCAACGGCTATGTGGCCCGCATCTGCGATATGAAGAGCTATTTTGACGAGAACATGCGGCTGCTCAAGGATAAAAGCGTCGATATGCTCTTCAATCCGGCCAATCCCATCTACACCAAAATTCGTGACGACAACCCCACCCGCTATCTGGAAGGCAGCCATGTCAAAAACAGTCTGCTGGCCGATGGCTGTGTGATCGAGGGCGTTGTGGAGAACAGCGTTCTGTTCCGTGGCTGCCAGATCAAAAAAGGCGCCGTGGTGCGCAACTGCGTGCTGATGCAGGACACCGTGGTTGAGGAGAACGCGAAGGTGGAGTATATCGTCACCGACAAAAACGTTCACATCACGGCGGACAAACAGCTGAACGGGACCGATTCGTTCCCGGTGTTTGTGGCCAAAAACCACAACGTTTAAGCTCAAAGGGCCTGCCGCCATTCTCCCCGGCGGTCGGCTTGTTTGAGAGGGCGGGAGCTTCTCCCGCCCTTTCTTTTATCCATTCCTGCCCGGCGCTTTTGCCGGATTCTACCGATTGTTAAGGAGGATACCATGAAGATTCTTTATGCTGCCAGCGAGGCCGCGCCCTTTGCCAAATCCGGCGGACTGGCCGATGTGGCGGGCGCGCTGCCCAAAGCCCTGGTTCGGGACGGCGTGGATTGCCGCGTGGTGATGCCGCTGTACGGCGATCTGAAATGTAAGGACAAGCTTTCCTATGTCACCAATTTCAGCGTGCCGGTGGGCTGGCGCAGCCAGTACTGCGGGCTTTTCCGGGCCGAGCAGGACGGCGTGACCTTCTATTTTATCGATAATGAATATTATTTTAAGCGCAGCGGCCTTTACGGCTTCTACGACGACGGCGAGCGCTTCGCCTTCTTCTCCCGCGCCGTGCTGGAGATGCTGTTCTATACGGATTTTGAGCCGGACATCATCAACTGCAACGACTGGCAGACCGCCCTTACCCCGGTCTACCTCAACCTCTATTACCGCCACCTGGATAAATTCAACCGCATCAAAACCATTTTTACCATCCACAACATCGCCTATCAGGGCAAATACGGCCTTGATATCCTGGAGGATACCTGCGGCATCGGCGCGCGGGACGCCCATGTGGTCGAGTACGACGGCTGCGCCAACTTTATGAAGGGCGCCATCGAGACGGCCGATAAGGTCACGACGGTCAGCCCCACCTACGCGGCGGAAATCCTTGACCCCTGGTTCAGCCACGGGCTGGACGGGCTGCTCCGCCAGAAGGAATACAAGCTCTGCGGCATTCTCAACGGCATTGATGTCGATGTCTACAACCCCGCCACCGACCCCGACATCGCCAAAAACTTTGACGCTTCCAACTTTGAGGACGGCAAGGCCGCCTGCAAGGCGGCGCTGCAGGACGAGCTGGGTCTGAACAAGGACGGCAGCCCCGTCATGGCCATGGTCACCCGCCTGGTCGGCCACAAGGGCGTCGATCTGGTGCGCAGCATCGCCGACGGTCTGCTTCAGCAGGGCATCGAGCTGGTCATTCTCGGCTCGGGCGAGGCCGGGTACGAGGCGTTCTTCAACGAGCTGGCGGCCCGCAACCCGGGGCGCGTGGGGGTGTACATCGGCTTCAACGCCAAGCTGGCGCAGCACATCTACGCGGGCGCCGATATCTTCCTGATGCCCTCCCGCAGCGAGCCCTGCGGCCTGGCCCAGATGGTTTCCTGCCGGTACGGCACCATCCCCGTGGTGCGGGAGACGGGCGGCCTGAAGGATTCCATCCACGATTCCGGCGACGGCTTTGGCAACGGCTTCACCTTTGCCAACTACAACGCCCACGAGCTGTACGAGGCCTGCTGGCGCGCCAAGGAAGGCTACTGGCAGAAGGACGGCTGGCCGGTTCTGGTTCGCCGCGCCATGGAATGCGATTTCAGCTGGGCCAACTCCGCCAAGAGCTATGAGGGACTGTACAACGAGGTCGTCAACCTCTGGTAAGCGCCCCAAACCCACCCCAAATACCGATCCAACCGAGAGGGGGCTGTTGCCGAATAACCGGGCAACGGCCCCCTTTTGCGCGCCTGTTCCCAAAAACCGCACAATTTTCTTGTTTTCCATGCTGAAATTTCACAAAGTATAGTATAATAGAAAAAGGCATTGCGGCGCTTTGCACGGTGCGGCGCGGGGCAAAACAGGCAGGGGGAGCAGGAAATGGGGAAGTCAGGCGTTTTTTGGCGGGCGGGCGCGGCGGTGCTGGCGGCGGCGATGCTGGCGGGCTGCGGCGCCACGGCCGATCTTGCGGCGCAAAGCGCGGTCCGGCCCGCCGCATCGGGCGGCGGCGCGGCGCCGGGCCTGACGGGCGGCCTGGAAAATTCCTCCCAGGCCGCGCTTTCGGCCTGGGCGTGGGGGATTCTGGCCGCCCAAACGGGGGACAGCGCAGAGACGGCCGCCGAAGACCTGCAAACGGCCATCGACGCTTTTTGCGCGGCGCAGCCGGGCAGTATTTCGGTCTGGGCGTGCGATCTTGAGGACGATGCGGTGTATAAATGCAACGCGGACGTCCTCTATTACGGCGCCAGCATCCTCAAATCGCCCTATGCGCTCTGGCTGTGCAAGCTGGCGGACGACGGCAAGCTGGCGATCGGCGGCACGCTGCCCAACACCCACCGGGGCCTGCTGGCGCAAAGCAGCCTTTCCGCTTATAACGAAAGCGACACCGTGCCGGTGCGGGAAGCCCTGTACGCGATGATCGCGGACAGCGACAACGACGCCACCGACCTGCTGATGCAGAACTGGCCCGGCACCGAGGCAAGCGGCTACACCGCCTTTTTGCAGGCGCTGGGCTATTCCCGGCCCGATACGGTCTCCATGACCTCGGCGGACGGCATCCAGGGGGAGCTTTCCGCCGCGGACGCGGGCGCCACCATGCAGGCGCTGTGGCATTACATGGATTCCGGCGCGCCCAACAGCGCGTTTTTGCGGCAGGCGTTCACCTCGGCCGATCACGAGGCGCTGTATGTGCCTGCCGGGGTGGCGGCGGCCAAAAAATACGGCAGCTGGGATGGCGCCTTCCACGATGAAATCCTTGTTTTTGACGAAAACCCGTATATTCTTTGCTGCCTGACCGATTGGGGCAGCAGCGATGTCGATTTTCCCGCCGAGGCGGTGGAAAAAATGCAGGCGCTGGGCAAGCTGGTCAGCGGTTTTATGCGGTACGGCCTGTAGCCGATCCACAAGGCAACATAAAAGGAGGTTATTCATGCAGGAAATCGATTTGCTGGACGTTGGCGGGTTTGCCATCGGCCACGCGCAGGACGACGAGGCGGCCACCGGCTGCACGGTCATCCTTTGCGGCGGCGGCTGCCCGGCCGGGCTGGACGTGGCGGGCGGCGGCCCCGCTTCGCGGGAAAGCACGCTGCTGTCGCCGCTTACTGCCGCCGAGGAAATCCACGCCGTGCTGCTGGCGGGCGGCTCCTCCTTCGGGCTGGATGCCGCGGGCGGCGTTTTGCGCTACCTGGAGGAGCGGGGCGTCGGGCTGGACACCGGCTTTGCCAGGGTGCCGCTGGTCTGCCAGTCCGATCTGTACGATCTGGGCATCGGCAGCGCGGCCATCCGCCCCACGGCCGAGATGGCCTACCGGGCCTGCTGCCATGCCGCGGCGCGCGGCCCGGCCCCCCAGGGCAACGTGGGCGCGGGCGCAGGCTGCACGGTGGGCAAGTGCCACGGCATGGATTTTGCCATGAAATCCGGCATCGGCTGTTGCGCGGCGGCGCTGGGGGAACTCCGCGTGGGCGCGCTGGTCGCGGTCAACGCGCTCGGCGATATCTGTGAGGACGGGCGGCCCATCGCGGGCCTGCGCGACCCCGCCGGCCGCCTTTGCGGCAGCGAGCAGACCCTTTGGGCCGATGCCGAAAACGAGGGCCGCTTTGTTGAATGGTCGGGCGGCAACACCACGCTGGGCGTGGTGTTTACCAACGCGCTGTTCAACAAAAGCCAGCTCTGCAAGATCGCTGCCATGGCGCGGGACGCCTACGGCCGGGCCATACGCCCGGTGCATACCGGCATGGACGGGGACTCGGTCTACGCGCTGTCCACCGGCAAGCTGCATGCCGACCCGGATCTTGTGGGTACGCTTGCGGTGGAAGTGATGGAGCGGGCTATTCTGCGGGCCGCCAAAACAGCCCGCGCCAGCCACGGCCTGCCCGCCGCGGGCGATCTGCGGCCAGGCTCCGTCCGGTAGCGCCGGCCCCGGCACCCCAACAGAAAACCGGCGCGCGGCAGAAAAGCGCTTTCCTGCCGCGCGCCGGTTTTTATTCTTTCGGGATTCCGCAAGGGCGCCGCCCTCACTCCTGCTGCAAATGGGTGGACACCCACTTGATCAGCATGTCCAGGGCCACCAGGTTCTGGCCGCCCTCGGGTACGATCAAATCCGCCTTGCGCTTGCTGGGCTCCACAAACTGCTCGTGCATCGGCTTGACGGTGGTCAGATATTGGGACACCACGCTGTCCAGCGTGCGGCCGCGATCCTTAACGTCCCGCACGATCCGCCGCAAAATCCGCACATCGGCGTCGGTGTCCACAAACACCTTCAAATCCATCAGCCGGCACAGCTCGGGGGAGGCAAAAATCAAAATGCCCTCCACAATAACGACCGGCGCGGGGTTGACGCGCATGGTTCGGTCGCTGCGGTTGTGGATCGAATAGTCGTAGACGGGCACCTCCACGCTTTCGCCGCCGCGCAGCTTTTCCAGGTGTTCTATCAGCAGCGGCGTGTCGAACGAATCCGGGTGGTCGTAGTTCAGCTTGCAGCGCTGCTCATAGGGCAGCTCGTCGTGCCGCTTGTAGTAGCTGTCGTGGTTGATCACGCTCACCTCGTTGGCGCCGAACTGGGCGCGCAGCTTGTGGGTCAGGGTGGTTTTGCCGCTGCCGGTGCCGCCGGCAATGCCGATCACGATCGTTTTCAATGGTACGTTTCCTCTTCCTTTTTTTGTTTGCTCACAAATCGATGGCAAGCTTGCGCCCGGTAGAGTGGTAAACGCGGTACTTTACGCCGGTCATGTTGAACAGCTTGCGGCTGGCCACGCTGGCCGGGGTATCGTGGTATTTGTCGGACAGGTAGATGATTTCCCGGATGCCGCTTTGGATGATGGCCTTGGCGCACTCGTTGCAGGGGAACAGGGTCACATACACCCGCGCGCCGGTCAGATCGCTGTGGGCGGAATTCAGGATGGCGTTCAGCTCGGCGTGGCAGACGTACATATACTTGGTGTCCAGCGGGTCGCCGTCCCGCTCCCAGGGCATATCGTCGTCGCTGCAGCCGATCGGCATTCCGTTGTAGCCAAGCGACAGAATCTTGTTTTCCGGGCTGACGATGCAGGCGCCCACCTGGCTGTTTTCGTCCTTGGAGCGCATGGCGGAGAGCAGCGCAATGCCCATAAAATACTCGTCCCAGCTGATATAATCTTTCCGTTTCATGGTCAACAGCCTTTCTGTGCAGACACTTTTTTTTATTATAGCGGGCGCGGGGCCGCCGCGCAAGGCTTTGCATCGGCTTTTTGGGTGCCGGCAGGGTGTTTTTTGCAGCCGGCCCGCCGCCGCGGCGCCCAAAAGGCGGGCAGCCCGCAAACGACGGCCGTTTGCAGGCTGCCCGCCTGATCTTCGCTTTTTACTCGTAGGTGCGGCGTCCCGCAAAAATGCACAGGGGGCGCTGGCTTTTGCCCGCCGCCACCAGCTGGGTGGCCGCCACCAGCACGGCGCCCGCGCTGGTGCAGGCGGGTACGCCGTCAAAAAACAGAACCTCGCGGGCGGCGCGCTCGGCGTCCGAGGTGCTTACGGCCAGCACGCTGTCCACCACATAGGGGTTGTAGTTGCTGGGGATAAACCCCGGCCCAATCCCCGCAATGCCGTGGTGGCCGACCATGCCGCCGCTCAGGGCCGCGCACTCGCTCGGCTCCACGGCCACAATTCGGATCATGCTGTTCCAGGCGCGTATGTACTCGGCCACCCCTGTGATGGTGCCGCCGCTGCCCACGCCCACCACCACGGCGTCGATCTCGTCCCCGGCGGCCTTCAAAATCTGGGGGCCGGTCACCCGGCGGTGGTATTCGGGGTTGTCGTCGTTGGCAAAATAGTTGGTAAAATAGCCGTCGTAGCGCTTGGCCGTCTCGGCGGCCACGGCGTCCAGCGCCTGGCGGCCGCCGCGGTCGCTGCACACAACGATCCGCGCGCCCAGCGATTGCAGCTGTTGCCGCCGCTTGATGGAAAGGGTGCTGGGCACCACCAGGATGCAGGGGTGGCCGCTGGCTGCGCAGGATACGGCCAGCGCCGCGCCAAAGCTGCCCGCGCTGGCCTCCACCACCGGCATCGAGGGCTGCAAAACGCCCCGCTCGGCCGCAAAGGCAAGCATCGTCTCGGCCACGCCGTCCTTGCAGGTGCCGGTGGCGCCGCCAAAATCCAGGTAGGCCAGCACGCTGGCCGAAAGCCCGTGCTGGGCCGAATACCCGGACAGCGCAACGACCGGGCATTTGTAAACGCTGAGATAATAGTTGGAAATAATGCCCATCGGCGCGCGCTCCCTTCCCCAAAGCTCCCCGCGCTCACGGCGGGGGACAAAATCAACAACATTATAGCATATCTGGCGGGATTGTGAAGGGCCGAGTTGTAAAATTGCGCCGCCTTTGCGGCGGCGCGGCCATCCGGGACGGCAAAACGCGCCCAGGATCCCGTGTCGGCATCCGGCGTTTTTGGCGGGGGCGGCGCCGCCCCCGCGCCCGCCGGGCGGTTTGGCGCGTGCTTTCTACGTCATGCGCCGGCCTGGGCTCCGGAATTATGCGGGATTCCCCTTGACAGGCGCGGCGCGCTCTGGTATAATTCCTACTGTAAAGTAAAACACTTTACACGCATGGAGGAAACAGCGGTGGCAGAAATCCTGAAAAATTTCGAGTATTCGGTTCTGATGGATTTTTACGCCCCCGTTTTGACCGACAAGCAGCGTGAGATCCTCACCCAGTATTACGATCAGGATCTTTCCCTGGCAGAGATCGCCGCCAACTGCGGCATCACCCGGCAGGGCGTGCGGGACGCGATCAAGCATGGCGAGGCCATCCTGACCGATATGGAGGCCAAGCTGGGCAGCGCCCGCCGCTACGCCGCGCTGCGCGCCGGGATGGAAAAGCTGGAATGCCTTGCGCGGGATATCCGCTGCGTCAACCTGGGCCAAAGCGTGCCCGACCGGCAGATCCAGCAGGACACCGCCGAGATCCTGAAGATTCTGGAACAGATCAACGCCGCAGAGGAGGATGCAAATGGCCTTTGAATCCCTGACCGAACGCCTGGCGGGCGTCTTTAAAAAGCTGCGCGGCAAGGGCCGTCTGACCGAGAGCGACATCAAGGCCGCCATGCGCGAGGTTCGGATGGCCTTGCTGGAGGCCGATGTCAACTACAAGGTCGCCAAGGATTTCTGCACCCAGGTCACCGAGCGCGCTTTGGGCCAGGAGGTCATGGACAGTCTGACCCCCGCGCAGCAGGTCGTCAAGATCGTCAACGAGGAGCTTACCGCCCTGATGGGCGGCGCGGAGCCCCAGCAGCTCAAGCTGAAAAGCAAGGGCCGGACCGTGCTGATGATGTGCGGCCTGCAGGGCAACGGCAAAACCACCCACGCCGCCAAGCTGGGCAAATATTACCACAAGCAGGGCCATCACCCGCTGCTGGTCGCCTGCGATATCTACCGCCCCGCCGCCATCGATCAGCTCAGGATCGTGGGGCGTCAGGCGGGGGTGCCCGTCTTTTCGCTGGACGGCGAAAAGCCCGAGGCGATCGCCCAAAAGGCGCTGGCCTTTGCGCGCGACCACGGCAACGACGTTGTGATTCTGGATACGGCGGGCCGCCTGCAGATCGACGACGCGCTGATGGAGGAGCTGGTGCGGATCAAGGCCGCGGTGGAGGTGGATTACTCTCTGCTGGTCGTGGACGCCATGGCCGGTCAGGAGGCCGTCAACGTCGCCAAAAGCTTCAACGAGAAGATCGGCATCGACGGCGTGATCCTGACCAAGACCGACGGCGACACCCGCGGCGGCGCGGCGCTCTCTGTGCTGGCCGTCACCGGCAAGCCGATCTACTACCAGGGCATCGGCGAAAAGCTGGATGATCTGGAGCTGTTTTATCCGGCCCGCATGTCCAGCCGCATCCTTGGCATGGGCGATGTGCTTTCCCTGATCGAGAAGGCGCAGGCCGTCCAGGACGAGGCCGAAGCCGAGGCCACGGCCAAACGGCTGATGGAAAACAAGTTCGATATGAACGATATGCTGGCCCAGTTTGCGCAGATACGCAAGATGGGCGGCGCCTCGGCCCTGCTGGCCATGATGCCCGGCGGCAGCCAGATCGACGCCGATTCCCTGGACGAGAAGGCGCTGCCGCACATTGAGGCGCTGATCTATTCGATGACGCCCGAGGAGCGGGCAAGGCCCTCCCTGATCAACCCCAAGCGCAAACGGCGGATCGCTGCGGGCTCCGGCCAGACGGTGGAGGCCGTCAACAAGCTGCTGCGCCAGTACGAGATGATGCAGAAGATGATGAAGCAGGCCAAGCGCAACCCCAAGGGCTTTATGCGCCGGCTGGGCGGCATCCCCGGCATGGGCAAGCTGCGCGGCTGATGGGTTTCCCCGTTTTCTTTCCGGTATGACCCGAAAGGCTTTACGGCCCCTGGGTTTATACGATAAATCGTTTGCCCCATCCGGGGCCGTAACTACTTTCAGGAGGTAACAGATCATGGTCAAAATTCGTCTGCGCCGCATCGGCGCCAAAAAGGCTCCCTTCTATCGCGTTGTTGTGGCGGACAGCCGCTACGCCCGCGACGGCCGCTTCATTGAGGAGATCGGCTTCTACGATCCCACCCAGGAGCCTTCCGTCGTCAAAATCGACGCCGAAAAAGCCAAGCAGTGGCTGGCCAGCGGCGCGCAGCCCACGGATACCGTGCGTGTATTGCTGAAAAAGTCCGAGATTCTGTAATCAGGAATGGAGGAACACATAATGCAGGAACTGCTTCTTGCCGTTGCGCGCGGCCTTGTGGAAGACAAGGACGCCGTGCAGGTCACGGTGGATCCCGCGCGTGACGACGGCACCGTTGTCTACCATCTTTCGGTAGCGGAAAACGATATGGGCCGGGTCATCGGCAAACAGGGCCGCATTGCGAAAGCGATCCGCGTAGTGGTGCGGGCCGCCGCCGTCCGCCAGGGCGAAAAAGCCGTGGTGGAAATCGGCTGATAACACAGCAAAGGCACTTTGCCATCCGGCAAGGTGCCTCTTTTTTCAAGGGCGGCGCTGCGCCGGGCCGGTCGGCGGCCGGGCTGCGGCGCCGCCCCGTACAACCCGCAAAAGAGGGGGCGGCTTTTGGGCCTTCCTTTTTCTTGCGGTACGCTCTGCGGCAATTCCGCGCAGCATGCGGCGCGCCGCCCTGTGCGCATTGCCCAAACAGCCGGGCCGCGGTTTTGCCGCGGCACCATCCCAGGAGGAAATACCGATGGTTGCTTATCTTCCCGCCTGTAAAATTGTCACCACCCACGGCGTCCGGGGCGAAATGCGGGCGCTGCCCCTGTGCGACGGCGCCGATTTTCTGTCCCGCTTTCCCGCGCTGTACGGCACCCCCCAGGGCGAAAAACCCTACAAGGTGCAATCGGTGCGGGCGCAGGGCACTATGCTGCTGGTGCGCCTGGCCGAAATCACCGATCGGGACGCAGCCCGCCTTATGGTGGGGCACACCCTCTATTTTGCGCGCGCGGACGCCAAATTGCCCCAAGGCAGCTATTTTGTGGAGGATATCGTGGGCTGCACGGTGCGGGACGCCGATACCGGCGCCGTCTATGGCGCCGTGACCGCAGTCGATCAGTCGGGCGCACAGGATCTGTACACGGTCCGGGCGGACGGCGGGCGCGAATACCTGCTGCCCGCCGTACGGGAATTTGTGCGGTCGGTGGATGTGGAAAACAGGCTGCTGCTGGTCACCCCCATCCCGGGCCTTTTCAGCGAGCCGCAAAGCGAGAGGGAGGAGCCATGAGCATCCGCGTGGATATCGTCACCCTGTTCCCGGAGCTTTGCGCGTCCTTCCTCCACGCCAGCATTCTGGGCCGCGCGGCGGATAAGGGTCTGTTTGAAGCCCACTGTCACCAGATACGGGACTACACCGTCAACCGCCAGAAGCAGACCGACGATTACCCCTACGGCGGCGGCTGCGGGATGGTGCTGTACGCGCAGCCCATTGCGGATTGCCTGCGCGCGGTGGCTGCGCAGACGGCCGCGCAGGGGCGGGCCAGGCCGCACATTGTATTTTTGACCGCCGCCGGCAAGCCCTACAAGGAGGCGGACGCCCGCCGCCTGGCCTCCTGCGACAGCCTTGTGCTGGTCTGCGGCCACTACGAGGGGATCGACGAGCGGGTGATCGAGGCGTTTGCCGATGAGGAACTCTCGATCGGGGATTATGTGCTGACCGGCGGGGAGCTGGCCAGCCTGGTTGTCGCGGACAGCGTTCTGCGGCTGCAGCCGGGCGTGCTGGCCGAGGAAAAAGGCTACCAGGAGGAAAGCTACTGGGATGGCCTGCTGGAGTACCCCCAGTACACTCGCCCTGAGGTGTGGGAGGGCCGCGCCGTGCCGCCCGTGCTGCTTTGCGGCGATCACGACCGGGTGGATGCCTGGCGCGGCAGGCAGAGCCGGGCGCGCACCCGGGCGCGGCGCCCGGATCTTTACGCGGCCTGGTGCAGGAGCCACCCGCTGACCGTGCTGCCGCGCTGGCGGCGGAACGAATCGGCCAAACTTATCCGCACCGACGAGGCGCTGGACGCCGCCGCAGCAATCTATGCGGCGGGCTGGCGGCAGGTCTGTGCAAAGGTCTGCACGCCGGAGTATGTCGCGGCCCACGATGCCGCGGCGCTGCGGGCCGAGCTGGCCGAATGCCGCGCGGCAGGCTGGGCCTTTTACCTGCACGCCACCGGCAAAACGGCGGACGGGCTGGTGGGGGTCTGCCACAAAACCGGAGAGATCGGCCGGCTGTATGTGCTGCCCCAGGCGCAGGGGCAGGGCATCGGCACCAAGCTGCTGGATTTTGCCCGCAAAAAGCTGGCCGCCCATGCGGCAAACGGCGCGGGGCCTCAGGACGGCCCCTGGCTGCGGGTCCTAAGCACCAACGCGGGCGCCATCGGCCTGTATACCCGGCTTGGATTTTGCAAAACCGGCGTCGTACGCACCTTTGACCCCGCGCTGGACCCCCATTGCGCAGTGCGCTGCCAGGAGTTGGAATATCGCCTTGCGCCGTCAAATATTGAACAGTCGCTCGCTTCCAAGTAAAAATTTTGTAGTCTATCTACAAGAATGTTGAAAACAAACTGGAAAATATGCACAAAGAAGCCTTGCGGGGATTGTCGGATTTACAGAATGATGCCAAAAATCGAAAAAACTCTGTACAAAGTTCCCTAAATAGGCTAAAATAGGTGTAATCAAAGGCGGGTAGATATGTGCGGGTCCGCCGGTGACTGCCCCACGGCAAAATAGATGGGCAACTTATTTTCGAGAAAATAGGAGAGAATAGCTATGTACGTGAAAGAAGTTACCGTTGAGAATCAGGTTGGTTTGCACGCTCGTCCGGCCACGTTCTTTATCCAGAAGGCAAATGAGTACAAGTCCTCTATCTGGGTCGAGAAGGAGGAGCGCCGCGTCAACGCCAAGTCGCTGCTGGGCGTTTTGAGCCTGGGCATCGTTGGCGGCACCACCATCCGCATTATCGCGGACGGCACCGACGAGCAGGCCGCTGTGGAGGGCCTCGTCAAGCTGGTCAACTCCGGTTTCTCGGAATAATCTTTTATGGTGTTGCGGCGGGTGGAGAATCGTTCCACCCGTCTTTCTTTTTGCCGTTTTACCATTTTTTCCTACAGGGGGAACAGCGTGACAAAACCGGAACTCTATCAAAAAGCCTGTATGCTGCCCAAGCTGCCGGGCGTTTACATCATCCGCGATAAAACGGATGCCATCATCTACATCGGCAAGGCCAAGCGGCTGCGCACCCGGGTGTCCCAGTATTTCCGGGAGGGCGTGCCCCACGACGCCAAGGTCAGCCAGATGATCGCCCACGCCTTTGCGTTCGACGTCATCGTCTGCCAAAGCGAATTTGAGGCCCTTGTGCTGGAGGCCAGCCAGATCAAGGCGCACACGCCCAAGTACAACATCCTGCTCAAGGACGACAAGGGCTACAGCTACGTCAAGGTGACAAGGGAGGACTGGCCCCGCATCTCGGCAGTGCTGCAAAAGGAGGACGACGGGGCCGAGTACATCGGCCCGTTCACCTCCTCGTTCGCGGTGCGGGAGATGGTGGAAACGGCCCAAAACTGCTTTCTGCTGCCCCGCTGCGGCAAGTGCTTTCCGCAGGATATCGGCAAGGGCCGCCCCTGCCTGAACGCCCACATCGGCAAGTGCATGGCCGTGTGCGGGGGCAAAATCCGGCGCGAAACCTACCGCGAGGCCGTCGAAAACGCCGTGCGCATGATCCGTTACGGCAAAAAGGACATTGTGAAGCAGCTGCGGGAAAAGATGGAGGCTGCCTCCGAGCGGCTGGATTTTGAAACGGCGGCCCTTCTGCGCGACCAGATCGCGGCCATCGACCATGTTTCGCCGGGACAGAAGGTTGTGATGGACAACGAGGCCGAGATGGACGTAGCTGCCTTTGCGGGCACCACCCGCGCGGTCTGCGCGGCCATTCTGCGCTACCGCGACGGCCGATTGACCGATAAGCGGGAGTTTGTTTTTCACGATACCACCGATATTGCCGCCGTGCGGGAGGAATTTTTGCCCCAGTATTACCTGGACGGAGAAAACATCCCCCGCACCGTTGCGGTGGACGCTCTGCCGGAGGATCACGAGGCGCTTGCCCAGGCCCTGGCGCAGGCGCGGGGCAGCGCGGTCAACCTGTATGTGCCTCAGCGCGGCGATGTCGCCAAGCTGGTCACAATGGCCTACACCAACGCCGTGGAGCGTCTGGGCCGGGAGAGCGGCCGGTTTACCCACGAGCAGAAGCTGCTGGAGGAAACGGCCCAGGTGTTGGGCCTGCCCCAGCCGCCCCGCGTTATCGAAAGCTACGATATTTCCAACTGGGGCGACGGCACCAGCGTCTGCGGCATGGTGGTGTTCCAGGACGGCAAGCCCCTCCGCAGCGGCTACCGGCGCTTTAAAATGCGCACGGTGGCCGGCACCGACGACTACGCCTCCCTGGCCGAAACGCTCTCCCGCCGCGCCGGGGAGTACGCGGCCGCCAAGCGGGGGGAAAAGCCCGATGCGCCCGGCAACCAGTTTTCGGTGCTGCCGGATCTGATCTTGCTGGACGGCGGCCGCGGTCAGGTAAGCGCGGTGCGGGCCGTTCTGGCAAACACCGCGCTGGCAAGGGTGCCGCTGTACGGCATGGTCAAGGACGACCGCCACCGCACCCGCGCCATTGTGGACGACGGCGGCGGGGAGATCGCCATCAACCGCAACCGCGGCATTTTTACCTTCGTCACCGCCATCCAGGACGAGGTGCATCGCTACGCCAACGAGTACCGCAAGCAGCAGATGCACAAAAAAAGTTATTCGGCCACGCTCACGGCGCTGCCCGGCGTGGGCGAAAAAACCTCCGCCGCTCTGCTGGCCCGCTTCAAAACCGTGGCTGCGGTGCGGGAAGCGGGGATTGCCGCCCTGGAGGAAGTGCCGGGCATCAGCCACGCAAAAGCGGAGAAAATTTACAATGCGCTGCGCCAAACTTGATCCGGCGCGGTATTGACAAGCTTGCGGCAAAGCACCATAATAAAGAATATTCCGCCCTTGGGCGGTAGGCGGCCCGCCCTGCCGGGCCGGACTGAAGAAAGCGAGGATACTCTATGCGCGTGATCGCCGGAACCGCCCGCGGACGTCGGCTGGAAACCCTGCCGGGCGAGGAAGTCACCCGGCCCACCATTGAGCGGGTCAAGGAAGCCATGTTTTCCAGCGTGCAGTTTATGCTGCCGGGCGCCCGTGTGCTGGATCCCTTTGCGGGCAGCGGCCAGCTGGGCATCGAGGCGCTCTCCCGCGGGGCCCGCTCCTGCGTGTTTTTGGATCAAAGCCGCGACGCCGTCAACATCATCACCGCCAACTGCAAGACGGCGGAGGTGTTTGACCGCTGCCGGGTATCGATGGGGGATGCGCTCTCTTTTCTGCGCACCACCCGCGATACCTTTGACTTGATCGTGCTGGACCCCCCCTTCGGCCACGGCACGCTGGCCCAGGTGCTGCCCCTTCTGGACGGCTGCCTGGCGCCCGGCGGCATTGTTCTGTGCGAAAGCGAGACGGACGCGCTGCTGCCCGGCGCGGCGGGGGAACTGCAGCTGGCCCGCCAGTACCGCTACGGAAAAATCCTTGTGACACGCTATGAGAAAGAGGGACAGGTATGAACGTTGACGAACTGCTTGACTTGATGGAGGAGACTTTGGAGGAAGGCACCGCCATGCCGTTTTCCGCCGGCAAGCGGGTTGTGGATGTGGATAAAATGCGCGATATCATCGACGATGTGCGTGCCAACCTGCCCGACGAGATGCGGCAGAGCAAAAAGATCGTGGAGGACCGGGAGAGGATCTTGACCGACGCCCAGCACGAGGCCGAGAACGTGGTCAAACAGGCCGAGGATCGCGCCAAAATGATGATGTCCGAGCAGGAGATCGTCAAGCGGGCGCAAAAGCGGGCGGTCGAAATTCTGACCACGGCCCAGACCCACGCGCGGGAAATCAGCAAAAGCTGCAACGCTTACTGCGAAAACGTTCTCAAAAACACCGAGGAAGCCATGGCCCGCAGCATCAGCGATGTAAAAACCACCCGGATGAACCTGCGCAACGCGGGCAACAAGGCCATGCGCGGCAGCGGCGGCAGCCTTTGACCGCCGCGCGGCGGATTTTTCTGCCGCATCCTTCCATTACAGAATTATGAAACTTTTTACCCACCGCGGTTTTTGGCCGCGGTGGGCTTGCTTTTTGTGGGGTGATTTGGTACTATAGTAATGCGATTGTGGGTAAAAGTGGATGGTTGGGGTTGAAAGTGGAGAGTTTTAAACCCTTTCAACCGAGTTTTCAACAAGTAACTTTTGACTCTACGTTCAAAATTGTCGAAAGGGGGAAGGATTCCACATGCTGATGGGTCAGTACGACTACGCAGTGGACGCCAAAGGACGGCTGAACTTCCCCGCGCGCTTTCGGGAGGAAATGGGCGAGACGTTTGTGGTGACCCAGTGGATGGATCACTGTCTGGCCGCCTTCCCGCTGGACAAGTTTGAAAAGATCGCGGATCGTATCGAAGAAAAAGGCGTTGTAAAAGGACGGTCGGTGCGCCGCATCCTGTACAGCTCGGCGGTGGAGGTTGCGCCCGATAAACAGGGCCGCATCCAGCTGCCCGCCAAGCTGCGCGCGTATGCGGGGCTGGACCACGATGTGACGATCATCGGCAACCGCGATTTTGCCGAGATCTGGAATACCGGCGCCTGGAACGCCGGACAGGAAAACGCGGACGAGGACTTCACCGCGGAGATGGAGGATCTCGACTTCTGATAGGGCATGGCCCGGAAACAGCGCCGCGAAGGAAAACAGCCGCGGGCGTTTCCGGGGCCTGCCCTCCGGGAGCCGCAAGGCCCAAAACAGCGCCAAAGGCGGAAAGGGGAACCAAAGGATGGAGTTCAGCCACATACCGGTTTTGCTGCAGCCCTGCATCGACGGGCTGGCGATCGACCCGGCTGGAATTTATCTGGACGGCACCGCCGGCGGCGCGGGACACGCCCGCGAAATCGCAAAACGCCTGACCACCGGGCGGCTGATCGCGCTTGATCAGGACCCGGATGCGGTGGCAACCGCCACCGAAAGGCTTAAGGGTCTGCCCGCCCGGGTGGTCAGGTCAAATTTTCGCGAGGCAAAGGAAGTACTGCAAACGCTGGGCATACCGGCCATCAACGGCGCGCTGCTGGATCTTGGCGTATCCAGCCACCAGCTGGACGACGCAGCGCGCGGCTTTTCCTATCATGCCGATGCCCCGCTGGATATGCGGATGAGCCAGACAGGCCCCACGGCGGCCGATTTGGTCAACACGCTGGACCGCGAGGAGCTGACCCGCATTCTGCGGGATTACGGCGAGGAACCCTATGCCTGGCAGATCGCGGGCAAGATCGTGGCCGCGCGGCAGCAAAAGCCGCTGGCCACCACGATGGAGCTGGCCGAGCTGGCGGCCGCCGCCATGCCCCCCGCCGAGCGCCGGAAAAACAAAAACCCCGCCCGCCGCACCTTCCAGGCCATACGCATCGCAGTGAACGGGGAACTGGACGCCCTTAACGAGGGGCTGGACGCGCTGTTCGACTGCCTGGCGCCCGGCGGCCGGCTGTGCGTGATCACCTTTCACAGCCTGGAGGATCGCCTTGTCAAAAACAAGTTTCGGCGCTGGGCGCAAAAATGCACCTGCCCGCCGGATTTCCCGGTCTGCGTGTGCGGCGGCAAGCCCAAGGCGCAGCTGATCACCCGGCATCCCATTGAGGCGGACGAGGCGGAACTGGCCGAAAACCGGCGCAGCCGCTCAGCCAAGCTCCGGGTGCTGGAAAAGTGCTGAAGCACACACGAAACGCAAAATTCCAACCAGAGCAAAATCCAAAAAAGAGAGGGCGAGAGCTTTGACAACAGCTGCCTGTGATTTCAACACCCGCGAACCCGCGGCATTGCCCCGGCAGCCGCAGATCCGTGTGGTGCAGGGCGGGCGTCAGCGGTTGGATAAGGTGCGGCGCACGCTGGCCGCGGTGCGCGGCGTGCTGGTGGCCGCTTTGCTTTTGGGGCTGATCGTCAGCCTTGTCTACAGCCAGGCCACGGTGACCGAGCTTTCCGGCGAGGTTGCCGCCACCCGCCAAAAGCTGACGGCGGCCAAAAGCAACTATGACTATCTTTCGGCCACGATGGACAGCATCACCAGCCGCGCCAATATTGAGCAGATTGCGGAAGGCCAGCTTGGGCTGGTAAAAATCGACCCCAGCCAGATCACCTATGTGCGGCTGGAGGATAAAAGCGTGATCCAAAAAGCGGACAGCAATGCCGCAAAGGCGTTGGATGGGTTTCGCACGGCGGCTCTCAGCCTGATCGGCAACCTGGACCCGTAAGGAAAAATCTACTGCGGCAAAAAGTGTGCGAAGGGGCAAAGCACGCTTTTTGCCTTTTCTTTTGCGCCGCCCAAATGCACCAAAAATCCATTTTGCAAAGGAAGAAATCATGCAAAAAACGCCAACGGAATCCCGCGCGCCCCATCCGGCGCGCGTGCCGGATGCCGGGCAGCCCAACCGCGCCATGTGGGTGCGCACCCTGCTGCTGGTATCCATGTTTTTGATTTTTGGGTTTGGTTTGCTTGTCTACCAACTCTACGCCCTTCAGATCCGGGACCCCGAATCCTTCCGCGCCGATGCCGCCGAGCAGCAGCTCTCCGACCAGACGCTGCCTGCCGCCCGCGGCTCGATATACAGCGCTACCGGCAAGCTGCTTGCCAAAAGCAGCGTTGTCTGGAACGTCATTGCAGACCCCTCCAAAACCGACCCCGCGGTGGTGGAGGAGGCCAGCGCCCAGATCGCGTCCCTGATGGGGGGCGACGCCGCGGAGATCGCCGCCAAGCTGTCGGACAGCAAAAGCCAGTACAAGATCCTGGCCAAAAAACTGGACATGCCCACGGCCAAAAAGATTTTGGATTACGCCGCCAGCCTCAACCTGGCAAAGGGCAAAAAAGTCCTCAGCCTTTCCAAGGAGGAAAGCGCCACGCGGGAATATCCCTACGGCGCCTTTCTGTCCTCGGTGCTGGGCTTCTGCAACGACGACGGGGCGGGTTTTTACGGGCTGGAAAAATCCTGCGAATCCACCCTGGCCGGAACCCCTGGCCGCAGCGTAAGCACCAAAAACGCCTTTGGCGACGAGCTTGCCAACGACGACGCCGATGTACACGAGGCCATCGACGGGCTGAACCTCAATCTGTCGATCGACGATTTCATCCAGAGCGTCGTGGAGCAGTATCTCGGCAAGGCGGTACAGGATTACAGCGTGCAAAACCGCGCCAGCGCCATTGTGATGAACGTGAAAACCGGCGCGATCCTGGCCATGGCGACCCTGCCCCAGTTCGATCCCAACAACCCCTACACGGTCTACGATCCCGCCATGCAGTCGATTCTGGACGCGGGCACGCTGGATGCCGCCGGCATCGCCACCCTGCAAAGCAGGCTGGGCAAGGATGCCGTCAAGGACATTGTGGCGGACGGCGTTATCTCCGACGACGAGTACGCCACCCTGCAGGGGATGATGCGGGAAGCCCAGTGGAAAAACAAGACAATCACCGAGCTGTACTATCCGGGCTCGGTTTTCAAGCTGGTCACCACGGCGGCCGCGCTGGATTCAGGCATCATGGGCACCAATCAAAGCTATTACTGCGGCGGCAACCTGGTGGTTGCGCCCGACACCCAGTGGGAACACACCTACCGCTGTGCCGACGGCGAGGTACATGGCTGGCTGGACATGGCGGGCGCGCTCAACCACAGCTGCAACCTGTACTATATCCAGGTCGGCCAGGCGCTGGGCAAGGACCGCTTTTACGATTACTTCAACGCCTTCGGCTTCACGGGGGCCACGGGGGTGGATCTGCCCAACGAGACGCGCTGGATGCAGTACTACACGCCCGACAATATGGGCGAGACGGAACTTGATTCCAGCGCCTTTGGGCAGGCGCAAAAGATCACTCCGCTCCAGATGGTCACGGCCATCGCAGCCGTGGTCAACGGCGGTTACCTCGTCACCCCCCATGTGGTGGACAGCATCAGCGACAATGCAGGCAACATCGTCAGCGAAACAGGCGCCAACATCCGCCGCCAGGTCGTCTCCGAGGAAGTCAGCGGCGAGGTGCGCGCCATGATGGAGCAGGTGGTCGGCCAGGGCGATGCCGACTACCACTCGGGCAAAAACGCCTATGTGGCGGGCTACCGCATCGGCGGCAAATCCGGCACCTCGGAGCAGCTGGACATGGATTTGCGCGGCGACGGCGATTACCGCAAGGTTTCCAGCTTTGCGGCGGTGCTGCCGATCGACGACCCCGAGATCGAGGTCTTTGTCATGCTGGACGATCCCCGCTGGACCTTCGACTACGCCTCCAAGCTGGCGGCGCCTGTCGTGGGCAACATCATCAGCGATATCGCGCCTTACCTTGGCATCGAGCGCGACCCCGCCTACAACGAGGGCGCCGCCGTTTCCATCCCCAACTGCGTCGGCTCCGACTGGACGGACGCCCAGGTCAAGCTCAACATCGCGGGGCTTTCGCACAAGCTGGTGGGGGAGACGGGCACCATCACCTACCAGTACCCGTTTGCAGGCACCGGCGCGCCGGTAGGCACCACGATCTACCTTTACACCGGCGCCGCGCAGGACACCATGGTCACAGTGCCCGATATCGTGGGCAAAACCGGCAGCTTTGCGGCCCAGATGCTCAAGGCCGCCGGGCTGAACGCCAGCTTCAGCGGCAGCCAGGACGACCGCGTAACGGCCCAGAGCGTCGCCGCCGATACCAGCACCCCCATGGGCACCATCATCACCGTGACCACCGCCCCGGTGAGCGCGGCCGCCGACAGCACGGCCGCCGACAGCACGGCCGCCGACAGCACAACCGCCGACAGCACGACCGCCGACAGCACGACCGCAGGCTGAGCGGTATGCCGTTCTCTTCCCCCGTTTCCGATTGGCACCCCTGTACAAGATCCCGCATTTGCGGAAAAAGAAGGAGCGTATTGGAATGAAACCGATCAATGCCAACGAACTTTTGGCCGGCCTGACGCTGGCCGAGCCCGTGACGGTGACGGCCGTTGTTACAGACAGCCGCAAAGTCGTACCCGGCTGCGTTTTTGTCTGTTTTCCCGGGGAGCGGGTGGATGGGCACGCCTTTGCGGCTGCCGCCTACCAAAACGGCGCCGTGTATGTGGTGGCCAACCATCCCGTAGAGGGCGTGCCGGAGGAACGCACCATCGTGGTGCCGTCCAGCCACATGGCCATGGTGCGGATGGCGGCCAATTACCGTACCCTGTTCAGCCCGCTGATGATCGGCGTGACGGGCAGCGTGGGCAAAACCACCACCAAGGAGTTCTGCTACGCGGTCCTCTCGGCCTTTGGCGATACCCTCAGGACCGAGGGCAGCCAGAACAACGAGATCGGCCTGCCCAACACCCTGTTCCGCCTGGACGATACGATCGAGTACGCCGTGATCGAGATGGGGATGAACCATCTGGGCGAGATCGAGCGGCTGGCCCGGGCCGCGCGCCCCTCGGCGGCCATCATCACGATGATCGGCGTGTCCCACCTGGAAAATCTCGGCACGCGGGAGAATATACTGAAGGCAAAGCTGGAAATCTGCGCCGGTCTGCCGGATGGCGCGCCGCTGGTCATGAACGCCGACGACGACCTGCTGCCCGCCGCGCCGGTGCCGGGACGGCTGCGCCCGGTCTGGTTTGGCATCGACGCCGCGCAGGCGGACGTTCGGGCCGAAAAAATCACCGAGACGCCCGCGGGCATCACCTTCCTGCTGCAGGACGCGCTGCACGGCAGCTTCACGGTCAAAATTCCCACCGTGGGGCGGCACACGGTTTACGATGCGCTGGCGGCCTACACGGCGGCCACCCGGCTGGGGCTGGACGCCGCCAAAGCGGCCGCCGCGCTCAGCCGTTACGAGACGACCGGCATGCGCCAGCGCATGGTTGCGCACGGGGGCGTGACGTTTATCGAGGATTGCTACAACGCCAGCCCGGACAGCATGAAGGCTGCGCTGCAGGTGTTGAAGGGGATGCCGCAAAAACGGCACATCGCTCTGCTGGGGGATATGCTGGAGCTGGGCGGCATCAGCGAGGAGGCGCACCGCCGGGTGGGCGTGTGGGCCGCCGAGACGGGGGTGGATCTTTTGCTGGCCTACGGCCCCCGCAGCGGCGGGATGGCACAAGCGGCGGCAGAAAAGGGTGTAACAAGTGTGCATTGCCAAAATGCACAAGAAGTGGTAGGATATTTAAGACAATACGTGCGCTCCGGGGATGCGCTGCTGGCCAAGGCAAGCCACGCCATGAAGCTGGAAGAAATTCTGGCGGCGTTTTATGCCGAGCTGGACGGCTGAGCCCCCGGAAAACGTGATGCCAAACCTTGGATAAAACGGAGGAATCACGGTTATGGGGACAATACTCTCCTGGATGCTGATCGCGGCGGCGGTCACAAGTTTTGCGGTAACGGCGGTGTCGGGGTGTTTTCTGGTTCCGGCCCTGCGCAGGCTGCATTTTGGGCAGACCATCCGGGAGGACGGCCCCACCTGGCACAACAAAAAGCAGGGCACGCCCACCATGGGCGGGCTTTGCTTTATCCTGGGCTCCACCGTGGCGCTGGGCGTCGTGTACATCACGTTCCGGCGCTATGCGGCGGATCTGCTGGATCAGCACAGCGTACAGGCCGTGCTGCTGGTGCTGTTTCTGGCCGCGGGTTCGGGGCTGATCGGCTTTCTGGACGATTTCATCAAGGTGATCCGGCACCGCAACCTGGGCCTGCTGGCCTGGCAAAAGCTGGTGATGCAGGTGGCCGTCACATTTGGGTTTCTGTACGGGCTCAACGCGCTGGGGCTGCTCACCACCGTCGTCTCGCTGCCCACCGGCGCGGTCGATCTTGGCGTCGTTTACTATCCCGTCGCGTTTTTGGGCATCCTCTTCATGGTCAATGCGGTCAACCTGACCGACGGGCTGGACGGGCTGGACAGTTCCGTCACCTTTGTGGTGATGCTGGGCTACATTTTGGGGGCCAGCCTGCTGGGGTTCTACCATGTATCCCTGTACGCCACGGCGATGGCGGGCGCCTGCGCGGGCTTTCTGGTCTGGAATTTTTATCCGGCCAAGGTCTTTATGGGCGATACCGGCAGCATGTTTCTGGGCGGCGTGGTCACGGGGCTGTCCTTCATCCTCTGCCGGCCGGAGCTGATCTTTTTTTTCGGCATCGTCTATATCTGGGACGCGATGACCGTGGTCAT
The DNA here is from genome assembly GCA_964458285.1 of uncultured Subdoligranulum sp. GTDB lineage: Bacteria > Bacillota > Clostridia > Oscillospirales > Ruminococcaceae > Gemmiger. Next base: position 281,016 of record CAYWID010000001.1, on the reverse strand, counting down.
CCAGCGCGTCTATTTCAAGCTGACCCACGGCAAGCGGATTTTTCGGATGACGCCCATCCACCACGCTTTTGAAATGCGCGGCTGGAACGAGATCAGGATCGGGGCGTTTTTCAGCCTGATCGCCTTTATCGGCGCCGCGCTGGGCATCATGTACATCTATCTGGTTTGACGGGCGGCCGCCCGTCGCCTACAATCCGGCGCCCTTGTCCGGCGCCGCGGCAGGGGGGAGCGAACATATGGATATCAACCGCGCCATGCAGCAGATGCGCGCCGGTTCCCAGCCGTTGAGCAAGGGTCTGCTTTTCCGGCGGGAGGAGCGGGGGCCGCTCTCCTGGTACTTTATTGCCACGCTGCTGATCGTGCTGGCCTACGGGCTGGTGATGGTGTTCTCGGCCAGCTATCCCACCGGCTACTACCGCTACAACGGCGACAGCTACCATTTTATCCGGCAGCAGTTTATTTTTGCCGTCATCGGCGTGGGGGCCATGTTTTTGATCTCCTGCACCAACTACCGCTGGCTCAAGCGGTGGGTGTGGCCGGTCTATGCGGCCTCCATCGTGCTGCTGATCGGCGCGCTGTTCACCCCCACCGATACCGAGGGCTTTCACCGCTGGGTCAACCTGTTCGGCATCCAGTTCCAACCCTCGGAGCTGGCCAAATTTTCAATGATGCTGTTCACCGCCGCGCTGGCGGATCGCTACAAAACCAAGCGCAAGGGCCTGCTGTACGGCTTTGTCATGCCGCTGCTGCTTTTGGCCCCGTTTTTGCTGCTGATGGTGCTGGAACCCCACTTTTCGGGCATGATCCTGATGATGATGATCTTTTTCACCATGCTGATCTGCGGCGGCTGCGCTTTGCGCTGGCTGGGGCTCATCATCGGCGGCACGGCGGCCGGGGTGGCGGTTTTGCTGACCAGCCAGAGCAACTACGTCAAGACCAGGCTGGACGGCTGGCAGCTTTTTACCACCGATACCTCCACCATGACCTACCAGACCCGGCAAAGCATGTACTCCATCGCCTCGGGGGGGCTGTTCGGCCTGGGCATCGGCAACAGCCGCCAAAAGCACCTCTGGCTGCCGGAGGCAACCAACGATTTTGTCTTTTCGGTCGTATGCGAGGAGCTGGGTTTTCTCGGCGCCATGCTTTGCATGGGGCTGTTTGCGGCCCTCATCATCCAGGGGGTGCTGATCGCGCTTCGCTCGCCGGATCTGTTCGGCTCCATGCTGGGCATCGGCATCATCTCGCAGGTGGCGTGGCAGGTTTTCTGCAACATTGCGGTCGTCACCAACACAATCCCCAACACCGGCATCAGCCTGCCGTTCTTTTCTTCGGGCGGCACAAGCCTTTTGATGCTGCTGGCGGAAATGGGAATTCTGCTGAGCATATCGCGGGCCGGAAACGCCAAAATGCTGGAAACCCGGCGCCAGCGGCAGGAGGCGTTTGCCCGCAAGCTGAACCCGGAGCCGCGCCGCGTCTACCATCGCGGCGGAACGGATCCGGCTTGACCGAAGCTTTTTCGGGCTATTTTGCGGTAAAGAAGGGGTAGTATGCGTGTATTGATTGCGGCAGGCGGCACGGCGGGGCATATCAACCCGGCGCTTGCCATCGCAGGCGGGCTCAAACAGGCCGACCCTACAGTGGAAATTCATTTTGCAGGCCGCCGCGAGGGGATGGAGTACGGCCTGGTCACACGGGCCGGGTATCCGTTTCACCACATTGAGATCAACGGGTTTCAGCGCAGGCTGACCCCGCAAAACATAGGCCGAAACTTTGTGGCGGCCTACCATCTGGCGCTGTCCGGCCCGCGCACCAAGGCCATTCTGCGGGAAGTCTCGCCCGATCTTGTCATCGGCTGCGGCGGCTACGTCAGCGGCCCGGTGGTGCGGGCGGCGGCGCGGCAGGGCATCAAAACGGCCATCCATGAGCAAAACGCCTTTCCTGGCGTGACCAACAAGCTGCTAGCCCGGGAGGTCGATCTTGTGCTGGCTGCCAGCGCCGACGCGGTGGAAAAACTGGGCGCGCCCCAAAAAACCGTGGTGGTGGGCAACCCTGTCCGCCCCGAGCTGTTTGCGCAGGACCGCGCGCAGGCCCGCGCCAGGCTGGGCGCCGCCGAGGGCACGACGGTGATTTTAAGCTTTGGCGGCAGCCTGGGCGCACGCCGCATCAACGAGGTGGTGGCCGACCTTTGCGTTTGGGAGCAGCGGGAGCCGCGCCCCATCCTGCACCTGCACGCCACCGGCAGCCGGGGCGTGGCGCTGTTTGCCGATCTGGCCAGGGAAAAACACTTTGCCCCCGGGGAAAAGCTGCTTGTGCGCGAGTACATCGACAATATGCCGGAGCTTCTGGCCGCGGCGGATCTGGTCATTTCCCGCTCGGGCGCGCTGACGCTGGCCGAGCTGGAAGCCATGGGGCGGGCGTCCATCCTGATTCCAAGTCCCAACGTGGCCGAAAACCACCAGTATTTCAACGCGCTGGAGCTGCAAAAGGCCGGCGCGGCGGTCGTGCTGGAGGAAAAAGATCTGACCGGCGAAAAGCTGACCCAGACGGTGCAGGCGCTGCTGGACCAGCCGCAGCGCCTGGCCGGGATGGGCCAGAAAGCAAAAACGCTTGGGCATCCGCAAAGCCTTGCGGAGATCACCGGGCAGCTTTGTAAACTGGCGGGCCGCTGAGCGGCCTGCCGAACGCATCAAAGACAAGGAGGAGGCACAGGCGCATGGGCAGCGACGCGAAAAAACGCAACCGCAGGTCCGGCGGCACGGTGCCTCCTTCGGCGTCCCGCACCGGTGCGGAGGATGGGCAAAACCGGCCGCGCACGCCGTCCCGCGGCGGCGGGGGCCGCGCCAAATCCGGCGGCGGGGGCCAGCCGCGCAGCATGGCCAGCCGGATGGGGCTGCAAAAAAAAGGCGCGGCGCCCGCCCCCAGGCACGCGCCGCCGCCAAACCGTCAGCCGCCGCGCCGGAATACCGCGGTCGCGCGGGAACAGGCGCCGGGCTTTCGTCCGGCGGCGCCCCGCCCCACCAATCCGCAGCAGGCGGGGTACAGGCAGGGGGCGCCTCGACCCAACCGCCGCATCACCCAGAACGAACTGAAACGGCAGGCCGTCCGCCGCCGGATTTTTGGCATCCTGGCCTTGACGGCGGCCCTTGCGGCCGGCGTGATTCTGTCGGTCAATCTGCTGTTCAAGGTGACCGGGTACCGCATAGAAAACATGGACAGAACGGTGCCTGCCAACACCGGCATTTATACCGAACAGCAGATCACCGACGCGCTGGGGGTTGCGGTGGGGGACAATCTTTTCGGTTTTTCCACCGGGGAAAAGACGCAGGAGCTGGCAAAACTGCTGCCTTATTTTGACCAGATCCGGGTCGATGTAAGCCTGCCGGGCACCGTCGTCGTCAAGGTACACCCGGCCACCGAACGGTACGAAATCCAGGTGGGCGGGCAATGGGCCGTTTTAAGCGATGCCATGAAGGTGCTGAAGCTGACCGATGCCCAGCCCGAGGGTCTGATCTGGCTGGAAGCCCAGCCCGCGGCGGGCACGCCCCAGGTGGGCGGCACGCTGGCGCTGGCCGCCCAGAACACCGCGCTGGAGAACACCGACGAGGATGCGGTCGCCGCCGCAACCGGGGAAAACGCCCTGTACGATGCCAACGCGGCGCTGCAGCAGTTGCGGACGTCAATGGAAACCTACGGCATCCTGCAGGATGTAACGGTGATCTCTTTGCAGGATCTCAGCGAGATCTCGTTCCTGTACCAGGGGCGTGTCTCGGTTCGGTTGGGCACGATCAACAATCTGGACTATAAAATGCACCTTTCCTCCAACACCCTGCTGGATGTGGACGGAACCGGCATATCGTCCAGCGACAGGGGCACGCTGGATGTGTCCTACCAGCAGAGCGATGGCGAGATACGCGGCTACTTCCAGCTGGCCGATCCCGGCGCAGCCTCCTCGGCCGCGCAGGATGCGCCGGCGGATTCCGGGGGACAATAAAAAACAAAGGGGCAAAAGAGAACGCTTTTGCCCCTTTGTTTTGTTTTGGCGCTTCATTCGGGCGCGCGCCTTTGCGCTGCCGTCGCCGTGGCGGAACTGTCGCGCCAGGCCTGCGGATCGCTCCAGCCGCGCTTTTCTGCGCCATGCTCCAGGTGAAGGCGCACCATCGCGGCCAGCACCTCGCCCACGCTCCAGGCCTGGCTGAAGCACCCGCGCGCGGTGTGCGGCAGATCGGCGTCAAATAGTTCCGCAATCCCGTTGATGCCGCCGCTCGCCATGCTGTCCAGCGCAGGCTGCAGCAGCCTGCGCAGCACGGCGGGGCAGTCCGGCTCGGCGCGGTGAACCCGGGCGTACGCAAACAAAAACTCGCCCAGCAGCCAGCCCCATGCGGTGCCCTGATGGTACGCCTCGTCCCGCAGCGCCAAAGCCCCGCAGTAGTGGGGATGGTAGCGGGCGTCCTCCGGCGGCAGGGTGCGGATGCCGGGGCCGATGTACAGCTTTTCCGCCGCGGTGTCCACCACGGCCTTTTCCTGCGCGGGGGCCAGCAGGGCCGGGGCGCCCTCCGGCAGGCAGCGCCAAAGGCTGACGGCCAGCAGTTGGTTGGGCCGCAGCGAAGCATCCGGGCCGTCGGGGCCGATGCAGTCGTACAGGCCCAGCCCGTCCGGGCGAACAAAAACGCGGGAAAAACTGTCGCGCGCCTGCCGGGCGTGCTGCCGGTATTGCCGCGCCGCCTCGTCCTGCCCCAGCCGCCCGGCCAGCGCCGCGGCGATGCAAAGCGACGTATACCAGAGCGCGTTGATCTCCACCGGCTTGCCGTGGCGCGGCGTCATAACCCGGTCGCCCACACGCACATCCATCCAGGTCACTTGATCCAGCCCGCCGCCCGCGCACAAAAGTCCGTCCGATGGGTCGCCGTGGATCGAAAAGCCGGTGCCTGCCCGGTAGTGCAGCAGGATGGATTGAATGCAGGGCCAAAGCTGCTCCCCGATAAAGGCCAGATCGTCCGCCTGCCCGGCGGTCTGCCAGTACTGCCACACGGCGCAGATATACCAGAGCGAGGCGTCCGCCGTGTTGTACAGCGGCGGGCAATCGGTATCGGGGAAAAGGTTCGGCACCAGGCCGTCCTTTTCGTAACGGGCAAAGGTGGCCAGCACGCTGCGCGCCTCCGCAAAGCGGCGGGTACACAGGCACAGCCCGTCCAGCGAAATCATGGTATCGCGGCCCCAATCGGTAAACCAGGGCAGCCCGGCCAGCACGGTTTGGCCCCCGGTGCTGGCGCGGCGCACCAAAAAAGCATCGGCGGCCACCGCCAGCCGCCGCGCGGCCGGGTCCTGCAGGCCGCTTTGGGCCACCAGCGCTGCCTGCCGCCGCCGCTCGGCCTCCGCCAGCGCAAAGGCGTCCGCCGTATCGTCCGGCTGCTCCAGGGAACAAAACACCGAGAACCGGGTGGTCTGGTTGGCGGGCAGGGAGACGGTCACTGCAAAAAGGGCGGCTGCCGTCTCGGGGCGTGGGTCGCCCGTCTCGATCTCGGTGGCCAGCAGAACGGGCGAAAAAAGCACCGGCTTCGGCAAAACCAGGCATTCGCCCCGGCTGCACCAGAATCGGACGGTCTGCTCCGGCGCGGCGGCGGGGGAAAATGCCGCCGCCGCGCCGTGCGCCGTCACCGCGGAAAACGCCAGCGCCCCGGCATCGGCGGCATCCCCGGCAGCCCGCCAGCAAAAGCCCGGCGTAAGCACCAGGCTGGCCGGGGTGCTGCCCGTGGTCACGGTGTAGGCCAGGGCTGCCGTGTTGCGCTCCCGTTCCATCACCAGCACTTTTTGCAGGCACACGCCGCGGGCCCGGTATTCCCAGCAGGGCAGGCCGTCCCAGGTAAAGCGGGTCAGAAAGCGCCGCCCCTCGGCGGGCGCGCCATCGGCCCGCTGCGCTTCGTACAGGGAGTACCGGCGCCCGCTTTCCAGCGCCAGCTCCTCCTGCAGCTGCGCCCATACCATGGTGCGCGCCACCGGGGGATGCAGGCTTGCCACCAAAAGCCCATGGTGCCTGCGCGCGGGCGCGCCGGTCACCGTGCCGGATGCGTAGGAGCCAAGCCCGTTGCCAAGGCTCCATTCCGGCTGCCGGCAGTTCTTCGCCCAGCCGCAGGGCGTATAGTTGTAAGGTTGTATCGTTTGGATCGTCTGCATGGTTTCCACCTCGTTTCGCAAAACAGTATAGCAGGCAATCGGGCTTTGTGCAACCGTTGCGCATACAATCTGCACATTTTTTTGTGACAATTTCAAAAAACGATTGACGGAAAGCCTGAATATTGGTATTATTGTTTTAAAGCGCAATTTGTTGCGCACAGGGAACAGCCAAGCTGCTGCCGGAAAGTGAGGGGAGGATGCCGTATGCCGCAAAATAAAAGCATCACCGATATCGCCAATGCTCTGGGGATATCAAAAACAACGGTATCGCGCGCTATATCTGGCAATGGCCGTGTCAATGCCGCCACCCGCGCCAGGGTTTTATCCTATATGCAGGAAAACGACTGCGCCCCTGCCGCACCGCCGCGCGCCGCGGCAGGGGGCAAAACCAACAACATTGCGCTGGTCATTTCCCGTCAGTTTTCCACGCTGGATCTGTCCTTTTTGCGCAAAAGCATGAGCGCGATCTATGAGGTGGCCTCCCAGAACGATTACGATGTGATCCTTGTGATGACGGGGGAGCGGGAAACGGCCCCCATGCGCCGCCTGCTGGAGGCGCACAAGATCGACGGCGCCATCCTGACCCGCACGCTGGAAAACGACCCGCTGATTCCTCTGATGAAAGAGTACCATCTGCCGTTTGTGGCCATGGGCTGGCAGCGGGACCCCGAGGTGCCGCAGGTGGACAACGACCAGATCGGCGGCTTCCGGGAGCTGACCTCCCTGCTGCTGATGAAGGGGATGCACAACATTGCGCTGCTGGGCGGCTCCATGCTGTACACGGTCAACCAAAGCCGCCTTGAGGGATTTCGCCAGGCGTACGAGAATGCGCGCATCCCGGTGAACGAGGGGCTGGTTTTCCTTGAGCTGGAGTCGGAGGTGCAGCGGGTTCACGCGCTGGAAACCGCCGTCGCCGCCAGGCCGGACTGCATCCTTTGCATGGACGAGGATGTTGCGGCGCTGGTTATGCGCACGCTGAAGGCAAAGGGCATTCAGGTGCCGGGAGACGTCTGCGTGGCCTCCCTGTACGACAGCGCGGAGCTGAAAAACATGGCTCCCACCGTGACGGCGGTGCAGTTCGACGCGGTGGAGCTGGGGTATAAGGCATCCCGCCAGCTGTTGGATATCCTTTCCGGCAATGCGGTGGAGCATCGGGTGGAGCTTGGCTTTCAGGTCGTTATGCGGGACTCCACCAAAAGCAGCAAATAGCGCGCCGAACAGAAAACGGATTTCCCCTGCGCCTTCCCAAAAGAAGGGGCGGGGGCTTTTTTTTGCGGGAAAAAACCGATGCGCAAACAAACAAGCAGGCAAATCGCGGGAAAAGCGCAACAAATTGGCACAAAACCGCAATTAATGCGCAACCATTTCCGCAAAGCTGCCAATTGTTGCAAAAATATTACAGCATAATGCACACAAAAGAGAAGGAAAACTCGTCTATTGTGCGCGATTGACAAGAAGAGTAAACGAGGATATACTTAAGTTGTCAAAAAGAGTTGCGCAAATGAAAACAAAAAGCGCAACAGCGCAACGGAACGCAAAACGATTGCGCAAACGTACGACACAAGGAAACATGAGGAAATGGAAACATGAAAAAGCAAACTGCAAAAAAGGTAACCGGCCTGGTTGGCCTGGGCATGGCCGCCATGATGCTGACGGCCTGCGGTGAAAAGCCGGCGGCTTCCAGCGCCGCCGCCAGCACGGCGGACAGTACGGCCTCCAGCGCCGCGGATTCCGCAACGGCCGCGACGGCCGAAACCAAGGACGTTGCCCTGACGGTTTGGGGCCCGCAGGAGGATCAGGCGGACGACAGCTCCTGGCTGCCCACCGAGTGCAAAGCCTTCCAGGCCGCCCATCCCGAATGGAACATCACCTTCACCTACGGCGTCTGCCCTGAGGGCGATGCGGGCAAAAATGTCACGGCCGACCCCACCGCCGCCGCCGATGTGTATATGTTCGCCAACGATCAGCTGGGCGCCCTGATCGATGCCAACGCCATCTCCGAGCTGGGCGGCTCCACGCTGGATGCCGTCAAGGCCGCCAACACCGATGTCATGCTTCAGTCCGTCACCAGTGCGGACGGCGGCGTGTACGGCGTGCCCTTCACCGGCAACACCTGGTTCATGTACTATGACAAGAGCGCCTTCTCCGCGGAGGATGTCAAGAGCCTGGATGCCATGCTTGCCAAGGGCAAGGTTGCGTTCCCGCTCACCAACTCCTGGTACATTGCTTCCTTCTATGTGGGCAACGGCTGCACCCTGTTTGGCGCCGACGGCACCGATGCCGCCGCGGGCATTGATTTCGGCGGCGACAAGGCCGCAGCCGTCACCAAGTACCTGGTCAACATGGTCGCCAACCCCAACTTTGTCAACGATGCCGACGGCGCCGGTATTGCCGGCCTGAAGGACGGCTCCATCAAGGCGATCTTCTCCGGCACCTGGGATGCCGCCGCCGTCAAGGAAGCCCTGGGCGATAACTACGCCGCTGCGCAGCTGCCCACCTACACGATCGACGGGCAGGCCAAGCAGATGGAGGCGTTTGCCGGTTCCAAGGCCATCGCCGTCAACCCCAACTGCAAGAACCCTGATGTGGCCGTTGCGCTTGCCGCTTTCCTGGGCAGTGCCGACGCGCAGAAGGCCCACTACACGATGCGCAACATCGTTCCCTGCGACACCAGCCTGATCAGCGACGCCGCCATCGCCGCCGATCCCGCCGCCGTGGCGCAGAACAACACCATTGCCAACACCGCGATTCTGCAGCCCACCATCTCTGCCATGGGCAACTACTGGACGCCGGCCGAGAACTTCGGCAAGAGCCTGTTCAACGGCGAAGTCACGCTGGACAACGCGGCGGATATGACCGAGCAGTTCAATAAATCCTTTACCGCAACGCTGTGATGGAGCAAGCACCGACAGCTGGCAAGCAGTAAAAAGCGGCGGTCGGGTCACAGACCCGGCCGCCGCCTTTGTGCGAAAACGAAAATTTGTGTAAAGGAGACAGAAACATGGCTACTGCGGCAATCCGCCTCAAGGAGCGCCCCCGCCGGGAAGGCGAGAGCGATTCCCTTCGCCATGCGCTGGCGCACGGCGATGCGTTCACCCGTTTAAGCTGCCTGGTACAGGGGCTTGGCAATATCGTACACGGGCAAATCCTTAAAGGGCTTCTTTTTCTGGCCGCCGAAATCGGATTTTTCTGGTATCTTCTCAAGCCCTACGGCGGCGAGTATTGGATCTCGATGCTGCCCAGCCTTGGCAGCGCCGAGCAGCAGAAGGTCTGGAACGAGGCCAAGGGCGTGTACGAGTACACGGCCGGCGATAACTCGCAGCTGATTTTGCTGTACGGCATCACGGCGCTCTGCGTCATTGTGCTGTTTGTGCTGATCTGGACGCTGGGCGTGCGCAGCGCCTACAAGGCGCAGCGCCTGGCCAAAGCGGGCAAGCCTGTGCCGGGGTTCCGGCAGGACTGCGCCTCCCTTCTGGATGAAAACATCCACGCCCTGCTGATGACCCCGCCCACCGCTTTTTTGATGGTGTTCACCGTGCTGCCCCTTTTGTACATGATGAGCATGGCCTTCACCAACTACTCCAAAACCGATAACCACCTGGTTCTGTTCCAGTGGGTCGGGTTTGAAAACTTCAAGCAGGTTTTAAACTTTAACTCGGTGCTGGGCAAGCAGTTCTGGAGCGTGCTGGCCTGGACGCTGGTCTGGGCGTTCTTTGCCACCTTCCTCAACTTTTTTCTGGGCACCATCGTGGCCATGATGATCAACCGGCCCTCCACCCGGCTTAAGGGCCTGTGGCGCACCTGCTTCTCCATGTCCATCGCGGTGCCGCAGTTTGTGTCGCTGCTGTGCATGCGCACCATGCTGCAGCCCGAGGGCATCATCAACCGGATGCTGCGGGAGCAGGGGCTCATCACCACCGCGCTGCCCTTCTTCACCAACACGACCTGGGCGCGCGTCACGGTCATTCTTATCAACCTGTGGGTCGGCATTCCCTACACGATCATGCAGGTCACCGGCATTTTGCAGAACATCCCCGCCGATCTGTACGATGCGGGCAAGGTGGATGGCGCCAACACCTTCCAGATGTTTATGAACATCACCCTGCCCTATATGCTGTTCGTCATGTCTCCCTACCTGATCACAAGCTTTACCGGCAACATCAACAACTTCAATGTGATCTACCTGCTCACCAAGGGCGAGCCGATCGCGGTGGGCGCCTCGGCCGGCTCCACCGACCTGCTGATCACCTGGCTGTATAAACTGTCGGTGGATCAGCAAAAATACAACATTGCCGCCGTCATCGGCATTCTGACCTTTGTGGTTTTGGCGGTTGTATCGCTGATCACCTACCGCAGCAGCGGCTCGTATAAAAACGAGGAGGGATTCCGTTAATGAAACAGGTAACAGGCTCCATGAAGGCCCGCAAGATCACCTCCGATATCGTGGTACACGCCATCCTGGCCGTTCTCTCGGTCATTTGGCTGATCCCGATCCTCTGGCTGGTGCTTACCAGCTTCCGCGCCGAGCAGGGCAGCTATGTGCGCACCTTTTTCCCCACCAGCTACACGCTGGACAATTACATCAAGCTGTTTACCGAGACGGATGTGATGAATTTTCCCCGTATGTTCGGCAACACCCTGATAATCGCCGTTTGCAGCTGCCTCATCAGCACTTTCTTTGTGCTGAGCGTGGCGTTCTGCACCAGCCGCCTGCGGTTTCGCCTGCGCAAGCCCTACATGAATTTTGCGCTGACCCTTACTTTGTTCCCGGGCTTTATGTCCATGATGGCGGTCTACTTCATTTTAAAAAGCATCAACCTGACTGAGGGCAATATGATCCCCCTTGCGCTGATCATCGTGTTCTCGGCGGGAGCCGGCACGCAGTTCTACATCATGAAGGGGTACATGGATACGATCCCCACCGCGCTGGATGAGGCCGCCTGCCTGGACGGCGCCACCCGCTGGCAGGTGTTCAGCCAGATCACGATCCCCCTCTGCAAGCCGATGATCGTTTATCAGGTCATCACGGCGTTCCTGGCGCCCTGGCTGGACTTTATCTTCGCCAAGATCATCGTGCGCGCCAACGCCCAGTATTTTACCGTTTCCATTGGTCTTTGGTCGATGCTGGAAAAGGAGTACATCAACCGCTGGTACACCCGTTTTGCGGCGGGCGCGGTCTGTGTTTCCATCCCAATCGCCTTCCTGTTTATGTTCATGCAAAAATACTATCAGGAAGCGATGGCCGGCGGCGTCAAGGGATGATTTCCTCCCGGCTTGCGGCCCCCTCGGCAGAGGGGGCCGTTTTTGGAAGAATGCAACTGGGGCTGCGCCGTTTCCGCCAAAAGGCGGGCGCCGTGCCGCCCGGAAGGACTATGTCATCATGAAAAACCATCCAATGGGCATCCGCGCGGCCGCGCTGTTGCTGGCGGCCGCGCTGCTTACGGGCTGCGCCGCCCCCGCCGTCCCCGCGGCCCCCGCCGAAACGGCTGAAACAGCGGCGCAGCCCGCGGACGCGGAAACGGAAAAGACGCTGGCATCCCTGCGGGCGCTGGGCGCAGCGCCCGACGACGATTACCGAAACTGGTACGAAATTTTTGTCTATTCGTTTTGCGATTCCAACGGCGACGGCGTCGGCGACCTCAAGGGGGTGGAGTCCAAGCTTGACGAGCTGCAGACGCTGGGCATCACCGGCATCTGGCTGATGCCCGTCAGCCCCAGCCCCAGCTACCACAAGTACGATGTGACCGATTACTGCGCCATTGATCCCCAGTACGGCACGCTGGACGATTTCGACAGTCTGCTGGCGGCCTGTCACCGGCGCGGCATCCGCGTCATCACCGATCTGGTCGTCAACCACACCTCCAGCGCGCATCCCTGGTTTACCGCGGCGGCGTCCTACCTCAAAACGCTGCCCGCGGGCGCACAGCCCGATCCCGCGGCCTGCCCCACGGTCGCGTACTACCATTTTGTGCCTGCCGCCGAGGCAAAATCCGGCTATGCAAAGCTGGCCGGAACCGATTGGGCCTACGAGTGCCCCTTCAGCGACGCAATGCCAGACCTTAACTGGGACAGCGACGCCGTACATGCCGAGATCGAGAAGGTGATGGCGTTCTGGCTGGCGCGCGGGGTGGACGGATTTCGGCTGGACGCCGCCAAGGAATATTATTCCGGCAGCGAAGAAAAAAACCGTGCGGTTCTCTCCTGGCTGGAGGCCACGGCGAAAGCCCACGCGCCCAACGCCTATCTTGTCGCCGAGGTGTGGGATACCTTTGGGGCCATCACCGGGTATTACCAAAGCGGCATTACCAGCATTTTTGATTATCCGTTCGGCAACGCGGACGGCAAAATCATCAAGACGCTGCGGGGCGCCGGGCGGGAGAGCGTGGTGCAGACCTACGCGCAGAGCCTGGAAAAGGCTGAGGCGGCCTATCGTCAGGCCAACCCGTCCTTTATCGACGCACCGTTCCTCTCCAACCACGATACCGGCCGCATCTACGGCTTTGTGGGCGGGGACGAGGCCAAGCTCAAGCTGGCGGGCGCCATGAATCTGATGATGAGCGGCAGTGTGTTCGTCTACTACGGGGAGGAGCTTGGTATGCCGGGCAGCGGCAACGATCCGTCCAAGCGGGCGCCGATGCTCTGGGCCGCCGCAGGCACGCCCGATACGCCCGCGCCGCCGCCCGGCTGTACGGTGCAGCAGGCGCCCTTTGGGGGGCTGGCGGAGCAGCGCGGGCAGGACGGCTCCATCTACAATTACTACCGGCAGCTTTTGGCGCTGCGCAAGGCGCTGCCCGCCATCGCGCGGGGCCGCACCACGGCGGAAACGCCGCTCAACCGGGGAACCGTATCGGCCGTCCACAAAACGACCGACGCCCAGCAATGCCTGATCCTGTTCAACATCGGCACGGATGCCGCAGCGGTCGATCTCTCGGCATATGCGGGGTGGCGGTTGGCCGCCGGCCTTTCCGCCGATCAAAATGCGGTAACCCTTGCGGGGAACACGCTGACGTTGCCCGGCTGCGGCATGGCTGTGCTGCTGGCGGAAACAGCAGGGGAGGCTGCCTCATGACGGCCGAAAAAAATTCCAACGGAGCGGCCGGGCTGCAAACCCTGTTTTTCGACCTTTACGGCACCCTCGTGGACATCCGCACCGGGGAGGACAGCCCGGCGGCCTTTGCGGCGCTGGCGGAGGCCTGCGCCGCGTTCGGCTGCGCCTGGCAGCCGGAAGTCCGCGCGGCGCTTACGCCGAGCTTACGAGCTGGCTTCTGGCGGAGGCCGCCGCCCGGCCCGGCTTTCCGGAACCGGATTTTTCCTTTTTTTTCGCAGGACTTTTGGGGTCGGAGGCCACAACGCAGCGGGTTGCCCGGCTGGCTTGGGTCTTCCGGCAGGCGTCCACCCAAAAATGCCGTCTGTACCCCGGCGCGGCGGCTTTTTTGCAGGCTGCGCGCCGGGCCGGGCTGCGCTGCGCGCTGCTTTCCAACGCGCAAAGCCTGTACACCCGGCCCGAACTGGAGCAGCTGGGCCTGCTGCCGCTGCTTGACCCGGTTGTGCTGTCCTCCGAGATAGGCTGGCGCAAGCCGGGACGGCGGTTTTTTGCAGCCGGCCTGGCGGCGGCCGGCACGGCCCCGGCCAACGCCCTGATGGTGGGCAACGACGGCCTCTGCGATATTGCGGGCGGCCGAGGCGCCGGGCTGCGCACGGCCTGTTTTCACACCGAAACATCCCCCGCCGCCGATACGGCGCGCACAACACGCGCGGATTTTTGGTTTGACGGCGCAGATTTTGCTGGACTTGCGGCACGGATTGGGGTTACACTGGAAGCAGAGACAAAAACGGAAAAAGGAGCAACCATATGGCAGCCATCAATCAACAAACCGAGCCCGCGGGCGGGTGGTCCGGGGCGGTCCTCAAACGGATCGGGTACCTGCTGCTGACGGCGGGCGTTTTGGGCCGCGCCGTCTTTGAAAACGGCCTGCTGGATATCCGCCAATACGACAACGCGGCGCTGCTGGCCGCGATGCAAGGCTCCGGCCAGGTCATGCAGCTGGCCACGTTGGCCATTGTGCTGCAGGGCATCGGTCTTTGCGCGGTGCCGCTTTTTACCTTTGCGCTGGTGGAGGGGATGCGCCACACGGCCAACGTCCGCCGGTACGGCCTGCGCGTGGCGCTGCTGGCGCTGGCCAGCGAGATTCCCTACAACCTGGCCTTTGAGGGCCGCTGGTGGGCGCCCGATACCCGCAGCCCCGCGGCGGGCCTGCTGCTGGCGCTGCTGATGCTCTGGCTGATGGACCATTACGGCAAAGGCGAAAACCGCTGGAAATCCGGGCTGCTGCAGGCGGTGATTCTGGCGGCGGCGGTGCTGTGGGCGCTGCTTTTGCGGGTGGACCATGGCGTGGTGATCGTGGCGCTGGCGGCGGTGCTGTGGCTTCTGCGCGGGCAGCCGCTCTGGCAACTGCTGGCTGGCTGCGGCGTTTCGGCGTTTCTGGTCACGGCGCCGCTGGGCATGCTGCTGGTGCATTTTTACAACGGGGCGCGCGGCAGGGCCAGCCGCCTGGCCGGCTACGCTTTTTATCCCGCGGTGCTGCTGGCGGGGGGGCTTGCATCGGTGTATCTGCTCTGAAGCAAAGACATCTTACAGAAATAGAAAAACCAGAACAGAAAATTCCGGCGGCTTGCAGGGATAGAAAAAATCGCCGGCCTTTCCAAATCGGAAAGGCCGGCGATTTTTTTGGTCCGGTTGCGGATAAACTGGCGCGGGGGGCCGGGCGCTTACACGCTCAGCTCGTACTTCATCCCCACATCCTCGCGGTTGGCGGCCAGCAGCGGGCGAATCACGGCATCCAGAAAATCCGTCACCTGCTCGGGTGCGCGGCCTGTGAAGGCCTCGGGCGAAAGCTCGGCCTCGATCTCCTCGCGGGTCAGGCCGAACGCGGGGTCGGCCTCCACGCGGGCGATCATATCGTTGGGCAGGCCCTCCTGCTTGACGACCGCCGCCGCGGCCACCGCATGTTCGCGCAGCCGCTCGTGCAGCTCCTGGCGGTCGCCGCCCTTCTTGACGGCCTTCATCATAATGTTCTCGCTGGCCATAAAGGGAAGCTCGGCCATCACGCGGGCGCGGATCACCTTGGGGTAGACCACCAGCCCGTCCGATACGTTGAGCAGAATGTTCAGGATGGCGTCTGCGGCCAAAAAGCCCTCGGCCATGGCAATCCGCTTGTTGGCGGAATCGTCCAGCGTCCGCTCAAACCACTGGGTGCCAGCCGTCATGGCAGGGTTCAGCACATCCACCATCAGGTAGCGGGCCAGCGCGCAGATGCGCTCGCACCGCATGGGGTTGCGTTTGTAGGGCATGGCCGAGGAACCGATCTGGTTTTTCTCAAACGGTTCCTCCATCTCCTTAAAATTGGCCAGCAGCCGGATATCGGTGGCCATCTTCATGGCGCTCTGCGCCAGGCCCGCCAGTACCGAGAGAACGTTGTAATCCACCTTGCGGGAGTAGGTCTGCCCGCAGACGGGCACCACCCTGTCAAAGCCCATCTGGGCGCACACATCGGCCTCCACGGCCTTCACCTTGGTTGAATCGCCCCCAAACAGCTCCATAAAGCTGGCCTGGGTGCCGGTGGTGCCCTTGACGCCGCGCAGCGCCAGCGATACGGTCTGATGCTCGATCTCGGCCAGATCCATGTACAGCTCGTTCATCCAAAGGGTGGCGCGCTTGCCCACGGTGGTAAGCTGGGCAGGCTGGCCGTGGGTGTAGGCCAGGCAGGGCATCGCCTTGTATTCGTCGGCAAATTTGGCCAGGTTGGCCAGCACGCCGATCAGCTTTTTGCGAACCACGGCCAGAGCCTGCCGCATCACGACGATATCGGTGTTGTCGCCCACATAGCAGCTGGTGGCGCCCAGATGGATGATGCCCTTGGCCGCGGGGCATTGCAGCCCGTAGGCGTAGACATGGCTCATCACATCGTGGCGAACCAGCTTTTCGCGTGCGGCGGCTTCCTCGTAGTTGATGTCGTCCTTGTGGGCTTCCAGCTCGGCGATCTGGGCGTCGGTGATGGCCAGGCCCTGCCGCTGCTCAGCCTTGGCCAGCGCGATCCAAAGCTGCCGCCAGGTGCGGAATTTGTTGTCGTCCGAAAAAAGATACTGCATTTCGTCGGAGGCATAGCGGGTGGAAAAGGGGGAGATATAGCGGTCATGTTGTGCCATTGTGTTTTTACGCTCCATTTCTTTTCAAAAAGCTCACAGCTTAAAGTAGTTGACGCCGCCCTCAAACAGGGGCTGGTACTTGTCGCCGCCCACGTTCTTGTACAGGTCGTTGCCGCTGCGCTCGCTGTGGCCCATCTTGCCCAGCACGCGGCCGTCCGGGCTGGTGATGCCCTCAATGGCCAGCACGCTGCCGTTGGGGTTGTAGCGCAGATCCATCGTGGGTACGCAGTTCAGATCGACATACTGGGTGGCGACCTGCCCGTTCCCGATCAGTTTTTGCAAAAGCTTCTCCTCGCAGACAAAGCGGCCCTCGCCGTGGCTGATGGCAATCAGATGCTCATCGTTCACGCTGCACTCGGCCAGCCAGGGGCTTTTGGTGGAGGCGATGCGGGTGCGCACCAGCATACTCTGGTGGCGGCCGATCGTGTTGAAGGCAAGGGTTGGGTCGGCATCGGTGATGGGCCGGATCTCGCCGTAGGGAACAAGGCCCAGCTTGATCAGCGCCTGAAACCCGTTGCATATGCCCAGGGCCAGGCCGTCCCGCTGGTTCAGCAGCCGGTTGACGGCATCGGCCACGGCGGGTGCGCGGAAAAACGCAGCGATAAACTTGGCGCTGCCGTCCGGCTCGTCGCCGCCGGAAAATCCGCCCGGCAGCATCAGGATCTGGGCGCTGTCCAGCTCCCGCACCAGCGCCTCGCAGCTCTCGGCCACATCGGCAGGGGTCAGGTTTTTCAGCACCAGAACCCGCGGGTCGCCGCCGGCGCGGCGGAAGGCGCGGGCCGTGTCGTACTCGCAGTTGGTGCCGGGGAATACGGGGATGATGACCCGCGGCGTCGCCAGGCGCACTGCCGGGGCAGCGCGGCGCTCGGCTTTATAGTTGAGCGTTTCCACCGGCTTGCCGGGTCTGCGGTAGGGGAACACCGGCTCCAGCCTGGACTCCCACAGCTCCTGCAAATGGGCCAGATCCACCGGGTTGCCGCCCGCCGTCAAGGTGTATTCGACGGTTGTAAAGCCCAAAAACTCGCCTGCCGCCGCGTCCAGCAGCTCCAGAATCACGGCGCCGTAGCAGGGGGCGAACAGCCGGGCCGTGTCCACCTTCTCGCTCAAGCGCAGACCAACGCGGTTGCCCACGCACATCTTGAACAGCGCCTCGGCCACGCCGCCGTAGCCGGGGGTGGCGGCGGCCAGCACCTTGCCCTCGTCCATCATCTGCTCCACGGCCTTGTAGATCGAAAGCAGGCTGGCGATCTCGGGCATGCCGTCCTTGTACTGCGGCTTAAGGATGACGATGGAGCTGTTGGCCTTTTTGAATTCAGGCGAGATGACCTCCCCGGTGCGGCCCACGGCCGTGGCAAAGCTGACCAGCGTGGAGGGAACGTCCAGCCCCTCAAAGCTGCCGGACATGCTGTCCTTGCCGCCGATGGCTGCAATGCCCAGCCCGGCCTGCGCGTCCAGCGCGCCCAGCAAGGCCGCCAGCGGCTTGCCCCAGCGCTCGGGCAGGTCGTTCATGTGGGGAAAATACTCCTGGAAGGTCAGGTACATGTCCTTGTGGCGGAACCCGGCGCAAACCAGCTTGGTCACGCTTTCCACCACCGAAAGATAGGCCCCGCGGTAAGGGTCGGCATCGCAGAGGTAGGGATTGAAGCCCCACGCCATGCCGGAGCAGGTGGTCGTCTCGCCGTCCACCGGCAGCTTGGCCGCCATCGCCATGGTGGGGGTAAGCTGGTACTTGCCGCCGTAGGGCATCAGCACGGTGGCGGCGCCGATCGTGGAATCAAACCGCTCGCCCAGGCCCTTTTTGCTGCACACGTTAAGGTCGGAGACAAGGCTCTCCATCTTCTCGGCAAAATTGGCGCCCGACCACTGGGGCTGCCATACCCTGCCGGGCAGGATGTGAACGTTTGTGTGGCGCGCCGCGCCGTTGGAGTTGAGAAAATCGCGGGAAAGATCCACGATGGCCGCGCCGTTCCAGAATTCCTTCATCCGCTTTTCGGCGGTCACGGAGGCCACCGCGGTGGCCTCCAGATTTTCCTCGTTGGCAAGCGCGATAAAGGGGGCGGCATCCTCGGCGGCCACGGCCACGGCCATCCGCTCCTGGCTCTCGGAGATGGCAAGCTCGGTGCCGTCCAAACCCTCATACTTCTTGGTTACCTTGTTCAGATCGATCGAAAGTCCGTCGGCCAGCTCGCCGATGGCGACCGATACGCCGCCTGCGCCAAAATCGTTGCAGCGTTTGATCATCCGGCAGGCGTCCTCCCGCCGGAACAACCGCTGCAATTTGCGCTCGATGGGGGCGTTGCCCTTCTGCACCTCGGCGCCGCAGGTTTCCAGGCTGGACAGCTTGTGCGCCTTGCTGGAACCCGTGGCGCCGCCGATGCCGTCGCGGCCGGTGCGCCCGCCCAGCAGAATAATGACGTCGCCGGGCTGGGGCTCCTCCCGCCGCACATGGCTGGCCGGGGTGGCGCCCACCACGGCGCCGATCTCCATCCGCTTGGCCGCGTAGCCGGGATGGTACACCTCGTCCACCTGGCCGGTTGCAAGGCCGATCTGGTTGCCGTAGCTCGAATATCCGGCGGCGGCGGTCGTAACCAGCTTGCGCTGGGGCAGTTTGCCGGGCATCGTCTCGGCAACCGGCTTGAGCGGGTCGGCCGCGCCGGTCACCCGCATGGCCTGGTAGACGTAGCTGCGGCCCGAGAGCGGGTCGCGGATGGCGCCGCCGATGCAGGTGGCCGCGCCGCCGAACGGCTCGATCTCGGTGGGATGGTTGTGCGTCTCGTTCTTAAAAAGGAACAGCCAGTCCTGCTGCTCGCCGTCCACATCGCACTTGATTTTGACCGTGCAGGCGTTGATCTCTTCGCTTTCGTCCAGATTTTGCAGGACGCCCCGGTGTTTCAGGTATTTGGCGCCGATGGTACCCACATCCATCAGGGTGCGGGGCTTGTCCGTCCGGCCCAGCGCGGCGCGCATGGCAAGATAGCGGTCGTAAGCGGCCTGCACCACGGCATCGTCGATGGTCACATCATCCAAAATCGTGCCGAAGGTGGTGTGGCGGCAGTGGTCGCTCCAATAGGTATCGATCAGTCGGATCTCGGTGATCGTGGGGTCGCGCTGTTCGGTGCGGAAGTAGCCCTGGCAGAACACGATATCGGCGTGATCCATCGCCAGCCCCTTTTCCAGGCGGAAGGCTTCCAGGGCGTTCTCGTCCATCGTCAAAAAACCGTCCAGCGTCTCGACGGTGGCGGGCACCGCAAAGGTCATTTTTAAGGTGGTCTTCTCGGCCAGATCGGCCTCTCGGGCCTCCACGGGGTTGATGACGTATTTTTTGACGGCGTCCAGATCTGCGTCCGAGAGGGCGCCGCCCAGAAGGTAGACGCGGGCGCTGCGCACATCGGGGCGCTCGCCCTGGCTCAACAGCTGGATGCACTGACTGGCGGAATCTGCCCGCTGGTCAAACTGGCCGGGCAGGTACTCCACGGCAAACAACCGGTCGGCGGCAGGCAGATCGGTGCTGACCGTATCCACCGGCGGCTCGCTGAAAACGGTGGGAACGCAGCGGTCGAACAGCGCCTGCTCAATGCCCTCCACGTCATACCGGTTGGCGATGCGCAGCGATGTGAGGGCGGAAATCCCCAAAAGCTCGTTCAGCTCATGCTGCAAAGCCTTGGCTTCGCCGTCAAACCCCGGCTTTTTTTCCACATAGATACGATAAACCATGTCGGTTCCCCCTTTAGTGTTGTTGGATGGCGGCCAGCGCGCGCGCGCCGATATCGGTGCGCTTGTGCAGTTTGGCAAAATGGATGGCATCCGCCGCGTCGTAGGCTTTTTGCAGGGCCTCGGGCAGGGTGGGGGCGGTGGCGGTCACGCCCATCACCCGGCCGCCGTTCGTCACCAGTTCGCCCTCCCGGATGGCGGTGCCCGCGTGGTAGACGACGGCCTCGCTGCCCGGCAGCTGGCCAAGGATCAGGCCCGAGATCGGCTTGCCTTTCTCGTAGGCAACAGGGTAGCCGCCGGAGGCCAGCACCACGCAGGCCGCCGCGCCGTCGGAAAAGCGAACCTCCGTTTGCTCCAGCGTTCCGTTGGTGGTGGCCAGCATCGCGGTCAGCAGATCGCTTTCCATCAGGGGCAGCACCACCTGCGTCTCGGGGTCGCCGAAACGGCAGTTGTACTCAATGACCTTGGGGCCCTGCGGGGTCAGCATCAGGCCAAAGTACAGGCAGCCCTTGAAGGGGCAGCCCTCAGCCCGCATGGCCGCCACGGTGGGCAAAAAAATCGTCTCCATGCACCGTTTGGCAATTTCCGGGGTGTAGTAGGGATTGGGCGCCACGGTGCCCATGCCGCCGGTGTTCAGCCCCTCGTCGTGGTCAAGCGCCCGCTTGTGATCCATGCTGGAAACCATCGGCTTGACGGTCATGCCGTCGCAGAAGGAGAGGACGCTGACCTCAGGCCCCGTCAAAAACTCCTCCACGACCACTGCGTTGCCCGATGTGCCGAATTTTTTATCCAGCATGATCTCCTGCACGGCAGCCTCGGCCTCGTCCTCGCTTTCGCAGATCAGCACGCCCTTGCCAAGGGCCAGGCCGTCCGCCTTGATGACGACGGGATAGCGGTTTTTCTGCCGCACATAGGCCATGACGGCGGCGGGGTCGTCGAAGGCCGCGTAGTCGGCGGTGGGAATGCCGTACTTTTTCATCAGACCCTTGCTGAATACCTTGCTGGCCTCAATGCGGGCCGCGGCGGCGTTGGGGCCGAACGCGGGGATGCCCACGGCGGCCAGCGCATCCACCATTCCCAGGGCCAGCGGGTCGTCCTGCGCCACCACCACATAATCGAACGCCTTTTCCTGCGCAAAATCCACCATCGCGCCGAGATCGGCGACGGCGATGGGCTTGCAGAAAGCGTCGTAGCTGATGCCGCCGTTGCCGGGCGCACACCAGATTTCCGAACAGTCCGGGCTTTTTTTCAGCGCGCGGATGATGGCGTGTTCCCGCCCGCCGCCGCCCACAACCAGAATTTTCATACGGTCATGCTCCTTTGCTCCGCCGGGGTATTCCGGCGGCAAAACAATCATTTTATCGCTTGTTCGATCAATAACAGCGAAGGCCAGCGCCGCCGCCGGGGAAAAAACGCTGCAAATGCCCAAGCCCGCCGCGCTGCGGCAGGCGGCATTAGCAACCTTTTGCCCATGCGGTCATGCGCTGACCTCCCTGTTGTTTTTTGGATATCCGCCGCGTCCCGGCCGCGGACTGCCTTAATGGTGGAACAGCCGGATGCCGCAAAACGCCATCGCAATGCCGTACCTGTCGCAGGTTTCGATCACCTGGTCGTCCCGGATGGAGCCGCCCGGCTCCACGATCGCGGTCACGCCGCTGCGGCGGGCCCGCTCGATATTGTCGCCAAAGGGAAAGAAAGCGTCGCTGCCAAGGCTTACTCCGGTCACGCCGGCCAGCCATGCCTTTTTTTCCTCGGCGGTCAGGGGGGCGGGCTGCTCGGTGAAGGTCTCGGCCCAAACCGCGCTGCCGATCACGTCCTCGGGCGTATCGCCGATATAAACGTCGATCGCGTTGTCGCGGTTGGGCTTGGCAAGGTCGGGCCGGAAGGGGAGGGCCAGCACCTTCGGCATATGCCGGAGCTGCCAGTTGTCGGCCTTTTGCCCGGCCAGGCGGGTGCAGTGGATGCGGCTCTGCTGGCCTGCGCCCACGCCGATTGTCTGCCCGCCCTGCGCATAGCAGACGCTGTTGGACTGGGTGTATTTGAGGACGATCAGGCTCAGCACCAGATCGCGCTGCTGTTCCGCCGGGATCTCTTTGTTTTTGGTCACGATGCGGGAGAGCATGGTATCGGCGTTGATCAGCAGATCCTGGCGGCCCTGCTCAAAGGTAACGCCGAACACGGTGCGGCGGTCCAGCGGCGCGGGCTGGTAGGCGGGGTCGATGGCAACAATGTTGTAGCCGCCCTTTTTCTTGGATTTCAGGATGTCCAGCGCGGCAGGCTCGTAGCCGGGGGCAATGATTCCGTCCGAAACCTCATGCTGGATCAGCTTGGCGGTCGAAACATCGCAGATGTCGGAGAGTGCGATCCAATCCCCAAAGCTGGACATGCGGTCGGCGCCGCGGGCGCGGGCGTAGGCGCAGGCCAGGGGGGAAAGCGCCGCGTCGGGGGCAATGTGGTACATTTGGCGCAGGGTATCGTCCAGCGGAAGGCCCAGCGCGGCGCCCGCCGGGGAAACGTGCTTGAAGCTGGCCGCCGCGGGCAGGCCCAGCGTGGCCTTCAGCTCCCGCACCAGCTGGATGCTGTTGAGAGCATCCAGAAAATTGATGTAGCCGGGCCTGCCGTTCAAAATCGTCACGGGCAGCTCGCCGCCGTCGGCCATGTAGATGCGGGCCGGCTTCTGGTTGGGGTTCATGCCGTATTTAAGCTGAAATTCGTTCATGCCTGTCATTCCTCCACCGCGTTGTACTTGTTCAGCAGAACATCCTCGTAATCGCCGGTATCCAGCGCTACGGCGCGCACAAACAGGCTGACCTTGTTTTCCTCGTTCAGCGCGTCCCACAGCTTGCCTGCAAACTCGTTGGGGTCGCTGTCCTCCACGGCCACGCGGATGGGCTCGCCCGCAAAGCTTGGGATGGGGGCGCCGTTTTTCTGGTAGGTGCTGATAAAATGGCCCTCGCCCGCCACGGGCTGGGGGTAATCGAACACCTGGCGTTCCAGGCTGGCGCCGTTGCCCTCGCAGCTTTTCAGGATGGCAAGCTTGTAGCCGCCGCGCGTCATATCCACCACGCCCGAGATCCGGGGGGTGAGGTTGGGGGCGTCGTCCTCAAAGGTGCGGGTGGAAAGCGCCGCCTCAAAGCTGTAGCCGGGGAACAGGTTGTCCCGGATAAAATGGTAGATCGTATCGGTCTGATCGCCGTTCGTCACGATCGTGGTGCGACCGGCGGTCAGCACCGGATTGTAGATGATCAGGTGGGGGTCCTCCATCTTGGAAGGGTCGGCGGCCACCGTGCGGATGCCGCCGTCGATGGCCTCAAACACGCGGTTGCGGCTGTTGGCGCTGCGGCCCATGATCCAGTAGGCGATCATGGCGGTTTTGCCGTCCGGGCTAAGCCCCAGGCAGATGCCGCGGCCGGGATAGTCGTTGGCGGAAAGAACTTTGCACAGATTTTTTTTCATAAGCCTTTACACCTCATCGTTACAAACCATGGCGATGGCGCGGGGCAGCAATTGCCACTCGGCTTCCACCATCACACGCTTCTGCAAAAGCTCCGGCGTATCGCCGGGCTGAACGGCGACGGCTTTCTGGAGCAAAATGGGGCCGCCGTCGCATTCCTCGTTGACAAAATGCACGGTGGCGCCGGTCAGCTTGACCCCGCGGGCCAGCGCAGCCTTGTGTACCCGCAGCCCGTAAAAGCCGGGGCCGCAAAAGCTGGGGATCAGGCTGGGATGAACGTTCAGGATGCGGTTGGGGTAGGCGGCGATCACCGACGGCCCCAGCACCGAGAGAAATCCGGCCAGCACCACCAGGTCGATCGCATTTTTGCGCAGCACCGCCAGCAGGGCGGCGTCAAATTCCGCGCCGGAGGCGTACTCCTTCCGGCAGACGACGGCGGAGGCCACCCCAAAATCGGCGGCGCGGGTCAGAGCGTAGACGCCGGGTTTGCTGGCCACCACCAGCGTCACCCGGCCGTTGGGGTTTTCGCCCCGGCGCTCGCTCTCCAAAATGGCCTGCAGGTTGGTGCCCCCGCCCGATACCAGCACGGCAATGTTTTTCATACCAGCGCCACCCCTTCGCCCTCGGCGATGGTGCCCAGGCGGTAGGCGTCCTGCCCGTTCGCCTGCAGGATGGCGATGGTCTGCGCGGCGTCCTCTGCGGCGACGGTCAGGATCATTCCAACGCCCATATTGAAGGTGTTGAACATATCCCGCTCGGGGATGTTGCCCGTGCGGGCCATCAGCCCAAACAGGGCCGGGGTGCGCACGTCGGCCCGGGCGATGCGCGCGCAGCAGCCGGATTTCAGGCTGCGGGGGATATTTTCGTAAAAGCCGCCGCCCGTAATGTGGGAAACGCCCTTGACGGTCAGTTTTTCCATCACGGCCAGCACCGGCTTGACGTAGATTTTGGTGGGAGCCAGCAGCGCCTCGCCCAGCGTGCAGCCAAGCTCCTCGTGGTAGACCTTCAACACCTCGGGGTGGTTTTCAAGATCAAAAATCTTGCGCACCAGCGAAAATCCGTTCGAGTGAACGCCGCTGGAGGGCAGCGCGATGACCGCATCGCCGGGCGACATGGAGGAGTTGTCCAAAATTTTGCTTTTGTCCACCGCGCCCACGGTAAAGCCGGCCAGATCGTACTCATCCTCCGGGTAAAAGCCGGGCATTTCGGCAGTCTCGCCGCCCACCAGCGCGCAGCCCGCCTGAACGCAGCCCTCGGCCACGCCCTTGACCAGCTCGGCGATACGCTCGGGCACGTTTTTGCCGCAGGCGATGTAATCCAGAAAAACCAGCGGCCTGGCGCCCGCGCAGATCACGTCGTTGACGCACATGGCCACGCAGTCGATGCCCACGGTATCGTGCTTGTCCATAAAATGGGCGATGCGCAGCTTGGTGCCCACGCCGTCGGTGCCGGAAATCAGCACCGGGTGGGGCATATCGGTGCAATCCAACTCAAACAGGCCGCCAAAGCCGCCCAGCCCGCCGATGCAATGGGAATTCATGGTGCGGTTCACATACTGCTTCATCAGTTCCACGGCCTTGTACCCGGCGGTAATGTCCACACCGGCGGCCGCATAGCTGGCGGAATAGCTTTTATCCATCTTGTTTTCTCCTTTGCGCTCACAGCTTTTTGCTGGGATTGGAAACGCTGAGCGGTTTGTCATACACGATGTCCATCGTCTCGGACGGGGGCGCCACCGGGTAGCGCCCGGTAAAGCAGCCGGTGCAAAAGCCGCAATGGCTGTTGACGGCCAGCTGCTGCACATGCGCAACGCTCAGATACCCAAGGGAATCGGAGCCGAGCGTCTCGTTGATTTCTTCCACCGTGTGGCCGGTGGCAACCAGCAGCTTTTCGTCCGGGATGTCGGTGCCAAAATAGCAGGGATGGGCAAACGGCGGCGCCGATACGCGGAAATGAACCTCCCGCGCGCCCGCGTCCCGCAGCAGGGTGATGATGCGGGCGCTGGTGGTGCCGCGAACGATGGAATCATCGATCAGCACCACCCGCTTGCCCCGCACGGTGGTGGGGATGACGTTGAGCTTGATGCGGACGCTGCTCTCCCGCTGGGCCTGGTTGCCCTGGATAAAGGTGCGGCCCACATACTTGTTTTTGATAAAGCCCACCCCGTAGGGGATGCCGCTCTCCTCGGCGTAGCCGATGGCGGCGTCCAGCCCGGAATCCGGCACGCCGATGACCACATCGGCCTCCACCGGATGCTCCTTTGCCAGAAACCGCCCGGCCTGCACCCGCGCATCATGCACGCAGGTTCCCTCGATCACGCTGTCCGGGCGGGCAAAGTAGACATACTCAAACACGCACATGGTGTGGGGCGCGGTGTCGCAGTGGTCGGTCAGGCAGCGCAGGCCGCTGTGGTCGGCCACCACGATCTCGCCTGGGCGCACGTCCCGCACAAAGCGGGCGCCTACGGCATCCAGCGCGCAGGATTCGCTGGCAAACACCCAGCCCGCGCCCTCAGGCAGCGCGCCGATGCACAGGGGCCGGAACCCATGCGGATCCCGCGCCGCGATCAGCTTGGTATGGGACATGATGACCAGGCTGTACGCGCCCTCAATCTCGTCCATCGTGCGGCAGACGGCCGTCTCGATGTCGGGGGAGATCAGCCGCTTGTGGGTAAGCAGGTAGGCGATGACCTCGGTATCGGAGGTGCCGTGGAAGATCGAGCCGCTCATTTCCAGCGCGTGCCGAAGCTGGGGCGCGTTGGTCAGATTGCCGTTGTGGCATAGCGCCATCGCGCCCTTGCAGTGGTGCAGCACCATCGGCTGCGCGTTGGAGCGGCTGCGCTGGCCGGAGGTGGCGTACCGCACATGGCCGGTTGCCATCTTGGCGCCCTGGGGCAGTTCCTCCAGCACACGCTTGGTGAACACCTCGGACACAAGGCCAAGGTCGCGGTGGCCGGTCAAAACGCCGTCCACGTTCAGGGCGATGCCGCAGCTTTCCTGCCCGCGGTGCTGCAGGGCATAAAGCGCGCTGTACACCGCCGCCACCATGTCGGTCTTGCCGGTGGAATCGTAGATGCCAAAAACGCCGCATTCCTCATGCAGGGCGTTCTCGAACGGATGGAATTCACTCATTCTGTACGCAACCTCAATCTGTTGTTTTGCCTCTGGGCGATCCCCTCAAAGGGAGGGCGGGTTTCCTGCCGTTTTTTAGGCCCTGCCCAAACGGCAGCCGTGCGGGGCCGCCGGTCACTTCAGCAGGCGCTTCATCACTTCCTGGTAGGCGTCGGCCTCGCCGCCTATGTTGCGGCGGAACAGATCCTTGTCCAGGTGGGCGTTGGTGGCGGCATCCCAGAAACGGCAGGTGTCCGGGCTGATCTCGTCGGCCAAAATGATGGTGCCGTCGGCCAGGCGGCCGAATTCCAGCTTGAAATCGATCAGCCTGATGTTGGCATCCAGCATGATCTTCTTCAAAATCTCGTTGATCTTGAAGGAATACGCGGTGATGGCGTCGATCTCCTGCTGGGTGGCAAGATCCAGCGCCAGCGCGTAATAGTGGTTGATGAACGGGTCGTGCAGGTCGTCGTTCTTGTAGCTGAACTCCAGGATGGGGGTCTTGAACGGGGTGCCCTCGGGCACGCCCATCCGCAGGCTGAAGTGACCGGCGGCCACGTTGCGGATAATAACCTCCAGCGGCACGATCTCCACCTTTTTCACAAGGGTATCGCGGTCGTTCAGCTCCTCCACATAGTGGGTGGGGATGCCTTCCTTTTCCAGCTTCTGCATCAGCGCGTTGGAAAGCTTGTTATTCACAATGCCCTTGTCGCGGATGGTGCCGCGCTTCTCGCCGTCGCCCGCGGTGGCGTCGTCCTTGTAGTGAACCATCACGATGGCGGGGTCGGAGGTGGCAAAAACTTTCTTGGCTTTTCCTTCGTACAGCTGTTCTTTCACGGTAACATTCATGGCAATGCGCTCCTTTTTATACTTTTCCTGTTTTTGGGCAAAAACATAACGGATAACGGATGAAAGCCGAAAGCCCGGTCACAGTGCGGCGGCCTCGGCGCGGATGGCGGCATCCTTTTTGGCCACGGCGGCGGCGGTTCCGGCGCGAAAAGCGTCCAGCCGCGCGGCCAGCGCGTCGTCGCTCACAGCCAGGATGGCGGCGGCCAGGTAGGCGGCGTTTTTGGCGCCGTTGATGGCGACGGTGGCAACCGGGAACCCGCTTGGCATCTGCACGGTGGCCAGCAGCGCGTCCAGCCCGTCCATGGCGCCGCCCTTCATCGGGATGCCCACAACGGGCAGGGTGGTGTTGGCGGCAAACGCGCCGGCCAAGTGGGCGGCCATGCCGGCCGCGCACAGCAGCACGCCAAAGCCCTCGGCGCGGGCGCCGGCGGCAAACGCGGCGGCAGCGGCGGGGGAGCGGTGGGCCGAGAGAACCCGCGCCTCGTAGGGGATCTCCAGGCTTTTCAGCACCTCGCACGCGCCCCGCACAACCGGCCAATCGCTGTCCGAGCCCATCACAACGGCCACTTTTTTGGTTTGTTCCATCTTGCTTTTCCTCCATAAGTAAAAATGCGCAGTGCGTATGGTTGCACTGCGCTCTTGTTATAAATCGAGAAGGAAAATCCCCGGAAAGGGGTGCAACTCCGCCATGGAAAGTTTGGATGTATTACAAAAACTCCGCACGACAAAGTCCCCCTTCGTATGATTTTGGGTTCCCTGTAAAAACAGTGTAAAGCGGGCGCGGATAAAATGCAAGAGCGGCCCGGCGTTTTCAGCCAAGTGTCCATTGCAACCAAATTGTCAAAGACCTTTTTGGCGATAATCACCTGAAAACTCCGGCCTTAGTATGACTATATTCGTCAAAATGTGACACGCCCTTGCCGGTTCGGTTTCGCCTTGCTTCCTGCATTATAGCGCGTTTTGGAGCCGCCCACAAGCAATCCGCCAAAAAACCACGGTTTTACGCCATGTTGCATTCCCGCGGCGCGGTTGGTATAATAATAAGCAAACCGGAAGGGGAGGTTGGAGGATGGCAAAGGAAAACCGGGGCCTGCTGGTGCTGGGCAAGGGCGGCTTCGGCGTTCAGCTGGCCGAGCTGCTGGCGGACGCTTACGGCCCCATCGCGTTTTTGGACGATGCCGCGCCCGGCTGCGCGGGCAGGCTGGCGGACTACCAAAAGCCTGCGCTGCGGGCAGCCTATCCCTATGCGCTGGTGGGCATCGGGAACAATCGGCTCCGGGTGGCGTGGCTGCAAAAGCTGGCCGAGGCAGGGTATCGGGTGCCGGTATTCTGTCATCCGGCGGCGGTTGTCAGCCCCAGCGCAAGGCTGGGCGCAGGCACCGTGGTGCTGCCGTTCGGGTATGTGGGGGCGGGCGCCGTGCTGGGCGCGGGATGCCTTGTCAACGCCGGGGCCATTGTGGATCACAATGCGGTGCTGGGCTGCGGCGTACACGCGGCGCCCGGCGCCATTCTCAAGGCCGGGGCGGCTGCGCCGGATTTCGCCAAGGTGGAATCCGGCGAGGTGCTTGCGTCTCCCTGGCAGGCCGCGCCAAACAACAACACGACACCGTAAGGAGGGTACATGACGCAGACGAATAGCCAGATCGCCCGTCCGCCGCGCAGGGTCTATGTGGACGCCATGAAGGGGCTGGGCATTCTGCTGGTGGTGTGGGGCCACTTTGAGGAGTATTACCGCGGCACCAGCCCGCTGTTCAACGGCACTTTTGAGTGTATGTATCTGTTTCACATGGCGCTGTTCTGCCTGTGCAGCGGGCTGGTGGCCAAGCTCAACCTCAAAAAATGGTTCGGCCAGCAGTTGTGGCTGTACCTTGTCAGCCAGGCCGTGATGCTGGCTTTCCGCGCCGTGGTGATGCGGGAGGATCTTGCCCAGGCGCAGGGCGGCGCGTGGGGCGCGTTTCTTTTGCCGTGGCGGCAGATGTGGTATCTGTACGCGCTGCTTTTTTGGGAGCTTACGGTGCCGTTTTTGCGGTTCTTGCGCCAAAAGCTGGGGCTGGCGGGCGGTCTGCTGGGGCTGGCGGCGGCGCTGACCGTCGGCCTGCTGGCCGGCCGGGTGGAATGGCCCTTCGCCCTGAACCGCGTGTTCGCGTTTTATCCCTTCTTCGCGGCGGGCGTTCTGTTCCGCAGCGAGGTGGACGGCTGGTCGGATCGGGCGCAAAAACGGCCGGTTCTGCGCTGGGCGGCGGGGTTGGGGGTTGCCGTGGGCTACGGCTTCCGCTTTTGGCAGATCTGGCGCCTGCCCGAGCCTGTCTATGAGGGCGCGCGGATTTTTCAGGACGCCGCCTACCAGGCCGGGTTTGCCATGGCTGACCGTGCGGTGTTTTACCTGGTGGGCCTGGCAACCAGTCTGGCGCTGATTGCGCTGCTGGGGCAGTGCCGCGCGCTGGCCGATCTGGGCAGGCGGACGCTGGCCGTCTATGTGCTGCATATGCCGGTGCTGGCGTTTTTGATCGAGCTTGGAACCTACGCGCCGCCCAACGACAAAGGAACGCTGGCGGTGGCCGGCTGGGTGGCGGTGACCGCGGGCGGCACCCTCTGCCTGCTGGCTTCCCGCCCCGTGACGGCGGCGTTCACGGCGGCTGCCGATCTCTGGTACAAAACGCTGCCGGCGCTGCTGCAAAGGGGCGCGCAGGATCGTTCGACCCGGGCCTGAAGACGGCCCGAAAGCGCGCGGCGTTTTCTAAAAAAGCCGAAAGCCCCGCTCCCGCCTCTGCGCACACAGAGAACGGGAGCGGGGCTTTGCCGTGGTTATCCAACCTCTATACAGGCGTCTTTCCCAAGCGCCCGCGGCAGGCAGGCCTGCCGTGCAAGGCGCGCCGCACACAGCGCCCTGCCGCAATTTCAGCGGCTGTTACAGCCGCGCCAGAATGGCATCGCCCATAGCCGCACAGCCGATCCGGGTGGTGCCGGGCTGCCAGATATCGGCGGTGCGCAATCCGTCGTCCAGCACCGCGTTGACGGCCGCCTCGATCTCATCGGCCTCCTGCGCCATGGCAAAGCTGAAACGCAGCATCATGGCGGCGGAGAGGATGCAGGCCGTCGGGTTGACGATGTCCTGCCCCGCAATGTCGGGCGCCGAGCCGTGGATCGGCTCGTACAGTCCGCGCGTGCCTTCGCCCAGGGAGGAGGAGGGCACCATCCCGATGCTGCCGGTGATCTCGCTGGCCTCGTCCGATAGAATGTCGCCGAACATATTTTCGGTCACAATCACGTCAAACTGGCTGGGGTCCTTGCAGATCTGCATGGCCGCGTTGTCCACAAACATTTCCCGGTAGGCAATGTCGGGGTACTCGGCCTGAAGGCGATGCATCACGGCGCGCCAAAGGCGGCTGGTGTCCAGCACGTTGGCCTTGTCCACGCAGGTAAGCTGACCACGGCGCTTGCGGGCCGTCTCAAACCCAATCCGTCCGATCCGCTCGATCTCATGCTCCGCGTAGCTCATCACATCGGTGGCCTTGCGCTCGCCGTCCACTGTCTCGGTGGTGTGCGCGCCGAAATATACGCCGCCGATCAGCTCCCGCACCACAAGAAAATCAATGCCCTTGGCGACGATGCTCTCCTTGAGGGGGGACGCCGCGGCCAGCTGCGGCCAGATTTTGGCCGGGCGGTTGTTGGCGTACAGGCCCATGCCGGCCCGCAGCCGCAGCAGCCCTTTTTCGGGCCGCCTGTCGCCGGGCATGCCCTCCCACTTGGGGCCGCCCACGGCGCCCAGCAGGACGCTGTCGGCGGCAAGGCAGGCGTCCAGCTCGTGCTGGGGCAAAGGGTCGCCGAATTTGTCGATGGCTTCGCCGCCCATGTAGGCACGGGTGTAGGTGAAGGCGTGGCCGTGCTTTGCGGCAATCTTGTCCAGCACGCGGACGGCCTGGGTCACGATCTCGGGGCTGGAGCAGTCGCCGTAGATCAGCGCAATCTTCTTATTCATGCTGCTTTCCCTCCCGGATGCTGGCCATCAGTCCGCCCGCGCGGATGATGCCCTGGATAAACGGCGGAAACGGCTCCGCCGCAAAGGTTTGGCCGGTTGTTTTGTCGGTGATGACGCCGGTGTCGAAATTTACGGATACCTCGTCGCCCGGCGCAATCGCCTCGCTGGCGGCGGGGCACTCAAGGATCGGCAGGCCGATGTTGATGGCGTTGCGGAAGAAAATGCGGGCAAAGCTTTTGGCGATCACGCAGGAGATGCCCGCCGTCTTGATCGAGAGGGGCGCGTGTTCGCGCGAGGAACCGCAGCCAAAATTTTCGCCGCCCACCATGATATCGCCGGGCTTGACGCGGGAGACAAAGCTCTTGTCGATGTCCTCCATGCAATGGCTGGCCAGCTCCTCGGCGCTTTGGGTGTTCAGGTAGCGGGCCGGAATGATGACGTCGGTATCGATATTGTCGCCGTATTTAAAAACAAAACCCTGTGCATTCATCGGTTCAAACCTCCCTCGGGTCGGTGATGCGGCCGGTCAGCGCGCTGGCTGCCGCCGTGGCCGGGCTGGCCAGATAAATCTCAGAGGTGATGTGGCCCATCCGGCCCACAAAGTTGCGGTTGGTGGTGGAAACGCACCGCTCGCCCTCGGCCAGAATGCCCATGTAGCCGCCCAGGCAGGGGCCGCAGGTGGGGGTGGAAACAACGCAGCCCGCATCGACGAAAGCCGTGGTGTAGCCGCGCAGAATGCACTCCCGGTAGACGGCCATCGTGGCCGGAATGACGATGCCGCGCACGCCGCGGGCGATGTGGCGGCCCTTGAGGATGTTGTAGGCAGCCTCCATGTCCTCGATCCGCCCGTTGGTGCAGCTGCCGATCACCACCTGGTCGATGGCGATGTCGCCGCCCTCCCGGGCGGGGCGGGTGTTCTCCGGCAGATGCGGGTAGGCAACGGTCGGCTCCAACGCCGAGAGATCGATCGTGACGGTCTGTTCATACACGGCGTCCGGGTCGGCGGCGTAAGCCGTCCAGGGGCGCCGGCTGCGGCCGGTCAGGTAGGCGGTGCAGGCACCGTCCACAGGGAAAATGCCGTTTTTGGCGCCCGCCTCAATGGCCATATTGCAGATGCAAAGGCGATCCTCCATCGTCAGGCTGGCGACGCCCTCGCCGGCAAATTCCAGGCTCTTGTAAAGCGCGCCCGATACGCCGATCCGGCCGATCAGATCCAAAATGACGTCCTTGCCGCTGACGGGGGGCTGAATTTTGCCCTTAAGCTCCACCCGGATGGCGGCAGGCACCTTGAACCAGGCCTGGCCGGTGGCCATGGCGGCGGCCATATCGGTGGAGCCCACGCCGGTCGAAAACGCGCCCACCGCGCCGTAGGTGCAGGTGTGGCTGTCGGCGCCGATGATGCAGTCGCCCGCCGTGACGATGCCCTGCTCAGGCAGAAGGGCGTGTTCAATGCCCATCTGGCCGACGTCGAAGAAGTTCAGGATGTCGTACTTGTTGGCAAAATCGCGGCAGCGCTTGGACTGCTGGGCGCTCTTGATGTCCTTGTTCGGCACAAAATGATCCAGCACGATGTTGATGCGGGTCTTGTCGAACACCGCGTTGAACCCGGCCTTCTCAAACTCATTGATGGCCACCGGGGTGGTGATATCGTTGCCCAGCACCACATCCAGTCCGGCGTTGATCAGCTGCCCTGCCTTGACGGATTCCCGGCCGCAGTGGGCGGCCAGGATTTTTTGCGTCATTGTCATGCCCATGGTGTTTTCCTCCCGGATAAACGTTATTTGTTGTTGATGGCGCTCACCAGCGCATTGATGCCGGCCACAATGATATCGGTATCGGTGCCGCAGCCCCAGGTGATATCGCCGCTGGCCCATTTTAAGCCCACATAGCTGCAGGCGCGGCTGTCGGTGTCGTCGTCAAGGGCGTGTTCGCTGTAATGCATAAGGGTAAAATTCATGTTGGTGTTCTGTTCCAGCGCGTTGCTCACGGCATCCAGACGGCCGTTGCCGGTGGCGGTGCATTGCAGGATCCTGCCGCCGCAATCCACGGTCACATCGGCGGTGATGCCGTTTTCCTGCCGGAAATGGGCCGCCGTCACATGGAGGGGCGCCGCATGGTTGAGGTAGGTGGATTCAAACACATCCCGCACCTCCTCCACGCTGAGTTCCTTGTGCAGGCGGTCGGACACGTCCTTGACGCGGTAGCCGAGATCTTCCCGCATTTTGGGCGGGGGATTGTAGCCGTACTTCTGCTGCAGCAAAAATCCGATGCCGCCCTTGCCGCTCTGGCTGTTGATGCGGATAACGTCCGCATCGTAGGTGCGGCCCACATCGTGGGGATCGACGGGGAGGTAGGGAACCGTCCATTGATGCAGGCCATGCACCTGCCGCCAGGTCATCCCCTTGGCAATGGCGTCCTGGTGGCTGCCCGAGAAGGCCGCAAACACCAGCGAGCCCGCGTAGGGGTTGCGCTCATACACATGCATCCGGGTCACCCGCTCGTAGACCTCGCACAGGGAGGGCATATCGGAAAAATCGAGGTGCGGGTCAACGCCGTGGGTGTACATATTCATGGCCAGGGTCACGGCATCGCAGTTGCCGGTGCGCTCGCCGTTGCCAAACACGCAGCATTCGATGCGCTGCGCGCCGGCCAGCACGGCCAGCTCGGCATCGGCCACGCCGCAGCCGCGGTCGTTGTGGGGATGGGTGGAAAGAATCACGCTGTCCCGGTACTTGAGATGGTCGCTGCACCACTCGATCTGGTTGGCATACACATGGGGCATGCTCATCTCGACGGTGACCGGGAGGTTGATGATCATCGGGCGGTCGGGGGTGGGCCGGATGACATCCAGCACCGCGTTGCAAACCTCCACCGCGTACTCCGGTTCGGTGCCGGTAAAGCTCTCGGGGCTGTACTCAAACAGGAAATTGCCCTCGTACTCGGCGGCAAGCTGCTTTACAAGCCGGGCGCCGTCCACGGCGATTTGCTTGATCTCCTCCTTGGACATCTTGAAAACCTGCTCGCGCTGGGCCACGCTGGTCGAGTTGTAGAAGTGGATGATCGCGCGGGGGGCGCCCTTTACAGCCTCAAAGGTCTTGCGGATGATGTGTTCCCGGCACTGGGTAAGCACCTGAACGGTCACATCCTGCGGAATGCGGTTTTCGTCGATCAGCTTGCGCAAAAACTCATATTCAGTCTCGCTGGCGGCGGGGAAGCCCACCTCGATCTCCTTGAAGCCGATCCTGACGAGCATCTCGTAAAATTCGACCTTTTCATCCAGGTTCATCGGGATGATCAGGCTCTGGTTGCCGTCCCGCAAATCCACGCTGCACCAGCTGGGCGCCTTCTCGATATGATCCTTCTGGGGCCAGCGGAAAACGTGCCCGGGTTCAACCGGCGGGGGATAGTAGCCTACCTGGTATTTTGTTGCGTCCATCATAAAAAACAGCCTCCTTCAGGTTGTGTTGGCCCCTGAAGGAGGTAAAAAAAACCGTCCCTCAAAGGCGATTGCCTTTGAGAGACGGGAGCAAATTTATGCTGTACCCGCGGTACCACTCTCATTGCCGCCGAAGCGGCCCCTTTGTACGATCGGCGCCCTTGTGCGTAAAACGAAGGGGGTGCGAATCGCGGTCGGTTGATAACGGCCGACTTCCGTCCGTGCCTAGCGATAAAAATCCTCAGCGCGGCTGCTCGGGGGCCAGTGACGCAAAACCATCCGCACCGCCTTGCACCGACCGGCGGCTCTCTGCAACGGAAAAGGCTTTCCTTTTTCCCCGTCAAAGCATTTTGTTTACTAGGCTAAAGCATAACAGGTTTGCGAACCCCTGTCAAGACCCCAAGCCGCAAAAAGCGTAAAATTTCATTGCCGTTCCAACGCGGCAAACAAGAGCGCGGCGCCGCGCCGCCGGACGTTTGTCAGGCCGCGCCGGAGGCCGCCTCGGCGTCGGCCGTCTCGCCGGTCGTGCCGGCGGCGTCGGCGGGGGCGTTGGGGTCTGCGGGAGCGGGGGCTGCCGTGCGGGGCGTCTGGGCCAGCGGGTCGGGCAAAGCGCCGTCGGCGATCGCGGAGAGAACGGCCGGCACCCCGGGGAAAAACTTTACGATGCCGGTATCCCGGCAGTGCAGGCCGTCAAAGAAATCTTCCTCGGCCAGTCCGCCGATCAGCGCGGGGTCGTAGCTGCCGTACAGCGGCACGTCGTTCTGGGCGCAGTACTGGCGCAGCCAGGGCTCCACGGCAAAAAAGCCCGCGTGCTTGTCGGCCTCGGTCAGCAGCGAATCGTACAGATAGGGATGCCAGGGGCTCAGCACCAGAATGACCGTTGTACCCTGGCTGCGGGCATAGCGGACAAAGGCATCGAACGCCTGCTCCTGCAGGGGGCTCAATGCGTCGAATCCCTCCATATGTACGCTGTTGAAGGTCTGGGACGCCGCTGCCGCATCGGCCAAAACCTGGTCGGTGGTGCGGCTGCGGAAGTTGATGTCGTACAGCACGCTTCCGTCCGAGCGTTTGATGCTGGTCGTCTGCTGCATCGGATCGCCCTCCACGGGGTTGAACTCGATGGCGTTGCCGTCGTCGTCGGTAACGGTGGACTGGCCGCGGTTTTTCAGGTAGTAATCCACATTGCCCTGAAAGTAGGCGGGATCGGCCAGCGCCTTCCACAGCGCAACCTTGTCCGGCTCCTTGTAATCGGTCTGCACGCCAAGCACCTTGGTCAGAAACTCGTTGTACAGATCGGCGTCGGCGCGGGAATCGTAGGCGGCCTCGCTGTTGTAAAACACCCACGGGTCAATGCTCCAAAGCAGCACCTTGGGCGCCTTGCCGTAGGTCACCATCTTGTAGTAGCTGGTCATGTTGTCCCGCACGTCGGCGCCGGTCACGCCCATGTTGAAAAAGCTGTCGCTGCCCACGATCCCGCGGGTGAACTGCAAAATGCGGGAGGAACCTATGCCGATGACCTCGGGCGTATCGGGCACATCCTGTGCAAAAAGCTGCACGACCTGCCGCTCGTCCATCTGCTCAAAATTCGTTACATCGTACCCCTGCAGCATCAAATCCACAATGCGGCGGGGGGCCAGCGCGCCCTGAAACAGGCCGCTGCGATCCACGGTGTAGCTCACAAACACCATAAACAGGGGGATCGGGACCAGCAAAAGGCACTTGAGCAGCGTTTTGCCGCCAAAATACAGGCGGCGCACAAGGCCGATCCAAAAGCGGCGCAGCAAACAGGGCCTTCGGCCGCGCGCGGATGTTTTGCCTGCCATGTCTGCCGCCTCCTCAGTATTGCTGATAGATGAAAATCGACTGCCCAAACGCCGCAAAGAACAAGATGGCGGCGCCAAAGGCGTAGTAGAGCGTCCAGCGCAGCACAAAGCTTTGGCTGCGTATCCAGCGGGCCACGTTTCGGCCCTGGCTTTCGGCGGCAAACACCACCAGGGTGCCCACGGTCAAAATCACGGGCATCCGCCCGCTTATGCCCGCGCCCTGCATCAGGGCAAGCACCTCGGCCCAGCTTGCGCCAAGGCTCTGCCAGCCGCGCGTCAGCCCCGCGTAGACCGCAAACGGATCGGCGTTGTACAGGGCGCCGGCAAAAAACACCAGGGTGCCCGCAAACAAAAGATATACGATGCAGCGCTGAATCCATCGCCGAAAAAAAGCCTCCCGGTACAGCGGGTTGTGCCGGGCCAACGCGGCGCGCGGCTTTTTGGTGAGCTGCGCCGCCACCGATACGGCGCCGCAGCTCAAGCCCCAGACAAGATACCGCCAGTCGGCCCCGTGCCAAAGCCCCGATACAAGAAATACGATCATCAGGTTCAGCAGATGCCGCGGCGCGCTGCACCGGCTGCCGCCAAGGGGAAAGTAAACGTAATCGCGGAACCAGCCCGTCATGCTTACATGCCAGCGGCTCCAGAATTCGCTGAAGGTGGTGGCCTCAAACGGTGCGGCAAAGTTTTCGATCAGGTCGTACCCCAGCACGCGGGCAGCGCCCAGTGCGATATCGCAGCAGCCTGAAAAATCCATGTACAGCTGCAAGGCAAACAGCAGGATGGCGGCCAACAGGTCGGGGCCGGTCCTGTCGGCGGGCGCGGCGTACACCAGCGAGACGAACCCGGCCAGATTGTCCGCAATCACCAGCTTTTTGGTGTACCCCCACAGCATGCGGAAGGCGCCCCCCGCGCAGCGGCTGTAGCTGAATCGCCGCGACTTTTTGATCTGCGGGCGAAGATGGGGGTATCGCTCGATGGGCCCCGTGAACAAGGTGGGGAAAAAGCTGACGAACAGCGCAAAGTGGAACAGATTGGGCTCCACCCGGCAGCGACCCTTGTAGACGTCCAGCGTGTAGCTGAGCGCCGCAAAGGTGAAATAACTCAGCCCCAGCGGCGCCGCCAGATCCAGCAGCCGCGGCTGCACGGTCTGACCGGCCAGCCCGGCCAGATGGGCAAAGCCCGTGCTGAACATGTTCCAGTATTTGTAGAACAGCAAAATGCCCAGGCAGCTGAAGATGGCCAGCAGCAAAAACAGCAGCCGCACGGCCTTGTTTTTGCTTTTGCCGATCACCAGCCCCGCCGCCCAGGTCACGATGGTGGCGCCGATCAGCACCGGAAGCAGCGCGCGGTTGGCGGGCGCGTAGGCGTAAAAGGCATAGCTTGCCGCCAGCAGCAGGTAGGGCCTGGCCACCCGCGGCAGCAGATAATGAAGCAGGGCCACCGCCGCAAAAAAGCCCAAATAAAGCAGTGAATTTACTTGCATGGTACATCCTCACATCCTGCCGCCGCAAGGGGCCGGCGGAAAGCCCGGCACCGGAACCGGCGCTTTCCTGCAATGGATCCGGCGCAATGCCGCGTTGTTCCGGTATTGCGTCCCGCCGGCCGGGAATCGGGCGGTATTGCCTCAGGCTTTTTCCTCTTTGGGCGCCGCCGTGCGGGCGGCTTCCGCCGTATCCCCGGGGCGGGCGCAGGGCAAGGCGCCGCCGTCCTCCATGGCCCGCACGCGGTGTTCCAGGATCGCGTTGGCCTGGGTCAGCCGCTTGCACTTTTCGGCCAACTGGGTGATGGCGATGCTCAGGCTGAGCAGCACCACCAGTACAAAACAGAACATCAGCAGAAATACCAGATTGACCGGCATCTCAATGTCCAAAAGATCCCGCAAAACGAACACCACATAGGGAAATGCCGCAAAAATAACCAGTACAATGGCCAAAAACAGCCACAGCAGGCTGTATTTAACGCTCATCAGGCCCTTTTTGAGCAGAACAAAAATCAGGATCAGCAAAAGGGCCGCGCCCAGCAGCATAAATCCCTGAAACTGCATCGTCATCTTTTGGGGCCTCCTTTTCTGCCGCGCCGCACACGGCGGATGGACAGCCTGTCGATAATCAGCGAGAGCGAAACCTTGACCATGTAGTACGCGCTTTTAAAGCTGGAAATGCTGGATACGCCGCCCTGCCGCTCGCACATCACAACGGGGGCCTCGCCAACCCGGTATCCGGCCAGGGTGGCGGCCAAAATGGCCTCCGGCTCGGGGTAATCGGTCGCGTAATGGTCGGCAAAGTAGGCGGTCATGGCGGCGTTGGTGGCGCGGAAGCCGCTGGTGACATCCAGCACCCGGCGGCCGCACAGCAGATGAATCAAACCGCTCAGAAAGCGGATGCCCACCCGCCGCATAAAGCTGGTCTGAAATCCCTCGCGGGTGATAAACCGGCTGCCGATGCACATATCAAAGGTTCCGTCGGCCACCGGCGCGATGACGGCTGGCAGGTAGGCGGGGTCGTGTTGGCCGTCGCCGTCCATCTGCACCGTCACGTCGTAGCCGTTGGCGCGCGCGTAGAGGTAGCCGCACTGGATGCCGCCGCCAATGCCCAGATTGACCGGCAGATCCAGAAACGAGCAGCCGTTTTTGCGCAGAAGCGCCGCGCTGCCGTCGGTGGAGCAGTCGTTGATGACCAGATACTCCACCTCCGGGCAGGCGTCCTGCAGGCGGCGGATCACCTGCAGGATGTTGGTTTCCTCGTTGTAGCAGGGAATCAAAACCAGAGTTTTCAAAAGAGATACCTCGCATGGTTGGCGGTTGGAAAAGCCGGACGGGGGCTGCGTTTCAGCCCGAAAGGATACATTCTTCCAGGCGGCGCAGCAAAACGGCCCGTCGGTAATGTGCCCAATAGTAATCCCGCGCGCGGGCGCCCAAAGCTTCCCGCTCTGCGGGCGTCATCCGCGTCAGCAAAAGCAGATTCTGCGCCAGGGCCCCGGCGTCGCAGGCGGGGCTGGCAAAGCCGCAGCAGGCCTCCCGGATGGCCGCATAGCCGGCGCCGTCCATGCTGGCCAGCACGGGCTTGCCGGCGGCCATATAGCTGGCAACCTTGGCGGGCACCGTCAGCCCCAGATCGGGCGAATCGGACAAGGAAACGATCAGCGCGTCGGCCAGGGTGGTGAACTTCGGGATGTCGGCGGCGGGCACGCTGCCGTAAAAGGTCACATAGCTCCCGGCGCCCAGCTCGGCCACCAGCCCTTCCAGAGTTTGGCGGCTCATGCCGTCGCCCACCAGCAAAAGGTGCAGCGCATCGGCCCCGCGCTCCCGCGCCAGCCTGACGGCGCGCACCACGGTGTCCAGACTTTGCGCAGGGGTGAAGGTGCCGGTAAACACCAGATTGAACCGCCCGCCAAACTGCGCGCGCAGCGCGGCGTCCGGGCAGGGGACGGCGTAAAAATCCTCGCAGTATTGCGGGATGACGGCTACGCTGGCCGCAGGCTTGCCGGTGCGGGCCAGCAGCCGCGCCTGCAGGGGCTCGCTCATGGCGATCAGCCGGTCGGCGCGGCGGTAAAGGCTGTCGCTTACACGCTGGGCCACCCGGCGCAAACACCGGTTTTTGACCGGCAGAACGCTGTACAGGTTCTCCGGCCAAAGGTCGAGAACATAGTTGGTAAAGGGGATTTTGGCGCGGCGGGCGTAGACGGCGGCGGGCCAGCTCATCAGCACGGGGCTGGTGTTGAAGCAGAACACCGCGTCGTAGCCGCCGGGCAGTCTGCCCAGCGCCCAGCGGGCGTGCCAGGGCCAGCTGACGTAATTCAGGAAGATCCGCACGCCGGTGTTGCCCTTGCGTGGAATCTCCCGGGCGCGAAAAACCCGGGCCCCCTTGTAGGTTTCCTGCCAGGGGCCCTTGCTGCCGTAACCGGCAAACCACTCGCCGCGGGGATAGTTGGGCAGCCCGCAGAGGACATCCACGGCAAAGCCGTCCTCCAAAAAGCCCTCCACAATATCGTTGATGCGGAAATTTTCCGGCCAGAAATGCTGGGTTACCACCAGAATGTGCTTTGCCAAGCCCTTGCAGCCCCTTTACGACAATTTAGTACTTGCGCCACACCATCTTGTTCACAACGCCGGTGTAGCTCTGGATGATCTTGACCACCTTGGCGGATACGTTCTCGGCGTAGGTAGGCACAGGGATGCCGTAATCGCCATTTTCGTTCATGGCCACGGCGGTCTGTACGGCCTGCGCAACGCCGCCCTCGGCGATGCCGGCCAGCACAAAGCAGCCCTTGTCCATGGCCTCGGGGCGCTCGGTGGAGGTGCGGATGCAAACCGCCGGGAAGGGATGGCCCACGCTGGTAAAAAAGCTGGATTCCTCGGGCAGGGTGCCGGAATCCGAGATGACGCAGTAGGCGTTCATCTGCAAATGGTTGTAGTCATGAAAGCCGAGCGGCTCGTGAAGCTTCACGCGGGGATCAAGGGCAAAGCCCATGGCCTCCAGCCGCTTTTTGCTGCGCGGATGGCAGGAATACAAAATCGGCATTGCGTACTTATCCGCCAGCGCGTTGATGCTGGTGAACAGGTCGATAAAATTCTTCTCGGTATCGATGTTTTCCTCCCGGTGGGCGGAAAGCAGCATATACTTTTGCGGCGCAAGGCCAAGCCGGGTCAAAATATCGGAAGCCTCGATCTCTTTCAGATTGGCGCGCAGCACCTCGGCCATCGGGCTGCCGGTGACAAAGGTTCGCTCCCGCGCCGTGCCCTCGGCGTTCAGGTAGCGGCGGGCGTGTTCGGAGTAGCACATATTCACATCGGCGATGTGGTCCACGATGCGGCGGTTGGTTTCCTCGGGCAGGCATTCGTCAAAGCAACGGTTGCCGGCCTCCATATGGAAGATGGGGATGTGCAGCCGCTTGGCCGCTATGGCCGAAAGGCAGCTGTTGGTATCGCCCAAAATCAGCAGCGCATCGGGTTTTTGCTCGGCCATCAGGGCGTAGCTTTTGGCAATGATGTTGCCGATCGTCTCGCCAAGATCCCTGCCCACGGCATCCAGATAAAAATCGGGCGCGCGCAGGCCCAGGTCGTCAAAAAACACCTGGTTCAGGTTGTAATCGTAATTCTGGCCGGTATGCACAAGGATCTGGTCAAAATACATGTCGCATTTTTTGATCACGGCGGCCAGCCGGATAATTTCGGGCCGGGTGCCGATGATGGTCATCAATCGCAGTTTCTGCATGGTTCCTCACACTTTCATCGCAAAGGTGTCGGGGCGGGCGGGGTCGAACGCCTCGTTGGCCCACATCACGGTCACAAGATCCGTCTGGCCTACATTCTCAATGTTGTGGGTGTAGCCGCAGGGGATATCCACCGCCTGCAGTTTTTGGCCGCTCACGCGGTATTCCAGCACTTTGTCGTCGTCGATACGGCGGAAGCGGATCACGGCCTCGCCCTGCACAACCAGGAACTTCTCGTTTTTGGTGTGGTGCCAGTGGTTGCCCTTTACGATGCCCGGCCTGGCAATGTTTACGCTGACCTGGCCGCGCTCGGGGGTGCGCAAAAACTCGGTAAAGCTGCCGCGGTCGTCGGCGTGGGTGTCCAGGTCGTAGGCAAAGCCGTCGGCCGGCAGATAGGAAAGGTAGGTGGAGTAAAGCTTTTTGGTAAAGCTGTCCTGCGCCAGCGCGGGCACCCCCAGGGTGGGAACGCCGCTCCCGCCAAGCGCCCGGGCCGCCGCGCCGCCGCGTGCCAGTGCAAAGCCTTGCAGGGTATCGGCCAGCTGGCCCAGCGTGACGGTGTGAACCGGGTGGATGCGGCAGATGCCCTCGGCGTCCCGCTCCGCGCGGCCCTCCTCCAGCGCGTCCACAATGCAGGCCACCACGTCGTCGATATAGACAAGCGGCAGCGAAAAAGCCGGGTCCCGCACGGCAAGGGGCAAGCCGTTGGCCACATTGAAGCAGAAGGTCGCCACCACGCTGTTGTAGTTGGGGCGGCACCATTTGCCGAACACCCCTTCCATGCGGAACACATACACGGGTGCGCCGGTGTTCCGGCCGTAGGCAAAAATAGCCTCCTCGGCCTGTTTTTTGCTCTTGCCGTAATCGTTGTCCAGCGCGGCCTGCACGCTGCTGGTCACCAGCACCGGGCAGCGGGTGCCCGCGGCCTCCAGATCGGCCAGCAGGGTATCGGTCAGTCCGGCGTTGCCGGCGTAAAATTCGCTGGGGTCTTTGGGGCGGTTGATGCCCGCCAGATGGATGACGAACGCCGCTTCCCGGCAGTAGGCGGCAAGCTGGGCGGGGGTATCGTCCTTCTCAAAGGATAAAATCCGGCTGTAGCCGCGGGTTTTCAGGGTGGCCACCAGATTTTTGCCCACAAAGCCGCCCGCGCCGGTAATCAGGATCGGTGCATCCCTGTGTTCACTGCCCATTTTTTGCCAGCTCCTCCTGAATAAACTCGGTCGTCTTGATCTTCTCCACGGTCTGCGCCACGTTCAGGCGGCGGGTGTTGTGGCTGGTGTAGTCCTCGTCGGCCTGGGTGCGCACCGAGCCCTTGATGAAGTATTTATCGTAATTAAGGTCGCGGTTGTCGGCGGCGACGCGGAAATACCCGCCCATATCCTCGCTGCGGGTTCGCTCCTCCTTGGTCATCAGGGTCTCGTACAGCTTTTCGCCGTGGCGGGTGCCGATGATGTTGGTGCCGGTATCCCCAAACAGCGTCTGCACCGCCCTGGCCAGATCTCCGATCGTGGAGGCGTCCGATTTCTGGATAAACAGATCGCCGGGGTTGGCGTGCGCAAACGCAAACAGCACAAGCTCCACGGCCTCGTCCAGATTCATCAAAAAGCGGGTCATGCCGGGGTCGGTGATCGTAATCGGGTGCCCGGCCCGGATCTGCTCCACAAACAGGGGAATCACGCTGCCGCGGCTGGCCATCACGTTGCCGTAGCGGGTGCAGCAGATGACGGGGCCGCCGCGCTGGGCAGACACCCGCGCGTTGGCCGTGATCACATGCTCCATCATGGCTTTGCTGATGCCCATGGCATTGATGGGGTAGGCCGCCTTGTCGGTGGAAAGACAGACC
The DNA here is from genome assembly GCA_964458285.1 of uncultured Subdoligranulum sp. Lineage (GTDB taxonomy): Bacteria > Bacillota > Clostridia > Oscillospirales > Ruminococcaceae > Gemmiger. The sequence goes on along the minus strand of CAYWID010000001.1, from coordinate 237,223 downwards.
ACCCGCTCCACGCCTGCCTCAATGGCGGCATGCAGCATGTTATCGGTGCCTTCCACGTTGGTGCGCACGGCCTCCATCGGGAAAAACTCGCAGCTGGGCACCTGCTTGAGGGCCGCCGCGTGGAAAATGTACTGAACGCCCGGCATCACGTCCCGCAGGCTTTGCTGGTTGCGCACATCGCCGATATAGAACTTTACCTTCTGGTAGCAGGCCGGGTAGCGGGCCTGCAGTTCATGCCGCATGTCGTCCTGCTTTTTCTCGTCGCGGGAAAAAATGCGGATCTCCCCGATGTCGGTGGTCAAAAAGTGCTTGAGAACCGTGTGGCCAAAGCTGCCGGTGCCGCCGGTGATCAAAAGGGTTTTATCTTTAAAAATGCTGTCTGCCATGGTAAACCTCCCAAAGCGGGCAAAATTGCCCATCTCTTCTGCAATCTTTCCAATTTTAACATAAAAGTTACAGCTTGAAAAGCCTTGCCCCCGAAATTTGCCGGAGTTTGGCCGCGTTCCGGTTGGCAATACGCACAAACTATGATAAAATGATTGGCATACCGATACCATGGAAAGGAAGTTATTGTTTTATGCGCGCGTATGAACGTTTGCTGCAATATGTCGCCGTCCACACCACCTCCGACCCTGAGAGCGAAACGCATCCCACCACCCGGCGCCAGTTTGACTTGGCCAACAGGCTGGCGGAGGAGCTGAAGGGCCTGGGGCTTGCGGAAGTCCGCGTGGATGCGCACTGTTATGTGTATGCCGCCATCCCGGCCGCGCCCGGCTGCGAGGCTGCCCCGGCGCTGGGTTTTATCGCCCATATGGATACAACCGACGATGCCCCCGGCGAGAATGTCAAACCCCAGCTTCATCCCAACTACGACGGCGGGGATGTCGTCCTGCCCGGCACCGGCGCCGTGATGACGGCCGCCCAGTTCCCGTTTTTGGCCGACATGAAGGGCCAGACCCTGATCACGACCGACGGCACCACCCTGCTTGGGGCCGACGACAAGGCCGGCGTGGCCGAGATCATGACGATGATCGAGCGGCTCCGGGCCGAGGCTCGCCCCCACGGCAGGATCTGCATCGGCTTTACCCCCGACGAGGAGGTAGGGCAGGGGGCGTCCCTGTTTGATGTGGCGGGCTTTGGCGCAGCCTTTGCCTACACGGTGGACGGCGACGATGTGGGCGAGATCAACTACGAAAATTTCAACGCCGCGGGCGCGGCGGTCACGGTCCACGGCTTTTCGGTGCATCCCGGCTCGGCCAAAAACACGATGGTCAACGCGCAGAATGTGGCGATGGAATTTCACGCCGCGCTGCCCGCCTTTGACCGCCCCGAGCATACCGAAAACTACGAGGGCTTTTACCATCTCACCAGCATGGCGGGCGATGTGACGCTGGCGAAACTCGGCTACATCGTGCGCGATCACGACGCCGCCAAATTTGCCGCCCGCAAGGCGGAGATGCAGCACATTGCCGCCGCGCTGAACGACCGCTACGGCGCAGGCACGGTGGAGCTGGCGCTGCACGACAGCTACGCCAACATGGCCGAGAAGATCCGCCCGCATTTCCATCTGGTTGAGAACGCCCGCAAGGCGATCCTTGCGGCGGGACTGACGCCGAAGGAAGTGCCGATCCGGGGCGGCACGGACGGCGCCGCCCTGAGCTACAAAGGCCTGCCCTGCCCAAATCTTGGCACGGGGGGATTCAATTTTCACGGCGTGTGCGAGTGCATCACCGCCGAGAAGATGGATCAGTCGGTGGAGATCCTGCTCAATCTGGCCGATCTCTACAGCCGCTTCGCGGGGTAAGCGAGCCCGCCGAAAGGCGGACCGAAGCAAAATAGAAAACGCAGAAAACCAAACCTTCAAAAAGAACAGGGCGCCGCGGTAAAACACCGCGGCGCCCTGTTTCGGCGCACCGGAATGTCGCAGGCCCCGCCGTTCGCGGCGCACCGGGCGCGTTCGGTTCCTCCGGCGTGAGAAACCCGTTTTGCAGGTCATGGCCAGCGAAAATTTCCTGGGGGCCGCGCCGTCGTCAAACCGTACCGCGACGTATTCGCCGTCAAAAGCGGTCACGGTTCCGGCGCCATAAAGGCTGTTATTTCGGCCTCGGAAATTTCCCGGGATGTATTTGTGCATCCGAAAAAACTGGCAATCGGGATTGCGTTTGGGGCGGTCATCGTGGGTGAGCAGAGGGCAATCAACGCGAGTGCCATCAATGCCAAAAGCCCCAATGTCGCCAAACCAATCCGCAAAGCCTTATTTCATCGTCGGTCAAACGCCGCCCCCGCGTAATGGATATGCCGTAGGAGGGCTCCCATTCTACCGCCCAAAAACAGATGCTTCATCCATGTTTGTCCTCCTCAAAATGTGATTTTTGGCCGAAGCGATCGGTCCTGTGATCCGGCCAAGGCTCGGCGTCATCGATCACCCAGTCACGGCCGATCTTTGGCGGCGCCGATCTGCATGCTATCGAGGCTATCCGGCTCCGGGATGTCAATGTTTGTCTCTGCAAGGCAGATCCCGACGCCCTCGTTGGTGATTTCGTTAAGGTAAACAAGCACAAAAAAAGCCGCATCATAATGATGCAGCCTCTTTTGGACGCTTACCAGCGCGTCAACTGTTGCAAAGACACTCCAAATGTGCCGCATCAAAAATACGGCATTTTGGTTCGCATTTGCGCAATTTGGTGGACCTGGAGGGATTCGAACCCTTGACCTCTCGGATGCGAACCGAACGCTCTCCCAACTGAGCTACAGGCCCAAGCGACTTAGTTACTATAATGCAAATCCGGCAAAATGTCAAGCCCTGATTTACAAAAATTCCCGCAAAATTCCGGCAGAGGGCGTCAGGCGGCAAAATGCCGGATCGGGCGGGGCGTTTACAGAACCGGAAAAAACGTGTACACTAAAGCATAACACAGAAACAGCGCGGCAAAGGACGCCGCGGCGGAACGGCCGTGCCGTTTCTGTGGATCGCGCTAAACCGTATGCCGCATACCGCCCAAAAACAACATGGGCCTGCCTCCGCACGGCTCGCAGCGTCTGCGGCCCGGCAGCGAACAGGCAACCCTTGCAGCAATAGAGAGGAATACAAACATGGCAACCACAGCATCTACCACCGGCACCGGCGGCTCGCGTCGGCTTCTGCACCGTTTTTGGCCCTATCTTTGGAAGTATAAAGGCATCCTTTGCTTCGATTTGCTCTGCGCGGCCCTCACCACCCTGTGCGATATCGTATTGCCCAAAATCATCAGCTATCTGACCAACAGCGCCGCCGCGGGCGCCGCCGCGCTGACCGTGCAGGCGGTTCTGCGGATGGCCGCGCTCTATCTGATACTGCGGCTGATTGATGCCGCGGCCAACTATTATATGGCCAGCACGGGGCATATCATGGGCGTACATATCGAGACGGATATGCGCCGGGATGCGTTCTCCCACCTGCAGGAGCTGGGGTACACCTATTACTCCAACACCAAGGTTGGCCAGATCATGGGCCGCATCACAAACGACCTTTTCGATGTGACCGAATTCGCCCACCATTGCCCGGAAGAATTTTTTATCGCAGCCATCAAGATCGCGGCATCCTTTCTCATTTTGTGCCAGGCCAGCGTGCCGCTCACCCTGGTCGTGTTCGCCTGTGTGCCGTTGATGGGGGTGGTGTCCACCCGGCTCAATCTTAAACTGCGGGCGGCCTTCCGCAAGCAGCGGTTTCAGATCGGGGAGTTGAACGCCGCCATCGAGGACAGCCTTTTGGGCGAGCGGGTGGTCAAGGCGTTCGCCGCCGAAGAACAGGAAAAAGAAAAATTTGAGGCAGGCAACAAGACCTTCTCGGACATCAAAACACACACCTACTATTTTATGGCGGCGTTCAGCACCTCCACCCGTCTGTTTGACGGGCTGATGTACCTGGTGGTCATCGTGGCGGGCGGGCTGTTTTTGGTGTACCGCCAAATCAGCGCGGGCGACCTTGTGGCCTATATCCTTTATGTCACCACCCTGATCGCCACCATCCGCCGCATCGTCGAATTTGCCGAGCAGTTCCAGCGCGGCATGACCGGCATCGAGCGCTTTTTTGAGATTCTGGATACCCCCGTCGAGATCAGGGACAGCCCCAACGCCCGGCCTCTACGCGTGCAAAAAGGCGGCATCGAGTTCCGCAACGTCAGCTTTGAGTATCCGGACGACCACAATAAGGTGCTGCGCCATGTCGATCTTACCATCCGCCCCGGCGAAAATCTGGCGCTGGTAGGCCCTTCCGGCGGCGGAAAAACAACGCTGTGCAATCTGATTCCGCGCTTTTATGATGTGACGGAGGGCCAGATCTTTATTGATGGGCAGGATGTGCGCAGCGTCACCCTCAAAAGCCTGCGCCAGGCCATCGGCGTGGTGCAGCAGGAGGTGTACCTGTTCAGCGGCACCGTGGCCGAGAATATTGCTTACGGCAAGCCCGGCGCCACAAGGGAGGAGATCGTCCGGGCGGCCAGGCTGGCCGGGGCCGACCGCTTTGTCAGCGCGCTCAGGCAAGGGTATGATACCTATGTGGGGGAGCGCGGGGTCAAGCTTTCCGGCGGGCAGAAGCAGCGCATTTCGATTGCGCGGCTGTTCTTAAAAAATCCGCCGATCCTGCTGCTGGACGAGGCCACCAGCGCGCTGGACAACGAGAGCGAGATCCTGGTGGGCCAAAGCCTTGACAAACTGGCCAGGGGCAGAACCACCCTGACGATCGCCCACCGCCTTACCACGATCAAAAACGCGGACCGCATCCTTGTGCTGGGCCAAAACGGCATCGAGGAGGAGGGAACCCATCCGCAGCTGCTGGCCCGGCAGGGCATCTATTACCGCCTGTGGAACGGCCTTGTCTCAAACCAGACGCTTTGAGGCGGCCCGCTTGCCGCGGCGGACCAAACGACCCAAAACGACCGTTTCTGTTCATTGATTTCCCGCATATGAAACGATATAGTATAGGATGAATCCAAAAGATTTGCGTACGGAATTTTCGGATAGACGGTGGAGGATGGCATGAAGGATTTTTCGACCCGTTATGTGCGGCGCTACACGGCCCTGGACGGTCTGCAGCCCGCCTATGCGGTGGAGTACTGCCTTGTGGCGGCAGATCAGGCGCTGGCATTGCGGGTCAGCCGCTCAGACGGGCGCGTCTGCGACGTGCCGGTGCCCAGGGGCGGGGAACCGTTCGCCCGCTGTGTTCTGCGCTACCTTTATGAGAATGCGGTTCTGCCCGAGACGGCGCTTGATGTGGTGCGGGACTGTTACGGCGCCTGAAACGGATGCGGTGCCGACAATGTGAGGATGCGTAAAGGCGGGGTACGGATGGAAATTGCAACAAACGCCGGGATCGCGGGGGCTGCCGCGCCCGCGGGGGCGCGCCCGGTGTCGGCGCTGTTTGCGGACAGCGACGCCAGCCAACTGAATATGATTCGCCTTTACGGCGAAAACCAGCGGGAAGTCGCTGTTCGCGGCACCGCAACAACCGGCAGGCAGGTGCTGGATCTTTTGCAGGAGGGTGTTTGCCCCGAGGTGCTGGTGCTGGATTCCCTTTTGCGGGATGAAAACATCTTCGACCTTCTGGCCAGGATCGGCGGGATGACTTTGCCGCGCCATCCGGTCGTGATGGGCACGATCCTGAAAATATCGCCGCAGCAGCAGGATCGGCTCTTGACAGCGGGCTGCGATTATCTTATTCTGAAACCGTACAGCCTGCGCTACCTGTTTGCCTCGGTGGCAAACCACGGGCAGGATACCCTGGCTTTTACCCGCCGCCGGATCGATCGCTCGCTGGATTGGCATTTGCAGTCGCTTTGCGCTGATTACAGCTGTAAGGGAACCGAGTATATACGCAGTATCGAACATATTTTGACGCAGCAGAACGTTACGCCCAGCGTGACCGAGGCCTACCAGGCCGTTGCGGAGGAATATCACCTCAACTGTGAAGGGGTGGTCACGGCTGTGCGCCGCGCCATCCGCCAGATCCATCTTCGTCAGACGGAGGAATACCAAAAAATGTACCGTTACTGCGGCAAAACAGGGAACCGGGAGCTTTCCAATGCGGATTTCCTGTTTTTGCTGGCACAGCAGATACGCCAGGAACTGCGCGGCTGAAGGGGAACATCGCCGTTTTCGGCGGGAGGAGACAACACGATGCCGTTGCCAAATGAAAAACCGCTTGACCGGGACGATCAGGCGTTGCTGGAGCTGGGCGGCGGGCTGAAGGGGCGTATGTCCAGCGCGTTTTGCGTGCTGCAAAGCGCGGTAGATGCCATTGAGCTAAGCCTGCAAAACGAGGCGCCGGCCGCTTTGCGCCGTCAGCTGGCGCCTGTACTGACCGATATGGCGAAAAACATCGCCTACCTGTCCCGCTTGTCGGCCAACGCGGCCGATATGGCGCTTGCGCGAACCGGCGCCCCGCTGACCGAGCTTTCGCCGCTGGATCTGAACGATTGCCTGCGCACGCTGGCCCGGTGCGCGCAGGAGGAATTTGCCGCGCGTAAAATCCCCGCCACCCTGGCCTGGGCGGAAAATGCCGGGGATTCCGTCTGGGTGATGGGGGATGTGGGCCTGATCGACGGCTTGTTTGCCAACCTGATTTCCAACGCGGTCAGGGCAGGAACGGCCGGCAGGTCGCTGCATCTTGCCTGCGGGCCGGGGCGGGAAGCCCATTTTTGGGACGATGGCCCCGGCATGGACGCCAAAACGCTGCGGGTTTGCCTGCTGGAAGGCCAGCCTACGCCCGAAAGCCTGCGCAGCGGAAGCCTTGGCCTTCTGCTGGTACACGAGTATGCGGCAAAGCTTGGCTGGCAGTTGGATGCCGCCACATCGGCGCAGGGCACCCGCATTGATTTTCGGCTGCCGCCGTTTGAAATACCGGCGGATCTCTCTCCGTATCTGCATGCCTCGGGGCGGCACACCCGGCAGGACCTGCAGCGCAGTCACCTGCGCCGGGAGCTGGACGGCACGCTGGGCACGGCGCGGTGACGCGGCCGTCCACGCAAAATGATAAGCGGTGCGCCTTTGTGCGGGGCGGTGCCGCTTTTTTCTTTTTGCAGGGATCGGCAGGCCCAAAACAGCTGTAACGATTTGCGGCTTTACTTTACCGCAAATCTATTGTAAAATACTTCTAAATGAACAACTAGGTGGTGTATGATAATGGCAGTAACCTATTCGCGTGTTTTGCTCAAGGTGAGCGGCGAAGCTTTGTCCGGCAGCAAGGGCGCCGGTTTTGACGAGGCAACCATCGCGTCGATCTGCGCCGGCATTCGGAAAGCGCATGATCTTGGCACCCAGATCGCCATTGTGGTGGGCGGCGGAAATTTCTGGCGCGGCCGCTCCAGCGGCAGGATGGATCGCATGGATGCCGATAAGATCGGTATGCTGGCGACCGTGATGAACGCCATCGCCGTCAAGGATGCGCTGCGCCAGGCGGGCGTTCCGGCGGTCGTGATGACCGGCATCGTGATGCCCCAGGTGGCCGAGGTGTTCACCAGCGACAAAGCGATCCGCGCGCTGGAGCAGGGCACCGTCGTCGTGTTCGGCGGCGGCACCGGCAACCCCATCTTTTCGACCGATACGGCCAGCGCGCTTCGCGCTCTGGAGATCGGCGCCGACGCCATGCTCAAGGCGACGATGGTGGACGGCGTGTACAACAAGGACCCCCACAAGTACCCGGATGCCGTCAGGTATCAGACGCTCACCTTCACCCGCGTGCTGGATGAACGGCTGGCCGTCATGGATTCCACCGCCGCCACCCTCTGCCGGGACAACGGCCTGCCCATTTTGGTGTTTGACCTTGGCCAGCCGGACAACATTGCCCGCGCGGTACAGGGCGAACCGGTAGGGACCCTTGTGCAGGAAAACGCCTGAGGCGATACCGCAGCAACCCAAAGACCACCGCGCTTGAGCCGGTGTGAAAAATCCGTCAACAAGATACAAGACAAAAGGAGATAGGTTTATGAGCAGCACAACCAAAGTGTACGAAGAAAAAATGAACAGCTGTGTCAGCCATCTGGTCAAGGAGCTGGGCGCCATCCGCGCCGGCCGGGCCAACCCCGCCGTGCTGGACAAGGTCGCCGTCGATTACTACGGCTCGCCCACGCCGATCAACCAGATCGCGGCGGTGGCGGTATCCGAGGCCCGCATCCTGACCATCACCCCCTGGGACGGCAAGATGGTCAAGGCCATCACCAAGGCCATCCAGACCAGCGATATCGGCATCAACCCCATCGACGACGGCCACATGATCCGTCTGGTGTTCCCGGCCCCCACCGAGGAGCGCCGCAAGCAGCTGGCCAAAGAGGTGCAAAAGCTGGGCGAGGAGGGCAAAATTGCGGTGCGCAATGTCCGCCGTGACGCGATGGATAAATTCAAGGCCCAGAAAAAGAGCGGCGAGCTGACCGAGGACGACCAGAAGAACCTGGAGGAGGAAACCCAGAAGCTGACCGATAAGTTTATCAAACAGATTGACAGCATCTGCGCGGACAAGGACAAGGAGATCATGGAGATCTGACCTTCTTTGCCCCAAAGCAACCGGCGTGCCGCGCGTACAGAAATGCGCGGCACACATTTTGTATCCGTTTGGCGGAGCCGCAGGCAAAACGGAACAGGATGCAGGCATGCCGGGAACAGGGCAGGGCCGCGTTCGGCTTTTGCCGCACCTCAAAACCCATCCGTGAAAGGAATCTCCGCTTATGAAGACCCGTATCATCACCTCGGTGGTTGGCTTATCGTTTTTGGCTGTCGTTCTTGTGCTGTTTGATACCCTTGTGTTCGACCTTGTGCTGGCCGTGGTCTGCCTGATCGGCATCCATGAGGTGTTCAGCGCCATGGGCTTCGGCAAAAAGGAGTGGTATCTGTATGCGGCGCTTGTGCCTTATACCTTGCTGGTGATGTTGACAAATTGGGACGCCGCACGCGCCCTGCTGCTGCCCGTAAGCTTTTTGCTGCTGTTGTTTTTCAATATCTGCCAGATCACTCATTGTAAAACGATTGATTTTGGCAAGCTGAGCGGCTATCTTTATTTCAGCGGCGTCATCCTGATCTGCTTTTATTCCCTTGTCTATCTCAAGCGCTGCCTGCCGATGGCCACCTACCAGTACGATGCGGTTTTCTTTGTGGCGCTGGCTCTCTGCTTTGCCTGGGGCGGCGATACGGCAGCCTATTTTACAGGCCGTGCGTTCGGCCAGCACAAGCTTTCGCCGGTAGTAAGCCCCAACAAAACCGTGGAGGGCGCCATCGGCGGCATTTTGGGCAGTATGCTGCTGGGCGTGGTGGCTACGGCCATCTACGGCGCCATCTCGGGCCGGTTCGGTGCTTTTACAGTCTCCATCAACGCCGCGCACTATCTGCTGCTGGCCCCGATGGGTGCCATCGCCTCGGTGCTGGGCATCCTGGGCGATCTGTTTGCCTCGGCGGTCAAACGGCAGGTGGGCCTGAAGGATTACGGAACGATTTTTCCCGGCCACGGCGGCATCCTTGACCGGTTTGACAGCGTGATGTTCATTGCGCCGTTTGTGGCCATCGTGGTGCGGTATTTCTTCTATTTTGTAAAGTAAGGCGGGATGCGGTATGGCAAAAAAGATCACTCTGCTGGGCTCCACCGGCTCCATCGGAACCCAGAGCCTGGATGTTGCCCGGATGCACGGGTATGAAATTTTCGGCCTGGCGGCCAACCGCCGTGTGGAGCTTCTTCTCCGTCAGATCGCGGAATTTCATCCGCGCTGGGTGGCGGTGACCGACCCTGCCGCCTTTGAAAAACTCTCGGCGGCGCTGGCCGGGCAGGCAGGCGCGCCGCGCCTGCTGCAGGGGGCGGAGGGGCTTCGCACGCTGGCCGCCATGGACGGCCCCGATGTGGTGCTGAACGCCGTGGTGGGCATTGCGGGGCTGCCTGCCTCGCTGGCCGCCATCGAGAGCGGCCATGATCTGGCGCTGGCCAACAAGGAAAGCCTGGTGACGGGCGGCCACCTGGTGACGGACGCCGTCAAAAGGCGCGGTGTGCATCTGCTTCCGGTGGACAGCGAGCATTCGGCCATCTTCCAGTGCCTGCAGGATGCACACGCGGCCAGACGGCTGGAGAAAATTCTGCTCACGGCATCGGGCGGGCCCTTCTTTGGATTAAAAGCAGCGGAGCTGGCCGGCAAAAAGAAGGAGGACGCCCTCAAACACCCCAACTGGAACATGGGCGCCAAAATCACGATCGATTCGGCCACCCTGATGAACAAGGGTCTGGAACTGATCGAGGCGGCTTGGCTGTTCGGTCTTCCGCCGGAAAAAATCCAGATCGTCGTCCAGCGTGAGAGCATCGTCCACTCGGCGGTGCAGTTTGCCGATCACTCGGTGCTTGCCCAGATGGGGGTGCCCGATATGCGCATCCCGATCCAGTACGCGCTCACCTGGCCCGACCGCCTGCCCAGCCCGGTGCCCGCGCTGGATTTTGCCGCGCTCAAGCATCTCAGCTTTGACGTAGCGGACGATCAGACGTTCCGCTGCCTGGCGGCCTGCAAAAAGGCGATCGCCAAGGGCGGGCTTGGCCCCTGCGCGGCCAACGGCGCCAACGAGGAGGCCGTACGCCTGTTCCTGGAGGACAAAATCGGATTTTTGGATATTGGGCGTCTTGTGGAGGGCGTGGTGGAGGCCGATTCCTACGGCGGAACCTACACCCTGCAGGACGTATACGACTGTGACAGGATGGCGCGCGGCTATGTGCGCGCCCATCTGTAAAACCGGCGCCGTTTCGGCGCCGCTCTGCCTTGGGAGGTGCTTATGACCGGTCTGCTCACCGCGGTGGCTTCGGTGTTGACGTTTGGTGTCGTGATTTTTGTGCATGAACTGGGACACTTTCTTGCGGCAAGACGGTGCGGTATCCGGGTGGAGGAATTTTCAATCGGCATGGGGCCGCCTCTCTGGCATTGGGAGCGGAACGGAACGAAATACTCCGTTCGCCTGCTGCCCATCGGCGGATACAACCTGATGACCGAGACGGAGGAGGACGGGCCGTACGACGGGGAGGAAGACGGCGCGCCGCCCAGGCCCCGGCCGCCGCGGCCGCCCAGGCAGGGGATATGGCCGGTGGTAGCCGCCGGGCAGCCTGTCTCGGAGGCGAGCGTAGGGCAGCGCTTTTTTGTGTTTGCGGCGGGCGCCTTGATGAACTTTGCGCTGGGCTTTGGAATTCTGCTTGTCTTTCTGGCCCGCCAGAACGCCATCACCAGCAAAATCATCTACAGTTTTACCGATAATGCCGTCAGCCGGCAGACGGGTCTGGCCGTGAACGATGAGATTCTCAAGGTCAACGGCCGCTACTGTTTTGTGGCCGAGGATGTTCTGTATGAATTGCAGCGCGCCGAGAACTACACGGCGGATTTCACGGTCCTGCGGGACGGCAAGGTGACCGAACTGCCCAACGTCCGCTTTGGCACCACCCAAAACGCGGACGGCGCCACCTCGATGGTGCTGGAATTTACAGTCTACGGCATTGCCAAAACGCCGCGAAGCCTGCTGCGCGGCGCGGGCAACTATTTTCTCTACTACGCGCGGGTCATCATCCGCTCGTTTGTGGATCTTTTGCGGGGCCGGGTCAGTCTCAACGATCTGTCCGGCCCGGTGGGGATCGTCAGCGCCATCGGCCAGGCAGTCCAGTACGGTCTGGACGATCTTTTGCAGCTGGCCGCGCTGATCACCATCAACCTGGGCATCTTCAACCTGTTGCCCTTCCCGGCGCTGGATGGCGGGCGGCTGCTGTTTCTGGTGATTGAAAAGCTGGCCGGGCGCCCCGTGCCGCAAAATATACAGATGGCTGTCAACGCCGCGGGCATGGCGCTGCTGATGATGCTGATGGTGTTCACGACCTTTCAGGACTTTACACGGCTTTTTTAAGGGAATGCCGCACAACCCTTCCGCGGGACGCACCAGGCCCGCAGGCGGGAATTGCGCGATGCTGCCTTAGAGCGATCGTAAGGAGGTAACGCCCGTATGCGTTTGTTGAAAAATACCGTAAAAATCGGCAATGTCACCATCGGCGGCACCAACCCCATCGCGGTGCAAACCATGCTCAGCGTGCCGGTGGAGGATGTGCCCGGCAACGTGGCCCAGGCCAAACGGGTGGCGGCGGCGGGCTGCCAGATCGTGCGGGTCACGGTGCCGACGCCGGCGGACGCCCGCGTGGTCAGCGCCATCAAGGAGGCTGTCGATATCCCGGTCGTGGCCGATATCCATTTTGATTACAAGGCGGCGCTGGCCGCCATCGATGCGGGCGCCGACAAAATCCGCATCAATCCCGGCAATATCGGCGCGGACGAGAATGTCAAGGCCGTGGCGGACGCCTGCAACCGCAAAAACATCCCCATCCGCATCGGGGTAAACGGCGGCAGCCTGGAAAAGCATATTCTGGCCCAGTACGGCGCCCCCGTGCCCGAGGCGATGGTGGAAAGCGCCCTTTACCATGTGCGCCTTTTGGAAAAGCACGATTTTCACAACATCGTCATCTCGATCAAATCAAGCAACGTGCCGCGGATGATGGCGGCTTACCGCCTGCTCAGCAGCCAGTGCGACTACCCGCTCCATGTGGGCGTTACCGAGGCCGGCACCGCGCGGATGGGGCTGATCAAATCGGGCATGGGCATCGGCGGGCTGCTGCTGGAGGGCATCGGGGACACGCTGCGCGTTTCCCTGACCGACGAGCCCGAAAACGAAGTCTACGCAGGCTTTGATATCCTGCGCGCCGCGGGCTTTGCGGTGGGCGGCCCCGAGATCATCAGCTGCCCAACCTGCGGGCGCACCCAGTATCCGCTGACCCGGATCGCCAACGAGGTGGAGGCCCGGCTTCGCGCCGAGGGCTTCAAAAAGCCGCTGAAAATCGCCATCATGGGCTGTATCGTCAACGGCCCCGGCGAGGCGCGCGACGCCGACATCGGCATTGCGGGCGGCAAAAACGAAGCGCTTTTGTTTGTGCATGGCGAGACGGTGCGCAAGCTGCGGGGCGACATCGTGGGGCAATTTCTGGACGAGATCCACAAGCTGTAACCGACAGGGGAGAACAGAACAACATTGAAACCGCTGGTAACGCAGGTGTGGCCGCAATTTACGGCGGACGCCACCTTTTGCAGCAGCTTTGCCGATGTGCTGGTGGAGCGGGTGGAGCTGTATAAAACCGCGCGCAGAGTCGTTCTTTGCCTGCGCAGCGCCGAACCCTTGGATCAGGCGCTGTGCGGGCGGCTTTGCGCATCACTGGAACCGGTTTTTGAAGGGTACGAGCTGTCCCTTCAAAACTATTTCAACTACCGCTCCCTCACGCCGGACGCAGCGCGCCTGTTGGTGGAGGAGCTGAAACAGCAGGGGCTGCCCGTCAACGGCTTTTTGGATAAAGCGCCCATCACGGTGGGGGCGGACGGCTTGGTTCTGCACGTTGCTGCGGGCCGCGAAATATTGGAGTGCGTTCATTTTCCGCAGCGCCTGGCCGAGCTGATCCAGCAGCGCACCGGCGTGCTGCCTGTCGTACGGATGGCGGAAAGCAAAAACAGCGTCCGGCCGGAGGAATTTGCGCAACGCATCCAGGAGAAGGCGCCTGTTGTCAAATTTGAGGCCAACAAGGAGCTGCCGCCCATCCGGGTGGATGGGCTGGATCTGGAAAACACGCCGGTCAAGGTGTTCCACGGCAAAAACTTCAAGCCGTCCGATCTCAAGCCGCTCAACAATCTGGGGGACGGCGGCAAGGTGACGGTTTGGGGCGATGTGTTTTTCAGCGAGGTCAAGGGCAACCGCCGTAAAATCTATTTTACCTCCATCACCGATTACACCGGCTCCGTCAGCGTAAAAATGCTCGGCGACGAGGGCGTTGATATGAGCAAGTGGGAGGGCATCAAACCCGGCACCACCTTTATTGTGCGCGGCGATTACGCCTACGACAAATACGAGCATGACTATGTGCTGTACCCCTACGATATTTTGCAGGTGGAACGCAGGCAGCGCACCGACGATGCCGCCGATGGGCACAAGCGGGTGGAACTGCATCTGCACACCAAATCCAGCTCGATGGACGCCTTCTGTGAATCCGGCAGGATTGTTCGGCTGGCCCACAAGATGGGTCACCGCGCCATCGCCATCACCGACCACGGCGTCTGCCAGGGCTACCCGGAGGCCATGCTGGCCGCCGACGAAATCCATAAAAACGACCCCGGCTTCAAGCTGATCTACGGTTGCGAGGCCTATTTTGTCGATGATATGATCCCTGCCGTCTACGGTCCGGCCACCGGCCCGCTGAGCGGCAGCTTTGTCGTGTTTGACACCGAGACGACCGGCCTGAGCGCGGCTACCGAGGCGCTGACTGAGATCGGCGCCGTGTATGTGGAAAACGGCAAAATCACCGACCGCCAGTTCTGCACCTTCGTCAACCCCGGCAAGCCTATTCCCGCCAAGATCGTGGAACTGACCGGCATCAACGATTCGATGGTGGCCGATGCGCCAACCCCGGTGCAGGCCATCCGCCGGTTTAAGGATTTTTGCGGGGATACGCCGCTGGTGGCCCACAATGCCAACAGCTTCGATATGCTGTTTCTCCGCAAGGCGGGGGAGGATGCCGGCATTTCGTTTGAGAACACCTACATCGATACGCTGCCCATGGCGCAGGCGCTTTTCCCCGGCCTGCACAACTATAAGCTTGATACGATCAACAAGCACCTGGAAATTCCGCCCTTCAACCACCATCGCGCCGTGGACGATGCGATGGCGCTGGCCCGCATCTTTGAAAAGATGCTGAGCGACCTGGAGGAGAAGGACATCCACTCGCTGGAGGAAATCAATACCGGGCTGGGCGGCAACCGCGAGGTGCTGAAAAAGAAGTATTACCACCTGATCATACTTGTCAAAAACCAGGTCGGCCTGAAAAACCTCTACAAGATCGTCAGCGCGGCCCACACCCAGTATTTCTTCAAGAAGCCGCGCGTTCCCCGCAGTTTGCTCAACCGCTACCGGGAAGGCCTGCTGCTCAGCCCGGCCTGTGAAGCAGGCGAACTTTACAGAGCTGTCGTAGCCGGAAAAAGCCATGATGAACTGCTCAAAATCGCCGCCTACTATGATTATCTCGAAGTGCAGCCCCTTGGCAACAACGCCTTCATGGTGCGGGAGGGGATGGTCGATTCCATCGAAAAGATCAAAGACTTCAACCGCACGATCATCCAGCTGGGCGAGGAACTGCACCTCCCCGTGGTGGCCACCGGCGACGTCCATTTTCAGGAACCCGAGGATCAGATCTACCGCGCGGTTTTGCAGGCGGGCAACGGCTTTAAGGACGCCGACAACCAGGCGCCGCTCTACTACCGCACCACGCCCGATATGCTGGAAGCCTTCAATTATTTGCCCAAGGAGAAGGCTGCCGAGCTGGTCGTGACAAACCCCAACAAGATCGCCGCCATGATCGATGGCAGCCTGCGGGCCATCCCGCGCGGCACCTACCCCCCCTCCATCGAAGGGGCCGAACAGCAGCTTCGCGAGGCCACCTGGGAACACGCCAAGCGCGATTATGGGGATCCCATCCCGGAGATCCTGCAAAAGCGGCTCAAGAAGGAACTGGATTCCATCTGCGGCCACGGCTACGCGGTGCTGTACGTCATTGCGGTCAAGCTGGTGGCCTACTCAAACGCCGGAGGCTACCAGGTGGGCAGCCGTGGCTCGGTCGGTTCCTCCGCCGTGGCGCACTTTTCGGGGATCTCGGAGGTCAACAGCATGCCCCCGCACTACCTCTGCAAAACCTGCAGGCACAGCGAATGGATCACCGACGGCAGCGTGGCCGACGGCTTTGATCTGCCCGATAAAAAGTGCCCGGTCTGCGGCGCCCCCATGCTGGTGGACGGGCATGACATCCCGTTTGAAACTTTCCTGGGCTTTTACGGCGACAAGGAACCCGATATCGACCTCAATTTCTCGGGCGAGTACCAGTCCAGCGTCCACCGATATACCGAGGAACTTTTCGGCAAGGAAAACACCTTCAAGGCGGGCACGGTATCCGGCCTGCAGGATAAAACGGCCTACGGCTACGTCAAAAAGTACCTGGAGGAGCGGGGCAAAACCGTCAACCGCGCCGAGGAAAACCGCCTGTGCATCGGCTGCACGGGGGTCAAGCGCACGACCGGCCAGCACCCCGGCGGCATGGTGGTCATTCCTTCCACCTTTGACATCTACGATTTCTGCCCGATCCAGCACCCCGCCGACGATGTCAAGGGCGGCCTGCTGACCACCCATTTTGAATTTAAGTATCTCCACGATACGCTGCTCAAGCTGGACGAGCTGGGCCATGATGTGCCCACCTTCTACAAGTATTTTGAGGAGATGTCGGGCATCCCGATCGACTCGGTGCCCATGAACGACGCCCATGTCATCAGCCTGCTGACCTCCACCGAGGCGCTTGGCGTCAAGCCTGAGCAAATTGGCAGCGAGACGGGCACCTTCGGCATCCCGGAGATGGGCACAAACTTTGTCCGGCAGATGCTGCTGGAGGCCCAGCCCAAAAGCTTCTCCGATCTGATCCAGATATCGGGGCTGTCCCACGGCACCGATGTCTGGTCCGGCAACGCGGACGAACTGATTCGCAACAAGACCTGCACCATCTCCGAGGTCATCGGCTGCCGGGACAGCATCATGCTGTACCTGCTGCGCAAGGGCCTGGAGCCCAAGATGTCGTTCGACATCATGGAGGCCGTCCGCAAGGGCAAGGTGGCCAAGGGCGGCTTTCAGCCCGGCTGGGAGGAAGCCATGCGGGAGCATGCCGTGCCCGACTGGTATATTGATTCCTGCCGCAAAATCAAGTATATGTTCCCCAAGGCCCACGCGGTGGCTTACCTTATGGCGGCCATCCGCCTGATGTGGTTCAAGGTCTACCATCCGCCGGTTTTCTATGCGGTTTATTTTACGGTGCGCGGCGCGGATATTGATTACGAGGCCGCTATCGGGGGCGTGCGGGTCGCCCAGGATCATATCCGGGAGGTCAACAAGCGCCTCAAGGAGGAAAAGAACGCCAAGGACGAGGACGTTCTCGTCAGCCTGCAGATCGTCAACGAGATGCTGCAGCGCGGCTACCAGTTTTTGCCCATCCAGCTGGGCAAAAGCTATGCCAGCAAGTATGTGGTGGAGGACGAAAAGGTTCGGCTGCCCTTCACCTCGCTGAAGGGTGTGGGGGAGACGGCCGCCATCGCGCTGGAGCAGGCCACCATGCACGGCCAGCAGTATATCTCGATCGAGGAGCTGCAGCAGGCCTCCGGCGTATCGGGCGCCATTATGGAAAAAATGCGCGACGCGGGCGCACTCGGCGATCTGCCGGATACCAGCCAGGTCAGCTTTTTCAATATGGGATAAATAGCAACCAAAAGCCTGTCGGCAGCAAAAAACTGCCGACAGGCTTTTTATACTCCGATAATCGCGCCCCCAAAAAGGCGGTCAGCCGCGCACGATGCCGTAGCGGTTGCAGATGGCGGTAAACTCCGTGCTGCCCACAAAGCCGTCAAACACCTGCTCCCGCGTGTAGCCGTTGGCCAGGCGGGACAGCCAATCGGCCAGACCGGCGGCATCGGGTTTGCGATCCAAAAAAGCGCTGTACAGATACGTCACATAGGCGGTATCGTCATACTTGTGCGCCGTAAATTCGTCGCTGAAAACAAAACCGTAGGCGGCGGTACGGCCGCTGTTGGCATGGCTCCAAAGGCCGTTTGTCCAATAGCGAAGGCCGTCGGCATCCGGCGCGCGGCCCAGGCAAACCTTGTACAGCCGCGTCACAAACAGGGTCACGCCATCCTGCCTGCCGTCCACGCTGCAGGAACCGGTGGGAACCGTGCCGTAGGCGGGCACGGCAATTCCGTTGCCGCGCGCGATGCCGTAGCTTGCACACAGGGCGGTAAACTCCTGGCTGCCAACAAACCCGTTGAATACCTCCTCCCGCGTTTTGCCGCTCTGCAGTACGGCCTGCCAGTAGTCCAGGCCGGCCGAGTCGTATTCGCGACCCAAAAAAGCCCGGTACAGCTGCTTTACATAATGCTCATCGCAGTAGTTTTTGGCGCCGAACTCCCGGCTGAACACGAAACCGGAGGCCACCTGGGAGCCCGTCTGGCTGCCCGAGGTGAGCGCAGCCACCCAGTTGGACAGCCCCGAGGCATCCGGCGTGCGATCCAGGCAAACCTGGTAGAGCTGCGTTACAAAGTTGGTGGCGGCCGCCACATCCACCGTGGGGGTAACGGTGCCGCTGCCGCCCGCATAAGGGCCGTACCAGTAGTTTTGATCGACACGGCCGGATATGCCGCTCACCGAGCCGTTGCTGGAAAACTGCCAGGCGTTGTAGCGCCCGCCATAGGCGTTTGCGGCCTGGTAATCCGCAACCCAGCAATAGAGGCCGTCCCAATTGAAACCGGAATAATACCGGTTGAACCAGCTTGTGTAGGAGTAAATGCCCACGTTATACCCGGCGCTCTTGACCGTATCGCAGAAAACACGGGAGATTTCCTGCACTGTTCCGCTGTCCAGCCGGGCTGTGTTTGCGTTCTCCTGGTCAAAAAAGATCGGCAGGGAAAGGTCGTATCCTTTTACCAGGCGCAAAACGTGCGCCGCCTCGCTGCGGGCCATATCCGTGTTGGTGGCGTAAGAGTACAGGTAGACGCCAAAGGGGATGCCCTGATCCCGGCAGGCGTTTGCGTTGGTATACCAGTAGGCGTCGTCCTGCTTGTTCTCGCCCACGCCGTCCCATTCGCTGCCTATGCCGCAGCGCAGGATGGCAAAACGGACACCGGCGCCCTTGACTGCGGCCCAGTCGATGCTTCCCTGATGGTAGCTTACGTCGATGCCGTACTGCGCATCCCCCGACACGGGCGCGTTGAAGGTTTCCAGCGCGACATCCTCCCCGATCACGTTCTCGCCGTTCTGGTAGCGCCAGCTGTTTTCGATGCCGTCCTGCGGCATTTCATCCAGTGTTCCGTTTGCTTCGGCCGCAACGCACGCCAGGTTGTATTCCACAAAGGCGCTCAAGCGGTCCAGCTTTTCCCGTTCTGTGTTCAGGAAGTCGGCATCCGTGTCGGTCAAACCGGCCAGCGCGCCGCGCAGCGAGGCAATATCGCCCTGTGCAGCGGTCAGCGTGTCGGCGTCCAGAAAATCCAAGGAGGCGCTTTCCTCCACCAGCTGATCGATCCTGCCTGCCACGGAGGCGCTTGTCTCGGGGGTGCTGCCGGAAACCGTCTGTTCCGCATAAGCACTAGGCCCCAAAAGAAGCAGCGCACAGCATAGCGCAAGCAGCAGCCCGACCCGGCCGACCACTGTGTACAGTCGATGTGTAGTTGCCATTTCACCCATCCTTTGCCAAACTATGTGATGGAACCAGTATACCATAAATAAGGTATAGAAGACAGAAAATCTCACAAAAAGCCGTATTTTTTACATATTTTTTGCATCTGCGTCCGTGCCGCGTCGCCGGAACAGCGTCGCGCCCAGCAGCGCACCGAATGCGGCAGGAACCGCCCAGCCCAGCCCATGGCCTGCCAACGGCAGCCGGTTGTACAGCGTTGTGATGGCCGGAAGGGGAAACCCGGCCCCCTCCAGCGCGCTTATTACGCCAAAAACAGCCGTAAATCCAGCCGCCAGCGGGTAGATCCGGGTGGTTTGCGCCCATTTGGCGGGCAAAAAGGCCAAAAAGATCAGCACGATCGCCACCGGATAAAGCGCCGTCAAAATTGGAACCGAGAATTTTAAAATGCTGCTCAGCCCTGCGTTGGCAATCACGGCGGAGACGACCGCAAACAGGCAGGCCCAGGCGCGGTAGGAAAGCTTGAAAAACAGCTCGTGAAAATAGGCCGCGCAGCAGCAGATCAGCCCGGTGCAGGTATTCAGGCAGGCAATCACAAAAATCGCGGCAAGAATGCCCTGTCCTGCCTTGCCAAACAGTTGCCGGGCCATCGCGGTAAGCAGCTGCGCGCCGTTGGCATCGGGCGATACCGGGCAGATAGCAGCTGTCAGTACGCCCAGGTAGGTCAGCGAGCCGTACACGGCCAGAAACAAACCGCCCGCCAGCCAACCGGCCCGTATGGTGGCGCGCACAATATCCGGCGTTTCGGTCAGACCGCTGCTTTGGATGTTCATCGCCAGCACAATGCCAAAGATCAGCGCGGCCATGGCGTCCATGGTCTGGTAGCCGTCCAGGAAGCCCCGGATGACCGGGGCTGCCGTGTAGGCGGGCTGGGGCGCTACCGTGCCGTGCATTCCGGCAAACAGGCTGCCAAAGAACAAGACCGCAATCAGGGCCAGCAGCACAGGCGCCAGCCGCTTGCCCAGCCAGTCCCGCAGGCGGTTGGGGTGGAGCGCCAGCAGCAGTGCCAGGCCAAAGAAAAGAACGGAATAGCCGGTGCGCAGCCACGGCAGCAGGGAACTGTCCGGCAGAAAGGGCGGCACGGCCATCTCAAAGGAGGTGCCTGCGGTGCGGGGAATCGCAAGGCAGGGCCCGATGGAAAGATAGATCAGCATCGTAAAAACGGCGGCAAACGGTTTGCCAACGCGCCCCGCCAGCACAGGCAAGCCGCCGGTGCGCGCCACCGCAGCAACGCCCAAAATCGGCAGCCCCACTGCACTGAGGGCAAAGCCCAAAAACGCAGGAATCGCCAAACGGCCCGCCTGCGCCCCCAGTGTGGGCGGGAAAATCAGGTTTCCAGCGCCAAAAAACATTGAGAACAGGGTAAGGCCAATCAAAATTTGATCTTTACGGGATAGTTTGTGCATGAAACTTCCTCATTTCCAAGATTCTCTCAGGATAAACTTCCGCGGGGGCAATCGTGCAGAGGTTTGCCGCAAAGGCAGCCAAACCCGGTAAAATTCATCTTTATTGTAGCGTTCTTTTGCGCGGCCGTCAACCTGCGCGGCCCGCAGGGCCTTGCTTCCGGCAGGCTGCCATGGTATGCTTAAGGCGGCTGCCAAACACGGGCAGCCGGCAAGCAAAATCACCCCCTATAAAAGGAGAAGGTTCAGATGGAGAAAAGGGAATATATCTGCCCCAAGTGCGGCTGCCGCCAGTACGAGAGCGACCGACTGCAGGCAACCGGCGGCAACTTTGCCAAACTGTTTGACGTGCAGAACAAGAAGTTTGTTACGGTAAGCTGCTGCAACTGCGGCTACACCGAATTGTACCGTCAGATGGGCGGCGACGGCTGGGATGTGCTGGATTTCTTTATGGGAAACGGTTAATGCAACACCGCATCCGGCTTTTGCGGCAAGCGAACCGCAGCAAAAAAATTGACGGATTTTTCAGTTTTTTCCGAAAAAGCTATTGACAAAAAGCGCCGTCCCCGTTATAATAACATACGCTGACTGTTGAGCGACTCGTTGATGACCGGGTGTAGCGCAGTTTGGTAGCGCGCTTGAATGGGGTTCAAGAGGCCGTGAGTTCGACTCTCGCCACTCGGACCAAAAATGGCGCTGAAAAGTCAGCGATATACCGCCAAATTCTTTGAATTTGGCGGTATTTTTGTTTTGCAACAGCGTGGTATTTTTATTGCTTTTTGAAAAGTGTCAACAAAAAGTGTCAACAAATTGGATGAAACAGGGCAAAAAAACTTTTTCGCAGTCTTTTGTTGCCCTGTTTCAGTGCATCGGTGCCGCTGTGCAACCCCACCCGGGACACCAGTGCAGCCGGGGGCGTATGCGGTGTCGGGTTAGATGCCCACCTGCTTAATAAAAACAAAAAGCGTTTTGCCGCGCCCCCGGTTTGCCTTTCGTATGTGATTTGACTGCGATTCGGATGCCTTTCGTATGTGATTTGACTGTTATTCGGCTTCGCTTTAGTACAGTGAAGTATTTTAGAATTATTCAAAAATAACGACGAACGGCGACGCGGTTCCCCTGTGCTGAAAAATGCGCGTGAAACAGTATCACTTTAGCGCTGTAAAGCGCTAAAGTGTCGTGATTATAGCACCCCGCGGCGGGGCAGGGATAAACGGCGACCGGGCAGCACTTTACTGTGCTAAAGTGTTAACCTTTTCTTCTGTTCGACATTTTCAAAAAGTTTTTGAATTATTTTCAACGAAAAGTCGTGAAAAAGTCGCTCGATTTGCCCCTGAACCGATTTTCCGGCATTTACCATATGAACAGACATGAAAAAGCTCCTCGATGTGATTTACAGATGCGCGAGCTTACAGTTCTGAACCTGTAAGAAAAATAGGCCTCAGCGGCAGCATCCACAGCCGCCGGGCACCGTCTGACTTCTGCGAAATTCTGGGAATCTTTCGCGCGATTTTCCTTATGGCGCGGCCCCGCCCGGGACACTAATGACAAATCGGACGTATGCGGTCGCAGTTAGCTGCTCACCTACTCAAAATTTTCAAAAAGCACTTTTTCTCGACGCCCTACGAAGAGGTGCGGCGTATAAGTATAAGTAAGTCCTTGAAATATAAGTCTATAAGAGTTACAATAAAATCATTAACATATCAAGATGGGGTGGACGATGTGGGTAAAATTGTAATCCTGAGAAAACGCGCTTGGTGTGGCATGGGCGCGAAAATGGACTGCTATGTTGATGAACGAAGAGTATGCCAACTGAACATAGATGAAGAATTTTCTTATTCCACGGATAATCCACTAATTAGTTTCAGATGCCAGTTGGGGGCTTTCAGTCCATCTTCGGAAAAGTATACAGTTGATTTACAGAAAAATCCAATGGTTGCCATCACTGTTAAGCAAGGTGCGTGGAAACCAACTGTATCATTATCCGATATTGAGGGATTTTCGCTTCAGTTTGTTTCAGATGATTTTGGAGAATCCGAGGTTTCAGAGTCATCATTGCCGCCTCTGAAATTTATTCCTACATCTTCTGTTGGGTGCTACTTCGGAATCAACGAAATTACTCACCAATTTGCGGTTGGCCATGGGATTTTCGCATCCTTTGATAAAGCATCCGTATACGCCTACAACAATCTTATTAGCTTCGAACTTATTGAAGACGGTTCTAGCTTGGTTACTGGCGGTCTTGGTCGTGCTGTGGTTGGGGGTGCTCTCTTCGGGGGCATTGGAGCTATTGTCGGGGGTGTTACAGCAAGCAAGAGAGTTGAGCAGAAATGTAGTAGTCTGGCAGTTAAGCTCACAATAAATAGCACTGCTTCACCGATTGAATATATCAATCTCGTAACCAGTGTGGTTGATAAGTCAAGTTTGCAATATAGAAGTGCATTTGCAAGTGCACAAAAAATCCTATCTTTACTTGAAATTATTATCCATGAACAAGAGCCGAGGAATACTTCACATCAAGAAGTATCCACAGCCGATGAAATACGACGATATAAAGAACTTTGTGACGACGGTATTATTACGGAAGATGAATTCAAGCGAAAAAAAGAAAAGCTACTTGGCTTTTAGCTTTTAAGATTGCGGCTGTATCATATCCGATATGGTTTTTTAATTTGTTCTTTGGAGGTCTGCATTTATGTTAATTGCAGTTGTATTCGAAAGCGAAACGACGCTAACCTGTACACTTGTCCAACACTTTCAAAGAGCTTTTTGAGTGACTTTCAACGCAAGATGTGAAACCGTCGTGTGATTCGCATTTGAAACACTTTGCTATGGGCATGAGAAGGCCCCTTCGCAACCGCATGGGAGCGGCTACGAAGGGGCCATTCTGAGTTTTATATGCGAATTCGTCAAGACTACTTACCTGACAGCGAGAAGCGCCGCGTACAAGGGCCAAGAATTGGCTCAGATGATGGAATCTGGCTTTTTGGCTTTAATTTCGGGAAGCAGTGACGGCATTTTCCGCGTCATGGTAGATGTCGTAAAATCAAAACCGTAGAGAAAACGCTTTACAACGGTGCCGCTGTTCTTTCATGAGCGCGGTAGGCGTCATAAACAACGCTTGCAAGACGCTGCCCCGCGTCGGCCTGCTGCTGCCACAGGGCGAGCACATCAAGCGCCCGGCGGGTTGCCGCTGACAGTTCACGGTTTTTGTCAGCCGGGGCAACCGCCTCGACAGAGACGACAAAACGCTCGCCATCTTCGCCGCGAAAGAAATCGACGGTCGCATCGGCGCCGGGGACTGCGTTAAAGACTTCGCGCAGGTCTGAGGCAAGCCGGGGGATGTCGACGGCCTCGCCTGCGTAGCCGCGAAGCGCGAACGTGGTGCAGGTCGTCGTGCCGTCGGCGATTTCGCTTTCGGTGGTCTGTTCAACGTGCTCGCGTTCGATGACAAAGTTCATCTCAAAAAAATCAAAAGTTTCCATGGATGCTTTCTCCTTTTCGATTGCCCCGCCGGGTTTTGTGCAGCTCGGCGTGGGCTTTTTTTTGTTGTCGGATGATACGCCGGTGACTTTTTGACCTGCTCAAGTCGGCACCAAAAAAGTCACCCATAAATGTCGATAATACGTCAAAAACAGGCTATTGGTGACGGATGACGGAAAAAAACGCCCGCAAACTTATATATATAACGAAGCGCTATACGCATACGCTATTAAACAACACGGGGGTTCTTCCATAACTGCCTAAGACTTTTATAGTAAAATATTAAAAATAAAGTCACCGAAGTGTAAAAAATGGCTTAACTATGCGGTTTTTCGGGTGACTTTTTGGTGACTTTTCGGGTGACTTTTCGCCCTTTGGTGCCAGAAAAAAAGTCACCCGATGCTAAAAATGGTTTTCAGCGGGACGAGCCAGCGCTTTTGAATCTTGTTCGGCTTGCACTGAAGCCGGGGGTCTTTCTGCGCGAGAATCTTCAAAATTCGACCTACACGCGCGGCGCTGACCCCGGCGTGTCGTGCAAGGTCGGCGCTCGGCACAACGCGCCATTCCTCGATAGGCATACTAAAATCCAAAATGCCTACAAGCTCCTGCTCGCCGTCCACCTCGGCTTGGAATCCGCTATTGCGCTGCTCGGTGAGCTTCAGTTCGTCGGCGGACAAGAAAAATTTCTCGCCGCGCATCCACAGCGCCTTTGTCTCTGACCAAATTTGCGCAACGAATTCATCTGAAAGGTGCAGCAGCCTGTCAAGATCGAGCCGCTCGACGTGGATGCAGCAAAAACGCCTGTTTCCGGTCTCATCCCTTAGAAACTCGCTGCCGTTGACGGTGGCGCAGAAAGATGTTCGCCGGGGCCACTGCGGCGGTTCGGGGGCATACGGGTTGCGCTCGGTGTCGAAGCGATTTGACAAAAACGCCTTTAGCGACGGCGCGTCTTTTTTAGTTGTCGAATCGAGTTCGCCGAGTTCGCAAAGCCAGTATCGCGTAGCGTTTAGCAAAGTGTCTTTTCGTGCAAAATCCAGCTTTGCGCCTTCAAGGAAAAATGAGGGGTCGGGGGACAATTTTCGGAAAAAACTGGTTTTGCCAAGGCCCTGCCGCCCGTCCAAGACAAGAACGATTTCCGCGCCGTAAGCCCCCCGCGTGTTGTATAGAAGAGCTATGCTTTGAACCAACCACTTGCGGAGATACACCTGCGAAAGCGGGTCGAATTCAATCCCGAGAATCTCGAAAAGCGTTTGGAATCTGTCGCCGCCGTCCCATGTCAGCCGGTCAGCCCACTGCTCCGCCGGGTGCGCGTGAGATTCTGCGGCGACAGACTGCAAATAGCTGCCGGTGGTATTTAACCCGACGCGAATTCCGTACTGGGCGAAGCAATCGGCAACCCGCGTCTGTAAGACTTGGAACTGTGCATTCGATGGGATGTTACCGTCAAGGCCGTCCATTGCCACGCGGTGGCACATATCATCCGTGTGCGGCAGGTGTCCGTTCAGCACGAGCGCGCAGGCCGCGCGAAAATCATCGGTGCGGGGAATCGGATGCTTCTGCGCGGAGAGCCTGACAAGCTGCGCGGTGGCCTGCTGGGCAAGCGTCGGCTGCGGCGCAGTGGGCACAGCGGCGAAATCGGCCTGCGTTTCGGCGGCGCGGTCAGCGGACACTTGCCGCTGCACGGCGGCGTCCTCCCGCGCAAGCCGTTCCATGGCCAAGTAGCTGGGCGGCGCGACACCCGGCGCGGCGAGGACGTCCTGCGCCCCGAAAAGATGAATTCGAACAAGGTCAAACGAGTTGCAAAGCTGTTCAGATGCGGGGTCAGTCGCGTGGTGCGAGTAGAGAAACTGCCCATCCTGGTACAGCACAGCGCCCCCCGCGGTGCTGCCCGCGTTAAAAGTGAAGCGGTTCCCCTCGCACGGGCGGTAAACGTCCGGCAAAAATTTCTCGATAGCCGCGGGCACGTCATATACGCGGCAGAAAGCGCCTACGAGGCCGCTTTTCGTGCGCGGGTCGGCTTGCTGCTTGACCTGTCGCGCAACGGCTTGTGCGGCCTCTGAGCCGCCGCCAGCGGGCCTAATCGTGGCGGGGTCAAGCAGCGCACCGGGGTGTTCGGCAACGTCCGCAGGTGCGCCCGAAAAGCTGATAGGTGCATACATAAGCTGCTGCGGCTGAAAGCTCGCCTCGTCCGGGGTGGCGATGCCATCCAGCAGCATCGCGGCCACGCCGCGGGCCACTGCCGGATATTCGGCAGCGGTAATGTCAGCCGCCAGCGGCACGAGCAATCGCAACCGGCGGCAGGCGGCGCTGTCCCTCGCGGTGCCGTAAAGCAGAACAGTGAACGGAACCCCTTTGATACGCTGGAACAGGTCGGCAGCTTTTTCGGGCGGCACGGCGTCGACGTCGAGCGCCACGGCTGACCGGGAAGTAATGCTGCCCGACCTGCGCGAACCGTCAGAAGATGTGCCAAAGATAAACGCTGTACCATTCTTTAATTGGTTCTGCTCATCCTCAGACAGCTTCAAAAAATCCGATTTTGACGGCTTCACGCGGATGGAAGATGAAAGCAAAAAGTCTTTCAACCCGGCGGGGCTGACGTCCAGCAAGGTGCCATTTTTTGACCCGCGCGACGCGAAACAGAGAACCGAAAGCTCCCGGTCAGACATGAGAGGACACCCGCTCTCCATCGACGGTCAGGTCGCCGCCGCATACAACGTTTGAGCCGTCGGGCGACTGCCAGACGGTGATGCGCTGCGACCCGGAAACAGACGAGGCAACCCGCGGCGAGGCCGTGACCGCATGGAAAAACCAAGCGGCGTTGGAGACGACGAGAGCAAGCGCCAGCAGGACGATTGCCAAGGTCAGCCGGACGGAGCAGCAGCAATCGCCGCAATTTTCGCAGCTACAGTTTTTCATCGATAAATCGTTCATTATGAGATACCCCCCGTCGACAAAAGTTCGCGAAGCGCTGTCAAATTGACCAAAAACCACGAGCCGGTGTAGAAACCGGGGCATCGGCCCTGCTTGACCAGCACGCGAAGCGTATGTTCCGGCAGTCCGGAAGCGTGAGAAGCTTTCCGAATGCTGAGGAACTGCGGCCATGCCGTAGAATTTTGAGAGTCCATGAAAAATCCTCCTTAAAATTTATACTATTTGTATTGAGTTGAGCAGCTGCTTGCCCTCTCTGCAAAATATTATATCAGCTTATAAAATCTCGTCAAGACGTGAAAAAGCGAGAAATTACGTTGATTATTTGAATATTAAAAGCTATACAGATAGTATAAAAGTAATGAATATCTATGCAAAACTGCGGCTTTTCGTGCATTTTTGCCGCCGGATTTCTCCGGCTTGCGGCTGATTTTGTTGGTAAGGTCTGCATTTGTGCATTACGCCAAATATGGTTGTCAGTAATTGTGCATAATGCTATTTCCTCTCTGCTGCACGATATTCAACGATACACAGTCATGCAGTCGGAATCGCTGCGCACGGATGGACGAAAAAATATTTGCAAAATACTGATGACCTCTTGAGCGATTCGTGGTATACTTGTGGTAGAAAAGTATTGAATCAGCGAAATGAAACGGGGGCATACATATGGCAAGCGTGAAAAAAGTTGTTGATAAAAGCGGGGTAGTGCGATACCGCGCCCGCTGCTGTGTCGGTCGGGATGCTTTCGGGCGGCAGATATGGCGCTCTACGACCATTGCAAGCCCCGGTTTGACACCTGTTAAAGAGAAAAATGCCGTTGCGGAGGCAGCGTCCAAATGGGAGCAGGAGCAAAAAGACGCATACAAGGTTGACAAGGAAAAAGCGCCCCCCGTGGATAAAGGAGGCACATCTTTCAGAATCTTTGTTAATGAACACTGGTTCCCGGTGGCTGTTGATGACGGTATGCACACCCCCGACACGGTAGCATTTTACCGCAATATGTCGGCCTTGCTGACTGACTACTTCCACGATATGCCGTTAAACCGCATCGGACTTGAACAGTTGAAATTGTTCTTGAAATATCTGCGCACAGAGGCCAAAACGAGGGCGGGCAAGCCGCTGTCGGCTTCATCTATCAAGCATTATTACGACGTGCTGCGCGTCGTCCTTATGTATGCCGAACGTGATGGCTGGATTGAAATGCAGAACAACCCCTTCCGGCGTATGCAAAAGACAGCAAGCCCCCGCGTACCGAAGAAGCCGCAAGCATGGATAAATCACGATATGGAACCGGCGTTCAACGCGGCTTTCGAGGCCATTAAAGACACCTCGCCTATGTGGTATGCCTACTACAAGTTATCAGTGTTCACCGGTCTGCGCCGCGGTGAGATGGTCGCTTTACGCTGGTGCGATATTGATTTTGCGGGCGGTTGGCTGACGGTGCAGAACAATGCCACAAGAGCCGCAAAGGGCAGCGCGGAGCGCGTCCATATTGGGGCACCCAAGGATAGGGGCGATACTGAAGAACGGCGCAAGATACCGCTTGTAGAGGCGCTGACGATGCTTCAGCACTGGAAAGAGCAGCAGGCGGCAATGTTCGGCGGTGCCGAACTGTTGCCGACAGCGTATGTATTTGCAAGGGGATGCCCCAATTACTGCGATCACGACAGGGCAGGCAATCCGAACTTTCTGCCCGGCGAGTACGCTTTTCAAAGTCTGTACCCCACCACGCCGACAGCATGGTTTGCCGATTTTGAGAAGCGCCACGGGTTGCCGAGCATCTCCCCGCACGATTTGCGGCATACATTTGCAACACGGCTGGATAGAACAGGAGCTTCGCCACGGACAAAGCAAACCATACTAGGGCATACCAGTTACAGCACATCGTTTGACTATACCGGCACAGACGAACACAGCCTGCGTGAAGCAATGGAAAACGTAACAGGGTAAACGAAAGCCCCGGTCTGCAATCAACAGACCGGGGCTTCATCATGCGAAAAGTGTCAACAAAAAGTATCAACAAATTTACGAAAAGTGTCAACAAACCATTAAACGATATAAAACAGTGAATTCGGAAAATGGCTTGAAATAGCCACTTTATTCGACTTTATGAAACGACGGAAAACGATAATATCTTGAATGGGGTTCAAGAGGCCGTGAGTTCGACTCTCGCCACTCGGACTGCATATAGCGGCGGGATTTAACACCTTAGCCGCAGCTCATTTAACACCCTCGTCGGAGCATATTTAACACCGTCGTCGGCGACAATTTAACATTGACAAAAACATAAAACATGGTACCATAATAATTGCTTTTACTTGTTTGCAGGATAGGGCAACGCTGAGGAGCGACCCGAGCGGCAGACGAGGTTTTGCAGAGAGAGTGGCACCATGCTGGAGCCGCTCTTTTTTTGTACCACTCTCTCTGTGAAAACACATGCGCAAAACCTCGGGAGTTTGAGGGCAGAGCCCTCAAGAGTTAAAAATTAGCTGTCCTTTTCCTGGATGCCATTAATCTTACGCATAGAGTCCTTTCCCTCTACAGTAATGGTATAGGCATCGTGAACAATACGGTCACAGATTGCTTCTGCGAGAAGCGGATTGGGGATTTTGTCGTACCATCCCTGTTTGGAAAACTGTGAGCAAAAGATGGTAGAAGCAGTGTGGTAACGACGCTCAGCGAGCTCCAACAGATCCCGACAAGTTTCTTCAGATAACGGATACAATAACCACTCGTCCAGAATAAGCAGGTTTATCTTTGCGTAGGAATCAACCATACTGCGAAATGTATTCATAGCTCTTGCAGTCTGGAAATCGCAAAGAAGATCCGGCAAGCGGATATATTTCACCGTGAAGAACTGCCGAACAGCTGCAACACCAAGTGCACAAGCTATGTACGATTTGCCGATGCCGGTTGCTCCCTGAATAATAACATTGTGCTTTTCTTTAATATAATTGCACGTTCCAAGGCGCAGAAGCAGGTCGGCGTCCAGATTCCTATCAGGGCGGTAATCAATGTCTTCCATGCAGGCGCCCGGATAAGAGAAGCCAGCCTTGCGCATAAGACGCTGCTGACGATTGTTTTTCCTGTTAAGCCATTCGGAATCCACAAGCATCCCAAAACGCTCTTCAAAAGAGAGCATGTTGTACCCAGGATTGTCCAGTTGCGCAGCAAATTCAGCCGCCATCGTGCTCATACGCATTTCAATCAGTTTACGCTTAGTATCCTCGTTCAGCATTTTACACGCCCTCCTTGCCAAAATAATCTGCACCACGTACAAAACCATACTGAGTGCTGTTAGACGGTTTGGGCGAAGGAGTGGAAACGTCTTTATCGAGGCCGGCTTTCAGAATTTCCTGAACACTCTTGTAGCTGGGCCTCGTGGTGAAGCGGAGAACCTTGCTGCAGGCGAGTTCCAGACGGTCTGAGGTATATTTGTCAACGAGTTTCAGGAGGCTCATACAAGCCTTGTAACCCTGCTGCTCTGCGGTTCCTTTGGTGAGGAGATACTCAACAACCTGCGCGGTGTTGGGGCCGATCTTTTCTGCCCAGGAGCGGAAGCGCTCACCGTTCCACTGCAAATATTCCTGGTGCTTTTTGGGCATGTGTTCCGTATTGGTCGAGTACTGTCCACGGCGTCCGGTCAGGCGCTTGTGAGAGCAGATGCGATTGCCGTTAAAAAACACCTCGACCGTGCTCTTAGTCAGGCGGACATCTACCTGCTGCTTCACATATTCGTAAGGAACAGAGTAATTCTGGCGGTCTACAGAAATATGGTAATTCAGACCAGGAGTCGCTTTTTTCCAGGTAGCAATTTCAAAAGGCTGCTTGGGGAGAGCAGAGAGGAACAAACGCTCTTCTTCGAACGCTTTCTTCCTGCTACCGTCCTTTTTCTGGAAGGGTTTGTTGTTGAATTCCTCCAACTTCCCGGCAACCGCATCCTTTACGTCCCATTCGGTCAAAAACTGGCGGTTGCGAAGGGCTGCAATGATCCAGGTGGAAACAACACCGACTGTGCCCTCAACGTGTGCTTTATCTTTAGGTTTGCGCACACGGGCAGGCAGAATCGCCACATTATAATGCTCTCCCATGTCCTGGTATGTCTTATTCAAAATGAGCTCGGATTTTGTATGCGTAATAACACCAGTCTTGAGGTTATCGCACTGGATAATGTGCGGCACTCCGCCAAAATACTCGAAAGCATTCACATGAGCCGCAATCCAGTTTTCCTGGCTCATGTTAAGGAAAGGCTCACAGTAGGCATAGCCGCTGCACGGCAGCGTGCTTACAAAGAGATAGACATCCAGAAGCTCACCTGTGGTAGTGTCTACCATATGCAATGTGTCGCCCGCCCAGTCAACCTGCATAATGTCGCCAGGCTTATGGTCAAGGTGCATGGTGAGCTGCTGTTTTACAGCATAGTCACGGCAATATTTTTTGAACTGCGTGAGTTTGTACGGGACCTTCTTAACCTGAATGCATTTTTCCCGGTACTCGTTCCAAAGAAGGTTCAAGGTGACATTGGGTTTCTGCATTTCCTTGTACACCCACTCGACATCCGGCATTTCATAGATGACCTCTGGAATCTGATATGGATGTATGACTTTGAAGATTTCCGAGTTCGTCATGGTTTCGGGCAGCGGCCACTTCAAGCCATGTTTTGCGGCATCCTCCAGTGCGGAGCCAACCGTCTGCCTTGTAGTGCCGACAGCCGCTCCAATTTCGGTGTTGTTGAGTCCAAGACTCTTCAACCTCAGGATCTCCCTGTAGTTGGTCATTTTAACGACCTCCTTAAATTAGTCACCTGTTCTCAGGTGCCAATTCTATTATACTGAATTTCTGGAGGTGTTAAATATGCTCCGACGAGGGTGTTAAATCTCAAGCGACGATGGTGCTAAATTTCTCCGGCCAAGATGTTAAATTTGAGCCGCCGTATTCATCGGACCAAAAATGGCGCTGAAAAGTCAGCGATATACCGCCAAATTCTTTGAATTTGGCGGTATTTTTGTTTTGCAACGCCCCCGGCTTTGCCGGGGGGCAAAAAGCTTTGGCAACGGACAGAAAAAAGACCTCGAAGCAAGATGAAGTTGCGGTCAGCCAACT
The DNA here is from genome assembly GCA_964458285.1 of uncultured Subdoligranulum sp. GTDB lineage: Bacteria > Bacillota > Clostridia > Oscillospirales > Ruminococcaceae > Gemmiger. Next base: position 204,973 of record CAYWID010000001.1, on the reverse strand, counting down.
GCAGCAAATCAAGCAAGGAGGTCTTTTTTCGATGAAAGAAAAAGATGCGGCAGGTTTAAGCCACGGTACGTGGAGATATCAGGATCATATAGTATTTGCCCCCAAATACCGGAGAATGGCAATATACGGGCAAAGCAAAAAAGATATCGGAATGCTATTACGCAAGCTGTGCGAACAAAAGGGGAGCGGAAAGAATTGATTCAGAAGCCCGCCCGGACTGCATCCACATGCTGCCGAGCATCCCACCGACGATTCCGGGCATTCAAAGGCTTTCCATTTCATCAAAAACATCCCCGCTGACCGAGAAAATGTCCGCAATCGGGATGCGTGTGCCGTCCTGCAGCAAAACCACCTGTTCAATATCGTCCACTTTTTTTACGGAGCATACCCGTGCGACATAGGCGCCGCCGTTCTTACGCAGGTCCGGCACAAACCAGCGGATGGTGATGCCGGCAATCTGCCCGCGCAACTGCCGCGACAACGCGGTCTGCAGCAAATACAGCCGTTCGCCGATGGCCTCCTTTTCGCACGCATCCAACTCTGCACGATGCTCCGTGGTGCGGGCCGTTTCATAGATGCAATCCGTGTAGCCGGTCAGCGCAGCAAAAGGCGAAAACTGTGCTGCACGTTCCGCCATCGTCATGGGCGGATGCCTTTTGGATTGCCAGTGCGGCAATCCGATGATATCTTCGTAGCGACGGTTCTCTTCTTCGCTCATGCCTGCCTCCTCATGCCTTGTGTCCACCGATCTGATTGTTGCGGTCGATGCCTGTGGCGCCTTCTTCGAGATCCATGCCCTTAAGGATCGCGTTTTTGCCGAACTTCCGCTTGATCTGCAGAATTACCTCCTGCCGGCGCTTTTCCTTTTCCAGCGTCTGGGCTTCGGCCTCCCGCTGTTTTTCCAGCGCGGCGTAATCCGTAAAAAGGTCAAGCTGCTCCACGACCGGCGCGGATGCAGCAATACTTTCGGCTTCCGCGTGATTCGCGGTTAGATTGATGCGGCGCACCAGTAGCTTCGGATCTACAATGCGGTCAAAAAGGCGCAGGACGGCCTCTGTAATAAGCTTGGCTGAGGCCGTCTGCCTGCCGAGGTTCTCCGAGCCGTGCGCGGCTTTCGGCACCCTGCGGCCATAGCGATCTGTCGTGATGGGACCGCTGTATTTCTGACTGCCGGCCGAGCCCGTCAGGCTGGCAGCGTCATAACCCACCATCAGCACAACCTGATCCGTAACCAATTTCTGCGCTACGAGATCCATCGCCAACTGATCCGCCATTTCCTTAACCACGAGCCGTGCCTTTTCTGCTGGATAGGCGCAGTGCAGCACCTGCCCCGCACCAAGGCTGTGCGATGCAGGCCGATACGCCTTGATGTCCGCAATCGTACAGGGTTCCCAACCCCAGGCATGGTCGATCAGAAGCTCGGCATTGACGCCGAACAGAGAATAGAGCAACTCCTCGTTTTGCAGCGAGCAGCGGGCAATGTCACCCATCGTCAAAAGGCCGTGTGCCTCAAGCTTGCGGGCGTAGCCCTGACCCACCCGCCAGAAGTCTGTCAGCGGGCGATGGCTCCAGAGCAGGCGACGGTAGCGCGCTTCGTCCAGTCTTGCGATGCGCACGCCGAATTCATCAGGCGTCACATGCTTGGCCACGATGTCCATAGCGACCTTGCTCAGAAACAGATTTGTGCCGATACCGGCTGTTGCCGTAATGCCTGTTGTTTCCAGCACGTCACGAATCATCTTCCGCGTCAGCTCCTCGGCTGTGAGATGAAATGACCGCAGATAGCAGGTCGCGTCGATGAACACCTCGTCGATGGAATATACATGGATATCGCCGGGCGCGATGTATTTCAAGTAGATTCCATAAATGCGGGAACTGATTTCCATATACTTGGCCATCTGAGGGCGTGCCGCGATATAGCCGACGGCCAACTCCGGGTTCTCGCGCAGGGCGGCGGCGTCCGTGGATTCGCCAGTCAGCTTGCGTTCCGGTGTTGCCAGCCGCCGCGCGGCATTGACTTCCCGCAGTTTCTCAATCACCTCAAACAGCCGCGCCCGGCCGGGTATGCCGTATGCCTTGAGGGACGGAGAAACTGCGAGGCAGATGGTTTTCTCTGTGCGGCTGACATCTGCCACCACGAGATTCGTGGTCAGCGGATCAAGGCCGCGCTGCATGCACTCGATGGAGGCGTAAAAACTTTTTAGATCGATTGCCAGATAGATGCGCTCCTGCTTACATTCCATGATTCTGCCTCCCTTTTCTACATGCCATTGCTATGCTTTCTAGTTTACCATATTTTTGAGAGATAGGGAAAAAAGTGTTGTGTAACATACTACCAGCGGGGCTTTATAGGGCGGCATTCTCCCGTCAGAACGCTTTTTTGTACCGCGGCAAACTTCGCTGACCCTGTCTTTCCGGCCTCTTTCTCTCCCGCTTTCAAATTGTGCAATCCGTTCTTGCATTTTAATAATCAGCTGCTTCCCATTGCCGGCTTTTGCGGGTTTGCAGCCCGTCCCTCCATCCGTGCCGCAAGCGAATCGTTCCGATTGTCCGGCAGCGTCGATTCCGGCACATGGCGAGAAACGCCGGCGAACCTCTTTTCTGCGGATTTCTCTGAAATGCCGCAGCGCTCGGCCAATACGAACCAATCCCTTTTCATGATCCCAGACGGTGAAGAACAGCTGGGAAAATCATACAAAAAGTACCTTCCATTTCTAAAATGGGAGTTGCTAACGAAAAACAGTTGCACATACGAAGCTTTTTCAGCGGGATGACCCCTGGCTGACTATAATGGACCCCAGAAATGAGACCACATCTGCAAAAGTTATCGTGAACATGGAAGAATAAGAACAAGACGAAAAGTCAGGAGACAAAACCATGCCACGAACAACTTCCACGGCAGAATGCAAAGCCAAAGCCGTGTTGGAAATCATCCGGGGTGACGAGGAACTTGGAGCAATTGCCAGCAAGTACGGGCTCAACCCCACTCTGCTTCGTACCTGGAAGAAGGAGTTTGTCGAGAATGCCGGCCGCGTTTTTTCGGAAAGCAAAATCGAGAAGGAATCCCGGCGCAAGGAGGACTGCCTGAAGAAAGACCGCGAGCAGATGCTGAAAACCATAGGTCAGCTAACGTTGGAGCGGGATTATCTTCAGGATTGCTTTCGCATCTTCGGGCGTCCCGTCCCCGAATAGCATAAAGACTGAACATCCGTTGTCAGTTCGGCGTCAGTGTGAGCTGACCGGAGTAAACCGTGGTCGCAAGCCGGCAGATTCCTCCAAAGAGAAGCAGGCGCGCCTTGAGAAAGTCATGGAGCGAATCGACTATTGGCATACCACCATGCCGTTTCTAGAGCAGTCCATAAAATTAGCAAGAATATCCAGCGCAGCGAAACCACCCCAAACAGTTCTCCGGTGTAATTTGTGCGAGTGCGTTAGCCAGAGCTTCTTTCAGCTGTGAAAGACAACGAGCGCGATTACCGCGTAAGATGCTTTTGACTTTAGACCACATTTTTTCAATAGGATAAAAGTCGGGACTGTACGGCGGCAGATATAGAGGAACTGCACCAGCGCTGCGCAGCAACGCATCTACACCCTTTGCAATGTTTGTCGTTCCGCCGGATTAGCGCATGAAAGACAGATTGCCCCCTATGTCAATGGATGAAACAACCGTAGTGGTAGGCGGCGTATTCAGCGGCGCGCTGCCAACCACACGGTTCTCCCCAATGGGGCGTCCTGTATAAAATGTGCCATGACAAACGAAAAGCCCGCACTGGCCGGATCGTATGACTTCCCGGCTCAGTGCGAGCAGCTTCGTGATTTGCATGTATGCGGTTGAACCGCCGTGTACCGGACGGTACGCACGGCGGCGTGAGAGGTCGGCCCCGTTTGGGGGCCTCTACTTGATTTGGGTAAAACCGTATCGACGATAGTAGGCTGTGATGTCCTCCGGGGTGCGCACCAGCGCGGCGCACAGCAGTTTGCCCGTGCCGCGCTCCAAAAAGCCGATCAGCGTTTCCCCGGTGCAAATGCTGCTCTGGATGGCGATATCCGCCGCACAGTACCCTGCTGGCGGGATCAGCGGTGCGGGCTTTTTCCTGCGGTTCAGAAAGGAGAATATACCGATGCCTCCTTCGCTTTTTCCTCCGCCAGGCGGCAGATGGCCTCGGCGGCAAAATGCGGGATCTGCTCGGCCTGTGCCCGGCGCATGGCTTCCAGCTTTTCGGGGCTGTGCAGCAGCGCCACGCCGGCGCGTGCCTGCTCCTGCGGGGTGGGGCCCGTCACGCTGATGCCGCGCGCTGTAAAAAACGCGCGGTTGGCCGTCTCACAGCCGGGGATGGGATCGATATGTACCAAAGGGATGCCGGCCACAGCGGCCTCGGTGGAGGTCAGCCCGCCGGGCTTGGTAAACAGGATGTCGCCCGCCGCCATCATGGCGCGCATGGCGTCGGTGCGTCCCAAAATCGTCACGCGGGGCACGCCGCCGTAATCCCGCAGCAAATTTCTTTGTTTGTTTTTATTGGAACCGCACACAACCAAAATCTCCGCTTCCTCCCCGGTCAGCCGGATCAGTTCCCGCGTCAGGCGGCCCAGGTGCCCCGCACCCATGCTTCCGCCCACCACCAGGTACACTTGCCTGTCTGCCGAAAGGCCCAGCTCCCGGCGTGCCTGCGTCCGGCTGTACGCGGCGGAAAACCGCAGCGAAACCGGTATGCCGAGCGGGTACAGCGTCTGCGGGTTAAAACCGCGGCGGCAATATTCCGCAGCCAGATCCGGATGGGGCAAAATATTGCAGTCGCAGTCGGTTTCTTCCCAGAAGGGGACGCAGGTGTAATCGGTGCCTACGGCGATCGTCAGGGGAAGCCTGTCGCCGTGGCGCTTCATCCAACTGAGTGTCTCGGCGGCAAACAGGTGGGTCATCAGGATGCAGTCCACAGGATTTTCCTGAAAATACTCCCGCAGATAGCGCGCCATCCTGGCGTTGGCATAGTAGACGGGGGAGCGCCGCGTGTGCGTGCTGACCGCCATCCCCAGCTGGTAGACTGCCCCGAAGGTGCGCGGGGACAACTTGACCATCTCGATATAGCTGTCGCCCACCGTGCGGGAAACATGCTGCCCTGCCAGCGCCAGATAATCCAGAACCTCCGCCTGATGCCCGCGCGCAACAAAGGCTTCCTGCAGGGCCTTGGCGGCGGCGTTGTGGCCTCCGCCGGTATTACAGGTCAGGATTACACAGCGCATGGCAGAATTTTCCTCCGTATCGGCACAAACCGCCGTCACTTGCTGGACGGGCGGCTGATGTTGTAGGCTTTCGTGTCGGAAATATAGGTTTGAAAGTTGTACAGAACCAGTACCTGGTCGTACCCTTCGGATTCCATCAGAGCGTCCAGGCCATAGCTGAAGTTGCGGAAATCGATCACGCCGATCTTGGCGTAGTTTTCAGTCAAAAATGGGACAAAGCAGTTCGCGTAGCTGTCCTTGACCACGAGAATACCGCCCTGGCCGCGCCCCTCAATGACGGAGTAGCCGTTGTTGCCGTCCAAAAAAGCGGCATATTTATCCCGCGTCGCAAACTTTGCCGTGTTGATCAGGTTTTCGGTGTTCAGCGCGGAGAAATCGGTCTCGCTGTTTGCCTGATAGATCGTCATGCCGGCATCCTGGGGGTAGTAGGTGATCGTGTCGGGCTGCACGGCCCACCAGCGCGCCGTCGAGTAGTGCGTGCCGTAAAAATCGGGTACTTGGGCGGCCTCATGCGCGGCCGCGTCAAAGGGCGTCAGGCCAAGCAGGCCGCAAAACTGCCGGTAGGCAAGATAGGCTCCCTGGGTGGTCCAGTGGTGGTCGGTTTTATAATAAAGGTAATCCTGCTTGTTTTCGGTGAACGTCCTGCGCAGATCCAGCACGCCCGCGTAGGGGCTTACCGCAGAAAAAATTCTGTCTAGCAGCGCGTTCTCGTCGATCATCGGCGCGCCGACGGGAAGTTCCTCCGGGTAGATCGTGCTGGCCGAGGGCGCCAGCAGAAAAGTAACATGCCCCGGGTGCCGCTGCGCAAAGGTAACGAGGGAGGCAACGTTCTTGTCCATCTGTTTCCGGGTGGCGTCGGACAGGCCAAACTGCTTGGTGAACATCCAGCCGTCCCGCCCAAGCAGAATGTCGCCCTCCTCCGCCTTTTGAAACAGCAGGGTGTTGGCGTCGCATTCCAAGTCGATCCAGCCGTCCCGGAAAGCGATCTGATCCTGCAGATAGCTGCCAAAGTCCTTGGCCCAGCTGCCGTCCAGCAGTCCGGTCAGGGTCACGGCGGGGATCTGCGCGAGCTTCCGGTTTTCCAGCGCCGAGATCTCCCGCTTGGGCCACAATAGGTTCACGGCCGTGAAGCCGAACAGCAGCAACGCCAGCAAAACCAGTGCGGGGTAGCGAAAAACCGTTGTGTCCCTGTTCTTTTTCATAGCGCCTCACCCCCCTTAAAAGCCCGCGTAAAGCGGTGCATTGTTGGTGGCGGCCACGACATAGGCCACCGAAAGTACCGATACAACGGCCAGCACGGCCAGCCTGGCTGCGGTATGCCGCTGCGCCCACTGCCAAAGCCGGCGGGGGAGCGCGGTGGAACAGAAAACGCCGGCCGCCAGCACCACGCCGTAATTGCGCAGGAAGTAGAGCGCCGATACGCCGCTTTGCGGCACAAAGAGCTTATTCAGCAGCAGCCCCAGCGGCGCGCCCGCGCTGTTGGCGGTAAAAATGCCCCAGCCCAGCACCACAAAAAACAGCGTGTAAAGATGGGGCCAGATGCGGCCTTTTTTCAAATAGCGCAGCAAAAACGATTTTTCGACGGTAAGCAGTACAAAATAGTACAGTCCCCAGCAGATGAAGTTCCAGTTGGCGCCGTGCCAGATGCCCGTCAGCGCCCAGACGGCCAGCATATTGAGGATCTGACGGCCCAGCCCCTTGCGGTTGCCGCCCAGCGGAATATACACATAATCCCGGAACCACTGGGACAAGGTGATATGCCAGCGACGCCAGAATTCGGTGATGCTGGCCGAGATGTAAGGCAAATCAAAGTTGGCAGGGCAGTCGAAGCCCATCATCTTGGAGATGCCGTTGCTCATCTCCGAGTACCCGGAAAAATCAAAATACAGCTGCAGCGAGTAAGCCAAAATGCCCAGCCAGGCCAGCGGCGTGGAGGCATTGGCCAGCCCCACCCCCACGGCGGTCTGGGTGTTGCCGCTCCACACGCCGATCACGCCCAGCCACAGCGCGCCGATGGAATCCGCCAGGATCACCTTTTTGGCCAGGCCGAACACAAACATTTCGGCGCCTGCCTGCGCCTGCGCCAGTGTGCAGCGATTTGCGGTGTTGTGCAACTGCCCGGCGACGTCCCGGTATTTCACGATCGGCCCGACCGGCAGCTGCGGAAACAGCATTCCGTAGGCCGCAAAGGTAATCAAATTGCGCTCCGCTTTGACCTTGCCTGCGTAGACGTCGGCCGTGTAGCTGATCAACTTGAAGGTGTAGTAGCTGATGCCCAGCGGCAGCACGGACAGGAAGGACAGTCCCGAGAGGGGCAGCGACCCCAGTTGGCCGATCGTTTGCAGCAGCCAGTTGGTGTACTTAAAAAGAATCAGCGCAGCCAGCGTCAGAACCACCGCCAGAACCAGCAGCACCTTGCGCCCGCGGGAGCCATGGATCAGCCGTTCGATCCCCAGCCCGGCCAGATAGTTGATTACAATCAAAAGCAGGATCAGGGGCAGAAAGCGAACGCCTCCCCAACAGTAGAACAGAATGCTTTCCGCCAAAAGCGCCGCGTTTTTTACCCGGCCCGGCACAAGGTAATAAACAAGCAGGCAGAGCGGCAAAAAGCAGAACAGAAAAACGACACTGTTAAAAACCAAGGCGGTATCCTCCCCGGATAATCAACAGGCCGTTACCAGTTTTGAAAACGGGTAGCGGCCTGCCATGCGTTATTTCGTGATGCCAGCCGATCAGGCAAGCGCGCCCTCGATGGCGGTGTCGATCGCAGAATAATCCGGGCCGCTCACGCCGGCAATGACCAGCACGACATAGTTGTCCTTGACGACGATGCGGGCATCCTTGGCCTTGGCGACCTTATCGGCAAACTCCGCGTAGAGGTTGTTCCCGGCCAAAGAAGCCTGGTAGGCCTCCAGTTCGCTCTTGACGGCGTCCGCGGAGCCGTCCTTGGCCTGGGCCACAAACACCAGGCTGCAATCATCCTGGTTGTTGGTCACATCGCCCTTGTAGCCCACGATGTTGTCCGGGGTCAGATTCATGTCGTACTGCAGCGAGGTATCGTCGATGGCGCGGGGGTTGGCGACAGGGTTGACCGCCTCGATGGCCGATACAATCGCGTCCAGCTTGGCTGTGTCCGCCTGCGCAGAGGCTGCGGTGCTTTCCGAGGAGGCCGCCTGCGAGGAGGCGGCAGAATCCGCCACGCTCTCGGAAGAAGCGGCCTGGGAGGACGCGGAGGATGCCGTGGCGTCGCTGGAAGCGGCGGTGGAGGCGCTGCCGCCGCAAGCGGCCAGAGCCAGCGCACAGGCGGAGATAAGGGCGACGGTTACAAACCATTTTTTCATAGGATAACTCCTTTATCTATAGAGATCAGGGCAATGCGGGCAGGTTCTTTCTGCCGTCACGTTCCGAAACCGCCTTGCCGCGCTGCCCGTGCAAACGCGCCGCGGGGCAGACGGATTCCATAACTCTTTATACGATACACTATTCGGCGCATTTTTTCAAGTGCGCGGCGGGCATTGAAACGGCGCAGGGAAACGATTTTTGTATCGTTTTTTCCCGATTTTCGTTCCTTGTTCACACATCTGACATCCCTGCCGGTATAATGGGAAGCAGAACGATTTTTTATGCAGGAAAGCAGGATATTCTATGCGAGACGAAAAAACCAGGACTGTGGCCCTGACCGGCATGCTGTTTGCATTGGCCATCGCCCTTTCCTTTCTGGAATCCGCCATCACGCCGCTGCTTGGGCTGCTGCCCGCCATGAAACTGGGGCTTTCCAACATTGTGGTCATGTACGCGCTGCTCTTTATAAACAAAAGGCAGGCGCTGGCTTTGGTCATTTTGAAAGCCCTGTTCGCGTTTCTCACGCGGGGAGCCACCGCCGGGTTTCTGTCGCTGTGCGGCGGGCTGCTTTCTTTTGGGGTGCTTTGCCTTCTGCTGGCCATTCCGATGCAGATCTCCGGCTATATCTTTTCGGCTGCGGGCGCGCTGGCCCACAATCTGGGCCAGCTGGCGGGTGCTGCCGTGATCCTGTCCAGCGGAATGGCGGTTGCCTATGCGCCGGTTCTTATGATATCTGGTCTTATTGTTGGGTATGTTACTTATTGGATTTTCAAGTCTGTAGAGCCATATTTTCGCAAAATGAGCGGATTTCAGACAAAGAATGTTAAAAATATGTTTAAGAAAAAATCTTAAATAATTTTTGAAAATCCCTTGACTTTTCTTTCCGCCGCGGCTATACTGATATCACACCGAAGGGAACACAACATCCCCCCCGGAATCCAAAACAAAAAAAATCAATCAGGAGGCAATTACAATGACCAAGTACGTTTGCACCGTTTGTGGCTATATCGCAGAAGGTTCCATCCCTGAGTTCTGCCCCGTTTGCAAGGCGCCCGCTTCCAAGTTCGTGGAGAAAAAAGAGAATTCCTTTGTTACCGAGCATGTCGTCGGCATTGCCAAGGATGCTCCGCAGGAGATCATCGACGGCCTGCGCGCCAACTTCAACGGTGAGTGCAGCGAGGTCGGCATGTATCTGGCCATGAGCCGCGTTGCCGACCGCGAGGGATACCCCGAGATCGCCGAGGCCTACAAGCGCTACGCTTTTGAGGAGGCCGAGCATGCTTCCAAGTTTGCCGAGATGCTGGGCGAGGTTTTGACCGACAGCAGCGAGAAAAATCTGCGGATGCGCGTGGAGGCCGAGTGCGGCGCCTGCGCCGGCAAGATGGATCTGGCCAAGATGGCCAAGCAGCTCAACCTTGATGCCATCCATGACACCGTCCACGAGATGGCGAAGGATGAAGCGCGCCACGGCAAAGGCTTTGAGGGCCTGCTGAAGCGTTACTTCAAGGCGTAAGTTCAGGATAAAACCATACGGCGCTCCGGGTGATGGATCATTACCCGGGGCGCCGTTTCCTTACTTTCCACCGGAGCCCTCCACAGAAACGGCGCGACGGTTCCGCCGCGGTTTTTGTCGCTTTCTTGCTGCGTCGTGCGCTAGCGGTTGGCTCGGCAGGCAAAAAAATCGTTGTTCCGGCTGCAAGCCGCATAGAAAGTTTCCGACGCCCGGCCAATGCCCTGCCGGTGCAGCTGGGCGTCCAGCCAGGCGCGGTCCTTGCCTGCGGATTGAAGGTTGTGTTCCATAATGTGTCCGTCCAGAATCAGGTCGATCCAGGTGGAAGCCGGCTGTGTTTGCAGGGCAAGATCCTTTGTGGTGGCGGGGCGGGCACCGCTTTGGGGCAAAAAACTGAGCTGACCGTTGGTTTCCAGGGTGGCGGTAGCCAGGTCCCGCAGATCAAAAAAACCGGCGATCCGGCATTGCGCTAAAAATTCGTTGAGATCAATGGCGGCGCGGCGCAGGTTTTGGCGCAGGATCACACCGTTTTCCATCAGAACGATGGCCCTGCCGGAAAGCAAAAGGCGTCCCCGCAGGCTTTTGTAGGCGGCCAGATGCACCAGCCAGGCCATCAGCCCGTAAGCCAGAATGCCGGTAAAGGGCTTGTACCATTCTTCCAGGTTGGTCGCCATCTCGGCGGCAATGGACCCCACCGTGATGCTGTTGATATAGTCAAACATACTCATCTGGGAAATCTGCCGTTTTCCGCCCGGGCGGGAAACCAGAAACAAGGTCACCAGCGAAACCACGCTCAAAAGGCAAACCTGTACAACTTCTGCAAAGATTTTCATGGCATCCTCCACAAAGTGTTGTGTGTATTTTCTCTCTATTGTGTCTTGTTTGTAACATCTTATTCCAAACGCTTGCTATTTGCATTTCAAGCATATAAAATATAGCGTGTATCTTTATAGGTATAAAAAGATGGTGTAGGCGGTTTAAGGATGAAACATATTTTTATCATCAATCCGGCAGCTGGCAGCACCGATGCCAGCCCGGTTCTGATCCCGAAAATCCGGGCTGCTGCCGAGCGCGCGGGCGTTTCCTACGATATCTTGCGCACCACCCATCCCCATCATGCGGCGGAGATTGCCGAGACGTTTGCGCGTTCCGGCCAGCCGGTGCGGCTGTACGCCTGCGGCGGAGACGGAACCTTGAACGAGGTGGTGCAAAAAGCCGTGGGGCAGCCCCAGATTTCGGTGGGTTGCGTCCCCTGCGGCAGCGGCAACGATTATGTGCGGAACTTTGGCAGCCGGGAAAGCTTTTTGGATATGGATGCCCAGCTTGGCGGCCGCAGTTTCCGGGTGGACACGATCGAAACAAACTACGGCAGCTGCGTCAGCATCTGCGCGGCAGGGCTGGATGCCAAGGTGGCCTACAATATTCCGCATTTCAAGCGGCTTCCGGGCTGCGGCGGTTCCATGGCCTATACGCTGTCCATTCTCAAGGTGTTTTTCGGACGGTTGAGCAGCCAGCTGGAGGTGCGGGTGGACGGCGAAACGCTGACGGGCTCCTACATGATGCTGGGCGTCTGCAACGGCCGGCTGTACGGCGGCGGATATGCGGCGGCCCCCTACGCCATGATGGACGACGGGCTGCTGGATGTGGTGCTGGTCAAGCCGATTCCCCGCGCCAAAATTCCGCATTTTCTTTCTTTATATAAAGTCGGGGGACATCTTTCCCCCGATGGCATCGTGATCCCCTCGCTTCGTCCGTATATGTGGGTGGTGCGGGCCAGGGAAGTCCACTTTCGGGTGCTGGACGGTCAGCCGCTGATCGTCACGCTGGACGGCGAATGCGCACCGCAGGTGCGGCTGGACGCGCAGGTGCAGCCCGGCTCGCTGTCCATTCTGCTGCCGCAGAGCGTTTGCGCGCACCTGCCGGTGCTGCACGCGCAGAGATTGTAATTTTTTTCTGTAAGACGGAACAAGGCAATTGTTCCGCCCGGCTCGGCCGGGAATAGAGGGAAGGGGGAAGACAGGCCCCCGGCGGCGGGCACACCCCGCGGAAAGGGAAATTGTTTATGTCAGATCAAAAAGTAACCATCAAGATCTCGCACAATGCCGTGCATCTGCCGGCCATCGCGCTGCGCGGGCTGGTGGTTTTTCCCAACAATGTGGTTCACTTTGAGGTGGGCCGCGCCATGTCCATCGCGGCCATTGAGGAAGCGATGAACGGCAACAGCAACATTTTTCTGGTTGCCCAGAAGGATACCGACACCGAAAGCCCCACCATGCAGGATCTTTACGGCTACGGCGTTGTGGCCGAGATCAAGCAGGTGCTGCGCGTTTCCACCGATCTTGTCAAGGTGCTGGTGGAGGGCAAAAGCCGCGCCCGCCTTCTGGAATTGGAGACGGAGGGGAAATTTTTGCAGGTCACGGTGCGCAGCGCGCCGGTGCGGGGCATCAACGTGGACAAGCGCGCCCAGACCGAAGCGCTGGTACGCAGCCTGAAGGAATGCTTTGAGGAATATCTGGCGCTCAGCCCGCAGCTTTCCAAGGACGTTGTATACAATATCGTGTCCAGCGACAGCCCGCTCTACCTGAGCGAGTATATGCCTGCCAACCTGCTGCTGAAATATGAGGACAAGCAGGCCATCCTGAACGAATCCACCCTGAACGGGCGGCTGGAAAAGCTGCTTGTCCTGCTGCATAAGGAATGCGACATCCTTTCTATCGAAAAGGACATCGACGACAAGGTAAACGTCCAGATGGACAGGAGCCAGCGGGAGTATTACCTGCGGGAACAGATGCACGCAATCAGCGAGGAGCTGGGCGACGGCGAGGACACCCATGCCGAGGCCGACGAGTATCGCCGCCAGATCGAAGCGCTCAAGCTGGAAGCCGATACCGCCGAAAAGCTGCTCAAGGAATGCGACCGCCTGGCCAGGATGCAGGGCAACGCGGCAGAATCCAGTGTGATCCGCAATTACCTGGACACCTGCCTGGGGCTTCCCTGGAATACGCTGACGCCCGACGATCTTGATCAGGCCCACGCGCGCAAGATTCTGGACCGCGACCACTACGGGCTGGAAAAGGTCAAGGAGCGGATTCTTGAAATTCTGGCCGTCCGAAAGCTGAACACCGATGTAAAAGGGCAGATCATCTGCCTTGTAGGCCCTCCGGGTGTGGGCAAAACCTCCATCGCCCACTCGATTGCCGACTGCATGGGCCGCAAGTTTGCCCGGATGAGCCTGGGCGGCGTGCATGACGAGGCCGAGATCCGCGGGCATCGCCGCACCTATATCGGCGCCATGCCGGGGCGGATCATCAACGCGCTGACCACCGCCAAATCCGCCAACCCGCTGCTGCTGCTGGACGAGATCGATAAGTTGGCCGCCGACTACAAGGGCGACCCCTCCAGCGCCCTGCTGGAAGTGCTGGATCCCGAGCAAAACAAGACTTTTAAGGATAATTATCTTGATATTCCGTTTGATTTGAGCGAAGTGCTGTTCATCACCACCGCCAACAATGCCGAGACGATCCCGGCGCCTCTGTTGGATCGCATGGATGTGATCGAGCTGCCCAGCTACACCCGCACCGAAAAATGGAACATCGCCAAGCGGCATCTGCTGCCCAAGCAGCTCAAAAACAACGGGCTGACCGGCCGGGTCAGTGTTGCCCCCGGCGCGTTGTATGAAATCATCGACAGCTACACCCGGGAAGCCGGTGTCCGCACGCTGGAGCGCACCATCACCGAGGTGCTGCGCAAGTGCGCCAAAAAGATCGCTGCGGGGGAGACGGACAAGATCAACGTTTCGGCCGGCACGGTCAAGGCGCTGCTTGGCCCGGAAAAAATCAAGCCGACCTTTATCTCCCGCACCGACGCGGTGGGCATTGCCAACGGCTTGGCCTGGACCAGCGTGGGCGGCGAGATGCTGCCCGTGGAGGTGCAGCTTATCCCCGAGGGCAGCGGCAAGATCGAGCTTACCGGCAGTTTGGGCGATGTGATGAAGGAAAGCGCCCGCCTGGCCGTCACCTATGCCCGCGTCCATGCAGCCGAGTACGGCATCTCCGCCGATACGATCAAAAATTCCGATATCCATATTCACGCGCCCGAAGGCGCCGTGCCCAAGGACGGCCCATCGGCGGGCGTCACCCTGACCACCGCGCTGATCTCCGCCTACGCAGGCATCCCCGTCATGGCTGACCTTGCGATGACCGGTGAGATTACTTTGCACGGCAATGTACTGCCCATCGGCGGGCTCAAGGAAAAAAGCATGGCGGCCTTCCGCGAGGGGATCAGCACCGTGCTGATTCCCCAGGACAATGCCAGCGATCTGTTTGAGGTGGATGCCGAAGTTAAAAAGGCCATCCGCTTTATTCCCGTTTCGGATCTTGAGCAGGTGTTGAAGCAGGCGCTGCGGATGCAGACGCCCGCGGCGCCGCGCGCTGCCCGTACGGGAGAAATGGCCCATCCGCTGCAATCGATGGACGCGGTGGTGCCCGCCGCCCCAAAATCCAAGGAACCCGCCACCGTGATGTGAGAGGAAGGGCATGAATTACAACAACTGTGAATTTCAGGCGTCCTACGGCATTTCCAGCCAGCTGCCGGACAGCGACCGCCCCGAGTTTGTCTTTTCCGGCCGCTCCAACGTGGGGAAATCCAGCCTGATCAACCGGCTGTGCGGCCGTAAAAATCTGGCGCGGGTCAGTTCCACCCCCGGAAAAACCGCAACAATCAACTTTTATCGGGTGGATACCGCTTATTTTGTCGATCTTCCCGGTTACGGCTACGCCAAAGTCTCCAACGCCGACCGCGCGCGCTGGGACGACCTGATCAATCGCTATTTTGAGGCCGATCGGCATCTTTCGGTGCTGGTGCAGCTGCTGGACAGCCGCCATGCCCCCAGCGCCGATGACCTGCAGATGCTGGGATATCTGCGCCACAACGGCATCCCCTTTGTGGCTGCTCTGACCAAGTGCGACAAGCTGAAAAAAAGCGAGTTGGAAGCCCAGCTTGTGCAGTTTGAAGCGGTGCTGGGGCCTTACGGCTGCCGGAAGATTTTTGCCACCAGCGCCGAGAAGGGGCAGGGCGTGGACGAGCTGCGCGCGTATTTTGCCGCGTTGCCCGCCTTGCAGGAGGCCGACGATGGCCTATAATGAGTTTGCCTATTTTTACGACGCGTTCAACGGCGCGGCCGATTACGACGCCCTGTTCCGGTACGTTGCGGGGGAGCTGCGCGCGCACGGCATCGCGGACGGCATCGTGGCCGATCTTGGCTGCGGCACCGGCGATCTGACCCTGATGCTGGCCCAGGCCGGCTACGACATGATCGGCATCGACCGGTCGGAGGAAATGCTCTCGGTTCTGCGGGACAAGGCCGACGAACTTGGCTCGCCGGGGCAGCTGTTGCTGCTGCGGCAGGATATCCTCTCGCTCGACCTGTACGGCACGATCCGGGCCGCCGTATCGACGTTTGACACCTACAACCACATCGGCCCGCTGGAAAATTTTCGCCGGGCAATCGCCAGGGCTGCCTTTTTTATGGAAAAAGGCGGCCTGTTTGTGTTTGACCTCAACACGCCCTACAAGCACGCGGAGGTGCTTTGCAACCACACCTTTGACTTTGACGAGCCGGATGCCGCCTGCCGCTGGCAAAACAGCTACGACGCCTCCCAGCGCCGGGTGGACATCCAGATTGATGTGACCTACAAGGACGCCGGAGAAACCTACCATGAGGCATTTCCCGAGTACGGCTATACGCTGGAGGAAGTGACCCAGGCGTTGGAAAGCAGCGGCTTTACGCTGGCAAAAATCGCCGACGGGGAGGATTTCGGCCCTGTCCGTGCGGACAGCCAGCGGTGGATTTTTACGGTCGTCAAGCAATACACGCAGGAAGGATAACGAACCATGGCAATGACTTCTTTGGAAAATCACCCCAATCTTTTGCGCGGCATTTCTCGGAACGGGGGCGTCGTGTTTTACGGGGTGGACAGCACCGAGATCGTGCGGGAGATGGAGCGCCTGCACAAGACCAGCGCCGTGACCACGGCCGCGCTGGGCCGGCTTTTGACGGCGGCCTCGATGATGGGCATGATGCTGAAAAACACCGCGGACACCATCACGCTGCAGGTGCGCGGCGGCGGCCCTGCGGGGCGGCTGATGGCCATCTCGGACGGTTCCGGGGACGTAAAAGGCTATGTGGAGCATCCCGTGGTGGAACTGCCCCTGCGTGCGGACGGTCACCTCGATGTGGGGAGCGCCGTGGGCAGGGACGGCACGCTGGATGTCATCCGGGATCTGGGCCTGCGGGAACCCTATGTGGGCCAGGTGCCGCTTGCTTCCGGCGAGATTGCCGAGGATGTGACCGCCTACTTTGCCATCAGTGAGCAAACGCCCACCGTCTGCGCGCTGGGGGTGCTGGTCAACCCCGACCTCACGGTGCAGTGCGCGGGCGGTTTTATCCTTCAATTGCTGCCCGGCGCCGCCGAGGAGGATATCGCCCTTTTGGAAAAGAACATCGGCGGCATGAAAAGCGTGACCAGCCTGCTGGCGGAGGGCAAAACCATCCGCGACCTGCTGGACATGGCGCTGGACGGGTTTTCGCCGGAAATTCTGGATTGCGCCAAGGTTTGCTACCACTGCGACTGCGGCACCGAGCGGGTGGAGCGGGTACTGCGCAGCCTGGGCCGCGCTGAGGTGGAAAAACTGCGGCAGGAGGATCCCATCGCCGAGGTCAACTGCCAATTTTGCGGAAAATCGTACAAAATCGATCTGAACCGTCTGCTGGAAAACTGGCCGCAGGCAGCAACGCAGAAAAACGAAAAAAAGTAAGAAAAAAGTATTGACAAATGCGGAGGAATACGGTAAAATAACAAACGTCGCCCGGAGAGACAACGGACTGGTTAAACTCTCCACCATGCGGCCGTAGCTCATCTGGTAGAGCGCCACCTTGCCAAGGTGGAGGTAGCGAGTTCGAGCCTCGTCGGCCGCTCCATTTGGGAGTTTAGCTCAGCTGGGAGAGCATCTGCCTTACAAGCAGAGGGTCAGCGGTTCGAGTCCGTTAACTCCCACCATAAGGCCCGGTAGTTCAGTTGGTTAGAACGCTAGCCTGTCACGCTAGAGGTCGTCAGTTCGAGCCTGATCCGGGTCGCCATTATGCCTCTGTAGCTCAGTCGGTAGAGCAGGGGACTGAAAATCCCCGTGTCATTGGTTCGATTCCGATCGGAGGCACCATTCTCAAGCGCCTGCCGCTGTTTGCGGCAGGAATATGCGGCCGTAGCTCATCTGGTAGAGCGCCACCTTGCCAAGGTGGAGGTAGCGAGTTCGAGCCTCGTCGGCCGCTCCAATGAAACAATGAAAAGCCGGCTTATGCCGGTTTTTCATTACGATGGTGACGTGGCCAAGTGGTAAGGCAAGGGTCTGCAAAACCCTCATTCGGCAGTTCAAATCTGCCCGTCACCTCCATCGCAGGCAGCCTTCCGGCTGCCTGTTTTTTTATTGCTTTAAGCAAAACAATACGCCTAAAACCCCCGCCATCTCCTGTACTTCCAAAGCAGGAGGCGGCGGGGGCTTTTCTGCCCGCTGCGCAAGGCGGCGCGGGGCAAAGTCAGGCAAGGGTGGAAAAGTTAGCCCAGCGTATCCAGTTCAGCCATCCAGAGGGCGTTGCAGGCGTCGCTGGGCATACGCCAGTCGCCGCGGGGCGACAGGGTTACCGAGCCGACCTTCGGGCCGTCCGGCAGGCAGCTGCGCTTGAACTGCTGGGCAAAAAAACGCCGGTAAAAATTTTTGAGCCAAAAGAGCAGCACATCGGGCGCGTAGCGGCCGCGGAACGCTGCCTGCGCCAGATAATAGATTTTGGCGGGGCCAAAGCCACAGCGCAGAACATAGTACAGATAAAAGTCATGCAGTTCGTAGGGGCCGACCAGCTGCTCCGTCTGCTGGCTGAACCCGCCGTCCTTGGCTGCAGGCAGCAGCTCAGGGCTGACGGGGGTATCCAGAATATCCAGCAGCACCGTGCGCAGCGCCTCGGCATCCGCCGCGTCGGCGGCGTAGCGGACGATGTGGCGCACCAGCGTCTTGGGTACGCCCGCGTTTACGCCATACATGCTCATATGGTCGCCGTTGTAGGTGGCCCAGCCCAGCGCCAGCTCGCTCAAGTCGCCGGTGCCGATTACAAAACCGCCCTCCTTGTTGGCGTAATCCATCAGTTCCAGCGTGCGGACGCGGGCCTGGCAGTTCTCAAAAGTCACATCAAATCGGTTGGGATCCTGCCCGATATCGGCAAAATGGCTGTTGACCGTATCGGTGATGTTGATCTCGGCAAAGCGGACGCCCAGTGCCTCGCAGAGCAGCTCCGCGTTGGAGCGGGTACGCCGTGTGGTGCCAAAGCAAGGCATGGTGATTGCCACAATGTCCTGCGGGCTGCGCCCCTGCAGCTTGCAGGCCCGCACGGCCACCAGCAGCGCCAGGCAGGAATCCAGCCCGCCCGATATGCCCAGCACCGCGCAGCGCGCATGGGTATGCTCCATCCGCTTGGCAAGGCCCTCGGCCTGGATGCGCAGGATCAGCTCGCACCGCTCGGTGCGCGCCGCGGCGTCCTGCGGCACAAAGGGGGTGGGGGAAACCGTGCGGGTCAGGGCAACCGCCTGGGGCGCCAGCGAGAAAGCCACACGGGTATAGCCCTCCGCCTGCGGCGCAAAGGTGGTGTTGCGCGCCCGCTCCTGCACCATACGGTCAAGGTCAAGCTCGCTCTCGGCAGGCCGGCCTGCAAACGGCAGGCTCTGCGCCAGCACCGCGCCGTTCTCGGCGACCAGGTTGTGCCCGGCAAAGGTCATATCGGTCGTGCTTTCGCCGTGGCCCGCGTCCGCGTACAGGTAGCCGCACAACAGCCGCGCGCTCTGCCCGGCCACCAGCTCCCGGCGGTAGGCCGCCTTGCCCACCGTCTCATCGCTGGCCGAAAGATTTACGATCACGGTGGCTCCCGCCAGCGCGTGGCGGCAACTGGGCGGTATGGGCGACCAAAGATCCTCGCATATTTCCACGCCCAGCACAAAGTGGTCGATCTCCTCACAGCAGAACAGCAGGGAAGTGCCGAACTGGGTATCCTGCCCGGCAAAGCACAGCGGGCGCACGGCGGCGCTGCCTGCCGTAAAATGCCGTTTTTCGTAAAACTCGCCGTAGTTGGGCAGCCAGGTTTTGGGCACAAGGCCCAGCAGCTTGCCCCTGCACACAACGGCACCGCAATTGTACAGCTTGCCGTCCACCCGCACCGGCACCCCTACCACCGCGACCAGCGCAAGCCCGGCCGATGCCTTTAAAAGGCCGGCCAGCGCAGTCTCGGCGCCGCGGCAGAGCGTCTCCTGTAAAAACAGATCCCCGCAGGTATAGCCGGTCAAGCCCAGCTCCGGCAGGCAGAGCAGCTGCACGCCGCGCGCGGCGGCACTTTGCATTGCCTGCAGGCTTTGCGCGGCGTTATAGGTGCAGTCGGCCACCCGCAGTGCAGGCGATACGGCCGCCGATTTCAAAAAGCCGTAGTTTTCCTCGTTCATCATCAAGCCTCTTTCTTGGCCGGAACCCCGGCGATTATTTTCATCATACCACACAAAACCTTGCCGCCGCAACCGTCCGCATCGGCAAAGAAGGGGCGTATGGCAAAGCGCCGCGCTCCGCCGCCTGTACGGCGGCAGCGCGCGGCGCTTAGAGCAAGCCCCAGACCCAGCGCAACAGTTCCCGCCGCGGCAGCACACGCCCTGCTGCATCGTCGCTCTGGCAGGCATCAGCCTGCGTGCGCACCGCGGTTTCCTTCATCGCGTTCTTTCTGTGTCATGCTCCAAAAATGAATCAGTTTTCCCGCTTATCGCCCACAAAGAACAGGGCGACGGTGCCGGGGCCGGTGTGACTGCCGATGACGGTGCCAATGCTGTTGATCAGCACCGGCGCGGCCAGCTTGGGAAAGTTGGACTCCACCAGATCGGCCAGCGCGCGGGCGTCCTCCATGCAGGCGGAATTGGAGAGAAAGCATTTGCCGCTGTAGTTGGCGCGGTTATCGGCAAACTGCTGCATCTTGTGCAGCGATTCCTCAATAACATGGCGCTTGCCGCGAACCTTCTGGCGGGGCACCAGGTGACCGTCGTTGCTGACGTTCATCAGCGGGCAGATGTTGAGCAGAGTGCCCGCCATGGCCGATGCGGCGGAGATGCGGCCGCCCCGCTTGAAGTGGGTCAGATCGGTCGTAAAGAACCAGTGATGGATACGCAGCCGGTTTTCCAGCAGCCAGCTTTCCAGTTCATCAAGGGAGGCACCGCCGTCCCGCACATCGGCGGCCATATCCATCAGCAAACCGTAGCCGCTGGAAGCGGCCAGGCTGTCCACCGCCACGATCTTCCGCTCCGGATACTTTCGCAGCAGCTCGTCCCGGGCAATGCAGGCCGAATTGTAGGAACCAGAAATACCGCTGGACAGACTTACATGCAGGATATCCTTGCCTGCGGCCAAAAACGGTTCAAAGAAAGCGACGTACTGGCCCACGTTCACCTGAGAGGTTGTGGGCATGGCGCCTGCGGCGATGCGCGCGTAAAATGTGGAGAAGGGGATGCTGACGCCCAGATCGTCCGGGTATTCTTTGCCGTCCAGATGGTAATGGAAACAAACGTAAGGGATGTTCCGCTCCTCAAAAAACGATTTGGGCATATCGGCGGTGGAACAGCAGGTTAGCATATAGTTGCTCATAGATATGTACTCTCCTTGTGCGTATGTTAATCAAAGGATATAAACTGCGACTGAATGGAACCGGAAAACACCTTTGCGATAGAATCCCGGCTCAGCGTAAAATTGCCATGGGCCGCGCCCAGTTCATCGGTGTAATCGCGGTAGAGGTAGACCCGGATGTTGTCATAGCCGTTCTCATATTGGGTGATGACCGGATGCAGCACGGGATTTTGCAGCGCGATGGTCGCTGTGCCGTCCGGCAGGGTCGTTTTTTGGACGGACAGATCCAGAATGGCCCCGATCATATTGTCCGGCTCCGACTGTGCATTGATAAAATTGCCCAGAGAGTAGGCCACAAATACCGGGCGGCCATCGCTGGCGGTAAGCCAAGCGGCATCCTGCGTCACATGGGGGTGGGTGCCGATAATCAGATCGGCGCCATGGTCGGCAAGCCACTGCGCCTTTTCCTTCTGATAATCGCTGACCGTGTGGCTGCCCTCAATGCCCCAGTGGCAACTGATGACCAGCACATCACAGTTGGCCCGCGCGGTGGCCATCTGCTGCGCGACGGTATCGGTATCGTCCAGCAGAACAACGCCGTATTCCGTTCCGTCAGGCGTAGGGATGCCGTTTGTGAGCTGGGTATAGGAAAGATATCCGAAGGTGATGCCGTTGACGGTCTGGTAGCTCAGGTTGTCGTAGCTGGTCAGGTTGTAGAACCCGGCCGTCACCACATCGTCGGGCATCGTATCCCAGAACGCCATTGAGGAGCGGATGCCCTCGGCGCCCTGGTCGTAGCTGTGGTTGTTGGACAAGCTGAATACCCGGAAGCCGACGTCGTACAGCGCCTTGCCGATGTCGGTGGGGGTGGAAAAGCAGGGGTAGCCGGAAGGCGCAAAGGCGTCGTTTACAAGCGTTTCCTGGTTAAGCCAGTTTATGTCGAATCCCGCATAAAAATCCTTGAGGTTGGCGTAGGCCGCGCTGAAATCGTAGCCGCCGTCGGTGCCGCGGGCTCTGGCCTGGTTGTAGATGCCCTCGTGGATCAGATCGTCGCCGGTGGCTGAAAAGCGCACGGTCTCCACGACAGGTGTAGGCTCAGGCGTCGGGGACGGGGTGGGCGCAGCGGTGGGCGCGGGCGCCGCCAGAGCGGAAGCCTCGGCCCCGGCCGCGGATTCCGCGGTGCCGCCCACAAACGATCCCACCAAGGCGGCGGGGCTCCAGAACGCCGTGGACAACACCAGCCCGACGCCCGCTGCAATGCACAGGCAGGCTGCCAACTCGTTTTTGTGCAATTTCATCCCAGTTTCTCCCGCATCAGGTCATCCATCGTATAATAGCCTGGCTTGCAGCGGGCAAGAAACAGAGCCGCCTGGATGGCGCCGTCCGCAAACACGCCCCGGCTTTGGGCGCTGTGGGAGAGGGTGACGACCTCCTCGGGGCCGCAGAACAGAATTTCATGCTCGCCCACAATGCCGCCGCCCCGGATGGAGCTGATGCCCAACTCCTGCGCGCCGCGTTTCTGGCGCACCTCGTGCCGGTCATAGACGTACTCGTACCGGCCGCCTGCTTCCCTGTTGATGGCGTCGGCAATCATCAGCGCGGTGCCGCTGGGCGCGTCCAGCTTGTTGTGGTGGTGTTTTTCAAGAATCTCGATGTCATACTCGCCGCCAAACAGCTGAACGGCGCGCCGTGCCAGTGCGATCAGCGCGTTGACGCCCAGCGACATATTGGCGCTGCGGAAGATGGCCGTCTGCCGGGCAAGAGCCTTCAGCGTCTCCTCGGCCTCGGCGTCCAGCCCCGTGGAGCAGATCACACAGGGGAGGCCGTGCGCGGCTCCGTAGCGCGCCGCGCGCAGGGCGCCCTCCGGCGAGGAAAAATCGATCAGCACATCCCCCTGCACCGGCAGTTCGTCGGGGGATGTCACCACCGGCACACCGGCCGTCTGGCCGGGCTGCTGGTCGATGCCGGCCACAAGGCGGCAATCGGCGCGGGCGGCGATCTTTTCTGCCACCGCATGGCCCATCCTGCCGCCAATGCCCTGCAAAACGATGGAAATCATAGCAAAATCCTCTACTTTCTACTACAGATAAAAAGGCAGCGCCGACCCATGCCCGGATACGGGCCGGCGGCGCTGCACTATTTATTTCAACAAGCCCGCCTTTTGCAATTCGGTGCGGATAAGCTGCTGCTGCGCGGCGCCCGGTTCCACCAGCGGCAAACGGCAAGGACCGGCCTGCCAGCCCAGAACGTTCATGGCCCATTTGACCGGGATCGGGTTGACATCGCAGAACAGCGCGTGGCACATGGGCAAAACCTTAAGCTGCAGCGCAAGGCTTTCCTGCACCTTGCCCGCAAACCAAAGCGCGCAGATATCGTGCGTTTCCTTCGGCATCACATGGGAAAGCACGCTGATCACGCCCTTGCCGCCCAAGGCCAGCAGGGGAACGATCTGGTCATCGTTGCCGGAATAAATGTTCAGCTCGTCGCCGCACAGCGCCGCGATCTCGGCCACCTGGGAAATGTTCCCGCTGGCCTCCTTGACGGCGTTGATGTTGGGCAGCCTGCACAGCGCCGCCAGGGTGGCGGGCGCAATGTTGACGCCCGTGCGGGAGGGGACGTTGTACAAAATGCAGGGCAGATGCACGGCATTGGCAATCGCCGTGTAATGGGCGATCAACCCGGCCTGACTGGTCTTATTATAATAAGGTGTCACCAGCAGCAGCGCGTCGGCGCCCAGTTCCTCGGCTTCGCGGGAGATCGAGACGGCGAACGCCGTATCGTTGGAGCCGGTACCGGCAATCACGGGTACACGTTTTGCCACCTTCTCAATGGCATAGCGAATACACTCGACATGTTCCTTGGGCGAGAGCGCGGCCGATTCGCCGGTGGTGCCGCAGATCACGATGGCGTCCGTGCCGTGGGCAATCTGGTCGTCGATCAGTCTGCCCAACCCGGGCAGATTCATACTGCCGTCCGGGTTCATCGGGGTGATGATGGCGATTCCGGCGCCGGTAAATACAGGCTTCTTCATAGACAAGGGCCTCCTGTCAAATCATAGCGGTGTGCAATTCCAAATTCAGTCCATATAGCCCTTGGCGGCCAGCAGCTCGGCCAGCAGCACCGCGCCGCCGGCAGCGCCGCGCAGCGTGTTGTGGGACAGGCAGACGAACTTGTAATCGTACTGGGTGTCCTCCCGCAGCCGGCCGATGCTCACGGCCATGCCGTTTTCCAGCATACGATCCAGCTTGGGCTGGGGACGGTCGTTTTCTTCAAAATAGTGCAGGAACTGCTTGGGGGCGCTGGGCAAGGCGAGATCCTGCGCAGCGCCGTGGAAGGACTTCCAGGCCTCAAGGATCTCCTCGCGGGTGGGCTTTTTCTCAAAGCTCACAAACACGGCGCCCATATGGCCGTCGGAAACAGGCACGCGCAGGCACTGGGCCGTGAAGGAAGGCGCGGTGGCCGGAACAATCCGGTCGCCCTCGATGCGGCCCCACAGCTTGAGGGGTTCCTGCTCGCTTTTCTCCTCCTCGCCGCCAATGTAGGGGATCACGTTGTCAAGAATCTCGGGGAAGGTGTCAAAGTTCTTGCCTGCGCCCGAGATGGCCTGGTAGGTGCAGACCAGGCACTTGGTGATGCCGTATCCGCGCAGCGGATGCAGCGCGGGCACATAGCTCTGCAGACTGCAGTTGGATTTTACCGCGATAAAGCCGCGCTTGGTGCCAAGGCGCGCGCGCTGCGCCGGGATGATTGCAAGATGCTCGGCGTTGATCTCGGGCACGACCATCGGCACATCGGGGGTAAAGCGGTGGGCGCTGTTGTTGGATACCACCGGGCACTCGGCCTTGGCATAGGCTTCCTCCAGCGCCTTGATCTCGTCTTTTTTCATATTGACCGCGCAAAAGACGAAATCCACCTTGGCGGCAACCTCCTCCACCTTGGCGGCGTCCAGCACGACCATGTCCTTCACATTCTCCGGGATGGGAACGCTCATCATCCACTTGTTGCCCACAGCCTCCGCATACGGCTTGCCTGCGGAGCGCGCGCTGGCGGCCAAAACCGTCAGGCGGAACCAGGGGTGATCTGCCAGCAGGGTGATAAAGCGCTGCCCCACCATGCCGGTTGCGCCCACAACGCCAACGTTGTATTGTTTCATTTCAAGTACCATCCTTTCGTTTTCCCATTCCCTATCCTATGCGCAACTTCCAAAAAAAGAGACATAAAAAAAACCGGCTTGAAAACCGGCATGGAATGCAATATAATACTATATTGCATACGCACAGCGCAACACGCCAAACGCTGGCGTGACAGTTCCACACCTGTTCGGCTATGGACCCAGGCCCGATGCATGCCGTGCATCGCCTTCGGCAGTGTGCCCTTTCTCCGATGCCCAAAGCCCCTTGGCAGGGGAAAACAGCGGATACTGATGCAAACCGCGCCTCTGTACTTGGGATTATCATAGCATTCTGATTTCCGATTGTCAACGCGAAGAAGGTTAAAAAGTATGTTAAAAAAAGAATTCTGGTACGATCTGCCCAAGGAGCAGATCGCGCAGGAGCCGGCCGACCCGCGCGATTCGGCGCGCCTGATGGTGCTGAACCGGCAAGACGATACGATCCGGCACGCAGTGTTCCATGACTTGCCCCGGTATCTGGAGCCGGGGGATCTGTTGGTCGTCAACAACTCCAAGGTGTTGCCGGCACGGCTTTTGGGCACCAAGGTGCCAACGGGCGCCGTGTGCGAGCTGCTGCTGCTTCGCCAGGCGCATGGCGATACCTGGGAGTGCCTGGCCCGGCCCGGCAAGCGGATGCAGCCCGGCACCAAAATCACCTTTGGAGACGGCACCCTGACGGCGGTCATTGATGAGACGCTGGCGGACGGCAACAAGTACGCCACCTTCTCCTACGACACCGAAACGCTGTACGAGAAGCTGGACGCCTTCGGCAAAATGCCGCTGCCGCCCTACATCACCCGCCAGCTGGAGGATCAAAGCCAGTACCAGACGGTGTACGCCAAGGAACTGGGCAGCGCGGCGGCCCCCACGGCTGGGCTCCACTTTACGCCAGAGCTGCTGGATACGATCCGGGCCATGGGGGTGCCGGTGGCCGAGGTCACCCTCCATGTGGGGCTTGGCACATTCCGCCCCGTCAGCGAGGACGACATCGCCGACCATCAGATGCACAGCGAATGGTACAGCGTAGACGAAAAGACCGCCCGCCAGATCATGGATACCCGCGCCGCCGGACACCGGGTGATTGCCGTGGGCACCACAAGCTGCCGCACCTTGGAGGCCGTGTGGGCGCGGTACGGCAAGATCGTGCCGTGCAGCGGCAATACGGATATCTTTTTGTACCCCGGCGTCGCGCTGCATGCGATCGACGGGCTGATCACGAATTTCCATCTGCCGGAAAGCACCCTCATCATGCTGATCGCGGCCTTTTACGGCTACGACAAGACGATGGCGGCCTACAAGGCGGCGGTGGACGAAAAATACCGATTTTTCAGCTTTGGCGATGCCATGCTGATTTTGTGACGGAGAGGAGAACACCCCATGTCTTATCGGCTGATCCAACGGCAGGGGGCCGCCCGGCGCGGCACCTTTACCACTGTGCATGGCACGATCCAGACCCCGGCTTTTATGAACGTGGCCACCGCGGCGGCCATCAAGGGCGGGCTTTCTGCGTTTGATCTCAAGGATATCCGCGCCCAGGTGATGCTCTGCAACACCTACCACCTCCATCTTCGCCCCGGCGACAAGGTGGTGGCCCAGATGGGCGGGCTGCATAAGTTCACCCGCTGGGACGGCCCTATTCTGACCGACAGCGGCGGCTTTCAGGTGTTCAGCCTGGCCAAGCTGCGCCATATCACCGAGGAGGGCGTCACCTTCAATTCCCATCTGGACGGCCACCGGATATTCATGGGCCCCGAGCAGAGTATGCAGATCCAGGCCAACCTTGGTTCCACCATTGCAATGGCCTTTGACGAGTGCGTGGAAAACCCCGCCGAGCATGACTATGCCGCCGCAAGCTGCGCCCGCACGGCCCGCTGGCTGCTGCGCTGCAAGGCCGAGATGGCCCGCCTGAAGGCGGAAGGGCTGGCCGTCAATCCCGACCAGCTGCTGTTCGGCATCAACCAGGGCTGCACCTTCAAGGATCTGCGGGTCGAGCATATGAAGCAAATCGCCGAATACGATCTGGACGGCTACGCGATCGGCGGCCTGGCGGTCGGGGAGCCTACCGAGGTCATGTACGATGTGATCTCGGCGGTGGAACCGCATATGCCCGCCGATAAGATCCGCTACCTGATGGGGGTAGGAACCCCCGGCAACATCATCGAGGGCGTTTACCGCGGTGTGGATCTGTTTGACTGCGTGATGCCAAGCCGCAACGCCCGCCACGGACACCTGTTCACCTGGAACGGCATCATCAACATCAAAAACCTCAAGTATGAGCGGGATGAAAGTCCCATCGATCCCGCCTGCGATTGCCCGGTTTGCCGCAGCTTTTCCCGCGCCTACATCCGCCACCTGCAAAAGGCCGATGAGATGCTGGGCATGCGGCTGGCCGTGATGCACAACCTGTACTTTTACAACCATTTGATGGAATGCATCCGCCAGGCGCTTGATGAAGGCCGCTACCAGGAATTCCATGACCGCTACGCAAAGCTTTTGGACACGAGAATTTGAGAAAATCTCTTGCACAAGCGCCGGATCTTTTGTATAATAGAACAAAATTGTTGAATTAAGGAGTTTATCGATATGCTGCAACTGCTTGACACCGCCACCGCGACGGGTTCCACCGCCAGTATCCTTTCCCTGGTTCTGCCCATGGTTCTGCTGGTCGTCTTTATGTACCTGATCATCTATATGCCCCAGAAGAAGCAGGAGAAAAAAGACACAAGTATGCGCAATTCCATCGAGATCGGCGACGAGGTGACCACCATCGGCGGCATCATCGGCCGCGTATCCGCCATCAAGGAGGATACCTTCGTGCTGGAAACCGGCGCCGATCGCGTGAAAATCCGTTTCCGCCGCAGTGCGATCTCCTCGGTCGAAAAGCTGGATATGAGCGGCGCCGCCGAGAAGGACAAAAAAGAAATTCCCGCCAAAAAGTAAGCGGTCAAACATAACAAAGCGCCTCCCCGCATAGCTTTTACTGTGCAGGGAGGCGTTTTTTATGACAATGACAAAACCATCGCGTTCCAAACCCAGGCCGCGCGGCAGCGGTTCCCGGACGGCAGCCTTGCCCTTGCTTTTTCTGCGCGCCTTTGCGGGCGGTACGGCGGCAGGGGCAGCCCTGCTGGCCGTTTTTGCGCTGCTGTTTGCCAGAACCTCGCTGAGCCTTTCTCTGGTCAAGGTGTTTGCCTGCGCGGCGGCCGCGCTTTGCGCCATGGTGTCCGGCGCGCTGCTGGCCAACGGGCTGGGCCGCCAAAAGCTGCTGTGCGGTTTGGGCTGCGGCCTGTTCTACGGGCTTTGCCTGTTCTGCGCCACAGCCATGAGCGGCGCGTGGAGCCTGGCGGGCAACAACCTGACGCTGCTGGGCGCGCTGGCGGCGGGCGGCCTGACAGGCGGCATCCTCAGTGCGGCAGGCCCGTCCGGCGCTTCGCCGGTGCGCCGATGAGGGCCGCCGGCCGTACCGCCGAACAACGCCTACCGCTTTTTAGGGCCGGGCGGCGGGCCGCTTCCGGCGCGGCGGGCGGCCCGACCGATGGCGGTCCGCCCGATTTTGCCCGATGGTTCGGAATGCTGTTTTTGGCCGGGTACGGCTGCGGCCTGTTTTACTGCCGGCGGCGTCAGCCCGCCCTGCTGGCGGCGCTGGCCGCCTATGCGATGGACAGGCAGCATTTGGCGGTTTTTGCGCGCGTTTTTGCGGAGCAGTTCGCGGCGGCGCTGGCACAGCTTACGCTGCTGCTGTTCTGCGGTTTCTGCGCGCTGGGGCTGGGGATTGCGCTGCTCCTCTTTTGGGCAAAAGGAGCCTTGTGGGGCGGCTGCACCGCCATTGTATACCAAACGATGGGAACGCGGGGGCTGGTGGTATACTGGCTGCTTTCTATTTTGCCTGAAATTTCGCTGCTGCTGCTGTGTGCAGGGCTGGCCGGGCAGGGCGCGCAGGTCAGCCGCCTGCTGTATGGCAGCGTGTTTGGCGGCAGCGGGCGAATGACCGGCCGTGAGAAGGCGCGCAGCCTTGTGCAGGGCTACCTGGCCGCGGCCATGGCCGCAATCCTTCTCAGCGGTTTGAGCGCCGGTCTGGCCCTGTTTTTTTCCGGGGCGCTGCTTTAGGCGGGTGGGGAAAGGCGTTCATCTGTCCGCTTGCTTTTTTGCTTATGTGCGCGTTTTTTTCTCCGGCTCCTTCCCGGCGTTTGCCGCAGATTCGGCCTGCTCTGGCGCAGAGGAAGTATCTTCCGCGCCGCGGTCGGGGTCTGGCGCAGGTTTGGGCGGTGCCTGATACCGCAGCGAGGAAAGGGGGGAGGAGGCCACCGCCTGCCGCAGCTGCTGTTTGTTTATGTGGGTGTAAATCTGGGTGGTGGATACATTTTCATGGCCTAAAATTTCTTTTAGGGCCAGCATGTCCACGTTGCCGTACTGGTACATCAGCGTGGCGGCCGTGTGACGCAGCTTGTGCGGTGAAAATCCCATCCCGCCCAGTCCCGCCGTCTGCAGGCAATGCTCCACGATCTGTTCCACCCGCCGCGCCGATAGCCGTTTGCCCGTACGCTTGGAAATCAGCAGCGCCTGGGCATCCGCCAGATTTGGCAGCGCGGCGCGCACAGGCAGGTAATGGGCCAGCGCGTCCTCGCAGGCATCGTTCAGATAGACAAGTCGCTCCTTGTTTCCTTTGCCGATGATGCGGATCGTATCGTCCCGAAAACTGGCCAGATTGATGGATACCAACTCAGAGAGCCGCATTCCGCAGTTGAGCAACAGGGTCAGAATGCAGAAATCGCGCTCATAAAAATCACTTTGTATATTTTTTAACAATTCAATGGATTCTTCCCGCGTCAGGTATTTTGGCAGCGGACGCCGCGCAATGCCCAGACTGATATCATGGGTTGGGTCTGTTTTCAGTTTGTCCGCCTGGGACACCATGTAATGGAAAAAGCCGTGCAGTGCCGAAAGCTTGCGCGCACGGGCGGTTTTTCCGTTGCCCGCCGTCTGCATGGCATCCAGGTATTGAAAAATATCCCGCTTGGTTATGGACGCGATCGCTTTGGTGGAAATGCCGGTCAGCGGCAGCTTTTCGGGCGGCACATCGCGCAGCGCGTCGTCCCACGCGGAAGCCATATAGCGGAAGAACCCCCGCAGATCCAGATAGTAGCCGTTGATGGTCCTTGGAGAGCGCTGCTTGACAAAATCAAGATAATGCAGATATTCGATTACATCATCGGGAATATCCAGATACGGCGCGTGACGCTCCGGGTGCATGGTGTTGATGTAGGTACTCATGCAAAAGTCCTTTCTGATCCGATCCAGCGGGCCGGCCGGCAGACCGGGCTGCCTTTGCCGCATACATGGGCTAAGAAGCGCACGGCAGCGTGGGCGCCCGTGCAGTGCCGACGGCCCGGAAGATGCCGTTGCGCCGACCGGCGCACCCGCGCGGGTGCTTTTTCGCTCCCCTATACTTCGCTAAACTTATCTTTAGCGAAACATATCCCATTGCATTTACTATACCATCTTTGGCCTCCCCCTGTCAAGAAGCCGCGCGCAAATCTGCCGATGCGGCGCCAGCCGCCCAACGCAGCCGCAATGGCGGACGCTGGGCGGCTGGTTTACTTTTTGTTGCGATCCGGGCATTTGGCAAGTTACCGGTTGACCGAGCAGGCCATCCGGTGGTAGGTGTGGCGCTCGCCGCGTATGGCGATGGAGTACGCCAGGATATTGGCAGGCAGCGCCATACCGGGCACACCCGTATCGCCGATATGGTGGATATCCGCACCGGCCATCTTGCAGTTGAGCGCAATCTGCCGGATGGTGGAAACATCGCTGCCCTCCTGGGAGGTTCCGATCGCGGTAAGGGCCAGTTTGCCCCGGCTGTGGACATAGGAGATCAGGCGGTGGGTGGTGTCCACCGTGATGCCGGGCACGGTGCCTGGCGCAGGCATCAAAAGCACATCGGCGCCGTTGTCCAGAAAAGCGGCCGCGTCCTCCTGGGTCAGGATCCTGTCGCCGCCCTCCCCGGCAATGCCGGAGGCGTGCATCTTGCCTGCCGCCAAAATCACCCGGTCGCCCACACTGGCGGAAAGCTCCCGCAGCGCATGCAAAATTGCTTCGTTGCTGACGCCGTTGCCGGGATTGCCGGTCAATACGATCATATCCACGCCCATGGCGGCGGCGCGGCGGGCATTTTCTGCTGTGGCCAGGCGCCCTGGCGTCATCTGCCAAAGGGTTCCCCCGTTGGCCTTCTGCGCGGCGGACGGATCCGCCGGCTCCAGATTGATGCCGATCACCCGGCCCGTCAGCCGCTTGATTTCCCGCACGGTCTCCTCGGGCGGAACGGATGGAAGCGCCTGCACGATGGGATTTTGGACATCGAACATATTCAGCAGCAGCAGATCGGCGCTCAGGGAAGCCGCGTACTCGGCGTTGGTCACGTTCATAAGCAGCGGCGGCGTGATGCTGATACACTCACAGGCCAGCACGCGCCCCTCGCTGCCCGCAATGGAAGCCAGCAGTTCCGCCTTGTCAAAGCCGCGCAGGTCGCTGGCCGTGCAATCCAACAAACGTTTGCTCATTCGTCGTCATCCTCATCCCGGATGCGGCCCATCGTCTTGGTGTAAAACGGCTCGGAATCCCGGGTGGCCTGCATGCCGAGCGGCGCCGAGGTGATGGTGATATCCAGGTTCATCTTTTTGTTGGCAGACATATACGGGTGGGCCGCTTTGGCCACCGCCGCAAACAGGCCGTCGTCCTGCGGGCAATCCAAAACCAGCAGATAGCTTTTTTCGGCATCGTTTACGATCATAATTTGCAGGTAGGCGGCCTGCACGTCGGAGCGGGTCTGCAAAAGGGCGCAGATCGGGTCCAGCATCTCGTCCGGGTAGGTCGTGGGCTCCACAAGCACCACCTTGGAGCCGGGATCGATCTTGTGGCGGGGCCGCGCCTGCGCCGCCGCCTGGAGCTTCTCCTGTGCGGTCTGTGCCGCCGCGGCGCGTGCTTTGGCAAAATCGTCCTTCTGCTTTTTGAAGGACGCCACAGTGGGAGGGTCAAACCGAAGATTTTCATTGTAGGGGTTGATGACAAACCCGGCGGCCTCGGTGTTCTTTTCCATCAGCGCGGCATAATCGTCAAAGCGCAGCATCAGGGTTTGCTGGGCGGGGTCCTTGTTCCATTTGTGCAGCTCGTCCCAATCGGTAAACGCCATGAAGAACTGCTTGCCGTCCGGGGTGCCGATCAGCTTGAAGCCGATTTTGGTATCCTGCTCCAGCTTGACCTTGCCATCGGCGTCCGGCTTGGGCGGGTTGGCGCCGAAATCGACTTGGGCAGGCGCCAGAAAAACGGAGTTCATCATCTCGTTGATCACGACATTGCGGGTCTGCGGGTTGTTGTCCTTGCGCATCTCCGCAATGGCGTCCTTGAGTTTGGGGTTGCCGAAGGCAGGCTTTGCGGGCGCTTTCGGCGTCGAAGCGCCGCCTCTTTTGGCGGCCTCGATCCTGGGGGCCATGTTCAGCACATTGCGCACATCATTTTTGCTGTCGCTGCCGGTGTTGGGCATGGTAGCGGGCTGTTTGGGTTCGGACATGGTGTTCTCTCCTTTTTAAAAAACGAACTTTTGGAAAATAAAAGCAGATTTTCGGCTGATTGCCCTCTGCTTGGGGGAGCAACCGCCGCCTCAGTTTTTCAGTTTGATGCTGTTGATGGCTTCGCGCAGGTAGCTTACACCCACCAGCTGCATTCCCGGGTACTCGGCCGGATTCAGATTTTTCAGGTTATGGCGCGGGATGATGGCCGTGTCAAAACCGATCCGCTGAGCCTCCCGCAGGCGGCTTTCAAGGTGATTGACACTGCGTATTTCCCCGCCCAGGCCAACCTCGCCGATGGCGACGGTCTTGTCGCCCACCGGCAGATCCATCAGGCTGGACGCCATCGCCATGCAGACGGTCAGATCGCAGGCTGTTTCGTCCAGCCGCAGCCCGCCTACGATGTTGACGTAGACATCCTGGTTGCCAAAGAAATATCCGGCGCGCTTTTCCAGCACGGCCAGCAGAAGATTCATGCGGTTGTAGTCAAAGCCGCTGGCCGTGCGCCTGGGCGCGGCCAGGCTGGATTTGGTGACAAGGGACTGCACCTCGCTCAAAATGGGGCGGGTTCCCTCTATGGCGCAGGCCACGCAGTTGCCACTGATGCCGATGGGGCGGCCTTCCAGCATGATCTGGCTGGGATTTTCGATCTCCGCCAGCCCCCGCCCGGTCATATCAAACATACCGATCTCGTTGGTGGAGCCATAGCGGTTTTTGACGGCCCGCAAAACGCGGTACGGCAGCGTTTTGTCCCCCTCAAAGTAAAGCACCGTATCCACGATGTGCTCCATCACCTTGGGGCCGGCAATGGCGCCGTCCTTGTTGACATGGCCCACGATAAAGGTTGGTATCTCGTTGTTTTTTGCAACATCCAAAAAGCGCGCCGCGCTTTCCTTTACCTGGGATACCGTGCCCGCCGAGGATGAAATGTCCGCACAGCGCATGGTCTGGATTGAATCAATGACGACCAGCCCCGGTTTGAGCTGCTCGATCAGCCCGCAGATCTCGTCCACGTTGCTCTCCGCCGCAAGCTGAATATTGTCCTGCGGCACATCCAGCCGGACGGCCCGGAGCTTGATCTGACGCACCGACTCCTCGCCTGTGACGTAGAGAACGCTTTTTTTGCGGGAAACCTCGCCGCAAAGCTGCAGCAGGATCGTGGATTTGCCGATGCCCGGCTCGCCGCCGATCAGGGTGACGCTGCCCAGCACGATGCCGCCGCCCAGCACCCTGTCCAGTTCACCGATCCCCGTGATGATCCGGCTTTTTTCCTCCGTAGTACTAACCTTGCCCAGCGTATAGGCGGTCAGAGAAGTCTGGCCCGGTATGCGGGGCTGGATGCTCCCCCGCCCCGCGCTCCGGGGGGAGGTCGGCTCTGCCACCACATCCTCGGTCATCGTGTTCCACGCGCCGCAGGAGGGGCAGCGTCCCAGCCAGCGCGGGCTTGTCTCCCCGCACTGGTTGCAGACGTAGACTGTTTTTAATTTATCTTTTGGCATAGCACCATCCCAAACGTCAAGATGTTTCTATTATACCCCGTTCCGCTCCTTTCGGCAAGAAGGCGGAGACAATACGATCAAAAAGAAGGGCGGAAACCGCGGCCCCTGCCAAAAGCCGGGCATCCCGCCCACGCGGAATGCCCGGCTGCTCTGTCACAGAGAAATTTTGTGGTAGACTTTTTTGCCCTTCTTGATAACGACGCCCGTTTGCAGCTGGGCCAAGGTAAGCGCGGCGGCCACATCGGCCACCTTCTCGCCGTCCACAAGGATGCCGCCCTGCTGGATTAGCTGGCGGGCCTCCCGTTTGGAGCCGCAAAGCCCTGCGGCCACCATCGCATCCAGCAAACCGATTTTGCCGTCGTTGACCAGCGCAGCATCCAGCACGGTGCCGGGCATATCGTCGTGGCTCTCCCCCACCCCAAACAGGCTTTTGGCGGCAGCCATTGCCTTGTCGGCCTCGGCGGGAGAATGCACCAGCGCGGTCATTTCGTAGGCCAGCTTCTCCTTGGCGGCATTGATGGCGGGGCCGTCGTGGATATCAATGGCGTCGATCTCCTCCAGCGGGGTCATGGTCAGCAGGCGCAGACAATTCTGCACATCGCCGTCGTCAATGTTGCGCCAGTACTGGAAGAAATCGTAGGGCGAAGTTTTTTCGGGGTCAAGCCAGAGGGCGCCCTTCTCGGTCTTGCCCATCTTCTTGCCTTCCCTGGTGGTCAGCAGGGTGAAGGTCATGCCGTACACCTCGCGCTGGTCGCAGCGGCGGTTCAGCTCAATGCCGCCGATGATGTTCGACCACTGGTCGTCGCCGCCTAGCTGCATTTTGCACGCGTAGTTGCGGGCCAGCTGCAGGAAGTCGTAACTCTGCATGGGCATGTAGTTGAATTCCAGCAGGGTGCAGCCCTTTTCCAGGCGGGTGCGGACGCAATCGGCGGTCAGCATCCTGTTGACCGAAAACATCGGGCCGATATCCCGCAGAAAATCAATGTAGTTCAGTTTGCACAGCCAGTCGGCATTGTTAAGCATCAGGGCCTTGCCGTCCGAGAAATCGACAAATTTTTCCATCTGCTTTTTAAAGCAGTCGATATTGTGCTGGATCGTCTCCACCGTCATCATCTTGCGCATATCGGACTTTCCGGTGGGGTCGCCGATCATACCGGTGCCGCCGCCCAGCAGGGCGATGGGCCGGTGCCCAAAGCTCTGCATATGCCGCATCACAATCAGCTGCAAAAAGTGGCCGATGTGCAGGCTGTCCGCGGTGGGATCAAACCCGATGTAAAAGGTCACCTTTTCCTTGCCAAGCAGTTCCCGGACGGCGGCCTCGTCGGTACACTGGGCGATCAGCCCGCGCGCCTTGAGCAGGTCAAAAACATTGTCGTATTGCATCTTGCATACCTCCGTTTTTTGGGGCAGAAGGCACAAAAAGCCCCCTGCCAAATCAAAATTTGGCAGAGGGCGAAAATCGCGGTACCACCTCTGTTTACTTCGCCCTCGCGGGCAAAGCCTTGGGGAGTGCGGGCTGCGGTGCGGGCCGACACTCGGGCGCTGTAACGTGCGCACACGTCGCGGCCTACTGCGCCAAAACGGCGGTTGGGCTTTGCTGCTCGGGGAGGTATTCGCTGTTTGCGGCGCGGCCCCTTGCACCAACCGGGGCTTCTCTGAGCGTCCGCGTTCCCAGGTACTGATTCCCGTCAACGCATATATTGGTTGTAGTATAGCCGCAAACGCCGGATTTGTCAACCCCCGGCGCACAGATTTTGCCGGGGCGCGGCGTTCGGGCAACTCCGGTTTTGCGGCTGGCGCCGACCTACAGCCTGGCTTTCTCAATCATCTCCCGCGCGTTGGCCAGGCTCAGGTCGGTGACCTTGTCGCCGGAGATCATGGCGGCCAGCACCCGCACCCGTCCGTCCAGATCCAGCGGCGAAATCTCGGTGTAGGTGCGGCCATCGCGGATGGTCTTGCGGATCAGCAGCTGGTTATCGGCAAAGGCCGCGATCTGGGCCGTGTGGGTGATGCAAAGCACCTGATGCCCGCTGGCGGTCTGCTTGAGTTTTTCCCCGATGCGTCCCGCCGCCAGCCCCGATACGCCGGTGTCAATCTCGTCGTAGATTACGGTGGGGATGGCGTCCTTGTCGGCCAGCGCGCTCTTGAAGGCCAGCATAATGCGGGAAAGCTCGCCGCCGGAGGCAATTTTGGCCAACGGCTTGGGCTCCTCGCCGGGGTTGGTGGAAATCAAAAATTCCACTGAATCCTGCCCGGCGGAGGCCAGCGGCCCCCGCGCGTGGCGCAGCGCAAAACGAATGCCCGGCATATTCAAAAATTCCAGCGCATCCTTCATCTGTCGGTTCATCGCCGTAAACGCCGCCAGCCGGGAGCGCGTCAGAGCCTCGGCAGCCTCCTTGGCGCGGCGGTAAAGCTCCTGCTTCTGCCGCCCAAACTCCTCGATCCGCTGTGCGGAGGACTGAAACCCTTCCAGTTCGGCGGCGTCCTTATCCCGCAGGGCAAGCAACTCCTCCGGGCCGGCGCCAAATCGCTGGCGCACGCGGTACAGCTCATCCAGGCGCGCCTCAATGGCGTCCAGTTCACCTGGGTCAAAGCTGTAGCCGTCCAGCCGGTCGGCCAAATCCCCGGCCAGTTCCCGCGCCGCGTAGTACAGCTCGTTCAGTTTCTCGGAAAGCGGGCGCAAATTTTCATCCAGCTGCGCGCTGCCGGCCAGCCCGGTGGCCGCGCTGCCCAGCAGATCGGCGGCGCCCTGCACGGTCGCGTCGTCCTCGTCGCCCGAGAGCGCCGCATGGGCCAGCGAGATTCCCTCCAAAATACCCTGCGCGTGGGAGATAACCTTTTTGCGCTCATTGAGGGCGTCCTCCTCGCCGGGTTTGAGGGCGGCCTTGTCGATGGCCTCGATTTCCTCCGTCAGCTCGGCCATGCGGCGCTGTTTGGTGGCCTCGCTGGCCGTCAGGGCATCCATCTGCCTCTTTACAACGATCAGTTCGCGGTAAAGTTGGTGGTAGGCCGTATGCAGCGCCCCGTTCTGGGCGTACTGGTCAAGCAGGGCAAGATGGGTGGCGGGGTTGGTCAGGCTTTGGCTGTCGTGCTGGCCATGGATGGTCAACAGCCCGGCGCTGATGTCCCGCAGCACCGCCGCGGTGGCAGGCATTCCGTTTACCCTGCAGCTTCCCTTCCCGTCCGCGCTGAATTCCCGATAAAGCAGCAGTTCCGACGAGACCTCGTAGCCGCATTTTTCCAGCTGCGCCTGCGCGGCGGCCGGAATATCGGTAAAGGTGGCCCAGATGCAGGCCTTTGGGGTGCCGCTGCGTACCAGCTCCCGCGAGGCGCGGTTGCCCAGAATCACATTGATGGAATCGATCAGAATGGATTTTCCGGCGCCGGTTTCCCCCGTCAAAACATTGAAGCCGGGGGTAAAATGTACCTGCGCTTTCTCAATGACCGCCACGTTTTCTATTTTCAAGTCTGCCAGCATTCGATTCTACTCCCCTTTTGTCGTCCTTTGGGTCAGTGGTGGGGTGAAAAACGGTTAAGCTCCTGGCAGATCTCCTGGGCGGCCTGCTCGGTGCGCATCAGGATAAAAAACGTATCGTCGCCGGAAAGCGTGCCCACCACATCGTTCCAGTGCTTGGAATCAAACACCTCGCAGGCGGCGTTCGCCATGCCGGAAAAGCACTTGACCAGCACCATATGCCCGGCGCAGTCCACCTTGATGACGGACTCCCGGAAAATCGTTTCAAATCGGTTGGGAGAATGGGACGCCTTGCCCGATTCCGCCGCCGACATATACCTGTAGCCCCCGTTGCCGGTGGCCGTCTTGACCAGCCGCAGCTCCCGGATATCCCGCGATACCGTGGCCTGGGTAACATCGTACCCCTCGGCCTTCAGATGGGCCAGCAGATCCTCCTGCCGGTCGATCGGGTATCGCTCGATCAAATTTATAATTGCCTGATGCCGCGCGCTTTTCATGGCAGATCATCTCCTTCTCAATTTGGTTTCGATCGCTTCAAACTGAGCCGCCTCACCGAAGGAGATCAGCTGCAGGCGAACCGGC
The DNA here is from genome assembly GCA_964458285.1 of uncultured Subdoligranulum sp. GTDB lineage: Bacteria > Bacillota > Clostridia > Oscillospirales > Ruminococcaceae > Gemmiger. The sequence goes on along the minus strand of CAYWID010000001.1, from coordinate 166,905 downwards.
GAGGCGGTCATTTCCACTTCCCCGCCCGGTTCCAGTTCATACGGGGTGTTGCTGTCCGCACACACAAAAACGGAGTTGCGGTTCTCGGCCTCGGTCACCACCGTGATGCGGCGGGTATCGGAAAAAACCAGCGGCGCCGCGTGGATGCTGTGGGGGCAGATGCCGATAATTTCCAACACCGGCGCGGCCGCATCCAGAATGGAACCGCCCGCCGAGAGTGCATAGGCCGTGGAGCCGGTGGGGGTGGAAACAATCACGCCGTCGCTGCGGTAGCGGCAGACGAAGGAACCGTCGCAGTAGATGGAAAAGTCCATCGGATGCAGGCGAGACGCGCCGTACAGAACGATGTCGTTGACCGCGATCCCCTTCCAGCGCCCGCCGTCCGCCGTGGCGCAGAGCAGGCCGCGCGGTTCCAGCGTAAAGGAGCCGCGCGCCAGCTTGGCAAGCTTTTGGGGCATCTCCTTGACCTCGCAGGTTGCCAGAAAGCCGGTGCGGCCCAGGTTGACGCCCAGAACGGGTTTCCCGGCGGCCAGGCATTCCGCGGAGGCGCGCAGCAGGGTTCCGTCCCCGCCGATCGTCACCACCTGGTCGGCCTTGGCAAACGCTTCTGCCGCGGGGAAAAACTGGATGTGATCCTGCGCAAACTCGCTGCGCAGTTCCTCGCTCATCAGCACGGTAACGCCAAATTCTTTCAGCAAAGCGGCGGCCTGCCGGGTCACGGCATAGCCGTTGTCCTTCAGGCTGTTTGGATAGAGCAAAACGGACATCGATGCTTACCTCGTCAATGCAGATTGGGGGCGGAATCCAGCGCCGCGTGGGCGGCCTTTACCACGGCGTCCGCGGTCGCCTCGTCCAGCTGCTGCGGTTCGGCGCAATGGCGGACGAACAGCAGAAACTCAATGTTGCCCTCTGGGCCCTTGATCGGCGAAAAATCCAGCCCCAACGCCGAAAAATGGTTGGCTGCGGCATAGGATGCCGCGGCCATGATCACCTCGCGGTGGGTGGCGGGGTCGCGCACAACGCCCTTTTTGCCCACCTTATCGCGCCCGGCCTCAAACTGAGGTTTGACAAGGCAGACCCCGCAGGCATCCGGCGCGCAGAGAAGATCGGCCACCGGGAAAATATGCTTGAGGGAAATGAAGGAAACGTCCACGCTGAAAAACGCGACCGGCTCAGGCACCTGTTCGCTCGTCACATGGCGGATGTTCGTCCGCTCCATGTTGACAACGCGGGGGTCGGTGCGCAGGCTCCAGGCCAGCTGACCGTACCCCACATCCACGGCGTAGACCTTGGCGGCCCCGTTTTGAAGCATACAATCGGTAAAACCGCCCGTGGAGGCGCCGATATCCATGCAGACCTTGCCCTCCGGGCGCATCGGGAACACCTGCATGGCCTTTTCCAGCTTAAGGCCGCCCCGGCTCACATAGCCTATATCGTGGCCGCGCACTTCCACGCGGGCATCCTCCGCCACCATCTCGCCGGCCTTGTCGGCCTTCTGCTCGTTGACAAAGACGATGCCGGACATAATCAGCGCGCGGGCACGCTCCCGGCTTTGGGCCAGCCCGTTCTGGCAAAGGTATTGGTCAAGACGAATTTTCACGGCGCACTGACTCCCTTACAGTTCAAAATGTCCTCGGCCAGCGCGGCGGCGTCCAGCCCCAGGTTTTTGCGCAGATCGGCCACCGTGGCGTGCAGCAGCCGCTGGTTGTTTACGGCGTGCAGCCGGTACCGGCCTTGCCAGCCCAGCTGCTGCAGGGCAAAGCCCAGCTGCTGGCCGATGCCGCCCGTATCGATCCCCTCCTCGGCAAAAAGAAGCAGACTGTAGCGGCTGAGATCCAGCGTAAGGTTGGCGGGCAGCGGATGAATCTGCACAAGCTTGCAGCAATCCGCCGCGATGCCCCTGGCGGCCAGCAGCTCTCGCGCGGCGAGAATTTCCTCGCTCTCGGCGCCGTAGCTGACCAGCGCCACCTTCGCGCCGGGCGTGCGGGCAATAAAATCATACAGGTGGCCCGAGCAGCCGATCTTGGCCAGCGCCGGGTGCTGGTCGCCGCGCGGGTAGCGCAGCGCGCGGGGGCCTTTGCCGTGATCAACCAGATATTCCAGCCAATATTCAAGCTCCTCATAGTTGCAGGGCGAGTAGGTGGGAATCCCGATCTGACTGAAAAAGGCCGTGTCGTAGATTCCCTGGTGGGTCTCGCCGTCGTTGGGCACCAGCCCCGCACGGTCAACCGCGAACAGCACGTTCGCCTTCATCAGGCTGACATCATGGATCAGCTGGTCGTAGGCGCGCTGGAAAAAAGTGGAATAGATGGCCACCACCGGCAGCATCCCCTGGCTGGCAAGCCCCGCCGCAAAGGTGACGGCGTGCTGCTCGGCCATGCCCACGTCAAAAAAGCGGTCGCTGTGGCGGTGTTTGAAAAATTGCAGCCCGGTGCCGTACTTCATGGCCGCCGTGATGGCGCAAAGGCTGCGGCGGTTATCCCCCAGCCAGGCCAGGCGCATTCCAAACCGGTTGGAGAAGGAATCCTTGGGGGAGATTTCGGGGTTGGTCAGATGGTTGAGATCGACCGCCGAAATGCTGTGAAACTCGCCGGGATTCTCCTCGGCCGGCTTGAGCCCCTTGCCCTTCTGGGTGACGACATGCAGGAAAATGGGGGCCGTCTGCTCCCGCAGATTGGTAAACAGCTGGGCCAGCATCCGCACATCATGGCCGTCCACGGGGCCGATGTACTGAAAGCCCATCTCCTCAAACATTGTGGAATGGTAAATGCCGCGGCGGATCATTGTTTTGCCGCCCTGCAGCACCTTCACAACCCCGTCTCCCAGCAGCGGGATGCGCTCCAGCGCAGTTTCCATCTGGGCCTTGGCATGAAAATACTTGGGATCGGTGCGAAGCCGGGTAAGATAATTGGCCATCTCCCCAACATTTTTGGAGATGGACATCTCATTGTCGTTTAATATCACGATCAGGTTGTTGAGGGTTCCTATGTTGTTCATCCCCTCGTACACCATGCCGCCCGTGAACGCGCCGTCCCCCACTAAGGCCACCACCTTGCCGGGGTCGTTCCTCAACTTTTTTGCCCGCGCAATTCCGATGGACACCGAGAGCGCCGTGCTGCCGTGCCCGGCCACAAAGGTATCGTAGGGGCTTTCCCCGGGGCAGGGAAACCCTGAAAGCCCGTCCTTCTGGCGGAGCCTGGCAAACCCGGCGCGCCGCCCGGTCAGCAGCTTGTGGGTGTAGCACTGGTGGCCTACGTCAAAAACAATTTTATCGCGCGGCAGATCCAGCGCCCGGTGCAGCGCAACGGTAAGCTCCACCACGCCCAGGTTGGAGGAAAGATGCCCGCCGGTGGCGGATACGCTCTCGATCAAAAAATCCCGTATTTCATCGCAAAGCTGCGGCAACTCCTCGGGCGGAAGCCGCTTGACGTCCCCCGGTTCCCGCATTCGATCCAGCAGTGGTCGTTCCATAGAATCTCCTTCTTGGACGAAATCCTGTCCCGTTTACACCATGGGCATCACAAAGCCCACCAATATGCCCAAAGCGGCGCCCATCAACACCTGAAAAGGCGTGTGGCCCACCATCTCCTTGAGCTTTTTGTCGCCCAGAATGGGCAGGTTCTGCGCGCCAAGATCCATCCATTCGCTAAGCATCTGGTTAAGGACCTTGGCTTGCTCCCCCGTTTCCCGCCGCACGCCCATGGCGTCATACATGACGATGATGGACAGAATCAGCGTGATGGCAAAAAACGAGGAGTGTACCCCGCAGTACCGCCCGGTGGCAACCACCATCGCGCAGACCGTGGCCGAGTGGGAACTGGGCATACCGCCCGCGCCCCACATCCGCTCCGGGATAAACTTGCCCACGATAATCAGATTTAAAATCACTTTGATCAGCTGTGCCAGCAGGGAGCTGGAAAGCGCCACCGTCAAAACATAGTTCCAACGCAGCGCGGCAAATAACAAGTGCATGAATCGCAAACCTCACTTTTGGCGTTGCAGCAGTTCCCCGGCCATCTCCCGCAAAAAGGCAGTATCGGCCCGGACGTCGTCCAGCGCGCGCAGGGCGGCCTTGTTGTGGCGGGCGGCCAGATCGCGGGCGCCTGCCAAACCGTAAAGGGTGACGAAGGTGGTTTTATCGTTCTGCGCGTCGCTGCCGGTCGGCTTGCCCAGCGCGTCCAGCGTAGAGGTGACATCCAGAATATCGTCCACGATCTGAAAAACCAGGCCCAGCTCGGCAGCATAGCGTTCCAGCGGGGCCAAAACAGCGTCGCCCCCGGGCGCGGCGGCCGCACCAAGCTGCACCGCCGTCAAAATCAGCGCCCCTGTCTTGTGCCGGTGCAGGGAGAGCAGCTCCGCCTCGGTGGCGCGCACCGTCTCAAAGCGTTTGTCCAGTTCCTGGCCAAACAGCATCCCGCGCGCACCCGCGCCGCGCGCCAGCGCCTGCGCCGCACACACCCGGCTCTCGGCAGGTAGCGCCGCCTGCGCAACCACCTCGAACGCGGCGGTGTTCAAAGCATCCCCGGCCAGCAAAGCCGTATGCTCATCAAATCGACGGTGGCAGCTTGGCTGCCCGCGGCGGTAATCGTCGTTATCCATGCAGGGCATATCGTCGTGGATCAGCGAGTAGCAGTGAAGCATTTCCAATGCTGCCGCATAATCGGCCGCATCGGCGGCCGTGCCGCCCCCCAGCGCGCAGGCCGCCATCGTCAGCACGGCGCGCACCCGTTTGCCGCCGCCCAGCAGGCTGTACCGGGCAGCCTCCGCAATGCGGGAGGGCAAGGGGAGCCAGCGGTCGCACAGAGCGGCAAGACGGGTTTCCGCCAAAGCGGCCAGCGCCCCGTACTGCGCCTGATATTCCTTCGCGTTTTCATTGTTCATTCGGCGTCCTCCGCTTTGCCGGCGGCTTTTGTCAGCCCGGCGTCAATCTCCTCGATCTGCAGTTTGGCGGTGTCCAGCGCGGTGCTGCAATATTCGATCAGCTTGGCGGCCTCCGCGTACAGCTTGACCGATTGCGCCAGGGACACATCCTCCCCCTGCAGCTCGGTCAGCAATTCCTGCAGGCGGGCCATCCCTTCCTCAAAGCTTTTGGGTGTTTTCATCCTGTTCTCCTGTCCGTGCGTCGGCGGGGCGCACTGCGTCCACCGTACAGGCGGCGCTTGCCTTTGCGCCGCGCACCGTGATTTTTTGGCCGGGCGTCAGGGTCTCCACCCGAACATCCCGCCCGGCCGGATCGGACAAAATCGCGTAGCCGCGCGCCAGCACCGCATAGGGGCTTACCCCCTCGGCCAGCGCGGCGGCGCTTTGCAGCTGCCGCCGCCCGCTGTTCAGGCAGCTGCGGGCCGCCCGCGCCGCTTCCTGCCGGTATTGCTCCAGCTCGGCGGTGCGCCGCGCAAGCATGGCGCGCTCGCGGCCCGTCAGATCCGCAGCCGCATATACACTGAGGGTATTATACCACAGCTGGTAGCGAGACTGTATACTTTTTTGAATATTTTTGCCCAAAATGTATATTTCCTGCTGGATCCCGGCCTTGTCGGGCACGCACAGCTCGGCCGCCGCGGAGGGGGTCGGCGCGCGCAGGTCGGCCACATAATCCAGGATCGTGTAGTCGATCTCATGTCCGACTGCCGATACCAGCGGTTTGCGGCAGGCATAAGCCGCGCGGGCGATCCTCTCGCTGTTGAACACCCACAGATCCTCCTTGCTGCCGCCGCCCCGCGTCACCAGGATAAGATCCGTGCGCGGGTCGGCATCCAGCACCCGGATGCCGGCCACAATGCTTTGCTCGGCGGCAAGGCCCTGCACGCTGACAGGCGCCAGCAGCAGCCGCACCAGCGGCCACCTGCGCCCAATCACCTGCGCCACATCCTGCAGCGCCGCCCCCGTTTTGGAAGTGACAAGCCCGATGCAGCGCGGAATCGGCGGCAGCGGCTTTTTATGCCCGGGCGCAAAAAGGCCCTCGGCCGCCAGCTTTTTTTTGAGGGCGTCAAAGGCCATCTGCGCAGCGCCCGCGCCGAAGGGGCGCAGGTACTCCACATATACCTGAAAGCTGCCGTCCCGCTCATAGAGGGTGGCGGAACCGTAGGCCAACACCAGCATCCCGTTTTGCGGCTCAAAGCTAAGCTGCCGGGCCTTGTCCCGGAACATCACGGCTTTGACCGCACACTGCTCGTCCTTGAGCGTAAAATACAGATGCCCGCTTTTATAGTGCCGGGTAAAGTTGGATACTTCCCCGCACAAAATCAGATCGCTGAGCGGCTCACACTGGGCCAAAGCCTGTTTGGCCAGCCGGTTCAGCGTGGTGATGTTGATGTATTCGGCCAAGAGCCGACCTCCTTTGCAGCCAGCACCGCTACGCCGATGGCGTTATCGCTGGCAAAACGGCCGGGCACGAACCGGGCGCCCGGCAGGTGAACGGTTACATAGTCCCGTATGACCTCGCTGCTCATCACGCCGCCTGCAAACACCACCGGCAGGCCCGGATGTTCGGCCAGCGCCGCACGAGCCATCCGGCAGAGGGTTTCAGCCACGCAGAGCAGGCAGTAGCGGGCTGCGTAGGCAGGCGTTTTGCCCGCCCGCAGCAATGCATCGCACTGGTTTTCCAGCCCGGAAAGGCTGCAGGTCATCCCCTGCACATGGACTTTGGGGCGGACCGGTTCCCCGCATTCGGCGGCCAGACGGCTGACCTCGGCTCCGGCTGGAAAAGCGAACCCCAGCCGCACCCCAAGCCGGTCAACGGCCTGCCCCGCATAGAGATCGCTGCTGGTGCCAAGGCAGGTGATTTTCTCCACGCCCTCGCACAGCAGAAGATCGGTGGTGCCGCCCGACACATGAAAGACCAGCGCGGGATCGGTCAGCGGCGCCGGCCGGCCGGCGCGCTGCCCCACCGCGTAAAGCGCCGCCGCGATATGCCCCTGCTGGTGGGTGGTTTTGCAGAGCGGAAGCCCCTTGGCGGCGCAAAAAGCCGCCGCTGCGCTTACCCCTGCCAGAAAGCAGGGCATATAGGACCCCTCCAGCGGGCGGGGCCGGGCCGATACCCCCACCGCCGCCACGGCGCCCAGATCGGCCTTTTCGGCCAGGGCCGCCAGCAGCCCTGGCAGCGCGGCTGTGTGGTGGAACAGCGCGTCGCTCTGGCGCAAACCAAGCTGCCCCGGCCTTACGGGCAAAAACTGCTTGGAATCACAAACAACCTCCCCGGCAGCGGTGTCAAACACGGCCAGGGAGGTTGCATAGTTGCTGGTGTCAATGCCAAGGGTCAGCATGGCTGGGCGGGCATTTCGGCGCCCTCGGTCTGGGGCAGCTCCCGCGCCACGCTGCCAAGCAGTCCGTTTACAAACTGGTAGTCGTTCTCGGCGCCGTATTTTTTGACAAGCTCCACAGCCTCGTTGATGGCAACACCGGGCTTTTTCTCCTCGCCGTACAGCATCTCGGCCAGCGCAAGGCGAAGTGCCACCAGGCTGACGCGGGGAATGCGGCTGAGCGCCCAGCCCTTCAGATGCCCCACGATAGCGGCGTCGATATCGTTTGCGTGGTCGAACATATCGTGCAGCAGGCGCTGAGCAAAGGCGTCCAGTTCCAACTCTCCCACCTCGGCGTGGGCCGATACGGCCTCCTGCGGGTCGTCCGGCTGAAAGGTCGCCGAGAAGGCGGCAAGAAAGGCGTTTTCGCGGGATTCGCGGCGGGTCAGTTTCGTTTCCATAAATTCCTCTTTACTGTACATTCCGGCTTCAGGCATTTTTTTCTTCGGTCGGCGGCTCGGTCAGCCCCGCTACGGTGATGTTGACGCGGGACACCGTGATGCCGGTCATGTTCTGGATCGTCTGTTTGACGTTCTCCTGCACCTTTTCGCACACGGTCATGATCTTGCTGCCGTACACGGCGATCACGTCCACGGTCACAGCGGCCACGCCGTCCTGCATATCCACCACAACGGGCTTTTGCAGGCTGGTTTTGCCCAACAAGCCCCGCACGCTCTGGCTGGAGCCTGTGGAAACATCCGCCACGCCGTCGATCTCCAGCGCTGCCAGCCGCGCGATCTTTGCCACGACCTCGGTCGAGATTTGCAGGCTTCCGCCCGCGGTATTCCGAACATCCATCGAAACTGCCTCCTGTAAAAACGGCGGCAAAAACCGCCGCGCATTCTGTTCCATGCTAAAAGTATAGTTTAGTTTACCACAAAACCATACCTTTTGCAACAAAATGGCGGCGGCGGCAAAGATTATTTGACTTCCACCACCGTGATGTCCTGTGCGGACAAGCCGCGGCACTGGTTCAGCAGGATATCCCGGATCCGGGTTACCTCCCCGGCGGTCAGGGCGTCGTTTTCGGTCATCACGGTGACGTTGGCCTTGTCGGCGTCCAGCAGCACCACGCAATCGGCAAAGCCTTTTGATTTGATCTGGGTTTCCAGATCGCTCTCGACCGTAATGGCGCTGACCCTGGCGTTCAGTTCCTCGGTCAGTTTGTCTTTCTCGTCCTGCGAGAGCCCGGTGTTCCTGAGTGTCTTTTTAATGGTATCCAGCGCCTCGTCCCGCGTTTTGGCGCGGGTCAGGCGGGCAGATTCAAAAAATTCGCTGCCGGAATCCTTGCTCACGCTGACAAGCTGGGCTTCACCGTAGTTTTTTCCCGCCTCGGCGGAGGAAGCCTCGCTTTCGGCCGGCGCGGCGGCGGTACTCTCGGCCTGGTCGGCGAGGGGATCAAACACCTCAGCCGCGGTGCCGGGCGCGGCATCGGCCGCATCGGAAGCCGCATCGGCGGCGCCGCCGTCCAGCGATACGGCCACCGGTGTGTCCGCCGCGTCCGCTGCGGCTGTTGGCCCGGCCTGGGAAAAGTTCCAGTTCAGATAGACGGCCGCCCCCAGCACCGCCGTGAGCGCCAGCAAGGTGACGCCGCGGACTTTGGTTTTGGCTTGCACATTGGCATTCGTTTTTCCCTGCATGACAAGGTTCCCCCTTCTTATTCGGTTGTATCGGCCTTGGATACGCTGATATGGCTGGCGCCCACATCGGTCAGCACCGCCACGATCTCGGTCACGCGGGCGGCCACGGCGGCGCTGCCGCCGCCCGCGCACACCACCGCAACCCCCTGCACCGTGGGTGATTCCACGCTTTGCGTCAGCGCGCCGTCCCCCAGCACCACATAGTTTTCCGTATGGCTTCCATCGGCGGCGCTTTGCGTGTTCCGGGCGTAAACGGTTTGCTCCCCGGCGGCCAGCGTCACCATCACCCGCACCTGCCCCACTCCCTCCACCCGGGAAAGCAGCGCGGCAAGCCGGGCTTCCAGCCGGGCCGCATAGTCGGCGTCGGCAGCGGTGGCTTGGGCCGCAGAGGGAGCGGCGGCTGACGCGGGTTTTTGCGGCAGCCACTCGGACAAAGCAAGCAGCAGCATCCCCGCAAGGCCCAGCGCCAACAGCAGATTGCCGCGTTTTTTGTCCTCACCCAGATGCGTCTTGAACCAGGCCAGAACGGAATCGGGCAGTTGCATCGTCATGGCGCGTTTTCCTCCGTCCGAACCAGGTAAGGCAGCGTCCCGGCGTTTTGTCGGAGCAGCGCGTCCGCCGTTTGGCGGGCGTCCTCCCCGGATACGGTCACCAGGCAAACGCCGTTTTGCAAAACGGCGGCTGCCCGTATCCCGTGGCAGGCCAGCATGGAGACGATGCCCTGCAGGGTGCTTTCCTCGGCCAGCGCGCTTGCGTAGGCGGCGGTGTCCGGCGTAGCCATCGCCTGCGTGCCGGCGGAAAGGCGCGGCAGCAGTCCGCTTTTCCAGTCGGCGCGGTCGGCGCTTTGCAGCAGGCCCAGCGCGGATGTTACAATATACAGCAGCAAAACGGTATTTATGACGGGCGTAAATGAATTTTGCGGCCAGAACACCCGGATGACGCCCGCCGAGGCGCAAAGGATGCAATACCCCAGCGCCAGATTCCGAAGCGAAGCCATGGCTATCCCCCATTTCCTGTCACAAGCAGCAGCACGGTGGAAAAAAACACCATAAAAAAGTACAGCACCAGCACCGAACCGCAGAGTGCGGTTCCCTGCGCGAACAGGCTGCAGATATCGCCGCTGGCGCGCTGTCCGCCCGCCTCGGCCACCATGCCGGCACAAAGGAAGGCCAGATGGTACAGCGCGCAGCGCAGAAAGACCGGCCCAAAGGTGGCGGCTGCCGCCAAAATGGCGGCCAGCGCCAGCGAACCCTTGAGCAGATGCAGCGCTGCCGCCGCGCTGGACAAAGCTGCTGCCGCCGCATCCCCCACCAGCGGCACCGCGCCCGCCAGCAGGCTTTTCCCCAGCCGGAGGGCGGCTGTATCGGCGTTGCCCGCCAGCACCGACTGCAGCCCCAGCACAAGGCTGAACAGCAACCCGCAGCCTTTGAGCAGCCAGGAGACCAGCCTTCCAAACAACCGCGCGGCCCGGGTGATGCCCTTGTTGCCCCAAAGCGAAGCCGAGACTGCAAAGCAGAAATAAATCTGCATGACCGGCAACACCACAATCCGGATGGCCCCCGATAAAAACGCCGACATGGCCAGAAACATGCCGCTGTAGACAGCGGCTCCCGCCGTCTGCCCGCCCAGCGCAAGGATGCCGGTGTAGACGGGCACAAAGCCGGTCAGGTAGGTCTGGCAGGCTTCGGCGGTAGCCTGAAGTTCCCCCAGCAGCCGCATCATGGCCCCCAGACTGATAACTCCGAACCCCAGCACCGAGACCGTGCCCACGCAGGGCTTCCAGCTGCCCGCGGTCACGGCGGACACGGCAGCGGCCAACAACAGATATCCGCCGCTTTGCGCGGCAAACCGGAGTGGCTCTGCAAGGCTGTCGGCTGCCATCTCGGTCATTTTGCCCCACAGCCCGGCCAGGCTCCAGCTGCCGGGATCGGCAGCATCCAGACCGCTTTGGGCCAGATACTGCTTTACCTCGGCAGGCGGCGCGGCGGCACTGGGGGCAAAGCAAACCGCCCCCAGCAGCAGCACGGTCAAGACAGGCAGAAGGAAAAAACGTCCAGCAAGCTTTGCAGCAAAGGCAGCATTTGCAGCATGGCCAGCACCCGGCCGCATAGCTCCACCAGCGTGGCGGCGGCGTACAGGCCCGATTCCCGGCAGAGATCGGCGGCAAACTGGGAGACGACGGCGATGCCCAGCACCGTCAGCAGGCAACTTACGCTCTGCGTTTGGGTCAGGGCTGCCAGCGACCGCACCCAATCCAGCAGCCCCAGCAGCTTTTGGGCCGTAAGCGCCAACAGGCAGAGCGCTCCGCCCACCGAAACCAAAAAGGCAAAGGCAGGCTGGTCTTTTTTGAGGGTGAGCGACAGCGCGCAGAGAACCATCGCCAGCGCGGCTACCTTGAAAAGCATCATGGCGGTATCTCATAGGTCAAACAGGGCTTTGATCAGAACAAACAGCCCGCTGATCTGGCGCACCAACATGCTGAGTACTACGATCAGCCCGGCCAGCGTCGTCATCATGGCCTGATCCTCCCGTCCGGAGCGGATCAGCAGTTGATTCAGCACCGCAACGATGATGCCGGTGGCGGCAATTTTAAAAACCAGATCGATATCCATCCCGGCACTCCTTGATCCGCCCGGCGGGCGGCTCTATGTTTGGGCAGCGCGGCGCTGCCTTGGATAGTACGGCCATCCTTATGCAAAAAACAGGGCCAGCAGCGCCCCCGCGCAAAAACCCAGCCGCGGGTACAGCTTTTGATCTTGCAGCAGGCGCTGCGCGGCCTTGGCCCCGGCGCTGCGGCAAAGCGCCAGCAAACGCGCCAGCTCCCGGCATACGGCCTCCCGCGGCAAAAGCTCGGCCTGCCGCAGTCCCTCGCACAGTTCGCGCCGCAGTGCGTCCGGAATGCCGCGCGGCAGCGGTATCTCCCGCAAAGCCGCACAGCCATCCAGGTGCAGCTGCCTAAAATCCGGCCACCGGGCGGCGCTTTGCAGCAGTTCATCCCCCGGCAGGGCATGGCTTTGAATCGCGGCCAGCAGGTAGGCCAAAAGTCGGCAGAACGCCTCCAGTTCCCGGCAGTCCCGCCGCTGGCGCAGCACCCGGCTCACCCCGGCGCCGGTTCCGGCGGCGGCCAGCAGCAGACAGCCCAGCACCTTGCTAAGTACAAGCATGGCATTCGTCCAGCGACAGGGTGCGGCTGACCGTGCCGGGGCGTTCCCGGCCGTCCAGCAGAAGCACCGTGTCAAACGCGCCGGTGTCCAGCAGGCGGGCCAGCAGCGGGCGGCGGCGCAATGCGTCGAGCGGAGCGTCCGTCCCGGCTGTGCAGTGGACGGAAGCCAGAAACACCGCCCCCGAGGCAAGCCCGGCTTCCAGCGCCAGCGCGTCCTCCCGGCTGCCCAGCTCGTCGCAGACAATGGCCTGTGGGTTCATGGTGCGAAGCGCCATCAAAATGCCCTGTGCGCGGGGAAAATGCGTATAGACATCGCAGTGGGCGGACGGCGCGGGCGGCAGGCCCCGGCAGGTGGCGCCCAGCAACTCCCCTCGCTCGTCCACCACGCTGAATAGTTTGTCCTGCCGGCCCAGATACTCGATCATGCTGCGCAGCACGGTCGTTTTGCCGCTGCCCGGCGCGCCCGCCACCAAAATGCCGCCGGAAAGCGCATCCAGCGCCCTACATACGGAGGCGGGCAGCGGGCAGACGATGCGGCGCGCCACCCGCAGGTTGAGGGTAGTCACCGCCGTAAACCCGGCGGGCGCCCGAACCCCGGCCACCCCCACCCGATGCCCGCCCTCCAGCGTCAGATACCCCTGCGCCAGTTCCTCCTCGTGCGCGTAGACCGAGTGGCGGCAAAGCGCCAGAAAGCAGGCCCTTAGAGCCGCAGCATCCAGGTGCCGGCAGGCGTCGGCGCAGGGCAGCAGCTTAAAGCAGGGCACTGCCCGGCCCTTAACCGTGAACAGAAGCGGCTGGTCGGCCCGCAGGCGGATCTCCTGCACAAAGCCTGCCAGCGCGGGGTCCAGCTGCGCAAGCTCGGCGCCGTAGGGCTCGGGCAGGTGGGCGGCCACGTTGTAATACTCGTCCATCATGTATCGTCACCTCACACCCCCACTGTATGTCCGCCCCGCGCGGGGTAGAACGGGCGGGCAGCAAAAAGGGCCGGCCCCGCTTTGGCAGGGTCGGCCCGGACGGCAAGGCGTCAATCGCCGAATTTGGCAAGAAAATCTTCCTCCGAGAGGATGGGAATGTGCAGCGCCTTTGCCTTGGTGTTTTTGGCGGAGGCGGATTCCCGGTCGTTGTTGACAAGATAGGCGGTCTTTTTGGATACGCTGCCGGTCACGCTGCCGCCCTCCTGCTCAACATAAGCCTTGAAGGCGTCCCGGTTGGCAAAGTGATGCACCTCGCCGGTGATCACAAAGGTCAGTCCTGCGCAGCGCCCGCCCTCGGTCACCCGGGGCGCCACGTTCTCGATCGTCAGTTCCTTCCGCAGGGCGGCAAAGGTGGCCCGGTGGCCGGGATCCCGGTACCAGGCGACAATGGCGTTGGAACGCTCAGGCCCGATGCCGTCCACATCCTCAAAACCCTGCTCGCCGTACAGCCGCTCCAAAAAGCCTGTGTAGCCCAGCCGGGTAAAAATCTTTTTGCCCGCATCCAGCCCAATCAGCGGGATGCACAGGGCAAACAGAAAGTGAACCGGGTGAACCTTGCGGCTTTTTTCGATGGCCTTGAGCAGGTTCTCGCAGGATTTATCGCCGAAGCCATCCAACGCGCGGATCTCGTCGGCGTGGTCGGCCAGATGGTAGAGATCCTCAAACCGGGAAACATAGCCGAGGTTGATAAAAACCAGCAGCGTCCGGATGGAAAGTCCGTCGATATCCATCCCCTGCTTGCTTACAAACCGCACAAACCGCTTTAGATGCTTGGCCGGGCAGGCGGGGTTGGTGCAGCGCAGCGAGCGTATACCGCTGTTTTCGCTGATGTGGATTTCGGTTTTGGCGTGGCAGACCGGGCATTCATCGGGGATCGCAAAACGCCCCTCGGCAGCCTTGACCGCCACGCACTTGGGGATGATCTTGTTGGCCTTGATGACCTCCAGCGTCGTGCGGCGATCCTCCCCAATGCCCAGCCGCTCCATCTCGCTGATATTGCAGAGCGACGCGCGGGATACGGTGGTGCCTTCCAGCTGAACGGGATCGAACACGGCCACCGGCGTGATGGTGGAGGCCGCACAGGACCATGCCACATGGTCGAGGGTTGTAATGGCCGAGACGTCCTGCCATTTGAAAGCAAAACCCGCGCGGGTAGCATGGTGGCCTGTCACGCTGCCGGTGGCCGCGTAATCGGTATCGTCGTAACAGATGACCAGCCCGTCCACAGGGATATCCATGGCGCCGGTTTCCACCTTGTCGGTCCAGCGGGCGATGGCGTCCGGCAGCGCGGCGGCATCGGTAGCCTCCCGTTCCACGGTGGTAAAGCCCAGCTCGTCCAAAAAGCGCATTCTTGCTCCCCAGGAAGGCATCGGCTCGTCCAGATGCACCAGCGTGAAAGCGTGGAAGATCACGTTGCGCTCCCGCACCTTGTCAATGTTGGTGCTGTCGAGCGCCAGCGTGCCGGAGGCCAGGTTCCGGGGGTTGGCGTATTTTTCGTCCTCTTCGTCCAGCGTATCGTTGATGGCCTCAAAATCGGTGTAGGAGATGGTGGCCTCCCCCCGCACGACCAGGTGACCGGCATAGGAAATCTTTTGCGGAAAGCCTCCCAGCGCCGTCTGAAAATAGGTGATGTTGGTGCCTACCGAGCCGTTGCCGCGGGTCAGAATTTTGGTAAGACGGCCGCCGTCGTAGGTCAGCACCAGCGTCAGCCCGTCCAGCTTCCAGCTCAGCCAGATGGGGCGTTCCCCTGCCCATTCCTGCAAACCGGCGACGCTTTTGGTCTTGGCCAGGGAGAGGGCCGGGTACTCGTGCGGCTCCTTCACGCCGTTCTCCGTCTCCCCGTTCCCGGCGCCGCTGGTGTTGTGGGTGGGGCTTTCTGGCAGAACGTAACCTGTTTCCTGTTCAAGCGTAGCCAACTCGTCAAACAGGGCGTCCCACTCAAAATTGGTCATGCTCTCCTCGCGTCCGCCGTAGTAGGCTTCCGAGGCGCGGTTCAGCTGCGCGACCAGCTCTTCGATGCGTTGTTTTTTTTCCATGCAAATTCTCCGTTGTTCCGTGATGGCTCCTTGGGGGATGGCTATAGTATACCACAGTTGCCACCCTGTGCGGCAAAGGATTTTTCAAAGCCGCAAAGCCGTGCAAAAAAATAGCGCCGATACTTGACGTATCAGCGCTATTTTTCTTGGTGGAGATGAGGGGGATCGAACCCCTTACCTCCTGCATGCCATGCAGGCGCTCTCCCAGGTGAGCTACACCCCCAAGCCTTTGAACCGTGCCGTCCGTATCTCCGGGCGACGTATGTTATTATAGCCAAGAAAGGCCGAAATGTCAACACTTTTTTCAAAGATTTTTTGCGCTTTTTTGTGTTTGATAAATACTGTCGAAATATCGTGCAATATTTACCGTTTTTCCTTTACGCATCCCACTTTTTTGCGCAGTTACAGGGCGGTTTTTGCCGGGCTGCGGGCACAAAAAAGCCCTACGGGCCAAAAACTTTTTCAAGTTATTGGCCCGTAGGACATAGCAAAATCCGGGTATTTACTCAGCGTCCTCGCAGAACGCCTTGAAGGTAAGGTAAGCCATGTACACATCGCTCTTGGCCACGACCTCATAGGGGGAATGCATCGAAAGCACAGGCACCCCAATATCGATCGTATCAATATCATGGCTGGCCACATACTTGGCTACGGTGCCGCCGCCGCCCAAATCGATCTTGCCCATTTCCCCGATCTGCCAGACGACGCTTTTTTTGTCCAGCATGGCAGTCAGGTAGGAGACCAGCTCGGCGGGGGCATCGTTGGTGGAGGATTTGCCCCGCGCGCCGGTGTATTTGTAAATGGCGATGCCGCGGCCCGCATAGGTAGCATTGTTGGGTTCAAAAGCATCGGCAAAGCTGGGATCGTAGGCGGCGGTCACATCGGCGGACAGGCACTTGGCCGCCTGGAACGCCGTGATGGCATCGGCGCCCTGCGCGGCACAGAGCTGCTGCAGAAAGTGGAAGGTATACATGCTGTTGAGGCCGGTGGTGCCGTCCGAGCCGGTCTCCTCCTTGTCGGTCAGCACGCAGACGCTGGTGTAGGCCGGGTTTTTGTTTTCGATCTCCGCCATCAGCGCCGGGTAGGCGTCCACGCGGTCGTCCTGGCCGTAGCTGCCCACCAGGGCGCGGTCAAACCCGATATCGCGGGCGCGGAAGGCCGGAACGGCCTCGATCTCAGCGCGGGTGAAGTCCCGTTCGGTGATGCCGTAGGTGTCGTGCAGCAACTTCAGCACATGAAGCTTGACGCGGCTTTCCATCTCCTTGTCCCCAATCGGGGTGGAGCAGATCAGAATATTGAGGTTTTCGCCGGTGATGCCTTCCGCCAGCGTTTTTTCGTTCTGTTTGGCGGAAAGATGGGGCAGCAGATCGGTGATGCAGAAAACAGGATCGCCCTCGTTCTCGCCCACGCACAGATCGGCGCGGCTGCCGTCTGCCCGGTACAAAACGCCGTGCAGCGCAAGCGGGATGGTAGGCCACTGGTACTTGCGCAGGCCTCCGTAATAGTGGGTGCGGAAATAGGCAAGGCCGGTGTCCTCGTAGGTGGGCACCGGGCGCAGGTCAAGCCGGGGCGAATCGATGTGGGCAATGTTCAAATGAAAACCCTTGTCCAGCGGGCGGGTGCCGATGGTGGCGGCCAGCACGCACTTGCCGCGGTTAAGCTTGTAGACCTTGTCCCCGGGCTGCAGCGCGGCGCCCGGCACAAAGGGGCGGTAGCCTGCCTCCACCAGCAGCTTTTCGCTGTAGGCGGCAGCCTCGCGCTCGGTTTTGCCGTTGTTCAAAAAGGCCTTATAGCCTTCACAGAAAGCCTGTGCAGGCTCCAGCGTTTCGGGAGCCAGATCCGCCACCGTCTCATTTTTATAAAGCAGCGCTTCCAGTTCGTTTTTGTTTGCCATAAGTGTTTATCCTCCTGTGTGAAAATAGATTTGTTGTCGTCATGAATTTTCCGTGCCGTAAACGCGCTGGTAATTCGCGTAGCTATCGGTGATCTTTGCCACATACAGCCGCATCTGGGTGTAGGGAAAATTGTCCAGCGTTTTGCCGTTCGCAGAATACTGCGTATCGGCCAGCAACCCGTCCACGGTTCCCCAGCCGCTGTGGTACGCGGCCGCGGCTGTGGGGATGTCCTGTGCATACCGCTGCAGGCAATAGCTGACAAAATAGCTGCCGAAGCGGATGTTTGTCTCCGGGTCATACAGACTGTCAAATGTCAGATCCTCGGCGGGTGCGATCTTGGATTTGATCCAATCGTAGGTAATCTCGGTAATCTGCATCAAGCCGCGCGCCCCCACATTGGATTCTGCCTTGGGGTCAAAATTGCTTTCGGTGCGAATAAATGCGTCCAAAAGCAGCGGGTCAATGCCGTATTTTCCGGCATAATAAGTCACATATTCGTCGTACTTGCGCGGATACTCCCATTGGTCGATCGTGCTTTTCTGGGTGTGGAAAAGGAATGTGCCCAAAAACAGCAGCCCGACAAGCACCAGCGCAGCCAACACCAGAGAGCCCGGCTTCACTTTAGCGTGGGTCGGGGCTTTCCGGCGTAACGTCGGTTTCTTTTTCATTGTCCTCCTTCTGCAGCCTTGCCAGCATCGCCCTTGCCTGGGTGATCAGCCGCGCAAAATTTCCATCGTTGACAATCTCGTAATCGGCGGCGGCGCGCAGAACCGCCTCGGGCGTTTGGGCGTCCAGTCGTTGGCGCGCCGTCTCGGGCGTTACGCCGTCCCGTGCGCAGATGCGGCGGACGCTCTGCGCGTAAGGGGCCGTCACCAGCACCATGGTCTGGCACTCACGCGCAAAGGGAGTACCCACCAGCACGGCGCCATCCACAAAAAACAACTTGCTGCCCTGTGCCTGCGCCGCCCGGGCCGCAGCGGTTACCCGCCGTGCGATCTCCGGAAAAGTGATCGCGGTCAACGCGGCCGTGCCCTCGGGCGTGGCAAAGGCGCGCTGTGCCAGCAGCCGACGGCAAAGTTGACCGTTTTTATCCAGGATATCGGCTCCAAACCGGGCCTGCAAAGCGGGCAGACAGGCGGAACCCGGCTCGGTCACCGCGCGGGCGATCCGGTCGGCGTCCACGCAGGGATAACCCGCCGCGGCCAGCCAGGCCGTCACGCTGGATTTTCCACATCCCGAGCGTCCGGTGATCCCCACGATCTTCATAGCGTAATCACCCGGAAGGCTGCCGCCCGGATCAGCCGGTTGTAGACCGCCATCGAAACACCCTCCATGCCGGGGCAGCGGGCGTATGCCGTTTCGGCCCCCGCCCGGTCCAGTTCCCGCAAAGCGGTAAACAGGCAGTGAGCCTGGGCGGCGGGGTCATTCTGCGCACCATATTCTATGCTGGGAACCGGCAACTCTTTCCCCTCCCCATCAAAGCAGAGCGCGTAGGTGCCGGGCGTTGCGTGTTCGGCCACATAGCGCCGGTAGGCCGCAAAATCGCCCCTCAGGATTGTGACGGCGGCCCGAGGTGCGTAGTGCTTATACTTCATGCCCGGGGAGCGGACGATCTCCCCTTCCTGCAATTTTTCTAAAATAGCGTGGGAGACGAGAACCTCCTCCCCCAGCACAGCCTCCATGGCCTCCTTGGTGACATAGCCCGGCCGCAGCAGCAGTGGATGCTCGCCCGTGACGGCCACGACCGTGGATTCCACCCCAACGGCCGATTCCCCGCCGTCCAGGATCAGCGGCAGGCGGCCATTCATATCGGCCAGGGTATCGGCGGCGTTGGTAGGGCTGGGCTTGCCTGAAAGATTGGCCGAGGGCGCCGCAAACGCGACCCCTGATGCCCGGATGACCTGCTGCACGACCGGATTGGAGGGCATGCGGATGCCCACCGTGTCCAGCCCTGCGCAGGTCACCTCGGAAACCTCCGGCCCGCGCGGCATCACCATCGTGAGGGGGCCGGGCCAAAAGGCTTCGGCCAGCCTGAGAGCGCGGGGCGGCACCTCCGAGACAAGCCCCCGCAGCATTTCCATGCCGCAAATATGCACGATCAGCGGGTTATCCTGCGGGCGGCCCTTGGCCGCAAAGATTTTTTTCACGGCTTCTCCGTTGCGCGCATCGGCAGCAATGCCGTAGACCGTCTCGGTGGGAAGCACCACCAATTCTCCTTCCCGCAGCAAGCGGGCGGCCAGCGCAATGCTTTGTGCGTTGACCGGCAATACCTGTGTTTTCATCCTTTTGCTTCTTCCTTACTTTCCTGTGCCTTCAGTTTTTCCTCGCGGTCGGCCAAAATCAGCGGCTCCGCAACCAGGTCAAGATCGCCGTTCAGCACGGCGTCCAACTTGTACAGGGTCAGGCCGATGCGGTGATCGGTCACGCGGCTCTGCGGAAAATTGTAGGTGCGTATCCGCTCGCTTCGGTCGCCGGTGCCCACCTGGCTGTGCCGCTCATCGTTGTAGGCTTTGTTGTAAGCGTCCTGCTTTTGCTGCAGCAGACGGCTGCGCAGCACCTTCAGCGCGCGCTCCTTGTTTTCCCGCTGGCTGCGCTGATCCTGGCATTCCACCACCATGCCGGTGGGCAGATGGGTGACCCGGATGGCGCTGGAGGTCTTGTTGATGTGCTGCCCGCCCGCGCCCGAGGAGCGAAAGGTATCGATGCGCAAATCGCGCGGGTCAAGCGCCAGCTCCACCTCCTCAGCCTCGGGCATCACGGCCACCGTGACCGTGGAGGTATGGATGCGCCCCTGCGTCTCGGTCTCCGGCACCCGCTGCACGCGGTGGACGCCGCTTTCAAATTTCAGGCGGCTGTACACGCCCGCGCCCTCAATGGCGCAAACCAATTCCTTGGTGCCGCCCAGCTCGGTCTCGTTCTCGCTCAGCACCTCGCAGCGCCAGTTTTTGGCGGCAGCGTACATTCCGTACATACGGAACAGGCTGTGCGCAAACAGCGCGGCCTCCTCCCCGCCCGCCCCGGCGCGGATTTCCAGGATAACGCTTTTCTCGTCGTTCTCGTCCCGCGGAAGCAGAAGCAGGCGGATGTTTTCTTCCAGCAGCGCGCAGTTTCGGCGGTTTTCGCGCAATTCCTGCTGTACCATATCCTTGAATTCCGCGTCCATGCCGTTTTCGGCCAGCGCGGCATCGGCATCCCGGATTTCCCGTTCGGCTTTTTGATAGGCCCGGTAGGCCTCCACCAAGGGGGTGAGTTCCTTATATTGGCGGGTCATCTCCGCGTAAGCGGCAGAATCGGCCATCGCCGCGGGGGTGGACATGCGGAACGCCAGTTCTTCATAGCGGCGTTCCACCTCATGCAATTGTTCAAACAAAGCGGGCTCTCCTTACTATATAGATTTCAAAAACAGCCCGCCCGCGCTACTGTTCCGCCGCGCGGATGATCTTTTTAATGTTTTTTTCAATTTTAGCGCGCGGAAGCATCACCTCGCGGCCGCAGCCCTTGCAGCGGATCTTAAAATCCATCCCGACCCGCAGCACATCAAACTGGCTGGAACCGCAGGGGTGCTGCTTTTTGGTCATAAGCACATCGCCTACCTGAACATCCATCCTGGCACCCCCCTTTTAAGAAATACGCTTTTATTATATACCACAAAGTCGTTTTTGCAAATACGGGAAATACCGCCCCGCCCAACCGCATATTTGTTAAGGACCGCATCACCGCGGAAAACATAAGGAAAGAGGAAGATTGACCATGCTGGAATATCGTGCTGAAGGTCTTTGCCGCAATGCCGACAAGATGACGGAAGAAATGCTGGCGCGCAGCGCCGCCTCCGGGGAGGTGCTGCAAAGCACGGCGCTTGCCTTTGACAACGCGCGCAGGCTTCGCTTTACGCTGTGCGGCCACAAAGCCGTTATGCCCTTTGCGGAATGCCTGGAGCCTGCGGGCGGAGAAGCCATCAAGGATATTGCCGTGCTTACAAGAGTGGGGCGTCCCACCTGTTTTGTCATAGCGGGGATCGGCGCCGAGGAAAGCGGCGAGATCGTCTATACCCTGTCGCGCGCGGCAGCCCAGCGACAATGCCGCGCCCGGTATCTGGATGTGCTGGAACCCGGCAGCGTGATTCCCTGCACCGTGACGCACATCGAAAATTTTGGCGCGTTCTGCGATGTAGGTTGCGGCATCTCGGCGCTGCTGCCCATCGATTGCCTTTCGGTATCTCGCATTGCGTCCCCCGCGGATCGGGTATCGGTGGGGCAGCAGCTTTTATGCGCCATCAAAAGCCGGGACGCGCAGGGCCGACTGGTGCTTACCCTGCGGGAGTTGCTTGGCACCTGGAGCGAAAATGCGGCCTGTTTTGCCCCCGGCGAAACCGTGGTGGGGATTGTGCGCAGCGTTGAGGATTACGGCGTTTTTATCGAGATTGCCCCCAACCTGGCCGGTCTGGCGGAGTTTGACCCCCAGTTGAAGGCCGGTCAGGCGGTAAGCGTCTACATCAAGAACATCCTGCCGGACAAAATGAAGATCAAGCTGGTGGTGGTCAACAAAAATCTGAACCAGCCTCTTCGGTTTGAGCCGCATTACTTCGTCACCTCGGGCAGGCTGAAAAGCTGGATCTACTCAACGCCGCAAAGCAGAAAGCAGATCGAGACGGTTTTTTAAAATCGCAAAACAGGCGGCGGCCGCGCTTGTAAGTTTTTCCCACATCCGGTATAATGGAAGCAAAAGAAACGGCAGGAAGTGATCGTATGGCAGATGCCTTTACCGCGGGCGTAAAGCCGGGCGGGCTGAACACCAGCACGGAAATTCGGATTTTGCTCTGTTATCTGATAAAAAGCGCAGGACCCCTAACCCGGGATGCCATGCAGGGTGCCCTGCTGGAGGAACAGCTTGTCAATTACTTTGAATTTGTGGACGCCCTGAACGAACTGGAAGAGCAGGGATTGGCCGTGCAGGACGGCAATGGTTACCTAATCACTGATAAGGGCCGGATCGTGGCGGATACCCTTTCGGACGATCTGCCCCGCAGCGTACGGGAAAACGCCATCCGTGCCGTCATCCGCATCCAGTCCTGGCTGCACAAGGCGGCGCAAAATCTTGCGCAGGTGGAAAAAACCGATACCGGGTATCTTGTCACCTGTTCGATCCGGGATAACGGCGCCGATATGTTCCGTCTCAGCTTGACCATGCCCGACGAGCTGACCGCTGAGACAATACGCAACCAGTTTATTTTGCACGGCAGTGCGCTGTACGCCCAGCTTTTGACCGGCCTGACCCGGCCCGGCTTTGGCGAGGATGAACCGCCCGCTGTTCTTAAGCTTTGATTGCTGCCCCCGCACGCCCGCCATACCGCTGCAGCACAGACCGCGGCAGACGCATTTGTCTGCCGCGGTCTGTGCTGTCTTGGTGTATCGCCGTTTTTCCTTTAGTCTTTGCCCTGCTCGCCGTCGGCGCGATACACGGTCAGCCGCACGTTTGCCGGTGTACTCACCCGCGTGGTGCGCAACGCATACCAAAATTGCAGCCGAAAAAGATCCGCCTCTGTTCCCGCATCATACTCTGTCAGTCGGGCAAGATCCTGCGCAAGCTGTTCGCGCAATAAAGCCATCCCGCCCGCCTGGGAGGCACCTTCAAACACCTGCAGCCGAAGGTTTTTCAGAACCAGCGTCACCGTAAGCGTGCCGGGCGGCCTTGCCGCCGCGCGGTACCAAAGCGATGCGTCCGCCCGGCAGGATGCCTGTCCCCCCGCAAAATCGATGGCCAGCCGATGCGTTTGCCCGCAAAGAAGCGCGGCAAGCTGGGCGGCACTGCCCTGCGCCGTGAAATTGCCGGGCTTGCCTTTGGCAACAAGCACCATGCGGTACTGCCCGTCATCCACCTGCGGGATGGCGGCGGCTGTGCGGTTGGCAAAAACAGTCTCGATGCCGCAATGCAGGCCGCACGCTTTTTCCACCGCGGGAATTTCCTGATAAAGTGCAGCGGCCTGCTCCGCCATCGTTTTTTGCGAGGGAGCGGCCATCACCACCGAGATTTC
Organism: uncultured Subdoligranulum sp.; assembly: GCA_964458285.1. Lineage (GTDB taxonomy): Bacteria > Bacillota > Clostridia > Oscillospirales > Ruminococcaceae > Gemmiger. Next base: position 143,868 of record CAYWID010000001.1, on the reverse strand, counting down.
CGGCGACGGTGCTGTGATTTCCTGCACAGCGGCAGCAATGTCCGTCGCCGTCTGCCAATTTGTTCCCTCCGGCAGGCACAAAAAGTCCGTCAGGCCATAAAAGATCGTGCCGTTTACCTGCTTTTCCGCCGCGTGCAGCGCCAGGGCGGGCGTGGCGCCTGTGCCCGCCGCCATTTTCCAGGCGTTTACTTCGGCCTGCCCGGTATCCGCCAGCAAAAGCATGGCCGCGTAGCCCTGTGCCTCTTTTTCCATCAGAATGCCGCGCACGATCTCGCGCTCCGGCAGGGGGCTTCCGGCACACCCCGCCAGCAAGGCTGCCAGGGAAAGCAACACCGCCCAAAACATCAGGATTTTCCCAGGGTTCTTTTTAGCCGTTGGATCCATGTTCTGCCTTCTCCCGTCAAAATTTCGGCCAGCGCACAGCCCCAGATCAATCTGTTTTGCAGCCGCTGCAATCCGGACAGCGGCATGATCCGGAGCGTGCCGGCCAAAAACAGCACCGCGCCGGCGCACAGCCCAAAGGGCAGCAGCGAATCCGCCGGACTTTGCGCGCGGATCGCGGTGCCGCACAGGCGGCTGGCGGCATACAGGTACAAAGCCAGCCTGACCGTGACTGCCATCGTCCAAAGTGCCAGCTGAAGCCATTCCAGCCGATTGAATACGGAGAGCGCTCCGCACCGCGCGGCGCTGTGAAGCGGGTTTTCGACCCCGGGCAGTCCAGCGCCGAAAAAGAGTTCCAGCAACAGGTGAAACGCGGCCGCTAAAAGCCCGGCGCTCAGGGCCAGCCGAAACGGCATCCCCTGCCGGGAAACCGAACGGCGCGCGGAAAGCGCAGGCAAAAAGCCCGGTAGAAGATACTCCGGCCGCAGCCAAAGCCGGGCCTTCCACGCATATGTCAAGGAGGCCCTGGTGACGGGGACGCTTTGCAGATTGGATACGCGCAGGCGGGCGGCAACCGAAAGCAGCAGCACCCCCAGGCAGACCGGCAGCAGGGCCAGAAGTACCTGCGCGGTGCGCACAAGCGCGGCGTTCCGGCGCAAAAAAACGCCAGGCAGCAGCAAGGCCGCGCCAACCGTCAGCAAGTTCAGCGTACTTGGGTACAGCGCGGCATACAAAGCGTTCAGCCGCAGGATTTCAACCGCCGCGGAAAAAACAAGCAGCGGAGCGCCCGCCAGCGCCGCGGCGGACGGCGGCAGCCCGGCGGCAGCCCGCTGCGCCAGCCAGCCGATCGTCCCGATGGTCAACGCGGCGGGCAGCAGGGCAAGCAGTCCAACACGGGACCAAAGATCGATGCGATTTTCCAGAAAGGCATCGGCGGCAAGACCGAGCAGCAGCACCGGAAACAACGGGTCAGTTTTTGCTTTTTTCATCGTCCCCCACCGTATACCCCTTCCCGGCCAGCCTTGACCATATACTGCGCACAAATCCGTCCCGCCAGCTGGCGCTGGACAGCGGCGCCAGCGGATAGAGATAATCATAGCCAAATTGCGAGGTTCCGCAGGCCATTGCCAGCAGAGACACCGCACAGCAAACAAATCCAGGCAGGCCCCCCGCGCCGACGGCTAAAATGCAGAGAAAGCGGAACAGGATCGATTGCTCGTACAGGGAGGGCACCGCCAGAGTAGCCACGGTGGCTGCAGCGGATACGGTCAGCACCGGCACGCTGGTCAGCCCGGCGCTCACTGCGGTTTCCCCCACGATCAGACCGCCCACCAGGCTGACCACTCCGCCGATGGCATGGGGCGCGCGCAGACCCGCCTCCCGCACAATTTCCAGCAAAAAGGTAACGGCCAGCATTTCCACCCCAAGGGGCAGCGGCGTGTCGGCTTCGCCCCGCGCGATCCGGCAAAGCAGTTGGATGGGCAGCATTTCGGGCGAAAAATGCACGGCCAGCAGATAAAACCCCGGGCCGAATACAGAAAACAGAAAAGCCAGGTACTTGAGCAACCGCATCAGCCCGGCGAACACCGCACCCGAAGCGTAGTCGTCCAGCGTTTCAAAATGCTCGGCAAAAAAGCTGGGCAGCACCATCGCAGAGGGGCAACCCGCCACCAGAATGATGATTTTGCCTTCGCAAAGGCGGGCGCAGGCGGTGGCGGGACGCTCGGTATATCCGGCGGCGGGAAACAGATTAAGCTTGTCCTGCTTAAAAAAAGAGGCCAGATAGGCTGTATCCAGCAGCACCGGCAGTTCAATGTCCGCCAGAATTTTCCGCACACGCGCCACCAGTCCCGGAGGCGCCAGACGTTTGTCGTAACAAAGACAATATTCTGTATCGGCACGGCATTTTGCGACGGCAATCTCCACACAGAGGTCGCCGCCGCGGAATTGCCGCCGCAGCAGGGAGATATTGCTTCGCAATAGTTCCGTAAAACCTTCCTGAGAGCCGCGCAAAGTTCCCTCGCCCTCGGGAATCGACACCGATCGCTGGGGCTGATCCTGGGTGGCGAACGCGATACCGCCCGCACAGCCGTCGATCAGCAGAACGGAGGTTCCGCCGCACAGCTTGGCAACCAGCGCGTCCTGCTCTGATACGGCAGCGCTTTCGGCCGGAACAGCCATCCGCGTGAGCAAAAAAGCCATCAGTGCGGGGCCGCTCGGCATCGGCTCCGGCTCCCGCGTGATCGCGTCCAGAGCCATCACCCACAGTTTTTCCGGGGAGGATAGCCCCGTAAAAAAAACGATCGCACAGGAAATTCCGTGAAGTTGGATCGGTTTGGCATAAAAATCGGAAGAATCGCCAAATCTATCCCGCAGCAGAGAAAGCGTCTGCTGAAGGTTGGCGGGCAACGCTTTTCGGGGGGCATTCCTCTTGTCCGATACGTTCTCTTGCATCGTTCCAGCCTCCTTTACCCCGCTTAGTCTTGGCAATAAAACGGATTTTATGAGGAGGGTTCCATGCTTCTGGCCATGTCGCGCACTGTTTTTGTATATCTGGCTGTCATACTCGCCATGCGGATGATGGGAAAACGGCAGTTAGGTGAGCTGCAGCCGTCCGAGCTGGTCACCACCCTTCTGCTCTCCAATGTGGCTTCCATCTGCATCAACGAACCGGAATTGCCCCTGGTATCCAGCCTTGTCCCCATTTTTCTGATTGCGGCATTGGAAATCCTAAGTTCCACTGCATCCTGGTATTTTCCCGGTTATGCGCGCCTGCTGTTCGGCAAGCCGGTGACGGTGATACGGCGTGGTGTGATCGATCAAACTGCGCTGGCCAAATTGCGGATCACAGCAGGCGATCTGCTGGAGGCGCTGCGTGGCAAAAACGTATTCTCCCCCAAGGAAGTCGCCTGGGCTGTGATCGAAACGGATGGAACCCTGAATATGGCCGTCTGCGCCCCCGGTTCCGGCCAGACGCCAATGCTGCCTCTGCTGGTGGAGCGGCATCTTTACCGGGAAAATCTTGCCTGGTTCTCGCTGGATGCAGCCTGGCTGGATCGTCAGCTGGCCGATCGTCAGCTGACCAGAGAAACCGCGCTCCTGTTTCTTTACGATGGCAGCCGAGCGGTGGCGGTTCCGCGCGAAAGCAAAAAACACACGGAAACAGCGTTTTTTTGAGGAAAGGAGCCGCCCCATGAGACGAAATTACTGCGCCGCCGCGCTTTTGTTTCTGCTTGTGCTGCTCACGGCTTTGTCCGGGGCGGCCGTCAGCCGCTATACACAAACCGCTGTGCGAACACTGGTTCTGGTGCAGACCTGCGCGCGGGAAGGCGATTACGCGGCGGCCTGTTCGGCCCTGGACGCTGTCGTGCGGCAAACTGAGCGGCAGACGCCCTATCTTGCCCTGATACTGCGGCGAAACCTGCTGGATAAGATCAACGAAACGCTGCACACCCTCTCAGGCTATGCCAGCCAGGAGAATCAGGCAGATTTGGAGGTGGAGCTGGCGCGGGCCATGGAGCAGCTTTCTCAGCTCCATGACGCCTATTTTGCCTGGTTTTAGCGCATGGCACAGAAAGAGCGCAGCAAAGGAGGCTGCGGCAGCGCGCCCTGCAAGGCCGCCAGGCGCACGCCCGAACCGGCGCCTGCCAAGGACGACAACGCGGCAGAGGGCGTGTTGCCGCGGCAGAACTGTCCGCTGCTTGCGTGGATTGCGCCAGGCGCAAAAACCGGGGGCGTTCCCGGAATTCAGGAACGCCCCCGGCAATTATTCGGTTACGGAAATCAGGAGTCCTGCGCAGGCCCCTGCGTGTGGTCTTTCCCGGCGGAACGAGTGTCCAACATATCTTTCAGCTCTTCCATAAAGGTGTTCACATCACTGAACTGCCGGTACACAGAGGCAAAACGCACATACGCCACATCATCCAATTGCTTGAGCTGGCTCATGGCGAGATCCCCGATGTGCATGGAGGATACCTCGCGGTCGTAGGAGTTCAGCAGCTCCTGCTCAATGTTGCTGACCGCGGCGTCCAACTGCTGAAAGCTGACCGGGCGTTTCTCGCAGGCGCGCAGCATACCGTTCAACAGCTTTTGGCGGTCAAACACCTCGCGCGAATGGTCTTTTTTTACCACCATCAGCGGCACGGTCTCCACAATTTCATAGGTAGTAAACCGTTTTTTGCAGGACAGGCACTCACGACGGCGGCGAATCTTTTCGCCGTCCTCGGTAGGGCGTGAATCGATCACCTTGGATTCCACTTCACCACAGTAGGGGCATTTCATCGTGACATCCTCCCGTTATCCGTTCATTCGGCCTTGGGCGCCGCCTTGATCTTGGGGCGTGCGGCGCCATGCGCATCCTGCCAATCGACCCAAAGCTGGGTGGCGATGCAGATCGTGCTGTATACGCCGCTTACCATGCCAAACATCAGCGGCATGGCAAAGGTGTAGATGCTGTCCAGCCGGTAGACGGCGGCCACCACACAGACGACCGCCAAAGCCAGGCAGGTCGTGATGGTCGTCATCAGCGAGCGGGAAAAGCTCTGGTTGATGGACAGGTTGACAAGCTGATCCATCGACATTTTGCGCTTGCCGTACAGGCTGGTATTCTCGCGGATACGGTCATAGATAACGACCGTGTCGTTGATGGAATAGCCCAAAATCGTCAGCGTGGCGGCAATAAAGTTGCCGTTGAGCGGAATGCGGAAGATGACAAACACGCCAAAAACCACCAGCATATCGTGAATCAAAGCCACGATCGCCATCGAGCCGGCGGGCCAGCCGCCGATCTTGCGGAAGCGGATGGCCACATAGAGCAAAATCAGCAGCAGGGCGCTGACGACGGCCACAATGCTCTTGATAAAGAACTCCTTGCCGATCGTCGCGTTGACGTTGCTCACGCTGATCTGGGAGAAGGCATTGTCCGGGTACGTCTCGTTTAGGGTGGAAATCAGGCTGTCCAGCTGATCGGTCGTCAGGGTGTTTGTACCGGGCAGCGTAATCGTCAGGGTTTGGTTGCCGGATACATCAACGCCCGTCTGGAAGGTGAGATCCTTTTGGGAGACGCTGCCTTCCACGGTCGTCTTGACCGCATCCAGATCCGCCTCGCCCTGGTAGCCCAGCGTGATCATGGCGCCGCCCTTAAACTGTACGTCCATCTTGACGCCGGCCACCAGCGCAAACACCAGGGAGAAGCCGATCAGGCAGCAGGAGAAAATATAGAATTTCTTGCGGTTGCCGACGAAGTTGATGTTGATCGGCTTTTTGGGCGTCTTTTCGGCGCCGTACAGCCAAGGGTTGCGCAGCGCCTTCAGGCGGGACGCACCGCGAATCATCACGCGGGTTGCCCATACGCCAAACACGAAGTTGAGCAGCACGCCGGTGAGCAGCGTGAAGCCGAAGGAGTAGATCGTGCCTGCCGTGGACGGGCCAAACCAGGTAAAGATCGGCTTGAACACGCCGGCCCAGAAGCCGTCGGTGGGGCCAAAGGCGCCCATCAGCAGCGCCGCAACGATGATGACCGTCACATTGCCGTCGATGATGGGGGTAAGTCCCATCTTGAAGCCGCTGGAGAGCGCACCGTCCAGCGTTTTGCCGTTTGCAATCTCTTCCTTGATGCGCTCGGCCGTGATGACGTTGGCATCCACGCCCATGCCGATGCCCAGGATGATACCGGCGATGCCGGGCAAGGTAAGGGTAGAACCCGGGAACACCTTAAAATAACCCGAGACGATGGCCAGCGTGGCCGCCACCTGGCCCAGCAGCGAGAATGCCGCAATGGTGCCGGGCAAGCGGTAACGGAAGATCATAAGCAGCGCAACCAGCGCGTAGGCAATAATGCCCGCGATGACCATAACCTCCAGGCTCTTGGAGCCAAGGGTGGGGCTGATGGTGGAGTAACTCTCGGCGGTAAGGGCAAAGGGCAGCGCACCGGAGTTGATCTGGTTGGACAGCGCGGTGACTTCCTCCTGGGTAAAGTTTCCTTCAATGATCGCGTTGCCGTCCGTGATGGCGCTGTTCACATTGGCGGTGCTGATGTTTTGGTCATCCAGCCAGATGCTGATGGTTCCGGTGCCGGCCAGTTCGGTGGTCGCATCGGCAAACGCCTTGGCGCCTTCGCTGCTGAATTTCAGCTGGACGACATATCCCTGCTGCTCATCGTAGCCGGGCGTAGCGGACTCCACCTCCTCACCGGAGAGAATTTCCTCGCCGGTGGCATCGGAGCCCTTGCGGAACACCATTTTGGCGGTTGTGCCGATCTCATCGATGGCCGTCTGCGGATTAAAGTCCGCCTCATCGTTTTTCCAGGGGAAACGAACGATGATGCGATCCTTGTTGTAATCCACATAATCCTCATAGTCGGTGATGCCAAGGCCGACCAGCCGGTTTTCAATAACGGTTTTGGCAGCGTCCATCTGCTCGTTGGTGGCATCCACGCCATCCTTCGGCATAAATGTAACATCCACGCCGCCGCGGATATCAATGCCAAAGCGGATATCGCTGGCGCCCTTGATGTAGATGTTTTTGGTATCGCCGTACTGATAGCTGACGCCGAAAAACGCCGTTACGGCGAATGCGGCAATCAGAACGACCATCACAAAAAACTGCCAGGACTTACCTTTTTTGCTCATAGGAACCTCCAAAATTTGCCCGCGTCTACCCCAGCAGGCAGGATTCTATTTGACAGCTCAGGCTGCAAGCAGCTTTTCCACCGTGGCAAGCCGCACGCAGATCGTAAGCAGCAAAGACGCTTTTTCCACCTCTTCCAGGCTCGGATAGGTGGGCGCAATGCGAAGATGGGCATCCTCGGGGTCCTTGCCCAGCGGATACGAGGCCCCGGCCCCTGTCAGGATCAGGCCTGCCTCCTTGCACAGAGCCGCTACGCGCTTTGCGCAGCCGGGCATCACATACAGGCTGAGGAAGTAACCGCCCTTGGGGTCCGTCCAGTGGGCGATGTCGCCGCAGGCGGGCAGTTTTTCGCCAAAAATACGTTTGACCGCCTCAAATTTCGGCTCCAGAATTGTCCGGTGCTTTTTCATATGTTCCAAAATATTGGCGCGGTTTTTCAAAAAATGCACATGGCGAAGCTGGTTCATTTTATCGTAGCTGATGATCATGGGCAGCATCCGCTTGCAGATCGTCGCCATATTGTTCTCGCTGGCGGCGCAGGCTGCGACACCGGCGCCCGGGAAGGTGATTTTGCTGGTGGAGCAGAAAAGCAGCGCGCGATCCGCATGGCCGGCCGCCTTGCATTCATCCAGAAGGTTGGCCGTCTCGATCTGCTCGTCGGTCAGGTGATGGACAAGGTATGCCTCGTCCCAGAAAATCTTGAAATCGGGGGCGGCGGTTTCCATCGCGGCAAAGCGGCGGATCGTTTCGTCGCTGTATACATAGCCGTCCGGGTTGCTGTACTGCGGCACGCACCAGATGCCCTTGATCGCGGCATCTGCCTTGACCAGCCTCTCCACCTCATCCATGTCGGGCCCGTCCGGCGTCATGGCGACCGGTATCATCGTAAATCCGTACTCCTCGGTAATGCGGAAATGCCGGTCGTAACCGGGCACAGGGCAAAGGAATTTCAACTCCTTCTCCTGCCCCCAGGGGCGCAAAGAATCGGCAAAGCCGAAAAGGTAACCCATGTTGACCAGCAGGTACATGATCTGCAGGCTGGAGTTGCCGGCCACAAAGGTCTCGTCCGGCTTAACGCCCAGCAACTCGGCAAAAAGCGTGCGGGCCTCCGGCAGACCTTCCAGCAGACCGTAGTTCCGGGAATCGGAACCGTCATCCGCCGTATAGTTGTGGTCTTCCTCGGCCATGGCCATCGAGAGATCCAGCTGCTCCGGGCAGGGCTTGCCGCGCGCCATGTTCAGTTTCAGGCCCATCGCTTTGAAATCCGCGTAAGCCTTTTCCAGAGATGCCTTTTCAGCGGCCAATTCCGCCTTGGACAGCTTGCAATAATCGGTCATACTCTTTCCCCCTATACGATTTCCCTGGCTGCACGATGCAGTGTGCGCCCCCTCTTTTGGCACACAGTTCCAGACGTATAGTAAAGTATAAACGATTTTGTAAAAACTTACAAGCGATTTTGTGACATTTTTTACAGGCCGGCGTGGTTTTGTCCGCATTTTTTGTAAAAAAACAGGCAGAACTCAGCTCAGCTAAAAAACTGTGCCAAGTCCTGCCCATGCGATGCCGCTGACCGGGATCGAACCGGTACGGTGTCTCCACCGAGGGATTTTAAGTCCCTTGCGTCTGCCTGTTCCGCCACAGCGGCTTAACGTTCCTATTTTAGCGCACGCGTTTGAAAATGTCAATTCCATCCCGTGCAAAGGCGTTTCTTTGTTGAAATGTGGGGCTGCAAAATGCTATAATAGCAGAAAATTTATGCAAAGAGGGTGCGGCATGGGCAAACCTGCCACAGGCAGACAACTGAATCCCGCATGGCTGGCGCTTGGGGGCGGCCTGCTGGGAATGCTTGCCTTTCTTTTTCTGTTTGGCGTAGCGCCGCTGGATGCTGCCAACGATGCTTTCTGCCGGGGCGGGTATATCGAGAAAGATATCCAGCAGCATTATGCCGGCTGGCTTTTCTACCGGCAAAGCGCCGCCGGTTTTCCGCTCTGCATCGCCCAAAACATCAATTACCCGGCTGGCCTGAGCATATCTTACACCGATTCCATCCCCCTGCTGGCAGCCGTCTGCAAGCTGTTCTCCCCTGTTCTTCCCGCCACCTTTCAGTATTTCGGCTGGTTCACGCTTTTTTGCTTCATTGCGCAAGGAGCAGCGGGGGCTCTGCTCCTCTCCCTGTTTCTGGGCGGCCCGCTGCCGGTGCTGCTGGGGGATCTTGTCTTGATTGCAAGCCCTGTTTTGGGGGAGCGCGCGTTCCGCCACACCTCTTTGGGGGCGCAGTTTCTGCTTTTAGGCGTGCTGTACTACTATTTCAGAAGTCGGCGGGAGGAGCGTTTTGCCTACAAGGGCCTGTTTGTCCTCAATGCGCTGGCCATCGGCATCCATCCTTACTTTTTGCCGATGACCTACGCCGTCACGCTGGCGCTGCTGGCCGAATACGCGCTGCGAAACCACCGTTACGGGCGGCCCGCGGCCTATCTGGCCGCCAACTTGGCGGCCACCCTGGCGGTGGGGGGATGCCTGGGGTTGTTCCGCGGCAGGGCGGACGGCGGCAGCGATGCGCTGTACGGCTATTTTTCCCTGAACCTGAATGCGCTGTGGAATCCCGTGGGGGTGGGCGGCGTTGTTTGGAGCCGCCTTCTGCCCGCGCAAAACCAGGTTGGCGGCAACTACGACGGTTTTGCCTACCTGGGGCTGGGCGTTTTGCTGGCGCTTGCTTTGTTGGCTGTCTGGCTGCTGTTGTTCGCCCGGCGCACGCTGTGGCGGCAGATCGCCGTCCACCCGGTTCTGGCTGCAGTCTGCCTGATTCTGACCGCGTTCGCCATCACCAACGTGGTCACGGCAAACGGCGCCACGCTGCTGCGGCTGCCGCTGCCCACGTCGCTGCAAACGCTGTTCTCGGCGTTCCGCTCAAGCGGGCGGCTGTTCTGGCCGGTTTATCTGTTGCTGACGCTTGCGGCGCTGACAGGCACCGCGCGGCTGGCTGCACGGCGCGGCGGCCAGCCGCTTGCCGCCGCTGCACTGGCCCTGCTGGCGGTCGTGCAGCTTTGGGATGTATCCCCCGGCCTGCTGCAGCGGCGCGCGGCCATGCGAAGCGCCGAACAGCAGCAGGCCTTTCCCTCCGCCATGACCAGCAGCTTCTGGCAGCAGGCCGCCGGGCGGTATAAGCACCTGCTCTCAGTGGACGGCCTGCAAAACGACGCACTTCATCTTGCTTTGTACGCCGCCGATCTCGGCATGACAACCAACGACCCGTTTGCGGCCCGCTATGATACGGCATCGCTGCAAAGGGGGCAGGCCGAGGCGCTGGCCGAACTGCAAAGCGGTACGCTGCGCGCCGATACCCTTTATCTGTTCCGCGACGAAGGCATCTTTTTGCAGGCCGTGGACGCGGTGGCCGGACAGGCCTGGTGCGGGCACATCTACGCGCAAACTGCCGACGGCGGCGCCCGGACGGACGGCTGGTATGGAATCGCCCCCGGCATGCAGAACTATGCGGGCGATGCGCTGACAGTTCCCTACAACGCCCAATATCCCCTGCGCATGGCCGATTACACCGACGCCGTGTGGAACCGCGGCGTTTTGGACAGCGATAAAAAAACGATCTGTTTCCGCGATTCGCCGTTTGTGCGGCAAAAATTGACGGACGCCGTCTCCCTGACGGCGGCGGGCCAAACCTACGCGATCGAGAAAGTGGACGACCGCGACGCCGGGTGGCTGATGGTCACGCTGGCAATTGACGATGCCACGGTTTTGTGGAATCAGGAATTGGAGACGAACAAATGAAAGAATTACACGTTACAAGCCTTTTGCCGGTTCGGCTGGACAAATATCTGCTGCAAGCCTACCCCAACCTTGGCCTGGGGCGGCTGAACAAGGCCCTGCGCGAGAACAAAATTAAGCTGAACGGCAAAAAGCAGCCCCTTTCCACCCGCGTGCAAAACGGCGATACGATCCGTTTGTTTCTGTTGGACGATCAGCTGGGCGGCATTGAGGGGGACGGTCCGGCCTGGCTTGCGGCGCGCGCGCCCGCCGAGATCGTGTTTGAGAACGAGGCGCTGATGATCGTCAACAAACCGGCGGGCATCCCCGTGGACGGCGCAGAAGCCGACACGCTGGAAAACCGCGTATTCTTAAAACTCTTTCGCGCGGACCGGCTGGACGAGCAGAATCTGCCGCGGCTTTGCCACCGGCTGGATACCGGCACAAGCGGTTTGGTGCTGGTCGCCAAAAACGCCCGTGCGGAAGCCTTTTTGAGCGAGGCGCTCAAGGAGCGCACGATCCGCAAGCGGTATCTCTGCGTCACATTCGGCCGCCCGGTTCCCCCGGCGGCCACGCTGCATGATTTTTTGCTCAAGGATGCAGAGCGCGGCATTGTCAGGATTCTCTCTGATCCCCGCCCAGGTTCCAAGGAGGTCATCACCGCCTACGAGACAGTGGCCGTGAGCGGACGGCTGGCACTGCTGCGCGTGGAGCTGGTCACCGGGCGCACCCATCAGATCCGTGCGCATCTGGCCAACATCGGCTGCCCGATTTTGGGAGATTCCAAATACGGCAACAATGCCGCCAACCGGGAACTGCGCATGAAATACCAGGCGCTTTGCGCCTGGGAATTGTGTTTTCCCAAAACCATCGCCGACCCGGCTTTTGCGAACCTTGCCGGGAAGGTTTTCCATGCGCCCAAGCCCTGGTACTGCCAGCAAATCTTGGATGGGACGCTCAAATAAGACCCAAAACCGCAAAAATACCCGGCCCGCCTTTTACGGCAGGCCGGATATTTTTTTGCTTTGGGAGAAGCACGGCCGGTTTGGCGGTCTTGATCCGGCTAAAAATCCGCCAACTGGCGGCAAAGCTGATCATAGGTATACAGCGTGTTCAACACCTGCAGCAGCTCCTTTTTGCTCAACCGCGGCGGCAGGCCCAGCTGTGCCAGAAAGCGGCGGCGTTTGTCGGCGCTGCCGTTCTGGCCGCTTAATCCCCATTCATATAGATCGCTGTACAGGATGCCGCGCCCCGCTGCACGATTGTCCCCGGGGCCTGGCAGCGCGCCCGGCGCGCTGGACAAGGCAAGATCGATGGCTGCCAGAATCCGTTCCGAGGGAACCCCCTCCACCCCCAAAATTCCCTCCTTGCCGGGCTTTTGCTTGCGCGGCTCCTTGCCGCGGATGGCGGGTACATAGGCCTGTAAAACATGCGCCGCCCCCACAAGCGAGGTGACGTAGTGGCGCAACTGGAACCCCGCCGCATCGGAATCCGTCAGCACAATCAGCCCCTGTGCGGCGGCCAGCCTTTTAAGCAGCCCCTGCAGCGCACGGTTTTTATAGATTGTGAAGCCGTCCGTCGTCAAAATGGTGGCGTCCACCAGTCCGGCCAGCCGGGACGCATCGTACTTTCCCTCCACCAGGATCGCCTGCCGCACCGTGCGTTTCATTGTCCACCCCCGGCGGCAGCCAGCTCGCAGAGCGCCTTTTGCAGCAGCAAGGCGGCGTCCAACCGGCTCCCCTTCAAATCCAGATCCAACTTTTGCAAGACGGCCAGGCTGGCGTCCATCCGGCGCCGGTCAAAGCGGGCCGCCGCGCTCTCCGCGTTGCCCAGCCGGTAGTTCCACTTGCCTGTGTATCCAAACGCCTTAGCGGCATCCGCAGCGGTATGGCGGCTTTTTTTTGCCACATACATCCGGTAGATATCCAGATAGTTGCTGATAAGCGCCCCCGCAATCAGAATCGGGTCGTTTTGCAGCGCCAGCAGAACCGATAGTTTTTGCAGCGCCTGTCCCGTCTTGCCTGCGCTGACCAGCTTGACCATCGCGAAGGTATCGGCGTCCAGCGTGACGGTGCCCAAAGCCTGCACCATATCGGCGGTGATGGTGCCGTAGTTGGCCAATGCGGCCAGCTTTTCAACTTCATTGCGCAGCAAGAACTGATCCTCCCCGCAGCGGTCCAGCAGTTGGGCATCCGCCCCCGGCGCAAAAGTCGCGCCGCTCTCCTGTGCCCAGGCTTGGGCCATGCCTTGCAGCGCAGCGCGGTTCGGCCTGACCAACTGCGCGCAGTAGCCAAGCTTTTCGCAGGCGTTCATCAGCTTTTGCTCCCGCTTGCCCGGCTTGATTTTGCCGAATTTTTCTTCCAGCACGCTGGTCAGAATAAAAACGGCGCTGTCGGTATCGGAAAGCACATCGCAGATGGCGTCCAGGTCTTTATCCGAGTAGCCGGAGGGGCGCACCATCGGCATTAGGACCAGCCGCCGTCCGCCAAAAAAGGAGATGGTGCCGGCTGCCAAAACAATCTCCTCCACGCTGGGGTTCGGCCCTTCCAGCACCGTCGTCTCGGCGTCCTGCCCAAGAAAGGGGGCGGCGGCTTTCTGGGCTGCAGCTCGCACCAGCGCCTCGTCGGGGGCGTAAAAATAGAATACCCCGCAATCCGTTTTGAGACGTTTGTTCAGTTCACTGTCACTGTAAAGCGTAGTCGGTCACCTCCTCAAATTGTACGGAATGTCCGGGCCGCAGGGTAACGACCGGTGTGCCTACGGCGATCATCCGCCGCGCTCCGGCCGCCTGCTGCCACCATTTTGGCGCCTGCTCTGTCGTCAAAAGCGCGGCCGGGGAAAGATCCTTCGGCAAGGTGCCGCCGGCGAGGTAGAGATCCAGCTTCAGCGGCGCCGCCAGGTGCAAACTGCCCGACGATATTCCAATATGATACCCCGCCACATCCAAAACCGCAAGATTGGCGCTGCCCGTATGGTAGCAATCCAAAGTCAGCCCCTGCAAAACGGTTTTTTCCTCGGCAAAATCCGTCATGGCATCCATCGCAAATACCTCGTCGGCCGCAAAGCGGAGCGAACGCGGGTCAGGCCGAAGATCCACAAGCAGGGTTTCCTCCACCTGTCCAAGGTTCGAAAGGTAGGTTTTTACCGCGCGCTGGTTGGCAGCGCCGCCTCGAAAAAACACGACCGCCCGGCCATCCCGCACCGCCACCGCGCAAGGGCTTGCCGCGTTGCCCACAAGCGCCACGCGCACAACGCCCCGGCTCAGCGTAGTGCCCAGCGCCACGGCCAGGATTGCACAGCCCAGCCCCGCCGGAACAAACCATCGCAGCGCACGGTTTTTCCAGAACAGCAGACCCAGCGCCGCCAGCACGGCCAGTACAAACAGCGTATAGCCCGTCGGCAGAGAAAGCTTGGCCATCGGCAGCGCGGCACACCAGGCCACAATGCGCCGCATCCCATACAGCCAGACGGAAAGCCCCCATCCCAGCAGATGCGCGGCCGGAGCCAGCGGCGGCAGCAGAGAAAGCACCAGCAGCCACAGCCCCGCCAGCAGCGCGGGCGATAGCGCCCAGGTGACCAGCAGGTTGGTCAGCACCCCCACCCCGCTGACGGTCATCCTGTGCCAAACCAGCACCGGGAGCGTTGCCAGCCCCGCCAGCGCCGCCGTCTGCACGGCGGCAAGCAGCGAAAACGCTGCTTTTTGCAGCCAGGCCACCGCGTCGATTTCCCGTTTCCGTATTTGCCGCAACAGCGAACCTCTCGCGCCTTTTTCGGCATTTCGGGAATCTTCGGCCTCTGCGTCCCCTGCATCCGGCCGATGCAGTGCAGCCTGCTCCCGCCGCAGCAGCGCGGAGGCCGCCAACACCCCCAGCACAGCGCAGAAGGAAAGCTGCACGCCGATATCACAGGGCAAATAGGCATTCGGCAGACTGAGCAGCACGGCGCAGGCCCCCAGCGAGGTGAGCGCGTCCGGCGGCTGCAGAAAAAAGCAGCCAAGTTCCGTAAGCAGAAAAGCAATGCCCGCCCGCAGCACCGAGAGCGGGCAACCCGTGAGCAGCATATAGAACACCAGCGCCGCAGACTGCGCCAAAATGGCCGGACGGTAAAACCGGCGGCTGCGCGCCATCGCGGCGCCGCCCATCAAAATAACGCAAAGCAGCGCCACATGCAGCCCCGATACGGCCAGAAGATGCGATACACCCGCCGTCCGGAAGCTGTCCTCCGTTTGCTGCGAAAGGTTGGCCTTGTCAGCCAGCAGCAAGGCGGCCGCCAGCGTTCCCTCCTCCCACGAAAGGTAGGTGCGCAGTGCCGCGGACAGACGCGCGCGCAGACGGAACAGTGCAAACCGCAGATTTGGCGCAGGGCCAAGGTAAGCAAACCCTTCGCGGTACTCCGCCGCCAAAAACACGTTTTTGGCATAGCGCACCAGCCGGAAGTCGTCCTGCGGCAGCGCTTGCAATGCCAAAACCGCCGTAAATCGATCGCCCACCTCGGCAAACGGGAACGCGCTGCAATAGACGGAAAAGTCGGCGGGCCGGCCGTTTACCTCTTCCACCGCCAGCGTTCCCCGCATATAGCCCTCGCGGTAGGATGCCTCGGCATCCGTTTGCACCGTCACTGTACAGTTCACATTCTGGCCGTCCCAGGCCTGCAGGGGTGCGACGAACCAGGCGGTAAACAGCAGATGCCAGCCAATGCCCAGCAGCAGCCCCGCCCAGACAGGCAGCCGCCGCAAGCGCCTGCAAAAGCAAAGCAGAACGCCCGCAAGCACCAGCGGCGGCAGCGCCAACAAAAAAGCCGGTGCGGCTTGCAAAGCGGGCACCGGCAAAACGGCTGCCAGCAGTTCGGCCAACGCAAAGGCGAAACCGAACGCGGCCAGTTTTCGTTTCATTGCGGGGGAATTAGTGGAAGAACAGGGGCAGCGGCGCCAGGAAAAGGATATCGTCCCGCTTGGCGGCGTCGCCCTCGGCCAGAACGGCGGCGCAGCCAACCACCTTGCCGGTGCAGCGGGCCGCAATCTCCTCCAGCGCATGGAGAGAACCGCCGGTGGAAATAACGTCATCCACAATCAGAATGCGCTTATCGTTCATGTATTCCAGGTCTTTTTTATCAACCACCAGCGTCTGCTTGCCAACGGTGGTGATGGACTGATCCTCAATGACGACCGGCTCCCGCATATAGAGCTTGGCGCCCTTGCGGGCCGGAATCCACTGCTTGCCGCTCTGGCGGGCCATCTCGTAGGCAAGGGGGATGCCCTTGGCCTCTGCGGTCAGGATCACATCGAAATCCGGGCACTTGGCCAGCAGATCCCTGGCGCAGGCCACGGTAAGCTCCACATCGCTGAACATAATGAAAGCGGCGATGTCCATGTGGTCGTTGACTTTGCAGATGGGCAGCTCGCGGGTAAGCCCAGCGACCTGCAGCGTATAGGTATCAGACATAATCGTATCCTCTTTTCAAGATTTTGAACATAAAACGTCGGCTTCTGCCCAAAAGAAAGTCAGCCAGGCGGCCAGGCAAGACTCCGCTTTGCCAGCACATGAAAATGCAGGTGCTTTACGCTTTGCCCGCCATCCTCTCCCACGTTGGTTACAACGCGGTAGCCGCCATCGCAGCCCTGCTCCCGGCAAAGCTGCGCGATGACCGCGTAGATATGCCCCAGCAGCGGCGCGTCGGCCTCGGTAAGGCAGGCGGCAGAATCGATATGTTTTTTGGGTATCACCAAAAAGTGTACCGGCGCCTGCGGGTCAATATCCCGAAAAGCCAAAATCTCGTCGTCCTCATACAGCTTATCGGAGGGGATTTTTCCCGCGCCGATCTTGCAGAAAAGACAACCGTCCATTTGCAATCCCTCCTTCATTGTGAAATCGGTTGCGTTCCGGCGCATCGCCGCGCCGGCTTTATTTTGCCAAGGCGGCCGCCACAATGCCCTGCACGGCGGCCAGGGCTTCGTCCACCTTGGTGTTGTCGCGGATGCCGGCCATGGCAAAATCGGGCTTGCCGCCGCCGTTGCCGCCTGCAATCGCCGCAATTTGCTTGACAAGGCTTCCGGCTTTCAGCCCGCGGGCCTGGGCATTGGCGCTTACGCCCACCGCCAGCATGGTCTTGCCGTTCTCGCTGCCGGCCAGCACCGCCACCGCGTTGGGAGCCTTGTCCCGGATTTTATCGATCATGCTGCGCAGCGCATCGGCGCCGGTGCCGCCAAAGAAGGCGGAGATGATCCGCACGCCGTCCACATCGGCCGCGTTTTCAAACAGGCCATCGATCTTGCCGGCGGCCAGCTGCGCCTTGGCGGCGTCCAACTGCTTGCCGCTCTCCTTCAGCTCGGTCATAACGGCAGCGGCGCGGATCGGCAGGTCTTTGGCGTTGTTGGCCTTGAGCGCCACCGCAGTTTCGTTCAGCTCACGGGTGCGCTCGTCCAGCAGCGCCAGAACGCCGAAAGCGGTGGTGGCCTCAATACGGCGGATACCGGCGGCAACGCTGCTCTCGGAGAGAATCTTGAAGCAGCCGATCTGCGCAGTGTTGGAAACATGGGTGCCGCCGCAGAACTCGGTACTCCAGCCGCCCGCATCCACAACGCGGACGACCGAGCCGTATTTTTCCCCAAACAGCGCCATGGCGCCCATCTTTTTGGCTTCCTCAATGGGCAGGTTCCGAATCTGCACGGGGATGGATTCGTAAATTTTCTCGTTGACCTTCTGCTCCACGGCAGCCAGCTCCTCGGGCGCAACGGCGCTGAAGTGGGTAAAGTCGAACCGGGTGATCTTTTCATCCTGGTAGCTGCCGGCCTGGTGTACATGGCTGCCCAGCACTTCACGCAGAGCCTTCTGCATCAGGTGCGTCGCGGTGTGGTTGCGGCAGATGGCCATCCGGCGGGCGCCGTCCACGGCGGCCGTGACCTGATCGCCCACCTTGATCGTGCCTTCCAGCAACGTGCAGGTATGGACAAAGTAGCCCTTCGGCGTCTTTTTGACGGCGTTCACCCGCAGCTTGGCATCCACGGTGTGCAGCGTGCCGTGGTCGGCCACCTGGCCGCCCATCTCGGCGTAAAACGGGGTGCGGTCCAAAACGACCAGTACGCCGTCCTTGCTCTCGTAATCCGTCGCCACGGCGTCGGTCAGTTCCTCGCCCTCGGAGAGCGCCACCACGCCGGCCTGCTCGGTCAGGGTTTCGTAGCCGTCAAATTGGGTCGGCTCGGCAGTCAGTTCGCCAAACAGATCCGCTGTCCAGCCGGAAATATCCTTGGCCAGCCGCTCGGCGCGGGCGCGCTCCCTCTGGCGGGTCATTTCGACATGGAAAGCTTCCTCATCGACCGTGATGCCGGCCTCGGCGGCAATTTCCCGGGTGAGGTCAAGCGGGAAGCCGAAGGTATCGTTGAGCTTAAAAACATCCGCACCGCTCAGCCGCATGGTTTTATCAGCCTTGACCTGCTCCATCATCCCGGTCAGAATGGTTAGCCCGGCGTCGATGGTGCGGGAGAACCGCTCCTCCTCCGTTCCGACGACCTTCTTGATGTATTCCTCATGCTCGCGCAGCTCGGGGTAGCCCTGCTCGCTGCTGGCGATGACGGTATCCACCAGCTCGGTCAAAAACGGTCGGTCGATGCCCAGCATCCGGCCATGGCGGGCGGCCCGGCGCAGAAGGCGGCGCAGAACATAGCCGCGGCCCTCGTTGGAAGGCAGAATGCCGTCCGATACCATGAACACCGTGGAGCGGATATGGTCGGTGATGACGCGGATCGAGATATCGTCGCGGCTGTTTTCGCCGTAAGTCTTGCCGGAAATCTTTTCCACATGGTGCAGCACCGAAGCCACGGTGTCCACCTCAAACAGGTTGCCTACGCCCTGCAGCGCGCAGGCCAGGCGCTCCAGACCCATGCCGGTATCGATGTTGGGCTTGGGCAGACGGGTGTAGGTTCCCTTGCCGTCCGAATCGAACTGGCTGAACACAAGGTTCCAGATCTCCATGTAGCGGTCGCAGTCGCAGCCCACGCCGCAGGTCGGCTTGCCGCAGCCGTACGCGGGACCGCGATCAAAGTAGATCTCGGAGCAGGGGCCGCAGGGGCCGGAGCCATGCTCCCAGAAGTTGTCCTCCTTGCCGAAGCGTACCATATGATCGGCCGGGATGCCCACCTTCTTGGTCCAGATATCGTAGGCCTCGTCGTCCTCCAGGTAGACCGAGATGTACAGCCGGTCAGCCGGGATGGCTACCTCCTTGGTCAAAAATTCCCAGGCCCAGGGGATAACCTCTTCCTTGAAATAATCCTGAAAGCTGAAATTGCCCAGCATCTCAAAAAAGGTGCCGTGGCGGGCTGTAATGCCCACGCGCTCGATATCGGGGGTGCGGATGCACTTCTGGCAGGTCGTCACACGGTGGCGCGGCGGCTCCTCCTGGCCGAGAAACCATTTTTTCATGGGGGCCATGCCGCTGTTGATCAGCAGCAGGCTGGGGTCGTCCTTGGGAACCAGCGGGAAGCTGCCCAGGCGCAGATGCCCCTTGGTTTCAAAAAAATGCAGGTATTGTTCGCGAAGATCATTCAGTCCGGTCCATTGCATGGTCAAATTTCTCCATTTCCAAGCTACAATTTTGGTGCATATGGCAAAAAAACTAGCCCTCGCCCCTGGAATTCAGGGACGAAGGCCAGCAGGCTTCCGTGGTACCACCCAACTTGCAGGCCGTGAAAGCCTGCCGCTTTGTGTCGCGTTAACGCCGCGCTGCGCCCGTTTTTGGCGGGGGCTCCGGGGTGGCACTGCCTGCCTGCGGTAAAGGCCTTGCACCAAACAGCCTTCTCTCTAAAACCGCAAATCCGACATTAACCCCTTCGTTGCCATTTTTAACTCTATGTCGCTATTATAGGCCCGCGGGGCGTGGTTGTCAACTGTTTTCCGCAGCCGGAACCGCCGCATTGCCTGCCGCAGGAACCGCGTCTTCAGGGGGGTGCCGTCTCCGCGGCCGTTTGCGCATCCAGCGCGTTCGCCACCTGGGCAAACAGGGCGGCGCTGGGCGTTTCCGGTTCAAGCGCAGCGTCCTGCAAAACCGTGATGACGAAGCGCGGGGAATCTGCCGGATAAAACCCCGCGAACCAGTAGTTCAGCAGTTCCTTTCCATCGGCATTGTACTGCCCGGTCTGGGCAGTGCCGGTTTTACCGCCTGCTCCGCCGTCCAGCGGTTTCGCCGCGCGGCCGATGCCGTCCTCCACCACGCTGACCAGCATACTGCGCAGCACACGGGCCGTGTCGGCGTTGCAGACCCGCCGCGGCGCTGGCTGTTCGGCAGGCGTAACTGCCCCTGTTGCCTCATCGCAGATGCCGCGCACCAGCCGCGGCGGCAGATACCAGCCCCCGCTGGCCACCACGTTCATCATGGCGGCAATCTGCAACGGCGTTGCGGTTAGGGTGCCCTGCCCGAAGGAGAACAACGCCAGCTGGCCGCTGGCCTGCAATTCTTCCAGGGTCGGCAGTTGGCCCGCGGCGCTTTTCAGACCGGGAGCCAGCGCAGTGGGACTGCCAAAGCCAAATTGCCCGGCCTTGTCCAGCAGCGCAGCGGCGCCAAGCTGCTGGCCAAGCGCCACAAAATAGCAGTTGCAGCTTTGTTCCAGCGCGCCGCGCAGGTTGACCGTGCCGTGGGCGCGGCCCAGCGCGCAGCGATAAGTCTGGCCATCCAGCACCGTGCTGCCGACGCAATCCCAGGTGTACCAGTCAAGACCCCGCCCGTAGGCGGCCGCGGCCAGCACTACCTTGAATACCGACCCCGCGCTGAACGGCGCATAGGGCCGGTCGATCAGAGAGGTATCCCCCGCCGCGATGCTGTCCGCAACGCGGTCGGGATCAAAATCCGGCATACTGACGCTGGCCAGTATCTCGCCCGAGGACACATCCAACACCAGGATGCAGCCGCGCGGCATCCCTGCTTGGGCGATCCCCTCGCAGGCGCGCTGCAGCGAGGCGTCCAGCGTCAGCGCTACGCCCTGGCGGTTGCCCTGCGCGGTGACCTTACGAGTAGGCTGTGCGCCCGCCATCAGCGTACCGCTGGCAGTGGTCGCGCAGGACAACTCGGCGGTCTCTCCCGCCCGGTACAGCAGGTCATCGTAAGCCCGTTCCAGGCCAGACACGCCGTGGCCCTCCCCGTCCAGGTAACCGATCAGATGCGGCGCGATGGGCAGCGGCAGATACCTACGCTCCCCCTCCACCGTGTAGACGCCGCCGACCGTAAGATCCTGCGCCACCTCGATCAGAAAGGGCGCCGCATGGTTGCGCATCCGGTACAACGACTGCTGCTGTTCATACGGAACAAAGGGAAAAAGCGTCACATAGCTGGAATCGCCGGGCACACACAGCGCATACCAGCTTTTTTGCGTTCCTGTCAGCGGCAGACCGTTCCGGTCGTAAAAATTACCGCGGTGCCGGGGCAGCGCCACCGTGGAAACAGACTGCGATGCCGCGCTGGCCGCGTACTGTGTGCAGATGCCCACCCAGTATACCCGGCAAAGCAGCAGGAACGCCAGCACGACCAACGTGCAGTTTACCACGGCAAGCCGTTTTATCGTCATGGCCATCCCTCCGCCAAACAGTATCGGCACGGAGGCGCGGTTTTATTCCGAAGCCGCAGATTCATGCGGGCGGCGTCGTCTTTTTCCGGCGGCGCGGCGCTGCAGCCAGCAAAGCAAAAGCACCGCCAACACCCCCGGAAGATACCCGATGGCATCCACAAAAACATCCTGCCACATCCCGGCGCGTCCCGGCACAAAAAGCTGATGGAATTCATCCGTTGCGGCATACACGGTGCAAAGCAGCGCGGCGGTTCCTGCGTTTGCCCAAAAGCCGAATCTCCTGCCCGCAAAAGCCCGCACCGTCAGCGCCATGCTGGCGCCCAGAACGGCATACAGATAAACATGTGCCCACTTGCGCACATTGGCATTCCAGTTGCTGCTGCTGAACCAGCGCGGCGCCACAGCGGTGCCGAACCCGTTTTCATGCAAATGCGCGCTGACCTGCCCGCTGAGTGCCGAGGAAGAAGGCCCAGGCTGCGCGGACAGGCAAAAAATCAGCGCCATCACGCAGAATGTAAGCGCTGCAAGCCACCAGCGATGGGGTCGATTGCTGCAAATGAGTTTTTTCAACGTAGCTCTCCTCTGCCGGTGCGGGCGCGCACCGCAGCGCGGCACGCGAGGGATGCCCGAATACTCCGAGCGATTCCTGTATAGTATACCCGGTTTGGGGGCAATAAGTAAAGGGGCCGGAACCAAAAGGTTCCGGCCCCCCTGCCGTGCGGCAATCAGATCAATACATACCGCCCATGTCCGGGGCCGGCGCAGCGGGCGCCGGCGGCTCGGGCAGATCGGCAACCAGGCTCTCGGTGGTCAGAACCATCGAGGCAACGCTGGCGGCGTTCTCCAAAGCGGAACGGGTAACCTTGGTCGGATCCACGATGCCGGCCTCGATCATATTGTCCACATAGGCTTCCTTCTGCGCGTCAAAGCCGTAGTTGGGCTTGCCCGCCTTGATAATATTGTTGATGATGACGCTGCCTTCCAGGCCGGCGTTTGCAGCGATCTGGCGCAGGGGCGCTTCCAGCGCCTTGCGGACGATCTTGGCGCCGGTGCGCTCATCGCCCTCCAGCTCCTCAACAAGCTTGTCCACCGCCGGAATGGCGTTGATGGTGGCGGTGCCGCCGCCCGCAACAATGCCCTCCTCAACAGCCGCCTTGGTGGCGTTGAGGGCATCCTCGATGCGGAGCTTCTTGTCCTTCATCTCGACCTCGGTGGCAGCGCCGACTTTGATGACGGCAACGCCGCCGGCCAGCTTGGCAAGCCGCTCCTGCAGCTTTTCTTTGTCGAAATCGGAGGTAGCGGAAGCGATCTGGCTGCGGATCTGAGCAACGCGGTCGCTGATGGCCTTTTTGTCGCCGCTGCCGCCCACGATGGTGGTGGCATCCTTGCTCACCTTGACCTGACGGGCCGTGCCCAGCAGGTTCATTGCAGCATCCTTCAGTTCATAGCCAAGATCGCTGCTGATGACGGTGGCGCCGGTCAGAATCGCGATGTCCTGCAGCATCTCCTTGCGGCGATCGCCAAAACCGGGCGCCTTGACGGCAACCACATTCAGGCCGCCGCGCAAGCGGTTGATGATGATGTTGGAGAGCGCATCGCCCTCCACATCCTCGGCAATGATCAGCAGCTTGCGGCCGGACTGGACGATCTGCTCCAGCAGGGGTACGATGTCCTGGAACACGCTGATCTTTTTATCCGTAATCAGCACGCTGGCGTCGTCAAAAACGGCTTCCATCTTCTCGGTATCGGTCACCATGTAGGGGGTGACGTAGCCGCGGTCGAACTGCATGCCTTCCACCACTTCGGTGTAGGTCTCGGCGGTAGTCTTGTTCTCCTCGATGGTGATGACGCCATCGGCGGAAACCTTGTCCATCGCATCCGCAATCAGCTGGCCGATCTCGGCATCGCTGGCGGAAACCGTACCGACCCGGGCGATGTCCTTGCTGCCTTTGATCTTCTCGCTGTTGGCCTTGACGGCGCCCACCGCGGCGGTGACGGCTTTGGCAATGCCGCGCTTGATGTCCATCGGATTGGCCCCGGCGGCAACGTTCTTCATGCCCTCGGTCACAATGGCCTGGGCCAGAACCGTGGCGGTGGTGGTGCCGTCGCCGGCGGCGTCGTTCGTCTTGGTGGCAACTTCACGCACCAGCTGAGCGCCCATGTTCTCAAACGGATCCTTCAGTTCGATCTCCTTGGCAATGGTCACGCCGTCGTTGGTGATGACCGGGCTGCCGAACTTTTTGCCCAGCACCACGTTGCGGCCCTTGGGGCCAAGGGTGATCTTGACGGTATCCGCCAGCTGGTCAATGCCGGCGCAAAGCGCATTGCGGGCTTCCACGCCCTGCTTAATCTGTTTAGCCATACTGCATTATCTCCTTACAATCACACAAATTTGGGGGGAACGATTATTCCACAATGGCCAGAATATCGCTCTGGCGAACGATGGTGCATTCCTCGCCGTCCACTTTCACTTCGGTGCCGGAATATTTGCTGGTAAGAACCTTATCGCCCGGCTTGACGATCATCGTTACGTCCTTGCCGTCCACATTGCCGCCGGGGCCAACCGCCAGCACTTGGGCAACCTGCGGTTTCTCCTTGGCGGAGCCTGTCAGGATCAGCCCGCCCTTGGTGGTTTCTTCTTCTTCCACCAGCTTGATGACAACGCGGTCTGCAAGAGGTTTAATTTTCATGGTGAAACATCCTCCTATAAATAAATTGATGCTGTAGCTTCTTTAGCACTCATTATCTTTGAGTGCTAGGACTATTGTAGTCAGTTGTTGGCAAAAAATCAAGAGCTGAAAGTATAAATTTTTTGTGAACTTCTGATTTTTGGCAGGGCAGCGGCGGATTTTCATCTGTTTTTGAGGTTTTTCGTCCCGATCCGCGCCCCCTTGCGGCGCCGGGCGCTTGGGCGCAATCAGCAAACGCGCCTTTTGTCTGCCAAAGCATCTCCCGTGGAAGGCCAGCCGCACCCGACCATGCAAAAAGGGCAGACCGAAAAGATGGGTCTGCCCTTTGGCGGCGCTTACTGCGTCAGCTGTTGATTTTTGTATCGATTGCGCACGGCGCCGAACTCCAGATGCGCTTTGCCGCCCTCGACGGTATCCTCGTCAATGACCACACGGGTGATCGTGGGGTCAGACGGAATATCGTACATCACAGGGATCAGAAGTTCCTCCACAACGCTGCGCAAACCGCGCGCGCCGCTCTTGCGGGCGATCGTTTTGCGAGCGATCGCGTGGAGGGCCGCATCGGTAAATTCCAGCTCGGCATCGTCCAGCTGGAACAACTCATGGTACTGCCGCACGATCGCGTTCTTAGGCTCGGTCAGTACCTTGATGAGAGACGCCTCGTCCAGCGGGTCAAGAACCGTCACCACCGGCAGGCGGCCGATCAGCTCAGGGATCAGGCCAAAGCGAACCAGATCGTCGGGTTCCACCCGCCGCAGCAGTTTCTGCTTGGTTTCGTCGGCATCCAGGTTGCTTTTCAGCTGGCTGCCAAACCCCAGGGAGGAGTTGTCTGTACGCTTTTGGATCAGCTTTTCCAAGCCGTCGAACGCACCGCCGCAGATAAACAAAATGTTCTTGGTGTTGATCTGGATAAATTCCTGCTGCGGGTGTTTGCGTCCGCCCTGAGGCGGCACATTGCTGACGGTGCCCTCCAGAATTTTGAGCAGCGCCTGCTGTACGCCCTCGCCACCTACATCACGGGTGATCGAAGGATTTTCGCTCTTGCGGGTGATTTTATCGATCTCATCAACATAAATAATGCCGACTTCCGCCTTGGGGATGTCGAAATCCGCGGCCTGGATCAGCTTGAGCAGGATGTTCTCGACGTCCTCGCCCACATACCCTGCCTCGGTCAGCGTGGTGGCGTCCGCGATGGCGAACGGCACGCCCAGCATCTTGGCCAGCGTCTGCGCCAGCAGCGTTTTGCCGGTGCCGGAAGGCCCCAGCATCAGCACGTTGGATTTTTGCAGTTCCACTTCGCTGTCCTTGCCGGACAGAATTCGCTTATAGTGGTTATAGACGGATACCGCCAACACTTTTTTTGCTTCATCCTGCCCGATCACATACGAATCCAGCCCGTCCTTGATCTCGGCGGGCGTCAGAATGTTCAGGTCGCTCAGCGGACTGGCAGAACCCGTCGGCTGGGTGCGCGCCGCCGCGCGGCGCTGTGCGGTGGCGCGGGGCGGCGCGGGGCGGTCTTCCTTGTACAGCGCGCTGTAGCACATATCAATGCAATCCTTGCAGATATTCACACCGGGCCCGATGATCAGCTGTTCCACCTGGCTCTGTGTGCGGCCGCAAAAATTGCAAACCAGTTCCCGTTCTTTTCCATCCTTGCCGGAATTTGTGTTTGCCATTTATTGCCCCCGTAACTCAGTGTTTTACAATGATCTCGTCGATCAATCCGTATTCCTTCGCCTGCTGTGCGGTCATATAGTTGTCGCGGTCGGTGTCGCGCTGGATGGTTTCCAGCGGCTGGCCGGTGTACGCGCTCAACAGGGTGTTCATTTTGTTCTTGATCTGGACGATATGCTCCGCGTGGATCTGGATATCGGTAGCCTGGCCCGATATGCCGCCCCCCTGCCCCGAGATCAGCGGCTGGTGAATCAGAATATCAGCGTTGGGCAGCGCAAAACGTTTGCCCTTGGTGCCGCTGGCCAGCAAAAACGCGCCCATTGAGGCCGCCATGCCGACGCAGATGGTGGATACATCACACTTGATATACTGCATGGTATCGTGGATCGCCATGCCGTCCGAGATGGAACCGCCCGGGCTGTTGATATAAAAGCTGATATCCTTCTCAGGATCCTGCCCTTCCAGGTACAGCAGCTGCGCAACGATCACGCTGGCCGAATTCGGGTTGACATCCTCGCTCAGCACAATGATGCGGTCGTTGAGCAAGCGGGAAAAAATATCGTAGCTGCGCTCGCCGCGCGCCGTCTGTTCTACAACGTAAGGCACCAGACTCATGGAAAATCCCTCCTTGATTTATGGCTTGAAAAATGCACTTTGAGAAACTGACCGATACGGCCATGGTGCGCCGTATCGGTCAGTATTGTTTACAGCCGAATCAGCCCTCGGTTTCCTCGGACTTTTTGGCTTCTTCCTTTACCTTTTCGGTGACGATGGTTGCCTTTTCTTTCACGAAGTCGATGGCTTTGTTGACGGCCAGGTCACGCTTGACGGCGGCCTCGTTGACGACCTCCTTGACCTTGGCTTCCTCCATCTTATAGGCTTCGGCGATGCGCTTGACCTCGGCGGCGAACTCGTCGTCGGAGGCTTTGATGTTCTCCTTGTCCACGATGGCTTCCATGGCCAGGCGCATCTTGACCTGCTTTTCGGCCTGCTGGGCAAACTGGCTGCGCATCTGCTCCATGGTCATGCCCATGTACTTCAGATACATTTCCATCTTAAGGCCCTGCTGGGAGAGGCGGTACTCAAAATCCTGCACCAGCTCATCGATGCGGCTGTCGTACATGGCCTGGGGAATCTCGCCCTGCATGCCGGCCACGACCTGGTCGATCAGCTCGTTCTCGACCTGCTGATCAGCCTGCTTCTCGTTGTTGGCCTCCATCCCCTTGCGGATGGAATCTTTCAACTCGTCAAGCGTGTCGTACTCGCTGACATCCTTGGCAAAATCGTCGTCCAGCGCGGGCAGCTCCTTGTATTTCACCTCGTGCAGCTTGACCTTGAAGGTGGCGTCCTTGCCGGCCAGCTCGGCCGCCTGATACTCCTCGGGGAACTTGACGCTGACTTCAAAGTCCTCGCCGGCGGCGTGGCCGACGATCTGATCTTCAAAGCCGGGGATGAAGGACTTGCTGCCCAGCACCAAAGAGTAATGCTCGGCCTTGCCGCCCTCAAACGGCTCGTCGTCCACAAAGCCCTCGAAGTCGATATCCACGGTGTCGCCGTCCTCGGCCTTGCCCTCACGGGTAACAAGGCGGCCGTTGCGATCCTGCATACGGGAGACCTCGGCATCCACCGCGGTATCCTCCACAGTATTGACCTTCTTGGTCGCGTTTAATCCAGTGTACTCGCCCACGGTAACCTCGGGCTTGACGGCGACCTTGACCTTGAGAACAGCGCCGTCCGCCTCGGACATGGAAACGACCTCGGGATCGGGGCGGCCAACCACCTCGATGCCGGCCTCCTTAACAGCGGCCTCGTAGTTCTCCGGGAACAGATCATTCACAGCGTCATAGTGGAACAGATCGGCGCCATACATCTTCTCGATCATCGCGCGGGGCGCCTTGCCCTTGCGGAAACCGGGAACGGTATATTTTTTGCCCTCGCGCTTGTACGCGGCGTTCACAGCGGCCTTAAACGTTTCGGCATCCACAGAAAACTGCAGTTCTGCCATGCTCTTTTCGAGCTTTTCACAGGAAATCAATTTCATTTTAAAAATCCTCCAAACATAGAAGTACAAGATATTATAGCATGGCACCTTGCGGAATACCAGACCTAATTCCAAATTTTAGGGCGCCACAGGGCAACTTTTTTGGAACCTGCGGCTCAATTTTCAATTTTCCAGGGGCAGAAGTGCAGGCCGTCGGCCGAAATCAGCTTATAGCAGATGCCGTCCTGCACTCCCTGCACCGCGTAGCGGATGGATTTTCCGTGCAAATGGCCGTACCAGCAGCGCTGCACGCCGTATTGGCGCAGCACCGCCAGCAAAGCCTCCGCGCATGCGCCCGGATAAACGGGCGGATAGTGCAGAAACACAAGTTTTTCGCAATCCCCGGCGGCCTCCAACGAAGTTTTAAGCCGGCCGACCTCCCGCGCCATCACCTTGGCGTCCTGCGGCTCGGAATCGTCAAACAGCCAGCCACGGGTGCCGCACAGGGCAAAACGGCCCGTTATGCAGCAGTTGTTATGCAGGATGTGCAGGGTATCAAAGCCCATTTTGGCAAAGTATGCTTCCATCTTGCGCTGGGTGGTCCACCAGTAATCGTGGTTGCCCTTGACCAGCCATTTCTGGCCGGGCAGCGCGTTCAAGAAGGCAAAGTCTGCGGCGGTATCCTCCAGCTTCATGGCCCAGCTGATGTCCCCATCCACCACCACCGTGTCGGCCGGGGCGATCAGTGCCCGCCAGTTGGCTTCCAGTCTGGGTAGATAGCCGGTCCAGCCTTCAAAGACATCCATCGGCTTATCCGCGCCCAGGGAAAGATGGAGATCGCCGATTGCAAAAATTGCCATATTCCCCTCCGCATACCGCCGCTTGCCGCCGCCCATACTAACTGCATGGAAAGGAGGCGGATAAAAAATGAATCCTGCCGAATCGAGCGAGAACAATGTGCTGAACGGCGTTTGCTGCGATGTGGAAAACTGCATCTACAACAACGGCTGCAACTGCTGCACCGCCAGCGAAGTTCATGTCAAAAACCGCACGACCGACCCTGAAGAGACCATGTGCGAGACCTTCTCCGAGCTGTAAGCGGCCCGGCAACAGACCTACGGCAAAACCCAAAGGAAAGGCAAGCGTCCGCCGCCCGATGGCAGCGCCGCTCGCCCGCCTTTGGGTTTTGTTTTGTCACAGTGTTTTTTGCAGCGCCACCCCGCGGATATCCGCCGGATCGATAACCTTCGTAAACCGCACCGGCAGCGTATCCAGCACACGAAGCGCCGCGGGCGCCGTTTCGCCGGTGTGGGCACCAAGGGCCGCCATAGCGGCAAAATCGCTTTCCGGCACCGGCTGCCCCAGCGCGGCCAGCACCGCGCGCGGGAATTTGAAGGGGCTGGCCGTGGAAAGCACCACCATCGGGCGGGCATCGCTCCGCGCACACGCGGCAACCCGGAAGGCCACCGCCGTGTGGGTATCGCAAAGGTACCGATCCTGCTCAAACCGGGCGCGAAGCTCCCCGGCGGCAGCCGTGTCATCGGCGTAGCCGCAGTCAAAGTCCTCCCGGATTTTGGCAAGCGTGTCGGCGTCCACTGTGTAGCTTCCGGTGGCCGCCAACTCCCGCATCCAGCCGGCAACCTTCTCGGTGCTGCCGCTCACATGGTAAAGCAGCCGTTCCAGGTTGCTGGAAATCAAAATATCCATCGACGGGGACTCGGTCTTGTAAAAGGCGCGCCGGGCGTCGTAGGTGCCGGTGCGGATAAAATCGGTCAGCACCTTGTTCCTGTTGGAGGCGCAGACCAGCCGGCCAACCGGCAGCCCCATCCGTTTGGCGTAGTACCCGGCCAGGATATCGCCAAAATTACCCGTTGGAACGCAGAAATCTACCGGTTCCCCCATCGTTGCCGCACCTGTCTCGCACAGGCGGAAGTAGGCGTAAAAATAGTAAACGATCTGCGGCGCCAGGCGGCCCCAGTTGATGGAGTTGGCGCTGGAAAGCCGAATATCCTGTTTCTCCAGCTCCGCGGCCACCGCGGCATCGCCAAATGCCCGCTTTACGCCGGTCTGGGCATCATCAAAATTGCCGTTGACTGCGTACACGGCCACATTCTTCCCCTGCTGGGTGGCCATCTGCAGCCGCTGGATTTCGCTGGTGCCCGCGTTGGGATAGAATACGGCGATCTCAATGCCTTCCAGCCCTGCATAGCCCGCCAGCGCAGCCTTTCCCGTATCGCCCGAGGTTGCCACCAGGATGCGGGTCGTCTCGGTGCGCTGCAGATTTTTTTTGGCCTGCACCAGCAGCCGGGGCATCAGCTGAAGCGCGTAGTCCTTGAACGCGCAGGTCGGCCCGTGCCACAGTTCCAGCGTGTACAGGCCGTCCCGCACCCGCGCGGTTTGTCCGGCCTTGCCGCCAAAAGCATCCCCATAGGTTTTTACGGCGGCATCCCGCAAAAAATCGGGCGCATAATCGGTCAAAAAGCCCGCCAATACCCGCTCGGCCAGCGCCGGATAGGAAAGCTTTTTCCAGCCTGCCAAATCCGCCGCGGGAAAACTCTGCGGCACAAACAGACCGCCGTCCGGGCTGATGCCGCGCAAAATCGCCTCCGATGAGGAAACCGCATTGCCGGAATCTCTGGTACTTTGATACTGCATACTTCGCACATCCCTTTTCGGTTTTTGGTTTTGGCCCGCTTCAGCAGGTAAACGCATCCCGGATGCAATGTACCTGCCAGCCTGCCGGCCCGGGCACCACTTCCACCACGTCAAAACGGATTGCGGCATCGGCAAACGAGCTTTTTTGCAGGTACATTTCCGCTGCCGCAATGATCCGCCTTTGTTTATGATAATCCACCGCCAGCCTGGGCGCAAGCCCCTGCGGGTCGGTTCTTGTTTTTACCTCGGCAAACACCAACTGCCCGGCGCGGTAAAGGATGAGGTCGATCTCTCCCATCCGCGTCCGATAATTGTGCTGCAGCAGCAGATAGCCCTGCGCAAGATAAAACTTGGCGGCAACGGCCTCGCCGCGATGGCCAAGCGCCGCCGTTTCAGGTTTTGTCGTCATGCCAGTAGCCCTGCTTTTTTAAAAAGCTGCGCCGGTAAAAAGGCTGAATGCCGTACTGTGCAATCAGCTGATAGTGCAGCGCGGTCGGGTAGCCCTTGTGTTTGGCAAGCTGATACTGGGGGAACTGTTGATCCAACGCGCACATATAGCGATCCCGGCTGACCTTGGCCAAAATCGAGGCCGCCGCGACGGAGGCGCTTTTGGCGTCCCCCTTCACAACCGCCAGTGCGGGCTGTGCCAGTCCGGGCGGGCAGCGGTTGCCGTCCACAGCCACAAACTGCGGCGTGACCGCAAGCCCCGCCACGGCCTGCGCCATCCCGTCCATCGTGGCCCACAGAATGTTTCGCTCGTCGATCTCCTGCGGGGAGATAAATACCACCTTGCAGGCCAGCGCCTTGGCAAGGATTTCCTCGTACAGGGCTTCGCGCTTTTTCTCGGACAGTTTTTTTGAATCGTTGACGCCCGCAATCGGCTGCAGGGGATCCAAAATGACCGCCGCGCAGCAGACGGGGCCGCACAAAGGCCCTCGTCCTGCCTCGTCCACACCGCAAAAAGTGCCGTGCTGCCGACGCAATTCCGCGTCAAACGCATAAAGCGCCTCGTTATTGTTCATCATCGCCCGTTCCGTCCTCCACAGCTTGCGCGTCCGGCTCCGCCTCGCGGCGGGGCGGCTGCTCCAGCGAGATGCGGCCCCATTTGCTGGCGCGGAACTCCCCCACCAGCATGATGGCGGCCCGCTCGGTGTCGGCGTCGCCGCCGGATACAAGCATCCCCCGCTTGCGGGCGATCTCCTGCAAAAGGTCGTAGGGGGCCAGTGTCAGCGCGGCATCATCCAGGCGATACCGCTCCCGCAGCCGTCCCGGATAAATGGCGCGCACACTGCTCAGCAGGCCGCAGGCCAGTTCCTCAATATCCAGGATATCATCCTTGATGGAACCGATAAACGCCAGATTTGTAGCAGTTTCCAGCGTATCAAACTTTTTCCAAAGAACGCCCGGCATGTCCATCAGGTCAAATTCGTCCACGGTGATCCACTGCTTGCCGCGGGTCACACCGGGACGGTTGGCCGCCTTGGCCCGCACGACGCCCGCAAAATTGTTGATAAAGGTCGATTTGCCCACGTTGGGGATGCCCACCACCATTACGCGGATGCGTGCGCCCACCATGCCGCGGTTGCGGCGGCGCTCCATCAGCGCGGAAAGCTCCCGCTCAATGGGGGCCTTCACGGCGCCGGCCCCGCCCCGCTGCTTGGAATCCATCGGCAGACAGCCCGCGCCCGCGCTGCGGAAGTAGGCCAGCCACGCCCGAGTGATCTCCGGGTCGGCCAGATCGGCCTTGTTGAGCAGATACAGATGCGGTTTGCCCGCTGTGATCCGCTCGATCTCGGGGTTTAAGCTGGAAAGCGGAATCCGCGCGTCCAGAATTTGCAGCACGCAGTCCACGTTGCGGATCTCGGTTTCCATGGTGCGCAGGGTCTTGGCCATATGGCCGGGAAACCACTGGATGACCCGGCGGTTGATCCCTTCGTTGCTGTTCATTTGATTGCTCCTGCCTTGTTGAATGGCATGATGCGGAACAGGGCTTTGCCCAGAATATCCCGCTCGTCGATAAAACCGATCTCGGTGGAGCGGCTGTCCAGCGAGTGGTTGCGGTTATCCCCCATCACAAAGAGGCTGCCCGCCGGTACCGTAAGGGGAAAATCCTTCTCCTCCTTAAGATAAGTCGGCTCGGCGGTATAGGGTTCATCCAGCGCCTGGCCGTTGCGGTAGACGACGCCGCTGCCAAAATCAATATCGATCGTATCGCCGGGCAGGCCGATCACACGCTTGACCAGCGGTTTGCCGTACTCAATGTAGCTGTCCACCACCACTACGTCGCCGTAGGCAGGTCGGTAGGGCAGGCTGGAAATCAGAACCCGTTCGCCATCCAGCAGCCCCGGATTCATTGAGGAACCGTCCACCCGGCAGATACGCACGCCGAAGGAAAACACCAGCACGATTGCCAGCAGCGAAAGGACGATGGAATCCAGCTCTTCCAGCAGATTTTTGTTGTGGGTAACCCGTTTTTCCAACGCAAACGCCTCTTTTACGGTTTTGCAGAATACGAAAAAAGGGAGAACGCACCGTCCTCCCTTTTTTATGATCAAATACGCTCCTTGACCTTGGCCGCCTTGCCGGTACGGCCCCGCAGGTAGTACAGCTTGGCGCGCGCCACTTTGCCGTGGCGAATCACCTCAACACCCTCCACAAAGGGGCTGTTGATGGGGAAAACGCGCTCCACGCCGACGCCGTAGGAAGTGCGGCGAACGGTGAAGGTCTCGGCAATGCCGCCGTGACGCTTGGCAATAACGGTGCCCTCAAAAGCCTGGATACGGGTCTTGTCGCCTTCCTTGATGCGAACGGCGACGCGAACGGTATCACCGACATCGAACTGGGGCTTCTGCTCTTTGATCATGCCCTCGGTGATTTTCTTCATTGCGTCCATGAATCAATTCCTCCATTTTGTGCGACGTTCATACCCGATTTCTCGGCAGAGGACCGCCTGTTTAATGATATTCGTCATTATCCCGCCGATGGTTACGGCGGCATTAACGCTTTAGTATCATACCACAGTGCAGCGGCATTTGCAAGTAATATTTTGAAAAACCGCCCTAAAACGGCAAAAATCCACCCGCTATAGCGCCAAACCGCTCAGGCGAACGCGGTTTTGTCCTGCTTGAGCAGCGCGGTGCGCAAAATGCCGCCCTGCCAGGCGGGCTCCGGGGTGGTTGTGCGCAAAAAATCCAGCAGCAGCGCAGGGTTCAGGTTCAACCCGTCCCCGGCCGGCAGGCAAAGCGTCATACGGATCGCATCGGGCGCGCTCTGCCAGCGGAGCGAAGGCAGATGCTCCTTCAGATCCAAGGTCCTGGGGCCGCTTTTGGTTTTTTTAACGACCGGCGCGGTTTCCAGCGCATTGTAGGCCTCCAGCGCAGGCAGCGCGGCGGGCGGCAGCGTCACCGTGTAGCAGCTGTAGGCGATGGCGGCGGCCTTGTCCTGCGGCGGCGCCACCCGCGTCACCGTCAAACCGCGCGGCAAAACCGCGTTGAGGGCTGTTTGCCAGCCGGCAAAATCAAGCGTTTCCGCCTCCGTTTTTACATCGCAACTCTCGCACAGGCTCTCCTGTCCCAGCGAGAGCGGACAGGCGAAGGTAAGGTAGATGTGCGGATTGAAGCCCAGCGTGTACCAAACCGGCAGCCCGCTGCGCTTGAGGGAGCGGTGCATGACCCGCTGCAGATCCAGCAGCGAGATATAGGCGGCTTCGCCGCGCTTTTCAAACCAGATTCTTACCGTAGTCAAAGCAAGGCCCTCCCAACAGTTTGTTCGCGCCGCAGCCGCTGCACTGACGGTTGCAGGGCTGGGTGGTTTCAGCGTTCAGCGCCTTCTGGTACTCCCGCACCAGATGTGCATGACTCACCCCGACATCCAGGTGCGCCCAGGGCGTCACCTCGTCAAGGCCGATCTCCCGGTAATTGTAAAAATCAGGGTCGATGCCGCAGGCGCGGAAAGCCTCCATCCAGCGGTCGTAACGGAAGAACTCCTCCCAGGCGTCAAAAAAGCAGCCGCTCCGGTAGGCTGTTTCGATCACCCTGCCAAGGCGGCGGTCGCCCTTGGCAAACACGCCCTCCAACACACTGGTGGCGCTGTCGTGGTAATTGACCCGGATCTTGCGGGAGCGTACGCAGCTCAAAAGATACTGTTGCTTTTTTTGCAGATCTTCCCTCCGATCCTGCGCGCAAAACTGGAACGGCGTGTCCGGCTTGGGTACAAAGCAGGCCACGCTGACCGTCACCTGCACCCCCTTTCCCTTGGGACGGTCGGGATTTTTGTAGTAGAGATCCACCACCTGCTGGGCTGTATCGGCAATCCCCTTGATGTCCTCCATCGTCTCGGTGGGCAGGCCCATCATAAAATACAGCTTGACCGCCGTATACCCTTCGCGGAACGCGATCTCGCAGCCGCGCTCGATCTGCTCCCAGGTCACGTTCTTGTTGATGACATCCCGCAGCCGCTGGGTCCCGGCCTCGGCCGCAAAGGTCAGGCCGCTTTTGCGCACCTTGGTGGTCTTTTCAACAAGGCTCTCGGAAAAATTATCCACCCGAAGCGAGGGCAGCGACAGGCTGACATGGTCGGCCTCAGCCCAGGCGTTCAACCGGTCAAGCACCTCCTCCAGACGGGAATGGTCGGAGGTGGAAAGGCTGGTCAGACTCAGCTCGTCATAGCCTGTGTTTTTGCACAGTTCCCGCGCGCAATCGCTGATCTGCTGGGGCGAGCGTTCCCGGAAGGGGCGGTAGATCTGCCCGGCCTGACAGAACCGGCAGCCGCGCACGCAGCCGCGCAGCACCTCCACGCTGGCACGGTCGTGGATGGCGCCCACCATCGGCACCACAAAGTTTTTAGGCGGCGGAAAGCTGTCCATATCCCGCACGATCGCCTTGGAGACGCTGGCCGGAACGCCCGGGCGGTTGGGCTTGACCGATTCGATTCGCCCGTCCGGCAGATAGGCGACGTCATAGAACGCCGGGACATACACCCCCTGCAGCTGTGCCAGATTTTTCAGGAGCTGTTCCCGGCTCAAATGTGCCTTTTTGGCTTTTTCCACCTCGGCGCAGATGTCCTGCAGCATCTGTTCGCCCTCGCCCAGCTGCATCACATCAAAAAAGTCGGCCATCGGCTCGGCATTGCAGACGCAGGGGCCGCCCGCGATGATCAGGGGCCAGCGCTCGTCGCGGTCGGCTGCGCGAAGCGGAATACCTGCCATTTCCAGCATGGCCAGAATATTCGTATACCCCAGCTCATATTCCAGCGTAAATCCGATCACATCAAAAGCGCATAGAGAATCCTTGCTTTCCAGGCAGTACAGCGGGATCGACAGACGCTCCATCTGGGTTTTCATATCGGCCCAGGGCATAAAGGCGCGCTCGCACCACCAGTTTTCATGCCGGTTGAGCAGCTCGTACAGAATTTTTTCGCCCAAAAAAGACATACCGATCTCGTAGGTATCGGGAAAGCAGAAGGCAAACCGCACATCCATCTTGGCGGGGTCCTTATATACACTGCCCGGCTCGCCGCCGGTGTAACGGCCCGGTTTTTGTACCAGACCAAGAGCTTCTTTCAGCTCCGGGGAAAATTCGGACATACAACATCCTCCATCAAGGGCCGTGCCGCGGCATTCAACGGGAATGGGCGGCGCCGTCTCCGGTCATTTTTTGTATTGTACCCTATTTGCGGGCAAAAAGCAATTTTTGCGCGTTCCGGCAACGCCAAAAGCGCGCGCCGTCCAATGTACCGCAACCTTTGCCGCGCCCTCCTCCCGGGCATCCGCCAGCAGCCGCGCGCCGTCCAGCCCCGGCACCGGCAGCAGATTGAAAGCGCCCACCAGTAGGTTGACCGCTGCAAAGCTGCACCCTGCCACCGTGTAGCGGCCGGGGTATTCCATCCACAGCAGCATCCCCGCGCACAGCGCCCCGTTGACGGCCGGGCCTGCCAGCGCCAGCCAGAAATCCTGCCGCGCCGTCAGCGCCGCTCCCCGCAGGGACAGCGTGATGCCAAACGCGGAAACTTCCAGCGCGGGCCAGCGTTTTTGGAGCAGCCGGAACGCCAGCATATGCCCGCCCTCATGGCAGACGGATGCCGCCAGCGCAAGCCGCGCATAGCCGGTGGCGTCCCCCAGCAAAAGCAGGCTGTACACAAACAGCAGCAGCGGCAGCCGCCGCACCCGGCAGCGGGTACGCAGCGCACGGCGGCACTCAAAGAGCAAGCGACGGCCTGGGGTCATGTCGTTTACCTCCGTGCAGCAGTTCAAAATGCAGATGCGGGCCGGTCGCGTCGCCGGTCCGGCCCACGGTGCCCAGCAGTTCACCCTGCCGGACCGTCTGCCCCGGCCGGACAAAAAGGTACTGCATATGGGCGTACAATGTTTCATCCCCGCCCGTATGCAGTACACGCAAGTAATTTCCATAGCTTTTTTGGAAAGCGGCCCGCCGCACCACGCCGGCGGCGGCGGCCCGCACCGGGGTTCCCTGTGCGGCGGCCAGATCAATCCCCGTATGGAAATCCTGCTGGCCGTCCGCCAGCGGGTTTTCGCGCCAGCCATAGCCGGAGGTGAGGCGCAGCGCACCGGCCAGCGGCGCTGTAAGAGAAAAATCCGGGCGGTACGCTTCCAGACTGCTTCCGGCGGGCGGCTTGGGAGGCTCTCCGTGGAGAGGACGCGCGGCGGTCTCAGCGGTGGAAGCGCCCCACGGTTCGGCGGCGTGCAACGTTGTTTCCGCCGAAAGACCGGCAAATGCCTGCTTTGCGGCCTGCTGCAGGGAGCCGAAGCTTTCCTGTGCAAACCGGATGAAATGCCGCTCGTCCCCCAGCCAGCCTTGTCCTGCGGCAGACATTGCCTGCCGGTAGGAAACCCGCAGCTCGGCATACCCTGGCCATTGCAGCGCGCGCAGCGCGAAAACGCCCGCCAGCATCAGCGCGCAGAGGAGGATCTGGGCAAAAAGCAGCAGATTCTCCTCGGATTTTTGGCTGCGCTTTTGGGCATCGGCAGCGGCGGGCTTTCCCGGCGGTTCCCGGTACCCGGCCGTTTGCTGTTCCCGCCGGGTCGGCGTCACATTTTCCCACATAGCGATCTCCCCTTTCCACCCAGCGTATGCGAAAAGGAGGCGCTATATGCGGGCACGAGGTCTCGCAAAAAACATCGCGCCCCTGTCGGCCCGGAGCATTCCGGGCAGCAGAGGCGCGGTGCCTGTTTTGCAGAGAAGCACTGCACAAATCCGGTTTGGCGGGCCGGCAAGGTGCCTCAGCCGCCAAAGGAAAAGAGCGGCGCGTTACTCGCCCAACCCCTTGCGCAGCATATCCAAATATCGATCCAGACGCTTGGCAGGCTTTTCAAAAAGGCCAAGCCCGTCCGCGCTCATCGTACATTCTACACTGGTGGAATCGCCGCCGCCCAGCAGAATGGCCGTAAATTCTCCCCGCACCTTGCCGTGCGCAAATTGAAACCCCAGATGCCGCGGCTTTTCCTTGCGGGTGTAGGTGATTTCAATCACCGATCCGTCGGTGCATTTTTCGGTGGCGTGCATACCATCCCCGGAAATCTCGGTTTCCTTCAGGTCGGTACGCCAGTGGTTCAGGTTGGGGTTGGTCATATACAGCCAGATTTTGTTGGGATCACAACTAAAAGATGCCGTGACAACGCTGGTTTTCATCGCAACAGTCTCCTCTTTTCATTTTTTGCCCAAGCCGAACAGCTTGTCGAAGAAGTGCTGGATCGGCTCCGCGTAGGATGTGGCGGGGCGTTGGATATACCGCGGCGACGGGTTGCCCTGCCTTGCAGGCGCGGGACGCTGGCGCGGCACCACCAGATTGACCGTGTTTTCCTCATCGGTATCCCACCCATGCACAAGGTAGCCGTACATGGCCATCTGGCTGTCCACCGGCGCGGTGCCGTCCTCCACCTTAATGCGCACATAGCTGCCGTCCGGCTGCATCACCCGCGCATTGACCGTATCGCGCAGCTGCAGCTCCAAAATACCGCGCAGCTGCTTGGCAATGCGGCGGTCGTCCACCCGCACCCCCACCTCAACGCGGCGCTCGGTATTGCGGGTCAGGAAATCTCCGGAAGCGATGTAAATGTGCATGTCCTCGCCCGAACCGAAGCAGTAAATGCGGGAATGCTCCAGATACCGCCCCACCAGGCTGCGGATGTGAACATTCTCGGTTTTGCCAGGCACCCCGGCCCGCACGCAGCAGATGCCGCGCACGATCATATCCACCCGTACCCCGGCGCAGCTTGCCTCGCTGATTTTGCCGATGATCTCGGGATCGTTGATCGAGTTGTTTTTTAGGATCATCGAAGCCTGCATCCCCTGCCGGGCGCGGGCAATCTGGCGGTCCATCTCCTCAATCAAAACCGTCTTGAACCGCAGCGGCGCCACCAGCATGGTATTGGCCTCGCTGGTAAGGCGCTGTACCGCCATATTGTTGAATATGGCGCTGGCTTCCTCGCCGATTTCCTGTTTGGAAGTGATAAAGGAGAGATCTGTGTACAGCTCGCTGGTCTTTTCGTTGTAGTTGCCGGTGCCGATCTGGGTCAGATAACGGTATTTTCCGTCCGCTTTGCTGGTGATCAGGGTCAGCTTGGAGTGAACCTTGTAATCGTCAAAGCCGTAGAACACGGTGCATCCCGCATCCTCCAGCTGCTTGGACCAGTCAATGTTGTTCTGCTCGTCGAACCGGGCACGCAGTTCCACCATCGCCACCACTTCCTTGCCGTTCTCGGCGGCGGCGATCAGCGCCTGCACGATCTGGGAATCGCGCGCCATGCGGTAGAGCGTCATCTTGATGGATACAACATCCGGGTCGGATGCTGCCCGCAGCAGCATTTTGATGAAAGGACGGATGCTCTGGTAAGGGTACGCAATCAGCACATCGTGCTTGCGGGCCTCCGTGTACAGGTCATAGGCGGCCGGCGCAGGCAGCGGCTTGGCAACCGGGTACAGCAGTTCCTGTCTGCCGTCCGCCTCCAACCGGCCCGAAAGCCGGAACAGGCAGCTTAAATCCAACGGCGCGCTTTGCGCATAGCAGCGGTCTGTGGGAACAAGCAGCTTTTCCCGCAAAAATTTGGCGATCTCCTGAGGCGCCTCCGGCCAAAACTGCAGCCGAACCGCCGCCAGCTTCCGGCGCTTTTTGAGCAGCTCGCTCATGGCATCCCGGAAGTCAAAATCGTGATCCATCATCCCCTCGTCCACCGTAATATCGGCGTTGCGGGTCACGCGGAACAGGCAGGATTTTTGAACAGAAGTCTTGTCAAACACCATCGAGGCGTAGCGGGCAATCAATTCCTCCACAAAGCCAAAATAGGTAGCCTCGGCGTCCTTGGCGTACAAAATCCGTTCAAACTGGCTGCTGATGGGGATGATGCCGTAGTTGACCCCCTCCGCCTTGCTGACCAGCTGAACGATATAATAGGTTTCTTTGTTGCGCAAAAACGGGAACGGATGCCGCTGATCGACGATCTGAGGGCTGAGAACCGGAAAAATCTCGTTCTGAAAGTAGGTTTTCCAAAAACGCTCCTGCTGCTTTGTCAGGTGGAAAAAGTCGATTTTGCGGTAACCTTTTTCAGCCATCTGGCCCATCAGATGGATAAAATTCTTGTCGCACCGGGTTTGCAGCTCGGCCACACGGGGCACGATGGCGGCAATCTGTTGGGCCGCCGTCATCTGGGTCATGATATCCGGCTTATTATCCTTCAAAAGCGTCTGGTCATACAGGGAGCCGACGCGCACCATAAAAAACTCGTCCAGATTGCTGGCAAAAATTGCGGCAAATTTCAGGCGTTCCCCCAGGGGCACATTTTTTTCCTTGGCCAGCGCCAGCACACGGCTGTCAAAATCCAGCCAACTCAGCTCCCGGTTGATAAAAATGCTTTGTTCTGCCTCCACAACAGTTCCTCCCTTGTTTATCCGGCAACAAAGGCGATATCCGCCCAGGATGCCACCATTTTTTCAGAGATGCCCTTCACTTTTGCCGCCTCATCCAGCGCGGCAAAATTTCCATGTGCGGCGCGGTAGTCCAGGATGGCCTGCGCCCTTGCCGCGCCGACGCCGGGCAGCGTCATCAGCGTTTGCAGGTCGGCGGTGTTCAGGTCTACTTTTTCCCCCGCTGCAGGCGCAGCGGTCTGCGACGGGTCGGCAGGCGGCCGGTAGGCCGCCGTGTGATAGCCTGGCTGCCAGACCGGCGCGATCAAAAACAGGGAGCCCGCACCCAGCAACAGCACGGTCGCCGCAACGGCCAGCCAAAGCCGCATCTGGGCGCACGGGCGCTTTGCCTTTGCCATTTTTCGCCATCTCCCCACGTTTTATAAATTATACCATGCGTTCCGCCATTTTGCAGCATTTTTGAAAGATTTTGCCGCAAATTTTAGAAGTTTTTTCCAGAAATTTACGCACGAAAAAGCAGCCGCCCGGCGCCGCGCAAAATGGCGGCAACGGACGGCTGCAAAAAGCCAAGGCTCAGATAGAGATTGCGTTGGCAATCTCGATCAGATGGGTATCGATGTTCTTGGTCATGGAAAGCGCCACATTCACATCGTAGTCCACGACCTTGCCGCCGGACACCGCGACAACGCGGTTATATATGCCCTTGTCCAGCAGGTCAATGGCGTGGTACCCCATCAAAGAGGCATACACGCGATCCTGCACAGTGGGCGAACCGCCGCGCTGGACATGGCCCAGAACCGTAGCGCGGGAATCAACGCCGGTTGCAGCCTGGATCTGGTTCGCCAACTCCTGCGCGCCCACAACGCCCTCGGACACGATGATAATAAAGTGCTTTTTGCCGGTGACCTGGGTCTGGCGCATCCGCTGCAGGATGTCCCGCTCAAAGTCATACGGGCGCTCAGGCAGTAAAACCGCCAGCGCGCCGGTGGAAATACCCACGTTGAGCGCAATGTACCCCGCGTGATGGCCCATAACCTCGACCACGCTGCAGCGGTCATGGCTCTGGGTGGTATCGCGTAATTTGTCGATGGCCTCCACCGCCGTGTTCATAGCGGTATCATAACCGATGGTATACTCGCTGCAGGCGATGTCGTTGTCAATGGTGCCGGGGATGCCTACGCAGGGGATGCCTTTGTTGGCCAGCGCCCGCGCGCCCATAAACGAGCCGTCGCCGCCAATGACGACCAGCGCGTCGATGCCCAGCTCCTTGCAGCGCGCCAGACCCTTGTCCTGGCCTTCCTGGGTCTTGAACTCCAGGCAGCGTGCCGTGTACAGGATGGTGCCGCCGCGGTGGATGATTTCGGAGACGCTGCGAACGTTCATCTCGTAGCACTCGCCGTTGATCAGGCCGTTGTAGCCGCGCTGGATGCCCATCATGCGGTAGCCCTTGGTGATGCCCGTGCGCACGATGGCACGCACGGCCGCGTTCATACCG
Organism: uncultured Subdoligranulum sp.; assembly: GCA_964458285.1. Lineage (GTDB taxonomy): Bacteria > Bacillota > Clostridia > Oscillospirales > Ruminococcaceae > Gemmiger. The sequence goes on along the minus strand of CAYWID010000001.1, from coordinate 102,179 downwards.
GGGGCGTCGCCGCCGCTGGTAAGAACGCCGATCGTTTTAATTTCCTTGCCCATAAAAATTGCCCTCCCATGCGCGGAAAGCGCAAAACAATTTTCCACATCTATATTATACCACAGGTTCCCATTCCTCATTATGGAGGAATCGTGCAAAACACATGGATTTATTTTGCAGCCAGCTGTTCTTTTATGTGATCCTGCCCCAAGATACGGGCCAATTCCTGCCGCAGCAGCGGATGATCGTTAGCCCACATCCGCTGAGGCGCGCGCATGCGCTGGCCGCTGTCCTCAAATTTAAAAAATACCGGCGTGGGGCCGTCAAAAATGTTTTCCAGCAGGTTTTCCACCTGGCGCATTTGGGCGCTTTGGCGGGACGGCACCGAAAGCCACAACCCCTCCACCTTGCGGGCGGCAGCCTGCGGGGTCGCTTTCTGCACCCGATTTTCGCCAAAAGTGTGATCGGCGTTGTAATCCTCAATCGGGATCACGCCCTCCACCACCAGCCGCACCCCGTCGTCCTCCTTGACGGAAACCCGACCGCTGGCCACAATGACCGCATTATCGGCCAGGTAGGCGCGGCACTCGGCAAGAACCCTCGGAAAAATCAGCAGTTCCATGGTGCCGGTCAGATCCTCAATGGTGGTAAACGCCATCAGGCTGCCTGCCTTGGTGGTCATCACTTTATTTTTTACGACGGTGCAAAGGATGGCGACGGTTTTGTTGTCAAAATCGCGCGCATCGTCCCCGTTTAGCTGGCTGATCGTGCAGGTGGACACCTTGGCGATCTGGGTGCGGTACTGATCCAGCGGGTGGCCGGACAGGTATAGTCCCGAAACCTCCTTTTCCATTTTGAGCAGCTCGCCGCCCGGGTACTCGGCCAGATGGGGGATCGGGTAATCGTTGGCGGCGTCGCCGTCCCCCATTACGCTGAACAGATCCAGCTGCCCTGCCAGATTCTGGCGTTGGTCCGTCTCAATGCTTTTCAGCACAGCTTCAATGTTTTCCAGCATACCGCGGCGGGAAAATTCCAGCGCGTCAAACGCGCCCGCCTTCACAAGGCTTTCCACGGCGCGGCGGTTGATCTCGGTGCCGTACAAACGCTTGCAGAAATCGTACAGGCCGCGGAACGGCTGCTCCTTCCGCTGGGCCACCACCTGGTCGATCAGGTTGCGGCCCACGTTTTTGACCGCGTTCAGGCCAAAGCGGATGCTCTCGCCGTCCACCGTGAAGCCGCCGCGGGATACGTTGATGTCGGGCGGCAGCACTTTGATGCCAAGGCGCTGGCACTCGGTCGAATACTCTATGACCTTGCCGGTGTTGTCCAGCACGCTTGTCAGCAGGGCGGCCATAAACTCGCGCGGGTAATGACATTTGAGATAGGCCGTCTGGAACGCCACATAGGCATAGCAGGCAGCATGAGATTTGTTGAACGCGTAGGAGGCGAAGCTGCTCATGTCATCATAGATTTCATTGGCGGCCTGCTCCGAGATGCCGTTTTTTACGCAGCCGGGGCACTCGTGGCCGGGATCCGTGCAGCCGTGTACAAAATGCTCCCGTTCCGCCTCCATGACCTTGTGCTTTTTCTTGCTCATGGCGCGGCGGACGTTATCGGCCTGGCCGTAGCTGAAGCCCGCCAGTTCCCGGCAGATCTGCATGACCTGTTCCTGGTAGACGATGCAGCCGTTGGTCACATCCAGAATATGCGCCAGCTCAGGGGTCTTATAGGTTACCTTATCCGGCTCCCGGCGGTTGCGCAGGTAGGTGGGGATCGAATCCATCGGGCCGGGGCGGTAGAGGGAAATCAGCGCGATGATGTCCTCAAGATTTTTGGGCCGCAGCCCCACCAGCACCTGTTTCATGCCGGTGGATTCCAGCTGAAAAACGCCCTCCGTCTCGCCGCCGGTCAGCATCTCGTAGGTGGCCGGGTCGTCGTAATTCAGCGCATCCATGCTGAAATCCGGCCGGTGCAGGCGGATAGCCTGCTCGGTATCGCGGATGACCGTGAGGGTGCGCAGCCCCAAAAAGTCCATCTTGAGCAGGCCCAGCCGCTCGATTTCGGTCATATTGAACTGGGTGACCGGCAAACCGTCGTTGGTGGAAAGCGGCACATACTCGGTGGCGGCATCCCGCGTGATGACGACGCCCGCCGCGTGGGTGGACGCATGACGGGGCATCCCCTCCACCTTGAGAGAGGTATCGATCAGCTCCCGGATTTTGCCGTCTCCATCGTAGAGGGATTTCAGGTCCGGCGAAACTTCCAGCGCGCGGCTCAACGTCATCTTCAGTTCCATCGGGATCAGCTTGGCTACACGGTCCACCTCCTGGTAGGCCATGCCCATCACCCGGCCCACATCCCGTACGGCGGCGCGAGCCGCCATAGTGCCAAAGGTTACGATCTGGGCCACATGATCCCTGCCGTACTTTTCGTTGACGTAATCAATAACCTCCTGGCGGCGCTCATAGCAAAAATCCACGTCAAAGTCGGGCATAGAGACGCGCTCGGGGTTCAAAAACCGCTCAAAAATCAGCTGATAGCGGATCGGGTCGATGTTGGTGATCCCCACGCAGTAGGCAGCCAGGCTGCCCGCGCCTGAGCCGCGCCCAGGCCCGACCGGAATGTCCCGGCTTTTGGCATAGTTGATAAAATCGTACACGATCAGATAGTAGTTGGTGTATCCCATCGTACGGATGACATTGACTTCATACTCCAGCCGCTTTTGCAGCTCGGGCGTCACCTTGCCCGGATAGCGGCGCGCCAGCCCCTCCCGGCAGAGCTTTTCAAAATAGGCTTCGTTGTCCAGCCCGTCGGGCGCCTGAAAATACGGCAGCTTGGTCTGGCCGAACGTGAAAGAGAAATTGCATTGTTCGGCAATGCGGCTGGTATTCTCGCAGGCCTCCGGCACCATCGAAAAAAGCTCGTACATCTCGTCGGCACTTTTTACATAGAATTCCTCTGTCTGAAACTCCATCCGGTCCGCGTCCGCAATCGTCTTGCCGGTTTGGATGCACAGCAGGATGCTCTGCATCTTGGCGTCCTCCCGGGTCAGATAGTGGGCATCGTTGGTGGCAGCCATCGGGATGCCTGTCTCGCGCGAAAGACGGATCAGTTGGGGCAGCACCACACGGTCCTCGTCCAGGCCGTGGTCCTGCAGTTCGATATAATAATTTCCCTTGCCGAACAATGCCTCATAAGAGCGCGCGATCCTGCAGGCGCGCTCGTACTCGCCGTTTAGGAGAGCCTGGGGCACCTCCCCGGCCAGGCAGGCCGAAAGGCAAATCAGCCCCTCATGGTACTGTTCCAGCAAATCGTGGTCGATGCGGGGTTTGGAGTAAAAGCCCTCAAGAAAGCCCGCAGAAACCAGCTTGATCAGATTTTTATAGCCCGTCTCGTTTTTGCAGAGCAGAATCAGATGGTTGTTGCCGTCGATGCGGTTCACTTTGTCGAACCTTGTGCGCGTGGCAACGTACACCTCGCAGCCGATGATCGGTTTGATGCCGGCGGCCTGCGCCGCATCAAAAAACTGCACGCAGCCGTACATCACGCCGTGGTCGGTGATGGCAACCGAAGTCTGCCCCAGTTCCTTGAGACGCGCAAAAAGCCGGTCGATCCGGCAAGCGCCGTCCAACAGGCTGTATTCGGTATGAAGATGCAGATGGGCAAACGGGCGCATCTGCCGCCGGGCCGCCGCCTGCTCCGCCGGGGCATCCCGGATGATTTGTTCTGGCATGTTACTCCCTTTCGCCGCTGTTTGCCGTCCGCTGCCCATACTGCCGGGCGATCTCCTGTATTTTTTTCAGCCGATGGGACAGGCCCGCCTTGCTGACGGGCGGGTCAAATTTTTCGGCAAGCTGCGCCAGCGTCATCTCAGGGTACTGCATCCGCAAAGCGGCCGTTTGGCGCAGCGTCTCGGGCAGGGCCGCCATGGCGTCGGCTTCCTCCAATGTGCGGATGGCAAGCTGCACCTGCACGGCGGCCTGTACGGTTTTGCCCAGGTTCGCCGTTTCACAGTTGGACAGGCGATTTGTTTTGTTGCGCATATCGTTGTACATCCGCTGCTCCATGATCTTCATGGCGGCGTTTCCAGCCCCCATAAAGGTCAGCAGCTCCTCGATCTGGTCGCTGGCCTTGACGTATACGATATGGGCGCCCTTGCGCACCGTGCGGTGGGGTCGAAATTCGTGTTCCGCCAGCAGCGCTTCCAACTCCCGGGACAGATGGTAGCGGGTGGATAAAAATTCGATGTTATATTCCTTTTCAGGGTCGGTGGCCGTGCCGCAGCACAAAAAGGCGGTCCCGATAAAGGCCGCCACACAACTTTTGCATTTCAGCATTTCCGGGTGAATGTGCAGGCTCGGCTCTCGGCCCGTATGGCCGAACAGCGTCAGCATGGACTGCACGGCCCCGGGTTCCTTGACGCTGAACTCAAAGATCGGCCCGGCCGGGCGCTCCTTGCGCTGTACGTCCCCCTGTATGCCGCAGTGGGTGTACAGCTTTACGGCCAGCGCCGCCACGTTCTCATTCTCGGTTTGCAGAACCACGCCCCGCTCGTCAAAATACTTGCCGAAGCAGGCCACCGCATAGGCCGCCGCCGCAGTGCAGCAGGGCCGGGTAATCTTTTTGCGCAGGATTTCCGCTTTGACATCCTGAGAAAAACTCAAAAAGCATCCTTCCTTCCCCTGCCGCCGGGCGGGCATTTTCTGTTTTTATTGGTACCGTTTGATATCCCTGTGCTGTACATTGGGAAAATAGCCCAGCTTTTGGCAGTATTCTCCAAGCAAACGGGCAAACGTGATCGAGCGGTGCTTGCCGCCCGTGCATCCCACCGCAATCATCAGCTGGCTTTTGCCCTCCTTGATGTAGAGCGGAAGCGCATATTCCAACATGCTTTCAAAACGGCGAAGCAGTTCTTTGGATTCCTCCGCCTTCATTACATAATCGACTACCGGCTGATCCAGCCCGGTCAGGTTTTTAAGCTCCGGCACATAGAACGGGTTGGGCAGGCAGCGAACGTCCAACACGATATCGGCTTCCTGGGGCAAGCCGTACTTGAAGCCGAACGATACGACCGTGATCGACATCGGGCTTTCGCCTTGATCCAGAAACAGGCTGCAAACCCGCTCTTTGTTCTGCGCCGTAGTCAGCATCGAGCTGTCGATCACATACTTGGCCCGCTCCCGCAAAGGGTGCAGCAGCTCCCGTTCCCGCGCGATGGCGTCATCAATGGAGAGCCCCTCGCTGATCGTAAAAGGGTGTTTGCGCCGCGTTTCCTTATAGCGGCGGCGCAGCACATCGTCACGCGCGTCCATAAAAAGGATCTCGTAATCAAGTTTTTTTTCATCGAGCGCCGCCAACGCCAGGTTGACATCCCCCGTGTTGCGTAGCCCGCGCACATCCAGTACGACCGCCACCTTGCTCAGTCGGTTTTCGCCCTGCAGCGCAAAATCGACAAGACGGGGCATCAGCCCGGCCGGAATGTTATCGATGCAAAAGTAACCGATATCCTCAAGGGCGTTCACCGTCATCGATTTGCCTGCCCCGGAAAGCCCCGTCACGATCAAAAATCTCATGCTTGCTCCCATCAACGATTGGTTACTTCACCACACGAATTTCACGTTCCAGCGTAAATCCTGTTTTTTCTTTTACCATGCGGCGCACCTGATCGGTCAGCGATACAACATCCGCGCAGGTTGCGTTGTCTGCATTAACCACAAAACCGCAGTGCTTTTCGCTTACCTGCGCACCGCCCACCCGAAAACCGCGCAACCCGCACTGTTCGATCAGCTGCCCCGCGTAGGCGCCCTGCGGCCGCTTGAAGGTGCTGCCCGCGGAAGGCACATCCAGCGGTTGTTTTTCCTTGCGGCGGCCAAGCAGGTCTGCCATTTTGGCCGCAATCGCGGATGGGTCGCCTGGCTGCAGGGCAAAAACCGCTTCCAGAATGCACCAGGGCTGTTTTTCAAAAATACTGGTGCGGTATCCCAACTGCAAATCCGCGGCGGGCAGCGTGCGCAGCGCGCCCGTCTCGTCCAAAAAACTTGCCTGGCACAGCACGGTTTTGATCTCGCCGCCGTAGGCGCCCGCATTCATGTAGACGGCGCCGCCCACCGAGCCCGGTATCCCATAGGCAAATTCAAGCCCGGCCAGGCCGTGTGCCTGTGCCGCCGTGCAAAGGCTGCGCAGGCTAGCGCCGGCCCCTGCAAAGACCCGGCTATCCTCCACCGTCACCCGCCGCGTCTGCAGGGCCAGGGTGGAAAGCACCATCCCGTCAAACCCTTCATCCGCGAACAGGGTGTTGGAGCCGTTGCCCAAAAGATAGACCCGAACCCCCAGCGCCCGGCACAGTTCCAATGCGCGGGCCAACTCCGCCACGGTATCCGGCTCGCAAAAAACCGCCGCCGGGCCGCCGATACGGAAGGTCGTGTGCCGGCTTAGCGGTTCCGCGCTGCGGAATGGAATTGCTTCCGCCTCCAGTGCAGCCTTCAAAGCGCCGATGGGATCTTTTGCGTCCATGCGTTCTCCTCCGGGTAATCGTAATGTCAAATGGAATGCTCCAGCGCCGCCGCGCCGATCACGCCCGCATCGTTGCGCAGCATGCAGGCCTTGATCTCGGGCGTTTTGCCTGTGGTTATGTTATGTGTTTCCTGTTCCACATATGCGCGCACGGGCGCCAGCAGCGTTTCGCCCTGGTTGGATACGCCGCCGCCGATGCAGATTACTTCGGGCTCAAAGGTCATCACAACGTTTGCAATGCCGCAGCCCACATAATCCATCCAGTTGGCAAGCACCTGCTTTGCCGTCTCGTCGCCCTTCTCCTGCGCGTCGAACGCGGTCTTGGCGTTGACATGGTCAAGGTCACCTGCGATCTTCCACATCAGGCTGTCGGCGTGCTGCTGCATGGCCTCGCGGGTATCCTCAGACAGCGCGCGGGCCGAGGCGTAGCGTTCCCAGCAGCCGTTGCGGCCGCAGTTGCAGTGGCGGCCGCCCTTAACAATCACATTGTGGCCCATTTCACCGGCCGCAAAATTGAAGCCGCGCAGAATTTTGCCGTCCAGAATGATGCCGCTGCCGATGCCTGTGCCCAGCGTAATGACCACGGCGTCCTTGTAGCCCTTCGCGCCGCCCGCGATATATTCGCCGAACGCGGCAGCGTTTGCGTCGTTTTCCACATAAACCTTGCAGCCCAGAAGCGCCGCAAGATCGCTGCCAAGATTCCAGTTATAGTAGTTGAAGTTGGTGTTGTAGCCGACCATACCGGTCGTAAAATTAACGCTGCCCGGCGTACCGATGCCCACATAGCGGATGTCGGCAAAATCCACGTTGTTCTGCTTGGCCAAAGCGCGGCAAAGCTCGGCCAGCGCTTTTTCCAGATCCTCCGCAGGGCGCGGAAGCCGGGTTGCCCAGGTGATTTTGCCCACCAGCTCATAGTTTTCGTTAACAAGGCCGGCCGTCATGGTGGTGCCGCCCAGATCGATCCCGATGGTATAGGCTGCGTTGTTCATAACAAAATTCCTCCCAATTCATCGGCTGCACTGCGATGATGCAGCCTGAGTTCCTCAACCAGATTTTTACAGGATGCGTTTACAACCAGTTCTTGCGGAAAATCGATTTCCTCCAGCATACGGACAAGCCGGGCCATTCCGCCTTCCATCTGCATGGCCGAGTGTGCATCGGAATCAAGCGCCACCTTGCAGCCGTTTGCCATACAGGCGCGCAGCAGGGTGCGCATGTTGGGAATTCCGTCCTGCCGCACCAAAAACGAATTTCCGTTCAATTCCACCGCCTTGTGGCCGCGCGCGAACGCGCGGGTGACAAGGTCATAATCGTATCGGTAATTTTGCTGTTCCGAGTGTCCGATGCAATCCACATACGGATTTTCCGCCACGCCCAGCCAAAGCCGGGTGGCTTCCTTCTCGGTCAGAAGGCCCGGTACGCAGGGGCTGTGGATGGAAGCCACCACCCAATCAAGATCAGCCAGCGCCGCCGCGTCAAAATCCAGATTTCCAAAGGTATCCATGACGTTTGCTTCCACCCCGCGCAGCACCGCTACCCCGTTGGAAACCCGGGGCAGGGCCGTCAGGTTGAAAAAATGCCAACAGTGGGGCGCATCCGGCATCGAAGGGCCATGATCGGTGACGGCGATGGCCCGGTAGCCCGCCCTGGCGGCAGCCTGGGTCATGGCGTCGAACGGGTCGTAAGCATGGCTGGAGGCAAGCGTGTGGGTGTGCAGATCGGCAATCATGCGAAACATGAAACAAAAGACTCCTTACAGGGTGATATCGTTTTGTAAGCCAAGGCGGGCCAGCAACTCCTGTGCGGCGTTGTAGCCCATCTCCTTCTGGCGGTTGTTGATGGCGGCCGTTTCCAAAATGACGGCCAGGTTGCGTCCCGGCATAACGGGGATCAGCATGCTGGGCACCTGAACGCCCAAGATATCATAGGAATCCGATTCCAGCCCCGTGCGGTCGTAATTTTTGGTGCGATCCCAGGGCTCCAGCTCTACAACCAGCTCCACCTCCACGCTGCTGCGCACCGAGCCGACGCCGAACACCCGCGCCACGTTGATGATGCCGATGCCGCGCAGCTCGATAAAATGGCGGATGTTCTCGGGGGCCGTACCCATGATTTTGCGCGAGGATACCTTGCGCAGTTCCACAGCATCGTCCGCGATCAGGCGGTGGCCGCGCTTGACCAGTTCGATGGCCGTTTCGCTTTTGCCGACGCCGGAATCGCCCAGGATCAGGATGCCCTCGCCGTACACCTCCACCAGCACGCCGTGCCGGGTGATGCGGGGCGCCAGCTCCACATTCAGCGTGGTGATCAGGGTACTCATCAGGGTGGAGGTTGTATCCGGCGAACTGAGCAGCGGCACACCGTACTGCCGGGCAAACTCAATCATCTCGGGCAGCGGCTCCATGCCGCGGCATACGATGACCGCCGGCGGCACAAAGGAGAACAGTTTTTCCAGATGGGTGCGGCGCAGCGAGACATCCAGCTCCTTGAGGTAGGACATCTCGGTCAGCCCCAGAATCTGGATGCGCGTGCGGTCAAAATACTGGTAATAGCCCGCCAGCATGATGCCGGGGCGATATACCTCCGCCGTAAAAACCTTGATTTCCTTGAGTTCCTTGGGGGTGTAGATCACGCTGAGGTTTGATTCCTCCGCCAACTTGGCGAGTGTGACAGAAAATTGCTCCAACCCGACCACTCCTATCGTCTGTACTTATGGTTTATTATACCGTAACGCCCTGTTTTTGTACAGGGATTCCGCGTCAAAAAGTCAGCTGCGGGCAGGAGGCTCGGCTTGCGGGCGAAGTGTTTTGGCAAAATCGCCAATTCCCCGCCGCACTGCGCCGTCCAGCCTAAACAGTGCCCAGCTGGCCGCAGCCACCGCCAGCAGATAGATGCCGAACAGCAGCACCGTGTCCCGGCGGGAAAGCACCGAGAGGTCAAAGCCTTCCACCATCTTTAAAATCAGCACATGATGCACCAGAAACACTGCGTAGGCGTACTTTGTCAACAGCCGGCACACCGACCGGGTGGCGGCATTTTCCAGCCGGCCAGAAATCCCGCACAGGGCGATGAACACCGCGGCGCTGACCAGTGCGCAGAGCAGCTTGGCGTCAAGGATGCCCTTAAGAGGCAGCAGCGCAGGCCATGCAAGAATGGCAAAAGCCAGCCAGGGACGGATGCGCCGGAGGCGCACAAAGGTCATGCCGAATAAAAATTCCAGCAGATGCACCCCCAGCAGATGCCCGTCCCAACCCAGCAGATGCACCGGCAGGCAAACCGCCAGCGCCGCCGCCCAGGTAAGCGCGGGACGGTGCGCCAACCCTTTTTTAAGAAAAGGGAATACCAGATACAGAAACAGTATACTGCCCAAAAACCACTCGCCCACGCAGGCAAAGTCCTGCGAGATCCAGCCCCCCGCCACCGCAAAGTTGTCCAGCCCCAGCACGGTCAGCACCAGGGTGATGGTGTGGGCGCCCGCATACAGGCCGGGTTTGGTCAAAAAGCGGATAGGAAAACAGATCAGCCAGGCCAGCCAGAACATCGGGTAGACGGCGGCGGCCCTCTTGCGGTAGAACGCGCGAACGGCAAAGGGATCCTTTGCCGTGTACAGCAGCGCGGCCCCCGACACCATAAAAAAGAGCGAGGACCCGAAATCTCCCAGGTAGATGCCGCCCGGCAAAATGCTGCCGAACAGCCGGGACGGGTAGGTGAAATATCCCGTAACCGAGGCGTTGAAATGGATGATCAAAATGCAGACCAGCGCCACCGCGCGGATCAGATCAAGGTAAAACAGGCGCGGTTTCTTCATTTGCGCAGTCTCCTTTGCAGTGTATGCTTGGCAATGCGGCCCAGCGTTTTGGCCATCTCCCCGCTCTGCTGCTGCCGAAGCAGCTGCACTTCCAGCACCGCCGCCTGATCGGTCAGGGCCTCCGGGCGGCAGGCCGAGCGGGAAAAATACCCGTTCTGCTGGGCAATCAGGGGCAGCAGCCACCAGTTTTCCGGCGCGTCCAGCGGCGGCAGGCCATGAGGAAACGCATCGGAACGCAGTAAAACGCAATCGGCAAACGGGAAGGGCAGCGGCACCGTATTCTCCAGCGGCACCGTGAGCTTGCGCGCCGCCATGGCGGCGCGCAGCGCCGGGAGCCGTCGCCGCCACAGGACGTACCGCGCCTCATAAAGAGCAGCGAAGGGCGGCACCGCCGGGGAAAGCAGCCCCAGCGCGGGGTCCGCCGCAAAGCAGGCGGCCGCGGCAGCCAGCAGAGGGCCGCAAAAGTCCGCCGCGGCCTGCGCTGCGTACCAGGAGGCCGCATCGCCAGGCGTTTGCGTGCGAAGCAGGCAAACCAGCCGCCCCGGTGCCCAGGGCGGCAGCTCCGGCAGCGCGCCGTTTTGCCAAACCACCCGGTGAACGGCCATAGGCTTGGCCGCCTGTCCGTTTTCCGGCGCTGCGGGCGTCAAGGCCAGCGTGCCGTGCAGGTTGGCCGTGAGCGCGGTAAGAGGCTGGCCGGGCAGCAGCGCACGCAGCAGCGCATCGATAGGATATTCGGTCTCCCTGCGCAGCCCACGGTACAGTTCCCCCGCCGCCTCCCCCGCCGTTCGGCGAAGTTCGTCCGCATAAGGGGTAAAAAAGCTGCGCCGCTTAAATACGGGGCAGCCGCGGCCAAAAACCAACTCGGCCGGGCAGCCCATGATCGGATTGACGAAGCAGGAGGCAAGATCGGCGGTATCGACATAGCTGTCCCACAGGTAGCCTTTGCTCCCAAACCAGGGGGTGAAGCGCGCCTCATGCCCGGCCACCGATTCCTCATAGGTGCGGGGCAGCGGCATTGTCTGCCAATACTGCCAGAAATCGTCCGACAAAAAAAGCCGGGGCCGCACGGCCAAAAAGTGCGACTGCAAATGCTCCGGCAAAACGCCGTGCGGCGCCTTGAAGCGGCGGGTGCGCATGGCGTAATGCCGGGTGATTCCCCAAAAATCCAACGCCGGGCGGGCATCCATAGCCGCAAACATCTCTGCCAGCGGATGCACCGGCCCGGCGAGGGTGTAGTTCATTAAAATCAGCTCATCGAACGGTGCCAGCCCCTCGCGGCCCAGGCTCAACAGAATCTGGCGGTACGCCCCTACGTCCAGCCCCGCGTTTTCCCGCTCGACGATCTCCGGCCTGCTGCTTTCCATGCCGCAGTGTAACACCGCCGCGCGGGCCGCAGCGGTCAGCGGGCCGTTGGAAACAAAAATCACCCGCGCCGCCTCCGCACAGATTGCGGACACCATAAGAAGGCAGGCATCATCTGCCTGCCCGTTTGGCGCATATTGAAAATAGACGACGATCCGTTTCCGGCTGGGCATGGGGAACGCATCACTCCTCATAAGGGCCTTCATGCGGGCCAAACACCGTGCGTTTGGCCTTCATCATGTCCTGATAGACCGATTCCGGCAGATGATCCCGCAGCCAGTTGCGGGTTTGGCGGCGCTTTGTATTTTCATAGGGACCATAGGATTGCAACAGAAAATGCTTTTTGGACGCAAAAGCGATGACCGCCTGGGACGCGCCCCAGAAGGTGGTGCAATCCAGCACCCGTGCCATCGGGCGAACAAGACCGGTGGCGTAAGCCTGCATCGCACTGGTCTGCAGCGCTGCGTAATCGCGGCTCATCACGACGGCGGGATAGTACCCGGCCTCCTGGGCTGCAAACGGATAGATCCGCTCTATGGCGTGGCTGATCGTGCCGTCCTGCGCAAGCGGCTCCTCGGGGAAATCCGTGTGCTGCCAGCCCTTGGCAAACAGCGGCGCCAGCGCCTTCGGCCGGAACCAGAACACGCTTCCGAACGGCGCAATCGGGGTTTTCTCGCCCGACATCGGCGCGCTCAGGCCCAATTCCCTGGCCAGCGCCTTGGTGTTGTCAAAATTCGGCCCCCACCCGCCCGAACACATATTGAGAAAGTACACGCCGTGCGTTGGAAAAGGCGGGCAAAGAATGCCCAGATAGGGGTCGCGCTCAAACTCGGTCAGCACGTTGAGAACGTACTCGGCATTTTTACAGATGTTTTCGTTGCAGACATAGCCAAAGCTGGCGCCCACGCTGCCGGGTCTTGTCTGGATGGCTTTTTTATCGTGCATAAAGCAGGCGTAATCGTACCCTTCCAGGTGCGGCGCCAGATCGCACAGAAACGCCCCCACATCGCGGCCGCGGTTCTCTACCTGATAGACCGAGACGCTGTGCAGCGGCAGCGCGCGGAAAGCCTCCTCGATCTGTGCCTTCTTGCCGGCGCTGTCAGTCGAGATAAACACATCCGTCTCGGGCGGCATATGCGCGGCAAATTCCATGCTTTGGGGCAGCATATCCATAAAATACAGGTGCATGGCCAAAGCGATCCGCCGCGTTTTGCAAACCTCGGCCGCACAGCCGGAGTCCTGCGCATACGTTCCGGGCAGGATGCGGGTCAGCGCCAGGTTGCGGGTAAAATCATATGGGTGCATGGTACGGATCATGTTTTTCCAGATCAGCGCCAGTGGGTAGGAGGTATGTTCCTTCAGGTACCGGTACAGTTCCAGCGCGGGTTCCCCGGCGGTATCGTTGAGATAGGCCTCGTAATCGTGCATAAAACTGCGGCGCTTGAACAGCGGACATTTTTTGTCCCGCAAAAGCCGGGTGGGGCATACCAGCAGCGGGTAATCGGTAAATTCCTTAAGGTCGTCCGTCTTGACATAGACATCCCACTGGTAACCCTTGTCCCCGAAAATTTTCGTGAACACCGATTCATATCGCTGAACCGAATCTGTATACCCCGTGATCATGGGCATATTGTCCCAATACTGCTGCAGGTCCTTGCTTTGCAAAAACTTTTTGCGGTACACCAGAAAGTGCGACTGGATATGTACCGGCAGATATTTGTAGACATGCTTGCCCTTGAACGGGTTGGACGCCGCGCCGTGGTGAAGCGTCAATCCCCAGAAATCCAGCTCGGGGCGGGCGGCCATCTCGTCAAACATTTCCTGCAGCGGGCGCACCGGCCCCATCATTGTGCAGTTGGTCATCACCACTTCGTCAAACGTGCAGAGCTTCTCCCAGCCGTAGCTGTCCAGCGCAGTCTTGTAAGCCCAAACGTCCAGCCCCTTGTTTTCCCGCACAAGGATCTTATCCGTGTAGGCGGAGAAAGCCGCACGGCCCTGCTCACTGAGTTTGCCGTTGCACACAACCACCAGCTCGGTAAGGTTTTTGGCAAGATCGGCGACATAGTATGTTACGAAATCATCGACATAGCCGTTTTTTTCATAAAAGAAAAAGATGCCCAATCGTTTCATCGCTGTGTCTCCTTCTCTGTTTTATTTCTGCGCGGCGCGCTCGCCGGCCAGGATCTGTTCGATCTTGGCGGGATCGCCCCATTCGCCGGGGCTGTCGTAGGGGCGATCCGGGAAGGCGCCGTAGGCAAGCCGGATGCGGTAGTGCTTTTCCCGCAGAAATTGCTCCACACGGTCGGCCAGGCTCATCGGTCTGCCGGTGCATACGTTGATGATGCCGTTCACCTCGGTCTGGACGCTGGCCGCCACGATCATGTGGGATAACTCGTCCAGATCGATAAAATCGTACTGGTTTTTACCGCTGGTAAAGGGGAAGGTCTGCTTCCCGTCCAGCTCCGCCTGCGTGATCTTGGCAAAGATCGAGCTTCCATGCGCCTCATCGCCGGTGATGTAGTACGCACGCAGCCAGTGCAGGCAGCAGGGGCTGCCCTTGAGAGAAAGCATCAGGCTTTGGCGCAGCGCATTCTTGGCAATGCCGTACTGGCTTTGCGGGCTGCAGGGCGTGTTCTCATCGATCACACCCTCCCAGTATCCGATCTCATGCATGGTGCCCATCACGGTCAGGCAGGGCAGGCCGCCCGCCGCCATGTCGTTCAGAAAGCGAACGTGTGCCGAAAGGTCTTTCATATGGGACGGCGCATTATGGATAAACCCGTCCCGCCAGGCCAAGTGTATGCAAACATCAGGACGGCCCAGCTGCTGGTAGATTGCCTTGTCCCCGCTGAAGATGGGCACATCGCAAAAGTCCGCCCGCTCGTCCACGCCCTTGAAGGAAAAATCCGAGGCAATGACGCGGTAGCCCATATCCAGCGCCTTTTTTACCACATGGCGGCCGATATACCCGGCAGCGCCGGTAATCAAAATGGTTTTCATATACTTCCCTCTTTGTTTCGTATCCACCGGTAAAGGCTTTGCAGATGCAGCTGATACAGCGCAAGCGCCGCCATCTGTTTCCTATTTTGCCCCGCCAGACGCAAAAAGTCAAATGTTTTACTGTTTCGGCCCGTTTCCAGCACGCGGCGCAGCTCTTTCCATGCCTTTTTTTCCGTTTGGGGGTCAGCCTGTGCATCCCGGAGCTGGTGCATTAAAAACGTGACCGCATTGGCCTTTCGTTCCTGCCAGACAGCGGGCAGCTCGCCTGGCGCACACCAGGCAAGCGCCGCCCTGTATTCCTGTTCCATCCAGGGTGCAAGCGCCGCAAAGCGGCCCGCCAGCACGGCCGTATTCCGCTGCACCGAGGTACTGGCCCCATGCTCCCGATGCCGGTAGCCGACTGTGGGCGAATAGACAAGCACCCGGGCCGCCTGGTGAAACGCCGCATTGAAAACAAAGTCTTCCAGCCCGTACCGGCACTGTTCGTCGAAGCACAGCGTTCCCACCCGCGCACGGCGGTAGAGCGTGTTCCAGACAAAAAGCGGCCCGGCCGCGCGCAGATAGGCATCGTAGGCCATGCCGCCGTCCTTGCGCTGCAAAAGCGTCAGCGCCGAGACTGCGTGCGGCAGTTCGCGCGCGCCGCCATCCGGCAGCTCGCGGGTCAGACGATACTCCAACCGCACTGCATCCGCGGTGTACCGCTCGGCCAGCGCCCAGGCGTTGGCCAAAAAATCAGATTCGTAGCGGTCGTCATCGTCGCAGAACGCCAGGTATTGACCGGCAGCCTGCGCCAACCCGCAATTGCGCGCCGCGCATATGCCCGCGTTAGGTTGATGCACCGCACGGATGCGACGATCCTGTGCAGCCGCAGCATCGCAAACCGCTGCGCTGCCGTCGGTGGAACCGTCGTCGATCAGCAGCAGCTCCCAGCCGCGAAACGTCTGACCGCGAATGCTGTCGATCGCCGCCTGCAAGCGACTGCCGGGATTGTACACCGGCATGATAACGCTGATAACCGGCATCCAAATCCCCCTTATCTTCCATTTTCGTATATGTTACCGATTTTTGGCACGCGCGTACCATTGGTCGTAGGGCAGAGGCAAACCCAGCAGCCGCTTCAAAAAACCGACCTTCCAGCGGGAATTGCTGAAATCACCGCCAAAACGCCCCGGATGCGCCAGATACCAGCCCAGCGCACGCGGCTTTGCCAGCGGAAATTCCACGCCGTCCTCCAGCACAAAATCGCCAAGCGTCCTTGTTTCCCCAACGCTGGGATGCCTTACCAGCGATAAAAACGGGGCGATGGCCTCCTGCGGCGTAGGATGCCAGGGCGCCAGCGTGCTGCGCCAGTCCGCCAGCGCATCCAGCACCGCATTTTGCAGGGCCGGAATGGCGGGCGAAGCCGCGCCGTCCGCCACGCAGGGATGAATGTGTCCGTCTGCGGCGGCGTAATAGCCGATCGTCGGGCCGCACGGTTCGGATATCAAGTATTCCAGCAGCGGTTGCCCCATCCAGTACCACAGCGGCGCAGGCTTGCCTTCGAACAGGTACACATCGGCCCGCGCGCGCGGCAGGTTGGCATACAGCCGCTCGTCGCAGGCAAGATACAACCCATGGAGCGGCAGGTTCAGGATGGTTTCCAGTATCCGCTGGGTGGTGCCGCCGCTGCCAATATCCACCAGCAGCGTTCCCGGCCGGGTCATTCCCTCATCCTCCAGATAACAGCGCACCCAGGCGGCCTGCTGGCGGATTCGTTCGCCCTCCTCTCCCTCTGCCAGATGACACAGTTGCTCCAAAAGCATCTGGGTCGCCGGTTGGGCCGGGCGGCCATGCAGATCAAAATTGCCCGCGGGCAGGGCTTGCCGGATGCTCTCCGTCAGTTCAAAACCGCAGTAAGCCGCAATCTGCTCCGCCCGCAAAACCTGGCGCGGCAACGCATCCAGCAGCAGTGCATGACCGGGATCGCTTTTAGCCAGCAGCAGCGCCGGGCAAAGACTTTTGCGGGAAACCTTCAAATAGGCGGGATTCTCCTTCGGGCAAAGGCGCTGCAGCGCGCGGCAGGTCAGGCTCATATCCCGCGCCAGCAGAACAAGCCTGGTTTCCGGGGCCTTTTGGTGCTGCCCGGTCAGCCAGCCGCAAAAGCCCAACAGCAGCGGGGTCAGCACCTCAATGCCCAGCGCGGCGGCCGGGTTTGCGCCACGGATACGGTTTTGCAAAAAGGCCGCCCCGCTTCGGTGCGAAAGATCCGTTCCTTGTTCGGTATGGCCAAGCGGCCTGGCCGCAGGCAGCAGTTCCGCATGTATTCCGGCCAGCGCCGCCCCTGCATAATCGGCACGGAAATCGTCCCCCACAAACAGCACATCCCGCGCAGAAAGTCGTTCCTCCTGCAATAGGCGAAGAAACAATTTTCCGCTTCGCTTCTGTACGCCGTACTGGCAGGATACATAGATTTTATCAAACGGCGGAAAACCGCAGTCCGCCAGCATTTGGGCAATTTGCGCGGCAGGCAGGTACATATCCGATACAACGTAGAGTTTTTTTCCCTCGGCGCGAAAGGTATGACAAAGCGCGCGAAGTTCCCGGTTCGCCGTGACCACGCGGCGCTCGGCATTTTGCTCCGCTGCGGCGTCCAGCCCCGGCAGGCGGCTGTAGATTTCCGCCAACGTAACCTCCGCGCGGGGGCAGACGGCACGGGCCTCCGCCTCCGCACGGCGGCGCTGCGCGGCAAAGCCGGACGGCAGCCCGCCGCTCTGTTCCAGCCAGTCAAAAACCTCGCCGGGCGTGGCCACATCCCGAAAAAGCAAAGTGCCAAACACATCAAACGCCACCGCCGGGCAGGCGGAAGCCATAGCAATTATTTTTTTCGCCCACCTGGTCATGGTGCGTCCTCCTGTTCCGGTACTTCGGCCCCCGGCCACTCGACCGCAGGGTGAAAGTGCAGTCCCTCCGCATAACCGTGCCAGATCACCGAAAGCCGTTCCTGCCAGCGCGGCGGCCGTTTGGACAGCACCTGCACAGAATGCCACAGGTCTTTCGCAACCAGCCAAAGCATCCCCGCCGGGCCCTCCTGTCGGTACAAAACAACATCGTTGCGATAAAAATATCGGTAGCGCGGCAAACGTTCCAGGCTGTCGGCCGCAATGTTCACCACGCTGTTCTGCTTCATCGCGTGGGTCACCCGGCTTTCGGGCGTTACATAGCAGGGCAGCGCGCGGGAAATGCGGCGGGTGTACTCCCAATCATCCGACCAGATAAAAAACTGGCGCAGCGGCAGTCCAAAACGTCGCACCGCATCCGCACGTAAAAAAAGCGAAACAAAGCTGGCCATAACCGCGGGCACAAGAGCCCCGTCATAGCCAGCAATATCACGGTAAGGCGTGCTGCGCTGACGGTTCATCGGCTGATCCCCGCCATCCGGCGCCAGCGCGCGGGAAGAAAGCCAGCCGTACGCTCCTGCCAGGGCGGCATCCGCCCGCAGCAACGCCGCCAGGGCGTCCGGCTGCGGCAGCGTATCGTCATCCATGATCCAAAGTGCATCGCAACCGTCCTCCACGGCGGCGCGTATGCCGTACCAAAAGCCTCCTGCACCGCCCAGATTGGCGCCGGTGTTGCAATACCGCAGCCCGGGGATGGCCTGCCCCTTCACCATGGCGCGGGTGCCGTCGGTGCTGGCGTTATCGATCACCCAAATTTCACAGGGAACCTGCTGGTTTTGCAGACAAGCCAGGCACTGCGCCAGCAGTTCTTTCCGATTGTAGGTGACGACCACCGCCGCAACTCGCCGCATACCTCACACATCCTTTTTGGGAAACAGTTTTCGATACAAAAACGCGCTTCCCTTCTTCAGCCAATGCTGGCTTTCCAGGTACACAACATCCAGTTCCTCATAGGTGATGTTGTTGGTACACAGCCAGGCATCCAACAAACGTTCGCTCACAAAGCCGAAAACGCGCCTGTCGTTGACGGAATATGTCGAGATATCAAGTTCTCTTTCCAGCTCAAAAAGAATGTCGAACAGCCAATCGCAATAATGTTGCAGCAGTTCCCGTTTCATCACAAACATATTAAAATGATGGCCATGCGTTTTGGACATATAAAGATCGTAGGCTGGCAGATACTCCGGGTATTTGCGGGCCAGAATCTGCCGTGTCACCTCCAGATCACGCTTGTGGTGGGCGTGGATATACTGGGTATAGTTGGTTTCAATCACATAGTGGCGTTCCCGCGGCAAAACCACATTGGTGGTGGCCAGGATGGCGTTCATTTCCTCGTGTCCGATCACGCGCGACCGCTTATCGGAGACAAAGCGACGCCTGCGGCTGCCAAAGTAGCGCCGGTAATGGACGATGCCGATATAATCCGCATCCAGGTTTTTACTTGCCCAGTACAGGCCGGTCAGCTCGCAGAAATTCCAGTTTTTCTCCGAGATGTTTTCGCCGGTGTCGTCCCCGATATAGCCGATGTCCGGGTGGATGGCATGGCCCATCTGTACCGGAAGATACATACTGTCCTCCGGCACCCAATACGGCTTATGTGTTGCAACGATGATGGTCGTTTTCAAAGGCGGTTCCCCACGATAACGGCAGAACAATCTGCCGATTTTACACAATTCTTCTATGTTAGTATAGACCTTTGTGCGCAAATTTCAAGTTACAGTTAGGTTAAGAGACCTTTTCATTCGCTTATTCGTTCTCAGCGGCATCCTCGGCGTCCATCTGTTCCTGTTCCTCTGCAAGTTTTTCCCACTCGTCAAAAAGTTCCTGCTGGTGGAAACGGCTGTCGTCCAGCTCGTCGCACTTATCGCGCAGAAGCAAGTGGTCGCGCAGTACCTCGGGGTCGTTGATCTCGTTTTCCATTTCCACGATGTGCGCGCCGATCTGCTCAATCTCCGTTTCCACGGCTTTCAGGCGGCTGCGCACCTCGGCGCGATGCCTGCGCTGCTCTTTTCCGTAGACCGGACGCGCCTGCTTTTCCTCCTGTTTGGCGCCGCTTTGTGCCTGCACAGCCTCACCGCCCGCCAGCATAGCGTCAAACCCCGGGTATAGCGTTGCCTTGCCGTCCTGCAGATAAAGGATCGGGCAGGCAAGCGTCTGCATCAAATAGCGGTCATGGGTAACCAGCAGCAGCGTGCCGGTGTACTCGCTCAGCGCACGGGTCAGGCTGTCCCGCATAAAGATATCCAGATGGTTGGTGGGTTCATCCAAAAACATCAGGTTGGGGCGTTCCAGCGCCAGCTCCGCAAAGCGAAGCCGCGCCATCTCGCCGCCCGAGAGGGTGGCGCAGTCCTTAAAAACATCCTCGCCCCGATACCCGAATTTTGCCAGGTGGCTGCGAACGTCCAACTCGGTAAAGCGCGGATACTGGTTCCAGATCGCATCGATCACCCTCCCGGCGCGGTGTGCCTGCTGCTGTACAAAAATTCCCTTTTTAGCGCCCGCGCCGATCCGCACCATTCCGCCGGAGGGGCGGCGTTTGCCGTCCAGCACCTGCAGCAAGGTGGATTTTCCGGTACCGTTCGGTCCCGCAATTACCAGCTTGTCCCCGCGATGCACCGTGTAATCCAGCGCATCCACAAGCGTTTTATCCCCTATTCGGATGGACAGATTCTTCATTGTGACCAGCTCGTCGTAGGGTTCCAAATCGTATGAAAAGCGAAAATTCAGCTCGCGTGCCTCGTCGCGCGGGGCCTCGGCAATTTCCAGCTTTTCGAGCTGTCTGCGGCGGCTTTGGGCCATCTTGGTGGTGGAGGCGCGCACAAGGTTGCGGTCAACATAGTCCTGCAGCTTGGCGGCCTTCTCCACGTCTGCGTCGTGCTGTTTTTGCTGGCGCTCGTCGGCGGCCTGCCGCTGCGGCAGATAGGCGGAGTAGTTTCCACGGTAGGTCGTGATCGTTTTGCCGCGCAGCTCCCAGATTTTGTTGCAGATTTTATCCAGAAAATAGCGGTCATGGCTGACCACCAGAACCGCACCGCGATATTGCAGCAGGTACCCCTCCAGCCAATTCATCGTGTTCAGATCCAGATGGTTGGTCGGCTCGTCCAAAATCAGAATATCGGGGCGCTCCAGCAGCAGACGGGCCAGCCGCAGCCGCGTCTGCTCCCCGCCGGAAAGCACCCCGGCCCGCTTTGCCCAGGTATCGGCGGGAAAGCCCATGCCGTTAAGAACCTTTTTGATTTGGGTGTCCATCTGGTAGGCATCCATTGCATCGATCACCGCGTTGCAGCGGTTGATTTTTGCCGCCAGGGCTTCATCCTGCGGCGCGTCGGCCAGGCGGCGCTGCAATTCGTTCAGGCGCTCCATCGCATCCAGCGCGGGGCGAAACGCTTCCTTCATGGTATCGTAGCTATTCAGCATTGGATCAAGCCTGCCAGTTTGTTCCAGATACCCTACCGTCACGTTGGCAGCGAAATCCGCGCTGCCCGCATCCGGCAGCATTTCCCCGCACAGCACGCGGAGAAGGGTTGTTTTTCCGGTTCCGTTGGCGCCGATGATGCCCACGCGGTCGTTTCTTTCCACGCTGGCCGTCACATCCGCCAGCACTTCACGTTCTCCAAAGCTCTTTCCCAGGTTTTTTAATTCAATCAGCATTCTATGTTCCCCTATTGCGGTTCGCTCTCATAAGGATGCCGCCGCCCTTTTTGCAAGGGCAGCGGCAGTCGGATGCTTAACCGTCGCCCATGTGACGGCGGTTGCGCATCCCCACATTTTCCAGTTCTTCCGGTTCCATCACGATCTGGTACAGTTCCTCATAAGAACGAACCGTATACTTGGGGCGAACGCCCTTGGTATTTTCAACCTCCGAGGGGTTGAACCAGCAGGTATCTATCCCGGCGTTCTGCCCGCCCTTGATGTCGGCAAACAGGTCGTCCCCTACCACCAGCACCTTCTCCCGGTTGGTGATGCCCAGTTCCCGCAGTGCCAACTCGAAAAACTTGGGCGACGGCTTGGCCGCGCCCAGCTTTTCAGAGATAAATACCCCGTCCAGGTACGGTTCCACGCCGGAAGCCTTGATACGCGGCTCCTGCACGCTGAGCGTGCCGTTGGTAACCATGGCCAGCGTGGCAACCTCAGCCAACTCGTTCAGCGCATCCAAAGCGCCGGGCAGTACGTCCGCATGATGGGAAAGCTGTTCTTCATAATAGTCGTTCATCTTTTGGCTGTTGCCGCCGTCCTCCTGCCCAAGCGCGCGCAGAAACCGGGCAAAGCGAACATTGAACAGCTTGTTTCGGTTTATTTCGCCCTTGGCCAGGCTGTCCCACAGCTCCCGGTTGACGCGGCGGTAGGTATCCACCGCTGCTGCATCGCAGGGCAGAGAAAAGCTTTGCAGCGTATCCTCCAGCGCCTGCCGTTCCGCAGCGTCAAAATCCAGCAGCGTGTTATCGGCATCCAGCAAAATACAGGTATAGTTTGCCATATTCATTCTCCTAACGTATCGCCCGGCCACGGCTGGCCAAAACGGGTAAAACTCAACCACCTGGCTGTACGGTAGCCGACGGTACCAGCGCGGGGGTTGGTATCGTCGACTGTGCCGGTGCCACCGCAATGGTAAAATCGGTTTTGACGTTGTTGTTGGTCACATGCAGATGGTAGGTGATCGTGATATCGTAGGTGGTAGGCGGGGTAAAATTGACGGTAGCGCCGGTAGGTTTCCAGTCCGGCATCTCGTCGCAGGTCCAGACCGTATCCCCCACGGGGTTGGTGACTGTGGCCGCCAGCGAAGTGGTGCTGCCCGCCTGCATCTGGGCGGCGTAGTTGACCGAGATGGTGGTTGCCGGTGCGTTGACCGTAACCTTCATCTCCGCCGACTGGTAGTTTCCGTTGATTTCGATTCCCGCCTTGATCTTGAATTCCCCTGCGGCGGTGGCCGTAAAGGTGTAGCCGGGTCCGTTGGCCTGCAGATCGCCGTTGACGGCCCACTGGACATTGCTGCTGTCATAGTCCTTGCTGCCCAGTTTGACGGATGCGTTGACGGAGACGGTTTCTCCGATATTGAGCGTCGTATCGCCCTTGTCCAGGTTGATGGACACGCGGGCGTCATTGAACATGGCGGTCACGTTGATGTCCTGCGTGACAATGTCATAGCGGGTGGCGCTGGTCTGGCCATCGCTCCACTTATAGAAGGTGTAGCCGTCTGCCGGCACCGCCGTGACCGAAACCGTGCTGCGTGCAGCCACCTTTGCCTCAATGCCGGTCACACCGGACTGCCCGTTGCCTGTCAGCGTGCCCTTGCCTTCCTCTACGCCGTAACTGGCCGTAAGCTGGGCGGGGGTGGCGCTGGGCGTAGGCGAAGCAGCCGTGCTGCTGGCGGTGGACTGCGCCACGCGCTTTGGGATATCACTTGTATCTGGGCGGCGGTCGTCCGAGGTAAGCGCGTGGCAGCGCAGATAGGTCATCAGCGTGGTGGCGCCCTGTTTGTTCCAAAGCCCGGAGGCCGCATCAAAATAAGATTCGTCCCCGTATCCGGTAGCCGCCTTCAACGTCTCGGAGCTGTTCAGGAAGTGGTAACCGGCATCGTTGCACAGTACGGCCAGCGCCTGGTTGTACTGGTCGATCAGCGTTTGTACGGCTGCGGCATTCTCATAGGTTTTGGGGATGGGCGGCACCGCGTTCACGATCAGATCCGCATAGGAATACGTATCCGCGATCCCTTTGGCGGCCTGTTTGTAATCCTGTAGAAACGTATCGACAGCCGTTCCGGCCAGCGCATCGTTTGTGCCGACTGCCAGGACGATCCTGCGCGGTTTCATCTTGGCAACGGCCTGCGTAATCGTGTAGGCCGTGCTGTCTCCCTCAAAATAGACGCAGGCCTTGCGGATCACATCCGATACCAGCAGCGAATCCTCGCCCACAAACTGGTCAAGCGTAATCTGCCCCAGGCTTGTGAGCGCAACCGCCTGCCGATCTCCGGCAAAAAGAGTACTCGTCTGGTACTCGTTGCCCGCATCGCTGGTGGAAGGCAGCACGGCGCCCAGTGTGGTATCCACCGGATACTGCTTGGGGTCGTAGGTCGTTTTGGAGCTTGTCAGCCCCATAATTTTCCAGGCGCCGAAAATGGACGCGATCAGAACCAGCAGGCAGACAATCAAAATCAGGCAGGCCTTGCGCTGGGTCGGGCTGAAGGAAGCACGTTCCTCCCCGGAAGATGTATTGCGGCTCATGCGAAATCAGTACCTCCAATTAGTTACCACAATGTAAAATAAAGCGGGTCAGTTCCGCGCAGTTCTCGGCCAGGCAAACCGGGTTCCAGGGCTCCAACTCCGCGCGGCTGCCGTAGCCGTACAGCACGCCTGCTGCGGGAATGCCGCAATCGGCGGCGCCGCGCAGGTCGTCCTGGCGATCCCCCACCATCAGAACGCGCTTGCCCGCCAGGCGGGCATCGGCCAGATCCATCTGCAGAACCGCCGTTTTGGTGTCCACGCTTTTATCCAGGCTGGAACCGCCCAAAATCGTAAAATAGGAAGCTATCCCCTTCTCCTGCAGGATTTCCTGCGCCGTCGTGGCCAATTTGGAGGTGGCGGTACCCAATAAAACGCCGCCGTCCCGCAAGGTGCGCAGCATGGCTTCGACGCCCGGAAAAACCGTGCAGTTATGCATTCCCTCCCTGTGGTAAAACACACGATACAGCGCAACGGCTTTTTCCACCGTTTCGGCGTCCTGAAAATGCTGCGCAAAGCTCCACCGAAGCGGCGGCCCCAGGTATCGCTGCAAATCCACTCCGGCGCAGTCAATTCCCATCGCCGCAAAGGTCTGCTGAAAGGTTTTGACGATTCCCGGCTGAGAATGAATCAGCGTACCATCCACATCAAAAAGTACGGCATCATAACGCGGCATGGCACACTTCCCCCTTTACAGTAGGGTTTATTATAGCATATTTTTTCGGCTTTGAAAATCATTTCCTCAAAATTTGCCGATTTACAAACCTTTCCCCTGCCGATTTGCTGCAGAATGGCAACAAAAAGCCGCTGCCGAACAAGCGGCAACGGCCAAAAGACAAATGCTGCGGCACCTGCCGAAAGAAATCAGACCAGCGATGCGGTGATCAGCGCCATCTTGTACACTTCCTCGGCATCGCAACCGCGGGACAGATCGTTGATCGGCGCGTTCAAACCCTGCAATACCGGGCCGTAGGCCTTGTAGCCTCCAAGCCGCTGGGCGATCTTATAGCCGATGTTGCCGGCGTTGATATTGGGGAAAATAAAGGTGTTGGCATGGCCCGCCACCTCGCTGCCGGGCGCCTTGATCTGGGCGACCTCCGGCGCAACAGCAGCATCGAACTGAAGTTCACCGTCCACATGCAGCTCAGGCGCTTCCGCCTTGACGCGGGCGGCGGCGTTGCGCATTTTGTCCACCGTGTCCCCCTTGCCGGAGCCGTGGCTGGAATAACTAAGCAACGCGATGCGCGGCTCAATGCCAAAAATCTCGGCGGTCTTGGCCGTCTCGATCGTGGATTCCACGATCTCATCCTCAGAAGGATCGATGTTGATGGCGCAATCGCCCATGGCCAGCCGCTCGTCGCCGCGAACCAGAATAAAGCAGGAGCTTACCGACTTGATGCCGGGCTTGCACTTGACAAGCTGCAGCGCCGGGCGAACCGTATCGGCGGTGGAGTAGGTGGCGCCGCCCAGCAGGCAATCCGCCTTGCCCATCTTGACAAGCATCGTACCGAAGTAGTTGGAATGCCGCAGCGCATCGCGGCACTGTTCCTCGGTCATCTTGCCCTTGCGCAGTTCCACCATTTTCTGAACCATCTCGTCAACGCCCGCGTAGTGATGCGGATCAATGATCTCGGCGTTCTTAATATCAAAACCGCGGGCCGTAGCAGCGCGCTGCACCTCAGCAGGGCGATCCAGCAGAATCACCTTCAAAAATCCGCCGGCAAGCAGGCGGCTGGCCGCGCTGAGAATACGGGGGTCTGTGCCCTCGGTAAATACGATCGTTTTGGGATTTTCCTTTAATTTTTTTTCAAAGACTTCAAAAACTTCAATATCCATGTTTTACCTCCGATGATTCACCGCGGGTTTTCCCGCATTCTTTCGATGTTTTGATTATAGCACCGATTTGAAACAATGCAAAGCGAAAAAGCCGATTTCCCCCCAAAACCCGCAAAATTCCAAACATATTACAGCCCCAGCGCGGCACGCTGCCGCTTTATGGCAGCGGCTGCCGCCGTTTACCAAGCCTGCTCCCGGTTTTTGAGGGCATACCGCGTACCAGGGAACGCCATAGCAGGTAAAAAACAGCAAGAAGCGCCAGCCCGCCAACCGCAGGCCGAGTTTCCGCCCAGCGCGGAACACGCAGGCAAAGCAGCAAATCCAGCAGACCAAGCGCTGTTGCGGCAGCAAAAAGAAGAAGGCAGTTGCGGCGGCAAAACAATCCCCGCAGTCTTTTATCCGGGTGCAGCAGGCGATAGGAGACCGCCAGCGTGCCGGCCGCCGCCGCGATTTCCACCGCCGCGCCAACCGCCGCGCCCAAAACAGGCCCTCCCAGAACGGCCGTACTCCCCTTGGCTGCGGCCGCCGCAAGCTGCCCAAGCGCAAGCAGCGGCAGCATGGCAAAAAACTGCCAGAAGGCGGGCATGTTTTGATACAATCGGCTTATTTTGTCAAAGAGCCGCGCCTGCGGGCTTCGCTTTTTCTTTTTTTCTTCCTCCGGCTCCTCCAGCAAAAGCGGTTCCGGCTGCCAGCTTTCCGTTACGGCAGCCGGCGTGTCCCCGGGCATGGGCGGCCGTGCCGCCGGACGGGAGGACGGGTGAAGCGCCGCCGCCAGCATGGCCGCCGCCATTGCCGCGCCAACCACCGCCGTCTTCGTGCGGTTCCCGCGTTTTCCTTCCTTTATAAAAGAGGTTTCTCCCGGGGGCTCCTCCGGGCAGATCTGTCCCCCCTCGGGCAAAGTTTGCTGCATACCGCCGCCTCCCACCTTGCTTTGAATGAGAATACTATAGCACAATTTTTGCACCACCGCAAACGCTTCACGCCTGGCCAGTCTCTTTACAATTTAAAGAAGATGCCGGAAAGCAGCTTTGCAGGATTCTTTTATAATCCTTTTTGACGTGTTTCTTTACTTTTGTAAAAAGTCGGTCGAAAGCCGGAATGCGCCGCAAAAAGTTCGGCGCAAGAGCATTTTTTGTCCTTTTGGCTGCGTGTGGTGGCTCCCCCTTTCTTTTTGCAAAGGGATGTGCTAGAATAAAGGAACTTTTGCAATAGGGTTGCAATCAGTTGGCTTTTCAGCCGGAGGCAAAATAGAAACTATGGAACAAAAAATCCAGCGTCTGCGGCATATCACTCCTTCGCAGGTCATCCTGCTCGGCTTCATGGGCCAGATTCTGTTTGGCTCCCTGCTGCTGATGTTGCCGGTGTCCTCGCGGGATCGCGTCGTAACCCCCTTTGTGGACGCTCTGTTCACCGCCACTTCCGCCACCTGTGTCACCGGTCTTGTTGTGCGGGACACCTCCTCCTACTGGTCGCCGTTCGGCCAGTTTGTCATTCTTGGGCTGATCCAAGTGGGCGGCATGGGCGTCGTCACCGTGGCTTTGCTGATCAATATACTGCGCGGCCAAAAAATCGGGCTGCGTCAGCGGTTCATCATGCAGGAGTCGATCGGCGCGCCGCAGATGGCCGGCATCTTGCGGATGACCAATCTGATTTTGAAATTCACACTGCTTTTTGAGGGCATCGGCGCCGTGGCGCTGGCCACCCAGTTTTGCCCCCAGTTTGGCCTTGTCAAAGGGCTTTGGTATGCGGTATTCCACAGCATTTCGGCGTTTTGCAACGCAGGTTTTGACCTGATGGGCCGCCCCGGCGCGCTGTATCCCTCCATTGTGTCCTATGTGGGCAACCCTGTCGTCAACCTTACGATCGGCGGGCTGATTGTTGCAGGCGGCATCGGCTTTGCCACCTGGTCGGATTTTAGGGAGCATGGGCTCCAATTCCATGCTTTCCGGCTGCAGAGCAAGATTATTCTATCCACAACGGCCTTCCTGCTGGTTGTTCCCTTTCTGTTTTTCCTTTTTTATGAGATGAATTTGCCCCAATGGTCCGGCCTTACCGAATGGCAAAAATTTTGGGCCGCTTTCTTCCAGTCCATCACCCCCCGCACGGCAGGCTTCAACACGATCGATCTGACCATGATCAGCGAACCTTCCCTTATGGTGATGATCGCGCTGATGCTGATCGGCGGCTCGCCGGGATCGACGGCCGGCGGCTTTAAAACGACCTCGCTGGCGGCGCTGTTTCTTTCCGTGCGTTCCACCCTGCGGCGTCGCACCGGCGTGCAGGCCTTTGGCCGAAGGCTGGAGGACAGCGCCCTGAGCCAGGCAACCGTGCTGATTTTTGCTTATGTGGTCGCCTTTTTGCTGGGCGGGCTGGCCATCAGCATTCTGGACGGCGTACCCATGATGAGCGCCCTTTTTGAAACCGCCAGCGCGGTGGGTACCGTCGGTCTTTCACTCAGTTTAACGCCCACCCTGTCGCTGCCTTCCCATCTTATTTTGATTTTCTTGATGTATTTCGGCCGTGTAGGCGGGTTGACGATGATCTACGCCGTGGCCAATACCAGCAGATCCTCCCCCGCGCGGATGCCGCAGGAGCGGATGACGATTGGCTGACCGTGCCAGTATTTTCGTTGAAAAACAGCAGCGTTTGCCTGGAGCCGCTGCAAAAGGAGTTATATATGAAATCCGTTTTATTGGTAGGCCTTGGCCGTTTTGGCCGCCATATGGCGCTGAAATTGCAGGAATTGGGGCATGATGTGTTGGCTGTCGACCAGGACGAGGCGCGCGTGAATGCTGCGCTTTCTTTTGTGACCGATGCGCAGATCGGCGATGCCACCGATGAAGCTTTTATCAAAACGCTGGGCGTTCGCAATTTTGATTTATGTGTGGTTGCCATCGGCGACGACTTTGAAAGTTCTTTGGAGGCGACGGCTCTCCTCAAGGACAACGGCGCTTCCTTTGTTCTCTCCCGCGCCGCCACCGATGTCCATGCCAAATTTTTGCTGCGCAACGGCGCCGACGATGTAATCTATCCTGCCAGCCAGGCTGCCCGGTATGCCGCCGTGCGTTACACGACCGATAACGTGCTGGATTACATGGCTCTCTCCGGCGAGTACGCCATCTGTGAGGTCTCGGTGCCGGAGCCGTGGCTTGGCCAGAGCATTTTGCAGCTGAATGTCCGCGGCAAGTACAACATCAGCGTGCTTGCCATCAAGGAAGGCGACCAGATGCAGTCAATGCCCGGCCCTGACCATGTGTTTAAGCGCGGCGAGACAATGCTGGTCATGGGCTCCAACCGCGACCTGCAAAAGTTCTTGAAGTAAACCTGCTCTGGCTGTTCCGGAAAGGAGTTTCTGTTGCATTTTGCCGGTTGTATCCAATCCTTTCGGCAGCGTCTGAATGGTCAGGCGCTGTTTTTGGCTGCCTTGGGGGCGCTGTTGCTGCTCTCAGAGGTATTCAGCTCCAGCATTCAATCTTCCCTGCCGTTGTTCAGTACGATGGCCCGGGCTGCGCTTACTGGTTTTGCCGTGCTGACATTGCTGCTGAAATGTGCTTTTTATACGCAGTATACCGGCCGCCGGCAGCGCGTGCTGATTGCGGCCGTGCTGGCTTATGCGGCGTTTGCCGCTTGGTACGGTGGGGATCGCTGGTTCTTTTTGACTGCGCTTCTTGCCGTCGGCGCTTACGGTGTGGATTTGCGAACCGCCCTAAAGCTGTATCTGGGGATTGCCGCAGCAGGCCTTGTGCTGGTGCAGCTGCTTCACCTGTGTACGCCGCTGATTCCCTACAAGTTTTATTGCCGAAACTGGGATTTTGGCTATGGCCACTATAACGGCTACGGCGCGCGGCTGCTGGGCGTGTTTTTGGCCTGGGCCTGGCTGCGCTGGCCCAGGCTGCGCTGGTTTGATTGGCTGGGTCTGGTCGGCCTACTTTTTTATACCGCGCTGGCCCCCACCAGCCGCGGCGCCGTTGGCGCCATGCTGATTCTGCTGGTCTTGATCCTTTTGCAAAAGGTTCTGCCCCGGTTTTTCTCTGGTCGGCTGTGGCAAGGTGTTCTGCTGGCGCTGTGGCCGCTGTTTACGGCAGCAAGCATGGCGTGCGGCTATCTCTACGATCCCGCCCGGCCGGACGCCACGCCGTTTTTGCGCAGGATCAGCGTGCTGCTCTCTGGTCGCTTTGAGATCTGGCACAATGTTTTCTGGCAGACTCCCGCCTCTGTGCTGGGCGGGCTGCCCACCGATGGGGACGAGCATCACGCCATGGACAACGCGTACCTTGCCATCTTTATGAACAAGGGAATCCTGGGAGCCGTTTTGGTAGCAGCGCTTTATCTTTTGTTGCTGTGGCGCCTGTGCAAAAACAGGCACACAGGCGAGACTCTCTGCCTGTGTGCCCTGCTGTTTTATTGCCTCATGGAAAACAAGTTGTTTCTGGTTGCCAGCAATCCTCTGTTTCTGTTGCTTCCCTGCGTATTTTTCTGGCCGCCGGATGGCCGGCTTGGGGTCGTATCCCCGCCGCCCGCGCCACCCCAAAATAGCTGACGCGCTTTTATCTTGTCTTTCCACGCCTTTTCAAAGGGGATTACAGCCGGTGTAATCCCCTTTTTCGTGTTCTTTCATCAGTTGAACGCCTGATTCCCGATACTGTTTGGGGCTAAAACCGTATTTCTTTTTAAAGGCTTTGGAAAACGCCAGCGAATCTTCATACCCGCTGGACAGCGAAACCTCCCGGATAGGCCGCCCCGTGTTGGCTAAAAGATTGGCGGCATTTTCCAGCCGGATGCTGATCAGATATTCCTGCGGAGACATGTGCGTGATTTCCTTGAAAATATGCGCCAGATAGTTGCGGGTTATGCCAATTTCCTCCGCCAGCGCGCTGATGCTGAGCTTTTCCTTATAATGGCTGCGCATATGGTCGATGGCAAATTTTACATAGACTGCGTTCGGATAATCCCGCTGCGCACCGCGCATATAGTTCTCGTTGTTTTCCATCAGGTAGGCCAGCACATTGAGCAGGTAGCTCATCCGCCGCATTTCGTCCACGCAATTCAGGTTGCCTGCGTTGAGCATATGAGCGATCGTCGTGCGGATTTTATCGGGGTCCTTTACCACGATAATCGGATTGCTGGCGGAAAACCCCATGTTATGGATAAACTCGTCGCTGCGGTAACCGTGAAAGCCGATCCAGCAGTAATACCACGGATTTTCCTCATCCGCGCAATAGGTTGTTTCAATGCCCGGCGGAATCAAAAAAGCCTGCCCGCTGTGAAGGGTATAGCGCGTCCCCTGGTACTCATACCAGCCTGTGCCGTCCAACACCAGGTGGATGACATAATTGCGCCGGATATGCGGCCCAAAAAGATGGGAAGGATCGCAATGCTCCATGCCGCAATAGTCCAGGCTGACGGACGCGATCGAATTATACTCGCTGGCCTGCTCCAAATCTTCCAGGCACACATATTTTCTGCTTTTTGTGTAACCAACTTTGCGGTTCATTTTGTCCTCCTGCCGATCTGTATCAGATTTTGCCATACTTTATGGGGTTGCGCGGGGCGGCAGTTTTTTTCATCCAGCCGGCAAGCACTGTCGCGCTGCAATGGCCATAGAATTAGGATACACCTATTTTCGTTTCCTGTCCATGCAATATTCGGCCCTGGTACGGGCGGCCGTTTCATCCGCAGCCGCCGCACACAAAAAACGGTGTATGACCTACCGCGAGGTTCCGAAAAATTTCCTGACAGCATAAGGCCCGGTTCTGGCAAAAGCGATAGAACCGGGCCCCTTGTTTACAGCATTTCAACCGTTGATACGGCAAATTGCCGCGCCGTGCAGATACGGAAATTGATAAGATCGCCAGACCGCGGCAGCGTCAGAACTTGCCGCTGCTGCCGGAAAATCCATCGCTGTCCACCGTGGTGCCGCCGCCGCTCTCATGCTTTTCAATCTTGGTGCGGGTCTGCGTCGCATACAGGAACACGTCCTCCTGGCGGCGCAGATCCAGTTTGTCCTTATCAAGATAATCGATTGCCGTGGCGGATTCCACAGCCGTATGCATCTTGCTGAGCTGAAACAGGCAAACCGCCACCGCGATGCCCAGCGGGATAAACAGGCAAAGCAGCACCCGCACAATACCGCTTCCGCCCGCATCGAAGGGGGTTCCTTCCGCGGCCATCGAGAGATAATTCTCCATGGTGTCATAGTAGCCGGCAAAAGCCGTGTAGTAGTCATCATCATGGAGAGCGGGCAAAATCGTATCATTCAAGGCCGTCTCACGGCCATAATCCGTTAAAACCGTATTGCCGTAGCCGAAGGCGATCAGAGCATAATCCCGGTTTTCCATCGACAAAAACAGCAAAATGCCGCTGCTGTCGTCCCCTGTGCCAAGCCCATTCGCGCTGTACAGCTCCTTGGCGTATTCCTTGGCGTCGTCGCCCTCCATGGAATCCATGGTAATCAGGTCAACCTCGCAGCCGTAATCGCTGGAAAGCTGCTCGGCGCGCTGTTCCAACTCGGCAGCCTCGTCCTCGGTCAGCAGCCCGGCCTGGTCGTCCACCATGACGGAAGCCTGCGCATAGGCAGGCACCGCCAGCAAAAACGCCGCCAAAACCCCGGCGATAAGGATGGAAATTTTACGTTTCATCATTTTTTCCTCCCTTACAACCAGTTTGTCAGCAGAAATGCGATTGCAGAAAGCGGCACCCAAATGCCAAACAGCAGCATAAAGAAGCGCGCCCAATCCACCGGCAAATCGCCGATCAGCCGCCCTGTCTGGCCGTTCATGGCAAACAGAAAGGTCTTGTCCTTCCACTTGGTACTTAGCATCCAGACGGGCAGCAGCGCGTAGGCGGTTTTGCCCGGCTGCAGTTGAACGTCGGTGCGCTCCGGCGTAAGGGTGGCATAAGGGCCGATTGTCTCCTTAAATGCCTCGATCGTGCCGTTGTGCATCCGTTCCTCGGCCCGCTTGCCGCAATCCTCAGCGCTCACATCGTAGCGGTCGGCCAAAAAGCCGGGCAAATAAGCCGTGGAAAAGGCCTTCATCTCGTCATAGTTGAACGGTTCAATAGCGTCCATGTGGGCATCCGGCATCTTGGAGGAGCCATCCGCCGGCACATTGCGAAACACCGCGTGACCTCCGCGCACCACCCGGTAAAAGCTGGTGGTGGTCACTTCCTCGTCCCCTTCGCGGTGGCTTTCCACTTGGGTGCCCTGAAATTGAAGATCAGCGTCCGCGCCGGCGTTGTACAGCCAGAACGGCACATACACACCCTTGATTTCCTCAATGTGGTTCTCCGCCGAAAAAGCGCGCGGCAACAAGAACTTGCTTTTATAGTGTTCTTTCAGTGCGGCTACTGCGGCGTTTTTATCCATCTTGAAAGGGATGACCCAGTCCGGCTTCAGCCCGCCCGTAAACTGGCCGGGCACCACGGTGGGATTGCCGCAGTAGGGGCAACTGGTGGCTGCGGTACTGTCGTCGCACACAAGCTGCGCGCCGCAGGACGGGCAGTTGTAGGCCCGCATATGGGCGGCCTCCTCGGCCGTCCAGTCGCCTTCAGGCAGATTGTCCTTGGGTTTGGCGGCTGCCGCGGCCGCCTCCTTTTTGGCATACAGCGCCTCGATCTTTTCCACTGGATAGCTGGAGCCGCAATAATCGCATTCCAGCTTGCCGGTCTTTTCCGAAAAATGGAGCGGACCGGTGCAGGCGGGACACTGGTAGTTGGTTACCTGTTCCGGCATAGGATTACTCTCCTCTCCCGGGGCGTCGTTTTGCCCCGGATGCAGTGCTTTCAGAGAAAAGCCGCGCTCCCGCGCGGCTTTCTCCCGGTAAAACGCAGGGAAACATCAGCCCTTGTCCGCCTCGTTGAAGGGGTCGCCGCACTGGGGGCAGAATTTGGGCGGGTTGGACGGATCCGGCGGGGTCCAGCCGCACTTGCTGCACTTGTACACAGCCTTGACCTCGGGGCGGGGCTTGCCGCACTCGGCGCAGAATTTGCCGGTGTTGACGGCACCGCAGCTGCAGGTCCACCCGGCGGCAGGCGCCGGTTTAGGCTTGCCGCAGCTCATACAGAACTTGCCCGTGTTTACGGTGCCGCAGCTGCAGGTCCAGCTGTCGGCGGCAGGGGCGGCGGGCTGCTGGGCAGCCTGTTGTGCCTGCTGCTGGGCGCCCATCTGGAACAGATTTTGGGCGTTCATGCCGCCCGCGTTGCCTGCCATGTTCATCCCCATAAACGCCATTGCAGGGCCGGCAGCGGTATTCTTGGCGGCGTCCTGCATGGCCTGTGCCTGCGCGCCCACCAGGGTGGCGGCGGCCATGTTCGGGTTGCGGTAGGCCGCATTGCGCTGCATCTCCTTGATCATCTGCTCGTCCTCGTCGCTGGCCTTGACGCTGGACACGCCAAACGAGACGATCTCCAGACCGCGCAAATCACGCCACTTGGCGCTAAGTACCTGGTTGAGGGCATCCGCCATCTCCATCGTGTGCCCCGGCAGCGCCGAGTAGCGGATCCCCATTTCGGAAATTTTGGCAAAAGCAGGCTGCAGGGCGCTCAGCAGTTCGGTTTTCAGCATACCGTCCAGTTCGGCGCGGTTGTAGCTGTCGGCTACGTTACCGCAGACGTTGGTATAGAACAGAATGGGGTTGCACACATGATAGCTGTACTCGCCGAAGCAGCGGATCGAGATATCAATGTCCAGCCCGATGTTGTTGTCCACCACGCGGAAGGGCACGGCGCTGGGCGTTCCGTACTTATTGCCCACAAGCTCCTTGGTATTGAAATAGTAGACCCGCTGATCCTTGGGCGGTTCCCCGCCGAAGGTAAACCGTTTGCCGATATTCTCAAACACTTTGCCGATGTTGCCTTTCAGGCTGCCCGAAAAGATGGACGGCTCGGTAGAGGCATCATAAGTAAACTCGCCTGGCTCGGCGCAAAGCTCTGCCACCTTGCCCTGATCGACGATGATCATGCACTGGCCGTCCGCCACCGCGATAACCGATCCGTTGGAGATAATGTTATCGCTTCCCTTGGTGTTGGACGACCGCCCGGACACCCGTTTTTCGCCCTTGGCGACGATAATATCCGTGGGCAGCGCCTCACAATAAAAATATTCTTTCCATTGGTCGGCCAGCACGCCGCCTGCAGCACCCAGCGCAGCTTTAATCAGTCCCATGGTAATAACTCCTTTCGCTTCACCAGCTGTTTGTTTGATTTTGTTACCTTTGGGCCACCCCGCACAATGCCAGCCAAAAGGCCAAAGTGCAGCATTTCCCCGGGGTACCCTTGGGAATATTGTAACAAATTTTCCTGTTTATTACAATAAAAATCTGTCCCATCTGTCAACATTTTATCCGCTTGCGCTCTTTTTGGCGATCTGCCCATCAAAGCAGACTGTTTTTGTACAATAATGCGCATATCATAAAAAAACGGAACGCCTTTCAGCGTTCCGCACAAGGAAAGATCCGGTCTTCAGGCGTTATGGCATTCCACGGCGGTATACCCCGCAGCATCCACGGCGTCGGTTAAAGCCTTATCGTCCACCGGCTTATCCAGCGTAACGATGGCGGTCTTGTCTGCCAGGGATACAGCCGCTGTGCGCACGCCCTCCACGGCGGACAAAGCTTTTTCCACATGCATACGGCAGTGGTCGCAGGACATTCCTTCCACAGTGATGATCTTTTGCATGGTGTTCATTCCTTTCTGTTGATTGTCGGACGGTTGAATTGAGGGATTCTGGGTGTGCCGAGGCGACGCGGCAGGGGCCGCAGGCGTCGGCTCTATCGTCATACCGGCTTTTTCAGCCGGCGGCGCCGAGGTTGGAGCTATGGAATCAGCGGACAGCGGCACGGCACGGAAGCGGCGAAGCCGCAGCGCGTTTGTAACTACGCAGACCGAACTCAGGCTCATGGCCGCAGAGCCGATCATGGGGCTGAGCAGCAGACCGAACGCCGGGAAAAGCGCTCCGGCGGCAAGCGGGATGCCCAGAATATTGTAAAAGAAGGCCCAGAACAAATTCTGGTGGATGTTGCGGATGACCGCGCGGCTCAACCGGATGGCTGTCACCACATCGGCCAGCGAACTTTTCATCAAAACCAGATCGGCGGAGTCCAGCGCGATGTCGGTACCGGCGCCGATGGCGATGCCGATGTCGGCCCGAACCAGCGCAGGGGCGTCATTTACGCCGTCCCCCACCATTGCCACCTTGTGGCCCGCGCCTTGCAGACGGCGGATCTCGGCCTCCTTGCCTGCGGGCAGGACCTCGGCCACCACCTCGGCGATGCCAAGATCGGCACGGATGGCCTCGGCGGTGCGGCGATTATCGCCTGTCAGCATCACGACCCGCAGGCCAAGCGCCTGCAAGGCGCGCACAGCCTGTCGGCTTGCGGGCCGAACCGTATCAGCCACTGCAATCACGCCGCACACAACGCCATCCCGCGCAAACAGCAGCGGCGTTTTGCCCTGCCCGGCCAGCCGTTCCTGCAGCACATCTGCAATTTTTGTGTCCACACCGTTCTGCTGCAAAAAGGCTGCATTGCCGCCCAGCCACCGCTGCCCGCGGATTGTGGCTGCCACACCCAGCCCCGGCTCCGCTGTAAAATCGGCGGGCGTCTCGAGGGCAAGCCCCGCGGCGCGGGCGTGTTCCACCACTGCAGCGGCCAGCGGATGCTCGCTGCCCGCCTCCAGCGTGGCGGCATCGGCCAAAAATTCGTTCTCGGCCAGCCCGCCCAGCGGCAGCAGGTCGGTCACGGCAGGCTTGCCTTCGGTGATGGTGCCGGTCTTATCCAGCACGATCGTATCGATGCTGTGCAGGTTTTCCAGGCTCTCGGCGGATTTGATCAGAATGCCCTGCTCTGCAGCGCGGCCTGTTCCCACCATGATGGCGACCGGCGTCGCAAGCCCCAGCGCGCAGGGGCAGCTGATTACCAGCACCGACACCGCGCAGTTGAGGGCAAACTCGATCCCCTGCCCCGCTGCCAGCCAGGCGACCAGCGTAAGGAGCGCGATGCCGATGACCACCGGCACAAGCACGCCGCTGACCTTATCAGCCAGTCGGGCGATGGGCGCACGGGAACTGCCCGCCTCGTCCACCAGCCGGATGATCTGGGCCAGGGTGGTGTCCTGCCCCACGCGGGAAGCCCGGAAGCGAAACGCCCCATTGCGGTTGATGGTGGCCGTGATCACCTCGTCGCCGGGGGCTTTTTCCACGGGCAGGCTCTCGCCGGTGATGGCCGCCTGATCCAGATAGCCGCGTCCCTCGGTCACTACGCCGTCGGCGGGAACGCTCTCGCCGGGGCGAATGACAACGATGTCCCCCGCGGCCAACTGCTCGCTGGGGATGGTCTGCTCCAGGCCGTCCCGCACTACAACGGCGGTACGCGGCGCCAGATCCACCAGCTTTCCCAGTGCGTCCGAAGTGTGGGCCTTGGAGCGGGTCTCCAGGTATTTGCCCACGGTCACCAGCGTCAGGATGGTAGCCGCCGATTCAAAGTAGAGGGCGTGGGCGTAATGGTGAACAAGGTCGGTATCGCCCCAGCCAAGCCCGTAGGCCATGCGGTAGAGGGCAAACACGCCGTACGCCAGCGATGCGCCTGACCCGACGGCCACCAGCGAATCCATATTGGGCGCCCGTTTGAACAGCGCGCGCAGCCCTGCCGTAAAAAAGTGTCGGTTGATAAACAGAACCGGCACGGTCAGCAAAAACTGGGTAAGGGCCAGCGGCAGCATGTTTTCCATCCCTGTCAAAAAGCCCGGCAGCGGCAGACCAATCATTTCCCCCATCGAGAGGTACATCAGCGGCACCAGCAGCGCCGCCGAGGCGATCAGCCGTGTTTTCATGGCAGCCTGTTCAGCGCCCGCACGGTCGGTGCGCTGGCGCCATTCGGCGCGAAAATCATTCTGTCCCGGCGCGGCGGCGGGGGACTGCGCCGGCGCGGCCCCATAGCCGATCGCCTCCACCGCCTTGGAAATCTGCGCTTCGTCAAGCTTTGTTTCGTCATAGGTCACGGTCATCCGGTTGGCCAGCAGGCTTACGTCCACGCTCTCCACGCCCGGCTGTTTTTGAACGCAGCGGGTCACGTTGGCCTGGCAGGCCGCGCAGGTCATCCCGCTCACATGGAATTTTTCGGTTTTCATCCGCTTTGCTCCGTATCTCCCCACCAGGGGTCCCTTTATTTCAACTTTTTAACCAGCCCCAGCAGCTCGTCCATGGCCTGCGGTTCCCCCGCCCGAACTTGGGCTGCCACGCAGGAATTCATGTGTTCTTTTAAAATTTGATATCCAACGCTTTGCAGCGCGCTCTGGGCCGCCGCCAGCTGGATCAGTACGTCGCCGCAGTAGCGGTCCTCGGCCACCATGGCCTTGACCCCGTTCAACTGCCCTATAATTCGGTTCAGCCGATTGTCCAATTGCCGTTTGGCGGCTTCGCCCCGCGGCTGGGCCTTGTGACGGCAGGTATCGTGGTTGGCGGCGCAGCAGCAGGGCTCGGACGATGCAGACGCTCCCTCCCCCCTGTGGGCATGGAAATCCGCTTCAAGGCTTTCCGCCCCCACAGTGCCCGACGCGCCCATAGGTTTAGTGTTTGCCGCTTTTTTTCTCTCTGCCATAGTCTTTGCGCCTTTCTGTTCCGTCATAATACCCCTCTCGGGTATCTTACCAGAATAATATACCCCAGTGGGGTATATGTCAAGAGAAAATTGCAAAAAAGGGCCGGGCGGAGGAAAATCCTCCGCCCGGCCCCGGGCAAACCGTTTAAAAAGAGGCGTCAGCCCTTGACGGCAGCAGCCACCTCGGCAGCAAAGTCGTCACAGCGCTTTTCCAGGCCCTCGCCCTTGGTGTAGTGGGTAAACGCGACAACCTTGATGTCGCCGCCCAACGCCTTGGCGGTGTCGGCAACATACTTGGTGATGTCGATGTTGCCGTCCTTGATGAAAGCCTGATCCATCAGGCAGGCTTCTTTGTAGTACTTGGCGACACGGCCGACCACCATCTTCTCTTTGATGGCGTCGGGCTTGTTGGCAGTTTTGGGATCGTTCGCCATCTGGGCCAGAACGATTTCCTTCTCCTTCTCCAGCGTCTCAGCGGGAACTTCGTTGCGGTTCAGGTAGGCAGGCACCGAAGCAGCAACCTGCATGGCGATGTCCTTGCCAAACACTTCAAATTCGGGCTTGGCGGCCACCTCGGCGGTGGTGTCAAACTTGACGACAACGGCATGGCTGCCGCCGCCGTGTACATATGCGGAGCAGTAGCCCTCGTATACGACAAAACGGCGAACCTTGATGTTCTCCTTGATCACGAGGATCAGGCCCTTCAAGGCGTCGTCCACCGTGCCCTCGCCCATCTTGCAGGCAAGCAACGCCTCCACATCGGCAGGCTTCTCGGCAGCAATAACGGCAGCCAGCTCATGCACGAAATCAACAAACTTCTCGTTCTTGGCGACAAAGTCGGTCTCTGCATTCACTTCCAGGGCAACGGCAATCTTCTTATCCGCGAAGTTGACGGCATACACCATGCCCTCGGCGGCAATGCGGCCAGCCTTCTTGGAAGCGGTGGCAAGGCCCTTCTCGCGGAGCAGCTCAATCGCCTTGGCAAAGTCGCCGTTTGCCTCGGTCAGCGCGGCCTTGCATTCCATCATGCCGCAGTCGGTCTGCTTACGCAGTTCCATAACGTCTTTTGCAGAAATAGCCATAAATCTAGTGTCCTTTCCGTTTCAAATATCTTGGCAAAGCGGGATGCGGGTATCGCCTCAAGCCTCCTGGGCCTTCTCCGCTTCCTCAGCGGGAACGGCGGCATCCTGCACGCCCTGCTTGCCTTCCAGCACGGCATCGGCCATGGCGCCGGAAATCAGCTTGACGGCGCGGATGGCGTCGTCGTTGCCGGGAATCACATAATCGATCTCATCGGGATCGCAGTTGGTATCGACGATCGCCACAATGGGGATGTTCAGCTTGCGGGCCTCGGAGACGGCGATGCGCTCCTTGTGCGGGTCAACGATGAACATGGCCTTGGGCAGGCCCTTCATGTTCTTCACGCCGCCCAGATACTTGTCCAGCTTGGCCATCTCCAGCTCCAGCTTGACGACTTCCTTCTTGGGCAGCAGATCAAAGGTGCCGTCCTCCTGCATGGTCTTGAGCTGATCCATGCGGTCGATCCGCTTGCGGATGGTGCGGAAGTTGGTGAGCATACCGCCCAGCCAGCGGGCGTTGACAAAGTGCATGCCGCAGCGCAGGGCCTCATCGCGGATGGACTCCTGGGCCTGCTTTTTGGTGCCTACAAACAGGATCTCGCCGCCGTCGGCCGCGGTGTCGCGGACAAAGCTGTAGGCCTCGTCCAGCTTTTTCACGGTCTTCTGCAGATCGATAATGTAGATGCCGTTGCGCTCCGTAAAGATGTAACGGGCCATCTTGGGGTTCCAGCGGCGGGTCTGGTGACCAAAGTGAACGCCTGCTTCGAGAAGTTGCTTCATAGATACGACTGCCATAGTTTTTTCCTCCAAAATTTAGTTTTTTGCCTCCGCACCGTGTATCCGCCTTCTAACCTTTTGAAAAAAGGCACAAAAAAGCAGCACAATGCGTGTGTATTGCCGTAATATAGTAGCACAGAAGCAAAACAAATGCAAGTTGTTTTACGATTTTTTCTGCAACCTGTCCTGTTCTCCGCTGCCGGGCGTTGCGTCCGCCCTGCCAAAGCGCCTACCGCAGGATGGTTGTATCCTTTATACGACGGTGCAGCATCGTTTTGTCAGCGGGCAAAAAATCCGCGGCGGCCGTGGGCGTTGCGGGCGGGCGGGGCGGCTTTGACCATTACCACGTCGGTGCCAATGCTTTCTATATCAGGCCAGCTGACCACAAGATCGTCATCACAGCCAAGCAGCCCAAACAGATGGCGTCGGCCCCGCAAAACAACAGATGTCACCTGTGAAGTGGCAGGGTCAAAGGTCAGATCGTCGATGCGGCCCAGATTTTCGCCCGTACGGGACTGGATCACATCTTTTTGGTTAAGCTCCTGCAGCGTCATTGTCCAAACGCCTCCTCTATTTTGTCTCTTTCCCAATCTATGCCCCAAAACGGGATTTGTTTCTTGGCGCGGTTTGTGTATAATAGGAAGTAACCCAAATGAAAGGCAGAAAACCACCATGTATAAAAACGTCATCTTCGATCTGGGCGGCGTGGTTGTGGAATACAATCCCCGCGACTTTTTGATGGATCATTTTTTGAACAAGGCCGCCGAGGAGATCGTCTACGATCTGACCTTTGGCAGCAAGGAGTGGGTGGAGTTGGACCGCGGAACGCTGAGCCGGGGCACGGCCAACCGCATCATGCTGGAAAACGCAGCCCGCTGCGGCCGCACCTTTGAGGTGCAGACCGTGATTGAGGAGTGGCCCATCATCCTGAAAACAAAAAAGAGTACAATCAAAACAATGTGCAAGCTGAAGATGGCCGGCTGTCGGCTCTACTATCTCTCCAACATCGCCGCCGATACGCTGGATCTGCTGCGGGAGCGGGATTTTTTTCCGCTGTTCGACGGCGGGCTTGCCTCCTGTGATGTAAACATCAACAAGCCGGATCCTCATATTTATACCGCGCTGATGCAGCGATACCATCTTGCCTATGATGAATCGATTTTTGTGGATGACAACAAGCAAAACGCCCAGGCCGCCTACAACCTGGGCATCACGGGCATCCTATACAAGGGGCATAAATCCTTCAACCGGGCGCTGGGGCTTTGCGGCATTGATCTGTCGGGCCGGGCGCTGCAGGGCCGTGAAAACGACTGACGACGCCCGAAGGGCGTCCCCGTTAAATTCGCTTTTCTTTCGTCCGCTTTTTTGTTTTCGCTTTTTCTTTTGTTGTCTTTTGGTTCCCGACCGCTGCTGACTGTACAGAGCCGCATGCCGCGCGCCGCTTTCCCTGCCCCCTACGGGCTTTGGTTGAAAGCGGCGCCTTTTTTGTGGGAGGGTCATCCTGTACGGCATCCGACCTGCCGCTCAAACGCCGCATGGCTTTCCTGGTGTGCGCGCCTTTCGGCTGGTTATCGCCCTGCCGTTTATCCGCCATCTTCAGCAGCAGGAAATTTGCTCTCGAATGCGGCACATCGCGTTTTTTTCCAGCCTGCTCACCTGGGCCTGGCTGATGCCGATCTCCTGCGCCACCTCCATCTGTGTTTTTCCCGCAAGGTAGCGCAGGGACATGATCCGCTTTTCCCGGCTGGACAGCGCCTTGACCGTATCCTTAAACATGATATCGCTGATCCAGCTTTCCTCGCCGCCGCTCTCATGCACCTGGTCCATCACCGAAAGAGTATCGTCCCCGTCCGCGTAAGCGGGTTCGTACAGGCTGGACGGCTCCGCTATGGATTCCAGCGCCATGGCCACGTTCTCTGGCGTTGCGCCCAGCTTTTGGGCAATCTCTGTGATGCGCGGCTCCCGGCCCCGCGCCTTTTGCAGCTCCTCCCGCACCTGCATGGCGTGGTAGGCCAGGTCTCGGATGGAGCGGCTTACCCTCAGGGCATTGTTGTCGCGCAGAAACCGGCGGATTTCCCCCACGATCATCGGCACGCCGTAGGTTGAGAAGCGCACGTTCAGCCCGGGGTCAAAATTGTCGATTGCTTTAATAAGCCCGATACATCCTACCTGGAACAGATCGTCAAGGTTTTCGCCGCGGCCCGCAAATTTCTGCACCACGCTCAGCACCAGCCGTAGATTTCCCTGAATCATCTGCTGCCGGGCCGCCGCATCGCCCGCGTGGGCCGCGCGCAGCAGGACGGTCTTTTCTTTTTCATGCAGAACCGGCAGCTGCGCGGTATTTACCCCGCAAATTTCTACTTTTCCTGAATACATCGTTTGTCTTTCCCCGCTTTCGCTGTTTGATGCCCACAGTATAGTCCGAAACCCCGGCGGGCAGACAGCGCCGCCGCTGGGAAATTCTGCACGGTTTTTCGGCGGCAGGCATAGGATGCAGCAAGGAGATGACGACGATGCTGAAAACCGTTTTGCTGATCTTGTTTCTTTTATTGACCGTGGTATTGGCCGTCGCGCTGGCGGCATTGAGCCGGGCGGGCGCCGAGCGCCGTGCCAGCCCGACGATTTACCGCCGGTACGAAACGCCGAATTTTACAAGGGAGGCAGGATTCAAGCTGGCGGCCTTGCCTGAAAGCGAATTACTTGACTGCCGCCGCTTCTGGCTGGTAAACAATCATACCGCCATGGTCGAGTACCGGGTAGTGCCCGGCCACGACGCCCGCCTGTACGCCGCCGAATCCGGCA
Source organism: uncultured Subdoligranulum sp. (assembly GCA_964458285.1). Classification (GTDB taxonomy): domain Bacteria; phylum Bacillota; class Clostridia; order Oscillospirales; family Ruminococcaceae; genus Gemmiger. The sequence continues at coordinate 59,264 of CAYWID010000001.1, read as the reverse complement.
TGCTTGACTGCCCCGACGAGCCGGACGAGGAGCCCGGCGCCGAGCGTGCCACCCGGGTGGTCGATCACGTTTCGGCTGTGCTGACCCAAGCCCCAGGTCAAAACGCCCACATTGCCTGGAGCCGCGACGGATTTGACTACCTGCTGGTGCTGGAACGACCCGAAATGACCGAGGCAGGCGGTCTGCTCTCCGCCTTTGTGCGGGACGTACGGGCGCAGCGTTCCGCCTGACGCCTGGCGGCGCCCTTGTTTGTTCTGCCCCCCGGGTTTGCGCGCTTTCGCTCTGCGCGGAGACGCACCGTTTTTCAGACCAGTGCCTCCATCTCCCGGCGCAGCCTTTTGATGATCCGCTTTTCAAGCCGGGAGATGTAGCTTTGGGAGATGCCGATCTGGTCGGCCACCTCCTTTTGGGTTCGTTCGTTTCCGTCACCCAGCCCAAAGCGCAGTTCCATAATCCGGCGCTCCCGGGGGGCCAGGGCCGCCACGGCCTGCCGCAATGCGGTCTGCTCAGCGGTGCGCTCCAATTCCTCCCCCACCTGAGCCTGGTCGCCGGTCAAAACATCCATCAGCAGCAGCTCGTTCCCCTCCGCATCGGTGTTCAGCGGTTCGTCGATGCTGGCGTCCTGCCGCCGGTTGACGCTTTTGCGCAGATACATCAGAATCTCATTCTCAATGCAGCGGCTGGCATAGGTGGCCAGCTTGATGTTTTTATCCGGTGCAAAGGTGTTGACGGCCTTAATCAACCCGATGGTGCCGATGGAAATCAGATCCTCCACCCCGGCTGCGCTGTTTTCAAATTTCTTAGCAATGTACACCACCAGGCGCAGGTTATGTGTAATCAACTGGTCGCGTGCAGCACGGCTGCCCGCCGCCAATTCTGCCAGGGCCGCCCGTTCCTCGGCGGGCGGCAGCGGCGAGGGCAGCGTATCCGCGCCGTTGATGTAGTGCAGTTCTCCGCCCATGCCCCAGGAAAACAGCGTCAAAACGATTGCCTGCCCCATCTGTTGCCATGCTTTCAATGTGTATGCCTCCTCTATCCGTGTTATAAAAAATCCGAACCGTACAGCGCCTCATAGGCGGCGCTTCCGAACGGCTGCTCGGCAAAAGCGACGGCGGTACGCCCCAGTCCCCACACCCCGTCCCGGGCGATCAGACCGATATCCCCCACGCTGAACCCCGGCAGCACCCCGCGGTTGTTGGCTGTGGTGCAGGGGATCAGACGCAGGCAAAGCCCCGGCGGCGGCGCGGGCGCGTCGCCCGCGAACCAGCCGTCCAGAAAGTTGCGGACGCTTTGAGGCAGCCTGGCCCGCGCATCCGGGTAGCTGATCAGCAGCACCGGCAGGCAGGTGATGGGGTCTTTCAGGCGGCAGCCGGTGTCCAGCGCGGCGCGCAGCCGCACCGGGCAGCCGCCCAACCGCAGTTCCAGCCCGATGATTTTGCCCGTAGGGCGGCCGCTGCCTGTCAACCGAACCACCAGCTCGGCCCCCAGCCAGCACCCGCCTGAAAGCCCTACCAGCAGCACCGGGGAAACCGACAGGTACACCGCCAGGTTGCCGGTTTGCAAAAGCCTGGTGCCGGTGCGCAGGATGACCAGCATGGCAAGGCCCGCCAGCAGCAGATTCATGGCCGTGTACCAGGCCAGTGCCGTGCAAAAGCGGCGCGGCCCATGCCAGCCAAACGCCGTTTCCACCTGCGCGGCTCCTACGGCAAGACGGTAGGCCACCTGCGCCGCATAGGGCTGCTCGGGCGCCAGCAGGATCAGGGCTGAGAGCGCGGCCAGCACCGCCGCCAGCGCCAGCCTCCAAAGCCGGGCGCGCAGCCCGGCCAACAGCCCGGCGGCCAGCAGCAGAAACCAGCCCGCCACAAAGTTGACGAGCAGCAGAACATCCAGATAGACGACCGTCTTCAAACGCCAACCCGCCTTTCCCCCGGCAGCAGCGTCCTGTGCCGGTCAGAAGCTGCCCTGTCTTTTTTCAGTGTATGACCGCCCGGGCCAGAAAATGCGGGAACCTTGTTGTACGACAAAAAGAAGCACACCCCCTTTCCGCGCCGGGCGGAAACAGGGGTGTGCCATACCATTATTTCAGTTTTCAGGGTACGTCGGACGTCAGACCACGCGGCCTTTATTTCGCGCAGTTGCCGCAGGCAGCACAGGCGGAGCCATCGCAGGAGGGATGCTCCTCGCTCCAGATGCGCTCGGCAGCCGGGGTCCACTGGTCGGCATAAGGACGGCAGCGGCGGAACACATCGTCTGTGGATTCCGGGCGCTGCATATCGGTGCTGTGGGCGCCGCTGCGCTTGACCATCTCGCCCAAAAGCTCAGGATTTTCCAGCATCGGGCAGGGACGCAGGTGGTTGTGGTTGAAGGGCTGACCCTTGTGGTATTCCTTGAACAGCGGCTGCTGCAGGCATTCCAACAGGCTCTTGTCATGGATGTTGGCGTCGGAGTAGTGGATAAAGACGCAGGGCTCCACATCGCCGTTGGGATTGATGTGGGCGTACTGGCGGCCGCCCGCGATGCAGCCGTCGATGTACTCGCCGTCGTTCTGGAAGTCGATGCAGAAGATCTGCTTGCCGCCGGTGTAGCCGCGGATCTCGCGCACACGATGGATCATGTACTCGCGCTGTTCCTTGTTGAGCATCAGATCGACATTGGCGCCGTCGCCGATGGGCATATAATGGAAGTACCAGTTGAACCGCACGCCGTGGGAAATCAGCATATCCAAAAACTCGTCGCTGGTAACGGCCTTGTAGTTGGCGCTGGTGTAGCAGATGGAGGTGCCAAACAGCAGTCCGTACTGCTTCATCAGATCCATGGCGTGCAGCACCTTGCTGTAAACGCCCTCGCCGCGGCGGCCGTCGTTGGATTCCTCGCTGCCCTCGATCGAGAGGAAGAAAGCCATGTTGCCCACCTTCTGCACTTCCTTGCAGAACGCCTCGTCGATCAGGGTGCCGTTGGTGAACAGGTGGAACACCGAGGATTGATGGTTGGCCGCCAGCTTGAGGATATCGGCCTTGCGGCACATCGGCTCGCCGCCGGTCATCATATACCAGTGGATGCCGATCTCCTCGCCCTCGGTCACGATCTTCTCCATATCGTCATAGGACAGGTTGAGCTTGTTGCCGTACTCGGCCGCCCAGCAGCCCTTGCAGTGGAGATTGCAGGCCGAGGTGGGGTCAAACAGCAAAATCCAGGGCATATTGCAATCGTACTTTTTGCGCAGCTCGCAGACATAGTTGTAGCCCGCGAACATTCCCTCGTAGCCCAGGTTGAGCGCGTTCATCTTAAGCACATGGGGATCCAGTTCATTGATGGCACGATCGGCGTACTGCATCCATTTGCCGTTGGGATCCTGCACAAAATTGCGGGCGGCGTCAAACGCCGAGGCCGGGTAGCGGTCTTTGAGCAGCGGCTGAGCCAGATTGATGAGCTTGACGGCGTTGGCGGCCAGGTTTTCGGTTCCCTTGCCCCGCACCGAATTGATGGCTACATCGAGAGCGGCGCTGAAAGCAGCGCGCTGGGCGGCGTGTACAACTTTGTTCATTGGCATAATATGATTCCTCTCCATTCCGTTGGCTTGGCAGCGGCACGATGGTGCTTTTGTCATCTCGAACAACTGTGCCTATTTTATGCCTGTGCATTTGGTTTGAATATGTGCAAACCCCGGGTTTTGTTCAACTTCCTTTTTTTTTCGGACAATATCGCGTTTCTATCCCAAAAAAAGTTGGAATTCGTTCGGGCTTTTCAAAAAAGCGGTGCCAAATTTGCGCACAAAGTGCTATAATAAATTTTAAGCTGTCATATTCCCCCAACTGAAAGGAGAGCCTGTATGCCGGGAGCAAACCACACCAAGATGGCGCTGGCGCAAAGCCTGCAAGACCTGATGAACACGATGCCGCTGGAAAAAATTTCCGTAAACGATATTGTAGAGCATGCCGGCATGGGGCGCAACACCTTTTATTACCATTTTGAGGATAAATACGACCTGGTCAACTGGTATTTTCAGACCGGTATGACGCATTTTTTGGCTTCCCGCATGAACTTTGGCAGTTGGGAGGATATGCTGAACAGCGCCGAGGAGTATTTCCGGGAAAACAGAGTCTTTTACACAAACGCTTTGAGTTACACAGGGCAAAACAGTCTGCGCAGCTATATTTTTGATTTTGTGCGGGAAATTTTTGCCCAGCGCGCGCAGGACTGCACCGCGCAGGAGCAGGACCCCCTCTCCTCGGCCGATCTTCGCTTTCTGGGCGATTTTTTGGCAGGCGGCCTGATGGGCATTTTGCAGCAGTGGGTAGATCACGGCATGAAAGAACACATCACGGATTATTACCACGGTATGCAGCGCATTTGCAGCACACCGCTGCTGCAGCAGTTTTTCCAGTTGGAGGATGAGGAACTGGCCCATCCGGGCCACGTCGTCCCCGGCGATGCGTCGGCGGAATAGCACGGGCGCGGCAAAAGATGCCGGCCCGTCATTTCCCAAAACGGCGCTCCGCCCTTATGTGCAGAATAAAACCGCCCTGAACGAAACCTTTTGGCTTCTTTCAGGGCGGTTTTCTTTATGTTCTATTCGTCTTGGCGGATCGGCTTAGGTTCGTCACCCGTTCAGCGGCGTCCAGACGCCTGCGGGCACCCGGCTGCCGGGTACGGCCAACGGCGAAATATGCTGATCCAGCACCGCAACGTCGTTTTCCCAGTCCAGCAATACCAGCGGCGCGCCCAATTCGGTGCGGCTGCGGTAGATGCCCTTTTTTAGCGTCTCGGAAACGACCGGATCCATTCCCCCCTTGCGGGAGTACACCCCGATCACTCCACGTTGGAACAGCACATCCAGCCATTCCGGCTGAAGGGCGGCCATGGCGGTGGCATCGTCCAACTGCAGCACAAAGCTGTAGAACAGCCGGGCGCGGCGCATGGCGTCGGCGGCGGCAAACACAGCCTCGTTGACCTCCGGCGCATCCAGGATCAGCACCGGCACCAGATTGTTCACCCGGGCAATGCGGCCGCAAACCTCATCGGTGATCTGCGCGGGGGCCAACATCACAAAAAAGACCCCCATCGGATGCTTTTTGGCAAGCTGTAAAAGCGAATCGCTCAGCCCATCGGGCGCGTACAGCGCCCAGACATAGCCGCCGTTCTTCTCGGCGGAAGCTACGGCATCCGGCAGGCCGGGGTCACCGGCCAGCGCGGTCGTAATCCAGGAAAAAGGCCGGCCGTCCTTCTCCGCCTTGAGTTTAAGCCGCCCGGCACCGTAGACAAGCCCGCCCAGTCCCAGATTGACCCCCACGGTACAAAGGCGATCTTCCTCAATCGTGGAAATCATCCGATCGATCAGGCTGTAGTACAGGCTGTTGGTTTTTTCCAGCATCAACTGGGCGCGCTCAAAAAAAGCACTCTGCATGGGCGATTTAGCCAAAACCGCACACATATCCACATAGTTGCGCAGCTGGCGGAAGCCGTCCTTTTTGACATCGCCCACCGCCCGGTGGGCCAGCGTGAGGGCAAACAGCCGCGAGCTGCCGTAATCCATTGCCATTGTGGGTATCCCCTTTATCGTTTCTGTTTCTTTTCAAGAGCGATCCACAGAACCAACGCTACCTTCCGCCACGGCAACATACCCCCTGCTGCGTTGTCGCCCATGGCAGGCGTCAGACTGCCGGCGTGCCTCGCCTTGCATGGCGCGTACTGCCGCGGCTTCCTTTGTCGCGTTCCTTCCGTATTCTATTTTAGTTTAGCCCATAGCCAACAAAGAAACTAGATACAAATGCCCGTATCTGTTCAAAAATTGCGGTTTTCTCCGATTTATTTCAGTTCCACCACGGTAACGCCGCCCTCGCCCTCGCCGTAGCGCCCCGCGCGGAAGCTTTTGACGGCGGCATGGGTGCGCAGATGCTTCTGGATCGCCGTGCGCAGCGCGCCGGTGCCGATACCGTGGATGATAAACACCGTCTGTTGGCCGCCGAGCAGCGCATTGTCCAAAAAGCGGTCGGTCTCTGCCAGCGCCTCCTCCACCGTGTAGCCCAGCAGGTTCAATTCCATGCTGGCATGGCGGTCGCCGCTGCGCTGTAAATGGGTGGTGGTACGGGGCGGCTGAGGCTTGACGGCGGTCTTTTGCTTTTTATCGGGCGCCTTGAGGCCCGCAAGCGGCACCTTGGTTTTAAGAATGCCCGCACGCACCTCCACCATGCCGTCCCTGTCGGGGCGGCCCATCACGATGGCAGCCTGATCCAGTTCCGCAATCACGACCTCCTGGCCGATCTGTACCTCCTTCAGTGGTACAAATTCCTTGACCGGGTTATGTACGACATCAGTTTTCCCCAGCAGCTTTTCCGTGTCCCGCCGGGCGATCTCCCGCGCGCGGACGGCCCGCTGCGCTGCGTTGGTCTTTTCGTCTTTTTGCAGTTTACGCAGCTCGTCGGTCAGGGCGTAGGCCTCGTTCTGGACGGCCAGCGTCATCTCATGCGCCTTGCGGCGAGCCTCCTCCAGCTCTTCCTCGCCGCGCCGGATCAGTTCGTCCCGCTTTTTCTCGGCGCTTTCCAGGGCGTGCTGTGCCTCATACCGGGCGTCCTCGGCCGACTTCTGGGCAGCCTTGAGTTCCAGCTTGAGGTCATCGAGCTGGGCCAGCACCGAATCCAGCCGCTTGTCGTCGTTTGACATATGCGCGCGCGCGGCGTCGATGACACGCTCGGGGATGCCAAGCTTGGCGCCGATCAGAAAGGCGTTCGATTTGCCTGGCACACCCACGCTCAGACGGTAGGTTGGCATCAGGCTTTCCACGTCAAACTCACAGCTGGCATTGACCACGCCGGGGGTTTCCAGCGCATAGACCTTCAGTTCGGCATAATGGGTGGTAGCCATGACCAGCGCACCCTGCCGCCGCAGCTGTTCCAGAATGCTGACGGCCAGCGCCGCGCCCTCGGCGGGATCGGTACCGGCGCCCAGCTCGTCCAGCAGGGTCAGCGTTTCGGGGCCGGCCAGCGACAGAATGCCGGTGATCCGCTTCATATGGCCGGAGAAAGTGGACAGGCTTTGCTCAATGCTTTGCTCATCGCCGATATCCACCAGATACTCGGCAAAATGGCAGACGGTGCTGCTCTCATGGGCGGGAATCAAAAAACCATGCTGGGCCATCGCGTTCAACAGCCCCGCCGTTTTGAGCGTGACGGTTTTACCGCCGGTATTGGGGCCTGTCACCACAAGGGTGTCGTAGTCCTTGCCCAACGCCACATCAATGGGTACGACCTTCTGCGGGTCGATCAGCGGATGGCGGGCCTTGACCAGCCGAAACGCCGGCGTATCGGACACGGCAGGCAAAAAGGCCTTTTGCTCCACGGCCAGCCGCGCCTTGGCCAGCAGCACGTCAATCTGCAGCATGGCGTCGTAGCTGTAGGAGAACTGCGGTTCCAGCGAGGCCACCTGCCCCGAGAACGCTGAAAGAATCCGGGTGATTTCCTCCTGCTCCTGCGCGCGCAGCTGCATGATACGGGCGTTGGCCTCCACCACGGCGGTGGGCTCCACAAAGATCGTGGCGCCGCTGGACGACACATCGTGGATGACGCCGCCCACCTCGCCGCGATACTCGGACTTGACGGGCACCACATACCGCCCGTTGCGCAGCGACACGACCGCGTCCTGCAGAAACTTGTTGGTGGTAGAATTTTTGATCAGATTGTCAAGCTTTGTGCGGATGGAATCCTCGGTTGCGCGGATCTTGCGCCGCAGGTCATGGAGGGCGATGCTGGCCGTATCGGCCATTTCCTCCGCCGAGAGAATCGAGTCTCCGATCTGCTTTTCCAGCACGGGCTGGGGGCTGAGCGCAAAGAAAAGATCGTCGGTGGGCAGCATTTCATGGTCGGTCATGCCGTACCACTGCTGCAGGCCCGAAAAATTGCGCAGCGCGGCGGCCACGTCCAGCAGCTCTCCCATCGAGAGAATGCCGCCCTTGGCCGCGTGGGCCACCACCCGGCGCACTTCGCTGACGCCGCCAAACCGAGGGCTTCCGTTTTTGATCAGCAGCGTGTTGATGGCATCGGTCTGGGAGAGGGCGTACCGTTCCTCCTCCGGCGATTCCAGCGGCTGCAGGGCCAGCATCTGTTCTTTGGCCTCGCGGCAGGCGCAAAGCCTGGCCGCGCGGTCGATGATTTTATCCAGTTCCAAAATACTGCGATAGGATGCGTCCATAGGTATTGATTCAACCTTTCTTATTCAAAGCAGTCCACAGCAGCAGCGCGGCAGCTCCGCCGCGGCAGCCTGCCCCCTGCTGCGCCGCCTTCCCGGGCGGGCGTCCGCCTTGGGCGCGTTGCCGCAGCCACCTTGGCCGCGTTCTTTCCGTGTCATGCTCCAGTTGTTTTAACGGCTTTTCTATCCGGTGCCCAGCGGCGCTTCGTCCAGCACGGTTTTTAAAAAATCCAGGCTTTTGAGCGGATGATCCAGATGCGCCAGCAGGTATTGCTCCCCTGCGCGGCCCAGCCGCTGCAGGCTGGGCGCCGAGATGGCAAAGCCGAACAGCCGCCGGTCCTCGACCAGGCAGATGTGGCGCAGCGCGTACAATGCGCCCGGATCCAGGTTGGGGGTTCGGTTCGCCTTTTGGGCACAGGCGGCGCAAAGCAGGGTGCCGCCCGTGAGATCAAAGTAAAAATCCATTCCGTCGTACCGGCCGCACTGGGCGCAGGCCAGCAGGTCTGGCTGGTAGCCCGCCAGCGACATGACCCGCAGCTCGTAGATGACCTTGATCTGGCGCAGCGGCTTTTTTTGCTCGCTGATCATGTACAGGCAGTTGAGCAGCAGCTTGAGCTGCGCTTCGGCCTCGGGCGGGGCGGGCGCAAGGGTTGCCGCGATCTCGGCCAGATACATGGCCAGCGACATCCCGTCCACACTGCGCGAAAGACCATGAAACACGGTTTTGACCTGGGCGCTCTCAATAAAATGCGTGGAGCGCCCGGTCGTGACCGTAAATTCCGAGTAACAAAAAAGCCCGCAGGCGCTGAATAATTTGTTCTTCAGCCGCAGGCTGCCCTTTGCCGAGGCGGATATGACCCCAAGCTCAGGCGTCAAAATCGTCAGGATCTGATCGGCCTCGCCCACCTTGACCTGACGCAGCACCAGGCCCGTTGTCGCTGTCTCCATGATTCTCACTTTCCAGCGCGCAGCCGCCCTGCTGCGACTTATAGTAGAGGTAATCCAAAATATCGCCGGTGGCGGTAAATTCCTTCCACCAATCGCTGCCGCCGTGCTTGTCCATTCGTCTGCACCTCTTTCCATCTTCACTATGCCACCATGGTAGCGCAGTATTCATGGAAAAGTTGTCCAACGGGGGCAGCGGAGGCGGATTTCACGGCCGCCCTGCAAAGCGCGAAAAATCGGCGGCAGCGCAGTCCCGCGGCAAGCGACGCGCCGGGCTGTGCTTACGGCTTGGCAAAGCCAAGGTTGTCCAGCTGGCGTTCGTTGTCCCGCCAGTCCTCCCGCACCTTGACCCAGCATTGCAGATTCACCTGCACGCCCAGCAGCGCCTCGCAGTCCTGCCGGGCAGCGGTGGCGATTTTTTTAAGCATCTGGCCGCCCTTGCCGATGATCATCCCCTTGTGGCTTTTTCGCTCACAGTAGATGGCCACCTCAATATCGACCAAGTCCTTGTCGGGGCGTTCCTTAAAGCTTTCCACCGTGACCGCGATGCCGTGGGGAATCTCCTCCCGCAAAAACAGCAGGGCCTTCTCCCGCACCAGCTCGGCCACAAGCTCCTTTTCCGGCATATCGGTGAAAGCGTCGTCGTCAAAATAGTGGGGACCCTCGGCGGCGTAGGGCAGCAGCAGCGCAAACAATTCCCCGCAGCCGGTGCCGTCCCTGGCGCTTACCGCCTGCACCGACGCAAACGCGCCCAGCGCCGCCACCTGCTGTTTTCGTGCCTCCAGCGCCGCCGCATCGGCAAGCAGATCGACCTTGTTGACGACTGCGATGGCAGGGCCGCTTTTTTGAAGGGCCGCCACCATGGCAAGTTCCGCCTCGGTAAAATCGCCGGACGGTTCAAACAGCATCAGGGTCACATCCACATCGGCCAGGCTGGCCGCGGCGGTTTGGGTCATGCGTGCATCCAGCTTGTTGCGGGGCCGGTGGATGCCGGGGGTATCCATCAGCACATACTGTACCGGCCCGCGGGTCACGATGCCCGTGATTCTGCTGCGGGTGGTCTGGGGTTTTTGGGTCACGATGGCAACCTTCTCCCCCACCAAAAAATTGGTCAGGCTGGACTTGCCCACGTTGGGGCGGCCTACCAGCGCCACAAAAACGCTGCTTGTTGTTTCAGGGCTCGTTGTTCCATTGCCCGGCTTGTTTGTCATGTTCGTTACCAACCGTTTCCGTTTTATTTTGGGGCGCGCCAAAATGGAAGATAAACAGGTACGCCAGGACCAGCGACGCCAGCAGGGACAGCACCGACAGCGGCGAGGCTGTGACGGCCGCAAAGGCCCGCGCAAAGCCGCTGGGTTTACCGGCAGAAAACACCAGGATTCCCACCGTCAGCGCGCCGATGGCCATCACCAGCACGCCGCCCGCCGCCATATCCTTGGCCGCGCCGGCACTCCACCAATGGGTGGTATCGGGCTTGTGAACGGCCCGTTCCACCGCCGAGTTGAGCAGTTCCATCCCCATCACGCCGGCCACGCAGATGGCCAGCATCGCGCAGGCGGTGGCATCCAGACCGGCCAGCACGGCCGCCGCGATCACATACACCATGGTGCAAAAGTGGAAGCGAAAGTTGCGTTCCTCCCGGATGGCGCCCAAAATGCCGTGCCAGGCATAGACAAAGCCGCGCCCAAAGCGCGCAAGATCAGCTTTCATCATTCGTGTAAGACACCGTGCGCGGCAACCCCAGCTGGATCAGCACGGCCTCCTCCTTTTCCCGCATCCGCACAGCCTCCAGGCCGCTCACCTCATGGTCGTACCCCAGCAGATGCAGCATCGAGTGAACCGTCAGATAAGCCACCTCCCGCTGCAGCGGGTGGCCGTACAGCTCGGCCTGCTCCATGGCGCGCTGCATCGAGATGACGATGTCCCCCAAAATTTTGCAGCCGTTGTCCTCATCGATATCGTACTGACCGTTCTGGCCCATCGGGAAGCTCAGCACATCGGTGGGGGTATCCTTCTCCCGATACTGGCGGTTGAGTTCCCGGATGCGGGCATCGTCCACAAAGGTCACGCTGATCTCGGCGGGGCCGTCAAAATGCTCAAACTCCAGCACTGCGTTACAGCTGCGCCGGATCAAAATCCGCAGCCCCGACGGCACCTTGACCGCATTTTGCGAGTTGGTGATCAAAACCTTGTTGGACATGGAAGGTTCCTCCTTTATTTACAGGGATTCCCTGCGCTTATTTCTGTCTTATAGGTTTAACGGCGCACGCTCTGTGCCGCCTGTTCATACGCTTTTACGATCTGCTGCACCAGGCGATGGCGCACCACATCCCTCTCCGTCAGCCGTATCTGCGCGATCCCCTCGATGCCCGCAAGCACCGAGAGCGCATCCACCAGGCCGCTGCGGGCCTTGTCCGGCAGATCAATCTGGGTGACGTCGCCCGTCACCACCACTCGGCTGCCAACCCCCATGCGGGTCAAAAACATCTTCATCTGCTCAGGGCTGGTATTTTGCGCCTCATCCAAAATGATGAAGGCGTCGTCCAGCGTCCGCCCGCGCATGTAGGCCAGCGGCGCAACCTCGATCGCCTGCTTTTCCATCAACCGCTGGAACGTCTCGGGGCCAAGCAGATCGAACAGCCCGTCGTACAGCGGGCGGAGGTACGGATCGACCTTGGTCTGAAGATCGCCGGGCAAAAAGCCCAGCTTTTCGCCCGCCTCCACAGCGGGGCGGGTCAACACGATCCGGCTGACCTCCTTGCTTTTGAAAGCCTTGACCGCCATGGCCACCGCCAGGTAGGTTTTGCCGGTTCCCGCGGGGCCGACGCCGAACGTGATGGCGTGGCTGCGGATGGCGGACAGGTATTCCTTCTGGCCCAGCGTCTTGGGGTGGATGGGCCGGCCTTTGGCGGTGACGGCCACAAAATCCTCGGTCAGCTCCTGCAGCCGCTTCTCCTCGCCGCCGCGCGCCAGGCTGATACAGTAACGGACGGTCTGCTCCTCCAGCGGGGTGTGGCTTTGCATCAGCGTCTGCATCCCTTCCACCGCATGGACGGCCGCCGCAACATCCTCGTCCTCGCCCACAAACTTCAGTTCCGACCCGCGGCTAATGGCCGTGACGTGAAACGCCTCCTCCATCATCCGCACATGGGCGTCCTGATTGCCAAAGATGGCTGCCGCCAGTTCCATGCTGTCCAGTTCCACTGCTTTTTCCGCCAATTGCCTAACCTCCACCGGCGCAGACAAAAAATCGCGCCCTACCTTATTTGAATTATAGCACAAGAGTGGTCAAAAGAAACTGTGAATAATTCACAAATTTTTAGCGGAATATGTGGGCAATGTTCAGTTCATTCTGCCGGAAACCGGTTTTTTCACCCGGCATCGGGGGCGGCGGGGGGCAACTCGGTGTGGTTTGGCTCGCTGCGGGCAATGTTGGCCGTAAAACGATAGACCGCGCGGCACCGCCAGCCCCCCGCGGCGGCCGTATAGCTGAGCCGCATGGTTTGCAGCGCGGCATCCGGAAAATCCGCGCGGAGCAGGCGGCGGCACTCCCGTGCGGCCAGCCGTTTGGCGGCTTCCGTGCTGCGGGTCACCCGCCGGTCGGCCCGTTCCCAGAATTCCCGCCGGCAAACCCCGGCCGGCAGAGCCAGCCGCCCCAGCATGATCGGCTGCCAGCTCTCCCGCCGGTCGGCGTCCGGGTAGGGCGCCGCAGCCTGCGCCTGTGCGGGGAACTCAAAACCCAGCACGCAGTACCGCACCATCGCCCGGCAGCGACCGGTCAGCGCCGCGGCCGTCGCTTGCAGGGGAATTTCCGCCGTGTAGGCAGCTTCCACCTGCCCCGCGACCGTCCCGGCGGCGGCTTGGACTACCGGCGCGCCGCTGCGGTCCCGCTTTGCGGCCGCCGCCAACAGCTGGCCTTTGACCACTGCCTGGCCCGGCTTGACCCGTGCGAAGCCGCTCTCGATGTTGACCGCCGTCACAAGACCGTCGGCGGCGGCATAGAGAGCGGTGTCCTGGGGGGTGGGGCGTACGGACTGCGGCTGGGCCGCCCTGCTTTCAAGATGCAGGCACCCCCCGATAAAATTGAGGCTTATCCATCCGAACTGCCCGGATTCCAGCGTCAGGGCTTGCTGGGCCGCGCGCAGCGCGGGTTCGGACACCGGGGCGCCCTCATACAAGCGGGCATCTGCCAGCAGGCTGCGCATCGTCTGCTGCTGCGCGGCATCCAGCGCGCCGAAATCAATGCTCCACAGATAGCCGGGCAGTAAGCCAAGCAGCACAAAAAACGCCAACAGCCCCACCGGAATGCCGGGACGGGCACGCAGCCGCAGGGCAAGACGGCCGGGGCCGCGCCGCGCCGTGACCGTGAGGATCCAGCCGCCCTTCAATGCCAGCGCCTGCAAAACAGCCAGATCGCGCCCCGCGGCGCTTGCGCGGTAGCCATCCGAAATGCAGCGGATTTGCCACAGCCGCACGCCCCTGGCCGCAGCGCGGGACAAAAACAAGGCCGTTCCCCGCCCCGTAACCGTGAAGACAAGGCGATCCGCCATCCAAAACCAAGGTTTACGCATCGGGCGCCTCCCACTTGTGCCGGAATTCCAGCTTTTGCAGCTTCCCCGTCACCGTCAGCCGCTGGCCGGAAAGAGATTCTATCTGCAGCGCGGCGCCATACAATACAAGCAGGGTGCTGCCCGCGTCCATCACAATTTTTTCCGGTGTAAAAGCCAGCACGCGGCGGCAGCCGCTGGCCGAGACCACCCCGCCCCGCACTTCCAGCTCGGGCAGACGATAAAAATCCCTTTCGGTGCGCAGCAGAAGCGGTTTTTTATGCCCCGGCCCGCCGCCTGCCGCGCCGGGATGCGGTGCCGTAGATCGATTGTGTTTCACCAAGGCAGCCTCCTTTGGCCGTGCCGCGCAGGCAGCAGCCTTTGCCGTATCGTCCTTCCTTCCAGTATAGTACGGGGGTGTTTGGGTTATGATTCAACGCAAGGGTTTCCCTTTTTTGGCGGCAGCTGCGGCGGCGTTGGGCCTCTGCCTGCTGGCGCTGCCCGGCGCGGCGGCGGCCGGTTTTGCGGACGGCGCCGCGCTCTGCCTGCACAGGGTATTGCCTGCGCTGTTTCCCTTCATGGTCGTCTGCGGGCTGCTGGCCGCCGCACCGGGCAGCACGGCCCTGGGCCTGCCCCTAAAGCCGCTCTGCCGCCTGTGCGGGCTGAAAGCCCCCGATGTGCCGCTGGCCCTGCTGTTGAGTTGGGCAGGCGGCTATGCGGTGTGCGCTCAAACCGCGGCGGACGGACTGCGGCGGGGTCGTTTTTCCCCGCGCGAGGGGATGCTGCTGGTTCTGCTGGGATGTTGCTCCGGCCCGGGGTTTGTGGTGGGGATGGTCGGCGGGCTGCTGGGTTCCCCGACCGCCGGGGCTCTGCTGTACGGCTTGCAGCTGGCCGCCAATTTTTTGGCAGCCGGCTGCCTGTGGCCCTTTTGCCGGGCACGCTTTTCCCCTGCCGCCGTGGCGCCCAACGCTGCGGAAACCCGCGGAACGGCGGCGAGCGGCGCGCTTCCCCGCGCCATCGCGGGAGCCGTGCAGAGCAGCCTGAACGTCTGCGGCTGCGTGGTGTTTTTCCGGGTGGTCAGCAGTGTGTTGCTTGCCTGCCTGCCGGCACAGTGGGCGGCGATGCGCCCTGTCTTGAGCGGCCTGCTGGAGGTGAGCGCAGGCTGCGCCGACTGGGCGGCGGCGGGGCCCTGGGCCGTATGGGGAATCGCGGCCTGCCTGAGTGTGCCTGGATTTTCGGTGTTTGCCCAATTGCATCTGCTGTTGGACGGCACACTGCCGCTGTGGCCGCTGGCGGCGGCGCGCGCATTGCACTTGGGCTGGTTTTTGCTGTTGCTGCGGTTCTGCCTGCCGCTTTGGCCCCAGAGCGCGTCGGTCTTTCGCTCCCTGGCTCCCCGCGTCGTCTGCCAAAGCCGCGCCGCACCCGATGCCGTGCTGGCTGTCTTCTGCTTTTTGTGCGCCGCCCTTTACAATGCGGGCCAAAAAATCTATAATGATACACAGTGCAGCGCGCAAAATTCGGCGCGCCGCCAAAAGTAAGCCGGGGCGACGCTTCACGGCGGAAAATCCAAGGGAGAACGCGCATGTTTCGCAAACCGTATTATGGCAGCAAGATCGCACCGGCCTGCTCCTACTGCGCCCACGGCACTCCGGCCATGGACGGCAAAATGGTGCTGTGCCGCCAGCGCGGGGTGGTAAGCCCCTACTACGCCTGCCGCAAGTTTGTCTACGACCCGCTTCTGCGGGTGCCGCACCGGCAGGAACTGCCTCACTTTGACCCCAAGGACTTTTCCCTGGAATGATCCGGCAAATACCCCGGGCTGAACGCAGAGAAGCCGGAGCATGACGCATAGACAGCGCGGCCAGGAAAGCCGCGGCGGCACACGCCGGGGCTTTCGCCTGCCGGGAACGGCAACGCAGCAAAGCGCGTGTTGCCGCGGCGGAGCGGCAGCGTTCTTTCCGCGGATTGCTCCAAGGCAACAACAAGCACCGTCGGCGGCGGAAACGCCGGGCGGCGCGCCGCAACCGACAGGAGGATTCATGGGCAAAAATGCCGCCCGGCTACAGCGCCATCTGGCCGATTTTAAGGGAAACTGGCAGCACAAGCGTCTGCTGACATTCGTCTATATTTTACTGCGCGTATCCGTGGTGCTGGTGATGATCGCCCAGATGTTCAACCACGATTTTGAAAATGTGTTTCTTTGCGTGCTGACCCTTGTGCTGTTCATGGTTCCCAATTTGCTGGAAACCCGGCTGCAGATCAATTTTCCCGATACGCTGGAGATCATCATCCTGCTGTTTATCTATGCGGCCGAAATTTTGGGGGAGATACGCGCCTACTACCTTACCTTTCCCTACTGGGACACCATGCTGCACACCCTGAACGGCTTTTTGTGCGCTGCCATCGGGTTTTCGCTGCTGGATGTGCTGAACCGGAACGAGCGGATCAAGTTTTCGCTCTCTCCCCTGTATCTGGCCATCGTTGCGTTCTGCTTCTCGATGACGGTGGGGGTGGTCTGGGAGTTTTTTGAGTGTACGATGGACAGGCTCTTTTTTTTGGATATGCAAAAGGACACCATCGTTTCCGCCATCGGCAGCGTTATGCTGGCGCCCGCAGGCAGCAACCGGGCCGCCGTGCTGCGCAACATCACCGATGTGATCGTGGTGCAGGCGGACGGCACGCAAACGGCGCTGGGGCTGGGCGGGTATCTCGATCTTGGTCTGCTGGACACCATGGAGGATTTGTTTGTCAACTTTGTGGGGGCGCTGGTCTTTTCCGTCATCGGCTTTTTTTATGTGCGGAGCCGGGGCAAGGGCCGGTTTGCACGACGGTTCATCCCGGTGCTTTCCCCGGAGACGCCCGGCGGGCAGGCTCCGACGGGCAAAACGCTGCGCACAGATGCCGGGGCTTCCGCCCCGCTGTGCGCGCCCGACACACCGGACGCCCCACGCCCAAACTGTTGAATTGCGTAGTTCCTTAAACAAGGCCGCCTCTCGCCGCGCGTACCGCCTTCCACACGACGGCCCCGCCAAATACGCACCGATGCAAAGCCGCTCGCGCTACCGGGAACGCCTGATGCCCGGTGCAGCGCGAGCTTGTCATTTATAGGGACACCGATCTGTGCGCTGGGCAGAGCATGGCTTGTATTGCCCCCCCTTCCCGATAAACAGGCACGACAAGGCTTCAAAAAGCAGAAGGAACCGCAGGGTTGCGTGCATTTTCAAAGCGGCAGCAAATCGATTTCCAAGAACCATGCGCAAGCTGTTTGAGCCGCGCAGATTGCAGCGGATGCGATTGGGAAGAACCGGCCAATGGCGGAATCCGGTCTGAGGGTATTGTAACAGGTTTCAACCTAAGCGAAACAAGCGAAGATTGCTGCTTTTTCCGCCGCATATGTAGGGAAACAGGTCAAATAGGCCAATCCGCGTTTCAAACGGCAGGAAAAATTCCCAGCCACTGCATTGCCGTACGGACCGCCTTTGCGGGACATGCTCTGCCGAATATTGTGTTGATGCAATGCGTCACGGTAAGCCTGTGCAGCCAGGGCACACGGCGGTCGCTGTGGAAGAATCAAGTCCGTCGCCGGTTTCCCGCAACGCACAGCCATCTCCAGCGCAGAAAGGGTCAGTGCCGTGTCGATGCGGTCAGAAAAAGCACAGCCGGCAACGGCAGGCGTCCGCCTGGGTGCATGGCGCCTCTCCTTGCAGGGCGCGCGCCTCCGCGATTTCTTTTGCCGCGTGCTTTCTGTGCTGCGCTCCAATCCTGATTTTTTTGCGATGATGACTATTCCGGCATCCTGATCGTTTCAATTGCAGGAGAAAAAGAAAGAGAGGTTTGTTTGCCATGCTCTATAATCAGCAGCTTGAAACCTTTCTGCGGGTGGCGGACGCGGGGAGCTTCAACAAAGCCGCACTGGAATCCTTTATCACGCCGAGCGCCGTCATCAAGCAAATCACGTTGTTGGAAAACGACATGGACGTAACGCTCTTTCAGCGCTCTCACCGGGGGCTTACCCTTACGCCTGCTGGAGAATCCCTCTATTTGAGCGCAAAAAAGCTGATTCAGATGAGCAGGGACGCCGTCACGCGCGCGCACCGGGCGGCGGAAGCGACGGAGAACGTCATTCGAATTGGCGTATCGCCCCTGACTCCGGCAGATCGGATTTTTGCCGTCTGGCCGCAGCTGTCCGCCTGCTGTCCGGACGTTCGCATCCAACTGGTTCCGTATGAGAACACGCTGGAGGCGGCGCAGAGGATATTGGGGGATCTGGGCAACAACATTGATATCGTCGCCGGTATTTTTGATGAAGAGTTGCTTTCTGTGCGCAGATGCAGCGGTCTTGCATTGTTTCAGGAACCCATCCGCGCCGCCGTGTCCCAAACGCACGCGCTGGCGCAGCGCGAAAGGCTGTCCGTTTCGGACTTGTACGGCGAAAAGCTTCTTGTCATGAAGCAGGGCTGGTGCAACAGTATCGATACCATGCGGGCCGAACTCAAAAAGAACCATCCGCAAATTGATCTGATCGACTTTGACTTCGTCAATCTGGATATCTTTAACCGGTGCGAATCCGGCAACGACGTTTTAATGGCGGTGGACAACTGGGCAAATGTCCATCCTCTGCTGAAAATTATCCCGGTTGACTGGCCGTACACCCTGCAATTCGGCGTGTTTCACGCGCCGAAGCCCTCCAAAACAGTGCAGCGCTTTCTGGACGCCCTGCGGAGCTTCACTGAAGCGTAGTCCAAACCCAAAGGTATAAACTTTAAAACAAATCGAGACTTCCTTGGAGGTCTCGATTTGTTTATACTGAGAAAGTTGCGTGCAGGGGGGATGAAGCAAATGATGAAAAGCAAGAATGCGAGTGAATCCACGAAGTTGATTTTTGAAGAATATCCTGTGAAAAAGGCACTGGCGGCCATGATTATGCCGACCATCGTCAGCCAGCTGATTTTGGTGGTCTACAACATGGCCGATACCTGGTACGTCGGCCGGACGGGAAACGCGGATGCTGTGGCGGCAATCTCTTTGTGCCTGCCGGTATATACCATTCTGTCGGCGATAAGTAATCTGTTCGGGATCGGCGGCGCCAGCGCCATTGCCAGAGCGTTCGGCAGCGGCGATCAGGCACAGGCAAAACAGGCCTTTTCGCTGGCAAGCTATGGCGCGCTGTGTGCCGCCGCCCTTTATGCCGTCCTGATTCAATGCTTTTCCAAACCGCTGCTGCTGCTCATCGGCGCGGATGCGGGCGACCTTGCGTATGCTGTGGGGTATGCACACTGGACCATCGTAATCGGTGCCGTTCCTACCATCCTCGCGCCGTCCTTTGCCCACATGATACGCGCCGCAGGCCATGCCCAAATAGCCAGCTTCGGCATGATTCTTGGGGCGCTGCTGAATATTGCGCTGGATCCGCTGTTTATGTTTGTGCTTTTGAAACCCGGAAATGAGGTCGCGGGCGCTGCCATTGCCACCGTGATTTCCAATGCCGTATCCTTGCTTTTCTTTCTTGGCTATATGGCGCTGCACCGGGAGAACGACATCTTTTCCTTCCGCTTTTTCAAAAACGGCCGCAATGCAGCGATCCTGTTCGATGTACTTCGCAGCGGAATCCCCGGATTCAGCATGCAGGCGTTTGCCATGTTTTCAAACTGTTTTCTCAACGCCATGCTCTCCACCTTGGGCAGCGAGGCCGTGGCCGGCATCGGGATCGTCCGAAAAATCGACCAGCTGGCGTATGCGGTCAATCAGGGGATTACGCAGGGAATGCTGCCGCTGGTGGCCTACTGTTTTTCGTCCGGACGGCATGACCGAATGAAAGAAGTCATCCTGTATTCGGCAGTCAGCTCGTTTGCCTTTTCTGTGCTTTGCTCCGTGACTTCCTTTCTGCTTGCACCGCAGCTTGTTGGACTATTTATTCAGGACGATGTGACCATCGGCTACGGCGCGGCGTTTTTGCGGGTGCTATGCCTTGCAATCCCCATCTATTCCATTACGCTCACCATTGTAGCGGTCTTTCAGGCCGTGGGAAACGGCATGAAGCCGTTCCTTCTGACGGTGCTGCGGAAGGGCTCGCTGGATATCCTGATGATGTTTGTTCTGAAAGCGGCTTTTGGCGTATCCCAAATCCTATGGGCTTCGCCCATCACGGAGACGCTTGCCTTGTGCATAGCCGTTGGGATGCTGGTACACTTTTATCAAACTTTGTTTTTGCCTTCAGCCGATCCCGTATGCGACGACAAGACGGAAAACTTCTGACAGAAAAGGCAAGCCCCGCAGGCGCGAAAGCATCGCGCCTGCGGGGCCAATTTTTCGCCCTGACTACATGGCTTCGCCCTTTAGGCCGTCCCGCTCCAAAATATCGCGAAACTCCGCGGGAACCTCCGCTATGGAGCGCCTGTCGTGGACGGAACAGGTTCCGGCGCTTTTTGCCGTTTCGTAATACCAATGTTTGTAGTCCAGCATATGAAGCGTGGCTTGCATCTGCCGGATTTGTTCAACAACTGCTTCACGCTGCCGTTCGATGAGCGCGAGCCTCTGGTCAATGGTGGAGTCGCCCTCCATGCACCAATCCACAAAGCGTTTGATTTCCTTGATCGGCATACCCGTTTGCTTAAGGCACTCAATGATATGCAGCCAGCCGAAATCCGCTTCCTTGAACATCCGAATGCCGCCGCCGGAGCGCTCCACAAAGGGAAGCAGTCCCTCCTTATCATAATAGCGCAGCGTAGACGGAGCCACCTGTAAGATCTTTGCCATCTCTCCCACCGTATAAAACATGTTGTCTCCTCCAAACCGGTTCAAAAACTATTTCCAATCAGGGCTTGACTTAAACCTAACTTTAAGTTGTATGATTTCCATGAACTTTCAAGAGAAATGATAGCATACGGCGACGATTGCGTCAACAGGAGGACGGCAACATGAAACAAAACAAGATTTTTGAAGAGTACTTTATGCTTGCAAACGGCAGGCACATCCCGAAATTGGGACTTGGCACCTGGTTTATCCCGGACGATCAAGCGGTGCAAGCGGTACGGGAGGCCGTTAAAATCGGGTATCGCCACATCGACACCGCACAGGCTTATGCAAACGAGGGCGGCGTTGGCGAGGGCATCCGTACCTGCGGCATCACCCGCGAGGAATTGTTCGTGACCACAAAACTGGCCGCGGAGATCAAGACCTACGAGGGGGCAGCCGAGGCCATTGACGGCTCCCTTGCAAGGACGGGCCTGGACTACCTGGATCTGATGCTCATTCACAGCCCCCAGCCCTGGGCTGATTTCCGCGGCGGCGACTACGCCGATGGAAACCGCGAGGCGTGGCGCGCCTTGGAGGATGCTTACAAGGCCGGGAAGCTGCGGGCAATCGGCGTTTCCAATTTCAAGGAACAGGATGTGGAAAACCTCCTTGCCCACTGTACCGTGGCCCCGATGGTAAACCAGCTGCTGGTACACATCGGCAACACCCCAGCTGCATTGATGGCGTATTGCCGGAGCAAGAACATCCTGGTGGAAGCGTATTCTCCGGTGGCACACGGCGAGATCATGAAGAGCCAGGAAGTGGCTGCCATGGCCGCGAACTATCAGGTTACCGTTCCCCAGCTGTGCATTCGTTATACCCTGCAGTTGGGTGCGCTTCCACTGCCGAAGACGGCAAATCCTGCGCACATGCGCGGCAACGCAAAACTGGATTTTGTCATTTCCGAAGAGGATATGGAAATTCTCAAGAACATGAAACCGCTGAAAGACTATGGAGAGTTCAGCGCTTTCCCGGTGTTCAGCGGCAAATAAAAGGAGGACGCAACCATGAACAGACCTTATATTTTCTGCCACATGATGACCTCTCTGGACGGGAAAATCATGGGCAATTATATGGAAACCGCCGCGGGCGCAGCCGCCGGGGAGGTGTTTTACAACCTTTCCTTTGGCAAAAATCCTTATTACAAGCACCAGGGGTGGCTCTCCGGCAGGGTGACTACCGATGATAACTTCACCCTTTATGAAAAGCCGGAGCTGGACGAGAATGCACCGCCCGTCCCGGCCGGGGACTTCGTGGCAAAGCCCCATGAGCCGATGTACTATGTCTCTGTAGACCCCTCCGGCAAGCTGGGCTGGAAAAGCTGCGATCTGACCTACAGGGACACACGCGCCCATGTTCTGGAGTTGCTGACAGGGAAAGCCGGCAACGCATACAAGGCATTCCTGCGAAAGCTGGGCATTTCCTATCTCATTGCGGGGGAGGATGCGCTGGACTATGCGCTGGCGATGGAAAAGCTGAAAAACCTGTTCGGCATGGAAACGCTGATGCTTGGCGGCGGCGGTGTGCTGAACTGGTCGTTCATTCAGGCGGGAATGTGCGACGAGGTCAGCGTGGTTATCGCGTCTGCGGCGGACGGTTCCCCACAAACTCCCACGCTCTTTGCTGCAAGGGACGGCCTTACCTCAGATAAAGCGGTGGAATTTGCGCTGCAAAGCGCAGAGATCAAAGATGGCGGCAGTGTTTGGCTACGGTATCTGGTGAAGAAATAAGGAGGCCTACGCGATGAATCTGGATACAATCGGCGTTTTCCCTGTGGGGGAGAAGAACGATACCTTTGCAAAGTACTTTGTTGGACAGAGCTATCTGAATATGCTTTCCACCCAGCAGGTCGTCATTGCCAATGTGACCTTTGAACCGGGATGCCGCAACAACTGGCACATTCATCACAAGGGCGGCCAGATTTTGCTTTGTACCGCGGGACGCGGCTACTATCAGGAATGGGGCAAGCCTGTGCAGGCGCTTCATCCCGGCGATGTGGTGAATATTTCCCCCGAGGTCAAGCATTGGCACGGCGCGGCTCCCGACAGTTGGTTTGCGCATCTGGCGGTGGAGGTTCCCGCGGAAGGAGCATCCAATGAATGGATGGAAGCTGTTTGTGACGAAGAATACAGCAAGCTTGTCTGAACGGAAGATCGATGCAATAGGGTGAAGCAGACTGCCGGGCGCGATGCCCTTGGTGCCCTTGCGCCCAAATTTGCACAGTTGAATGACGGGGTTCCGTCTGGCGAAGCGTGGAGCCTTTCGCAGTTGCTCTTGCTTCGTGACAGAAGCATCGTGACGGTTGCGGCACGGATGAAGCAGGAGCCTGCGGGCAGTTCCTTCCTCCGCCATCTGGAAACGGCGAAAAAGAACGGCGTCACCGCCAAGGAGATAACCGAAACGGTGAAACACGCAGCCTTCTATGCCGGCCGGCCCAAGGCATAGGCGGCGTTTCGCATGACAAAAAAGTTTACAAGGGCTGATGGAGGATCACGATGAAAACACTGATTTTGTATTATTCCTATGGCGGGAATACGAGAAAAATCGCCCAGCTGCTCCGTCAGGAGATCGGCGGCGATCTGGAAGAAATTGAAACCGTAAAGCCTTATATCGGTTCCTACAATGAGATTGTCGAGCAGGGAGAGCGGGAAGTCAGCGACGGTTTTATGCCGGAGATCAAGCCGCTGCGATCTGACGTTGCATCCTACGACAGGATCGTCCTTGGCAGTCCTGTTTGGTGGTACACCTTTGCTCCGGCGATAAAAACAGTTCTGCATCAAAGCGACTTGTCCGGCAAAATCATTGATCCCTTTGCAACAAACGGCGGTTGGATCGGACACACCTTCAAAGACTATGAAAAAGCCTGCCCCCATGCCGTTGTACAAAAAGGATTGAATGTCCGTTTTGACGAAAATCGCCTGCAAACCAATGAGCAGATCATCCGGGAATGGGCAGCGCTGCTGAAAGAATAGTTTGTGTTTGCCGGATTTGACCTCCTATCAAAAGTATTTCGTAAGGCAAGACCACCAGCCAAGCTGGTGGCTTGGGATGGCCCTGGAAGGGCCTGATGCGGACAATGCCCCTCAAGGGGCTGCGAAATGGTCAGCCAACTGCATTGCTGACGCATGGCAGCCCCTTAAGGGGCATTCTTTATGCCTTGGTATTCTTATGAACTCCTTCAAACCCATCCGGTCTGCAATTTGATCTTCCTCCAATTGGCGCCTGATGTACGCTGCAATTCTGTTTTTCTTACGTCCTGTTGTATCAACGTACGATCCTCTTGCACAAAAGTGCCGCTCTCCCTGTTTGCATTTCAAGTTTGCATGCCTGTCGAAAACCATCAAACGGCTTTTCCCTTTGAGGTATCCCATAATTTGTGATACACTGTACTTCGGTGGGATGCTCGGCAGCATGTGGATGCAGTCCGGGCGGGCTTCTGAATCAATTCTTTCCGCTCCCCTTTTGTTCGCACAGCTTGCGTAATAGCATTCCGATATCTTTTTTGCTTTGCCCGTATATTGCCATTCTCCGGTATTTGGGGGCAAATACTATATGATCCTGATATCTCCACGTACCGTGGCTTAAACCTGCCGCATCTTTTTCTTTCATCGAAAAAAGACCTCCTTGCTTGATTTGTTGCAGTTGGCTGACCGCAACTTCATCTTGCTTCGAGGTCTTTTTTCTGTCCATTGCCAAAGCTTTTTTGAACCTACCGGCTCTGCCGGGGGGACGTTGCACAACAAAACAAGCGCCCAAACGCTATTTCACGTTTGGGCGCTTGTTTTGTTGGAGCTGGTGGCCGGACTCGAACCGGCGACCTGCTGATTACGAATCAGCTGCTCTACCAACTGAGCCACACCAGCACAACAATATAAGTATACCGAAAATTTGCGCCAAGTCAAGAGGCAGGCGACAAATTTTCGGTATTTTGGCAAAAATTCCAGAGTAATCCGCAGACCTGGCGCTACAGTTCAGCCACGGCGACGCATTCCTGCCGCGTTGTCGGCCCTGGCAGGCGGCGTCGGCCCTGGCCATGGCCTTGCGGGGGCGTGCGCCGCCGCAGCTTCCTTTGTCGCGTTCTTTCTGCGTCATACCCCGGCTGTGCCACCCTGGCGCAGCACTTCTGCTTTTCTCCTTATCACGTTCTTCTCAGGCCAGCTTACTGTAGCTTTTTATTTTTGGGATCTCCAAAACGGTACTCGGTACCGTTGCGCAGCCGCTGGATGTTGGTGCGGTGCATATACAGTACCATCAGTTCCATGGCCGTGGTGCATACGCCGATGAAGACGGCCGAAGCCAGGTTGACATTTTTCCAGATCACCCAGTAACTCAGCGTGGCGATCGGGTACAGCACGGCAATGATGACGCTGCCCAGCGAGACGATGCGGGTGATGGCAAATTCCACGCAGAACAGCAGGAACAGAATCAGCGCTACCAGCGGCTCGGTGGCAATGGCCGCGCCCGCGCTGATCAGCACCCCCTTGCCGCCCTTGAAGCCGAAGAAAATCGGCTTGGTATGCCCAATGACCGCGAAAATCGCCCCCAGGTAAGCGCCGCAAACGGGATTCAGCCCCACGTTGGGGGCCAGCACGGCAAACAGCCACTCGCCAATCAGCACGGCCAGCGCGCCCTTGCCCACATCGCCCGCGGCAGTCAGGGCCGCCGCCAGCTTGCCGTAATTGCGCAGCATATTCGTCATGCCCGCACTGCCGCTGCCGTGGGTGCGCACATCGTCATGGTACATTCCCTTGGCAATCAGCACGCCAAAAATAATGCTGCCCAGCAGGTAAGACTCGACCGCAGTGAGCAGGCAAGCCAACAGTAACTTCAACATAACATCGTCCCCTTCTATGTTTGCTTACCGGGTGCTGCCGTCCCCATGTTCACGGATCACCATGCGGATGGGCGTGCCGGTAAGACCAAAGGTTTCCCGTATCTGATTTTCCAGATACCGCTGGTAAGAGAAATGGAACAGTGCCTTCTGGTTTGCAAAGCAGACGAACGTCGGCGGGCGGGTGGAGCTTTGGGTCATATAGAAAATTTTGAGCCTCTTGCCCTTATCGGAGGGCGGCTGCACGCGGGAGGTGGCCCGCGCCAGCATCTCGTTGAGTGCGCCGGTCGGGATACGGGTGCCGTTCTGCTGGTCCACAAAGCGAATCGTCTCAAACAGCTTGTCCACCCGCTGACCGGTCTGGGCGCTGATGAACAGGATGGGCGCGTAGGCCATAAAGCTGAAATCCCCGGCCAGATCCTTGCGCATGGTTTCCATCGTGTAGCTGTCCTTTTCCACGGCATCCCACTTGTTGACCGCAATGATGCAGCCCTTGCCCTGCTCATGCGCATACCCGGCGATCTTGGAATCCTGTTCGGTAAAGCCCACGGTGCCGTCGATCAAAATAACGCAGACGCGGCTGCGCTCCACAGCGGCCAGGCTGCGCAGCACGCTGTAGCGTTCCACGCCTTCCTCAACCCGGCCTTTCTTGCGCAGACCCGCCGTATCGGTAAAAACGAACTTGCCGTATTTGTTCTCCACCATCGTATCGATGGCATCGCGGGTTGTGCCCGCTTCGTCGGCTACGATCAGCCGGTTTTCGCCAAGTATATAGTTGATCAAACTGGATTTGCCCACGTTGGGGCGGCCAATCACGGCCACCGTAATCCGCTCCTCGTCCTCAGGCTCCTCACCCTCAAAATGCAGATGGGCGCAAACGGCGTCCAGCAGATCGCCGGTGCCGTGACCGTGGACGCTGGAAACGGGAACCAACTCCCCCAGCCCCAGGGTGTAAAAATCATACAGCTCCATTGGCGGTTCGCCCACCGAATCACACTTGTTCACGGCCACGATCACCGGTTTGCCGCTGCGCATCAGCATTCCGGCAATGTCCTGATCCTGCGGAGTGACGCCTGCGTTTAACTCGGTAACCATGATGATGCAATCGGCAGAATCGATGGCGATCTGCGCCTGCTGACGCATATGCAGCAGCAGGCCGTCATCGATATTGGGTTCAATGCCGCCCGTATCCACCAGCAAAAATTTGTGGCCGGTCCACTCGCAGTCGCACAGAATGCGATCGCGGGTGACGCCGGGCGTATCCTCCACAATCGCAAGGCGCTGACCCGTCAGCTTGTTGAACAGGGTCGATTTGCCCACATTGGGGCGGCCGATAATGGCCACGATCGGTTTTGCCAAGGTTCATTCCTCCTCTTTGTTCGGTTTTTCGCCTAAATAGGCGCAGCAGCAGCCTGCGCCGTCGCAGGGAATGACCTCCACCGTGCAGCCCAGCTGTTCGGCCAGCTGTTCGGTGGTCATGTCATCCAGAAAACGATCTTTTTCGTCCCGAAGCATGACTTCGGGCACGGCCAGCACACCGCTTTGCAGGTTGCCCCGGCACTGCCTGACAATATCTGTGCCCGTAACCAGCCCCGCCACGCTGACATTGCCGCCAAAATAGTCGTTGCGGATGGCGTGGACAGTGATTTCCGCCTGCGGGTACCGTTCGTGCAGACGGGCAGCCATCTCGGCGATCAGGGGAGCAGCCAGCGTACCGGTCACAACGTCCATGCGGCGGGGAGGCACATGGCGCCGCTGCCGGGCAAGCTCCTCCAAAAAGGTGTCATGGTACAGCCGCCACATCCCCACGCCATCCTCCAGCTGAGCATACTCGTCATAAAAATCAGCGGGGGGCGGTTCCCGCCCCGCCAGCAGATACCACTCGTCGCTGGGGTAGACAATGCTGCGCCCATGCTCGGCGCGGCATCGACCGCTGAATTGTTCCAGAATCTCCAGCGCCGCGGCGGCAGAATCGCGGTCGTAAGGGGTCAGCTTGAACAACCCCTGCCGATAATCGGTCACACCGGCCGGAACCGCGGCAATGCTCTCCACCTGGGGCGTCAGAGCCAGCAGATCGGTCAGCGTGCGCACCAGTTCGGCACCGTCGTTGACGCCGCGGCAAAGCACCAGCTGGCAGTTGAGGGCGATGCCGCCCTCGGCAAAGCGATGAAGATAGCGCAGAGTTTCGCCGCCCCGCTTGTTGGCCAGCATGCGCACACGCAGTTCCGGGTTTGTGGTGTGTACCGAGACAAAGATCGGGCTGATGTGCATTTTGATGATCCTCTCCACCTCATGGTCGGAGAGATTGGTCATGGTGATATAGTTGCCAAACAAAAAAGAAAGCCTCTCGTCGTCATCCTTAAAGTACAGGCTTTCCCGCATTCCCTCTGGAAGCTGATCAATAAAGCAGAACATACAGTGGTTGCAGCAGCTGTGCTTTTCATCGCCCAGATAGGTCTTGAAGTTGCAGCCCAGCGGCTCATACTCGCCCTTTTTGATCCGGATCTCCCGGTTTTTGCCTCCGGTGCAAACCATAACCCGAAGCGAATCCGCCACGGTGTAAAACTGATAATCCAGCGCGTCGGCCAGTTCGTTGCCGTCCGCCGCCAGCAGCAGATCGCCGGGGCCAATGCCGTAACGCGCGGCGGGTGAACCTTCCTCCACAGATTGAACCTGCAATGCCATCGGTATGCTCTCCCCCCGGGCGCTATGCCCATTGCTTTATTATACGCCCATTTTTGCAAAAGAAAAAGGGGGAAGAGCAATTGCCCCTCCCCCTGTAAGAGACGCTTACGCCTCTTTGTTGACTTTGACAACTTCCTGGCCCTTGTAGTAGCCGCATTTGCCGCATACCTGATGGGGCACCTTCAGTTCGCCACACTGAGGACATTTCACCAGCGTAGGAGCCTCCAGCTTCCAAACATTGGAACGACGTTTGTCACGACGCGCATTGGACTGTTTTCTCTTGGGTACTGCCATTTTTTAAGCACCTCCTTGGTGAAATTCAACTGAGCAGTTGTTTTAATATGCCAAGCCTTGCATCTGCAGGGGCAGCTTCGTCTGCCTGTTGGCAGGAACAACCTGCCGCCTTCCTCTTTCCACAGATGGGGCATAGACCTAAACAATCGGGGCTGCATAGCATCACAAACGGAACCTCAAAGATTACTTCCTGATACGCCAGCTCCACCAGATCAAGGCATCCCTTTTCGTCGAGCGGAAGCTCAAAATCAGGGTCGTCAAGATCGCTTTCCTTCACAAGGTAGCTGCGGGTGAAATCATAGGTTTCGGAAACAGGGGCAAGGCAACGCGCACACTCCGACGAAGCGGCGGCGTGCAATGCCAGGATCATAGCCACGCCCGCAGGGACATGTTCCGCAGAAAACCGCCCGGTCACCGGCTCGGCGACGCGATACCCGGAGAAATCGCGTTGGGAGAAATCGAACGAAACATCCTGCGCAAAGGGGGCCAGTTCCTTTTCCAGAAACATCCGGATGTCAAAACGCATAGTACACCTCAAAAGGTTGCTTATCTAGTATACACAAGACAATGTGCCTTGTCAATGAAAAATTTAAAAAAAGCACTATATTTCTGCCAAATGCCGCCGCATAAAAAAGCGGGGGTCGTTTCCGGCCCCCGCAGGCAGCATGCCGCGCCGTGCGGCGCATCAATCCATGTATTTTTTAATGCTCTCGGGCAGATCCTCCGGCTTGGCGGAGATGGTAACCACCACATTGATGGACTCGGTGATCTTGTTCAGCTCGTCCAGCATTTTGCCGGTCGCTTCCAAATCCCGGTTGACGATCCGCAGGATGCCGTCGATAAACAGCTCGGTGATATCATAGTTGCCGGCCAGAACGCCCGCCACAAAGCCGTACAGCATATCGGCGCCGTTCAGATGATACTCCTCGGCGTCCAGCAGACGGGCCGCATGGTTGATATCGGTGGTCAGCTTCATGGATTTTTCAATCACAACGATGTTGCCGTTCGTGGTTTGGGTAGCCTGGTTGATCATGTCAATCAAAGTTTTGGTCTTGCCGGAACCCTTGGGGCCAACAATCAGTTTAATCATAGGGGGTTACCTCCTTATTTTTCAAAAGCGCCATCGGCGCCGCACCACTTATTTCAGCTTGGCTTCCAGCTCCGCCTTGCGGCTCTCGTAGCCTGGCTTGCCCAGCAGCGCAAACATATTCTTTTTGTAGCTTTCCACGCCCGGCTGGTCAAACGGATTGACCGCCAGCAGATATCCCGACACTGCGCAGGCTTTCCAGAAGAAGTAGATCAGGCAGCCGACATTGTAGGCGTCCAGACTGTCCACCTCGATCACGCCGATCGGCACGCCGCCGTCGTTGTGGGCCAGGATGGTGCCCTCCATCGCCTTGCGGTTCACGACGCTCATATTCTGCCCGGCCAGGAAATTCAGCCCGTCGAAGTTGCCTTCCAGCGGGTCGATGAAGAAATCCTCACGCGGCGTTTTGATGTCCACGTAGGTTTCAAACATTGCGCGGCTGCCGTCCTGCAGGAACTGGCCCATCGAGTGCAGATCGGTGGAGAAGATGCAGGAGGTAGGCATCAGGCCCTTCTGATCCTTGCCCTCGCTCTCGCCGAACAACTGTTTGTACCACTCGTTCATCATGGTAAAGTCCGGCTCAAAGGCAGCCAGCGTCTCCACCTTTTTACCCTTGCGGTAAAGGATGTTGCGGGTCATTGCGTAGCGGTAAGCATCGTTGTCTTTGGAAAGGATGCCGAACTGTGCGCGGGCATCGGCGGCGCCCTTCATCAGGGCGTCGATATCAATGCCGGCACAGGCGATGGGCAGCAGGCCAACGGCCGTCAGCACCGAGTAGCGGCCGCCCACATCGTCCGGCACCACAAAGGTAGGCCAGCCCTGAACGTCCGCCAACTGCTTCAGAGTGCCCTTGGCGCGGTCGGTGGTGGCGTAGATGCGCTTATTGGCCTCCTCTGGGCCGACGGAATCCTCCAGCAGCTTGCGCAGCACCCGAAAAGCCAGCGCCGTCTCGGTGGTGGTGCCGGATTTCGAGATCACGTTGATGGAAAACCGCTTGCCGCGGGTCACCTTGAGGATATCGTTCATATAGGTGGGCGAAATGCTGTTGCCGCAGAAGTAAATTTTTACGCCTTCCTCGGTATCGTTGTGGTAGATGCCCTTGCAGGCTTCCACCACAGCGCGCGCGCCCAGATAGGAACCGCCGATGCCGGCCACCAGCAGCACATCGGAGTCCTGCCGGATCTTTTGGGCGGCCTGCTTGATACGGGCAAATTCCTCTTTGTCATAATTGACAGGCAGGTCAAGCCAGCCCAGGAAATCACTGCCGCTGCCGGACTTGTTTTCCAGCTGGGCGTGGGCCAACTCAACCTGCGGATAGATCGCGTCGTATTCTTCAGGACGGATAAATTTTTCGAGATGTTTGCCATTGTAACTGACACTCATCAAAGAATCCTCCTTTATCTTTTTGTACATCCATGATACCGTTTTGACAATGCGATGTCAAGCGAAACGCCGCACCTTTTCAACCATTTTGCACAAAATCCAGCGGGCGCGCCAGCAAAGCAGCGGCAAGCCGACGAAAACAAATTGCGAAGCTCCGCGCGGGAATTTCTTCCGCCGCCGCCACCGGGTACGCGGCCACCCGGCTTTGCCCGTCAAAGATCTGAACGCTGCCCACGGCCTGCCCCGCCGCAACGGGTGCAGCCAGGCTTTGGGGCAGATCCAGCACAGCCTTCAGGCCGCCCCCCTGCCCTTTTGCCGTCAGATATTTCTGCGGCGCGGCGTATTGCAGCGCCACGGCCGCAGCCATGCCGCCGGTCACCGGCAGGGTCTGGGGCGGATTTTCCGGCAGAGAAACCTCGGCATTCTCGTAGTTGGCAAAGCCGTAGTCCAACAGGGCTGCAGCGGCCTGAAACCGCTCCTTACCGGAGGCCGCGCCCAGCACCACGGCGATCAGCCTCAGCCCGCCGCGGCTGGCGCTGGCCGAAATGCAGACCCCCGCGCCGCCCGTGGTGCCGGTTTTCAGCCCTGTGATGCCGCTGTAGCTTTTCAGCAGCTTGTTTGTGTTGATCAGCTGGGTCTGCCCGCCCCGCAGCGAATCCATCCAGACCGTGCAGTAATTTTCCACCTCGGGGTGGTGAAGCAGCATCTCCCTGCTCATGATTGCGACATCCCGCGCAGAGGACAGGTGTCCGGCGCTGTCCAGCCCGCAGGCATTCTCAAAATGGGTGTTTTTCATTCCCAGCGCGGCGGCTTTCCGGTTCATCTGCTCCACAAAAGCCGGTTCGCTGCCGCCGATCAGCTCGGCCACCGCCACCGCGGCGTCGTTGGCGCTGCTTATGCAGATGGCCTTGAACATATCGTTCAGCGTCAGCTGCTCGCCGGGTTCCAGCCAGATCTGGCTGCCGCCCATCCCGTAGGCATGTTCGGACACCGGCACTGCGTCGGTCAGGCGCACCTTGCCGCTTTCCAGCGCCTCAAAGGCCAGCAGCAGGGTCATTACCTTGGTGATGGAGGCGATGGGGCGCCGTTCGTCGGCGTTTTTTTCGTACAGCGCCGTGCCGGTGTCCTCCTCCACCAGGATGGCCGCCTTGCAGGGTATGTCAAAGTCGGACGGCCCTGCCGGCCGGATTTCCTGCCCGTGAACCGCCGTAACCCCAAACGGCTGTGCCAGCAGCCCCAGGCAAAGCGCCAGTGCAACAACTTGCTTTTTCATGTTGGGAACCTCCCCCGCCGCAAAATCCGCGTTACTGATGGTAGCTTATGCGCAGCGGGCGCAAAATAGGACAGCGCCGTGCGCCGCCCGCCGCCGGGGGGCTTTGCCCTTGTGCTTTTGCGCGGCATTTTGTATAATACTTTGTATCAACAGACAAAAGGACGGAACCAGATACCATGCGAGTGAGCTTTTACACCCTTGGCTGCAAGGTGAATCAGAACGAGACCGGCGCGCTGGAGCAGCTTTTTGAGGCCGGCGGTTATACGGTGGTGCCCGTTGGCGAACCTGCCGACGTTTATATCGTCAACAGCTGCACGGTCACGAATTTTGGCGACCAGAAAAGCCGCAAATGGCTGCGCCGCGCCAAGCGGGAAAACCCCGGCGCCGTGACGGTGCTGACCGGCTGCTACCCCCAGGCTTTTCCGGAAGAGGCCGCCGCCATCCCCGAAGCCGATGTGGTGACGGGCTCCGGCAACCGACGCGCGATCCTGGCAGACGTTGGCAGGGTGCTGGCGGGCGAGGCCGAGCGGGTGGTGGACATACGCCCCCACCAAAAGGTCGAGCGGTTTGAGGAATTGCCCATGGAGAAATTTGCCGACCACACCCGGGCGTTCGTCAAGGTGGAGGACGGCTGCAACCGCCGCTGCGCCTACTGCGTGATTCCCCGCGCGCGCGGGCCTGTGCGCAGCCGCAGCGAGGCGAGCATTCTGGAGGAGCTGGCCCGCCTGGCCGCGGCCGGGTACCGGGAGATCGTGTTGACGGCCATCAGCCTGCCCAGCTACGGCACCGACACCGGCACCGGTCTGACCGCGCTGCTGGAACGCGCCGCGGCCGTGCCGGGCATTGAGCGTATCCGGCTGGGCAGCCTGGATCCCGACCTGCTGACCGACGCAGACATCGCCCGGATGGCGGCCATGCCCAAGCTCTGCCCTCAGTTCCATCTCAGCCTGCAATCGGGCTGCACCAGAACCCTGCGCGCCATGCGCCGCCCCTACACGGCCGAGCAGTACGCGGCACGGGCGGCGTCCCTTCGGGCGGCCTTTGGCGCGGAGAACGTCAGTCTGACCACCGATGTGATCGTGGGCTTTCCCGGCGAGACCGAGGAGGATTTTGCCGAGAGCCTGCGGTTTGTCCGCGCGCAGCGGTTTTTGAAGGTACACGTTTTCCCCTACTCCCGCCGCTCGGGCACGGCAGCCTTCGATTTTGAAGGCCAGCTGCCCGAGCAGGAGAAGGAAGCCCGCAGCCGCAGGATGACCGAGGCCGTGGATGCGGTGCGGGCAGCGCTTGCAGCCGAGGCCGAGGGCCGTACCGCCGAGGTTCTGCTGGAAACGCCCCTCTCGGCCAATTTGTTTACCGGATACACCCGGCAGTACCTGCCGGTGGCCGTGCGGGCGCCGGGGCATAAAACCGGCGAGATCGTGCGGGTCACGCTGGGCGGCTGGGACGGCCAGCGTAGCCGCGCCGAGGTTGCGCCGCGCCCCTGACCCCCGCCGTTTCGACCCGGCGCAGGCCGAAACGCGATGGCGCGGCGCGCTCCTTGGGCCTATGCTTTTGCGTTACGCCTCCAAGCCGGGAACTCCCCGGATGCGGGTGCCGAAAATTGTTTCGGCGCCTTGTTTTTTTGACCTTTTTTGCGGCAGAACCCTTGTAAAAGGCAGGCTTTCTTGTTAGAATTTTATCAGGAGCTGTATCGTACCCGATTTGCCGTGCCGGTTGGCACGGCACGAACATGCGGCCCCAATACAAACCGATAAGGAGAACCTAAAATGAGAGGCATTTACACCCCTGTAACGGACATCCGCCGCAAGGTCTTTACCGAAGTTGCGCGTATGGCCTATGAGGGCAGTGCGTATGCGGATTACGCCAAGGAAATCCGCGATCTGCCCTACAAGATCATTCCCGGCGAAGTGGGTCAGCTGCGCAGCAGCATTTTTTTGGAGAGAGCCATCGTCTCCGAGCGTATTCGCCTGGCCATGGGGCTTTCGCTCCGGCCGCTGGACGAGAGCGTGCCTGCCACGGAAAATCTGGAACACAGTGTGATTGCCGAAAAGTTCTATGAGCCGCCGCTCATCAACGTCATCAAGTTTGCCTGCAACTGCTGCCCGGAAAAACTGATCAAGGTCACCTCCATGTGCCAGGGCTGCCTGGCCCATCCCTGCCAGGAGGTCTGCCCCAAAAAGGCCATCAGCTTCCGCAACGGCAAGAGCCATATCGACCAGAGCCTTTGCATCAAGTGCGGGCGCTGCGTCAATACCTGCCCTTACAATGCCATCGTCAAGGTGGAGCGTCCCTGCGCCAAAGCCTGCGGCATGGACGCCATCCATTCGGACAGCCACGGCCGCGCCGAGATCGATTACACCAAGTGCGTATCCTGCGGCATGTGCCTGGTCAACTGCCCGTTTGGCGCCATTGTTGATAAGGGCCAGGTGTTCCAGCTGATTCAGTCCATCAAGCGGGGCGACCGCGTCATCGCCATAGTAGCCCCGGCCTTCGTGAACCAGTTCCCCGGCATGACCCCCTCCAAGCTCCGCGTCGCCATGCGGGAGCTGGGCTTTGCCGGCGTGTCCGAGGTAGCCGTGGGCGCCGACCTCTGCACGATCGACGAGGCCAACGACTTTATGCGCGAGGTGCCGGAGAAGCTTCCCTTTATGGGCACCTCCTGCTGCCCGGCGTGGAGCGTGATGGCAAAAAAGCTGTTCCCCGAGCAGGCCGATTGCATCAGCATGACCATGACCCCCATGGTGCTGACGGCCCGTTTGATCAAGCACGCCGACAAGGACGCCCGCATTTGCTTTGTTGGCCCCTGCGCGGCCAAAAAGCTGGAGGCCAGCCGCCGCACCGTCCGCAGCGAGGTGGACTTTGTGGTGACGTTTGAGGAAATGATGGGCTTGTTTGAGGCCAAAAACGTCGATTTTGCCAAGCTGCCGGATGACCCCAACGATACCTTTGATGATGCCAGCGCCGACGGTCGCGGATTTGCGGTTTCGGGCGGCGTGGCGCAGGCCGTGGTCAACGCGATCCACAAGATCGACCCCGACCGTGAGGTAAAGGTTGCCTCGGCACAGGGCTTGACCGAATGCCGAAAGCTGATGACCATGGCCAAGGCAGGCAAGTACAACGGCTATCTGCTGGAAGGCATGGCCTGCCCGGGCGGCTGCATCGCGGGTGCCGGCACTTTGGCCGATCCGGCCCGCAGCGCCGCGCTGTTGAGCAAGTACAAGAGCGAGGCCAAGATGTCCACCGCTGTGGAAACCCCCTACAAGGATTCGCTGGCCCACCTGAAGTATTGACCTGACGAACGGCCTCTTCCGCATTTTTTGTGTAAAGCGGATTTTTGCATGCAAAGCCCCCGGCATCTGCCAGAAAGCGGATGCCGGGGGCATTTTTTGCACGTCTTGGTGCATCTTATTTGTGGTATTTCAGCCCCGCGTTGATTGTACAGGCGCGGTAGAGCTGCTCTGCCATCACCAGGCGGGCCAGCTGGTGGGGCAATGTGATCCGCCCCAGCGAAAGCCGGACGTCGGCAGCCTTCTTCACTTTGTCAGCAAGGCCGTGGGAGGAGCCCAATACAAACGCGATATCTGCGTCGCCGCTGCCGGCCCGCTCGGCCAGCAGGGCGGCCAGCTCCTCGCTGGAAACCGGCCTGCCCTCCACGCAGAGGGCCGCCAGATACGCGCCCTTTCGCAGGCTGGTCAGGATTGCGTCTCCCTCCCTGTCAAGCGCCTTCTCGATCTGGGCCGGGCTGGCATTTTTATCAGCCAGCGCGGCCTCCGGCAGTTCGATGATGCGGAAACGGCAAAAAGCGGCAAGCCGCTTTTGATATTCGGCCACGCCCGCCGCAAAGTAAGGCGCGTTCAGCTTTCCCAGACAGATCAAATCAATGTTTTGGATGGCGGTTTTCCCCTTTCGGCGCGGCTTGACGCTTTTCCCGGATGCGCCAGGCCGTTCTTTTCTTTGGTCAAAATTCTATGTACGGGCTGATTGCATTGCGCTCCTGCGCCTGGATAACAACATCCCGCCCAGGCTGAATGCCCGCGGCCAGCAACACATTGTACACCGTGGTCATGGCCAGCTCGGGCGAATTGTTGGTCTGGCTCAGATGGCAGAGCGCAAACTTTTTGCAGCCGTCCTGAATCAGATCGAGTATTTCCGCCGCGCAGGCCCGGTTGTCCAGGTGCCCTCTGTCGCTGCCGATGCGTACCTTCAGATAATACGGATAGGGGCCGCCTTGCAGGCTGAACCGGTCGTAGTTGGCTTCCAGCGCCACCAGCCCGCACCCTGCCAGGTTTTCCTGTACCACGGGGGTCAGCGTGCCAAGGTCGGTGGCAAGAGCCATCGTGCTTTTCCCCACCTGAACCCGATAGCCGCAGCAGGGTACGTCGTGGCTGGTGGGAAAAGGCGTAACCCGGAAACCGCCGATCTCCTCGGTGCGGCCGTCCAGCGCGATCGCCTCCACGGCGGGCGGGATGGTTCCGCGGGAATCCAGCATTTCCAGCGTATCGGCCCGGCCGTACACCGGTACAGTATAGTTTTTTAGGAAGGTATCCAGCCCGCTGACATGATCGGAATGCTCGTGGGTAATCAGAATGCCCTGGCAATCCGCGATGGCAAGATCCAGCTCCCGCAGCGCCTTAAGGGTGGTGCGGCAGCTTTTGCCCATATCGATCAGCAGATATTGCCGACCGTCGCGCACCAGCGCGCAGTTGCCGGAGGAACCGGAGTACAGGGTCGTAAACAGTGCCATGGTGTTCCTTTCCTGGTTGGAGGGTGTTTGTCCGTTCGCCGCGCTTTTGCCGCAAACGCAGAAAAATGGAGCCGCAGGGATGCGGCTCCATCTGTTTTGTCTGCCAAAAGCAGGGTCACATCGCGCGGCTGATGGAAGCGCTTACCGGAGCTTCCACCCGGCGGATATCGGCCCCCAAAGCCTGCAGCTTTTCCACAATATTTTCGTAGCCGCGCTCAATGTGGCTTGTCTCGTCAATCTCGCTGACGCCCTCGCAGGAAAGCGCCGCCAGCACCATGGCCGCGCCCGCCCGCAGATCCAAGGCGCGCAGGGGTGCCGGGCGCAGCCTGTCCACCCCCTCGATGACGGCCACCTGGCCGTCTACCTGGATGTTGGCGCCCATCCGCAGCAGTTCGTCCACATAGCGGAAGCGGTTTTCCCAAATGCCCTCGGTCACGATCGAGGTACCCTTGGCGGTGCTGAGCAGCACCGTCATCAAAGGCTGCATATCGGTGGGAAAGCCGGGATGCGGCATCGTCTTGATTTTCAGCGCGTTTAAACGGCAGCTGCAGCTTACCCGCAGCGAATCGTCATATTCGGTAATCTCGCAGCCGGCGTGACGCAGCTTGGCGGTGATCGGCTCCAGGTGCTTGGGAATCACATTTTTCACCAGCACGTTCCCGCGGGTGATGGCGGCGGCCACCATATAGCTGCCCGCCTCGATCTGATCAGGGATGATCGAATAATTGCAGCCGTGCAGCGATTCCACGCCGCGAATCTTAATGACATCGGTGCCCGCACCGTGTACATCGGCCCCCATCATGTTGAGACAGTTGGCCAAATCCACAATATGCGGTTCCTTGGCGACATTTTCCAGCACCGTCAAACCGCCGGCCAGCACGGCGGCCAGCATGGCGTTCATCGTGGCTCCCACCGAAACCGTATCGAAAAAGATGTGCGCGCCCTCCAGCCCGGCCGCCGAGACATGGATCATTCCATACTCCACCGAATCCTCGGCCCCAAGCGCGGTGAACGCCTTGAGATGCTGGTCGATCGGGCGCGGCCCCAGGTTGCAGCCGCCCGGCATAGCCACCTGCCCCTCGCCGAAGCGCCCAAGCAGGGCGCCCAGAAAGTAGTAGCTGGCCCGCATCTGGCGGGAAAGCTCATTGGAAACCTCGGTGCCGGTCAGGTGGGTGGTATCAATTTCATAGGTGCTTTTGCTGATCATGCGGATATTGGCGCCCAGTTCACTCAAGATTTGAAGAGAGGCCATCACATCGCTGATGCAGGGCAAATTTTCGATCACGCATTTGTCCGCCGCCAAAATGGTGGCAGGCAAAATGGCAACTGCCGCATTTTTAGCGCCGCTGATCGTCACTTCGCCTTCCAGCGGTTTTCCGCCGCGAATCACAAATTTTTCCAACCCAAACTCTCCTTTGAGCAACTGTCCGCATGGCATGGCGCAGGGACGCCCGGCCAAAACACGAACGTATTATACACCATCCTGTATGGTTTGAAAAGGCCCGATACTAGTATTTGCATAAAATGTGTGAAATACCGCCTTTGGCCTGCGTTTTTTGTGGATATTTAACCCATGCTGCCAAACAGCGTCTGGGCGCTGAACCGAACGCCATTGTAGTACATTTCAAAGTGGCAGTGGTTGCCTGTGGAGTTGCCCGTGGAGCCTACATACCCGATGACCTGGCCCTGGGTTACACCCTGGCCCACCGTTACCGCAATGGACGACATATGCGCGTACAGCGTCTTATAGCCGTTGCCGTGGTTGATTACCACATAATTGCCGTAGCTGTAATGCGTGCCTGCGATCTCGACCACGCCGGCGTCGGAGGCCAGAATGGGCGTACCGTAGGCGGCGCAGATGTCGGCGCCTGTGTGGGCGGCGCTCATCCAACGGCTGACGTAGGTAAAGTTGGGCACCGGCCAGATAAAGCTGCCGCTGCCGTACTTCGCCACCATGCCGCTCTTGAGCTTGGTTCCCTTGACGATCAGCTCTTCCACCGGCTGCTGCAGCACCGTCACGTTGACGCGCTTGGTATCGGTGACCGCGCCGTCGATGTAGGTAACATCGTCGGTAACCTCCTGCAGGCCGGGCACGCCCTCCTGCACCGTGACGGTTTTGCCGTAATCGTATTCGTCCGATTCGGTCGTGCTGGAGTTGAAGGGAATCGCCTCGGTATAAACCGAGCGGATGACCGTCTTGATCTGTAGCAGGCTGGACCCGTAGCCCATAATCAGCTGGGAATCAGTCGGCAGCACATCCGTCTCCCCGCCGATATCCGGGTTGTACCGCTGCAGCGTCTCGTAGGTCAGGCCGGAATTCTGTTCAATGCTCTGGGGGGTCTCGCCCTCGGTCACCGTGTGGACGACAGGGTTGCTGTTGGCGTTGAGCGAATCAATGACATCCTTATAGGGAACGATGGATTTGGCAAAATATACGCCGTCCACCAGCTGGATATCGTGTACAAACTCGATCCGCTTATTGCTGTCCATGCCGTTTTCATAGGGCGCCTTGTAATTTTCCAGGTAGCTGCGCAGATGATCCCCCTCGGTGGTGACATAACTCAGCACGCCGTCTATGTACACCGCAGTCCCGTCCGATATCTCGTTGCTGGATGCGCGCAGGATCGCATCGGCCACATCGCTCTCCGTCATGGTGTTGCCGGATACCTCCAGCGTATAGGTGGGATCGATGGCCCACTGGGCATCGTCCGCCGGGGACCCCGCCGCCGCCATCGCCTCCTTGGCCGAGGTGATGCGGGACTGCACATCCTCCCGCGCGCCCTCAAACACCTGTTCGCTTTCCACATAGCCGACGGTCTGACCGTTGACCTGCACGTTCAGGATGTAATGGCGCGAAAGTCCCATCCGAACGGTGGTAACCAGCACCACCGCCGCCGCCGCCGGAAACACATAGGAGAGCGCATTCCACACAAGCGGCAGGTACAGCCTGGTGCCGCGCTTGAAATACTGGATTTTTTCTTTGCGGATATCGCGGGAATCCACCTCCGGCAAGGTCTCAGGCAGCTCGCGGATATGCCGCAGGCCGGAGGCCATCCGCGCAAAGGGGCTGGCGATATCCTCGCACAGCGTGATGATGCCGACCAGAAAGGGGCGCAGAATCATCAGCAGAATCTGGCCCACGTTGCTGAAAACGGCAGACACTATCCGGCCCGTTGTGCGCAGCACGCACAGGCCGGCATACTCGGCCCAAAAGCCGATCATATACAAAGCCTCGCCCAGGGCCAGCGCGTAAGGCAGCCGACCGATAAAGCGGGACATCTTTTGGCGCTTGTTGTTCTTTTTTTGATTGCGCCGCCAGCGGCGAACCGTGCGGTTGCAACGGATGGCATCCAGCCAGAGCGACAGCCTGCTTTGGCGGCTTCTGTATCGTTTTTTCGGCGCGGAGGGCCGTTCCTGTTCAGTCTGGGTCGGGTTCAAGGGCAGTTCTCCTTCCTGGAAGGGCTGGGGTGTTGTGAAGGGAGGGCGCAGCCTCAGCGGGCGGCAGCCTCCCGTACTTGTTCGTCCGTGGGCAGAGCCAGAGAAAGCGCCGTGCTAAGCCGCCGCATATCCGGCGGCGGCGGCGCGGTAAGCAGCACAGTCTGCCGCGCCGCAGGATGGACAAAGCGAAGCGCCGTACAGTGCAGCGCCTGACGGCCTGTTTCTCCGCCGTCCTCCTGGCAGGGCCACGCGGGGCCGCCGTACAGGCTGTCCCCGAACAGAGGATGCCCCAGCCAGGCGCAATGCACCCGAATCTGATGGGTGCGGCCGGTGACTGTCTCGCATAAAAGCAGGGAGGCAGCCGGATTTGCATCCAGCACCGTGTAGCGGGTCAGGCTGGGCTTGCCCTGCGGCGATACGCATCGGCCGATGATCGAGTCCCCGCGGCGGCCGATGGGCGCATCGATCTCGCCGGGGCCAAGCGGAAGTTCTCCCGAAGCCACGGCCAGATACCGCTTGTGTGCGGTGGAGGCCAGGGCCGGCGCGGCAAAAGCGTTTTGGGCGCAAAGCACCAACCCGCTGGTATTTTTGTCCAGCCGGTTGACGGGCCGAAAAATGCCCGTTCGGCCCTGCTGTTCCAAATGGTAAAGCCAGCCGTTTGCCAGCGTATGATCCGGATAGTTGAGCGTGGGATGTACGGCCAGGCCCGCCGGTTTGTTGAGAACGGCCACAAAGTCGTCCTCCAGCAGGATGGAAAAAGCCACCGGCTGAGGCGTTACCCCGGTATCTTTTTCCGGGGGCAGGCAGAAAGTAATCCTCTGCCCTGCCAATACGGCGGCATCCGTAAAAACAGGCGCGCCATCCGCAAAAAAGCCGCCGCCGTGATACTTGACCGCCTTGGTCAGACCCGCGCTCAACCCCTGCGCGCGCAAAAACACCGAAAGACGGGCGCCGTTTAGCGCGGCGGGCACCGTGTAGCAGAGTGGTTTCATGGGTGCGCCTCCGGATCAGGCGGCGCCGCGCGCGGTTTGGGGCACAAGGGCGGCGAAAGCCACGCGGAGCAGCCATAGCATCATACCGTGTTAGTATACCACAAACCTTGCCCGCTTGCAAATAGCCATTATTTTCCCATTTACGCGTTGCGCGCTTGCCAAGGCGGCAAACCCATGGTATAATTTAGCCCGAAACGAGTGGAACATACGGCGGCGGGGCGGCTTCGGCCGCCCTGAGGAAAGTCCGGGCTTTTCAGAGGCATGGCAACTGCTAACGGCAGCCGGGGGCGACCCCAGGGAAAGTGCAACAGAAAGCAACCGCCGCGTTTTTGAACGCGGCAAGGGTGGAAAGGCGAGGCAAGAGCTCACCAGCGCACAGGCGACTGTGCGGCTATGTAAACCCTGTCAGAAGCAACATCCGTATGGGACACAATGCGGAGCCTCGCGCGTCCCGGTGATGGCGTGAGCCCTGCGGCGACGCAGGGCCAAGATAGATCGTCGTTTAATACAGAACCCGGCTTACGGTCCAGTCGTTTTACCAAAAAAGCAATGCCCCTCCCGGCAGCGGAAGGGGCGTTGCTTTTTTCACATTTTGGTGAAATTTGTGCGAATTTTGCGCTGTTTACAAAAACAGGGCGTTGAGCAGCAGCAGCGCGATGACGCCGGGCAACCCAAGCACGACGCCCGCAAAGGCGGTGAAAGGATTAAGCGGCAGGCTTACCCCCGTGAGGGGGG
The DNA here is from genome assembly GCA_964458285.1 of uncultured Subdoligranulum sp. Classification (GTDB taxonomy): domain Bacteria; phylum Bacillota; class Clostridia; order Oscillospirales; family Ruminococcaceae; genus Gemmiger. The sequence continues at coordinate 17,334 of CAYWID010000001.1, read as the reverse complement.
CCAGCAGATCAACCAGGGCCACCCCGCCCAGCCCACAGACCGCGCCCGACAAAACAGCCCGCAGCGGGTGCCGCTGGCGCGCGGCCGCCCGCGCCATGCAGAGAATGCACACGCCCGCTCCCAGCCAGACCAGCGGGCTGCCGCTCATACGCGCGCCTCCGCGCCGCGCCGCATAGTTTTAAGAAGCAAGCGGCAATGGCTGCGCAAGGCCGCCCGCTCAAAAATCAATTGTTCCACATAATAAGGCTCCGTGGCCAGCGCAAACTTCTGTTCGTTGGCGCGCAGGGCTGCCAGCGTCTCGGTCAGCTCCCTGTTTTCTGGCGGGCGGGCGGCCGTGGAGGCGGGCGGGCGGCGGCTTGCAAACGAAGGCATGGTTCCTCTCCCCTTTCTCACAGCAAAATACAGATCAGCCCGCCGCAACCGTCGTTGATGATGCGTTCCAGCGTCTGCTGCAGGCGCGTGCGGGCCTCCTGCGGCATATGCAGCAGCTTGGCCTGCAGCCCCTCGTTGACCAGCTCGTTCAGGCTGCGGCCGAAGATGTTGGTGTTCCACAGCTTGCCGGGGTCGTTTTCAAAATCCTGCAAGATGCTTTTGATCAATTCCTCGCCCTGTTCCTCGCTGCCCACGGTGGGGGAAAGCTCGGTGTGGATGGTTGCCCGCAGAATGTGGAGCGACGGCGCGCTGGCGCACAGCCGTACCCCGTACTGGCCGCCCTGCCGGACAATCTCGGGTTCTTCCAGCGTCAGTTCGCCAAGTTCCGGCATTACGATGCCGTAGCCGGTAGCCTCCACCTGCTCCATGGCGCCGCGCAGTTTATCGTAGGCATGCTTGGCCCGCACCAGCCCCACAATGCAGGGCAGAAGGCTAGCCTCGTCCACAATCTCCAGCCCGGTCTGTTCCCCCAAAATGCGGTAGAACAGCGCAGGCTGGATGGTGAGCGCCAGCCGTACGATGCCGGTGCCCAGCTCAATGCCGGTGACCTGGCTGGCCGTCAGGTATTCGCAGTTCAGCGCCGGGGACTGCCCGGCCACATCCTTCATCTTGCGCACGCCCCCCGCGTACCCCAGCAAGGCTGTGTACACAGCGGTTTGCAGCCAGTGGCCGGGTTCCAGCATGGTGACCCAGCCGGGCATGGAAACCGCGATCTCCCGCACGGAAAACTCATACAGCAGCTTTTGCAGCAGCGTGTCCAGCTTTTCGGCGGTAAGCTGCAGGCAGTTGACCGGGCAAACCGTGTGCCCGTAAGCCGTCTCCATCTCGGCTGCCAGTGCGCGGGAGGCCTCGCTGTCGGGGTCGGTGCAGTTGAGCAGAATCAGATAGGGCTTGCCGATGCCGTCCAGCTCGGCCAGAATTCTCTTTTCCGCGCCGACATAGTTTTCCCGCGGGAGATCGGCGATGCTGCCGTCGGTCGTGACGACCATCCCCACGGTGGCATGTTCCCGGATCACCTGCCGGGTGCCGGTTTCGGCGGCCAGGTCAAAGGGCACCGCCTTGTCGTACCAGGGGCTTTTGACCAGGCGCGGCTCGTTGTTTTCCTCATGGCCCAGCGCGCCGTCCACCATGTAGCCGACACAATCGATGAGCCGGGCGCGGAAGCTGCCGCCGCCCGTAAGTTCCACATTGACAGCCTGCTCGGGGATGAACTTGGGCTCGGTCGTCATGATCGTCCGCCCGGCGGCCGACTGGGGCAGTTCGTCCCGCGCGCGGGCGCGCTGGGCCTCGCTGCGGATGTTGGGCAGCAGCAGCAGCTCGGCAAACCGCTTGATGAAGGTGCTTTTGCCGCTGCGCACCGGGCCGACCACACCCAGATAGATGTCGCCGCCGGTGCGCCGGGCAATGTTTTCGTAAATTTGTTCCTGTGTCACAGGTTATCCCCTCCTTACAGTGCCGCCGGGATCAGCAGGCACCCGGCTTTTGCCTTGAGATCGGCCGCACTCTGCCCGGCGGCAAGCTCCATGCGGTTGGCCGCGGCCACTTCCCGCACCCGCGCGTGGTGGGTCTTGGCAATCTCAAACACCGCCTCGCCCTCCTGCGCAAAGTAGAGGGTCAGAGCCGGGCCGGCGGAGGGGCTGGGCAGCGGATCGCCCAGCGTCACGGCGTCCACGGTGTCGGCCCGGCAGAGCGGAAAAACCGCACCGCTGACGTTCACTCCCAGCTCCACCTTCATCTGGTTTCCCTGCCGCCCCGCGTGTACCTCGGCGGCGGCGGCACACAAATGCGCCAAATAGGCTTCCGGCGGCCCCGGCAGGCGGGTATCCGCCTGCCAGGCAAACACCTTGTCGCAGCAGGAAAGTTCTCCCCGCTCGTCGGCGCACAGCAGATGCGCGGTTCCTTTTCCGCCCGGGCGCACCGTTTTGCCGTCGGCATCCGCCACGAGGCCGGGCGCACCCAGGCTGACAAAGCAGCCCTTGACCTCGGCCGCCGTATCAGGCAGATCGTCCGATACCGCGGCCGCGGCCGTCTCGGCGATAAGCCGGGCCGGACCGCTGTACTGCCACCGCACCCGATCCAGCTGGGTCTGGCAGAGGGTGGAGTAGGCATCCGCCACCGCTGTGCAGTTGGCGGCGCGCCACAGCTCGGCGTGGAGCTTCCATGTAACGTTCAGCACCGGGTCGCCTGCGTCGGCGGCGGACAGCGCGGCGGAAAGTACCTCGACCCAGACGACCGGGGTATCGGTTTCCAACGCGCCGGGCAATTCCATCGTCATGGTCACGGGGATATCCCTGGTGCGGCCCGCCAGTTCGCCGCCCGCCGGGCGATAGCAGAGCTGCATCCGCAGCTTGCCCCGATAGCTGATCTGCCCCGGCTGAAGGCTCGTTTCCCCCTCTACGGCGCTGCCGCTGATGTCCAGCACGCTTTCCCCCGCGCCAGGCAGATCAACGGTATCCTCCGCGGTAGCGGTGCGCTCCTCGGCGGCAGTGCAAAGACAGCCCGCCAGCACGGCGGTGCGCTGCTCGACCCCGGCCTCGGCCAGCGAGGTCAGCACAGGCTGCTCTTTGGCTGCCTCGGCCGCCACCGACAGTTGGTAGGCGCCGCGCAGCTCAATGCGATGTTCACTGATGGCGCGGCAGTTCAGATACTCGGTCTGGCCGCCGAGCTGGGCCGGCCCCTCGGTATAGCGCCCCTCGGGCAGTTCGGCGCTTTTTTCAAACGGGAACTTCTGCTCGGTTCGATACAACTGACTGCCCCCCTCGTCCGATTGATAATAGACGGTGCAGCGCAGGTATCCTTCCCCCTGCCAGCGTGTGCCGGAAAGATGATTTTGCAGCACCACCGGTTCCAGCAGGCACTTGACGATCTTGAATACCGCAGGCTGATAGTCCGGGATCAGAAATTCCGTCTCCACAGGCAGTTCCAGCCGGGTTTCCCACCGGCCCGCGTAGGCCGCCGCCGTCTCCCTGAACACCTTCAATTCCATTTGCCATGCCCCTTTCCATTGCTTTATGGCCATGTATATGCAGGCAGGCAAAAAAATAAACCCATCCGGCGGGCTTCCCTCCCATGGGAAACCCGCCGGATGGGCCGAACGGTTGCATTGTGCCTTACCGAAACGGCCTACAGGCCGTTACTGCACTTTAAATACGGTTCTGAGCAGCCAGCGCAGCACGCGCGGGCAACGTACAACAACGATCTGCATGACGCCACCTCCCCGTTTTCGGGGCGGCGCCGCGTCCCCTGCCGTTTGGCGAAGGCGCTTGCGGCACCGTCCTTGGTTACGCCATACTATGCCCCCTCACGGGAGAATGTTCCCGCCGTCGCGCCGGGTCAGCAACACCAGCCCGGCGCCGCCGCTGCAGGAAAGAGCCGCCGTGGGTTCTGTGAATTCGTTGCTGACGGCCAGCGGAAAATCCGGCTGCAGCGCGGCTTCCCGCAGGGGGTAGTAGACCCCCGTCAGGGTAACGCCGGTCAGCGGGCCGCCAAGGGGCAGCAGGGAGAGATACTTCCACGGCCCGCCTGCATCGGCGGCAGGCAGAACCAGCGGGCGGCCCGGCAGAAGATAATGCAGTTCGGTACGGGCATCCGCAAGCACGGCATCCGCCCCGCCCCTGGCCAGGAACAGGCCGGTTTCCAGGTTCGCCAGCGTGTGATCCATTCGCGCGCCGCCCAGCGCCCCCAGCATCACGACCCGTTTCGCCCCCTGCTCCAGCAGCCAGCGGGCCGCAAAATGGGTATCGGTGTCGTCCTTGACATGGGGCAGCACGATCGTCCGGGCCGAGGCGGGCGGCGGCGGGGCGGAATCGAAATCGCCCACGATCAGATCCGGTTCCAGTCCCAGCAGGGACGCATGGCGGTATCCCGCATCGCAGGCCACCACAAAGGCGCCCTCCGGGCAGTAGCGCCGCAGTTCGGGCACAATCGGCGCCGCCGAAAGCAGCACCGCGCCGTTTTTCAGAGTTCCCATTCGTTCACCTTGTCGGCTTCCTCATACATGGCAAGATAGCTCTCGTAGCGGGAGCGGGCGATTCTGCCCGCCTCCACCGCCGCACGGACAGCACAGCCGGTCTCGGCCCGGTGAGAGCAGCCGGTAAACCGACACTGGCCAAAATAGGGTTCCATCTCGGGAAAAGCATGCTGCAGTTCCTCCCGCGGGATGTAGCAAAGCCTTTGGGTTTCCAGGCTGGCAAAACCGGGGGTATCGGCCACACGGCCGCCGCCGATCTCAAAAATTTCCACCTCGCGGGTGGTGTGGCGGCCGCGGCCCAGCTTTTGGCTGATTGCGCCGGTTTCCCGGTTCAGCCCGGGCGCCAGCGCGTTGAGCAAAGTGGATTTGCCGACTCCCGAGTTGCCGCAGAAGGCGCACAGATGCCCGTTTAGCTGGGCGCGCACCGCGTCTAGCCCCTCGCCGGCAGCCGCATTCAGCAAAATGACCGGTACGGTGCTTTGCGCGTAGCAGGCAGCCAGCGACGCGGCATCGCCAAGATCCGTCTTGGTGATTACCAGCACGGGGCGAATGCCCTTGTAGACGGCTGCCGCAATCAGTTTGTCCAGCACCAAGGTGCTGGGAACCGGCTGTACGGTGCTGGCCACAAGAAACAGCACATCCAGGTTTGCAATGGGCGGGCGGACCAGCGCGTTTTTGCGGGGCAGTATCTCGTCGATCATGGTGCCGTCTTCGCTCAGGGCAACAAAATCTCCCGCCAGCGGCGTAAGCCCCCGCTTGCGGAAAATGCCGCGCGCCTTGCATTCCAGCACTTCCCCGCCCCGGCGCACATAGTAAAAACCGCCGATGCCTTTGGCGATATAAGGCGTCTGCACGTTATAATTCTCAGCCATCTCTTGTGCCGTCCGGGTTTACATGGTACCAATTTCCGTTTTCATCCTGCTCGTACCAGCCGTTGGTGGCCGCGCTGGAGGCGGCGGCAGCGGCGGCGGCATCGGCAGCCTGCTGATCCAGCACCGCCTGGGACACGCCGGTGGAAACGTACAGCTTGACCGTAGAATTCATCCGCACGTTGGAACCCGCCGTGGGGCTTTGGCTGATGATGGTGCCTGCCGGCTGCTCGTTGGGCTGCTCCTCCACGCTGGGGATCAGGTTGCTGTTGCGGATGGCCGAAATGCCCTCCGCCTGCTGCAGACCCACAACGCTGGGCACCTGCTTTTCGGTGTTGATCTTGGGCTGGGCCACATAGACCGTTACCGTGGTGCCGCCCGCCATCTGCTCGTTGGCGGCAGGATCCGTGCGCACCACCGTGCCGGAGGCCACCGTGTCGTCCTGAATCGGGTTGACCACAACGGTCAGGCCAAGATTTTTGAGGGTCGTCACGGCATCATCCTGCGCCATGTTGGTGGTGTCGGGCACCGTAATCCACTGGGTGCCGCTGCTGACCTTCAGGGTAATCTTCTGGCCTTCCTTGACGGTGCGGCCAGGCTTGGGGTTTTGCTGAAAAATCACGCCCGCATCGTAGTTTGAGTTGTACTCGGTCACAAACTTCGGCTCCAGCTTGGAAAAATAATCGGAGGAGCGAAAGGAGTCCTCGGTCATCCCCACAAAATTGATCAGCTGCACATCCGCGCGGTTGCTGAACAGCGGGTTGGTGGAGTTGGCAAAAATCAAATAAACGAGGATGAACGCACCGATGACGAACGCCACCGCCATGCCGAAAAAGATGGGCAGCAACGAAAACCCGCCCTTGCTTTTTTTCTTGCCGGTCTTGGCACGGGTCTTGCCGGCGCCGGCCGGCGTGGTGCCCTGGCGGGCGTTCGCGGTTTTTACATTGGTATAGTTTTTCGTTCCGTTCACCACTTTGTTGATGGTTTTATCCGGGTCGTCCTGGGTCAGGTACTCGTACTCAAACCGGATGGAGGGGTTGCGCTTGAATTCATCGATAGCCGCCAGCATGGCCTTGGCCGAGGGGTAGCGGTCATCGGGATTTTTGGACATGGCCCGCTCGGTAATCTGACGCAGGCCCTCGGGCACATTGGGGGCGATCTGAGCCAGCGGGGTTGGATCATCGGAGATCTGCTTGATGGCGATGGACACGGCGCCGGCGCCGTCAAAGGGCAGCCGACCGCTGAGCATCTCGTACAGCATCACGCCGACCGAATAAAGATCGGTGCGGGCGTCCGTTCGGTCGCCCTTGGCCTGTTCAGGGCTGATATAGTGAACCGAGCCGATGGCCTTGTCGCTGACGGTCTGGCTTTGGGCGCGGGAAAACCGCGCAATGCCGAAATCCATCATCTTGATGGAACCGTCGGCCAGCAGCATAATATTCTGGGGCTTGACGTCCCGGTGGACGATCCCCTTGGAATGCGCGTGATCAAGCGCGCTCAAAATCTGGGTGGCAAAATGCACGACTTCCTTCCAGGTCAGGGGGCCGCCGCGCTGCTTGAGATATTCTTTGAGGGTGATGCCGTCAATATACTCCATCACGATATATTGCAGCTTATCGGTCACCGATACGTCGTACACCTTGACGATGTTGGGGTGGTCGAGGATGGAAATCGCCTTGGATTCGTTTTTGAACCGGCGAACCAGCTCCTCGTTCTCCAAAAATTCTTCTTTCAGCACTTTAACGGCCACCGCGTTGCCTGTTTTGGTATCGGTGCCCTTGTACACGTTGGCCATACCGCCAATGCCGATCAGGCTTTCGATCAAATAGCGGCCGTCCAGCCGCCTGCCAATCAAGTTATCCATGTTTTTCCTCCGTTGCTTCAACGCCCATCAGCATCACCGTGATGTTATCCTGCCCGCCCGCCTGGATGGCCCGATCCACCAGAACGTCCGGCACCTCAAAAAAGGGAGATTCCTGCAAGATCAGGCCGATCTCCTGATCCGACACCATGTTGGTAAGACCGTCGGTACACAAAAGCAAAAGGTCGTTTTCTGTCACTTCGCAGCGGTTGTACTCGGGCACGATGGTAGCCGAGACGCCAAGCGCCCGGGTGATCAGATTTTTTTGGGGGTGGGCAGCCGCCTGCTCGCGGGTGATCTGGCCGCTGTCCACCAACTGCTGCACCATCGAATGGTCGCGGGTGACCTGGCGCAGCACCCCGTCATGGAGCAGGTAGGCGCGGGAATCCCCGGCATGAACGATGTGCGCCATCCGGCCCTTGCAGTAGACGCAGACGCCCGTGGTGCCCATGCCCAGCATTTCAGGGTCGGAGGTAGCTTTATCATAAACTGCGCGGTTGGTAATGTCAAATCCGTGCTGGATAAACTGCTTTTCCTCCCCATAGTGCAGGGTAGGCAGTTCCTTTTGAAAATAGTGGAGCATCGTATCGGTGGCGATGCGGGCCGCCACCCGGCCCCCGTTCACGCCGCCCATGCCGTCGCACACGATGCCCCAGGCGGAGCCGTCCACCAATTGCTGGGCGCAGTAATTGTCCTGGTTTTCCTGCCGGCAGCTGCCGATGTCTGTGATTGCCGCAAGCTTCATTCGCTCTGGTTCCTTTCCGTTGTGCTGTCGGCGTCCTCCCGCCGAAGCTGACCGCAGGCCGCGCTGATATCGCTGCCCAGCCGCCGCCGCACCGTAGCGTTTACACCAAGCTCCTCCAGCTGTTTTTGAAACCGCCGGACGTTGGCGTCGTCGGTGGCCGAGTAGGGGCTGCCGTCCACCGGGTTGATGGGGATAAGATTGACATGCGCCCCCATCCCCCTGATCAGATGCGCAAGCTCCCGCGCGGTGGCGGGGCTGTCGTTGACGCCCCGCACCAGCGAGTATTCAAAGCTGATGCGCCGCCCGGTCGTCTGCTGATAGCGGCGGCAGGCCGGGATCAGCTGCGCCAGCGGGTACGCGTCGTTGACGGGCATCATGCTGCTGCGCAGCGCGTCGTTGGGCGCATGAAGAGATACCGACAACGTCAGCTGTAATTTTTTCTGCGCCAGTTCATCAATTTTTGGCACCAGGCCGCAGGTGGAAAGGCTGATGTTGCGCATGCCGATCTGCAAGCCTTCGGGGCTGGAGATGATCGTAAGAAAATCCATCACATTGTCAAAGTTGTGCAGCGGCTCGCCGATGCCCATCAATACAATGTGGGACACCCGCTCTCCGCTGACGCGCTGCACGGTATAGACCTCGGCGGCAATCTCGCCCGCGTTCAAATCCCGCACCCGCCCGGCCTGGGTGGAGGCGCAGAAACGGCAGCCCATCGCGCAGCCCACCTGGGTGGAAACGCAGACCGTATTGCCGTAGCTGTACCGCATAAGCACCGTCTCAATGCAGTTGCCGTCCGCCATTTCCAGAAGATACTTGACTGTGCCGTCCTTGGACTGCTGCTGCCGCTTTATGCGGGGCGCGGCCAGGGTGAACTGCTCGGCCAGACGGGCGGTCAGGGCCTTGGGCAGATCGGTCATGGCAGAAAAATCCGTGACCAGCTTCTGATGGATCCACTTATAGATTTGTCTGGCCCGGAACCCGGGCAGCCCCAGCGCTTCGATCTGCGCCGTCAGCTGCGCGGGCGTCATCGCCGTCAGGCAGGGCTTTTCCATCGGCTTGTCACGCTCCTTTCCGATGGCAATACCGCACCCGTTCAGCCGGCCGGCTTGGCGCGGTATTGCCCTATAGAACTGGGATATCCCCCAGAAAATTTCATCTTTTTTCCAAAACGGCCACAAAAAAGCCGTCCAACCCGGTTCGGTTGGGCAAAAGCAAGGTGCCGCAGGGGCCGACCTCTGCGCCGGGCGGCGGATTTTGTGGCGCTTCCACGTTAAAATTCTTGTTTTTGGCCAAAAATTGGGCAATCTGTTCCTGGTTTTCAGCCTGATTGACCGTACAGGTAGAATACACCAAACGGCCGCCCGGGGCAAGATACCGCGCTGCGTTTTGCAGGATTTTTGCCTGAAGATCGGTCAAATCGCTCAGTCCCTCGGCCGTACGGTAGCGAATATCAGGTTTTTTGCCCAGAACCCCCAAGCCGCTGCAGGGCACATCGCACAGCACCCGGTCAAACGTGCCCAGCGCGGGATCAAACACCGCGCCGTCGTTTTGCAGAACGCGGGCGCAGGTGATGCCGCAGCGGGCAAAGTTCTTTTCCAGCAGCGGCAGGCGGCCGGGTACGGCGTCGCAGCTCAGCAGCGCGCCGCGGTTTTCCATCGCCTCGGCCAGCGTCAGACTTTTGCCGCCCGGCGCGGCGCAAAGATCCAGCACCCGCTGGCCCGGCGCAGCGCAAAGGCTGTCCGCCGCAAGCTGGGAAGCCTCGCCCTGCACATGGAACCATCCCTGACGGAACGCCGCCGTGAAAGCGGGGCTGGCCGGAAATTCGACGGCCAGGCTGTTGGCCCGGCCCCCCGGCGTCACCGTGCAGCCCTCGGCCCGCAGCGCGTCTGCCAAGGCATCCGGCGTGGTTTTGCAGGTATTGACCCGTACAGCCGTGGGGCGTCGGTCGTAAAAAGCAGCGGCAAGCGCAAAGGCTTCGGCGCCGTACTGGCGCCACAGCAGCTCGGCTACCGGAACCGAAAGATTCTGCAGCACCGAAAGCCGCAAAACAGGGTCGGGGTAATCGGCCTCGCGCAGCGTGTGGGCGGCGGCACGGCGAAGCACCGCGTTCACCATCCCGGCGGCGCTGGTTTTGCCGAAAGCCCGCGCCAGCTTGACCGACTCGTTGACGGCGGCAGGCAGCGGCACCTGCATATAGGCCGCCTGGGCCAGCCCCGCCCGCAGAATGGCCCGCACAGGCGAATCCAACCGCGCCAGCGGCTTTTTCAGGAAAGGCGCCAGGCGGGCGTCCAGCGTGTTTTGCCGCTCCAGCGCCGTATAAAAGATGCTGGCCGCAAAAGCCGCATCCCGTGGGGCAAGCGGCGGCACTGTTTTTTTCAGTTCGGCGTCCAACACCAGATTGGAAAAACCGTTCTGCTCCTGCCGCACAAGGGCCTTGACGGCCAGATACCGGGCCGTCACAGGCAATCCCCCGCTTTTAGGCGGCGCCCGGCGGCCCAGGCGGTGCCGTCCATCGGCTTGCCGCCCTCGGGCGTGACGGTGATCAATTGCAAAGCGCCGTTTTGGCAGGCCACGGTCAGCGGCCGGACGGCCAACACCGTGCCGGGCGCGGCTCCTGCCGCGTTCGGGGCCAGGCGGGATGCCAGCACTTTGATCTTTTTGCCGTCCCGCTCAAAATAAGCGACCGGCCAGGGGTTCATTCCCCGCACCAGATTGTGCAGATGGGCGGCGTCGGCATCAAAAGCAAAGGCCGCCATTTCCTTTTTAAGAGGCGGCGCCTGGGTAGCCAGCGCATCGTCCTGCTTTTTGGGGGTCAGCTCCCCCGCCGCCAGCTTTTCGATGGCCGTCACCAGCGTCTGCGCGCCGAGGGCGCTCACCTTGTCAAACAACTCGCCGGAGGTTTCCTCCGGGTCGATGGGCACCTTGCGCACCAGCAGGATGGCGCCGGTATCGCACCCCTCGTCCAGCTGCATGATCGTCACGCCCGTCTCGGCGTCCCCGTTCAGCACGGCCCACTGGATGGGCGCCGAACCGCGGTAGCGGGGCAGCAGCGAAACGTGGAGGTTGATGCAGCCGCGGGGCGGGATGGCCAGGATCTCGGGGGGCAGAATCCGCCCATAGGCCACCACCACGATCAACTCGGGTGCCAGCGCGCGGAGGGTATCCGCGGCCGTGCCGTCCCGCAGGGTGGCCGGCTGCCAGACGGGGATTCCGTTGGCCTCCGCCAGCCGTTTGACGGGCGGCGCCGTCAACAGCTGTTTGCGGCCCACCGGCTTATCCTGCCGCGTAAAAACGCCGCAGACCGTGTGTCCCGCATCCAGCAAGGCCTGCAGACTGGCCGCCGCGATATCCGGGGTGCCCATAAAGAGGATGCGCATGGGGTCACTCGTCCTTTCCGTTTTCCTCGGGGTAGTCGTCCTCGTAGAAACTGGTGGCCAAATCCATGATCGTGATGCCGTCCAGATGATTGTTCTCGTGCTGGATGCAGCGGGCCATCATGTCGTCGGCCTCCATCACAAAGGTTTCGCCATGGCGATTCTGCGCCCGCACCTTGACATGCTTGCTACGCTTGATCGCGCCGTTGTGGCCGGGAAAGGACAGGCAGCCCTCGTACAGTTCCACCTGTTCGTCGCTCAGGGCAAGGATTTCCGGGTTGATGAACTCCACAACCTTGTATTCGTAGTTTTCCGGCACCGGATCGGGAATATCCCGCCCGTCCAGACTGATAAACAGGCGGCGCATCACACCCACCTGCGGCCCGGCCAGCCCCCAGCCGTTGGCGTCCAGCAGGGTTTCTTTCATATCGTCCAGCAGGGTTGCCAGACGGTCGTCAAACTTGGTCACGGGGCGGCATACCTTTTTCAGGATCGGGTCGCCGTCCTGTACGATCGTGCGAAGTGCCATAGAAAAATACCTCCGTAATTTATAAATCTCCGTCCGCGTTGAAATCCAGAACCACCGCCGCCTTGGCGGGCAGGTTATTCTGACGGTAAAAGCTTAAGGTCTGATGCAGCAGGGCACGGAACGGTGCGTCGTTGCGGCATTTGATGGTTAGCTTGTAGCGAAATTTTCCGTTAAGCATGGCAATGTTCATCGGCACCGGCCCCAGGAGCCGCAGCGGCATTCGGGGCTGGCGGGCGGCCAGCTCGGCCAGCCGGCGGGAGAAGGCGAACGCCGCCTTGCAGGTGTCGCCGTCCTTCTCCCCCGCAAAGCCCGCCACGCAAACGGCGCAGAAGGGCGGGTACAGGCAGTAGCGCCGGAAGGCGATCTCCTGCCTGTAGAAAGCATCGTAGTCCTGCGCGGCGGCCAACTGCAAAACCGGATGGCCCGGCACCACGGTCTGGATCAGCGCGCGGCCCGGCAGCTCGGCCCGGCCGCCCCGCCCGATCACCTGGGTAACCAGGCTGAACACGTTCTCGTAGGAGCGGAACCCCTGCCCGAACAGCAGCGAATCGATGCCCAGCACCCCCACAAGCGTCACCTTTTCAAAGTCCAGCCCCTTTGCCACCATCTGGGTGCCGAGCAGAATATCGTACTCATGGGCGGCAAATTGCGCCAGCATCCGCTCGTGGGCGTTTTTCTGGCCGGTGGAATCCTGATCCATCCGCAGAATGCGGGCGCCGGGCAGCAGTTCTGCCAGTTCTTCCTCCACTTTTTGGGTGCCAAACCCGCTGTAAAGGATGTTGCCGCCGCACTCCGGGCAGCTTGTGGGTACCGGGGTCACCTTGTGGCCGCAGTAATGACACAAAAGCGCCTGCTGCGGCTTGTGGTAAACCATCGGCACGCTGCAGTTGGGGCATTTGAGAACATGGCCGCAATCGGTACAGACGCCTACCGTGCGGTAACCGCGCCGGTTGAGCAGCAGGATGCTCTGCTCTTTGCGATCGATGTTCGCCTGCAGTTCCTCCGCCAGCCGGGCGCTGACTTCGCGGGGGTTCCCGGCGGCCAGTTCGGCCCGCATATCAATAAAATCGACGCCGGGCAGCGGGCGGCCGCCATACCGCTGCGTCAGCCGAACCAGCCGCATCGCGCCCTGTTCGGCGGCATGGTAGGTTTCGACGCGGGGGGTGGCCGAGGCGAACAGCAGCAGCGCTCCCTCGGCGGCGGCCCGCTTCTTGGCCACATCGTGGGCCGAATACCGCGGCGCCGATTCGCTCTGATAGGTATGCTCCTGCTCCTCGTCCAGAATAATCAGGCCGATGTTTTGCAGCGGTGCAAACACGGCGCTGCGGGTACCCACCACGATATCGGCCTGCCCGGCCTGGATCAGCCGCCATTGCAGCAGCCGCTCGGTGTTGTTGAGCGCCGAGTGCTGAACGGCCAGGCGGCTGCCGAAGTTCGCTTTCAGTCGCCGGATCATCTGGGGGGTCAGGCTGATCTCGGGCACCAGCACCAGCGCCCGCCGCCCCTGCTCCAGCGTCCGCTCGATCAGCTTTAAAAACACGGCGGTCTTGCCGCTGCCGGTCACGCCGTGCAACAGCGCCGCGTGGAGATTGCCGTCCAAAAGATCGGGTTCCAGCGCGTCGTAGGCGGCCTGCTGCTCGGGCGAAAGTTCGATGGGCTGGGGATCAAAGGGGATGGCGGCGAACAGATCCAGCGATTTATACCGTTCCTCCACCCCCAGCACCCCCTTGCCGCACAGCGTATCAAGGGTGGCGCGGGCGATGCCCAGCGTTTCCAGCTCCTTTTGGCTGCGCGGCCCGGCGGCCAGCGCCTCGGCGGCCGCCAACTGGCGGACGCCCGGCCTGGGCTTGGCGGGCAGCGGCGAAAGCAGGGTGTAGACCCGCTCTGTGGGGCGGGTCAGGCGGCTTTGCACGACCGGCCTTCCATCCGCCGTGGCGGGCTGGTACTGCGCGCCGTAGGGGATGACGGCCTTGACGGCTTCGTACCAGGTGCAGAAAGTGCGATCTCGCAAAAAGCGAACCAGCTGCATCAGATCAGGCGTGAGACGGGCATCCTCGGGCGCGGCGTCCAGCAGGGTTTTGAGCTTTTCCGGCGCGGGAATTTCCTCATCCCCCCGCTCCACCACCACGGCCATGCGCGGCCTGTCGCCACGGCCAAACGGCACCAGCACCAGGCTGCCCGGCCACACGCGGCCGTCCAGCGTGGGCGGCACCGCATAAGAGTACAGCTTGTCAAAATGGATTGTGGCGTCGTTGACCGCCACCTTTGCGATATCCAAGCCTTCCCTCCCCTTCTGATCCCGCCGGACGGCGGCGCTCAATCCTCTTTGGCGTGCTGCAATTTGAACTGGATTATGGAATATAAACTCTGCGCGCAGGAATCGACTTCCACATTGACAACGTGTTCATCGTACTCGACCGATTTGGCAATTTCGCTCTCGGCGCGCTTGAGCCGCTTTTGGATCGTGGCCTCGTCCTCGCTGCCGCGGGCGCGCAGGCGTCGTTCCAGTTCAGCCATATCGGGCGGCAGCACAAAGATCGTGGTGGCGCCGGGGTACATCCGTTTGATGTTGCCCGCGCCCTCCACCTCGATCACCAGCACCACCGGGATGCCGGCGGTCATGTGCCGCTCGATCTCCCTGCGAAGGGTGCCGTAGTAATTGTCGCAGTAGCAGGTATGCTCCACGATCTCGTCGTGCGCCAGGCAGTTTTCAAATTCGGCGCGCGTCATATAGTGGTAATTGACGCCGTCCGCCTCTCCGGGGCGCATACCCCGGGTGGTGGCGCTCACGGTCCGCTCGATCTCGGGGTGGTCCTGCAAAAGCCTGGCCACGATGGTATCTTTTCCTGTGCCGGACGGCCCCGAAACCACAAACAGATATTTTTCACCTTTCATCCCGTTCTTCCTCCTCCTCCGTCTCGTCCTCGTCGTCATCGTCAAACCGGTTGGCGACCGTTTCCGGCTGCACCGCCGACAGAATCACATGATCCGAATCCATGATGATGACCGCGCGGGTGCGCCGCCCGTAGGTGGCGTCGATCAGGGCGCCCTTGTCCCGCGCGTCCTGCACGATCCGTTTGATGGGGGCGGATTCCGGGCTGACAATGGCGATCAGCCTGCTGGCGTTCACCATGTTGCCAAAGCCGATGTTGATCAGTTTCATGTTGTTCCTTTCTCTGTTTTGTCCCGCCGGATCACTCGATGTTCTGGATCTGCTCCCGGATCTTCTCGATCTCGGATTTTAAATCCACCACAATACGGGTGACGGCAATATCCTGGCACTTGGAGCCGATCGTGTTGGATTCCCGGTTCAACTCCTGGGTCAGAAAATCCAGCTTGCGGCCCACCGGCTCGTCCATGGCCAAAATGGCGCGGTACTGCGCCACATGGCTGTGGAGCCGCACCGTTTCCTCGTCCACGGCGGTTTTGTCGGCAAAAATGGCGGCCTCGGTCAAAATGCGGCTCTCGTCCACCGTGCGGTCGGCCATCAGTTCCTTCAGCCGGGCGTACAGGCGGTCGGTGTAGGCCTGCACCCGCACGGCGCTGTTTTCCTCCACGGCGGCCACATCAGCCTCCACGGCGGCCAGCCGGGCCAGAATGTCGGCCTTGAGCTTTTCGCCCTCCACGGCGCGCATTGCCACAAAGCGATCCAGCGCGGCGGCGGCCACGGCCTCCGCATCGGCCCACAGGGCGTCCTCGTCCAGCGCGGCGGCGCTCTGGGTCAGCACATCGGGGAACTGCGCCAGCATACCGGCCGTGACATCACTTTTCACATCCAGCTGCTCCGACATCGCGGAAAGCGCCTTCCGGTAGCTTTTGGCCAGCGCCCAGTTCACCTGTACGACGGTTTCCGCCGCCGCCACGTTCTGGATGCCGAGCGAAAGCTCCACCTTGCCCCGGCTGACGCGGGCGGCCACCTGCTTTTTGAGCCGATCCTCCATAAACAAGCAGGAGCGGGGCACGCGGGACGAATACTCAAAAAAGCGCGAGTTGACGCTGCGCAGCTCCACGGTGATATCCCGCCCATGCACAACGCTCTCCGCGCGGCCATAGCCTGTCATGCTCAATACCATCTGCAAACACCTTTCTCCCGGCTGTGCGCCGTTTTGCCGCACCGGGCTGGCGCGGCGCCGCCTTGAAACATACATACATTTTATTTTACTATTTTTGGCGATTGTTTTCAAGGATATGGCGGGGCTGACCGCACTTTTTCCGAAAGAAATATCCCCGCCCAAACGGACGGGGATATTTTGTATGTTTTGCTAAAAATGCGGTTCTGTAATTTAGCGCTCTGACTTTTCAAAAAGGCAATTACTTTTGTAAAGCCCGGAATTGTAAGCGACCGTATGGTTTTGCCACATCCAAACAGGGAGGCTTCGCACCGGATTTCCGGGCCTGCGAAACATTGGATCCGCTATGCAATTCATGTAAGAGAATACTAGGCTGTATGTCGGATGCGGCATTGCGGCCCAAGATCCTCTGCGTGGACCAAAAAGGTAAACGGGTTTGCCTCTGCCCACTGCGGGTCAAGGTCTGCATGCTGTTTCCATTCCCGATAGGCTGCCGCAAACGCCTCGTAAAGTACCTGCTCGCCACGGCAGCGCGCATCCACCGCCTCGTCGAACGTATCATAGACCCCCAAATAGTAGCGGTCTTTCCGGAAACCGATCATCGTTTCATAGCGTCCGCTGGCAAGACGGCGCACGCCTTGAAAACCGCTTTTATTGTCGCTGCGCTTTTTTCGGTGTTCCAGCCATTCCAGACAGGTGTTATCCACAAAATGCAGACCCGACATCATGGTTTCGGATGCATGATCGCGGCGGTAGCAGCCGCAGCTGACCGTTTCTCCCCGCAAAAGGGTGCCCTCCGGCATCAGTACCTCGTTGCCGCATCGCGTACACCGGCAGCGCCAGTACACATACCCTTTTTTATCCCGTTGATCCGTAGGCTCCAACACTTGCAAAAAGCCAAAGCTGTAACCGCGCAGGTCGCGGGTATTGTTCGGAAGCGACATCCCACGGCTTTTCTGCAAGCAGCCGCAACTTTTTGTGTGACCGCCGTATAAATTGTGTGCCGTAACGATCTTATGATTGCCGCAATCACAGACGCATTCCCAACAAACCAGATTGCCCCGGTTTTCTACCCTCCGCAGCGCGGTAAGCATCCCAAAACGCCGGTTGGTCAAATCCGCGGCCCGGCCGGTGCGAGCCCTTGTGCATCCGCAGCCTTTGGAAGTGCCTCGCAGCAAATTTTTTGCATTTACAAAGCGCTCCGTGCCGCATGTACACCGGCAAAGCCATTCCGTCACACCTTTATTTTGCCGGAAATCCCCCAAAACCGTCCAGTTTGTAAACTGAAGGCCTGTCAAATTTTTTGGTTTCCTCTTGTTGCTCATACTCTTCCCACTTTATCGTAAACTGCCGCCGTTTCGCATACGGCGCGTTGAGGTTCTTCTCCCTCCAGCGCCCGCAGCTGCCCCGCCAGAACGTGGAACAACATCGCGGCCACCAGAAAGCCGAACGCATAAAATTTGCCGACCACCGTGGATACCGCA